>CAVRGT010000013.1:0-132520 GCA_963720805.1 uncultured Solirubrobacterales bacterium | reverse complement strand
GCGCGCCGCAGCTCAAAACGCCCTCGTCTTCGACGCGCTCTTGCCCCAACTTGCGCGTCTGGCCGCGTCTCATCGGGGCGCCCGGATTTGAACCGGGGACCTCACCGACCCGAACGGTGCGCGCTACCAGGCTGCGCCACGCCCCGAGAGGCGGGGATTATCCCAGACCGCCGCGCGACTACCGGACCGCCTGGATCGCGGCTTCGATTTCGCCCAGGGTCGGGCCGTCCTGGAGGGTTTCGGTGCCGCCGGGCCGCTGACGATCGCGGCCTGGCGGGTGCGGATGCCGAGGCCGGCGCCGAGTTCCTCGTAGCCCTGCAGCTGCTTGGCGATCGCGCCGTCGAGCCGCCGTTTTCTTCCAGGTAGCTGCGCCATTCGGGCGGTTCAGTTCCTCCACCCCGCCGGCGACCGAGTCGAGGAAGTCCTGGTCGATGCCGAACCGCTTCGCTTCGTCCTGGTTGCGGAAGAAGAGGTAGGTGTACTGCCAGCCGTAGCCCTGGTCGGCCGCCGCCTCGGCGCCGTAGAAGCCGAGCTCCTGGGGGCTTTCGCTGTTCGAGTAGTGGCGGTAGAGCAGCTTGACGTCGCCGGGCCGGGCGTAGCCGTTGACCAGAGCCGGGATCGTGCTGAGGAAGTCTTCGCGGCAGCTCGAGCACTGCAGGTCGTTGAAGACCTGGATCGTCACCGGGGCGTCGGAGGAGCCGAGGCGATCGCCTTCCTGCGGCACCCCGCCGAAGATTTCCTGGGCTTCGGCGATGCCGGCGAGGTGGACGACGCTGCGCCCGGCCTTCTGGGTGGAGATGCTGACGATCGCGTAGCCGAGCCCGAGCAGGGCCAGGGCCAGGATCGCCAGCACCCAGAGCCGGCCGCGGCGGGGGATCGGCTCGGCCCCGGGGTCGGCCCGCTGGGTTCTCGGCCAGTCGCGGGCATCCCGCGCCATTATCCCGACCCCGTCTCGGCCTGGCCGCTGCCGCGATCCCGATAGCGGGGACAATGCGCGCGAGCATGGCCGTTTGACACGTCCGGCGATCAGGGGTAAATATCGTGCCTACGCCAGTTTCAACGACAAAGGGAGGTCCGCCGTGGCCAATCACCTGACGCCCGCCGAGCTTGCCGACGAGCTGCAGATGAAGCGGCAGGAGGTGATCGGCAAGTGCATGCGAGATGGGCGTCCCGATCTTCCACGGCCGCATCGACCGGACCCTCTTCGAGACCTCGCTGCGCAGCCGGGCCGGCAGGCCGCAGGCGAGCCCCAGGCTCGGCCTGACAGCTCCTTAACTAGACTTCCCCGCGATGGAGCGGGGAACCAATTCGTCCACCCTCGCCGACCTGCTGCCGCTGTCCGCGCGAGCGCTACGGCGACGCCCCCGCGGTCCGCTACAAGGAAGACGGGGAGTGGGTCGACCGCAGCTTCGACCAGGTGCTGGAGATCGCCGCGCGCTCTCGCTCGGCCTGATCGACCTCGGCGTCGACAAGGGCGACAAGGTCTCGATCCTCGGCAACACCCGCGCCCGAGTGGACCTACTTCGACTTCGCCGCGCTCTCGGCCGGCGCCATCGTCGTCCCGATCTACCAGACCAACTCGCCCGAGGAGTGCCAGCTACGTGCTGGAGAACTCCGACGCCAAGGTCGTCGTGGTCGAGGACGACGAGCAGCTGGAGAAGATCCGCTCCGTCCGCGACCGGCTGCCGCTGCTCGAGCACGTGGTGCGGATGACCGGGTCCAGCGAGGACGCGATCTCGATCGAGCGACCTCGCCGCGCGCGGCGCCGGCCGCGACGCCGCCGAGTGGGAGGCGCGCTGGCGCGTCGGTCACCACGGACGACGTCTGCACCTTCATCTACACCTCGGGCACCACCGGGCCGCCGAAGGGCTGCATCATCAGCCACGGCAACTACCGGGCGATGCTCGACATGGTCAACGAGACCAGCGTGATCGAGGACGAAGACGTCACCTACCTCTACCTCCCCCTCGCCCACTCCTTCGCCCTGCTGATCCAGTTCGGCAGCTTCGACCTCGGCGCCACGATCGCCTACTGGGAGCGCGACCCGCTGAAGATCCTGCCCAACCTGGCGGAGCTGAAGCCGACCTACTTCCCCTCGGTGCCGCGCATCTTCGAGAAGATCTACACCGCCGCGACCAGCGGCATGGAGAAAGAGGGCGGCCTCAAGAAGGCGATCTTCGACTGGGCGATCGGGGTCGGCAAGAAGATGCGCGAGGCGGAACGCTCCGGCCGCAAGCCCGGCTTCCTGCTGCGCAAGCAGTACGAGTTCGCCGACAAGCAGGTGCTCTCGAAGATCCGCGGCCTCTTCGGCGGCGACCTGCGCCTCGCCGTCTCCGGCGCCGCCCCGATCAACCCCGAGATCCTGCGCTTCTTCGACGCCGCCGGGGTGCTCGTGCTCGAGGGCTGGGGGATGACCGAGACCTCGACCGCGGCGACGATCTCCACCCCCGAGGACTTCAAGGTCGGCACGATCGGCAAGCCCTTCCCCGGCTGCGAGGTGAAGATCGCCGAGGACGGCGAGATCCTGGTCAAGGGGCCCAACGTCTTCCAGGGCTACTACAAGAACGAGGAGGCGACCCGCGAGACGATCGTCGACGGCTGGCTGCACACCGGCGACATCGGCGAGGTCGACTCCGACGGCTTCATCAAGATCACCGGCCGCAAGAAGGACATCATCATCACCGCGGGCGGCAAGAACATCACCCCGGCCAACCTCGAGGGCGAAATCAAGCAGTACCCGCTGGTCTCCCAGTGCGTCGTCGTCGGCGACCGCAAGCCCTACCTCGTCGCCCTGGTCACTCTCGACCCCGAAGACGCCGCCGCCTACGCCAAGGAGCACGGCCTGCCCGAGGACCCCGAGCAGCTCGCCGCCAACGCCGATGTGCTGAGCGCGATCGAAGCCCACGTCGACGACGATCAACAAGAAATTCGCCCCGGTCGAGCAGGTCAAGAAGATCGCGATCCTCCCCCGCGACCTCTCACAGGAAACCGGCGAGCTGACCCCGACGCTGAAGGTCAAGCGCGCCGTCGTCGCCGAGCAAGCACGAAGACGAGATCGAGAAGCTCTACGCGAGCTGAGGTTGGGTGGGAGGAGCCGGTTGGCTCTCTGGTCGAATTGAGTCGCACGCGCCCGCTTCGCGGTCGCTTAGCGCCTAATGATGAGCGCGGCTAACGCCGCGCATTCACCGGATTGCATTTCCGCCGCTTCGCGAACATTCGCTGTGTAAGTTCGCGGGGCCTGTCCGGCTTCTTGAAGTGGGATGGGCCAGCCCCCTGAAGTGAGCCCGTAGGGCAAGCGCAAGGGGGCTGGGTGGTGGCGTCCGAGACCCCGAAGAGGGTGTGGGCGGCGGCGGGATGGCTCGACATTCGCTTGGCCGTCCAGTGCCCTTTCTGGGATCTGTCTCCCGCCGCCGTCCACGGATGCCGCCGTGACTTCATAGAAGCCTGGACATCACTCGACACAGCTCTGTCCGGCGGCCTCCACATCACCCAGGTCAATGAGGATGAGGAGGAGACAATGGTCGCAGTCGGAGTCGACACCCACAAGGGCAGCCACTTCGCGGTGGCGCTCGATCAGCTCGGGCAGCTGCTCGGGGAGCTCGTCATCGAGGTTAGTGCCGCCGGCTACCGGGAGCTGGAGCGCTGGGCCACCGGCCTCTCGGCCGGTGGCCGGCAGCTGTGCTTCGGGATCGAGGGCACGGGCAGCTACGGGGCCGGCCTTTGCGAGCATCTGCAAGGTGCCGGCCACTCGGTCGTGGAGGTGGAGCGCCCGCGCCGACGTGAGCGGCGCGGCGGCAAGTCTGACCGCATCGATGCCCTGGCGGCGGCGCGGAAGGTGCTTGCCGGCGAGGGCCTCTCGATGCCCAGGGCAGGCGGCGCGCGGGCAGCGCTCGCGGCGCTGCTGGTAGCCCGCCGCTCCTGCGTGAGCGAGCGCACTCGGCTGCTCAACCAGTTGCAGGGGCTGCACGTCACGGCGCCGGTGGCGCTGCGCGAGCGCCTCGGCGAGGGCGGCGGCAAGCGGCTCGAGCGGCGCCTTCAGAGGATGCGCGCCCGCCAGGGCGCCGGGGTCGCCGAGCGGGCGGTGCTCGCGGTGATGGGCGACCTCGCGGCCCGCTCGCGCGAGCTGGGAGAGCAGGCTGCCCGCTATGAGTCAGAGATCGCCCAGCTCGTCGCCTCGCTTGCCCCGGCGCTGCTCGGAGAGGTGGGCGTGGGACCGATCTCGGCCGCCAAGCTCCTCGCCTGCGACCCGGGCCGCTTCAAGAGCGAGGCGGCCTTCGCGCGCTGCAACGGGACGGCGCCAATCCCTGCCTCATCGGGCAAGACGGTCCGTCACCGCCTCAACCGCGGCGGCGATCGTCAGGTCAACAACGCGATCCACACGATCGCTCTCTCACGCTCCCAGCACCACCCCGAAACGCGTGCCTACCTCGACCGCAAGACCGGCGAAGGAAAGACCAAGCGCGAAGCGATGCGGGCGCTCAAGCGCCACCTCTCCCGGAACCTCTTCAACCGCCTCGTCGAGGTGCCCTTGACTTCATAGAAGCATCCCAGAGAGCCAACCGACTCCTCAACTCAAGCGCCACCTCACGATGAGCGACTTGCTCTCGGAACGCGCGAGCTCGCCTCACGCGAGTTGCATTTGGCCCCGCTACGCCAGCTCAGCTTCCCGCTGCTCGAGCTGGATGGAGGGTCGGGTGCCCCTCTCACAAAAGCTCAAGAGTCCACGCACCGAAGCTCCGATCCGCCTCAGCTGCGCGACGGCTTTTGTGAGAGGGGCACCCGGCCCTCTACCCGCTTGGGAACTAGGAAACCTCGCCCGACTGCCGCAGCAGCGCCGAAGTCGTCTGCTCGAGCACCCGGCGCCAGGTCGAGTTCTGCTCCTGCTCCTCTTCGGCCGCCCGCTCGACCACGCGGCTGACGCGGCGGCCGGAGATCTCGAGGCCGTGGCGCTCGGCGATCTCCTTGAAGCGGTCGTAGTCCTTGGCCAGCGTCGCGGTCACCGATTCGAAGCCGTGGCGGGCGATCTCGAGGCGGCGCGAGTAGTCCATGATTGGCGTGCCGAACATCAGCTCGTCGTTGGCCTCGGGCTCGACCAGGATGATGTCGACGCCGGGGTAGCGCTCCTGCCACATTTCGACCGCCTGGTGCAGGCGAGCGTGGGCGATCAGGCGGAAGGTCTGGTTGGCGATCGCCGGCAGCCCCATGTCGGAGACGCGGCGCACCCGCGTGCCGAACACGGTCGGGATCGTCTTCTCGAAATCGTTGACGTAGGGCACGAGCGGGTTGACGACGACGATGAACTTGGCGCCCTTTTCAACCGCGATGTCGACGTTGGTGGTCGAGCGGATGCCGCCGTCGACCATCTGGCGCCCCTTGAGATCGACCGGCTTGTAGACGACCGGCAGCGCGGTCGAGCACTGGATCGCCTTCGAGATCGGCACGTCGTTCCAGCCCTCTTCGCCGAAGACGATCCGCTCGCAGGTGTCGAGGTCGGTGGCGGTCAGGTAGAGCTCTTTGCTGAGCAGGCGGAAGTCGTCGACGCGATCCTCTTCGACTGAGCGCCGCCGCGACGTAGTCGCCGATCCCCCCACCCGAGTAAAAGCCGGTGGGCAGGGCCTCGGCCAAGCCGACGATTATGTCCATCGCCGAGAAGCGGCCCATCCCGGTCAGGCTGCGAGCGAGCTCGAGCGTGCGCAGCGGCAGCATCGCCGCCTTCTCGACGAAACCGAGGTAGTTGGGCCTCAGCACCTTGCCGAGGTCGAGGTCCTCGAGCTCGGATGGAATGCGCCGGTTGATCACCTGCATCATTTCGTCGGGCGTGACGCCGTTGGCGAGCATGCTGGCGACGAAGGAGCCGGCGCTGGTGCCGACGTAGACGTCGAAGTTGTTGACCGTGCTGTTGACCGCGAGCAGGTCGAGGGCGCGCAACGCGCCGATCTCATAGACCCCGCCGGTGAAGCCCCCGCCGCCCAGAACCAGGGCGGTCTTGGACGGCCGTTTGCGGCTGCGGCGACGACGCGGTTGCGACTCTATGTCCACAACTTTGCCCATAAACATGCATTATCTCACTAAGTGAGGCGTACCCCGGCAATCTCCGCCGCGATTTGTGCCCTGCTTGCGGCTCTCTTGCTCGCGGCAGCGGCCGAAGCGGCCACTCGCAGCAACGTTTGCGCGAGCATGCGTTCTCGCCTCGTGCGCGGTGGAGGGGGCTCCAGCGGCCTGCTCGTGATCGACGGCGAAACCGGTAGGACGGTCTGCGCGCGAGCGCCCGGGCGGCGGCGCCCGCTCGCCTCCAACATGAAGCTGTTCACGACATCGACCGCGCTGGCGCGACTTGGGGCGGACTCGAGGATCGCGACCCTGCTCAAGACCGATGGCGGCATCGACCGCAACGGCGTCCTGCACGGCAGCCTCTACCTGGTCGGCGCCGGCGACCCCACCCTCGGCACCCCGTCCTTTTACCGCCGCTTCCTCGGTGGCCTCGGCACCAACATCTTCCAGCTCAAGCGACAGCTGCGCGAAGCCGGGGTCAAGTCGGTCACCGGTCGCCTCTATGCCGACGACAGCGTCTTTGACCGGCTACGCGGCGTCGCCGACTCGGGCTACGCGACCAGCTCGGAAATCGGGCCGCTCTCCGGCCTCTCATTCAACTCCGGCTACAGCACGCCCAGCGCCGGTTCCTTCGCCCGCGATCCGGCGATCACCGCGGCCGCAACGCTGGACAGCAGCCTGCGCCAGGCCGGCGTCGCCATCTCCCCCACAGTCGCGCTGGGAACCGCGCCGCCTTTCAGCACCGAGCTGGCCCGGGTCGAATCGCCGCCGCTCTCGGGCATCGTCAACACCACCGACGTCTACTCCTACAACTTCTTCGCCGAGATGCTGATCAAGCTGCTCGGCGCCCGCTTCGGCGGCGCCGGCAGCACCGCGGCGGGCGCCAAGGTCGTCCAGGCCTTCGCCCGCGGACACGAATCGGGGGTGCACGCGGTCGACGGCTCCGGCCTGACCCGCTCCAACCGTGCCTCGCCGGCCCAGGTCGTCGGCCTGCTCAAGTCGATGCGCGGCACTTCCGTCGGCGATGAATTCATCCAGGACCTCGCCCTCGCCGGCCACGAGGGCACGGTGGCCGACCGCATGCACGGCACCGCCGCCTACGGGCGCTGCCGCACCAAGACCGGCACGATCCGCGCCGTCAGCAACCTCTCGGGCTACTGCTTCAATCGCGACGGCAGGGTGATGATCTTCTCGATCCTGATGGGAAGCGTGCGCGACCTCAGCCTCGCTCACCTCGAGCAGGACCTGATCGCCGGCGAAGTCGCCTCCTACTGAGCGCGTTTGCGCTTGCGCCGCGCCCGTTCCTGAAGACCAACAGCCACGGCGACACCACCGAACATTCCAATCAAAGCCATAGCTTGCAGCGCGGCTTCGTTCGAGTGGCCGAAGGCTAGAACGCCAACGAGAAGAACTACCGCGCCGACAGCTATTCCGATATTTCCATAACGAATTGACTGCCTCATTCTTGTCCTTTATGCAGACAACTCATTTCAAATACCATATCGGATGATTACATCCACAGCAGCGAAGAGCGCGCCAAACCCTCCCCCTACATAGCCTGCGACGAGAACGCTTTCCTCGAGGTTAAGTCGATCCAGCCCGCGGGCCAGGCCCCAGATTCCGGTTGCGACGCTGCAAAGAACAGCATTCGCCCCCACCGCTGTCGCCAGCGCCTCGGTCAACGTCGTCAGCGGCCCGATCTGCGCAAGGTCCATGCCTTCAGCTTCTTGCCTGCGGCGTCACGCGTGTTGCGCAGTGAGTGCCATCTCTGTGCAATCACCCGCAGCTCGGGTCCGGGGGCAGCCACCTAGAATCGGCTGTGATGCGAGTCCTGCTCACCAACGACGACGGAATCTCGGCTCCTGGCCTGCAGGCGGCGCGGCGGGCCCTGCGGGAGATCGAGGGGGTTGAGGTCGACGTGGTCGCGCCGGACTCCAACCGCAGCGCGACGGCGCGCAGCATCACGACGCGCTCGCCGCTGACGGTCGAGGAGATCGAGTTCGGCGACGGCGACAAGGGTTACGCGACCGATGGGACGCCGGTCGACTGCGTGCGCTTCGCCGAGCTGGGCCTGGTCGGCCACCGGCCCGACCTGATCTTCTCCGGGATCAACCACGGCGCCAACCTCGGCGACGACATCACCTACTCGGGCACGGTCGCCGCCGCCTTCGAGGGGATCATCCTCGGCATCCCGGCGGTTGCCTTCTCACAGCAGTCTTCCAGCGGCGGCATGGGCTACGTCAGCGGTCGCTTCGACTTCGGCGCGGTTGCTGCCTTTGCCGCCGAGCTGGTCCGCCACCTGCTGAGCCGACCGATGCCGGAGGCGACGCTGATCAACGTCAACTGCCCCGCCGGAGAGCCCAAAGGGGTCGAGGTGACCAAGCTGGGCAAACGGATCTACAACGACGAGCTGAAGCTGATCGGCGAGACCGACGGGCGCCGCCAGTATGAGATCTACGGCTGGCAGCCCGGCTACGAGGAGATCGACGGCACCGACCTCAACGCCGTCGCCGGCGGTCGCATCTCGGTCACCCCGATCCACTTCGACCTCACCGACCACGGCGGACTCGAGAGCCTGCGTGGTTGGGGGTTCGACGCGATGCTCGCCGCCAGCGCCCCCTCCTCGGTGTGAGCGGGACTCCCGAGCAGCGCGCGGCCGAGCTGCGCCAGGAGCTGGCGGAGCACAACCACCGCTACTACGTCCTCGACGATCCGACAGTCGGCGATGACACCTACGACGCGCTGCTCGACGAGCTGCGGGCGATCGAGGCCGAGCATCCCGAGCTGCGCAGGCCGGACTCGCCGACACAGCGGGTGGGGGCGGCGCCGCTGGAGCGCTTCGAACAGGTCGAGCACGCCGAGCAGATGCTCTCGCTCGCCAACGCCCGCAACGAGGAGGAGCTGCGGGCCTGGGAGACGCGGGTCCGCAACCACCTCAAACGTCTCGACATCGCCGCCACCGAGTTCAGCTACACGACGGAGCCCAAGATCGACGGCCTGGCGATCTCGCTCACCTACGAGGAGGGCGTGTTCAGGCGCGGCGCCACCCGGGGCGACGGCCGGATCGGCGAGGACGTGACGCAGAACCTGCGCACGATCGGCTCGATCCCGCTGCGCATCGATGAGGCGCCGGCGCTGGTCGAGGTGCGCGGCGAGGTCTACCTGCCGATCGCCGATTTCAAGGCGCTCAACGAACGGCGCGCGGCCGCGGGCGAGCCGGCCTTCGCCAATCCGCGCAACTCGGCCGCCGGCTCGATCCGCCAGCTTGACCCCAACCTCGCCGCCGAACGGTCGCTCTCGGTCTGGTGCTACGGGATCGGGGCAACCAGGGGCCTCAACCTCCCCACCCACAGCGAGGAGGTCGAGTGGCTGCGGGAGCGGGGCTTCAAGGTCAACCCGGACACCGCTCACCACGAGGGCATCGAGTCCGTGGTCAAGCGCTGTCACTGGTGGGAGGAGCGCCGCGACGAGCTCGACTACGAGATCGATGGTGTCGTGATCAAGATCGACGAGCGGGCGCTCTGGCGCGAGTTGGGTGTGGTCGGCCGCGAGCCGCGCTGGGCGATCGCCTGGAAGTTCGCGCCGACGACCGCGACGACGAGGATGAACAAGGTTGTCTGGAACGTCGGTCGCACCGGCCACCTCGTCCCCTTCGCGATGCTCGAGCCGGTCCACGTCGGCGGCGTCACCGTCTCCACCGCAACCCTGCACAACGAGGAGGACCTGGCGCGCAAGGACGTGCGGCCGGGCGACGAGGTCGTCGTGATGCGGGCGGGAGACGTGATCCCCCAGGTCGTGGCACCGCTGATCCAGCGCCAGGAGAAGGGCAAGCGGCGAGCGGCGAAGCCCAAGCCGCCGGCCAAATGCCCCGCCTGCGACACGCCGACCGAAAAGCCCGAGGACGCGGTCTTCACCATCTGCCCCAACCGCGCCGGCTGCCCGGGCCAGTCCTTCCAGCACGTCAAACACTTCGTCAGCAAGGGGGCGATGGACATCGACGGCCTCGGCGAGAAGCAGGCGATGCGCTTCCTGCAGGAAGGCCTGATCGCCGACGTCGCCGACATCTACGAGCTCGGCGAGGAGCAGCTCGAGGGACTCGAGGGGTTCGGAGAGATCTCCGCCCGAAACCTGCTCGCCGCGATCGACGCCTCGCGCTCGCGCCCCTTCAAACGCGTCCTCTACGCGCTCGGGCTGCCCGGCGTCGGCTACGTCACCGCGGAAGCGCTCGCCGACCACTTCGGCTCGATCGACGCCCTGCACACGGCCGACCCCGAGCAGATCGAGGAGATCGAGGGCGTCGGCCCGATCATGGCGGTGCAGATCGCCGAGTCGCTGGCCGACAAGCCAACATGGGATCTGATTGAGAAGCTGAAAGCAAAGGGGCTTCGGCTCGAACAGGACGAGTCCGAACGGCGCTCAAGCGGCGGCCCGTTGGAAGGCAAGACGTTTGTCCTCACCGGCACCCTGCCCGAGCTGACCCGCGAGGAGGCGGGCGCCCTGATCAAGGACGCCGGCGGCAAGGTGGTCAACTCAGTCGCGAAAAAAACCGACTACGTCATCGCCGGCGAAAACCCCGGGTCGAAGCTGGCCAAGGCGGAGAAATACGAGACCGAGATTCTCGATGAGGCGGGGCTGCTGTTGCTGCTCGAAAGCACTTAGTGGGACCGGTGTTGGCCGTGCGGCTGGAGATCGAATACGACGGGACCGGGTTCAAGGGCTGGGCCAAGCAGCCCGGGCAGCGGACTGTGCAGCAGGAGCTGGAGGCGGCGCTGGAGACGGTGCTGCGCGAGCAGGTGGAGCTGACGGTGGCTGGGCGCACCGATGCGGGGGTACATGCTGAGGGGCAGGTGGCGAGCTTCGTCGCCACCGGCGAGATGCCGGTCAACCTGGCGCAGCGGCTCAATGGTCTCGGGCCTCGCGACATTGCGGTCACTGCGGCAACACCGGCCGAGGACGGCTTCGACGCACGGCGCGACGCTATCTCGCGTACCTACCGCTACCGCCTCCTGACCCGCCGCAGCTCCAGTCCCTTCGAGGAGAACCGTGCTCTCTGGTGGCCACACAAAATGGATTACGAGACCTTGGAAGCCTGCGCAACGGCCCTGGCGGGCAAGCACGACTTTACGGCCTTCACCCCCACCCAAACCGACCACGTCCACTTCAACCGCAAGATCCTCAGCGCCGCCTGGTCGCGCGACGGCAACATCACCAACTTCCACATCACCGCCGACGCTTTCATGCGCAACATGGTCCGCATCCTCGTCGGCACCCAACTAGAGGTAGCCAGCAGCCGCCGAACCCAAGAAAGCTTCAAGCAGCTCCTACGCGGAGCGCCCCGCCCCGAGGCAGGCGAAACGGCTCCTCCTCACGGCTTGTACCTGGAGTCGGTCTCGTACGACTAGAGCGTCAGCTAGAGCTGCTGCCGGTTGGGAGGGGCGGGGCATCGCCCGAACTGGCGGATACTCAAAATGACGAGCTAATTAGCTCGTCATTTGTCAGGGCGGGCGATGCCCCGCCCCTCCGAGCCCTAAACCAGCTCTAGATAGACCATCTCAGTTGAGTCCGACTTCCGGGGACCCAACTTGACGATCCGCGTATAGCCACCCGGCCGCTCCACGTACCGCGGCGCGACCTCCTCGAACAGCTTGTGCACGATGAACTTGTCGTTGTGCAACGTCGCCAGGGCCTGGCGACGGGCGTGCAGGTCACCACGCTTGGCCAGCGTGATCAGCTGCTCGACCTCGGGCTTGACCGCCTTGGCCTTCGCCTGCGAGGTCTTGATCCGTTCGTGCTCGATCAGCTGCTTGGAGAGGTTCGAGAGCAGGGACTCGCGATGCGCCGCGTCGCGGCTCAGCTTGTTTCGCTTCTTGCGGTGGCGCATCGGATCGTCAACTCCCCCGTCTAGTCTCCCTGAAGGTCGAGTCCGCGTGCGTGCAGGGTCTCGATCACTTCCTCGATCGACTTCTGGCCGAAGTTCGGGATCGCGTTCAGCTCCGAGCGCGTCTTGCGCACCAGGTCGCCGACCGTCTGCACTCCCGCCCGCTTGAGGCAGTTGTAGGAGCGCACACCGAGCTCCAGCTCCTCGATCAGAATCTCGTCGAGGCCGTTGTTGCCGGCGATGCCGTCGCCGGCGCTCGGCCCCGGCAGCACATCCGCCGTGTGGCTCGACACTGGCTCACGAGCGGTCAGCTCCTCGACCCGGTCGGCGTCGGTGAAGATCGCCAGGCTCTTGATCAGGATCTCGGAGGCCTCGCGCAGCGCCGCGCCCGGCTCGATCGAGCCGTCGGTCTCGAGGTCGAGCGTGAGCTTGTCGAAGTCGGTGCGCTGACCGACTCGCGCCGTCGCCACCGCGTAGGAAGCGCGGCGAATCGGCGAGAAGATCGAGTCGATCGGGATCACGCCGATCGGCTGCTCGTCTGACTTGTTCTCGTCAGAGGGCGAGTAGCCGCGGCCGCGGCCGATGGTCAGGTAGATCTCGAGCTTGGTTTTCTTCTCCAGCGTGGCGATCGGTGCCTCGGGATTGAGAATCTCGACGCCCGAGGGCAGGTCGATGTCCTTCGCCTTGACCTCGCCGGGGCCGGTGGCAACCAGTGGCGCCTCGACCTCATCGGCATCGGTGTGCATGCGAACGACGAGGTCCTTGAGGTTGAGGATGATGTCGGTGACGTCCTCCTTCACCCCCGGCACGGTGGAGAACTCGTGCGCGACGCCCTCGATACGAACGCTGGTTACGGCAGCGCCGCCCAACGAGGAGAGCAGGACGCGGCGGAGACTGTTGCCAAAGGTGTAGCCGAAGCCCTTGTCGAGCGGCTCGACGGTGAAGGTGCCGCGGCGGTCATCGACCTTCTCAGACGTGATGCGAGGGACCTGGAAATCAGTGGGCATGTGTTCCTTGCGTGTGGGTGTTACAGAAACAGGGTCCGGTTACTTGGAGTACAGCTCGACGATCAGCTGCTCCTGCACCGGTGCCGAGATCTCGGCGCGCTCTGGATAGCGCAGGACCTTGGCGGTAAGGGAGTCGTGGTCGGCCTGCAACCAGGCCGGCACGGTGGAGACGAGCTCCGTTGCCTTGCGAATCGTGTCCCCCGCGGACGAGCTCGACTTGATCGAGATCACGTCCTCGGGACGCACTTGGTAGGAGGGGATATCAACCCGGCGGCCATTGATCAGCCAGTGGCCGTGGCTGATCAGCTGGCGGGCCTGGCGTCGCGAGGCGGCAAAGCCGAGTCGGACCAGCACGTTGTCGAAGCGCGACTCGAGCAAGCGCAACAGGTTCTCGCCGGTGACGCCGTCTTGGCGCGAAGCCCTGTCGTAGTAAGCGCGGAACTGTTTCTCCAGCACCTGGTAGTAGCGGCGGGTCTTCTGCTTCTCGCGCAGCTGCACCCGGTACTCGGACTGGCGCATGCGGCCGCGGCCGTGCTCGCCCGGCGGGTAGGAGCGGCGCTCGACCCCACACTTGTCGGTGAAGCAGCGCTCACCCTTGAGAAAGAGCTTCTGGCCCTCGCGACGGCACTGCTTGCACTGCGGTGAGGTGTCGCGAGCCATTAGACGCGCCTCCGCTTCTTCGGGCGACAGCCGTTGTGAGCCTGCGGGGAGACGTCCTTGACGGTTGTGACGTCAAGACCGGCGGCCTGCAGCGAGCGAATCGCCGTCTCGCGGCCGGAGCCGGCGCCCTTGGCGAAGACCTCGACCTTCTCGAGGCCGTGTTCCATGCCTTTCTTGGCGGCGGCGTCGGCCGTCACCTGCGCGGCGAACGGCGTCGACTTGCGCGAGCCTTTGAACCCCGCCGAGCCGGCCGACTCCCAGGCGATCACGTTGCCTTCGGTGTCGGTCAGGGTGACGATCGTGTTGTTGAAGGAAGTCTTGATGTGCGCCTGCCCGTAGGTGACGTTCTTCTTGACGCGCCGACGGGAGCGCCCTTTGGCGGGTTTTTTCGCTGCTGCCATGAGTCTCCTTAGACCTTGCGCTTGCCGGCGACGCTCATCCGGCGCGGGCCCTTGCGACCCCGCGCGTTGGTCTTCGTCCGCTGGCCGCGGACCGGCAGGCCACGGCGGTGGCGCAGGCCGCGGTAGGAGCCGATCTCCATCAGCCGTTTGACGTCTTGGGAGCGCTCGCGGCGGAGGTCGCCCTCGACCTCGCGCTGGTCGACCGCGTCGCGGAGGCGAATGACCTCGTCCTCGGTCAAGTCTTTGACCATCGTGTTCGGGTCGACTTTCGCCTCCTCGAGGATCTTCTGGGCGGTCGAGCGCCCGATCCCGAAGATGTAGGTGAGGCCGATTTCGACCCGCTTGCCGACCGGAACGTTGACTCCTGAGATACGTGCCATGCGCGCGCCGCCCTAACCCTGACGCTGCTTGTGTCGGGGGTTCTGACAGATCACCAAGACCGCGCCGTTTCGGCGGATGATCTTGCACTTTTCGCACATCGGCTTTACAGAAGCTCTGACCTTCATAGCTCCGGTCTTCGTATCGACTACAGGACTCCTGCTAGTCCCAGGAGTTGGACAGCAGGCACAAACCGGCCCAGGTGGGCCGACCGGGAAAGATAGCAGGGGACAAACGTGGACGAGCTGTGCTGCGCGGCGCTGTGCTGTGTGCGTTGATGACCTAAGGAGGCGAGAGCTCGCTGCGCGCCGGCTCTGCTTGGTCGGTCCCGGCTGACTTGAGGCCATAGGTGACCTTTTTGAAATCGAGCGGATACGCCGCCAAGTAGTCCGCGTAGGCGAGTTCCTCTGGACGGAGGACACCCGAGTACTCAACGCTGATTGGGAAAGGGTCGACTCGTTCGACGATCTTTCCGAGCAGAGCGTCGAAATCCGTGGTCGCCTTGTCGGCATCCTTGCCCTCGCCAAGGATGCCGAGAATTGCCCAGCTTCCATCCTCTGCCGGCAGCAAGAGGAGATCGCTGAAATGTGCGCATTGTCGGCGGCGAGTCGCGCTCGAGTAAAGCCAGCCGCGAAGCTTATTTTGGAATTCGTCGACTATTGCCGCTGGAATCGCGACCCGCGAGCTGCGTTCACCAAGTCGGATGGCGAAGCGGCGCCGCGTCCTACCGGTTGCAAGCAGCTGCGCCGGCATCCTGTCCCCGAGCCAGTGCTTGGGCAGCTGTCCACGGGTTCGCAGATCGACCAGCCAACCTTTCCCCTCTCCAGCATCCGCAAGGTGGAGGTAGCAAGCGCTGCCCCCGTGGCGGGTTGCAGCAAGGAGCTCAGCGTCCTCCGAGCGGTGCGCGAGTGCAACTTCAACCAGCGGCTCGATGCAAAGAGGCTTGATCACGTCGCAGCGCTGACTGAGGACCAAGAGACCCGCATGGTCCTTGTCGGGGATAAATTGCGGAGCCGGCTCATCCTCGAAGGGATCTGTGACCTCCGCCGCCGGATGAATCGAGCGCCGACCGGAGACCCGCTCGAGCAGTTCTTCGATCGTATGAGGGGCGAGGCCAGGGGGCCGAAGCTCGGCGCTATCGACGATCAAGCACCCTTGGTCCCAGCCCTTGGTGACCATTGCCTCGAGCAGGGACCGCTCATCCTCCTCGGCGAGGCTAATCAGCTCGTTCAGGCAGTAGGGCAGCCCATCGGCCCCACCCCCGGTCATTCACTCTCCTTCCGCTCTGACGGAGGGTGACGATCGGCGAGGGACTCGCGCATCAAACGGCTTCGCCGTCGCGCCACCTCAGGTGGGACCGGGCGGGGGATGGCCCTTCGTGTGCGGCGAACCCCTCGGGTTTCGATCTGCCTGAGCAGTATCGCAACGGTGTCTTTCAACCGTTCTTGATCTCCCTCTGCCGCGACATCGAAGAGGCTCATAGCGTCCGGGCCCACCGGAGTCAGAACGGCAGCCCGCATCACCTCCGGCCCTCCCTCCGTAGCCGTCGCGAGGCGCTCGATCTCGACCGCGAGGCGGCGGATCCTGATCTCGGTATCCGCGCTGGTCGGATTGTCGGCAAGCAGGTTGTAGAACTGGCGGCGGCGAAGGCCGATCATCCGAGCGAGGTCGGCAACCGGGATGTCAATCGATTCTCTGAACGATTTGAGGACCGCGGAGAGAGGGCGGGTTGCGTGGCTCGGATCTTCGACGCTTTCCTTGACCTCTGGGATCAAGTGCGACTGCTCGGCGCTGAGCTTTTTAAGCAATAGATCGCGATACAGATCGGCTTGACCAGTCCCGCTTGTAGCGTCGCAGTCGAGCAAAAACGAGCTGCGGAGGAGATCCTCAAAGAATTCCTTCCTTTGCGGCTGATCTTCCGTTGGCTTCAGCCATACCCGGCCCTGCTCGGCCGAGGTGCGGCTGAATTTCTTCAGGGTCTGACCCCGAAAAGCCCAGGTGAAATATCCGTACGCACAGTCGTTGAGCCTCGCCAAGCTACGAATCTGGTCTACGGTGTCGAACTTTGCTGTTTCGCCCCGGTAGCAGTCCAAATCGAGGAGGAAGATTGTTTGATCTCCGCTTTCCTCCTGCGGCGCAAGACCGTGGCGCATATGACAGCTCAGCCCATCGGGCTCGCGGAACTGGGAATGAGACACGAAATACGAGAGATGCTTCGCCTTCGGCTGAGCCCCCAACGGAGTGACGAGCTCCTCGCGCACCCAGCTGGAGAGGTCCTCTTCGGCCGTAGCGAAAAGGTCGAGCTTGTTGATGTAGCGAAGGCCCAGTCGCGTCTGCGCTGTTAGCTCCAGCGCCTCTGCCGCAGCAGAGGCGAGCTCGCTCCAGCGCAAGAGAAAGTCCTTCATGCCGATGTAGTCGGTGGTCTCCAGGGCAACCGCCTCGGGACCAATCGTCGCGGTCCACGAACCGCCGGAATCGCGAAACCGGAAGATCCGCTGACCCACGCCCGCGGGCTTGAAATAGACCCCCGGACCATCCTCGACCAGGGCCTTGGCTGCGCGCTCTTCGGCGAACATGGGGTAACGCTGACTCAGCGCCCGCTGGATCGGCCTAACCACATCATCATCCAAGCTGAGCTGCCGTGGAAATTGAACCTGACAAATGACTTCCTTCAGCGGGGCGTTGTCAAGCCGAGGGCGCTCATCCACCAAGAGATCAATTAGCTCTTGCACATTGCCCATGTTAATGCACATCTTGGTGCACAAAGGTAAAGGGGATTGAAAAACTGATTGCAGAGCGCCGAGAGCGCGAGCAGCGACAACAGGCCTTTTGACGAGGCCGCTACGCGGGTTCGTGCCAGGGCGTGAGAATTCTCGGACCGTCAGCCGTCACGGCGACGGTGAACTCGAAGTGGGCCGCCAGCGAGTCGTCCTGGGAGTAGACGGCCCAGCCGTCTTCGCCCATCCGCACCAGGGCGCCGCCGGCGTTGACCATCGGCTCGATTGCCAGCACCGTCCCCTCCTCGAGCACCGGGCCCTTGCCCGCCTTGCCGAAGTTTGGGACCTGGGGGTCCTCGTGCATCTCGCGCCCGATCCCGTGACCGACCAGGGTGCGAATCACCGAGAGGCCCTCGGTCTCGACCGCGCCTTGGATCGCGGCGGAGACATCGCCGAGCTTGTTGCCGACCTGCATCTGCTCGACCCCGGCGAAAAGCGAGGCCTTGGTCACGTCGAGCAGCTTGCGCGCTTCGGGCTCGATCGGGCCGATCGGCATGGTCATCGCCGCGTCGGCGACCCAACCGTCCTTGATCACGCCGACGTCGATCGACAGCACGTCACCGCGCTTGCACTCGTAGTGGCCGGGAATGCCGTGGACGACCATCGAGTTGGGCGAGGCACAGATCGAACCGGGGAAGCCGCGGTAGCCCTTGAAGGCCGGCTCCGCACCCTGGGAGCGGATCAGCTTCTCGGCGACCAGGTCAAGCTCCTTGGTCGTCACGCCGGGTCGCGCCTTGGCTTTCAGCATCTGCAGGCAGCGGACGAGGATCTCGCCGGCCGCGGCCATCTTGTCGACCTGCTCGGGGGTCTTGCGGATGATCATCCTGTACACGCTCGTGCCCTCTCGACTCGCGCTGGCACTGGCTAGATGGCCTCGTCGGCCTCGAGCCGCAGCGTCGCCAGGGTGCGCTGAATCTCATCGGCAACCGCGTCCGGCGCCACCGCGCCGTCGATCCGCCGCAGCAGGCTGCGGCTGTCGTAATGCTCGACCAGTGGCGCGGTCTTCTCGTGGTATTGCTCGAGCCGGTGGCGGATCACCTCGGCCTTGTCGTCGTCGCGGACGATCAGCTCGCTGCCGTCGACATCGCAGACGCCCTCCTGCTCGGGCGGGCTGAACTCGACGTGGAAGACGTGGCCGTTCTCGACGCAGGTGCGGCGACCGCCCAGGCGGCGCACGACCTCCTCGTCACTGACGTCGATCAACAACACCGCGGTCAGCCCCCGGCCCAGCTCGCCCAGCTTCGCCGCCAATGCCTCGGCCTGCGGCGCCGTGCGCGGGAAGCCGTCGAGGATGAATCCGTCGGCCGCATCGCTGGAATCGATTCGCTCGCCGATCATGCCGACGATCACCTCGTCGGGGACGAGGTCGCCGCGGTCCATGTAGTCCTTGGCCGCCTTGCCGAGCTCGGTGCCCTCGCGCACCGCGGCACGAAGGATGTCCCCGGTCGCGTAGTAGGGCAGCTCGAGGTCGTCCTGCAGGCGCTCGCCCTGCGTGCCCTTCCCCGACCCCGGAGGGCCGAGCAGGACCAGATTCAGCTCCGACGACAAGCGCTGCAGCCTATTTGAGGAAACCCTCGTAGTTGCGCATCATCAGCTGCGCCTCGAGCTGCTTCACGGTTTCCAGCGCGACCCCGATCACGATCAGGATCGAGGTGCCGCCGAAAGCGAAGTTGGCCGACGTCTGGCTGAGCAGGATCGTCGGCAGTGCAGCCACGGCGCCCAGATAGAGAGCGCCGGGGAAGGTCAGCCGCGAGAGGATGCGGTCGAGGTACTCGGCCGTGGGCCGACCCGGGCGCACGCCGGGGATGAAGCCGCCGTACTTCTTCAGGTTGTCCGCTTGGTCGACCGGATTGAAGGTGACCGCTGTGTAGAAGTAGGTGAAGATGACGATGAAGAAGACCTCGCCAACCACGTAGGCCCAACTGCTGGGACTGAAGAAGGCGGCGAAGTCAAGTGCGGCAGGCGTGTTGAGCAGCTGGCCGATCGTCGGCGGGAAAGCCATGATCGAGGCGGCGAAGATGACCGGGATGACGCCGGCCATGTTGACCCGCAGCGGCAGGTAGGTCGAGCCGCCCGAGGTCATTTTGCGCCCGACGACGCGTTTGGCGTACTGCACCGGGATGCGCCGCTGGCCCTCCTGGACGAAGACGATCGCGACGATCACCGCAAGCGCGATGAAGGGCATCATCACGACGAAGACCTGATCCGGGTTGCTCCACCAGGACTGCAGTCCGGTCGGCAGCCCGGAGACGATCGAGGCGAAGATCATCAGCGAGATGCCGTTGCCGATGCCGCGCTGGGTGATCAGCTCGCCGAACCACATCAGCAGCGTGCAGCCCGCGGTCAGCGAGATCACGATCAGCAGCACCTTGGGGCCGGCGAGGTTGCCGAGGAAATTGTTGCCGCCCTGCTGGCCGAAGGACTTGAAGAGGTAGACGTAGCCGAAGGACTGACCGAAGGCCAGGCCGACGGTGAGGTAGCGCGTGTACTGGGTGATCTTCTGCTGCCCGACCTCGCCTTCTTTCTGCAGCTTCTCCAGCGCCGGCACGACCACGGTCAGCAGCTGCAGGATGATCGAGGCAGTGATGTAGGGCATGATCCCCAGCGCGAAGAGCGAGAGCCGCGAGAGGCTGCCGCCCGAGAAGGTGTTGAGGAAGTTGAGGATGCCGCCGCCGCCGAAGTTGTTCTGCAGTTCCTTGACGGCGGCGAGGTCAACGCCAGGAGCGGGTATGTAGGAACCGAGCCGGTACAGCAGCAGCATCGCCGCCGTGAAGGCAAGCTTCTTACGAATGTCGGCGACGCTAAAGGCGTTCGCAATAGTCCGGAGCATTAGGGCTCCAGAGTGTGGCAGGAACCGCCGGCCGCTTCTATCTTCTCTTTCGCGGCCGCGCTGAAGCCGTGCGCTTTGACCGTCAGCTTCTTCGAGATCTCGCCGCGCGCGAGGATCTTCACCGGGTCCGAGCGCTTGGCCAGGCCCTTCTGCTTGAGCGTCTCGGGCGTCACCTCGGAGTCGGCGTCGAAGCGCTCCTCCAGGTCAGCGAGGTTGACCGGCTGCGACGTGGTCCTGAAGTTCTCGAACGGCATCGACTGCTTTTTGTGCGGGCCACGGAGCTTTCGCATCCGCATATGGATCGGGTTCTGACCGCCCTCGTAACCAGGCTTCCGTTTGGAGCCCGAACGCGACCCGGCCCCCTTGTGGCCGCGGCCCGAAGTCTTGCCCAGCCCCGAACCCTCACCGCGACCAAGCCGCTTGCGCGGCTTGCGCGACCCGGGCTTCGGCCTCAGGTTGTGCAGCCCAATCTCTTCCGAACGCTCTTTTTTGTCAGCCATTGTCGACCTCAACCAGATGAGAGACCCTGGCGAGCTGCCCCTTCAACTGAGGCGAATCTTTCCGCTCCACAGCCTTCCCAATCCGCCCCAACCCCAACGCACTAAGCGTCGCTTTCTGAGCCGGATTGCAGCCATTGGCAGACCGAACCTGCTTGATCTTCACCGCACTCACGAGTCACCCTCAGCTTTCGCGTCCGCGGCGGGCTCAGCCTCTGCCGCCGGAACCTCCGCAGCTTTGGACTCCTCGGCAGTTGCCGTTGCAGCCTGCTCAGCCGCCGGAGCCTCAGCGGGCTTGTCCGCGGCCTCATCCTTCGAAGTCTCGGACGCTTCGCCTGCGGGTGGCGCCGTAGGGGGTACCGCCCCTGAGGACGCTTTAGCGACCGGAGGGGGCGGTGGGTCCCCTACGGCGACAGGACCCGCAGCCGAACCGTTCGAACCCTCGACCTTCGAACCCTCGACAGCCGAAGCCCCGTTCCCGTTGCTCTTCTGCACCCCAAGCACCTGGGCCACGGTCAGCCCCCGAAGCTCTGCAACCTCCTCAGGCCGCCTGAGTCGAATCAGCCCGTCCATGGTCGCCTTGACAAGGTTGATCGGATTCTGAGTCCCGATGCTCTTGGTAAGCACGTCCTTGACGCCCCCCAGCTCGAGCACCGCCCGCACGCCGCCACCGGCGATTACGCCGGTACCGGGGCTGGCCGGGCGCAGGACAACGTGCCCGGCGCCGTAGCGACCGATGATCTTGTGGGTGATCGTCTGGCCGTATTTGGGGATCCGAATCAAGTCCTTGCGGGCGTTCTCGACGCCCTTCTGGATCGCCAGCGGAACCTCGCGGGCCTTGCCGTAGCCGATCCCGACGACACCCTCTTCGTCGCCGACGGCAACCAGGGCGGTGAAGGAGAACCGCCGGCCGCCCTTGACCACCTTGGCGACGCGGTTGATCTCGATCACGCGCTCCTGCAGGTCGAGCCCGCGCGGGCTCACCGTCTCGACGTTGGTTGTGTCCATTCCCTTCATAGCGAGCGGTCAAGGTAGCGAACTAGCGCTAGAAGACCAGGCCCCCCTCTCGTGCTCCTTCGGCGAGGGCCTGAACCCGGCCGTGGTACTGGTAGCCGCCGCGGTCGAAGACGCATGTCTCCACGCCGGCTTTCTTTGCCCGCTCGGCCAGCAGCTCTCCCGCCCGCTTGGCCTGCTCACTGGCGGTGAGCTTGCGCAGCTCGGGCTCGATCCAGTTGACGGCGGCCACCGTGTGGCCCTTGCCGTCGTCGATCAGCTGGGCGAAGACGCCGCGATTTGAGCGGTAGACCGACAGGCGGGGACGAACGGCCGTGCCCGTGATCGCGGGCACGCACACGACGACGACGGCGCAGGCGGCGCTGCCTCTTGGTGAGCACGGTCATGGAACGCGCTTACCCACCTTGCGCATCACGTGCTCGCCGCGGTAGCGGATGCCCTTGCCCTTGTACGGCTCCGGCGGGCGGCGCTTGCGGATGTCCGCGGCGACCTGGCCGACCAGCTGCTTGTCGATGCCGCGGACGATGATCTCGGTCGGCTGCGGAACCTCGAACTCGATGCCCTCGGGAGCTTCGATCGAGACCGGGTGCGAGTAGCCCAGCGCCAGCTCGAGGTTCTTCCCCTTGAGCTGGGCGCGGTAGCCGACGCCCTGGATCTCGAGGCGCTTCTCGAAGCCGTCGGTGACGCCCTCGACCATGTTGGCGATCAGGCTGCGGGTGAGACCGTGCAGGGCACGGTGCTCGCCGCGATTGGTCGGGCGCTCCACCGTCAGCACGCCCTCGGCCTGCTCGACCTTCATCTCGCTGGAGAGCACCTGGGCGAGCTCGCCCTTCGGCCCCTTGACCGCGACGTGGCCAGGGCTGACCTCGACGCTGACGGCGTCGGGCACGGTGATCGGCTTTCTTCCTATCCGGCTCATCTAGATCTCACTCACCAAACGTAGGCGACAACCTCGCCGCCGACGCCCTTTGCCTTGGCTTCGTGACCGGTCATCACGCCGACCGAGGTGCTGACGATTGCGGTGCCGGTGCCACCGAAGACGCGCGGGACCTGCTTGTGGTCGACGTAGCGACGGCGGCCGGGGCGCGAGATCCGCTCCAGGCCGGCGATCACGGGCCGACGGTCCTCCGTGTACTTGAGCCGGATCTTGATCTCCTCACCGACGCGGGCAGGCTGTTTGCCGAAATCGACGATGTAGCCCTGTTCCTTGAGGATCCGCGACATCTCCAGCTTCAGCCGCGAGGCGGGAATCTCCACCTCGTCGTGGCCGGAGCCAAGCGCGTTGCGGATGCGGGTCAGGTAATCGGCTATTGGGTCGGTGAGCATCTTCTCGGTCTCTCTACCAGCTGGACTTGGTCATGCCGGGGACATGGCCCTCGTGCGCTGCCTCCCGCAAGCAGATTCGGCAGAGGCCGAACTTGCGGTAGTAGGCACGCGGCCGGCCACAGCGGCGGCAACGGTTGTATTCGCGGGACTTGAACTTGGCTTTCCGTCCCTGCTTCACCTTAAGCGAAGTCTTGGCCATTACGAGTTCTCCTTTTCATCCGAGGAGTCGTCGCCCGCGGGTCCTGTCGATGCAGGGGACCCACCGCCCCCTGCGGTAGCTGAAGCTTCCTCGGGGGCGGTCCCCCTGCATCGCCACCCCCGGGCGACGACTCCTCGGGCGCAGGCTCTTCGGGCTTCGCATAAGCCTCGGGGTTCTCCTCCTTGAGCTGCTCCAAGGCAGCTTGCTCAGCCTCGGCGCGCTGGCGAGCTTCCTCTTTGCGCTTCTCTTTTTCCTCGGCTTCCTGGGCCTCGATGTCGGCATCGGGTTTGCCGGGCCGGCCCTCCTTGGCGAAGGGCATGCCCAGCCCGAGCAGCAACTCGAAGGCCTCTTCGTCGGTCGCCGCGCTGGTCGTGATCGTCACGTCCAGGCCGCGAACCTCGTCGATCGAGTCGTAATCGATTTCGGGAAAGATCAGCTGCTCCTTGACGCCCATCGAGTAGTTGCCGCGACCGTCGAAGGAGCGCGGATTGAGGCCGCGGAAGTCACGGATTCGGGGCACGGCGATCGAGCAGAGACGGTCGAGGAACTCCCACATGCGGGCCCGACGCAGCGTCACCGAGAGGCCAACCGGCATCCCCTCGCGCACCTTGAAGGAGGCGATCGACTTGCGGGCGCGGCGAATGCTCGGCTGCTGGCCGGCGATCGTCGCCAGCTGCTCCTGCGCGGCTTCCAGCATCTTGGCGTTCTGCTTCGCCTCGCCCATTCCCATGTTGAGCGTGATCTTCTGCAGGCGCGGAGCCTGCATCGGGGTCGAGTAGCCGAACTTCTCGATCAACGCCGGCAAGATCTCCTGCTCGTAGCGCTCGCGCAAGCGCGGCGGCGGAGCGGCCTGGGATTGCACTGTCGCGGACTCCATTAGAAGGTCGCCCCACTGCGCTTGGCGAAGCGCTCGCGCTTGCCGCCTTTGTCGCGGCGCACGCCGACTCGGGTCGGTTTGTTGTCTTTGGGGTCGAGCAGCATCACATTGGAGACGTGGATCGGCCCCTCCTTTTCGACGATGCCACCGGCCTGCGGATTTTTGAGATCCGTCTGCGAGCGGGGGCGTTCGTGGCGCTTGATCATGTTGAGGTGCTCGACGTAGACGCGGTCACTCTTCGGCTCGGTCCGCACCACGCGGCCGGTCTTGCCGGCGTCCTTGCCACCGATCACGACCACCTGGTCGTCTTTGCGGATTCGCATTCCCTTCGCCATCAGAGGACCTCGGGCGCGAGCGAGATGATTTTCATGAAGTTGCGATCGCGCAGCTCGCGGGCAACGGGACCGAAGATGCGGGTGCCGCGCGGGTTGTTGCTCGCCGGGTCGATCAGCACCGCGGCGTTTTCGTCGAAGGAGATGTAGGTGCCGTCGGGGCGACCGAGCTGCTTCTTGGTGCGCACGACGACGGCCTGGACGACCTCGCCTTTGCGCACGCCGCCCTGCGGGCTCGCCTGTTTGACCGTCGCCGTGATCACGTCGCCGACACCGGCGTAGCGGCGGTGCGATCCGCCCTTGACGCGGATGCAGAGAATCTCGCGGGCGCCGGAGTTGTCGGCGACCTTCAGTCTTGACTCCTGCTGGATCACTTGGCCTTCTCCAGAACCTCAACCAGGCGCCAGCGCTTGGTCTTGGAAAGTGGCCGAGTCTCGACGATGCGCACGGTGTCGCCCTCGCCCGCCTCGTTGCGCTCATCGTGGGCGTGGAGGGTGCGCGAGCGCCGCACGACCTTTTCGTAAGTCGGGTGCCGGCGAGCGATGTCAATCCGTACCGTGATCGACTTCTCGCCCTTGTTGGAGACGACGATCCCCTGCCGGGTCTTGGCCGCAACCGCGTCCTTCTCGGCGACGGGCGTGCCGGTGCCGCCGGTCTTATCGGCTTTTGCCGCAGCTCGTTCTTTCCGCCGCGACCCAGCCTTGAGCTTGCGCTCTTGAGCCCGCTTAGCAGCCCTTTCCTCAGGCGTGAGAGTCGGACCAGCCTTGTGCGGCTCCCTCGAACGTTGCAGCCTACGCCGCTCCTTCCAAGGAAGATCGTCCTCCGGATCAGGCTCCGTCTGCTCAGCCGCCGGGGCGGGAGAAGGCTCTTCGGGCGAGGAGTCCTCTGCCGCGACAGGACCCGCAGCCTCTGCGCCCTCGTCCTTGGGCGTCTCGTCAGTCACGTCTTTTTTCTCCTCGTCACTCATCTCTTCAACTCTTTCTCGACGTCAATGCCCCGCTCCTTGGCAACTGTCAGCAGCTTGGCGATGTCTCGCCGGGCGCCACTCAGGCGGGAGGTGTTCTCCAGCTCGCCAGTCGCCTGCCGGAAGCGCAGATTGAACGCCTCCTGCTTGGCGTCGAGCAGTTTGACAATCAGCTCGTCGTCTTTCAGGTCGTGCACCTCGGCGGCCTTCACTGTGCGTCAGCCCCCTCGCGCCTGACGAACTTGGTCCTGACCGGAAGCTTGTGTCCGGCCAGGCGCAGGGCCTCGCGAGCGAGATCCTCAGGCACGCCGGCCAGCTCGAACATCACCTTGCCCGGCTTGATTACGGCGACCCAGCCCTCCGGGTTGCCCTTGCCGGAACCCATGCGGGTCTCGGCCGGCTTCTTCGTGTAGGGCTTGTCGGGGAAGACGTTGATCCAGACCTTGCCGCCACGTTTGATCTTGCGGGTCATCGCCACGCGGGCGGCCTCGATCTGGCGGTTGGTGATCCAACCGCGATCGAGCGACTTGAGCCCGTACTCGCCGAAGGCGACGGTGCTGCCGCCCTTGGTGTTGCCGCGCATGCGACCGCGCATCTGCTTGCGGTGCTTGACCCGCTTCGGCATCAGCATCAGCGACCACCCCCGCCACGCTGGCCGCCGCGCCCGCCGCCGCCCTGGCCGCCACGACTCCCGCCGGGGCCGCCACGACCGCCGCCGGGACCACCACGGCCACCACCGGGACGGCCACCGCGATCGCCGCCGCGGCCGCCGCGATCTCCACCTGGGCCGCCACGACCGCCACGCTGTCCACCCTGCGGCGGGCCGCTGTCCTCGTCGGTGAGCTGATCGCGGAAACCCTCGGGCATCACCTCGCCCTTGTTGATCCAGCACTTGACCCCGATGCGGCCGGTCGTCGTACGGGCCTCGAAGAAGCCGTAGTCGATGTTGGCGCGCAGCGTGTGCAGCGGCACGCGGCCATCGGAGTAACCCTCGGTGCGGGCCATCTCGGCGCCGCCGAGGCGCCCGGAGACCTGGACCTTCACGCCTTTGGCGCCGGAGCGCATCGCCGAAGTCAGAGCGCGTTTCATCGCCCGCCGGAAGGCAACGCGATTCTGCAGCTGCTCGGCGATCGACTGGGCGACAAGTTTGGCGTCGAGCTCGGGGCGCTTGACCTCGCGAATGTTCACCTTCACCGGTTTGCCGGTGAGCTTGTGCAGATCTTTGCGCAGCGCGTCCACTTCTGAGCCCGACTTGCCGATCACGATGCCGGGGCGTGCGGTGTGAATGTCCACCGCGATCTCCCCATGGCGCTCGATCGTGATGTTCGAGAGGCCGGCGTGGGCAAGCTTGTTTTCGATGTGGTCGCGGATTTTGAGGTCCTCGTTGAGGACGTCGGCGAAGTCTTTCTCCTCGAACCAGTTCGACTTCCAGTCCTGGATGTAGCCGACGCGGAATCCGCCCGGATGGATCTTCTGCCCCATCTTCTAGTCCTCTTCTTCCGGGCTCAGGGCCACAGCGATGTGGCAGGTTCGCTTGTTGATGCGTGAGGCGCGGCCAAGTGCGCGCGGCCGGAACCGGCGCAGCGTCGGGCCTTCGTCGACGGTGATCTCTGAGATCAGCATCTCGTCGGCGACAAGGTCGTGGTTGTTCTCGGCGTTGGCCGCGGCCGACTCGATCAGCTTGCTGATGTCCTCAGCGGCGCCGCGCGGCGAGAACTGGAGCAGCGCGCGGGCCTTCTCGATGTGCATCCCTCGCACCTGATCGGCGATCAGGCGCGCCTTGCGCGGCGCCACCCGCACGTAGCGGGCGCTGGCACGAACGACGACTGGGGCTGCTGCCGCGGCCACGCTAATCACCCTTGCCAGTGCCGGAGTGGGAGCGGAAGGTGCGGGTTGGCGCGAACTCGCCCAGCTTGTGGCCGACCATCGACTCGGAGATGAAGACGGGAACGTGCTTGCGTCCGTCGTGGACGGCGATCGTGTGGCCGACCATGTCGGGGAAGACGGTCGAGCTGCGCGACCAGGTCTTCAGCATCTGCTTGGTGCCGGACTCGTTCATTGCGTTGACGCGCTTCATCAGCGCCTCTTCAACCCACGGGCCCTTTTTCGTCGATCTACCCATCTCAGCGACCCTTCTTCTTTCCGCGGCGACGGCCGCGCACGATGTAACGGTCGGACTGCTTGCCCTTCTTACGGGTGCGGTACCCAAGGGTCGGCTTGCCCCAGGGCGTAACCGGGTGACCACCGGGAGTGTGGTGGGCCTCGCCGCCGCCGTGCGGGTGGTCGACCGGGTTCATCGCCACGCCGCGAGTCTGCGGGCGCTTGCCCTTGTGGCGGTTGCGTCCCGCCTTGCCGATCGTGACGTTCTGGTGCTCGGCGTTGGAGAGCACGCCGATCGTGGCGCGGCACTCGGCCCGGACCAGGCGCATCTCCGAAGAGGGCAGGCGCAACGTCACCATGTCGCCCTCCTTGGCCGCAAGCTGAATCGAGGTGCCGGCCGAGCGACCCAGCTTGCCGCCCTGGCCCGCCGTCAGCTCGACGTTGTGGACGAGCGTGCCGGTCGGCATCTCGGCCAGCGCCAGCGCGTTGCCGGGTCGGATGTCGGCGCCGGGACCGGACTGGACCTCGTCGCCGACCGAGATCGCGGCGGGGGCGAGGATGTAGCTCTTGGCGCCGTCGGCGTAGTGCAGAAGGGCGATGTAGCAGCTGCGATTGGGGTCGTACTCAATGCTCGCCACCTTGGCGGGCACGCCGTCCTTGAGGCGCTTGAAGTCGATCTGGCGGTAGCGGCGCTTGGCCCCGCCGCCGCGGTGGCGGGCGGTGACACGGCCGTTGGCGTTGCGGCCACCGGACTTGCGCAGGCCCTCGGTCAGCTTTCGCTCCGGGCTCGACTCGGTCAGCTGCTCGCGCAGCGGGTACGTCGCGAAGCGGCGTCCCGGGCTCGTCGGTTTTGTTTTTCGGTTCGGCATTCCCTATTCCCTATGCGGTCTCTGCGCCCTCGAAGAGCTCGATCCGTTCACCGGGAGCGAGCTGGACGATGGCCTTCTTCCAACCGCGCGTCTTGCCCTGGTGCAGGCCGCGACGCTTCGGCTTGGCCCGCACCTTGGAGGTGCGCACGGCAGCAACCTTGACCTCGAAGATCTCCTCGATCGCGTGGGCGATCTGGGTCTTGTGGGCCCGATCGTCGACGCGGAAGGTGTACTTGCCCTCGCCGATCAAGGCGTAGCTCTTCTCCGAGACGACGGGGCGGATGATCGTTGTGCGCGCGTCCATCAGGCCAGCCTCTCCGTCAGCTTCTCGAGCGCTTTCTCGGAGACGACCAGCGAGGCGGCGCCGATCACGTCAGCGACACCGACGGCGCTGACCTCAGCCACATCGACCCGGGGGATGTTGCGGAAGCTCTTCGCCGCGCCGCCCTCCTCGGGGGCGAGCACGATCAGGGTCGAGCGCTTGGCGCCCCATTTGGCCAGCGCCTCGGCCGCAGACTTGGTCGAAGGGGTGTCGAAGCCGGCGGCATCGAGCAGGGCGATGCTGTCGCGCTCGGCGTGGACCGAGAGCGCCGAGCGCAGTGCCTTGCGGCGCGCCTTGCGATTGACCTTGACCGTGTAATGACGCGGCTTGGGACCGAAGGCGACACCGCCGCCGAAGCGGCTCGGCGAGCTGAGCGCGCCTACCCGGGCACGGCCGGTGCCCTTCTGCCGCCAGGCCTTGGCGCCGGTCATCGAGACCTCGCCGCGGGTCAGGGTCGAGGCCGAGCCCTGGCGCCGCGAGGCGAGGTCGGCGCGGGCCGCCTCGTCGACCAGCGAGTGGTGGAAGGGCTCGGCGAAAAGCTCTTTCGGCAGGTCCGCTTTGGTCGTCTTGCCGAGCACGGTGGCTTTAGCCATCGGTCCTCACCTCGACCATCGCGTTGCGCGAGCCCGGTACCGAGCCTTTGATCAGCAGCAGGTTCTTCTCGGCATCCACCTGGGCGACTTCAAGGCCCTTCTGGGTGATCCGCTTGTTGCCCATCTGCCCCGGCATCCGCATGCCCTTGAAGACGCGAGCGGGGAAGGTGCTGGCGCCGATCGATCCCGGCGCGCGCACGTTGTGCGAACCGTGGCTGACCGGGCCGCGGCTGAAGTTGTGGCGCTTGATCCCGCCCTGGAAGCCCTTGCCGATCGAGATCCCGGCGACCTTGACCTTCTGGCCTGCCTCGAAGGACTCGACCGTGACGTCGTCGCCGATCTTGGCGCCTTCCTCGGCACCGAGATCCTCGTCGCGGAACTCGACCAGGTGGCGCATCGGCGCGGCGCCGGCCTTCTTCAAGTGGCCTTCCTCGGCCTTGCTCAGCTTGCCCTGCTTGGTCTCGCCGAAAGCGAGCTGCACAGCGACGTAACCGTCGCGCTCTTGCGCGCGCACCGCGGTCACCTTGCAGGGACCGGCCTCGATCACGGTCACCGGAATGACCTCGCCGTCCTCGGCGAAGACCTGCGTCATCCCAAGCTTCTTTCCGAGGATCGCAGCCATCGCGCTAGAGGCGAATCTCGATGTCGACACCGGCGGGCAGCGAGTCGAGGCGCTGCAGCGAGTCGACGGTTTTCGGCGAGGGCTGGAGGATGTCGATCAGGCGCTTGTGAGTGCGCATCTCGAAGTGCTCGCGTGAGTCCTTGTCCTTGAAGGGCGAGCGGATCACGCAGTAGACGTTCTTCTCAGTCGGCAGCGGCACGGGGCCGGACACGCTGGCGCCGGTTCGCTCCGCGGTTTCGACGATCTCGCGGGCAGCCCGGTCTATGGCGTCATGGTCATACGCCTTCAGCCGGATTCGAATTTTTTGTGCTGCTATCGCTGCCACTTTCGAGCTTTTCTCTCGTCTTTTCCGCGCGTCTTACCGCGCATAAAGGGCGGGGCCCCTTTGTGGTGGGGCACCGCCCCCGGTCGTATGTCTTTTAAAAATGTTTTCGCCGCGAAGCGGCGAGGGCGGGTGAAGGCCCGCCCTTGATGCTGGCGCCTACTCGATGACCTCGGCGACGACCCCCGAGCCGACGGTCCGGCCACCCTCGCGGATGGCGAAGCGCAGGCCCTGGTCCATCGCGATCGGCTGGATCAACTCGATCGTCATCTCGACGTTGTCACCGGGCATCACCATCTCCGTCCCCTCGGGGAGGTTGGCGATCCCGGTCACGTCGGTTGTGCGGAAGTAGAACTGGGGCCGGTAGCCGGAGAAGAACGGAGTGTGGCGGCCACCCTCCTCCTTCTTCAGGCAGTAGACCTCGGCTTTGAACTTGGTGTGCGGTGTGATCGAGCCCGGCTTGCAGAGCACCTGGCCACGCTCGATCTCCTCGCGCTTCGTACCGCGGAGCAGGGCGCCGATGTTGTCGCCGGCCTGACCCTCGTCGAGCAGCTTGCGGAACATCTCGACCCCGGTGACGACCGTGGTCGTGGTGTCCTTGATGCCGACGATCTCGACCTCGTCGCCGGTGTTGACGATGCCCTGCTCGACGCGGCCGGTGGCAACCGTGCCGCGGCCGGTAATCGAGAAGATGTCCTCGATCGGCATCAGGAAGGGCTTGTCGAGCTCGCGCACGGGCTCGGGGATGTAGGAGTCGAGTGCGTCGGCCAGTTCGAAGATCGCCTTCTGTGCGTCTTCGTCACCCTCCAGCGCCTTCAGCGCCGAGCCCTTGACGATCGGGGTGTCGTCGCCGGGGAAGTCGTACTCGTTGAGAAGTTCCTTGACCTCCTCCTCGACCAGCTCGATCAGTTCCTCGTCATCGACCTGATCGATCTTGTTGAGGAAGACGACCACGTGCGGGACGTTGACCTGGCGGGCGAGCAGGATGTGCTCGCGCGTCTGTGGCATCACGCCGTCGGCCGCCGAGACCACCAGGATCGCCCCGTCCATCTGGGCGGCGCCGGTGATCATGTTCTTGACGTAGTCGGCGTGGCCCGGGCAGTCGACGTGGGCGTAGTGACGGTTGTCGGTTTGGTACTCGACGTGTGAGGTCGCGATCGTGATCCCGCGCTCCTTCTCCTCCGGAGCGTTGTCGATCTCGGCGAAGCTCTTCGCCTCGGCGTCGCCTTTGGTGGCGAGCGTCGTGGTGATCGCGGCCGTCAGCGTCGTCTTTCCGTGGTCGATGTGACCAATAGTGCCGACGTTCACATGCGGCTTATCGCGCTCGAACTTCTCCTTGGACATCTCTCTCCGTTCTACCTTTCGAAAGTCGGGTTCTGTCTGCTTTGGCTGATTAAGTCTGAGGTGCGCATCCGGCGGCAGTCAGTCTTGCGACGATTGCCTGCGGGCGAACCTGGGAAATATAGCTAGAACAACTGCCTGGCCTACTGCCGGTCACGAGGATGCCCCCACCGGCTCACCCGAGCGATGCTCGACGATTTCCTCAGCAATGCTGCCGGGGACCTCTTCGTAGCGCTCGAACTGCATCGTGTAATTGGCTCTGCCCTGCGTCATCGAGCGCAGTTCGGTCGCGTAACCGAACATTTCGCCGAGGGGCACGAAAGCTTGTACGGCGAGCGCGTTGCCGCGCTGATCCTGACCCTGAACCTTGCCGCGACGACGCGAGAGATCGCCGATCACATCGCCGAGGAAGTCCTCGGGAGTGACGACCTCGACCGCCATCACCGGCTCGAGCAGGACCGGGTTGGCCTTGCGAGCGGCGTCCTGGATCGCCATCGAGCCGGCGATTTTGAACGCCATCTCCGAGGAGTCGACGTCGTGGAAGGAACCATCGACGAGTTCGACCTTGACGTCGACCATCGGGTAACCGGCCTTGACCCCGTTCTCGAGCGCCTCTCTCATCCCCTGCTCGGCTGGGCCGATGAATTCGCCCGGGATCGCGCCACCCTTGATTTTGTTGACGAACTCGAAGCCCTCGCCGGGCGCCGGCTCGACGTTGATCACGACGTGGCCGAACTGGCCGCGGCCACCGGTCTGGCGGACAAAGCGCGCCTCGACCTTCTTGACCTCCTTGCGGATCGTCTCGCGGTAGGCAACCTGCGGCTTGCCGACGTTGGCCTCGACTTTGAACTCGCGCAGCATGCGGTCGACGATCACCTCGAGGTGGAGCTCGCCCATCCCGTGGATCAGGGTCTGGCCGGTTTCCTCGTCGCTTTCGATCTTGAAGGTCGGGTCCTCCTCGCCGAGCCGCTGCAGGGCGTTGCCCATCTTCTCCTGGTCGGCCTTCGTTTTCGGCTCGATCGCGACCGCGATCACGGTCTCGGGGAATTCGATGCTCTCCAGGGCGATCGGCGCGTCCGGCGCCGCCAGAGTGTCGCCCGTACCGGTTTCTTTGAGGCCGACGCCGGCGCAGATGTCCCCGGCGTAGCACTCGTCGATCTCCTCGCGGCTGTTGGCGTGCATCATCAGCAGCCGGCCGATGCGCTCGGTGCGGCCGCTCTTGACGTTGAGGACGCGGCCGCCTTTCTCCAGCTTGCCGGAGTAGACGCGGAAGTAAGTGAGCTTGCCGACGTAGGGGTCGGTCATCACCTTGAAAGCGAGGGCGGCGAAGGGGGCCTCATCGGAAGCGGAACGCTCCTCCTCAATGTCCTCGGGCCGGCCCTTGCCGGCGGGGACGACGCCGGTCACCGGCGGGACCTCGAGCGGCGAAGGCAGCAGCTCGACGATCGCGTCGAGCAGCGGCTGCACGCCCTTGTTCTTGAACGAGGTGCCGCAGAGGACGGGAGTCACCTTGGTGTCGAGGCAGGCCCGGTGCAGGGACTTGGCGATCCGCTCGTGGGGAATCTCTTCCTCGGCCAGGTAGGCCTCCATCAGCTCGTCGTCGTAGTCGGCGCAGGCCTCGATCAGCTGGGTGCGGTATTCCTCGGCCTGCTCCTTGAGATCGTCGGGAACCTCGATCGTCTCGTATTCGGCACCGAGCTCGTCGGTCCAGACAAGGCCTTTCATCTCGATCAGGTCGACGACGCCCTTGAAGTTGTCCTCGCTGCCGATCGGAAGCTGAATCGGCAGCGGGTTCGCGCCGAGCCGGTCGGTCATCGTCTGCACCGAGTTGAAGAAGTCGGCGCCGGTGCGGTCCATCTTGTTGATGTAGGCGAAGCGCGGCACTTTGTACTTGTCGGCCTGGCGCCAGACCGTCTCGGACTGGGGCTCGACCCCGGCGACGGCGTCGAAGACGGCGATTGCGCCGTCGAGCACGCGCAGGCTGCGCTCGACCTCGACTGTGAAGTCGACGTGGCCGGGCGTATCGATGATGTTGATCCGGTGGTCCTTCCACTCGCAGGCGGTCGCGGCGGAGGTGATCGTGATGCCGCGCTCCTGCTCCTGCTCCATCCAATCCATCACGGCGGCGCCCTCGTGGACCTCGCCCATCTTGTGGGTGCGACCGGTGTAATAGAGGATGCGCTCGGTGGTCGTCGTCTTACCGGCGTCGATGTGCGCCATGATCCCGATATTGCGCGTCTTCTCTAGGGGAAAGCTGCGTGCCATGTGTTCCTAAGGTAAGGGTTTGGTCGTGAAACGGGGACGGGACAAAAGCAAACGATCTGGCAAGAGCCGCGATCGGCGCATGAAAAAGGCCCTCGCGGGCCCGGCGAAACGAACTTCGAACCGCACTTCCAAAGGACTGCCTGAGCGACGCGCGATGATAGCAGCGGCGCGTCGGCGCATCGGCGCGGTGCTCGCGCTGGGCGCAAAGCGCACCCGGCAGGTGGACCGGGCCCTCGCCCGGCGGATCGAGTCAGCCCGGCCCCGACTGGCGAAGGGACTGCGCCGTCTGCGCGTGCGGGGGATCCGGATCGCGAAGGCAATCGGCAAGCGCCTGCGTCCGCTTGTCGTGCTGGCGCTGCGGGGGTTCGGCCACGGCGAACGCTTGCTGCGGCGAGCCTCGGCGTTGTCGTCCCGGGGCGCGACCCGGGCGAGCGCCCTGCTCACCCCCGCCCGGGGGATCGCCCTGCTGATCCTCGCCTCGGCGGTTTGCCTCGTCGTCTCGCAGTTCGTCACCTACAGCAGCGTCGAGATCGGGCAATCGGCTTACGCGGGCCTGAGCTCGGCGACGCCACCGACCGTCGCCGGCGAAACCGCCGGCGCTGCCCACTCCTATGTCTTGGTCCCGCTCGCCCTGATCGCCGCTCTCCTCGCCGCGATGATGTTGCGCACCGATCGGCGTGGCCTGGCTCGCATCGTCGTCGGCCTCGGACTGGTCTGCATCGCCCTGATCTTGATCATCGACCTGCCCGCGGGGACCGATGTCGGGGCTGAGTCATCGCGCTTCTCGGGCGCCACGGCGGTGCTCCAGGGTGGCTTCTACGCGGAGCTCGCGGCAGCGGCGGGGCTGCTTATTGGCGGACTGCTCTACTATGCGCGGCCGTGCCGAATACCAATCAACTTGTCAGGAAGGGCCGCAAGCGCCCGAAGAAGAAGACGACGACGCCGGGACTCAAGTCCTCGCAAGGCCGCAAGAAGGCCGTCGCGGCCCCGCAGCGGCGCGGCGTCTGCACGCGCGTCGCGACCGTAACGCCGAAGAAGCCGAACTCGGCGCTGCGCAAGATCGCCCGTGTGCGCTTGACCAACGGGATGGAGGTCACCACCTACATCCCGGGCGAGGGGCACAACCTTCAGGAGCACTCCGTCGTGCTGGTCCGCGGTGGTCGAGTCAAGGACCTGCCGGGCGTCCGTTACAAGGTCGTGCGCGGCACCCTCGACGCCGCCGGCGTTTCCGACCGCAAGCAGGCCCGCTCCCGCTACGGCGTCAAGGCCTCCTAATGCCGCGCCGCTCCGCTGCAACCATCCGACCGGTCGAGCCCGACGCGCGCTTTCGCAACCGGCTCGTCCAGCAGCTGATCAACAAGGTGATGAGCGACGGCAAGAAGCAGCTCGCCGAGCGGATCGTCTACGACGCTCTCGCCCTGGTCGGCGAGCGCTCCGGTGAGGACGCGATCGAGACGCTCGAGGCCGCGATCAAACAACTTACCCCGGTGCTCGAGGTTCGCTCGCGCCGGGTCGGCGGCGCCACCTACCAGGTGCCGGTCGAGGTACCCGCCCGGCGCGCCCGCACCCTGGCGATCCGCTGGCTCGTCGACTTCGCCCGCAACCGCCGCGAGTACTCGATGGCCGAGCGGCTGGCGAGCGAGATCCTCGATGCGACTCAGCAGCAGGGATCGGCGTGGAAGCGCAAGGACGATATTTACCGGATGGCGCAGGCGAACAAGGCGTTCGCTCATTACCGCTGGTAGAGGGGGATTGGATGCCCCTCGACCGGACAAAAGCCGGCCTAACTAGGCCGGCTTTTTGAGTATCCGCCCGTTCGAGGGGCATCCAATCCCCCTCGAGCAGCCGCAAGGAAGCACGACGAGTTGAACAGCGTCATTCGCAAGCCGAAAGCTCGAGCATGAAGCCGATGCTCGCTGTGGACGTCGATGGCGTCATCTCTCTGTTTGGAGCTGAGACGCCTCCGGATCGGGCGTTTACGAAGCTTGAGTTGGTTGATGGGGTGCCGCATTTGATCTCGTTGCCCACCGGAGACAGGTTGCGGCGGCTGGAGGAGCATTTCGAGCTGGTCTGGGCCAGTGGTTGGGAGGACAAGGCGAATTTCTACCTTCCCTCCCTGCTGGGCGTGCCCGAGCTGCCGCACGTCACCTTCGACGGGGCGGTGCGAGAGGGCGCCGCGCACTGGAAGCTGGGACCGCTGGAGGAGTACGCGGCTGGTCGACCGATGGCGTGGATCGACGACAACTTCGACCAGAGCTGTTACGAGTGGGCGGAGCAGCGTGAGCTGCCGACCCTGCTCGTCCTCACCGAGACCCACCTCGGCCTGGAGGAGGCCCACGTCGAGGCCTTGCGGCAGTGGGCCTTGTCTCTACACTGACGCGATGGAGGGGTTCTGGCCTATTTTCTTTTTGCTCGTCGTGTTGAAGATCCCGGTCTTTGGGGCGCTCTGGCTCGTCTGGTGGGCGAGCAAGGAACCTGAGCCGGAGGGCGCGGCAGCAGACGATGGCGACGGCGGCTTCAAGCGCCGCAACCCGGAGCCGAAGCTCCCCCGGGGCCCGCGCCGTGGACCCCATGGCGGTGGCGCAGCAGTTGTCGTCGCGAGGAAAAGGCACGGTGCCCCTCCCGCGCAGCGGCGTCATGTTTTTCGCACTGCCCACTCAGCGAGCGACGCTGCGCGCCCGGCGAAAAACCCAGCAAGCGGGAGGGGCACCGTGCCTCCTCCCCCCGCTCACACCCGCTGAGCAGCCCGCTTCCGCTCGCGCCGAAGCTCCCGCAGATAAGGCTGGAAATCCACCTGAATCGTGTGCCTCTTGGAGGCGACGTAGCGTTTCTTCATCTTCGTCTCGGCCGCTGAGATCTCATCGCGCATCTCGCTCGGGGCCGGCAAGGTCCCGCGGCCGCCGAGCAGATCGGCGACCCACTCCGCCTGCGCCTCGGCCAACGGCATGATCGCGCCGAGCGGCTGGATCAGGCCGATGAAGTAGAGCCCCGGGTGATCCACGGAAACGACCCGGCGGTAGAGCGGCAGCCGGTTTTCGCCGGCTGAGATCAAGTCCTCGTCGAAGAAGGGGAAGCTGATCTTGTAGCCGGTGCAGTAGACGACGAGGTCGACCTCCTCCTCACTGCCGTCGACGAACTCGACCGTGCGCCCGCCGCTGAAGCGCCTGAGGTTGGACTTGATCGCGATGTCGCCGTGTCCCAGGCGCGAGAGCAGCTCGGCAGAAACAGTGGGATGGGCCTCGAGCAGCTTGTGATCGGGTTTGGGCAGGCCGTAGGCGGTCATGTCTCCGGCGGTCAGGCCCAGCATTCGCCCGAGCACGAAGCGCTGTACGGCGAGTGGCATCAGCGTCAACAGCTTCGAGGCCGCTTCGTCGGTCGGTTTGCCGTTGAGGTACTTGGGCATGACGTAGGCGCCGCGGCGCATCGCCAAGAAGGTCTTCGCGGCGATCCGCGAGGCCTCGACGGCGATGTCGGTCGCCGAGTTGCCGATCCCCAGCACCAGGACCCGCTTGTCGCGCAGGACCTCGGGCTCGCGGTAGTGGTGGACGTGAATCTGCTCGCCCTCGAACTCATCCGAACCCGGGAACTCCGGTTCGGGCCTGCGCGGGTCCCAGTGATGTCCGTTGGCGACCAGCACGGCGCGGTAGCGCCGGCTCTCGCGCTCGCCGTCGCGGGCTTGGACCGTAACCTCCCACTCGCCGTCGACGGGGACGACGCTGAGCACCTCGGTCCGAAAGCGGATCTTCTCGCGCAGGGCGAAGTGATCGACGTAGTCGTCGAAGTAACGGGCGATCTGGAAGTGGTTGGGGTAGTCCGGATAGTCATCCGGCATCGGGTAGGTCCGGTAGGCCATCAGCCCGCGCGAGGTATTGATGTGCAGCGAGCGGTAGGCCGAGGAGAGCTGGTTGTCGTTTTCGTAGCGCCAGTTGCCGCCGACCTCGGAGCCCTTCTCGAAGCAATCGAAGGCGATCCCACGCGCACCCAGCACCTGGCAGGAGGTGATGCCGGAGGAACCGGCACCGATCACGCAGACCTTTTGGGCGGCGGGCACAGGCCAAATCTACCTTCCGGTGCGCCTTTGCTGGTCATATCCCACATAAGGCGCACCGGAGCGGGGTTGGAGGGGTGAGGAGGTTCACCCCTGGGGTCCGTAGAGAGAACGGGCAATCGATTCGAAGCTTGGTCCATCGGATCAACAACCCAACGAAAGGAACCTCCGATGACCAGCAAGACCCGCTCATTCCGTCCCAGCCCCGCCCTCGTGATCGCCTGCCTGGCCCTGTTCGCCGCCCTCACCGGCAGCGCCTTTGCCGCCGGCATCGGCAAGAACACGGTGCGCTCGCCGCAGATCGTCAACGGCACGATCCGCACCGTCGACCTCCGCGACAACGCGGTCGCCGCCGGCAAGATCGCCCCCGACGCGGTCGACACCACGGAGATCGCCGAAAACGGCGTCGAATCCTCCGACGTCGCCCCGGACAGCCTCACGGGTCAGGACCTGGCCCCGGCCTCGGTCGGCTCCTCAGAGGTAGCCGACCAGTCGCTAACCGCCGATGATCTCGGCCCCGACTCGGTCGGCTCGAGTGAGCTGCAGGCCGGCTCGGTCCGCGCCTCGGAGCTCGGCGGAATCATCCAGGCATCCAGCAGCACGACGATCAAAGGCGGCGAAAACGCCAGCACCACGGCGACCTGCCCAGCAGGCACCACAGTGATCAGCGGCGGCGGCCAGTCGGGCTTCTACCAAGTCCACCTCGCCTCGACCTACCGCTCCGGCAACGGCTGGCACATCGACGCCCGCAGCGGCGCCGTGGGAGACACCACGATCACCGCCTACGCCTACTGCCTCTCAGGCGGCAGCAGCAACTAGCAACCCCGTTCCGGTGCGCCTTATGCACCCCACCGGTGCATAAGGCGCACCGGAAGCACGAAGCACCTCAGCGGCCCGGGCGAAAGCTCGGGCCGCTTCGCGTTATCCGAAGCTAGACGCCGCCCCATGGCAGTCCGAGCTGCAGGGAGGGGCCGGGGTGCCCCTCCCGCGCAGCGGCGTCATGTTGTTCGCACAGCCCACTCGGCGAGCAACGCTGCGCGCCCGGCGAACAACCCAGCAAGCGGGAGGGGCACCCCGGCCCCTCCCCCCGCAACTAGGACTGCCCGGGCGACTTCTCCTCGGACGTCGCCTCGATCTCATGCGCCAGCTCCTCGAGCTCCTCGGCAAACGAAGGCCCGAAGCTCTCGACCGCTTCGCCGTCATTGAGACCGAGCTCTGCAGCCAGCTCTTCCTCGTCGAGCAGGCCTTCCTCGCTCGGTGGCTCGATCGGCACTGCCGGCTCGACCGAGAGCGTGCGGTAGTGCTTGAGGCCGGTCGCGGCCGGGATCAGCTTGCCGATGATCACGTTCTCCTTCAGGCCGACGAGTTTGTCTCGCTTGCCCTCCAGCGCGGCATCGGTGAGCACCTTTGTCGTCTCCTGGAAGGAGGCGGCGGAGAGGAAGGACTCGGTGGCCAGTGAGGCCTTGGTGATTCCGAGGATGACCTCCTCGGCCTTGGCCGGCGTGCCACCGTCTTCCTTCGTCTTCTTGTTGAGGCGCTTGAGCGCACCGCGGTCTTCGAGCTGACCGGGCAGCAGGCTGGTCGAGCCCTTGGATTCGATCCGCACCTTCTTCAGCATCTGGCGGGCGATCAGCTCGATGTGCTTGTCGTTGATGTCGACGCCCTGAGCGCGGTAGACCCTCTGCACCTCGGCCACCAGGTAGAGCTCGACGTCGGTGCGACCGCGAATCGCCAGCAGGTCGGCCGGGTAGAGCGAGCCCTCGTTGAGCTGCTGGCCCACGTCCACCTTCTCGCCGTCGGTGACGTGCAGGCGCGTACGGGGCGGGAAGCTGTAGGCGTGCTCCTCGCCGCTGGACTCGGTGACGTGCACTTTCAGCGCTTTGTCGGTTTCTTCGACGGACACCTTGCCCGCCGCCTCGGCCATCTGCGCCAAGCCCTTCGGTTTACGTGCCTCGAAGAGCTCGACGATGCGGGGCAGGCCCTGGGTGATGTCCTGGCCTGCGACACCACCGGTGTGGAAGGTACGCATCGTCAGCTGGGTGCCCGGCTCGCCGATCGACTGGGCGGCGATGATGCCGACCGCGTCGCCGATGTTGACCGTGAAACCGGTGGCGGGCGCGACGCCGTAGCAAGCACGGCACACGCCGGAGTCGGCGTCGCACTTGAGCGCCGAGCGAACCGGGACCTTGGTCTCGTCGTCCTCGAACGCCTCGGCGATCGCTTCGACATCGGCCAGGGTGATCTCGTGGTTGCGCTTGAGCAACTCGCGGCCGCGTTTCGTTTCGAATTTCTTCGCGGCGAGGCGACCGATCAGGTTGTCGTTGAGCGAGTTGTCGTCCTTGCGGATCGCCATCTCGATGTGGTCTTTGGTTTTGCAGTCCTCCTCGCGCACGATCACGTCCTGGGCGACGTCGACCAGGCGCCGGGTCAGGTAACCCGAGTCGGCCGTACGCAGCGCCGTGTCGGCGAGTCCCTTTCGGGCACCGTGCGTGGAGATGAAGTACTCGAGCACCGAGAGGCCCTCCATGAAGTTGGCCTTGATCGGCCGCTCGATGATTTCGCCCTTCGGATTGGCCATCAAGCCGCGCATTCCCGCCAGCTGGCGGATCTGCTTGAAGGAACCGCGAGCACCCGAGTTGGCCATCATGAAAATCGGGTTCAGCTCGTCGAGGTTGTCCTCCATCGCTTTCGCGACCTCGTCGGTGGCGTTGTTCCAGTGCGACGTGACCGCCTCGTGACGCTCCTCGGCGGTGATGTAGCCGTCGTTGTACTGGCCCTGGATCTCGGCCGTCTGCTTCTCGTAGCGTTCGAGGATCTGCTCCTTGTCCGGCGGCGAGACGACGTTGTTCTTGGAGACGGTGATCCCCGCCTGGCTGGCGTAGTGGAAGCCGAGGTCCTTGAACGCGTCGAGCACCTGCGAGACAGCCGGGGCGCCGTAGGCCTCGACCAGGTCGAAGACCATTTCGTTGATGTTCTTCTTCTTCAGCGAGAAGTTGACGAACTCAAACTGGTCGGGATCGAAGTCCTCGCCCAGCGCCTCGGCCAGGGCGCGCTCGATCTTCTCGTTGAAGATGATCCGACCGACCGTGGTCAGGAAGTGCCCGCGCCCGGCCCGCCGGTACTCGGCCTGGTCGTGCAGCTTGCAGCCGCCGTTCTCGTAGACGAGCTCGGCCTCCTGCGAGGAACGGAACACCTTCGGCGATGAGCCATTGCGCTTGTCGCCCTGGCCCGCCTTGAGCTCCTCGTCGATCTTCGCCAGATCATCGGCGTCGGGGCCGTAGGTCAGGTAGTAGATGCCGAGCACCATGTCCTGGGTCGGCGTCGCCAGCGGCGAGCCGTGGGCCGGCGAGAGGATGTTGTTCGCCGAGAGCATCAGGATCCGCGCCTCGGCCTGAGCCTCGGCGGAGAGCGGCACGTGGACCGCCATCTGGTCGCCGTCGAAGTCGGCGTTGAAGGCGGAGCAGACCAGCGGATGCACCTGGATCGCCTTGCCCTCGACCAGCACCGGCTCGAAGGCCTGAATACCCAGGCGGTGCAGGGTCGGTGCGCGGTTGAGCAGCACCGGGTGCTCGTGGATGACTTCCTCGAGCACGTCCCAGACCTCGGGGATCATCGACTCGACCATCTTCTTGGCCGCCTTGATGTTCTGCACGGCCTTGCGCTCGACCAGCTGGGCCATGATGAATGGCTTGAAGAGCTCCAGCGCCATGAGCTTGGGCAGGCCGCACTGGTGCAGCCTCAGGCTCGGGCCGGAGACGATCACCGAACGGCCGGAGTAGTCGACGCGCTTGCCGAGCAGGTTCTGGCGGAAGCGCCCCTGCTTGCCCTTGAGCATGTCGGAGAGCGACTTCAGCGGCCGGTTGCCGGGACCCGTGACCGGGCGACCACGGCGACCGTTGTCGAACAGCGCGTCGACGGCCTCCTGCAGCATCCGCTTCTCGTTGTTGACGATGATCTCCGGGGCACCGAGGTCAAGCAGGCGCTTGAGCCGGTTGTTGCGGTTGATCACGCGGCGATAGAGGTCGTTGAGGTCCGAGGTGGCGAAGCGGCCGCCGTCGAGCTGGACCATCGGCCGCAGCTCCGGCGGGATCACCGGCACGCTGTCGAGGATCATCCAGTCCGGCTGGTTCTCGGAGTTGAGGAAGGCGGAAGCCACCTTGAGGCGCTTCACCGCGCGAGCCTGTTTCTGGCCTTTGGAGCTGTTGATGATCTGCTCCAGTTCCTCGCAGTCAGCGGCGAGATCGACCTGTTCGAGCAGATCGCGTACCGCCTCGGCGCCCATGCTGCCGCGGAAGTACTCGCCCCAGCCGAACGGCGAGCCGAAGCGGTCCTTGAGCTCACGGAAGACGGTCTCGTCGTTGACGACGTCCTTCGGCTTCATCTCGGTGAAGATCTTCCAGACTTCGGCCATCCGCTCGATCGCCTCGTCGATGTAAGCCTCGGTGTCGGAGATCTCGGCCTCGAAGGTTTTGCGCAGTTCTTTGATCATCTTGGCGCGCTCGTCGTCCTTCAACTTGCGCAGCTGCGCGGCGGTCAGTTTCAGCGAGTCGGCCCAGATGTGGTCGTCGTCGTCGAACTTGGTCTGACCACCCTCCTCGAGGTACTTGATCCGGCGCTCGAGGGACTCGCTCAGCTCCTGAGTCCTTTTCTGCCGTTCCGCCTCGTAGGAGTCGGTGACCTTTTTGACTTCTTTCTCGAGCATGCCGAGGTCCTTGTCGCGGGCCTCGACGTCAACCCAGGTGATCATCGACGCGGCGAAGTACAGAACCTTCTCCAGCTCCTTGGGAGCCATGTCGATCAGGTAGCCGATGCGGCTCGGCACGCCCTTGAAGAACCAGATGTGGGAGACCGGGGCCGCCAGGTCGACGTGGCCCATGCGCTCACGGCGCACCTTGGACCGCGTCACCTCGACGCCGCAGCGCTCGCAGACGATGCCCTTGTAGCGGACCCGCTTGTACTTGCCGCAGTAGCACTCCCAGTCCTTGGTCGGACCGAAGATGCGCTCGCAGAAGAGGCCGTCTTTCTCCGGCTTCAGGGTGCGGTAGTTGATCGTCTCCGGCTTGGTGACCTCGCCCCAACTCCAGGAACGGATCTTCTTCGACGACGCGAGGCCGATTTCAATCGCGTCGAAATTATTGATGTCGATCATCAGTCCTCCACCTTCGCCTCTTCGGCCTCTTTCGCTTTCTCTGGCTCGGCGCCGCCGGTGCCACCCTCGCCCTCGGCGACTGTCTGCTCCTCGCGCTCGTCAGCCGCGACGTTGGAGCCGTTGCCGTCGGCGCGGACCCCGGTCAGGTCCATGCCGAGCTCCTCGGCGGCCTTGAGCAGGTCGTCGTCCTCCTCGGCGATCTCGACGTCCCCACCTTCGGAGACGACGTTGGCGTCAAGCGAGAGGCTCTGGATCTCCTTCAGCAGGACTTTGAAGGACTCCGGGATCGACGGCTCGGGGATGTTCTCCCCCTTGACGATCGCCTCGTAGGCCTTAACGCGCCCGACGGTGTCGTCGGACTTGACGGTCAGCATCTCCTGCAGCGTGTAGGCAGCGCCGTAGGCCTCCAGGGCCCAGACCTCCATCTCGCCGAAGCGCTGGCCGCCGAACTGCGCCTTGCCGCCCAGCGGCTGCTGGGTGACCAGCGAGTACGGGCCGGTCGAACGGGCGTGGATCTTGTCGTCGACGAGGTGCAGCAGCTTGAGGATGTACATGTAGCCGACCGTGACCTTGCCCTCGTAGGGCTCGCCGGTGCGGCCGTTGTAGAGCTGGACGCTGCCGTCGGCACGGGCGCCGGGGCGCTCGTTCTTGTGGATGCCGAGGTCGATGCCGCGCTCCTCGTTCTCCTCCTGCCACTTGCAGAGGGCCTCATCGACATCCTCGACGCTGGCGCCGTCGAAGACCGAGGTCGCCACGTAGACGCGACCGTCGCCTTCGTCGGAGTGGGCCTGCTTGTAGGCCTCCGAGCCATCGTCGTACCAGCCGTTGCCCGCAACCCAGCCGAGGTGGGTCTCGAGGATCTGGCCGATGTTCATCCGGCTCGGCACGCCGAGCGGGTTGAGGATGACGTCGACGGGGGTGCCGTCGGCGAGGTGGGGCATGTCCTCCTCGGGCACGATCTTGGAGATCACACCCTTGTTCCCGTGACGGCCGGCGAGCTTGTCGCCCTCGGCGATCTTGCGCTTCGTCGCAACGAAGACGCGCACCAGGTCGTTGACCCCGGCGGCCAGATCGTCGCCGTCGTCGCGGCTGAAGGTGAGCACGTCGATGACGACGCCACCCTCGCCGTGGGGAACCTTGAGTGAGGTGTCGCGGACCTCGCGCGCCTTCTCCTTGAAGATCGCGCGGATCAGCTTCTCCTCTGCCGTCAGCTCGGTCTCGCCCTTGGGCGTGACCTTGCCGACCAGGAGGTCGCCGGAGACAACCTCGGCGCCGACGCGGACGATGCCGCGCTCGTCGAGGTTGCGCAGGCTCTCCTCGGAGCGGTTGGGGATGTCGCGGGTGATCTCCTCGTCGCCGAGCTTGGTCGTGCGGGCGTCGATCTCGTACTCCTCGATGTGGATCGAGGTGAGCTCGTCGTCCTTGACCAGGCGCTCGGAGAGGATGATCGCGTCCTCGAAGTTGTAGCCCTCCCAGGACATGAAGGCGACCAGGCAGTTCTTGCCGAGGGCGATCTCGCCGCCGCCGGTCGAGGAACCGTCGGCGAGCACGTCACCCTGCTTGACCTTCTGCCCGCTGTTGACGATCGGGCGCTGGTGGATGATCGTGCCCTGGTTGGAGCGCATGAACTTGTGCAGCGGGTACTCGACCTTTTTCGAGCCGTGGCTGACCACGATCCGCTCCGAGTCGACGTGGTCGATCTCGCCATCGGACTCGGCCAGGATCACGTCGCCGGTGTCGACCGCGGCGCGGCGCTCCATGCCGGTGCCGATCAGCGGCGGGTCGGGCTTCAGCAGCGGCACCGCCTGGCGCTGCATGTTGGAGCCCATCAGCGCCCGGTTGGCGTCGTCGTGCTCGAGGAAGGGGATCAACGCCGTCGCCACCGACCAGATCTGGGTCGGCGAGACGTCCATCAGGTCGACTTCCTTGGGCGAGGCCGCCGCGTACTCGTCCTCGCCGGCGCGGACCAGCACGGTCGGGCCTTTGAGCTTGCTCGCTCGGAGTCGACCTCGGCGTTCGCCTGGGCGATCACCTTGTCCTCCTCCTGGGTCGCGTCGAGGTGGACGATCTCGTCGGTGACGACGCCGTCCTTGACCAACCGGTAGGGGGTGGTGACGAAGCCGTGCTCGGAGACCTGCGCGTAGGAGGAGAGCGAGCCGATCAGGCCGATGTTCGGACCCTCAGGCGTCTCGATCGGGCACATCCGCCCGTAATGGGTCGGGTGCACGTCGCGCACCTCGATCGGGGCCCGCTCACGGGTCAGCCCGCCCGCGCCCAGCGCCGAGAGACGGCGCCGGTGGGTGAGCCCGGCCAGCGAGTTGGTCTGGTCCATGAACTGCGAGAGCTGCGAGGAGCCGAAGAACTCCTTCATCGCGGCCACCACCGGGCCGGATGTTGATGATCGTCTGCGGCGTGATCGCGTCCGAGTCTTCGGTGGTCAGCCGCTCGCGGACGACGCGCTCCATCCGGTAGAGGCCGATGCGGAAGGCCTCCTGGATCAGCTCGCCGACCGTGCGCAGGCGCCGGTTGCCGAAGTGCTCGTACTCGTCGAGGTGCTCGTTGACCGGCTCGCGCGGGTAGGTGATCGCCTCCGCGGCGTAGTCTTTGATCGGGTTCTCCTCATCGATCTCCTCGGGGATGCCGAGCAGCTTCGGAAGGCTGATCAGCTCCTTGACCAGGGCGATGATGTCGTCGTGGGTGAGGACCCGGGTGTCGAGGTCGATGTCGAGGTCGAGCCGCGCGTTCAGCTTGTAGCGGCCGACCCGGGTGAGGTCGTAGCGCTTGGGATCGAAGAAGAGCTGCTCGAGCAGGTTGCGGGCGGCGTCGACTGAGGGCGGCTCGCCCGGACGCTGCTTCTTGAACAGCTCGATCAGCGCGCCCTCCTCGGTGCGGGTCGCCTCGGTGTCGGCCTCGATCGTGTGCCGCATGTAGATCGAGTTGTCGAACATGTCGAGGAGCTGTTTGTCCTCGACGTAGCCCATCGCACGCAGCAGCACCGTCACCGGCAGCTTGCGCTTGCGGTCGATGCGGACGAAGACTTTGCCTTTTTTGTCGATCTCCAGCTCGAGCCAGGAACCGCGGGCCGGCATCAGGTTGGCGATGAAGACCTGCTTTTCGGCGTCCTTCGGGGCCATCACGTAGGCGCCCGGCGAACGGACGAGCTGGGTGACGACGACACGCTCGGTGCCGTTGATGATGAAGGTGCCGCGATCGGTCATCCACGGGAAGTCGCCCATGAAGACGGCCTGCTCGCGGATCTCTCCGGTCTCTTTGTTCTGGAAGGCAACCGTTGCCGAGAGCGGGCGCGAGTAGGTCATGTCCTTCTCGCGGCACTCCTCGATCGTGTGCGGCGGCTCCTCGAATTTGAACTCGCCAAAGACGATGGCGAGATTCCCCGTGTAGTCCTCAATCGGGGATATGTCGTCAATCGTCTCTCGCAGTCCACCCTTCTTCGGATCCGTCAGCTCTTCGAAAGAGCGGCGTTGGATATCGATCAGATGGGGGACTTCGAGGGGATTCTGTAGTCGGGAAAAACTCCTGCGGGTTACGGGGGCAGCGTTCGAACGTGCCAAGACGGGCGACTCCTCAGAGGGTCAGAGGGACGTTAGGTACAGCGCAGATATCGGGCAGGGGACAAAACTGGGCGCGACCGCGAAAAATAACACACGGCCGCGCTCTGCCGCGAATTTGGCTCCCTGCCTAGGATCCAAGCGCGGATGATGCGGAGTTTATTTGAGCTCGACGGTGGCGCCGGCCTCCTCGAGTTCGGCCTTCAGCTTGTCGGCCTCCTCGCGCTCGACGCCCTCCTTGATCGCCTTCGGGGCCTCGTCGACCATCGCCTTGGCCTCTTTCAGGCCAAGCCCGGTGGCGGCGCGGACGACCTTGATCACGGGGACCTTCTGGCCGCCGACCTCGGTCAGGACGACATCGACCGTGGAGGCCTCTTCCTCGCCGCCACCGTCGCCGGCGGGAGCGCCGGCAGCAGCCGGAGCGGCAGCGGCGACGGCCGTGGCCGAGACGCCGAACTCCTCCTCGAGGGCTTTGATCCGCTCGGAGAGCTCGAGCACCGAAATGCCCTTCAGCTCCTCGATCCAGTCATCTGTTGAAACCTTGGTTGCCATCTACTCCTCTTCCTTGCTCGCGTCGTCATCGTCAGTGTTAGAAGTCTCGTTTTCCTCGGGTGAGGGATCAGCCGCATCATCCGCGGGTCCTGTCGCTGCAGGGGACCACCACCCCCTGCGGTCGCTGAAGCGTCCTCGGGGGCGGTACCCCCTACAGCGCCACCCGCGGAAGAGCGTCACCGTCACCCGACTCCTCCGGCGCGGCTGCCGAGGGCTCCTCGGCCAGGGCGTCTTCAGCTGGCTTCTCCTCAGCCTTGGGTGCCTCGCCGGTGACGAGGCCCTTCTCGACGATCTGGCCGAGTTGGAGGGCCAAGCCTTGGATCATGGATCCGAGGCCGCGGACCAGGCCGGTCAGGGGGCTGGCTACGACGCCGGCGAGCTGGCCGTTGAGGACGTCGCGCGGGGGCAGCTTGGCGATTGCTTCGAAGCCACCCGCGTCGACATCGACGCCGTCCATGAAGCCGCCCTTGAAGGTCAGCACTTTGTGCTCTTTGGTGAAGGTTGAGATCGTCTTCGCTGCTTGGGCGGTGTCGCCGCGCACGAAGGTGAGCGCGGTCGGGCCCTGCAGCAGCGAGTTGAGCCGCTCGCCCTCGCCGGCTTTGTCAGCGGCGATTTTGGTCAGACGGTTCTTGACGATGCGGAAGCTGGCATCGGACTCGCGCAGTTTCGCGCGCAGTTCGGCCGCCTGGGGGACGCTGATGCCCCGGTAGTCAACCGCGAAGATCGCCTCGGCCGCCGCGATATCGGCGGCGATCTCCTCAATTGCTGTTGCCTTTTCGTCTCTATTCATCGTTCGCCTGCACCGGGCTTACGGGGTCGGCCCCGCCGGTGGTCTGGGGTTCGCGACGGCGCAGTCTAGGCCGTTACGGGTTCCTCTGCCGCCTGGGGTGCGGCGGCGACCTCGTCGCGGTCGCCAATCTTGGAGGCGTCGACCCGGATGCCGGGGCCCATCGTCGTCGTCAGCGTGCAGGTGACGATGTAGCGGCCTTTGGCCGCCGAGGGCTTGGCGCGGATGATCTCCTCCATCACGGCGCTGAAGTTGTCGAGCAGCTGATCTGGCGAGAGGCTCGCCTTGCCGATCGCCATGTGGACGATCGCCTGGCGGTCGGTGCGGTACTCGACCTTGCCCGCCTTGGACTCACTGACCGCCTTCTCGATGTCGTCGGTGACGGTGCCGACCTTGGGGTTCGGCATCTTGCCCTGCGGACCGAGCACGCGGCCGAGCTTGCCGACCGTGCCCATCATCTGCGGGGTCGAGATCGCGACGTCGAAGTCGGTCCAGCCCTCCTCCTCGACTTTCTTGGCGAGGTCATCGCCGCCGACGAAGTCAGCGCCGGCGGCCTCGGCGTCGCGGGCCTGCTGGCCCTGGGCGAAGACCGCCACGGTTACGTCTTTACCGAGGCCGTGGGGAAGGGCGAGCGTGCCGCGCAGCTGCTCCTCGGCGTGGCGGACGTTGACCCCAAGCAGCACGTGCAGCTCAACCGTCTCGTCGAACTTGGCGCTGGCGGTCTCCTTGAGCAGGGCGATCGCCTCAACCGGCGGGTAGGCCTGGTCGCGTTGGACCTTGTCGAGCTGTGTGCGATAGCGCTTGCCGTGAGCCATGATCAGTTTGCCTAGTTGACGTCGACGCCCATCGAGCGGGCGGTGCCGGCGATGATCTTCGAGGCGGCGTCGAGGTCGTTGGCGTTGAGGTCGGGCATCTTGCGCTCGGCGATCTGGCGGACCTGGTCCATCGAGATCGTCCCCACCTTGTTGACGTGGGGCTCGCCCGAGCCCTTCTTGATCCCGATCGCCTCCTTGATCAGCACCGCCGCCGGGGGCGTCTTGGTGATGAAGGTGAAGGAGCGGTCCTCGTAGACCGTGATCTCGACCGGGATGATCGTCCCGCCTTCGGACTGGGTCTGGGCGTTGAACGCCTTGCAGAACTCCATGATGTTGACGCCGTGCTGGCCCAGCGCGGGGCCGACCGGCGGCGCCGGGTTTGCCGAGCCGGCGGAGATCTGCAGCTTGATCTGGGTGAGGACTTTCTTTGCCATTGGGATCGGAGAGGGTAGCGGGCCGCGCCCTAAATCTTCTTGACCTGGTCGTAACCGACCTCGACCGGCGTCTCGCGGCCGAAGATCGAGACCAGGACCTTGAGTTTGGAGGCGTCCTCGTTGATCTCGGCGATCTCGCCGGAGAAGTCGGAGAGCGGGCCGGAGACGACCTTGACCGACTCGCCGATCGAGAACTGGGCCTGGGTGCGGGGCCGCTCGGCGGTCTCGCGGTGCAGCAGGCGGTCGACCTCCGGTTTGGAGAGCGGCACCGGCTTGTTGCGCGAACCGACGAAGCCGGTCACACCGGGGGTGTTCTTGACCAGCCCCCAAGCGTCGTCGGTCATCTCCATGTTGACCAGGACGTAACCGGGCATCGTGCGCTTCTCTTTCGGTTCCTTCTGGCCGTCTTTGCCCAGTTCCATCACCTGCTCGGTGGGGACGACGACCTGGCGCACGTTGCGGTTCTGACTCATCGTCTGAACCCGGTGCTCGAGGTTGTGCTTGACCTTGTTCTCGTGACCCGAGTAGGTGTTGATCACGTACCAGCGATACATCGTCTTAGGAGCCTTTGTTCGGAGATCCGCTAAAGGATCTGCTTGACCAGGTAATTGAAAGCCGCGTCGAGCGCGCCGAGGTAGGTGGCGGCGACGGCGACGAAGATGATGGTGACGGCGGTGGCCTGGACCAGGGTGTCGCGGTCGGGCCACTGGACCTTCTTCAGCTCGGCCCAGCAGGAGACGAGGAAGCCAATCACGCCGCCGCGCTGGCGCTTGGCCTGGGCCTGCTTCTGCTTCTTGGCGAGCTGCTCGCTCTCGTGGCGCTTCTGCTCGGCGCGCTTGCGCTTCTCGGTTTCCTTCAGCGCCTTGGTCTCGGCGCGCTTTGCCGCGCGCGAGCTCTTGGGAGCGTCGGGCGTTTCCAGCGCCGCCTCGGGCGCGCCGACGGCCATCCCGGCCTCGACCGCCTCGATCTCGGCGATGTCGCCGGAGACAGGGACCTGGGTGTCGTGCTGGGCGTGCGACTCGCCGTCGCGCTCGCCGCCGATGCGTTTGCGCTCCTGCTCTTCGCGGGCGCGCCGCTCGGCCTTGCGCTGTGCGCGCGTCTTGGCCATCGGAGCTAACGCGTCTCCTTGTGCGCCGTGTGCTTGCCGCACCAGCGGCAGAACTTGCGCAGCTCAATCCGGTCCGGCGAGTTTCGCCGCGACTTGTTGGTCTGGTAATTGCGTCGCTTGCAGTCTTCGCAAGCCATCGTTACCGCGATGCGGACATCTCCGCGAGCCATTTCTCCCTCGATTACTTACGCGCCATTACAAGGAAAAACCCCGGGCCGAGGCACGAGGCTGAACCGAAGAATAGCGCCCTTGGATATGTGAGGCTCGGCCGCTCATTTCGCCCTGGACCGCGCCGAAAGGGCTGGGGCCGGGTACGGTGTCGGCCATGAACTCAGAGCGCGCCAAAGAGCTGCTTGCCAACGAGCGAGCCCAAGTCGAACGAGAGATCGCCGCGATCAAAGGTGAAGGTACTGAAGAGAGTGACGAGCGCCGAGAGCCCGGCGACAAGGATTCCGAGGGTCTCTACCAGGACGAGTTCGACGCCGGTCGGCTCGAGGATTTGCGCGTTCGCCTGGCCGCGGTCGAGCGGGCCGAAGAGCGCCTTGCGGCCGGCACCTACGGGCTCTCGATTCGCAGCGGCGAGCCGATCCCAGATGGGCGGCTCGAGCTTGTCCCGACCGCCGAGCTGACGGTCGAGGAGTCCGAGCCCGGAGCTTCCTGACCGTCGGTCAGCACTTCGCCTGCCGGTTGGCGATGGTGCCGTCCGGCATTGCGGTGTTGCAGAGCGTCGCGCCGGCAGCGAAGCCCGGGCTCGTCTTGGCCCCGGTGAGGATCGCTTCGGTCAGGTCGGTGCCGGTCAGGTCGGCTCCACGCAGGTCGGCACGGATCAGAGCGACTCCTTCCAGGTCGGTGCGGCGCAGGTCGGCTCCGCGCAGGTCGGCGCGGGTGAAGTTGGCGCTGCGAGCATCGGCAGCGCGCAGTCTCGCGTGCGAGAGGTTGGCGCCAACGAAGTCCGCCAGGGTCAGGTTCGCCCTCGCGAGGGTGGCGCCGGTCAGCCTCGTTTCAACCGCGGCGCTGCCGGCCAGCACCGCGCCGTCGAAGTCCGCCCCGCGAGGTTGGCGAAGGAGATGTTGCCGAGGGTCAGGGAGGCGCTGCCGAAGTTCGCCCGCGGATAGCGAGCGTAGGAGAGGAAAGCCGCGTGCAGACTGGCGCCGCGCAGATCCCCGCCGGGACAAACAGCGGAGGGCGCGATCACACAGCCCCGTACTCGCGTGCCAGGCAGCGCGGGGGTCGAGCCGGCCGCGGTCAGGACCGTGTAGACGGGTGCCTGGGGCGGGATCGGGATCGTCGGGCCGTGCAGCTTCGAGAGGTGGGTGGGGCAGTGCTTGCGCTTGTTGCGAACCTTGCCGTTCGGCATGATCGTGTTGCAGAAGGCGGCGCCCTGGAGCCTGGCGCCGCGCAGGTCCGCCTTGTGCAGATCGGTTACCGAAAGTGACGCCCCGCGCAGGTCCGCCCCGCGCAGGTCGGCTCCCGCCATCAAGGCTCCGGTCAAGTTCGCGCCGCGCAGGCGCGCGTGAGCGAGATCGGCGCCGGAGAGGTCGGCGCTGAAAAGGTTGGCGCCGCTCAGGTTGGCGGCGGGGGCTTGCATCTCGGCGAGGGCGCCGAGGGTGAGCTCCGCGCCGGAGAGGTCGGCGCGATCGAGGCGCGCGTAGCCGGCGACGAAGGCCGGAGCATCGAGCGCCTCGAGGTCGGCTCCCTGCATGCGAGCGAACGACACGGTCGAGCCGGCCAGGGTCGCGTGCGGCGCCCGCAGTTCGCGCAGATCGGCGCCGGCGAAGAGCGCTTGGGGCAGCTTGGCGCCGGAGAGGTCGGCCCGCCGGCAGTCGGTCAGGGGCTGCACCTTGCAGCCTCGCACCACGGCGCCCGGTTCGACCGAGCCCTCGCCAAAGGCCTCGATCACCGGGTAAAACGGGTTGCTCGGCTTGACCAGGAACGGCTTGGCCACAGCTCCGGCGGGGAGCCAGCCAAGCGAGAGGGCGAGCGTCGCCAAAGCGACCGCAAAGCGCCTCACCTGGCACTCCCCTTCACCTTCAACGCTCCCCGCAGCCGGGTCTTCGTCCCGTCGACTGCGGTTGCCTGCGCCACGATCCTCAGTTTCAATACGCCCCTCTTGCCGACCAGCAGTCGCCTTCCGACCTTGGTCAGCTTCGCAACCAGGGCCCGGTTCGCGGCGGCGCCGTGCCAGCGGCCCCGAGCGACCGTCTTGTGCCCGCGCTTGAGGGCGACAACGATTTTCGCGCAGCCACCCGGACAGACGATGCGGCCTATGCGCAGACGCCCGCCGCCGATGAGATTCGAGTGCTTGCGGAAATGGGCGTGAGCCCGCCCGGGCCTGGGCGCCGCCATCGCGGGCGCGGCCGGCTGCGGGGCGGCGGCGCAGTTCGGGTTGCCCGAGTGGACCGGCATCGCGCTGCCGGAGTCGGGCAGGATCGTCAACCGCAGCTTCTTCGTTTTCGTTTGGTCGAGGCTGACCGCGACCTTCTTCGCAGCGTCGCTGTAGGCGTTTCCGTATGAGTCGCTGTACTGGTTGATCACAGCCGCGTACTGCTCGCAGGTTGGGTAGGAGTCGAGGCTGGCGCGGGCGTCGCCGAAGGCGGGCTGGTTGAAGCCTTCGGGGCAGACGTGGCCGCCAAGCTTGGGCACCGGGTTGGTGCAGAACGACAGCGCGTCATTGCCGTACCGGCCGCCCCAGAACCCAGTGCTGAATCCGGCGAGCAGATCGCGGCGGATCGCCGCTTCAAAGTTGTTGTATTCGGTGGTCGGCGCGTAGATTTCAGCCAGCAACTGAGCGGCCGGGAGCGTGATCGTCGCGGGCGGCGGTTCGGCCAGCGGGGCTTCCGCTTCGTAGGTCCCGTGCAGGGTGATCGAGCCATCGGGGGCGACCACGCCGGTGTATTCGGAGACGCCGAACGGATTCTGGAAGAGACCGGTGTGCAAGGTCAGGGTCTGCCCGATCAGCGAGTGCACGTATTCGGTCAGCAGCGGGTAGGCGGAGCTGTGAACCGGGGAGAGGACCCGGAGGACTTCACCCTGCGGGTTGCGCACGGTCGCCTCCGGGCCCCCGGGGATCTGCTGCAGGGCAGCGAAGATCGTGTCGGCGTTTGCGTCGCCGAGGGTTTCCAGGGTTTCGCCGGATTCGCCCAGCGCTTCCATCCTCATTCCGATCGCGAACTGGTCGACGGCGGTCAGGTTCGCCACGTCGGCGGGGTTCGGGGTGACCGTCAACTCGGCCCAGTCGAACCGGGTCGGCGAGTCGAATGGCACCCCTTCTTCGACGCCCGCTCCGTAGGAGACGTAGACCCGGCCCGAGATCAATTCGTTGACCGTGATCGCGCCGCCGAGTTCGCTCAGCTTGGTGGGCGTGTTCTCGGCCACCCCCGGCACGTCATAAGCGCCATGGGCGACGACGGTGACAAAGACTTCGTCGCCTTCGCGCCCGCTTTCATTGACGATTTCGAACTGCAACGCATGCGCAGCCGGGGCCAGGAAAAGGCCCGCGAGGACCAGGGCCAGAATCGCCGCCCAACGCGCGATGCGCCGGGTATCCGAGGTGACGACCATGCCGCCTCATCGACCGGCCCCCCTGCGGACTTGAGCACTACAGCTCAGTCCTTGAACTGCTCCACGGCGGCGGCGAACTCGCGGAGGTCATCAAGGTGCCCAAGCGCGTCCCACACCTTGTCGTCGTCCACCTCCAGGTAGACGTACACCAGGACATTGCGCATCCCGGCGGCCGCAGAAAGCCTCTCAACCAGCTCCGGGGAGAGGCCGAGCGGCTCTTGCAGAACGGCAAAGACGCCTCTGTAGTCGTCGGGCATTCCCGGCCCGAGCTCTGCGATCAGATGCGCGCCGATGTCAACACAGATTTGGATCGCCAACTGGATCGCATGCTGCGCCGCAAGCCGTTCCCGAAAGGCAGCGTCATATGCCGCGCGGCCACCTGTCCGTATCCGCTCCGACTCCTCAAGCAACTTCGCGAGATGGTCAAGGCGGGCGTCAATGCTTTCGGGGTCGACCAAAGGTCCCCTCCCTGATGCGTTTGCGCATGCCTCTCGACATCTCGGCCCTCAGCGGCTTGGTGTCCAGATAGTCAAGCAGGGCTCGTGCATTGAGTCGGACGCGTGCGACCGAATCCCGCTCGACCAGCATCTTGGCGTCTCGAATGGCCCGATGGCGCAGCAGCGGCGGCGCTCCGTTGAGCAAAACGATGTCGACTTCGTTGGTGCGAAGAGTGCCGCACGCGAGCCGAGCAAGTTCGAGCTGCAGCCGAAGCCGGCCCGCCGAATCAAGCCCCGGCTCGTGCCATACGGCGATATCAACGTCCGAAAGCGGCCCAGGCGTCCCCCGCGCCTGCGAGCCGATCAACATCGCCGCGATCACTCCCTCCCGGTCAAGCACATGACCGAGCCGCTCCAGCGCAGCGTCATCGAGTGGCGGGACCCGTTCTTTCTCGTCAATGACGACCATTGCTTACATCGTCCCCGATCGCCCGGACCGAGTCCAATCGGACCCCGCCGCCAGGTCATCCGCCGGGGACGACCCCGATCCAGGACTCGATGCCCCACTCGGCCGACCATTCGGGAAAAGCAACGAAATGCGCCCGGAGAGAATCGAACTCTCGACCTCCGGCTTCAAAGGCTGAGGATTGGTTCAGGATCGTTTCAATCCTGGTGCCGCGGAGCGACTGGTCGACGATTGCGATGTAGCTAAAACGTAGCAACCGTGCGGGCAGGGCGGTGCGCCTAATGCGGAACTAGCTGGCGCGAGACTTCGTCGGAGAGGCCGCGCTGCTCCAAGCTTCCGAGCAGCACTCGTTGGGCCTGTGCCGTAAGGCCGATCACAACAGGACGCAGCGAATCGTGATCGGCCTCGTAGCGAGAAGCGAAAACGCCAATCAGCTCATCAGCGAAGGAGTAGCTCACCGAGCGCACCCCCTCGAAGTCGACCAAGACATCGCGACCACCAGATGCGAGCTGCTCAATCTCAGCCCGAATCTGCTCTGCCCTCGCGCGCGTCGAAAAGGCCTGGCCATGGCGCCCCAGCACGTATCGCGGCGACGCCGAGGATCGTGGAGTGTGGTTCTCAAGCGTCGTCATGAGTGCGAGGCTACGTCAAGGCTCGGACACATGCAATCACCTATCGGGCCTACCGACGGTCGTCCATTCGCAGGCAATCCAAGTCCCCTGCGTGGAGGCGGACTTCCAGCCATGGTCCTTAACGCGGGCATCGACGATCTCGCGGCGGAAGGCCCCTTGACCGGCCCGGATGAACATCTCAGCCGAAGTGGCAGCGGAGGAGAGCGTTTCCCTCAACACCCAGGAAAAGCCATAGCCACGGTCCTGGCGCTGGGTGCCGCTTACGCCCTCCTCCAAGGCCCGCCCGATCGCGTGCTCGTCGACCACGAGCTCAGGATGGCTTCCGCGAATGTGTTCGGGAATCCCAACCCCACGGTCACCGATGCCGAGCATGACCTTGCTCATTCCGTCGATCTCGCCGCGACTGGCTGCCACAACACACCCGGCAGGACTGGTGCCATGCTCAATCGCGTTCTGGCAAAGCTCCCCGATCGCCATCAAGACAGCGTCCCGAACAACGGCAACATCATCGAAGTGGTCGATCAACGGTTGAAGCAAGCGGTCGGCGAGCCCGTCTACCTCGGTCAGCTCGATCAGGCGTGTCGGCCGAAGGATCACCTCGGCGTCGTCCTCGCCAAGCGCTCCATCGATGCCGTCGATGGCTTTCCCCAGGCGGAAGGCACGGAAATTGCGGCGTGTCGCTTCCTCGAGAGGCTCCTTGATTTCAATGCTCCGTCCGGCTTGCTGCTGCCTCTCGACCCAGAGCGCCAGCCTCACCGCGAAGAGAGGATGCAAGCCGACCAGGTCGCCGGCGTCCAGAGTGATCTCATCCGCGTCCCGCGGAGGGCGACTTTCGGATCGAACGCCGCCTCCTGAGTTGACCTGCGGCAGCGTCACTGAAGCCCTGCTCGAACAGCTTCACTTCGCCTGCCAGTCCTCAGTCCTTGGCATAGCGAAGCGAGCGCAGGCTGCCGAAGTCGAAGCGGGTCAGAGATTCAGCTGAGGGGTCGACCGTGCGGCAGATCGTCAGCGAGCAAGTCGAAGTAGCGGTGGCGCATCCAGGCATCTCGGTCGCCGATCACATACAGCCGGCGCTTGGCGCGGCTGACCGCGACGTTGAGCAGATTGGGTTTGCTCGCCGCCCACGTCCGAGCGCCCTCGCGAGCGGGGTCGGAGCCGAGTACCAGGATCACGATCTCGGCCTCCTTGCCCTGGGCGGTGTGGATCGTTCCCGCCTTCAGTCCATCAAGCCTCTGAGCGCGTTCTTTGAGCCTTCGCGCGACATCCCTGAACGGGCCGATCGCCATCACCTGTTTGAGGTCGAACTTGATTTCGGCGAGGTGGGCGAGGATCCGATCGACCTCGACTCCCTCGGCGGGGATCCAATGACCCTGTGCGACGTCCGAGCCGACGTCGATCCATTTGCTCTCCGGGAGGTCGGGGTAGCGGCTCTCGAAGGTCTGGGCAAGCGCGGGATCGGTGGCGTCGATCATCAGCCCGTCGTAGGCGATCGCGTTGGAGAGGCCGAACATCGGCTCGTCGCAGCGGCGGTGGACGCTCAACGGCGAGCCGACCCATACCGGCCGCTCGGCTCCCTTCAGCGTCGTGCCGAGCCGGTTGAGGCGATCAGCGAGACTCTGAACCGACTCGCGTCCCGTCAGCCACTCCTCATCCACCCCGCAGTGCCCGCGGATCGCCTGCTCGACCTTGAAAGGAATCGTGGTGATCGGCTCCAGCTGCAGCGGGTCGCCGACGACGACCGCGCGCCTGCAGCGCCACAGCGCACCGACCGCGTTCTGCGGGGTGGCCTGGCCGGCCTCATCGACGAGCAGCCAGCCGAGTGCCTCGGGGCCAAGCGACCTGAACAGGCGCGAGACGGAGGCGAAGGTCGTCGAGACGACGGGAACGAGCAGGAAGAGTGCCTGCCAGGCGGCGAGCGCTGCGTCCTGCGCAAGGTCCGATGGAGCCCTGCCGGAGAGGATGTCCATCGCCCCGTCGAGACTTTCGCGCATCGGGCCCGCGGCGTGAACAAGGAACGCCCGGTGCAGGCTCAGCGCCGCCAGGAACAGCTCCGTGCGGGCGTGGTTCCACTCGCCGTCGCTCCACGGCGCCTGACTCTCTCGCTCTTCCCGATTCCCGAGCCACTCACCGTCCGGCAGCTTGGCGCCGGCCTGCTCGCGGTAGCGAGAGAGGTCTTCGTCGCACTCCTCGAGGGAGCGCTTAAGGGCCGTGACCGTGGCTGCGGCATCGGCGTGAGCGTGCACCTCCTCTTCGAGTGGGCCGAGCTTCTCGCGGGTCTCCCGCAGCTGCGCGTCGACCGCGGCGACATCGGCGGCCAGCTGGCGGTCGTGGTCGCGCCATTCAGCCCGTGCCCACAGCCTGAGGGCCCAGGGGCGACGCTGGCGCACGTCCTCGCGCGCTTGAACCCGTCGTTCCCGCTCTTCCTCGTGTGTCCGCAACGCCCCTTCCAGTCCCTCGCGGCGCCGGCGCGAGGCCTCAACCCGCTCGCCGGTCGCCCGCTCGGCCTCACGGGCCGGCTCGAGCTCCGCTTCCAGCCCGGCGATACGGTCAAGCGCCTCGCGCGCCCGCAGGCGCTCGTCCCGAATCGCCGCCGCCCGATCGCGCGCTCGCTCAAACGCCGCCACGGCCTCCGCCCAGGAGACACCCTCGGGGAGAACCTCCCATGCTTTGAGCAGATCGCGTAGCGCTGTGGGTGGCGGGGGGCGATCCTCGGCGGTCGGCCGACTATCGGGCCACCAGACGGCGTTGACGAAGCCCTTCCGGTTTTTGCTGTTGCCGAGCCTGGCGGCAACGAGTCCCCAGGCCGACTCATCGGCCTGGGGCGCGGCGTCCGCGTCGGGGCGCCGGGCGACTCTCATCGCCCTCTCGGCGAGCTCCGGGAAGTAGTCGACGTCCCGCGCCAGCTCGTGCCAGGCCGAGTCGATCGCCTCGCCGGAGGGGATCTCGAGCGTGACATTCTCGACCGCGCCGTTGTTGCTCGAGGCGAGCACCATCTCAAAGCCCGTGAGCTCGGGCCGGAGGCGATGGACGATGCGCTGGTAGCCCGTCGTCTTCCAGCGGTGAGGCTCACCGAGGAACGCGTCGGCTGGATCGGCCAGTGCCGCCAGGCGTTCTGCGCGTTCGGTGACGACGCCCGCAATCAGGTCGCGCAGCATCGTCGTCTTGCCCGTCCCCGGCGGCCCGTTGACGGCGAACAGATGGCCGTCGGAATGCGGCAACGCCACGGCCTCGTTGACAGCGAGCTGCTGCCCGAGCGCGAGCGGTCGGTCCGGGCCGGCGGGCCAGCGACCAAGAGGGACGCGATCGGGATCTGTGGCGCGACGGACCTCCTCGAGTCGAGTGCGCACGTCGACCCGGTCGCGGACGTCGATCTCGGCGCTCGGTCGCAGGTAATTGCGAAGCGCGGATCCGATCCCTCCTCGACCGGCGGCAACGGCAACGCGAGCGAGATCGTCGGCGATGAAGCTGTTGAGGAAGTCCTGGTCGACCACGTCGGCGCTCCGCCTCGCGACGATGTCGCTGCGAACCCGGATGCCCTCAACCGGAAGCACCCCATCGACTCCGAGCGCCTCGGCGGCCGCCGCGCGGCACTCGGCGAGCGCGGCCCACTCGAACACCATCGGTTCCTCGTCCTTCTCACCAAGGCACATCTGCTCGAGCTGCGCCGCGAACTCCACTTCCAGGTCGCCGAAGCCGTCGAGCCAGTCCGCCGACCCCGGACCGGGATCGAGGGCCCGGGCCGTGGCCCAGGCGCAGGCGGAGAGCACCGCTGAGTCCTCCAGCAAGATGCCCTTGTCGGAAACCACGAAGGCGAGCAGGGCGCTGGCGCCCGACGGTCGCTCCTCGAAGCTCTCGGCCTCGGCCTGAAATACGGGCTTCAGGGCCGCGAACACCGCCTCGCGGGGATACGTTCCGAGGTAGACGGTGTGTCGCCACGTCTGATGCTTCTTCAGCCGCCGGCGTCGGAGCGAGTGGCCGGGCTGCCATGGCAGGGGCCCATCGGGCGTTGCGTCGAACACCAGCCGCGACGCGCTGACGTCCGGGGTCGCGGGCGGACTGAACATCTCGACTGCTCGCCAGAACTCGATGACCTTCCCCTGCACGGGGCCACGATATCCAGGGGGGTCACGAGTGCGAGGAGCCGCATCTTCCTCGAATGCCCACCCAGATCAGGGTTTACAACGCAAAGCGGCACAGACCGGAATGCGCCCGGAGAGAATCGAACTCTCGACCTCCGGCTTGAAAGGCTGAGGGTGGGTCGCATGGGGAGCGGGATTGCGGGGGTGATGCGACCGGGATGCGACTCGGCTTGGCACCACCCTCACGACGAAATGATCTGCACAACCTCTGGGGCTACGTAGAGGCGGGCGTTTCTTGCGAAACGAACGGGGGCGGGCTCCAAGATACCCAGCGACACGAGAGTGTTGATTGCATTTTGAGCGCCCTGGCCCGACAGGCCAAGGCGCTTGGCCACCCAGGGCCGATCGACGTAAGGGCGACCAACCAGGTCCGCAGCCAGCTGCTCGGCAGAGCCCCGCTTGTTCGCATCTTGCACCCGACGGCGCAACTGCTCCTGCAGGGCAACCAGGCCCTCGACTTTCTGCTGAGAGTCAAGGGCTGATGCCGCAACTCCCTCGGCAAAGAAGCTGACCCACCGATCCCAGTCCCCATCGCAGCTGAGGCGCATGAGTTCGTCTTGATAGCGGTCGCGGCGTCTCTCAAACCATGGAGAGACAACGAGGAGCGGCTCTTGGATTACCGCACCCCGCAAGAGCTGAACGATCACCAATAGGCGACCTAGCCTCCCGTTCCCGTCGGAGTACGGATGGAGCGACTCAAACTGGTAGTGACCAAGCGCCGCGAGAACGACTGTCGGCAGTTCAGGAGGCGAAGCGATCCATGCGAGCAACTCCTCGACGCCACCGCGCAACTGGTCTCCCGGGGGCGGGGGCACGAATCGCGCCTCATCAAACCCGGCGCCAGGGGCGCCAATGACAACGATTCGGTCGCGAAGCCCCCCGGCATCGGATAGCTCGCCGGCAGTGTCGCGGACGAGTGTCTTCTGCAAATCACCCAACATGCCGATCGTGAGTGCGCGATCCTCAGGCCAGGAGAAGGCAAGCTCAGCCATCCGCTCGAAGTTGAGGACCTCTACCAACTCAGCAGAGAGCTGCTTCGGATCGTCGCCCTCCGCGGCGAGAACATCAGCGAACGGAGCGTACGTCCCCTCCAGCGCGCTCGTACTCTGTGCCTCACGGCGCAGAGTAGGCCGACGAAGGAGCGAGGGCTCAGGGATACGCCTTGCAGCGCCGTCGAGCCGAGCCAGCGCCGCGGTGGCCGAGTTGACGACGTTCCAGGTCTTCGTTGACAGCACGATTTCTCGTGGCAACGGATCGGGCAAGAAAGCTCTGCCCTCGACCACCTCGTGGGTGACCGGATCCGGCCCAAGAATGGGGATTAGGTTGCCAATAGGGCTTTGCTCAAGCGTGGTCGTATCCACAGACGCAAATATATCGGCTAAAACTTGCGTCTAGCTATGGGAGACGCAAGTTGTCTTGTGCCTGCAGAAGAATTCCCTGGAATTGAGCCGGTAGCCATCGGGCAAACTTCAAGCCAATCCTTGCCGTAAACGTAGCGACAAGCACTGCGGCAGTCACTAGGCGAGCGGAACGCAAGAACTCCGTGAGCCTTACAAAAGGCCCAGCGCCCAGCATTCGAGACAGGAATCCTCGCGCAAGAGCCCTTCTAAGCCATCGGATTGAAAGGAGGAGGGTCCTCCGCGTGGGGAACGGGACCGCGGCGGCGATGTGACCGGGATGAGACCGTCAATCGACCGGTTGCCGCGACGAGTTAGGGCAGCTGTCGACGACTCGGCGGAGACGTACTGTCGTCGAATAGCGGCTTCGACTTCTCTCCAATGCGGATCCATTTCATAAGGAAGAGCGTTGAGCCAACGCATTACAGGGTTCAGAGTCCTTGGGACCGAAGCGAATGTAGGTCGTGAAGATGAGCCCACCGCGGGCGCGACCGCCGCTCGCCTCGCTCGATGAACGGCTCGGGTTCGCGATAGCGGCAATAGGGCACTTCCACGCTAAGTCGGATGACCCGGCGGCGCTCTGTCACTGCCGACTAACGCACCGGAGACCTTGCGGGGATCCCTAACAGCGGGCCATCGAGGATCTACCCTCATCAGTGGAACGATGTCTGATCCCAAACGCCATCACTACGTGCCAAAAATGCACCTTCGCCGGTGGGAGGACGGCCCCGGCAGCGACCACGTCTACGTGCTCGACAGACACCGGCAATCGGAACCCTGGCGTGCCCACGTCAACGAGGTCACTGTCATCGGGCACTTCTACACCCTCAACCGGGACCGCGAAGACGAGGAACGGAACCTCCTGATCGAGGAAGTTCTCTCCGATGTTGAGGACGACGCAAAAGCCGGGATCGACAGGCTCCTGGCCGGCGACCCCAAGCTCGCAGGTTCGGTCATCCCCTGGCTGTTCTTCCAGCTCCTTCGCACCCCCCAAGGCCAGGCGGCCGTAGCGGATGACCATGTCGCCCAGCTGCGGCAGGCGGCAGGGGAACCGGGTGGACTGGTCCCGTTCTGGATGGAACGCAAGGGACGAACGCCGGATGGCGAGGAAGTGATGAGGCTGGCGACGGCGTCGGCCGCGATCGCCACCGGTATGGAACACCCCCTCCTGCACCCCGACACCACCACGGTCCTCAAGCACATGCTCGACCTAGTCATGCACGACGAGTTCGGCCCTCGGCTGCGGGACGATGGCAAGTGGAACACCCTGTTGAGCGATCCGGACGCGTTCGTCCTCGGCGATCATCCCGTCACCTACAGCGGGGCCTACAACCCCGCCCGGCCGATCTGGCGCCAAGAGGAGCTGCCGAGGCAGATCACCCTGCCCCTCGACCCCGCGACCTGCTTGGAGATCCGCGCCGCCGAGCGGGTCGACGCCCTCACCCTCAACGAGATCGACCAGATCAATCTGCGGGCCTGGCACTGGTCCGATCGCTGGCTGATCGCGCGCAGCCCGGAGCCGCTTCTGCGCCTGCGCGACCTGGCCGCATCGAAGACCTGCCGAACCCCGCCGCCGACCACCGTCAGCGCTCGGCGCCAGCGTTGAGCTGGCCACTCCCTATTCGAAGCGGGCTATCGCCCGGCGGAGCTCAGGGCGGCAATCGACAAAGCGGTCCACTTCCGGCCCATAGTCCAGGTAAAGGCGCCTCAACTCCTCGTCCCGCTGCGCCTGGTGTCCGGGATCCCGCAGGGCCGCGGCCAGCGACTCGTCGGAAAAGACCTCGGCATACGCTGGTATCTCCTCCCGCCATTCGACTAGGCCCTCGTGGAGGATCCGCAGCGCGTCCGCTTCCCCGTGGACGGCGACCTGGGAGGACATCTCCTCTCGAAGCCGCTCAGCGGTTCGGAGCATCAGCCAGAAGATCAAAAGGGTCACCTGCTCCCCAGCTCGCATGTCGCGAAAGACCGCGGTTGCCGTCCCCAGCCCGGCAGCCGAGCCAAGGGTCTTCGAGACGACGGAGGTCACGGTCAGGACGTTGTCGACGAAGGCATGCAGCTCTTCCCGGGCAGCGTTGAGATCGGCCTCGTCGGCTTCGACGAGCTCGCTCAGCGAGCAATCGTCGACGAGGGCGGAGAGGCTCAGCATGTCCTCCTCCGAGCTCCCCTCGAACCACGGTTCGCCATCGGCCAGGGGCTCGGATCGGGCGTGGTCGATCCCGAATGCCCGCTCAACGAGCTCCTCACGGCCGGCCTCCTCTTCATCCTCCGTCTCCCCGTAGCCGGCGAAGCGGCCGCTGAAGACCTCGGCGAGAACCCGGAATACGGAGGCGAAACCCGCGGGCCCGACGTTCCTCCGCATCCCTCCCAGGCGGAGCGGCAGACGATCGCGTTCCAGCTCCCGGTAAACGGATTCCATCTTGCCCTCCGCCTTCTTCTCCTCTGCGTCCTCTCCGGCGAGGAGCCCGGCCAGCTCTTCCCGGTAGGCCTCCCATTCCCCGGCGACCCGACGCAGCCGCGCGCGCACCGCCTCGGGAACCTCGCCGCCGTCCTCCCACCACAGCCGCCAGGCGAGATCGGCGAAGCTCCGCACCTCTTGCCCCACCGCGAGCACGCGCAGAAGGCGGGTCCTCGTTCCGGGGGGATAGAGGGACTGCCTCCCTCGTCCGCGGCCAAGGGATCGGGTCCGCGGCCGCGGGATCAAGCCCGACCGGTGCAGACGGGACAGGCGGGTGCCCGTCAGCCGGTAGTCAGCGGCGGCGGCCAGAAGGCTTTCGCGGGATTCCCAATCGCGCAGATCTGGCTCTGCTCCCATCCATTTACAGGCTACGCGGGAAGGTGCGTGGGATCTGGTTGCCGCTTCCTAGCCTCGTGAAGCACTCGATTGCGCCACGACGGCGCGAAAGGAATTAGAGATGAACAGGAATCAGCTCGACAACCCGGTGATTGCCCTCTCTTTGGCGGTGGGGCTTGCGCTTCTCGCCCAGCGGGCGAATGCGAATGCCGCACGCGCGCTCGGGGTCTCGATCCCGGCGGTTGCCCTGCTCGGCGGGGGCGCCGTGATCCTGAGCGGGATCATCCGGCGAGCCTGATCGCCAGGCAGCCGGTCTCAGGGAAGGCGCTGCCTCTCCACCCCCACCAGCTCGACCACGGGGCCCTCCGTGCCGGGCGGTCGCTGCCCGCTCTCGACGCATCTGCTCTGGTCGAAGAAGAGGACGGTGTTGCGACCGCCCGGGCTCCGGGCCGATCTCCATGCGAGCCCGTGCACCGGCTCGCCGAGCTCGAGCGGAAGCTGGTGCCGCAGGTACTCGCAAACGACCTGGGTTGGGACGTACTCGATGTGCTCGCGTCCATCGAGCTGGACCTCGCCGCTGACGTCGCGACGCATCCCGTAGAGGAAGCCCAGCTCGTGGCGCATGCGAGACGTATCCGGGGTGTCATCAAAGACGCTCGGAATCGGGGGGAGCTGCGAAAAGTCGATGATCCGCAGGTCTTCCGTCGGGGCGAAGGTGGCGATCGTCAATCCCTTGCGGCGGGTTTTGCGGGTCCCGACCGTCTCTGCGATGGCCGTCTCGACAGAGTCCGCCGTGTAGAGCATCGGGATGCCGGCGGGACTCATCCTGCTCTGCGAAGCGGCAGCCGGCGGAGGTGCGCCCAGGTCCTCCGCCGTCGAGTAGCGCTTGCGGAGCGGGTGGATCCGGACGCGGTACAGAGGGGTGCCGGTAGGCAGCTCCCGCAACAGCCCGTACTCTCGCACCAGCCGATCGAGCTCGTTTAGGAGTTCGCGCCCGCGCGGGATCGGAACGCCCACTCCATCGGCGCTGCGGTCGTTCGGGATGAGGACGAAGAAAAACCGCCGCTGGTGCTTGACCGTTTCGACCAGGTCGTCCCATCCAAAGCTGAGCGCCTCGCCAGGAGTGACTGCATAGACACCCACCGGCGTGTACCGACTTGCCCCAAACGCCTCGAGGACGAAGGCTTCGAACTCCTCCTCCCCGAACTCGACCCCCTCCGCTCCCAGAACGTCCCCGATTTCGTAAACGGGCCCCGCCAACCCACTCTCTTCCTCCGGGTCGCGATAGAGAACCTGATCCGCCATCTCCCACTCGTTCAGCAACTGCCGTCCGATCCGCTCGAGCACCACCTCGACATCAGCGGCAATGCCCTCCCCCGTTGCCTGACAGAACGAGCATTCATCAGCATCCCCCTCCTCTCCCACCAACTCCGCAAGAGCCCCATCCCCCACACACGCCCCGCACACCGTTTTCCCCCCATCCGCGGAGAACCCCAGTTCCTCCTGTTCCATCTGCCGTTCCAGCAACCAGTTCATCCAAGAAGAATGCCGGACTGCAGCGAGCGGTCAGGCCGTTATGGCCCTGCGCTCGAGGGGCGCGCCCTATCGATCCCTCCGAGCAGCGCGAGATGAGGGCGAGCTGCGCGACCTCCGGCTTGAAAAGGCTAGGTGACCTCCGCTCAGCGAGCGAGATTGCGACGGCGATGCGACCGAGATGCGGCCCGGGACGCTGGCAGTCAGGCTCTGGCGCTACTTCTCCTCGGAAGGGGTCTTCTCGTGGCCTTCCTTGACCTTTTGACCCTGCGCCTCAAGGCCCTCGCTCGCTTGCAATTCTTGGTCAAGACGACGAAGGTCCGCCATGGTCGTGCCCTTGGGTAGGCGGTATCCGGCTGGCAATTTCACCGGTTCCATCCTGTCACCCTATCCACAAGCCTCTGGGTCGAGCCGCCTAGGTCTTCGGGCCTCCTACCGGACGTACGAGTGCTGATGAACGTGCGGAGCATGCGTCCCGATGAGATTGACGCTGCGGTTACACGTCCTCTCGACGCTCGCCTTCCAGAGACTTCTCAACGCGCCGCGCATGGCGGCCTCCAAACGCGGTCCGTTCCAACGCCAAAGTCGCTTTCTCCAAACGCGCATGGAGCAGATCAACGACGCCCTGCTGGAGCTCGTCGTCGGAGATACCCCGAGGCGCAACCCGCCGGCCCGGGATTTGCCCCGGAATCTCTCCGTCGAAGACTGCGACGAATTTCAGGGCCTCAGTCACGTCTTCCCACTCCGTGACCGTGAGGCCTGCCGCCAGCGTGCCGCGCGTCTCCCGCCAGATTTCGAAGACCTCGCTGAAATCCCGCCGCGCCGTATCCGGCTCGATGGCATCTCGATACAAGAACGTCGTATCCCAGACAACGAAAAGCTGGTCGTGCAGCACGCGCGATGAAGCTCTAAGCGTTGCCCTCTCGCTCCTACGACGGAAGATGTACTCAAAGACTCCCGTTGCCAGAGCACCGACTAGAACGCCAACAAGGCCAATCAGCGCCTCCCTCATCGACTTCTAGGGTATCCGCCAGTCTCCACCGACGGCATGCGCTCAATCGTCTGAGCCTGAGACCGCTTCCTCGGTGTTTTTCAGGCGGCCGTCAGCATTGCGGCGCAGAATGCTGTTCAAAGCCATATCCACCACACCGAGTTCAAAATCTCTGAGCAGATATGGATCAACGCCGGAACTGAGGATTTCTGCCCGCTGCTCATTGGTTATCTCTTCAAGCGCAGCTAGCTGAGCGGCGAACGAATCCCGCTGTGCCTGGATGGTTCTCAGCATATTGGCGGTCTCATCATCCATGTCCGGCACCTTACGTCAAGTCACCGATGGTGCAGGTACCGGAGCCACACATCGGCCGCCGACGTGCAGAAAAACGCCGAGGAAAAGCGCTCGTGAGGCACCCTGCCGGCCAAATGGGCGAAGATGCAGCCATCCGAGTATTTCTGCTGATAGAGCACGACTGGGAACTGTTTGAGTACGCCTTCAACCGTGGCTGGTTCACCACGGTGCTGAGTGTCGTGGATGCGCCGACGAGCCGCCTACTAGCCCTCGTGAGTTTCGAGCCCGGCGAGATCAAGGCCGTTGCTTTGCTTGAGCGGCAGCGTCGTGCAGCAACCCGCAAGCACCTCGTGAAGGTTTCGAATTTCGTCTGGATTGATCCACTGGGTCTGGGCGATCTCAAGGCGGCGCTGCCGAGCTCTGTTCGTCGATTCTTCGGACTTGGCCTACTTGGGGAGGGGACTGGGCTCAGGACGATGGAGACAATCAAGCATCTTCGCCCGGAGCAGGCAGACGAAATTGAACGCCTCGAAGGGGCGCTCGACAGACCGCCACTGCGTCGTGGCTCGGCGGCGGAAATTGTCGCGATGGAGAAGGATGCCGTAGGAGTCGCACTCGATATAGCAGGGCTCGATAGAGCGCCGATTGGAGAAATCGGCGAGGTAGACAAAGAGGAGGAGACCCCGTTTCTCGGTCGTCTTCAACGCGCATCCCTTGTCGAGGACCAGATCATTAACCACGATGCGAGGGTGTTCGCCGACTGGGATTTGGTGAGGCAGTCAGTCGTCGGAGCCACTGACTTCGAGCAGGATGGTAAGCGGCTGACGGTGATCAACGTAAACCGGCTGGCACCCGAGAATTCCCTCGGCGTTGATCTCATCTATTACCACCACACCTATGAAGCGTTCGTGCTCGTTCAGTACAAGCGCATGCGCCGCGAGGAAATCGGAGAACAAGAGAGGCTGGTCTACCGACCCGGTGCGCACCACCGGGATCAAGTCGAGCAAATGCGCCAGCTCGGGGCGCCTGCGGACCCCACGGCACCGAGGGAGTACCGGCTGAACCCAGACGCCTGCTACTTCAAGATCTGCAACCCAGAAACCCTGGACCCATACTCGACCGCACTTCTACCGGGGATGTATCTGCCACTTGAGCTATCCGAGCTCCTGATTGACAGCGGTGAGATTGCTGGCCCTGGTGGTGGCCCGGCATTTTCATACGAGACGGTCGCGCGCCGCCTATCGAATACGCTTTTCACTGATTTGGTACAGACTGGATGGATCGGCACTCGGGGCGATGTGAGCGCCCGACTACGGCCAATCATCGAGTTCATGGTTGAAAACGGCCGGTCGGTTGTGCTCGCTGTGGAGTCAACCGGGGGTGAGCAGGATGCATCCTGATATTTCCATCTCGCCGACCCCCTTGCTGGATCTGCCTCTACGGAGGCCAGTACCTACATAAGTCGCCTAGCCGAAACTCCCTAGAGAGCCGAGCTTCATCGGTTGAAACGGCGATTGTCGCCACCTGAAGCTGGACCGCGATAGCGATGCAGCCTAGATTGCGGCTAGCCATGGAGCAAGCTCGCCCACGAGCAGGTCAATCATCCTAGGGTTCCGCACACATGAAACAGCCTGAGACACCTCTCGAAGCTTCCATTCCCAACCTTGTCGGCGTGCCGTTTCTTGCTTACGTATGCGCGAGCGAGGAACCCACGATTGAGCGTTACCTCAATGAGGAGACCGGCTTGGACGAGCGCCAATGTGAGGTGCTCCAGCAGGTGCTTGAGCTTGCACATCAGATCCTGAAACGCGAACTCGAGCTCCGCACCCCGGCAACACAAGCGCCGTTCTCCTCGGCCGAGGCACTCACCCAGCTTTGCGCCTACAGCGAGGTCGCCAAGGCGGGCCTCGGGACGGCCTGGCGGAGGGCCTCAGGCGGCACGGTGGGGGACTTCGATACCGGCGATGAGGCACACGACGCTCTACTCACTCTTGCCCGCGATTTCTATCCATCGCTCCTCATTCCGCACTTCGCGCAGGCCCTTCCCGGTCGTAGCTCCTACTCGCTAACTCACAGCCGGCTCACCTTCGACCACCCCTCCGGCAAGCGCTTCATAAGTGCACTCGCAGACTCGGAGCCATTGAGACAAATATTTCCTGCTGGGTCGATCGATGAGCTGACCACCTCCAAGCAGCTGATGGGCCGCTCGGGACGCGGCGGGGGGACGCAGGCCGGATTCCTCGCCACCCTGCTCCTGGCGAACGCCGAACCTCAGGCAATTGCCGCCGGAAAACTGACGCTTCAGAGCTACCTCGACGCTGTAACTGAGGAGCTTCGTGTCGCCCGATTACTCGCTGCCGGCGAGGAGGTAGAGGTCAGCGCGGCCGTGGGACTCCAAGGGGTTGCCCTTCCTGAAGGCCTTCATGTCGAGACCCCGTGGGGACGCTTGCGCGAGCCAAACGAGTGGGAGCGGCGCTGGGCGCCGCTGGGCGCCGATCTCGTCCTCGAAGCCACCTTCCCAATGGCGGTGGCGGCGCGAGATCAGGACCCCGAGGGCGAGATGGTTCTCCCGAACCCTGATTTCTTTAGCCCGCAGCACCGGCTAATCGAGACCGTCGATTACCTGCGCCTCGCATTCGTGCTCGCGAGCAGTCCCGAGACTCCAAACGCGCTCAACACCACCTGGCGCTACATCCCGGATCCCTTCCAATCCCCGAGCTTCAGCTGGGGCCTCCAACCGCCCATGCCGCGAGGAGGGAGGCCAGTCTCGAAGGCCGAGCTGCCAGAGATCGAACGGTGGATGGACCTGGTTAAAGAGCGATACGACCCGAAGCTTGACCTGCCAACCCGCCGCCTACTAGGCGCCCTCACGGATCGCGCCCTCGGGGAAGACAGCCTGCTCGACGCCACCATCGCGCTTGAGTCGCTCTTTGGAACCGGCCAAGGTGAGATCCGCTTTCGCTTGGCGGCCGCGCTCGCCTGGCTCCTAGGTTCGACCCTCGAGGAGCGAATTGAGCGCCAACGCCTCGCCGGCAAGCTCTACGACCAGCGCAGCAAGGTAGTGCACGGAGGTCATCTCGATCCGGCGGAAGCCGAGGTGGCTCGCGGGGCAGCGATACGCCTCGCGATCGAATCGATGCGGACGCTGATCTCAGATCGTCCCGAGCTGATCGCTGACGAGGAACGCGGACGCAAGCTTGTTCTCGGCGGGGCGAACCAGGAGCCGAGCGCTTGCAAGGAAAGCGAATAGTAAGTTCAACTCTGGTGCCTCGGCCATCCGTCCCAACCGCGTCCATCATCTAGAGCGCGCACTGAGCGTTGCGGCCGTTTCGACTGAAGGTCAAGAGAATCTAACTCGAAGCGGTCCTCCGAATGTTCCCTTCAGGAACATCAGGGTCTATTATGCTCGGCGTCCTCAACAGGCGGGCAGGAGATTTGGATTCCGCAGAGGTAGCCGTAGCCCTAAAACCCGGAGGTATTTCAGACGAGCTTGCACAAGCATTGTCTGATCTTGCCCGCAATACAGAGCGCTCCCTTGAGGGGTACATGCTCTCCGTCGAGGAGCCGGTGCTCTTGGACGGCACCCATGCAACCTGCAGATGTCACTTCATTGCCTTCGATGGCAACCGGAAACCAATGGTTGATGAGCTAGCCCTGATCCACCAGTAATGACCTGAGAAAACCATCCGGGGGCGTCCTCTTGGGTCTTGAGAATGCGGTTTGCCGACGTATTCGCAACGACCCAGGAGGACACCCGGAAGGTGAAGACACAAACGACGCGCCAAACCGTAGAAGTCAGGGCGGACGGCGAGGGGCTCGTCTCCCACGCCGGGGCTTTCCTGTTGGTCGAGCTCGCCGACCGGCTTGGCCTCACCGCCGCGCTCGCCGAGGCGATGGCGCCGACCCGGGAGCGCCGCTCCGCGCATGACCCCGGCGTCGTCGTGCGCGATCTCGCCGTGGCGATCGCCGACGGCGGCGATCACGTCTCCGACCTCGGCGTCCTGCGCGGGCAAGAGGCCCTGTTCGGGGCGGTGGCCTCCGAGACGACGGCCCATCGGGTGATCAAGTCGATCGACGCGCAGGCACTGGAAGCGCTCCGCGCCGCCCGCGCCAAGGCGCTGGCCAAGGCCTGGGATGCCGGCGCCCGACCGCAGGAGCTGATCCTCGACATCGACGCCAGCCTGCTTACCGCCCACTCCGAGAAGCAGAGCGCCGCCGGCACCTACAAGGGCGGCTTCGGCTTCTTCCCACTGCTCTGTTACCTCTCGGAGACCGGCGAGCCGCTGGCCGGCGTCCTTCGCCCCGGCAACGCCGGCGCCAATACCGCCTCCGATCACTTCGAGGTCCTGCAACTGGCACTCGAGCAGCTGCCCGCCACCGACCTCGAGCGCGAGATCCTCGTCCGCGCCGACATCGGCGGGCGCACCCATGCCTTCACCTCCGACTGCCGCGAGGCGGGCATTCGCTTCTCGGTCGGCTACGAAGTGGACGAGCGGGTGCGCGAGGCGATCGGCGAGCTGTCGGAGTCGGCCTGGCAACAGGCAATCGACGGCGATGGCACCGAGCGCGAGGGCGCCCAGGTGACCGAGCTGACGAACCGCGTCGATCTCTCGAGCTGGCCGGAGGGCACGCGGCTGATCCTCAGGCGCGAGCGCCCTCATCCCGGCGCCCAGCTCTCGGTCCTCGACTGCGAGACCGGCTACCGCCACACCGCCTTCATCACCGACCAGGACGGCACCGACATCACCGCCCTGGAGCTGCGCCACCGCCGCCGGGCCCGCGTCGAGGACGCGATCCGCGTCGCCAAGGAGACCGGGATGCGCAAGATGCCCTTCGGCGCCTTCGAGCACAACCAGGCCTGGCTGGAGGTCTCGCTCCTCGCCCAGGCCCTGCTGCGCTGGGCCGCCCGGCTCTGCCTGGATGGAGAGCTCGCGCTGGCCGAGCCCAAGCGCGTGCGCCAGCGCCTGCTGCACGTCGCCGGGCGCCTGGTGCGCTCGGGGCGGCGGGTGACGCTGCGACTGCCGCGAGGCTGGCCGTGGGCCGAGGCGCTGGTCGCGGCCTTCGCGCGGCTGCGGGCATTGCCGGCCGCGTCGAGCCCGTAGCCCTGGCTCGCGCCCCAGCCTCAACCCTCCTCGTCGCACCTGCCGATCTCGGCCTGCCCGCGAATGGGCGCTGGCGCTCCGATTCGTCGAGGACCGACGTCAAAAGGAGCGCCAGGGCGATTCCGAGGAACCGCCCTGGCGCTGTTACCTACCTCAAGTCAGCCGATCGCACCCTGCGGGGTGAAAACGGTGGATCGAGGCTAGTTAGCTGGCTCGTGGCACAAGCAGTCGACTATTGCATCCCGCGATCTAGGATTCGAGAGGCTCAAGCCGCAGCGACTCGACTCAAAAGCACCCAGCCAGTCGTCGAACTTGTCGCCGAGGCAAATGGCCTATTCACCAAATTGAAGACTTCGGGCGAGGGAGGAGAGATGCTCCTCTATCTACTACTCGAAATAGGGCTGGAACTTCCTCAGTTGCTCTGCAAGATGCCATTGAAGACCGACGAGGAAATGCACGTTCACGGAACCGACGGAGTTCACGCAAAGCTTCAACCCGACGGAACACTCGCGCTCTACTGGGGCGAGTCAAAGCTCTACAAGTCCGTCAACAGCGCTATAGACGAGTGCCTAGCGGGAATCGCGCCCTTTCTAAAGAATTTGGGCGGAAAGCAAGCGAAACGTGACGTCGAACTATTGCGCGATCACCTCGATTTGGACGATCCCGCCTTGACCGGCGCCCTCAAGGCATATTTCACCGCCGGCACAACACAGAGAACTCAAATCCAGGCTCGCGGAGCCGCGCTCGTTGGTTCTTCTCTCGCCGACTACCCCTACCCCTTCGAAGATGACAAAAAAACCGCGACGGCGGCAACTCAAAAGCTATTGAAGAAATGGCGGGAACGGACAACGCTCAAGGTGGACAAGAACGAGCTCTCCGACTTTGAGCTAGAGATCTTCTTTGTGCCCTTTCCAGACGTTCAAGTCTTTCGTGACGAGCTTCGCAAGCAGCTAGGACTAACTTGACGACTGGTACTGAGCTTGCCCAGGATCTCTTGGCATCAGAGAGCCTAGGTGCGGCCATGGATCAACTCGCCTTGGAGTCAGTTTGGCGAGATCTCCCGGCAATCGCTGCTGATGATGGCGTTCGAAACGCCGACCTCACTCATGCACTTACCTGCGCAAGTCTCTTGGCTCAAGTAGCAGAGGAGAAATCGCAAGAGGCTGCGCTGCGAATAGCTCAGGGCTGCGTCCTGAGCCCGACCGCTGACCAAGCCGAGAGGGACGCTGCCGTCCTCCTACTTGAGCGGATGGGCAATCGACTCGCTCTCAAACTTGCCTCAGCACGAAGCAACGTAAATGTCGAGGACATCTGGGACTCGGCGCCCAGTCCTCTTCGGCTCGACGTCATTCGACGCCGCATGGAACTCGCCATCCCTTTGTCCAGTCAAAAGCTACTCAGCGGCAATCCCTTCCAGCGAGAGCTTTGGACCTCAATGGAGAGTGCAAGCTGGGTGAGCGCATCCGCGCCCACTTCTGCGGGGAAGTCCTTCGTCGTAAAGCAATGGTTCGAGGAGAAAATCGCCCGCTCTGAGCGCTTTCGAGGTGTATATGTAGTGCCAACAAGAGCGCTCATTGAGGAGGTGTCGCGCGAGTTTCGGACAGAGTTGCCCGATGAGATTGGGGTCTATTCGATCCCCTGGGGCAAGGACGTCGATTCACGACCTCATGAGATATACGTACTCACTCAGGAGAGACTGCACTTCCTCTTTGAACTATTGTCGGGATTCGTCCCCGACCTCCTTTTTATAGACGAGGCTCAGAAGTTCGGAGACAAACAACGGGGTGTTCTTCTCCAGCGTGTTCTAGCCGACTCTGTGAGTCGCAACGACAGCCTGCAAGTTGTCTTCGCCAGTCCAATGGCCGCAAACCCGGAACTGCTTCTCGAAGGCGGACCAGACAATTCTCAATCCGTTGCGGCCGAGACCGTGACGGTTAACCAGAATCTCCTTTGGGTTAACCAAGTCCCCTACAAGCCGCAGCGGTGGACGGCGACCCTGATAGACGGGGAGCGAGACATCCCAGCGGGCGAGTTCAAACTGCCGGCTCGCCCTGTCAGCACGGGAAAGAGGCTCCCATATGTTGCGGTGGCGCTAGGCAAAGACACGACTGGAAATGTTGTTTACGTCAGCGGGGCAGCAGCTGCTGAGAAAACGGCCGGGCTAATTGCTGAAGCCCTAGGACCAGAAGCAGACGTTTCGGAAAACCAAGAGATTCAAGATCTCTGTGAACTCATCAAACAAACAATTCATCGCAACTATGCGCTGCTGAATGTCCTCAACAGAGGCGTCGCTTTCCACTACGGGAATATGCCGCTACTTGTCCGTCAAGAGATTGAGCGATTGTTCCGAACCGAAGTGCTTCAATATCTAGTCTGCACTTCGACCTTGCTTGAGGGAGTCAACCTTCCCTGTCGCAATATCTTCGCCCGCGGCCCAAAGAAGGGCAAGAATGCGATGACTCCAGCGGACTTCTGGAACCTTGCCGGTCGCGCCGGACGTTGGGGAAAGGAGTTTGAGGGCAACATCATTTGCATCGATACACGGGGAGACGTATGGGAAAACCCTCCGCGATGGCGGCAGCGCTCGAACCTGACTCGCGCCACAGAGCCCGTTTTCAAAAACCTCAAGCCACTCCGCGAATACATAGAAGCGGGAGCACCTGCGGATGAAGTACGAACTCGCGGCCTAGAAGAGGACATATATAGCTTCTTGGCCTCGCGCATCGTCAATGGTCATCGGCTGGCGGATCTTGAAAATATGCCCTCTGACGATCCAGGTGAAGTGGAGGCACTTGAAGCCGCGATTATTAGCGCACTGGAGCAAGTTGAGCTACCTGCAGAGGTACTTCGTCGACACGCTGGGATTAGCCCGCCCGCCATGCAGCGTCTTCTTACCTATATCCGGGGTCACGATGACCAAGATGCGATGCTCCTCGCCAAGCCTGAGAGTGAAGATGCAGCACTGAACTATAAGCGAGCACTTGCGCGCTGCAACAAGCAACTGGGGTCAGATTTTGGCGGGGACAAGCGCTGCTTCCAGCTAGCGATCCTCGTAGTCGAATGGATGAAGGGCGCGCGCCTTGCCTACCTAATCGCGAAGAGGATCGAAATCAACACCAAACGTGGTGATCGAAAGATTGCTCGCGACATCCGGTCGGTGATGAAAGACATTGATGAAATAGCTCGATTTGCTGCCCCTAGATATCTCGCCTGCTACTTGGATGTCTTGAAGTTTCATCTAGAACAAGTCGGACGCGACGACGAGATTGAGGATCTTCCAGATGTAGCAATGATGCTGGAGCTGGGCGTTGCGCGCACCACGGAGGTATCAATGATGGCTCTCGGCCTGTCTCGTGCGAGCGCAGTTGAGTTGGAGGAGCACATTCCGGAAGACGAGCTAACTCCCGAGGAGTGTCTCAATTGGCTGCGGAAGGCCAATATCGAGGGATATGGACTACCTCGCTTGGTCGAACGAGAGATCCAAGATGTTCTGGAACGCGCCACGCCAATGGCGGCCTGAAGCAACTCTGTTGCTTAGCCAATCACACCCCTAACGGCCCCGTAGCTGCCTCCCACCGCATGCGTGTACCGCGCCAGCATCGTCTCGACGCGGTGGCCGGCGATCTCGGCTAGATCGGCGTCGTTGATGCCGGCGGCGCGGAGGTGGGTGACGTAGGAGTGGCGGCACTCGTGGGGGCGGATGTCTAGGCCGGAGGCGCGCTGGGTCGGTTTCCAAAGGTCGCGGTAGAAGTTGCGCTCTCGCCACATGCGGCCGGTTGGGGTTGTGAAGAGCAGCTCGCAGTCCTCGCCGTTCAGGCGCATCTGGGCTTCGATCATCCAGGCGAGGGTCGCGGGGACCGGGACAGTCCTCCCGGCCTCGTGCTCGCCGTGGTCGGTCTTGGTGCCTTCGAGGATCGTGCCCTCGTGGGCGGTCCTTCGGACCTTCAGCGTCTCGCCATCGAAGTCCTCGCGGCGCAGGGGCAGCACCTCCCCCAGCCTCATGCCGGTGTCGGTGAAGACGCGGACCATTGCCTCGTAGCGGCCGGCTGCTTTGGCAAAGGCGTGCATCTGCTCGAAGCTGAAGACGCGGATCGGTCTGCGCTTCTTCTTTGCCCTCGGATCGTTGGATCTGACGCGGACTCCCTTGAACGGGTTGAGGTCGGCTACTTCGTCGGTGATCGCGTCCTCGGCCATCGCCGAGAGGGAGCGGAGGATGCCGACGACTCCGGTTGTCGCTCTGCCTTGGACCCTGAGCATGTGATCGACCAGGGCGAGGGCGTGCCTTCTACGCAGCTCGCGCATCGGCCACTGCTTCAGCGGGATGCCCTCCACCTCGACCTCGAGGACGCGGCCAATGCGGTGCTCGTTGGTTTCGTTGGTGCGCTCTGAGCGCGGGTGATTTGTTGGCCAGGTGGCGAAGTACTCGCCCAGGGTGTCGGGGCGGTCTGAGAGGCCGTAAGCCTCATCAATCGCCTGCTGGGCTTCGCGCTTGAGGAGGAAGGTTCCCTTCCCGCGATTCCAGCGGGGCTTCGCTATTCGGTATTTGCCGTCGCTGCCGGTATATCTCGCTACCCAGACGATCTCCCCGGAGGGGTTGCGGCGTTTGATTGGCGACTCTCGCCTCATGGAAGCTCCCTTCGCTGGGCGAGGAAGGTGTCTACGTCTGCGGGGTCGATCCGGCGGGAAGCTCCGAGCTTGTAGGAGGGCAGCTCGCCGCGCCTGATCCAGTTGCGGATCGTGCGGTCGGAGACGGCTAGATAGGCAGCAAGGCTGCGCTCGGTGAAGAAGGTGATTGGCGGCGCATTTCTCTCCATGCCCCCTTGGTGCCGAAAGGGCCTTCGCTTGATCCACTTCTTCGGCAAAAGACCGAAGGTCAAGGCTCCTGCCGGGCCTCCATACAGGCGGCCTCCGCACGGCGGAGCCGTGCCACAATCGGTCGCCGGAGGCACGGCCGGAGTCGCCAGCGCCATCACGCCGAAGCCTTCCTGACGTTTGGGATCACCAAACTGCGGCCCAGGCACGAATCGGAGGGATTCGTAGTGTGTCGGTGGTTGGGTTGTTGCTGTTTGAGTTCTTCCTTGGGCTGCTTTCTTGGGTCCTTCTTCTTGCTTCTCTTGGCTTTTGGTTTTGGCTTCGTTCTTTGTTGGCTTGCTTCTTGTCTTGGCCTTCTTGCTTTTGGGTTTTGGTTGGTCTCTTTTGTTGTTGCTTCATTTCGGGGCCTCGGGCGGCGGCGCGGGCCGAAAGCCGCCCAACGTGATTCCGCCGGGCTCCCAGGAGATGCCCTCAAGGAGACAGCCGGGCGAGATCTCCAGTGCGCCCGCGAGCTTGGCCAGCGTGTCGATGCGGGCTACTCGGAGCGCACGCTCAAGCTGGCTGATCTCGGTGCGATGTACGGAGGCGCGAACCGCGACCTCCTCCTGGGAGAGATCGGCGCGCTTGCGGGCGCGGACGAGGTTCTGGGCGAACTGATCGGCCATCACTCGCGTCGCTGGCGAGGTCACGACCCCTCCCGCTCGATGCCGTCCAGCCTGGCGAGCAAGCCGTGCAGCGCATCGTGCTCTTCTACGACGCGGCGGTACTCGTTGCCGGTGTCGATCACCTGGGCGAGATCCGCAAGCACGTCGAGTACGTCGCGGTCGGGGACGATCACCAGCTCGTTCAAGGCCGCTAGAAGGCGCGCGTAGGCGGCCTCCTCGCGTTCCAGGCGCTTCGGGTCTAGCTGGTCGGGGAATCCCTCCAGCTCGTCTTTGACGCCGGCTCGCGCCTTCTCGAAGGTGCTCCGCAGGAAACGGGCCTGATCGGCGGAGATGCTGAGGGCGACGGCCGAGCCGCGACCCGTAGGGTTCTCATCAGCCATGAGGAGTCCACTCTCCTTGTGGTCAGGCCCTCGGTCGGCGTTACCGCGCCGGCCGGGGGCCGCTTTGTGAATGACGGCCAGATTAGCAGTTTGTAGTCAGGGGACTACAAACGCTATTTCTTACCGAGCACGTTCCCGACTCGGGTCCAATGCAGGTCGGCAGCCTCACCGATCTCGCGGAGCGTCAGCCCCGCTTTCCGCGCTCGCTCGAAGCTCTCGCGCCGAGCCTGGCGCGCGTCCTCGACCTTGCTTTGCGCTCCCTCCAGCTTGGCTTGGGCACGCTGCACGTCCGCGAGCGCTTTCTGCCGTGCCTTGTCCGCCATTGGCGCGGGCCTACTCCCCGTCCGCGACGCCGCGGAAATGAGACCAGGATGCGACCACGACCTTGCGGAACGGGTCGGAATCGGACGGATTGGCGCGGAACGACGAATCGAGGAGAAGCGCGGCGTTTGGCTCTATACCGGGCATAGAACGGCATCGCGGGGAAAGCAACGAAATGCGCCCGGAGAGAATCGAACTCTCGACCTCCGGCTTGAAAGACCGGCGCTCTTTGGGGCTCGTTAAAACCCCGTTGACCACTGAGCTACGGGCGCTCACGCATCCCTGCGTAGGCGGATTATGCCTGTCTCAGAGCCCGAATGTCTTGGCGATGATGTTGCGCTGAATCTCTGAAGTGCCGCCGTAGATGGTCGAGACGAGGGCGGTGCGGACGAGGCGCTCCATGTCGTACTCGGAGGCGTAGCCATAGCCGCCCATCATCTGCATGCCTTCGAGGGCGGCGCGCTTGGTCGTCTCGGTGACGAAGAGCTTCACCATCGAGGCCTCGCGGGGCAGCATGCGGTCGGGGTCCTCGTCGGTGAGGGTGGCGACCCAGCGGGTCATCAGGCGGGCGGCCTCGAGCTCGGTCGCCATGTCGGCGATGCGGTGCTGCAGCGCCTGGAAGGAGCCGATCGGGCGGTTGAACTGTTCGCGCTCCTTGACGTAGACGATCAGGTCATCGAAGACGCGCTGGGCGATGCCGAGCATCGTCGCGGCGAGGATCAGGCGCTCGACGTTGAGGCCGGCCATCAGCTGGGTCCAGGCCTGGTCGACCTGGCCGAGGACGGCGCTTGCGGGCGCGGCGACGTCGGTCAGGTAGAGGTGGTTGGTATCGCGGCCGCCCATCGTGTCGATCGGGATGATCTCCAGCCCATCGGTCTCGCGCGGCAGCCAAATCATCGTCAGGCCCTCGTGCTTGGAGGCCGAGCGCGTGGTGCGGCAGACGACGAGGATGTGGTCGGCGATGTGGGCGTTGGAGCAGAAGACCTTCTGGCCATTGAGCACGTAGCCGTCGTCGACGCTCTCGGCGAAGGTGCTGAGCGAGCCGACGTCGGAGCCGGCCTCGGGCTCGGTCATCGCGATCGCCTCGACCGCGCCGCCGGCGATGCCGCCGAGGATCTCGTGCTTTTGCTCCTCGGTGCCGAAGCGGTTGGTGGCGCCGGCGACGATCAGGGTCGTCGCGTAGCCGCCGATCGGAGCGAGGGCGCGCGAGGTCTCCTCCATGAAGATGCAGGCGTCCAGCATCGTGCCGCCGGAGCCGCCGTACTCCTCGGGAATCGTCAACCCGAGCCAGCCGAGCTCGGCCATCTCCTTGTAGATCGTCGGGTTGTGGTGCTCGCTGTAGCCCTCGGTGAGGCGCTCGCGCTGATCCTGCGTACCACACTCGTGATCGCAGTAGCGCTGGATCGCGTCGATGAAGTCTTCCTGCTCGTCCGTGAGGGCGAAGTCCACAAAGCGGCAGCCTAACGGTCGAAGAAGGCTGAGGATTGGCCGAGAGACGCCCCTGATTCAGCACGGCAGGGCGGAAAAGCCCAGGACGAGACTCGAACTCGTGACCCCATCCTTACCATGGATGTGCTCTACCAACTGAGCTACCTGGGCGCGATGCTCGATCTTAGTGGGTCGCGGGCGCTCCACGGAGGGAGATTTGGGGTTACCGATTTTGGTGAAGCTGCCGATAGAGGACCGATGATGCGAGTTCGAGTGCGCGGATGGCGGGTCGTCGGCGGGGCGCTTTGCGCACTGCTGGCGTCGCTTGCCCTGGCCGGATCGGCCGCTGCCTCGCCTGGCGCGACCGCCTCGATCGTCGGCGGCACCACCGCTCTGAGCGAAGAGTGGCCGTGGGCCGCGTTCATCCTTGCCGCGGACGCGAAAGGCGAAGGGTTCAGCTGCAGCGGCACCGTGATCTCCCCCACGCTCGTGCTCACCGCCGGGCACTGCGTCGAGGACATCATCACCGGCAAGAAGACGCCGCCCGCCCAGTACGTGGTCGTCACCGGCAGCTCCGACGTCCGCGACTCGACCGTGCGGCAGATCTCAAAGGTGAGCCGGACGATCATCAATCCCAACTTCAATCGCTTCAAGGTCCACAACGACGCCGGGCTGCTGGTCCTGGCGACCCCGACCACGGTGCCCGCCGTCGCCCTCGCCGGGCCGACCGACGCGGCGCTGCTCGCCCCGCACACGCCGGCCTGGATCGCCGGCTGGGGCCTCAGCGGCACGCTGAGGAAACTGAAACGAACGCCGGTCCTGCGGCGCGGCGCCACCTTCGTGCAGGAACGGCTCTACTGCCGCAACCACGCCCGCGCCTACTACCCCTTCTTCAACTACTCCTCGCAGCTCTGCACGATCACCCCGCCCGGCTTTGGGATCGGCACCTGCCACGGCGACAGCGGCGGCCCGGCGCTGGCCTTCCGTGAAGACGGGACGCCGGTGCAGATCGGGATCACGAGCCTGGGCGCAGCGGATTGCGACACGCACCTGCCCGACATCTTCACGCGGATAGACCGGATCTACCCGTGGATCGCCGGACAGATCGCCGCGACGGCGACGGGGACCCCCGTCGCCGCCACTGGCTGACCTAAGCCTGGATCAGGTGAACTTCGAGGGTTCGAAGCGGCAGTACTTAAATTCGAACGGGATGACCTGGTTGTTGGCCTGGTTGGCGTTGTGATTGAGCTTTAGCACGACCTTCTGGAGGCCAACCTTGTCGTTGGCCCGGAGCTTCTTGGCACCTTGGAGGAAGAGCTTTTCCTCTTCGCCGACATACTTGAGCCACTTCGCCAGCTTGGCTTCGTCAGCAGCAGGCTGCTCAATCTTCTTGAGCTGGAGGATTGTCCTATGCAGCGCCTTGCCGGCCTTTTCGAACTGCGGGGCCGCCTGCTTCAGCTTGCCTTTCTGCACCTTCTTGCGGACGCCCTTGAGGATCTTTTCGTTGGCTTCCGTATTCGTCTTGCAGATCGGCTCGACCGCTTCTTTGTAGCTTTCGCGCGTCACTTCGGCCGCCTCGGCAAATGGCGCAGCCACCATCGCGAGGGTCATCACAACGGTGCTCAGCGCGGCAAAGATCTTCTTCCCCACCAGGTTCCTTCCTCTCGTTCCCAGTTTCCCGGTCTCAGTCCCTATTCCCAGGCTTCTCATCTTCCCAAACACACGTGGGTGCCCAGGGACTCGGCAGCTTAGGGGATCGTTAAGCGCCGGGCGAGAAGGGGACCGACTCAGAAGATCGCGTAGTCGCGGACCACTTGCGGCAGGGCTCTCGTCTCATAGAGCAGAGCGAGTAGCCCACCCTGCAGCTCGCCGCCGATCCGCTGGACGTCGGCGAAGGCAGCCGACTCCGCGGAATTGTCTCGCACGACGTCGGCGAGCTCGACACGAAATTCGGGGTCGTCCATCCGCCGGACGAACTCGTCGTAAGCGCCAAAGGTGCGAGCACCTGGTTCGACGGCATTGTGAACAAGAAACGATCCAGCGATGCGGTCGGTGGGAAGCATGTCGAGTTGCTCCTCCAGGTAGTCACGGATGCCGTCAATGTCAAAGCGAAAGCATTCGAGAACAGGCAGGAGACCGCCCGCAAAGAGGATCTTGCGCGAGGTGCGCAGCTTGGCGTTGCGCAGCCCCCATTTCTTTGGGCCCTCGTGCTCTTTGCCGGCGAAGTCGACGCAGATCGTGCGCCAGTAGCGAACGATGTCGTTGAGAAAGAAGCGAGGTGGCCGGTAGGCCTTGATGGACTCGTCGAGATAACGATCGAGCAACCCAGCCCGGACTTCGCGGTAAGCGTCTTGCCCGGTAACCGGCACTGACTCGAGCATCAGCAGCAAGCGTCTGGTGAGGTTCTTGTTGTCATCCTCGTCAAGCCCGATGTCAAGCATGAGTCGCTCGCTGAAGGCGGGCACTCCGAAGATGCCTTGATCGCCCGGCGAGCTGTCGAGCACGGCGCCGATCTCGCTTACAGAAGGCTCGACATCCTCTTTCGCGCGCTCGGGGCCGTGGACAAGGAGCATGAAGTCGTCATCGCTCTCGGCGGTCACCTCTCCCCTCGCCCAGGAGCCCATGAGGACGATCGAGACCTCGGTAGGACCGGAGAGCGCGGCCAAGCGCTTGCATCGGTCGACTAGCCCCTGCCTGGTGCGCTCGCGGGCGCCAAGCAGGTGGGGGAACTCGCGATCAGCCTTTTCGGCAAGGTCTTCTAGCGGGCTGGCGCTTGCAGCGGCCAAGGATTCCTGCCCTAGCCCAAGCCGCGAGGCGGGGCCTCGAAGATCCAGGGAACGTCGAGACAGCGCTCCAGCGTAGGCCGGAAACGCTCTTCGTCCTCGAGGCTGAGCGGAATATGGTGAAGCTCCTCGGAGAGGGAGCTGAGATGGACGTGGCGCAAGCGAGCGCCAAACCCATCGAGGAGCTCGCCGGCGACCGTCATCGTCGGGTCGACCGACCAGGCATGAGGGACGTCAAAGCAAAAGCCGGCGTCAGGCAGCTCTTCAAAGAGGGGCTCGAGCTCCTGTCGGGTCCGGCCCAAACCCTTGCGAGAGTCCATGTTCTCGAGCAAGAGTTTTTCGCCCAGGGCACGAAAGAGAGAGGGATCCTCGATCGTGTCGGGGTGCATTACGACGGCGTTTGCGTAGCGCGCAACGTCGTTTAGCTCGGCGACGAGCCTTTCCTCGTCGCCCTGAAGATTCTTCGAGGGGCCGTGGATGCTGATGTAGCGAAAAGGCAGGCTGGGAGCGCCATCGAGAAACTGCGCGAGCAGGGGAAGCTCGGGCTCCGAGAGCGCTGACAGCTCAATGGCAAAGGGAGAAACGTCCCACGCCATTTTGACCTGCGCAAGCCAGTCTCCGCGTTGCTCTGCCATGTAGCCGGTGGAGGCACCAAGCGGGTGGTGACGCGAAACGATCGATTCCGCCCATTCCGGTCGCGTCGCAGTTGCCATAGTCCGAAGCTACCAATCGGAGTCGACAGGGCCTGCTGACTCTGGTTGGCGGATATTGCAGGTTCGCGGGCGGGTGCTGTGGAAGGCCTTCAGCGGAGGGGGTGGGATTCGAACCCACGAGCGCCTTGCGACGCCAACAGTTTTCGAGACTGCCCCGTTCAACCACTCCGGCACCCCTCCGGGACTCAGTCAGCGGCTGATTTTAGGGGCGGGCGCGATCGAGGGGCGGCGGGGCGGCGTTCCGGACTCAAGGACCCGCGCGTTTGCGCCGATGCAGCCGCGTGGAAAGCACCGCCCAAACCCGGCTCGGGAGCTTCTTCGATCGCCATCCGCTGCTGCTGCGCACGCTGGCGATCGTCGCCCTGCTCTGGGGGGTCGGCTACCTGATCTGGCGGATCGGCTGGAGCAGCCAGGGTGCCAGCCCGGTCGCCTACGGAATGCTGCTGGTGACCGAGATCTACGGGCTCTGGGCGCTGGGCACTCTCGCCTGGTTCTCCTGGTCGCGGCCGCGCGCGGTGCGGCCGGCGGCGACGCCGGGGCGCTCCGTCGACGTTTACGTCTGCACCTATGACGAGCCGATCGAGGTCGTCTCGGCAACTCTGGCCGGCTGCCGGGCCCTCGACCTACCCCCACACCACCTACCTGCTCGACGACGGCAAACGAGCGGAGATGGAGGAGCTGGCAAAGCTGGCCGGCGCCGAGTACCTGATCCGCCCCGACAACTCGCACGCCAAGGCGGGCAACATCAACGCGGCGCTTTCGCGCACCGAGGGCGATCTGGTGCTGATGCTCGATGCCGACCACGTGCCGATGCCCGATGCGCTCGACGCGATGGTCGGTTACTTCGACGACGAGCGCATGGCACTGGTGCAGAGCCCGCACGACTTCTTCAACCACGACTCGGTCCAGCACTACGTCGTCGGCCGCCACGAGCAGTCGCTCTTCTACCGCGTCGTCTGCCCCGGCAAGGACCGCCACGGCGCCGCCTACTGGTGCGGCTCGGCGGCGCTGATCCACCGCGGGGCCCTGCTCGAGATCGGCGGTGTCGCCACCGAGACGATCGCCGAGGACTTCCACACGACGATCCGCATGCAGCGCCACGGCTGGAAGAGCCGCTACCACGACGAGGTCCTGGTCCAGGGTCTCGCCCCGCACGACCTCGACGGCTACCTGCTGCAGCGCGACCGCTGGGCCCGCGGCAACCTCGCGGTCTTCACCCTGCCCGAGTCCCCCCTGCGCGCCAAGGAGCTGAAACCGCTGCAGCGGCTCTCCTACTTCGCCAGCCTCTTCGCCTACCTGGCGCCGCCGATGCGACTGCTGCTGATGGCGACGCTGGGCCTGGTGATGTGGACCGGCGAGTTGCCGATGAAGATCAGCGTCGTCGCGCTTGCCACCCTCTGGCTGCCCTACGTGACGCTCAACCTCGGCGCCGGCTCCGCCCTCGCCCGCGGCTACATGAAGATCGGCGAGACCGCCCACTACGAGCTGCTGACGATGGAGATCTATACGCGGGCGCTGCGCTGCATCTTCCGCCCCGGCCACACCGCCTTCAAGGTGACGCCGAAGCAGGGCACCGGGGGCGGTGGGATCGAGTCGGTGCGCAAGCTGCGCCTGGTGATCGCTCTGCGCCGTCGTGGTCGGCGCCGGGACCGTGCTGCGGCTGCTCGACCTCGCCGGGGTCGGGCCGCTGCCCGACCTGCCGGGGATCGCAGCGTTGGTCGTACCGCTGCTCGGCCTGATCGAGATGCGCCGCATCCTGCGCACCCTCTTCGCCGTCGGCAAACGCCAGCAGCGCCGCCTCGTCTACCGCTTCGAGGGCGATGCCCCGGCCGAGTGCTACTCCGACGACGGCCACGTCAGCGGTCGCCTGATCGACGCCAGCGCCGCCGGCGTCGGCCTCGTCCTCGACGCGCCGCTCGCGGTCGGCGCCAAACCGGCGATCCTGCTGCAGCTCGAAGATGCGGCGGGCGACGTCGCACGAGGTCGCGGCACAGGTCGAGGTGCGCTCATGCCGCGAAGCCGACGGGCGCCACCTGGTCGGCGCCACGATCACCGAAATCGACTCGGCCTCGCGGATGCGGCTGATGGAGTGGTGCTACGTCGTCTGCAACCACGAGCGCCTGCGCGGCCGCCGCCCGGCGGCTCTCGCGAGCGAGGGCGAGTCGATCGTGCTCGAGCTGCCGGCGCCGCAAGCAATGCCGCAGACCGCGGTCGCCTGACCCACGGTGCAACGCGTTGTGGTCCTGTCAGGGACGCAAAACGCCGCACCTCGGAACGGAGAGGGTGGGATTCGAACCCACGAGGCGGGTTAACCCCGCCCACGCGATTTCCAGTCGCGCTCCTTAAGCCACTCGGACACCTCTCCGGGCAGCCGAAGGGTATTGACTCAGCGTCGATCGGCGAAGAACTGGCGCAGCAGGGCGGCGCACTCGGCCTCGAGCACGCCGCCGCTCACCTCCGGCCGGTGGTTGAGGGCCGGCTCGGCGAGGACGTCGAGGACGCTGCCGGCGGCGCCGGCCTTGGGGTCGGGGGCGCCGAAGACGACGTCGGGGATGCGGGCGAGGACGATCGCGCCGGCGCACATCGCGCAGGGCTCGAGCGTTACGTAGAGGGTCGTGCCCGGCAAGCGCCAGCCGCCGAGCGCCTCGGCGGCGGCGCGGATGGCGAGGATCTCGGCGTGGGCGGTGGGGTCGGCGCGCAGCTCGCGCTCGTTGCCGGCGGCGGCGAGCAGCTCGTCACCGCGAGCGATCACGGCGCCGATCGGCACGTCGCCGTGGCCTTCGGCCTCGCGTGCCCGCTCGATCGCCAGCGCCATCATCCGCTCGGCAAGGGGATTTGCAGCGTCATCTTCCATACATGGGGCAGTATGTGCGACTACAACTTCCTCGGCGGGCCGGTGTTAGGGAGATGGCCCGCTCGATCGCAGGGATTCAGGGGCCAACCAAGATGAATCGACGCCTCCCGATCGCCGCCGCCACCCTGCTTGCGGCCCTGATGCTCGCGCCGGCGCCGGGCCAGGCCGCGGTTGGCGTCTCGGCGGCACATGGCTTCGCTCCGCACAGGCTGATCGTCAAGCCGGCGGGGTCGGCGCGGGCGCAAACCGTCGCCCTGCCGCGGCGGATCAGCGTCGACGAGGCGGCGACGGCGCTGCGATCCAACCCCGACGTCGCCTACGTCGCGCCCGACTACATCGCCACCGCCTCGGCAACCGAAGAGGAACCGGCGGTTCCCAACGACCCCGGGCCGCTCAGCGGAGCGCCCGGACCGCCGGGCGGCTGGGTCGCGAAGCAGTGGAACTTCCTGCCCTGGGAGGGCCTGCCGACGCCCGCTGCTGCCGGTCTCTCCCGGCGGGATCGACGCGATCGGAGCCTGGGAAAACCTGGCCGCGGCCGGGCCGACCCGGCGCCGAAGGCGTGACTGTCGCCGTGCTCGACACCGGGATCGCCTACCGCGCGCAAGGGCACGCGGTTCCGGCGCAGCCCCGACTTCACCGCCGGCCAGTTCGTCAAAGGTCACGACTTCGTCGACGGCGATCGCCTGCCGCTCGACGAAAACGGCCATGGCACGCACGTCGCCGGGACGATCGCCGAGAAGACGAACAACGGCATCGGTCTCACCGGCCTCGCCTACCGGGCGAAGCTGATGCCGGTGCGGGTGCTCGACTCCCAGGGCCGCGGACGCGCCGATCAGATCGCCAAGGGGCATCCGCTTTGCCGTCGCCAACGGCGCCGACGTGATCAACATGAGCTTCAACTTCGGCTGCGGTCGCGAAGTGCCGGGGGTCGACGAAGCGCTGCGGCAGGCCTATCACCAGGGGGTGATCACGGTCGCCTCGGTCGGCAACCTCGGCTCGGAGGCCTGCGTCGCCCCGCCGGCGACCGGCCCGCACGCGATCGGCGTCGGCGGCAGCACCGAGGGCGGCTGCCTCGGCGTCTACTCGCTGTCCGGCCGCGACGTCGACGTGATCGCTCCCGGCGGCGGGCCGCCGCTCACCGGCTGCCCCTCGATCTCCTCCGACTCGATCGTCCAGGTGACGCTCCGGAAGCCGGCAGCACGCGCCGCTTCGGCGAGCCGTCCGACTACGCCGGCACCTCGATGGCCGCCGCCCACGTCTCCGGCGTCGCCGCGATGGTGCTGGCCAGCGGCACGGTCCAGCGCGAAAGCGACGCCGGGCCGAGTGGCGGCGGTGACGAAGCGCCTGCGCCGCACCGCCCGCAGCCTCGGCCAGCCGCCGACCCGCGAGGGCGCGGGCCTGATCGACGCCGGCCTGGCGACCGAACCGCGCGGCCAGGCGCACGCCACCCGCGGCGGCTGACAGCCCCTAAGTAGTGCGGACGATGATCACGCTGCAGGGAGCGTGGTGGGAAACGTTGTTGGGGACGCTGCCGAGCAGGAAGCGGCGCGCCCCGGTCATGCCCTTGTTGCCGACCACGATCAGGTCGGCTTTGGTTTCTTCGGCGACGTTGAGGATGCCCTCGGCCGGTTCGCCCTCGACCGGGTGCGTCTGCACCTCGATGCCCTCCTTGCGGGCCGCGGCGGCAGCGGCGTCGAGGACCAGGTTGACGTCCTCGCGCGGGCCGATCTCGTACTGGACGTCCGCCGGGGCGCCTTCCTTCTCACCCTCGACCCGCCGCTTGGGGACCGGGGCGTAGGCGCTGACGACGCTGAGCTGGGCGCCCGCGAGCTTGGCGAGGTCGACGGCCTGGCGGACCGCCTCGGCGGCCGTCTCCGACCCATCGGTTCCAACCACGATGCGAGTGAACACGGCGCCTCCTCTGCTCGGTCGCTGAACGGGGCCGATACTAACGGGAGCCGTGGGCGCGAACCGGCAGGCCGTGAAAGCCGTCGCCGAGGATTTCGGTGGGAGTGGTCGTCAGGCGGTAGATCGCGATCCCCATCGAGGCGAGCAGACAGATCGAGCAGCACCGCCATTCCGGCTTTCCATAGAACTGGCATTAGGCTGATCTCATCATGGAGAAGGTCGCTGACGGGGTCTGGCTGCTGCGCGGGGACACCCGCAAGGTGATGGACATCTACTTCCTCGAGGACGGCGACGGGGTCGTGCAGTTCGACGCCGGCACCAAGGCGATGGTGAAGCAGGCGCGGGCGGCGGCGCGAGCAGCTTGGGCGGCGTGAAGCGCGATCGTGCTCGGCCACGCCCACGCCGACCACCGCGGCACCGCGCCCTCGATGGGAGCCCCGTCTTCTGCCATCCCGACGAGGTCGCCGATGCCGAAAGCGACGCCGTGCAGTGGCCCTACCTCGAACTCTCGGCGCTGCCGGCGCCGGCGCGCTGGATCTACCCGACGCTGCTGCGCCGCTGGGACGGCGGCGGAGTCAAGATCGACGGCACGGTCTCCGAGGGGGACGAGGTGGCGGGCTTTCGCGTCATCCACTTCCCCGGCCACGCCCCGGGCCTGATCGGCCTCTGGCGCGAGAGCGACCGGCTGGCGATCGTCAGCGACGTCGTCTACCTGATCGACTCGACCGCTTGGGATGGCCCCTGCCGAGGGCGAGGCGAGCGTGCCCCACCCCGCCTGGGGCTGGGATCAAGCGAAGGCAAAAGAGTCGGTGCGCAAGTTGGCGGCGCTGGAACCGACGCTGGTCTGCACCGGTCACGACGAGCCGATGCGGGGCAACAACCTGCGCGCGACCCTGGAACGGGCGGCCGAGAAGTACTGAGCGAGGCGGCGCTCGCCGCGCCTCGCTGCCATAGTTTCCGCCCCTGATGATCGGGACCTACGCCTCGGCGGCGCTGATCTGCGCCGCCTCGCTGCTGGTGGGACGCGCGATCCTCAGCCTTACCGGCGGGGACGAGTCGCGGCGCTGGCTGGCGCCCGCGGTCGGCTTTGGCGCCGTGCTGACGGTCACCGGCTTCCTCGCCCGCGCGCCCGGGCACGCGACCAGCGCCACGATCGGCCTCGTCCTCCTCCTGATCCTCGCGGCCGCCCTGCTTTGGCGGCGACCGCGCCAGGCCGACGCCACCTCGCTGCTGCGCGAGGGCTGGCCCGTGGCGCTCCTCGTCGCCCTCGCCCTCTCGATTCCGTTCGCGATCAGCGGCCGCTGGGGGATCATCGGCGTCGGCTTCAACAACGACCTCGGCCTGCACCTGGCCTGGGCCGAGTGGCTGCGCAGCGGCCTCGGCCCGGCGCCGGAAGCCGGCTACCCGCTGGGGCCGCACGCGCTGGCGGCGGCGATCGCCGCCCTGCCGGGCATCGGCCTCGGCCAGGCCTTCGTCGGCGAGATCTTCGCGATCGGGATCCTCACCGCGCTCATCACCCTGACCGCGCTCGACGACCTCGGCCCGGTGCGCCGGGTCATCGCCGCTGTCCTGGTCGCGATCCCCTACCTAGGCGCCTCCTACTTCGCCCAGGGCGCCTTCAAGGAGACCGGCGAGGCGCTCTTCGTGCTCGCCTTCGCCCTGCTTCTGCACCGGCTCGAGCGCGAGCAGACGGAGGACGGGACGGGACCACCTGCTTTCGGCTCGGCGGCTCTCGGCCTCACGCTGGCGACCGGGATCTTCTTCTCCTACAGCTTTGCCGGGCTCGCCTGGCCGGTCGTGATCTTCGCGATCTGGGCGTTCACCTTCGCCCCGCTGCGCCGGGCGCTGGCGCCGCGGTCGTGGCTGCGGACCCTGCGCCAACCGCCGACCTTGCTGATCGTCAGCGTGCTCGGCGTCCTCGCGGTGCTCACCGTCGTCGGCCCCTTCGCCTTCATCCACGGCTTCAACCGCGTCGCCGGCACCAACACCTACGGCCCGGTCTCGCCGCTCGAGGCGCTGGGCGTCTGGCCGACCTCCAACTACAGGCTCAACGCCGTCGGCGGCGCCCAGCTGACCGGGCTGGCAACGCTGATCGCCGCGGCCGCGATCCTGCTCGGCGGCACCTGGTGGCTGCGCCGCCGCAACTTCGCGGTGCCGGTGGCTCTTGCCGGCTGCACGCTCCTCTACCTCGCCGCGCTCGCGAGCAGCGGCGAGTACTCCCAGGCCAAGGCCCTGATGATCGCCGCCCCGCCCGCAATGCTGATTGCGATCCGCCCGCTGCTCTTCGAGGCCGGCCGTGGTCGAGTTCCTGTTTCTTCGCGGATACCGCGAAGAAACAGGAACTCAGCGATCAGGGTTGCCTGGCTCGTGATGGCCGTGGCGTTTGTTGGCGGCGCCGTCTATTCGAGCCTGTTGGTGTTGCGGGAGGCGCCGGTTGGGCCGCCGGGGCATGGCTCTGAGCTGCGGGCGTTCATCCCGATCGTGCGGGGCGAACCGGTGCTCTACGCCGGGCAGGACCGCTACGCCGCTTACGAGCTGATCGGCGCCGATACGCACGTTCCCCTGGTCGAGTTCCCCGACGCCGAGCGTCTCCCCCAGCCCGGAAAAGCCGTTCGACACCGGCGACGCCTACAGCCCGATCGATTTCGACTCCTTCTCGCGCGGCACCCTCGACCGCTTCCCCTACGTGATCACCGGCCGCGCGGCTTGGAACAGCGAAGCGCCGGCGGCCTTCAAGCGGGTCGCCGCCACCCCCTCCTACATCCTCTGGAAGCGCACCGGCACGCCGCCCACCGATCGCCACGTGCTGCTCGAGGGGACCGAACCGGCGGCACGCGCCGACTGTGCCTCGCCGGAGATCGGCATCCTCGTCGCCGCCGGCGGGCGCGCCTCGGTCTTCCCGGGAGCCGTGATCGGCGGCAAGGCGCGCTGGAGCCCCGGCGCGAGCCTGGAAGCGGGACAGAACACATCGCAGACCCTGCGCCTGGCGCGCGGTCGCTGGCGGCTCTCGATCCAGTACTTCTCCCCCTTTGGCCTGACCCTGAGCGCGCCCGGCCTCGACCAGGCCCTGCCCGCCGCCCTCGACGGCCAGCGCCCGAACACGATCAGCCTCGCGAACGAGGGCCAGTTCTGGCCCGCGGGCGAGGTCCACAGCGAAGGCCGGCCGATCCACTTCACGATCAACGCGGCCGGGCCGAGCACGATGCAGCGTCTGGCCGGCTACTCGGGCAAGGCGGTCCTCGGCGAGTTGGTGGCCGTACCGGCGAAAGCGCACTCCATCGTGCCCTTGAACGAGGCCTGCGGAGGGTGGATCGACTGGTACGAATCGACCGAAGTGCCCTAAGAAGCGGTCTTCGCTGCCATGCGCTCGGGAGATACCCGGACGACGTCCCAGACCAAGCCGAGCTTCTCGAGCGAGTCGATCACCACTGCTGAGAGGTCGAACTGCCAGCGGCCGAGGCCGTGGGTGGCGGAGGTGGGGAAGGCGTGGTGGTTGTTGTGCCAGGCCTCGCCGAAGGTCGGGATCGCGATCAATGCCAGGTTGCGCGACTCGTCGGCGGTCTCGAAGTCGCGGTTGCCGAAGACGTGGCAGAGCGAGTTGATGCTGTAGGTGAAGTGGTGCAGGACGAAGACGCGGACCAAGCCGCCCCAGAGCAGGCCGGTGAACGCGGCGAAGAGGGTGCCGCCGATGATCCAGCCAAGCGCGAAGGGCAGCAGCAGGCCACCGATCGCCCAGTAGAGGAAGGTGCGGTCGACCCAGTTGATCGTCGGGTCCTTGATCAGGTCCGGGGCGAAGCGCTCCTTGTTGCCGCGCTGGGTGTGGATGAAGAGCCAACCCATGTGGGCGTGGAAGAGGCCGCGCATCGCACCGCTGACCAGCCGTGGCCGTGGTCGACGTGGGGGCTGTGCGGGTCCCCTTCTTCGTCGGAGAAGGCGTGGTGCTTGCGGTGGTCGGCGACCCAGGAGATCACCGGGCCCTCGATCGCGGCCGAGCCGAGGATCGCCAGCAGGCCGTGCAGCCAGGTCTTCGCCTTGAAGCTGCGGTGGGTGAGGTGGCGGTGGAAGCCGACCGTGATCCCGAGCCCGGTGAAGAGGTACATGCCAAGGAAGAGGAAGACGTCGCTCCAGTGCAGTGCCTTGCCCCAGACCTGCCAGGCCGCGAGGCCGATCGCGACGAAGGGAACCAGCGTGACCAGGCCGGTGATGATGCGGTCGCGGGTCTCGTTGGCGACCGGCTGAATATCTGAGGGGAGGACTCCGCTGGCTGACATGCGAGGGGCCGATCATACGGTCTGCGCTCCGGGGAAAGGTAAAGTCGCGCGCTCCGCGCCCAGCACGCTTCGATTGAAAGGAGTGCGTCGTTGGCTTTCGCCAGAACCGCCCCACTGCGCCGCGAGATCGAAGTCACGCATCCCCAATCGGCCCTTTGCGGTCGAGTTCTGGGACGGCACGCGTCTGCCCTCCACCGACGATGACGGAGCCGGCCCGACCTTCCACATCCGCTCGCCTCGCGCCGCCGCCCACGTCCTACGCGCGCCCGGCCAGCTCGGCCTTGGCCGCGCCTACGTCAGCGGCGAGATCGAGGTCGACGACATGGACGCGGTGATCGCCCTGCTCGACAGCTGGGACGCCGCCCAGCCTCGAGGGCGCCGACAAGCGCGCCCTGCTGCTGGGCGCTGTCCAGGCCGCCGGCATCACCAAGCCACCGCCGCGACCGCAATCCGAGCTTCGCCCCAGCGGCAAGCGCCACAGCAAGGAGCGCGATGCCCGCGCCGTGCGCCACCACTACGACGTCTCCAACGAGTTCTTCGAGCTCTTCCTCGGCGAGACGATGGTCTACAGCTGCGCGATCTTCTCGCGCGGCGCCAAGACCCTGAAGGAGGCCCAGGAAGAGAAGCTGGAGACGGTCGCCCGCAAGCTGGCGCTGAAGGAGGGTGACCGTGTGCTCGACGTCGGCTGCGGCTGGGGCGGCTTCCCGCTCTGGGCGGCGACCAAGCACGGTGCCAGTGTCGTCGGCATCACCCTCTCCGCCCCGCAGGCCGAAAAGGCGCGTGAACGGGCCGAGCAGGCCGGAGTCGCCGACCGGGTCGAGATCCACGTGATGGACTACCGCGATCTGGCCGGCGAGCGCTTCGACGCGATTGCCAGCATCGGCATGGTCGAGCACGTCGGCGCCTCCCAGATCGACCTCTACGCGCAGACGTTGGCCGGCCTGCTCGAGCCGGGCGGGCGCCTGCTCAACCACGGGATCACGCGACTGCGCCACACCGATTCCGAGGCGGGCGCGTTCTCAGAGCGCTACGTCTTCCCCGACGCTGCCCCGCTGCATCTCTCGCGCAACCTGATGGCGCTCGAACGGGCCGGCTTCGTCACCCACCACGTCGAGGACTTCGCCCTCGACTACGCCGAGACCCTGCGCCACTGGGCCCAGAACCTCGACGACAACCTCGACCAGGCAATCCGCCTCGCCGGTCCCGAACGGGTGCGCGTCTGGCGGCTCTACCTACGCGCCGCGCGCAACGGCTTCCTCTCCGGCTTCACTTCGATCTACCAGGCCCGCTGCTCGCTGGGCTGAGGAGCGAGGTCGGATCCGGCGCGGATGAGTCGCTCGGCAGCAGCCTGGCGAGCCAGCGCGGCGTCCACCAGCAGCGGTCGCCGAGCCACAGCATCACGGCCGGCACGATGATCAACCTGACGATGAAGGCGTCGATGAAGACCGCGATCGCCTGCGCCACGCCGAAGTTGCGCAGGGACATCAGCCCGGAGACCGAGAAGGAGAGGAAGACGGTGATCATGATCACCGCCGCTCCGGTGACCACGTGTGCGGTGCGGTCGAGGCCGAGCATGATCGCCTGTCTGGTCGAGCCGGTTCGCAGGTATTCCTCCCGGATCCGGGCGAAGACGAAGACCTCGTAGTCGATCGCCAGGCCGAAGATCACCATGATCGCTCCCGGGATGACGGTGACGTCCACGTACCCGGGGCCGCCGAGCAGGGAAGTGTTGAAGAGGAGGGCCAGCAGGCCGAAGCTGGCGCTGACCGTGAGCAGGTTGATCAGCATCGCCAGGAGCGGAACCGCCAGCGAGCGCAGGACCAGGACTAGGATCACCAGACTGATCAGCGCCATCGCCAGGCGCATCGGGCCGGCCTGTCCGCGGAACTGGTCGTTGACGTCCATCGTGACCGGGCCGACCCCACCGACGAGCACCTTGGCTCCCGTCCGCCGGGCGAGGCCTTCGGCGTCGCCTTCGAGGCGCTCAATCGTTTCCTTTGCCGCCTCGGTACTCGGTTCGTTCTTGGGAATGACGAGGACGCGCGCGTCGGTGCCCCCGTGATCGATGCTGACCAGCGCGCCGATCTGGCTCCGCTGCGCGGTAGGGCTGCCATCGAGGGCGGCGAGGACGAAGTAGCTGGAGCGGAAGAGACCGGGAGAGCGCTGGCGCAGAAGGGCCAGCTGCGATTGCCCGCCGCTGCCCTTGCGGCCGTTTTGCAGGGCATCGCCGATGCGGCGCAGAGCGCGTGGGAGCGCGAGCGATTTCCGCGCCCCTTCGCCCAGACCGTCGGCAAGGCGACCGCTGCCCCGGTCGAGCAGCTCCAGCCCGCCGCCGAGCCGTTTCGCCCCGCTGCTCAGCCGCTGCAGCGCGGGCGAGAGCGCCTCACCACCGTGGTTGAGCGCCGCAACGCCGTCGGAGACCCGTTGGCTGCCCGCGGCGACGCGGCGCAGGCCGTGGTCGAGACGGGCGGAGGCATCGGCGAGCTTTTCGAAGCCCTTGCTCGCCTTGCGGCCGTTCTTGCTCATCTGCGAAGCCAGGTAGTCACCAACTTCGAACTGGCCTTCGGCTCCTTCGATGCCTTCGTCCAGACCCGCAGAGCTCCGGCTCGCCTCTTCCACAGCGGCAAGAGCGTTCGCGTATTCGGCATCGCCGCGACCGCTCGTCATCCGCTGCAGGGCGCCGAGGGCGGCCGCGAGCTGGGCTTCGGTGTCATGCAAGGGGGGGTGAAGGGCGCCGAGGCGATCCTGACCGGAGCGCATCGCGTTCTTGAAGGTCCGCGCGCTGCCCTGGATTTCGTCCGTCTTTTCGGCCGCCTGGGCGATCGCGCTCGCGAGCTTGCCGGCGCCGCTGCTGACCTTCGCCGTTCCCTCCGCGAGACGGCCGCTGCCTTCGTCGACCTGGCCGAGGCCTTCGCTCAGCCGCCCGGAACCCTCACTGGTCGCTTCCAGGCCACTGCTCAGTGCCCCCGCGCCATCGCTTACGGCGCCAATGCCCTGGCTGAGGCTGCGCGAGCCGGCGGCGGCCTGCGCCAGGCCCCTCGTGCTCCCGGCGGCGCCCTGGCCGACACGAGCGAGGCCGGATTCGAGCCGATCCAGGCCGCGTTCCTGCTTCACCAGGCCGGATTCGAAGCCGGCGAGTTGCCGGGTGCCACGCTCGATCGGGGCCAGGCCCGCGGTGCTCGCGACCCCCGGATCAGCTTCCACCTTCCGTTGAAAGTCGACGATCGCCTTCAGCCTGGTCGGCGATGTGATCGGCATGCCGCGACCGTCGATCACGATTTCCGTCGGCGAGACCCAACCCGGCCCGAGAGCGTCTTCGACCTCTTCCTGTTGGGTGCGGGCGGGGTCGCCTTCCGGAAGCAGGCCGGCGGTCGCGATCCCCGAATGCAGGTTGAAGGCAACCGCCGAGAGCAGCACGAGCACGAAGACGAGCGCGATCACCACGCCGGGGCGAGCGACGATGCGGCGGCTCCAGCGCAGCGGCGCCGCTACCCCCGAGCGGCGTGGGGGAAGCGCCCAACGATCGAGGTGGCGACCGAACAGCGTCAGCAAGGCCGGCACGACGCAAAGGGCGGCGAAGACGCTCAGCACCGTGGCGATCGCGACCCCGATCGCCACCGAGCGAATGAGCAGGCCCGGAATGATCAACTGGGCGACGAACATCGCAAGCAGGAGGGCGCTCCCCGCCGGCAGGATCGAGCGGGCCGTCGCGGTGACCGTGGTCACCATCGCCTCGGGCAACTCGGCGTGCTTTCGCTCCTCGCGAAAGCGAGAGACCACCAGCAGGGAGTAGTCCACTCCGAGTGCCAGCCCCATCATCGCGCTGACGCCGATCACGAAGAGGTCGAGTTGGACGAAGTTCAGCAGCAGGCTGAGGATCCCGCGGGTCGCGACTACGATCGAGCCACCGAGAAGCAGCGGGATAAGCGCCGCGAGGACCGACCTGAAGACGAACAGCAGGACCAGCAGCAGGAGCGGCAGGGCGATCAGCTGTCCCGTCTTGCCCGAGCTCGTGAGCGATTCATGCAGCGCATCGATCACCATCGGCAGGCCCGCGATGCTCGACCTGACCGAGCCCCTGACCGTCCTGTCCACCTGCCGCTGGAGGGGCGGGAGAAGGCCCGAGACAGAGTCTTCGCCGCGGCTCGCGGTTCGCACCAGCAAGGCGGCAACGCCGGGACGCGGGTTGAGCCCGTCGACGACCGCGCCGCGGTCCCAGGGCGAGGTGACGATCATCGGCGGCGTCGCCCGGATGCGTCGTGCGAGCCTCTGCCCCTGCCGTTCGACCGCGCCCGCCGGGCCCCGCAGCAGCACGATCATCGGGTAGTCGTTGCCGAACTTGCGCAGATCGATTTCGTGCGCCAGCTTGGAGGCGCTGCCGTTGACCAGCGGCGTGTGGATGACCAGTTCCTTTTCGAGTTCCTTGCCTTGCCCGGCGAGGATGAAGACCGCGAGGAACCAGATCCCCACCACCAGGCGAGCCCTGCGCGTAACCAGACGGGCGACTCGTGCCGCGATCGCTGTCGCCCGCGACCCCTGGGTCCGATCAGGTGGAGCGCTCATCCTCGCTGTGAGGGACAGTGGGCCTTGACCGCGATCCCGGCCCGAAACGTTCGCCGCGCGCCGTTCTGGCCGGCGATGGCCACCTTGGTCCCCAGGGATCGTGGATTGCCGCCGGAGCAAGGGGGCACCGCGAGCGAGATCGCGCCCTGACTGCCCTGTCGCAGTCTCATCGTGAAGGACGAGAGCGGCATGTCCGGCAAGCCGGCCAGGTCGAGGACGAGCCTGCCGTTCTTGACCGTCGAGCGCCCCTTCATATTCACCTGGATGCCTTCGCCGCTGAAGCTGGTCCAAATATCCGGCAGGCCGTCACCCTGCGGCTGCGCCACGTAGATCGCGCCCCGCAGCGGCTCTTTCAGCAGCGAGGTGCGGGCCGTGGCGCGGCCGATCCTGGAGCCACTCGGGCACTCGCCCCTGACCGCGTCGTAGTGCGAGCAGATTTCCTCGACGCCGCCGGGCGCAAACTCAAGCGCCTCCGGCAGGGCCAACCGCATAGCCCGCAGGTTCGCGTCGTGGGGGCGCTGGCGAAGCGAAACCCGCACCCCCGGCCTGCCGCCTTTGTGCAGCTGATGCCGACCGACGAGCGTCAGCTTGATCGCCGGCCGAAACCCGAGCCGCCGGCAGCCGCGCACCACGAAGGGGCTGCTGAGATCCGCGCTGGCCCCGGAGGCCGCGACGAGGTGAGCATCGGTGCTGTTCGCCGCACAGCCGGTCGGGTTGCGGATGAAACCGGCGCGATCCATGTTTAGCTGGAAGGACTGGAAGCGAACCGGAACGCCTGCCACCGATTCCGGCATCTGATCCATCGCCATGGTGAGCCGACCCGTGCGCGGGTTTACCTCACCTGCTCCGCGCATCGCGATCGAGCCCAGATCGAAGGAGCCGATTCTGGCCTGGATCTGAACCGCCATCCCGAAGGGCGCCCGCCCGTATGGCCCGGTGAAATAGAGACCGCCGTGAAGCGGCGCGGTGCTGGGGGCGGACCCGGCCTCGACGACGACGCTGCCGATACGGCTCGCCCGCGGACAACTCGACGCGGCGAGCTCCGCCGCCGAGCAAAACTGGACCGAGCTGACGGCGGCGCTCAACCCAGCGGGCAGCGTGACCGAGAACCGGCTTGGCATCTGTTCGCCCGCACGGCGCAGCACAGTCGAGGAGAAGGTCGCCGGCCGCCCCGCCCTGGAATTGGAGGAGGTCGTCAGCAACTGGGGAGAAAAGGGCGGCGCCGAGCAGGGCGATCCACCGGGGCCGGAGGTGATGCCGGCGCCCCCGGAGGCTTCGACCGGAGGGCCGCCCCCGTAGGAGACGAAACGAGCCGAGGCGCTGACGACTCCGCAGGTCAGCGGGGTCGCAAGCAGCGCACTGGGGCCACCGTCGAAGTTCATCACCATGCGACTGAGCGAGAGCGGCGGCAGACCTTCGAGCACAGTCGAGAGGCGGCCGGTGGTCGGCGAGACCCGCAGCACGCCGACCGACTTGATCGTGGTTCCGACCGCACGGGTAACCACGAAGACGCGGAATCGCTGGCCCGGCTTTTCTTCGCCGAGGTAGATCGTGCCGCTCAGCACGCCTTCGACCGCGGGCGTCGATAGCTCCACCGATCCGACCTTCGAGGACTGGGGACACTGCGCTTCGGCGCCGCCGCCGAGACCCAGTTGCGCATCGCTGCAGGCGGTCAGTGCCGCGGCGCCACCGGGCGACAGTGCGATGCCGCTGGGCATCTCGACCGCCACGTCCTTGATCTGAGCCTGCGCCGGCTCGTCGGCATCGCCTTCTTCGGGCATGCTCATCACCGTCTGCATTCCGGTCGGCGCATCGACCACGGGATTGCTCAGGTGTATTGCCAGCGCCGGTTCGAAACGGAGGTCTTCGCAGCCGCTCAGCGCTTCGGTTTCCGAGGACGCGCTCAACCAAGGCGAGCCTTCCTCCCATGACCTCGTCTGGAAGGTGAACGAGAGGGGTCCACAGGCGGTTGGCGCGCTCAGCAGCGCTCGCCGGGGAGCGGCGGCTTCTCCCTGGTGATCGGCCGGCACGCCCCACAGTTCCAGGTGACCTTCAGTGATCTTTTCTTCGGGCAGGTCGTTGGCCCTGACCGTGATGCCGAAATCGCTCGGGCGCAATTCGGTGCTCACCGGAAGGTCGAACGCGGGCTTGGTCCCAATCGTGATCGGTTGGCCCGCCGGGGGTTCCAACTCGAACAGGGGCAGTTCCGTTTTCGCGCCGTTTGCGAGCACAATTTCGAACGTCCCGATACGGCTCTGCGCGGGACATTCTTCTTCGGCTTCGACCAGCTGGCGCCCGCATTGCGGAACCGCCCTGGCGTTCATGCCGAATCCAGGGGGGAGCCCGAAGACCAGATCGCGGGGAGCGGTTTCTTCTAGTTCGAGGGCAAAGTCGATCCGCAGGTCAGAATGAGCGCCGGAGAGGTTCTCGGGGTGCCCTTCGGCATCGAGCAGTCTCGCCGTGAACCCTTCGGGAGCGATCTCGAATTCGGCGGCGGCAGCCGAAGTCGACCCCGCAAAAAGGAGCAGACACAAGATGAACAGCGATAGTCCCAATGCCCTGCGGGCGTGAAGAGCCAAAATTCCCCTGCGTCATTTCGACGACGGCCTACTACAACTGCATTGGGACCACCGCTCAGCCTACTAGCTAGAGCGGGAAACCGCTCGATACCGAAGAGAGCGCGTAGTCGGCGCCGGCCTCGAGAAGCTGCTCGGCGCTGTAGCTGCCGGTGGCGACGCCGACCACCTCGATGCCGGCGCCGTGGCCGGCGGCGACGTCGCGCGGCGTGTCGCCGACGGCGATGCAGGCACCGTCGATGAGGGCACCTCCGGAGACGAGGGCGCCGCGCCCAAGCGCCGCCTTGGTGACCTCGGTGCGATCGGCCGAGTCCGAGCCGTAGCCGCCGAAGCTGAAGAAGCGGTTGAGGCGGGCGCGGGCGAGCTTGATGTGGGCGGCGGCCTCGATGTTGCCGGTGACCAGGCCGAGCAGGACGCCGGCCTCGATCAGGCGCGGCAGCAGTTGCTCGATCCCCGGCATCACCCGGTAGCCGGCCGACCCGGCGATCGCGTCGGGCAGGTGCTCGAGGTAGCAGCCGATCGCTTTCGAGCGCTCTTCCTGGGTGCCCTCGCGGCCGATTACCTCGCGGAAGACGATCGCGGCGATCTCGGGGTCGGTCATGCCGGCGTCGGTGTGCTCGGCGACGTCTGCCTCGACCCCGTGCAGCTGCTCGAAGGCGCGCTGCCAGGCGACTCCGCCGGCGCCGCCCGTAACGAGGATGGTGCCGTCGATATCGAAGAGGACGGCGCGCACAGCGCCGGGCTCACTCACCGAGCAGCTCCTTCTGCGAGAGCCAGTAGAGCAGGCCGAGGGCGGGCAGGACGAGGATCGCGGCAAGGATGAAGACGACGATCACAGCGGCCAGGGTGTCGGGTGGCGCCGCCGCCTGGGTGATCTTCAGCGAGGTCGGCAGGAGGTAGGGGAACTGGGCGACCCCCCAACCCCAGATCACGGCGATCACGGCGCCGCCGGAGAGCGGGCGCAGCAGTCCCGGCGAGCGCATGCCCCGGCGGCCGAGGGCTGAGAGGAGGATGGCGAGAACGCCGATCCCGCAGAGCGCCGAGAGGATCACCAGCGGCAGGCCCTGGTCGGTGAGGCGGTCGAAGATGTAGCGCGCTTCGGCGTGCAGCTCGATCAGGCCGAAGGCAGCCGCGACGCCCGCGACCGTGGCGGCGGCGAGGGCGCGGCGGGCGAAGTAGCCGGCCAGCTCCTCGTCCCCCGAACGGCGGGCGTCGCCGATCAGGAAGACGGCGGAGAGGTAGGCGCCGCTGGCGACGAACATCGCCCCGGTAAGCAGCGGCAGCGGCTCCAGCCAACTCGAGAAGGGAGCGCCGTTGCCCTCGGCCGGAACGTTGCCCGAAGCGACCGCACCGACCACCGCGCCCATGAAGAACGGGGTGATCAGCGAGGAGATCGCGAAGGTGGCGCCGGCGGCGCGGCGCCCGGCGAGGCCGACGATCGACTTGCGGAAGGCAAAGCCGGAGCCGCGCAGGACGATGCCCACTGCAGCCAGGGCGATCGGCACGTAGAGCGTCGTCATCACCGCGCTGAAGGCCGGCGGGAAGGCGGTCCAGAGGACGACGAGGATGAAGATCAACCAGACGTGATTGGCCTCCCAGACCGGGGTCAGCGAGCGCTGGATCAGCCCCCGCGGCCGCTCCCCACGCTCGGCCCCCCCGGCCACCAGGTCCCAAAAGCCGGCCCCAAAGTCAGCCCCCCCAAAAAGCGCATAAAAGGTCGCCCCAACCCAAAGCACCCCCGCGCAAACATCGGCCCGCGTCACCCCGCCACCCCCACATCGACGCCGACGCCGACGGGCCTCAAACGTGACATATCGACACGGTTTAGGCCCATCGGCCCTCGTTTGATGGGGCGTAGGGGACGTCTGGGCCCGCGCTTCCCTCGCGCCAGCGGCGCGACATGCTGCGCAGGACGAGGATCGCGATCGTGCCGATTGCGGCGTAGAGGACCAGGGTGAGGGCGAAGGCGAACCAGATGCCCTTGGCGTCGGTGACCGCTTCGGAGGTGCGCATGTAGCCCTGCACGATCCAGGGCTGGCGGCCGACCTCGGTGACGATCCAGCCCATCCACAGCGCGAGGATCGCGCCGGCGCCGGAGATCGCCACGGCGCGCAGGAACCAGGGCGTCTGCGGGATGTCGCGGCGGCGCCACCAGGTGAAGGCGAGCCAGGCGCCGAGCGCGAGCAGGGCGGTGCCGATGCCGACCATGCCGTCGAAGGCGAGGTGCAGCATCGTGTTGGCGGGCGGGCGTTCGTCGACCGGGATGTCGGCGAGGCCGGTGACCTTGGTGTCGGCGCTGAAGCCGACCAGGAACGAGTCCAGGTCGGGGATCGGGATCGCGCCCTTGACCCCACTGCTGGTGCAGACGCCGCCGACGTACTCGGTCTGGTGGGTGCCGGTCTTCTGGATGCACTCCATGCCGGCGAACTTGGCCGGCTGGTGGTCGGCGACTTCGCGCGCCGCGGTGTCGCCGACGAAGAGCTGGACCGGCGTCGCGATGCAGGCGATCGTCAGCGGGATCAGCAGGCCGAGCCGGTGCAGGCGGTCGCGCCGCCCCTTCAACATCCCGACCGCGTAGATCGAGGCGACGAGGAAACCGACCACCATGTAGGCAGCGAGGATCATGTGCGGGACCTCGTAACCGGTCGCCGGGTTGAAGAGGATCTGGCCGGGGTTGGTGTCGACGACCTTGCCGGCGGCGTCGAGCGTGAAGCCCTGCGGCTGGTTCATCCAGGCATTCGCCGCGACGACGGAGAAGGCACCGCCGATGCCGGTGATCACCATCGGCACCCCCGACCAGAAGTGGGCCCAGCCGCTGAGCCGCTTCCAGCCGTAGATGTAGATCGCCAGGAAGATCGCCTCGGTGAAGAAGAAGAGCCCCTCGATCGCGAAGGCGATGCCGAAGGCCGAGCCGAAGCGGTCCATGAAGTGGGGCCAGAGCAGGCCGAACTCGAAGCTGAGCACGGTGCCGGTGACGGCGCCGACGGCAAAGGTCACGGCCATCGCCTTGGACCAGCGGCGGGCCAGCTCCATCGCCGCCTCCTCGCCGCGTTTGAGCCCGATGTAGTTGGCGATCAGGATCATCGCCGGCAGCGCCACGCCGAGACAGGAGAGGACGATGTGGAAGCCGAGGGTGAAGGCCATCTGCTCGCGGGCGGCGAGCAGATTCGATGCCGACGCTGCCAACGGGAGCGCGTCGAGCAAGGGCATGTCGGCGAGCCTACTCCCCGCGGCGGGCGCTGCGGTAGCGGCGGATCAGCGCGTTGGTGGAGCTGTCGTGGCGGAGCTTCGGCTCCGCGTCGGCCTGCAGCTCGGGGATGATCGCCACCGCCAGGGCCTTGCCGAGCTCGACGCCCCACTGGTCGAAGGAGTCGATGCCCCAGATCGTGCCCTGGGTGAAGACGCTGTGCTCGTAGAGGGCGACCAGGGTGCCGAGCGTGTGCGGGTCGAGGCGCTCGGTGAGGATCGTGTTGGAGGGGCGGTTGCCCTCCATCACCCGGTGCGGGACGACCTCCTCGGCCGTGCCCTCCTCGCGCACCTGCTCGGCCGTCTTGCCGAAGGCGAGCGCCTCGCTCTGGGCGAAGACGTTGGACATCAGCAGGTCGTGGTGGTTGCCGAGCGGGTTGTTGGACTGGAAGAAGCCGATGAAGTCGCAGGGGATCAGCCGCGTGCCCTGGTGGATCAGCTGGTAGAAGGAGTGCTGGCCGTTGGTCCCCGGCTCGCCCCAGAAGATCCCGCCGGTGTCGTAATCGACGTGGGCTCCGTCGAGGGTGACGTGCTTGCCGTTGGACTCCATCGTCAGCTGCTGCAGGTAGGCGGGGAAGCGGTGCAGGTACTGGTCGTAGGGGAAGACGCCGCAGGTCTGGGCACCGAAGAAGTCGCTGTACCAAACGCTGAGCAGGCCCATCAGCGCCGGCAGGTTCTCGGCCAGAGGCGCCTCGCGGAAGTGCTCGTCCATGGCGTGAAAGCCAGCCAGCATCTCCTCGAAGCGGGCCGGGCCGATCGCCAGCATGGTCGAGAGCCCAATTGCCGAGTCCATCGAGTAGCGGCCCCCCACCCACTCCCAGAAGCCGAACATGTTGTCGGTGTCGATGCCGAACTTCGACACCTCGTCAGCGTTTGTCGAGACGGCGACGAAGTGCTTCGCGACGGCGGACTCGTCACCCCCCAGTCCAGCCAGAGACCATTCACGCGCGGTTCTTGCGTTGGTCATCGTCTCCAGCGTGGTGAAGGTCTTCGAGGAGATCACGAAGAGCGTCTCCTCGGGGTCGAGGTCGCGGGTCGACTCGGCGAAGTCGGTGCCGTCGACGTTGGAGACGAAGCGGAAGGTCATCTCGCGCCGCGAGTAGTGGCGCATTGCCTCATACGCCATCACCGGGCCGAGGTCGGAGCCGCCGATGCCGACGTTGACGACGTTGCGGATCGGCTTGCCGGTGTGGCCGCGCCACTCGCCGGTGTGGACGCGCTCGACGAAGGCGGCCATGCGGTCGAGCGTCTCGTGCACCGCTTTGACCACGTCGACGCCGTCGACGATCAGCGAGCGCCCGCGCGGCATCCGCAGCGCCACGTGCAGGACGGCGCGGTCCTCGGAGACGTTGATGTGCTCGCCGGAGAACATCGCTTCGCGCCGCTCCTCGACGCCGCACTCCTTGGCCAACCGGCCGAGCAGCAGCAGCGTCTCTTCGGTGATCCGGTTCTTGGAGAAGTCGAGGTGGAGGCCGGCGCCGTCGGCGATCAGCCGCTCGCCGCGCTGCGGGTCGGCAGCAAAGAGGTCGCGCAGGTGCTCACCCTCGATCGCGGCGTAGTGCTTCTCCAGCGCTTGCCAGGCGGGGCGCTGGCGCAGGTTCGGCGCGTCGCTCACCCGGTCACGACCCCGCGCTTGGACTCGATCGAGTCCATCAGGTCGGTCCAGGACTTGACGAAGGCAACCTTGCCCTCCTCCTGCAGCCGCGCTGCCAGCGCGTCGACATCGATCCCGGCCTGCTCGAACTTGGCCAGGACCTCCTCGGCGTCACCGCCGTCGGCCGGCATCGGCTCGCCGAGCTTGCCGTGGTCGGCGAAGGCGTTCAGGGTCGGCTCGGGCATCGTGTTGACGGTGAAGGGCGAGGCGAAGCCCTCTATATAAAGGACGTCGGAGGCGTCGGGGTCCTTGGTCCCAGTGCTGGCCCAGAGCAGCCGCTGCGGGCGCGCCCCTTCGTTCATCAGCTTCTGCATCCGCGGCGAGTCGAGCAGCTCGCGGTAGGCGCGGTAGGCGCGGAAGCCGACCGCGAGGCCGAGCCGGTTGCGCAGCTCCTCCCCCACTTCGTCGGTGACGGCGACGTCCCAGCGGCTCATGAAGATCGAGGCGACCGAGGCGACGTCGGGATCGAGGCCGGCCTCGATCCGGCGCTCGATTCCGCGCAGGTAAGCATCCGCGGCGGCGAGATACTGATCGGCGTCGAAGAGCAGGGTGACGTTGACCGGGATCCCGGCGAAGATCGTCTCCTCGATCGCCGCCAGGCCGGCGTGTGTCCCGGGGATCTTGATGAAGAGGTTCTCGCGCTCGGCCTCGGCGTGCAACTTCGCCGCCTGCTCGATCGTGCCCGCGGTGTCGTCGGCGAGCTCCGGCGAGACCTCAAGCGAGCAGAAGCCGTCAACGCGGGCGGTGCGCTGGTGCACGCCCTTGAAGAGGTCGGTGGCGTCGCGCAGGTCAGCGATCGCCAGCTTGAAGAAGACCTCTTCGGCGCTGTCGAGGCCGGGACTGACCTCGGCGATCTGCTCGTCGTAGGCGTCGCCGCCGGAGATCGCCTTGTCGAAGATCGTCGGGTTGGAGGTCAGGCCGGTGACCGAGAGCTGATCGATGTAGCCCTCGAGGGTGCCATCGGCCAGCATCGTGCGGGTGATGTTGTCGAGCCAGAGGCTCTGGCCAATGTCGTGCAGTTCGCCGGTCGGCTTCATCAGAGCAGCTCCTTTGCGGCCTCGGCCACCCGGTCTCCGGTGAAGCCGAACTTGGTTTGAACGTCTTTCAACGGCGCCGAGGTGCCGAAGGTGTGCATCCCGATCTTGACGCCGTCGAAGCCAACGTAGCGATCCCAGCCCAGGGTCGAGGCCTCCTCGATCGAGACCCGCGCGGTCACGCTCGGCGGCAGCACCTGCGCGCGGTAGTCCTCGTCCTGGCGATCGAAGAGCTCGCAACAGGGCATGCTGACCACCCGCGAGCGAATCCCCTCGGCGAGCAGCTCCTCGTGTGCGGAGAGCGCCAGCGCCACCTCGCTGCCGGTGGCGATCAGGATCACCTCGGGGTCGCCGCCCTCGGCGTCGGCGAGTACATACGCGCCGCGGCGAAGGCCCTCGGCCGAGGCGTACTTGGAGCGGTCGAAGACGGGCACGTTTTGGCGGGTGAGGACCAGGGCCACCGGCTGGTGAGTGCGATCGAGCGCCGCCCGCCATGCCTCGGCGACCTCGTTGGCGTCGGCGGGGCGGATCACGTCGAGCCCGGGGACCGCGCGCAGCGAGGCGAGCTGCTCGACCGGCTGGTGGGTCGGGCCGTCCTCGCCGAGCCCGATTGAGTCGTGGGTGAAGAGGTGGATCACCGGCAGCTCCATCAGCGCCGAGAGCCGGATCGCCGGCCGCGCGTAGTCGGAGAAGGTGAGGTAGGTCGACCAGAGCGGGCGCAGCTTGGAGAGCGAGAGGCCGTTGCAGATCGCCGCCGACTCGTGCTCGCGGATGCCGAAGTGGAGCTGGCGGCCGTCGTAGGCGCCGGGCTCGAAGTCCTCGGCGCCGTCGAACTTGAGTCGCACCGAGGTCGAGTCGGTGAGGTCGGCGGAGCCGGCGAGCAGCCAGGGCAGGCGCGCGGCGATCGCGTTCTCGACCTGCTGGGAGGCCTTGCGGGTGGCGATGCCCTTCGGGTCGGCATCGAAGCTGGGGATCTCGGCGTCCCAGCCGGCGGGCAGCTCGCGCGCCTGCTGCGCCTCGATCTCCGCGGCGAGGTCGCCGTTCTCATCGGCGTAGGAGTCGAGCAGCTCTTTCCAGGCGGCGCTTAGCTCGGCGCCGCGCTTGCCGATCCCCGCATCGAAGTGCTCGCGCACGCCGTCGGGGACGAGGAACTGGGCGTCCTCGGGCCAGCCGTAAGCGCGCTTGGTCTCGCGCACCTCCTCGGCGCCCAGCGGTTCGCCGTGGGCAGCGGAGGTGTCGACCTTGTGCGGTGAGCCATAGCCAATGTGGCTGTCGACGATGATCAGGGTCGGGCGGCCCTGCTCACCCTTGAACTCCTCGAAGGCGGTGGCGATCAGCTCGGTGTCGTTGGCGTCGCCGACCCGGGTGACGTTCCAGCCGTAGCCCATGAAGCGGGCGGCGACGTCGTCGTCGTAGGCGAGGTGGGTTTTGCCGTCGATGGTGATGTGGTTGTTGTCGTAGATCCAGCAGAGGTTGTCGAGCTTGAGGTGACCGGCGATCGAGGCGGCCTCGCTGGAGACCCCCTCCATGAAGCAGCCGTCGCCGGCGATCGCGTAGACGTCGAAGTCGAAGAGCTCGAATTCCGGCTGGTTGTAGCGAGCGCCCTGCCACTTGCCGGCGATCGCCATCCCGACCGAGGTGGCGATGCCCTGGCCGAGCGGGCCGGTGGTCGTCTCGACCCCCGAGGTCCAGCGGTACTCGGGGTGGCCGGGAGCGCGCGAGTCGAGCTGGCGGAAGCTCTCGATGTCTTTGAGCGAGACGGCGGGGTGACCGACGACCTCGTAGTCGGGATCGACCGCCTTTACCCCGGCCAAATGGAGCAGCGAGTAGAGCAGCATCGAGGCGTGCCCGGCGGAGAGCACGAAGCGGTCGCGGCCGGGCCAGATCGGATCGGCCGGGTCGAAGCGCAGGAAGCGCTGCCAGAGCGTGTAGGCGAGCGGGGCGAGCGCCATCGGCGTGCCCGGGTGGCCGGAGTTGGCCTTCTGGATCGCGTCGATTGAAAGCGTTCGGATCGTGTTGATCGCGAGCTGGTCGATGTCGCGGGTCACGTATCGATCCTATGAGACGAACGTGACGGGGAGAGGCGTCCGGGGGAGGGTCTCGGGGCCGGCCTTCGGCCGGGAGTTCCCCGAGACCCTCCCCCGGACGCCTTCTTCCGGCCCCGACCGTCCCATGGAGCGACGCGTCAAAGGCGCCCCGAACCGCAGAGCGTCGAGCCGAGTTCCTTGGAGAGCTTCAGGGTTCGATGCGGGTAACTGTGCCGTCGCCGTTGTTGGCAACCCAGACTGCTTCGGGGCCAACGACTACCGCGCCAGGTTTAGGGCCGACCGAGATCGGGCTGCCGATGGGGTCACCGCTGGTGAGATCTAGTCGAGTTACGGAATTGTCCGCGGCACTCGCGACCCACACGGCTTCGGTGCCGGCGTCTATGCCGCCGGGCTGTTCGCCGACTTCGATCGGGGAGCCGAAAATCGTGTGGGTGGAGGGGTCGATCCGGGTCACTGTGGTTGAGCGGCCGTTGGCGACCCAGACCAGGCCGTGGCCGACCGTGACGCCGGCGGGGCCGCGGCCGGCGAGGATCGGCGGGCCGACCGCCAGCGTGCCGAGGTCGATTCGGCGCACCGTACCGGTGCTCGCGCTGCTGAACCAGAGGCCACCGGCGCCGACGGCAAGGCGCAGCGGGGCCGCGTGCGGCGCCAGGCCGCGGCGGATGACCCGCGCCTCATGCCCGTCGATGACCGTGATGCCCGCCCCGTCCTCGTCGGCAACCCAGATCCGGCCGCCGCCAGAGACGATCGCGCCGGGGCTGCCGCCGAGATCGAGGCGCGCTGTCACTTCGCCTGCCGTGTTGATCCTCAGGATCGTACCGGTGCGTGGATTCGAGACCCAGACCGAGCCGGCGCCAATCGTGACTCCGGAGACGCCTTTGCCGACCTGAATCTTCGAGACGACGCGCTTTGTATGAGGGTCGATCCCGGTCAGGGTTCCGTCCACAGCGCTCGTCGCCCAGACGGTCCGGGGCCCGACGGCGAGACGAAGCGGCGGTCTGGCGACCGCGATTGGCGCGGAGACGGAGACGCCGTCGTCGTTGAAGAAGCTGACGATCAGCGCCCCGACCGCGATCAGGACGCCGACGCCGCCCAGGAACCAGAAGAGGAAAGCAACCCCGATCGGGCGCCGCCACCGGCTGAGCCCGACCCCCTTCTGGTCCCCCTCGGGCGAACCGCCGATCCGCACGGTCGGCCGCTCCGGACGCTCATCGAGCACCAGCGTCGGCGCGGGCGTGTCGGCCTGGCTGCGGCGGGCCGCGGCAATCAGCTCGCCGGCGCTCGCGTAGCGCTCAGACGGGTCCTTGGCGACTGCGCGCTCGATCACCGTCTCGATCCCGCGCGGGAGCTCCGGTTCGGTGTCGGCCTCCTTGCGGGCGTAAGGAACGATCCCGGTCAGTGCCTCGTAGAGCACGCAGCCGAGCGCGTAGACGTCGGCCGCCGGCCCGACCCGCTCGCCGCGCCACTGCTCCGGCGCCATGTACTCGACCGTGCCGACGATCGAGGCGCCGCTGCCGGGACCGGTCTCGGCGTAGGCCTTGGCCAGGCCGAAGTCCGAGAGGTAGGCCCGCTCGCCTTCGATCAGGACGTTGTGCGGCTTGACGTCGCGGTGGACGATGCCGGCGGCGTGGGCCGCGTCGAGCGCTTCGGCGACCTGGCCCAGCAGCTGAACGGCGCGTTCGGGCTCGAGCGGCCCCTCGCGGTCGATCAGCTTGCGCAGGTCGCCGCCCTCGATCAGGCGCATCGCGACGATCAGCTCGCCCTCGTCCTCGCGGGCGTCGTAGACCGGCACCACAGCGGGGTGCTCGAGGTTGGCGGCGAGCCGCGACTCGCTGAGGAAGCGGCGGCGGAATTTCTCGTCGTCGGCAAGCTGGTGGGCGATCACCTTGAGCGCCACCGGCCGCTCCAGGGCGAGCTGCGTCGCCCGGTAGACGACGCCCATGCCGCCGCGGGCAATCAGCGAGTCGATCCGGTAGCCGCCGAGCGTCGAGCCAATCGAGGGTTCTCCCACGCGGCGGTTATATCGCCGCGAAACGACGAAGGGCCCGCCCCGTGAGGAGCGAGCCCTTCGAGCTGGAGCCGGGGGGAGTCCATGCGGAGCCCCCCGGGAGGTACCGGATTGGGGCTCAGCGCCGCACCGGCTGCCAGGTCATGACCGACCCGATCGTCGTCGCGGTCGAGCCGCTTTCCAGCGCGAAACCTTCAGCGAGCTGCGAGCTGCGGCGGCTGGCGACGTCGATCGCCGAGAGGGTCTCGGCTTCGTCGGTGGCGATGAACGCGGCGACCCTGCGCCCATCGGAGGAGAAGACCGAGTTGGTCGCGGAGTTGTCGGCGACCTCGCTCAGCTTGTGGGCGCGGCCCGGGCCGATCTTCTTCACCCAGAGGCCCTGGTCGCGACGGAAGAGCAGCATCGCCGCCGCCGGGGCGACGTCTTCGACGAAGGAGGACCCGGCGCCGGCGACCAGCACCTTCACCTTGGTGCCGTTGCGGCGCATCGTGAAGATGTCGGCGTAGGCACCACGGCCTTCGCCGCTCTGGCCACGACTGAAGACGATGCCGCCCTTGAAGTAGCGGGGCGAGAACTCGTCGATGTGGCCGGTCTTGCTGAGGCGCGCCAGGCCGGCACCGGACGGGCGCACCGAGTAGATGTCGTCGGCGGAGCCGCCCCCGCCCTCGGCCAGGCTGCGAACGAAGACGATCGCCTTGCCGTCGGGCGAGAACGACGCTTCGTGCTCATCGCCGGCACCGGTGACGAGCGGATGGGCGCTGCCCCCGAGGTTGACCCGGTAGAGGTCGCGGGAACCGCCTTCGGTCGCGGCGCGGGTGAAGACGACGTACTGGCCTTTCGGGTCGAACTGCGGCCGGCTGTCGATCTCCGTGCCGGAGGTCAGCTTGTGCTGGCCAGTGCCGTCGGCCCGCATCGCCCAGATGTCACCGGCGCGGACGAAGGCGATCTTGCGCCCGTCAGCGGAGAAATCCGGTTCGCTGTCGGTCGGGTCTTCGGTGAGCTGGTTGAGGTGGCCTTCCTTGGCGGCGTAGAGCCCACCTTCGGTCTTTTCGACTTTGCCGGTTTTCGTTTCTTCGACGCTGGTGATCGCCCGTGAGAAGACGACGGCACCGGAGTGCCCGGCAGCGGCGGCGCTCGCTACCGGCAACAGGGCCAGGGCAAGGACGGTGAGTGTGAACTTGATCGAACGGTTGAGCATTGGACTCCCCTTTCGGGTCGGTTGCGAATTGCACAACCGATGCTCCGCTCATGGGGCGCACCTGAAAACGACACTCGAGTCACGAACCGGGCCGCGTTTGGCCCGGTCCGGGTCAGGCGCGGTCGAGGCCCAGTTCGAGGATGCGGGCAGCTATCAGGCGCGGCCGATCGCGTCCAGCTTCCCCGGAGATCTCCAACTTCGCTGCCAGTGCGTCGAGGCGGCGTTGGGCGGTTCGCTCGCTGACGTGGAGGGCCTCAGCGATCTCGGCGCGGGTGGCGGGACGACCCGCAAAGGCGCCCTCTGTTCTATATGGAGCGACGAGGGCCATGGCGGTTGCACGCTCGTCTTCGTTGAGGGCAACGGCGCCGCCTGATGCGGCGACCGTGCCGCCGGCGCGGCCCGGGATCGGGTCGGAGACTTCGAGGCGGTGGCCGCCAACGATCAGGGTGTCGCCGTCGCGCAGCCGACGCGGACGATCGAGCGGCTCGCCGTTGAGCGCGGTGCCGTTGCGACTGTCGAGGTCGGTCGCCATCAGCACGCCGCCGCGGTTCTCAATCTCCAAGTGGTCCCAGGAGACCGCCTCGTCGTCGATCTGAATAGCCGCCTCGGGATTGCGCCCAACGACCGTCCGCCCGCCACCGAGCGCCACCGACCGCGGCTCACCCCCCTCACCCGTCAACCAAATCCGCGCGTCCATCGCCCGCGAGCATAGATCCCAATGCTGACTTCCTTTTTTTTGGCGAATAGCGCGGAGAAACAGGAAGTCAGCGGGAAGGGAGGAGGGTAGAGTGCGCCGCCGTGGGCGTGGGCGACGACGAGAAGCGGATTGCGGCCGTGGCGGCGGCTGAACTGGTTGAGGACGGGATGACGGTTGGGCTTGGGACCGGATCGACCGTCGCGCACCTTTTGCCGGCGCTCGCCGCCCGCGGCCTCGGCGGGATCCGCTGCGTCGCCACCTCGGTCGCCACCGAGGAACAAGCACGCGAGCTGGGCATCCCGGTCGAGGAGTTCAGCCGGCTGGGGCGGCTCGACATCGCGATCGACGGGACCGACCAGGTGACCCCCGACGGCTGGCTGATCAAGGGCGGCGGCGGCGCCCACCTGCGCGAGAAGATCGTCGCCGCGGCGGCCGAGCGCTTCGTCGTCATCGCCGACTCGAGCAAGCCGGTCGAGGCGCTGAGCGCGCCGGTGCCGCTCGAGCTCTTTGCCTTCGGCATCGCCTCGACCCTCGGGCGGCTCGGTTCGGCGGTCGCATTGCGCGACGTCCCACGCAGCCCCGACGACGGCTTGATCGCCGATTACGGCGGCGAGATCGGCGACCCGGCAGAGCTCGCCGCCCGCCTCGAGGCCGACCCCGGCGTCGCCGCCCACGGCCTCTTCCCACCACGCTTGGTCAGCGTGCTATTGGTGGGCCGGGGCGACACGGTCGCGAAATTCGAGACCTAACCCTTGTCAGAGTGGCGAGAGGAAAGTCCGCTGTGGATATAGCGCAAGAACCTGAACTGTTTACGGATCTCGCTAGCCAAATCGGCATTTTGGTTGGCGGCGAGCTCGAAGCAGTGGCGGGGCACCGCGCCCGCGGCCTTCCCAACCCCCTCTGGGGCCTCGAAATTGGCCCGCTCTCGGGAACCCTCTGTCGACGCTAACTCCGGCACTGTCCACTCAGCATAGTCAAATCAGTTACGGGGGTTCTCTTCCTTATATCTGTCCGCGTCGCTTCCTGCGTATGCAATGGTTCGGCCAGCCTCTCGGATGTAGAACTTGACCGGATCCTTTGCTCCAACGCGGCGGTAGAACCACCTGGTGCTGCTGGGCCTAACCGAGATCACGCAGAGCGTCTTCCCTCCCAGCTTCTCTTCGTCGATGCTGATCAAACCCGCGGGCGACGGATCGATGCGAGAGCCGATTAGGTCCTGCAATTGCCTCTGAAACGCATCCCATCCCCCGGCCCCAAACTGCTCCTCTTCATCGACACCGAAGACGATGTAGTCACCAACCCGCTCGTACTCCGTGAGCTTGGGATGATCGTCAGCCAGTACGGACTTGAATTTGTCCTTGCGCTCGATCGCACCCACCACGACCCGCCCACCTCGCGCATTTAGCATTCCGACCACGGCCTTGATCACGCCGTCATTCGCGACGAACTCCTTACTCTCCAAATCTCCAGAAGAGATGAGCCAGGGTGCCAGGTCAAGCTTCAGCGTTGCCTTGACCTCCAGGTCGTGCGACTCAGGACGACTCAGCAACTCCTCGAGATCGACCTTCTCCTGCGTTGCTTTAGTCGGAATCTGATCTATGCAAACCAGGACGCCTTTCTCGGAACAAACGTGGGTGTACGGCCGGGCCGTCAGCGAATCGTTGATGCCGAGGTCGTTGATCGCACCCGCGAGTTCGGGTATCGCGAAGAAGTTGTCGATAGGGCTCCGGCCCATCACGACGAAGCGGCCGAAGCCGCTTCCCTCATACAAGGAGACCTCCTCTACCCCTGCCTCATCGAGCAGCTCTAGAAGTTTCTCCTCTAGCTGCTCCCGCGCCTCGAAAACCATCGGATAGACCGGTGAGGTGATGATCGTGAAGAACTTGATGCCATCACCAGAGGGAAGTTTGGCGATGATTTTTTGGTCTTCCAACTCCTTCCGCCGATCATCCGAAAATCGTCCTTTATTGATTTTCGCAATTTCCGCATCCGAAAACGGAGATTCTAGAATCTCCTGAGGCGGGTCCCCTGCGTGGGTTTTTCCTTCATCCCAGACATGGTGGCGGAGAATCCGAGTTACCCGGAAGGACTCCAAAAGCTGCAAGTACTCACCGTGTAGGGCGTGGTTCAATTTCTTTTCGAAACTCTCAAAGCTCTGGCTCGGAAGCCAAGTTCGAATGAATATGTCGAATAGGCCGAGCGCCTCGTACACCGCATACGACCGGACCTTCTCACTTTTCATCAGCGCGTTGACCGTGTCGAGCACTTTCCCCCGCTTATACCCAGGGAAGAAGGCCAAGCGCCAAAAAACGAGATCCTCGCTCGCCCAGCGCTGATGAATGCGATTGTTCCAGATGTAGTCGGGTGCGTTGGCGGCCATTTGTAGCGGCGCAGACTACCAGTTAAATCAAAAATGACGGAGTGAACTGTTTGGTCCTCACCTGTGTTTTCGGGTCAATTAACTGGGAGGCGCCCTTTCGGTCGTCGGATATCCTTCGCATCATTCAGGGGAGATGTAGGTCCTGCGACACACCAGACACCGCTTCCAAGGAGACCAGATGAGTGACTTCACCGGGCTGGCGATCACCGGCCGCGTTGCAACCCCGAGCGATCCCGACTGGGACGAGGCGCGCCAGGCCTGGAACCTGGCCGCCGAGCAGCGACCCGAGGCGGTCGCCCTTGTAGAGGGCGCCGATGACGTCGTCAAGACGATTCGCTTCGCGGCGGAAAACGACCTCAAGGTCGCCGGCCAGGGGACCGGCCACGGAGCGTTCGCCCTCGCCGGCTCACTCGAGGGCACGATCCTGATCAAGACCGAGCGCATGCGCGGGATCGAGGTCGATCCCGAGGCGCAGACCGCTCGGGTCGAGGCCGGCGTTCTCGTCGCCGAGCTGAGCAGCGCCGCCCAGGCCCATGGCCTCTGCTCGATGCCGGGCTCCTCGCCCGACGTCGGCGTCACCGGCTTCACCCTCGGCGGCGGCCTCAGCTGGCTCGGCCGACGCTACGGCTTCGCCTGCAACCGCGTGCAGGCGATCGAGCTCATCACGGCCGACGGCGAGGCGCGCACGGTCGACGCCGAGAGCGAGCCCGACCTGTTCTGGGCGCTGCGCGGCGGCGGTGGCGGCTACGCGATCGTCACCGCGCTGCACCTCGCCTGATCCCGATCGCCGAGATCTACGCCGGCGCCCTCGTCTTTCCGGCCGAGCTCGGCGCCGAGGCGGTGCGCGCCTACCGCGACTGGGCGGCCGGCGTCTCCGACGACGTCACCTCGGTGGTCCGCTTCATCACCCCGCCGCCGATCCCCGACGTGCCCGAGCCGATCCGCGGCCGGCCGCTGTTGACGATCGACGGCGCCTGCATCGGCAGCCAGGCCGAGGGCGAAGCGATCGTCGCGCCGCTGCGCGAGCTCGGCGAGACGATCATGGATACCTGGACCCAGATCCCGGTTGAGGGCCTCTGCCGGATCCACATGGACCCGGAGAACCCGGTGCCCGGCCTCGGCGAGGGAATGACGATCCGCGAGCTCCCCGACGAGGCGATCGACGCCTTCGCCGGTCTTGCGGGTCCCGGTTCAGGCTCGCCGATGCTGCTCAGCGAGCTGCGCAGCCTCGGTGGCGCGCTCGGCCGTCCGGACCCCGACGGCGGCGCCCTCACCCACCTCGAGACCGATTTCGTCATGTACAGCGTCGGCATGCCGATGACGCCCGAGCTGGGCGAAGCGATCCCGCCCACCTGCAGAAGATCGAGCAGACGATGCAGCCCTGGGCCGGTGAGGGCTCCTACTTCAACTTCACCGAGCGCCCCTGCGACGCCGACGCGATCCTCCCCGCCGAGGTCTGCGCTCGCCTGGCCGAGGTCAAGCGCAAGTGGGACCCCGACGGCATGATCGTCGCCAACCACTCGGTGTCGCTGGAAACGGCTTAGGAGCGGGGTTTAAGCCATAGTGGTACAGTTGTACCACTATGGCTTATATCGTCTCCAGCCGCAAAGGTAGCTACGAGATACGGGAGTCGAGCAATACCGACAAGGGTCCCCGTAGCCAAACCCTTGTCTCGTTTCGAGAGCTGACTGACGAGGTAATCGAGAAGGCGCGGAAAAAGGCCGTCAAGCCTGCCAGCGCCGAGGAATTGCGCCGCGCCGCCAGGCGCGCAGGCGCGCCGGTCGCACGAGAGCCAGTCGAGCAGGCGGCCCGAGAGTTGATCGCAGAGCTGGCCAGAGGGAATCGACTCGACCCGACCTTGCGCCAGATCCTGCTCGAAATGCTGCAAAGGGGATACCGCGAGGATGCCGCCGCCTCTCCCGCCGGCGAGGCGGCGAGAGCCGTAGCCCTATGGATGGCAGCAACCCCGGCCGACCGGGGCCGCGCCCTCTTCGACCTGCTCTTGCTTGCCGACGCGCTGCCCTCGGGAGGACGCCGGGACAAGCCCCTGACATTTCCCCGACTCGACTCGACAGGCGGAAGCGGCAGGTGAGCGACGCACCGCACACAAACCAACTCGAGGAGCCGCCGAGCCTCCCCGAGAAGGTGATCGTCATACACGAAGCGCTTACGGACGCGAAGGTTCCGCATGCCCTAGGGGGAGCGCTGGCGCTTGCCTACTACGCCGACCCCCGCGTAACGATCGACATCGACATCAACGTCTTCGTTCCGACCGAGCGCTGGGGGGATGTGGTCAAGGCGCTCACCGAGATCGGGGTCAGCGCTGATCGCCTCGACCCGTCGGCCCTCGAACGAGACGGGCAATGCCGGCTCTGGTGGGGAGACAATGCCGTCGATCTCTTCTTCGCCTACGACCCGATACACGACGAGATGCGCGGAGAATCCCGGCGGGTCCCCTTCGGCGAGGTCACCATCTCGATTCTCAGCCCAGAGCACCTCGCGGTCTGCAAGGCGATGTTCGACCGTCAAAAGGACTGGATTGACATCGAACAGATGCTGATCGCCGGGGACAACCTCGATCTGGACCAAATCGAAAAATGGCTCGTTCGAATGGTGGGCGACTCGGACCACCGGGTTAAACGACTAAGGGCCCTCAGAACCACCCCGGACGGGTAGCGACGCGCTGTCGTGACTACGGCGAAGCGGCCGCGTCGGCGATCACGGTCATCTGTGCGTTCTCGACCCGGCCGGCCGGGATCGAGCTGTCGCCGGCCATCAGCTTTGCCAGGGCGTCAACCTTGTCGGGGCCGGTGATCAGCCAGACGATCTGGCGGGCCGAGTTAAGGGCCGGGTAGGTGAGGGTCATGCGGTGGTGGCCCTGGTAGGCGGTCTCGGTCAGGGCGACGCGGCGGTTCGTGACCTCGAGCACGAGGTCACCCGGCACCAACGAGGCGGTGTGGCCGTCGGGGCCGAGCCCGAGGTGGACGCAGTCGAGCGGGTCGGGAAGCGTGTTTTCGTAGTCGTGGGCGGCGCCCTCGAGGTCGCGCTGGGTCACCGGCATCGGCCGCAGCATCGCCTGGTGGTCCATCGAGAGGCCGAGGACCATGTGGGTGAGGTTGCGGTCCTCGCTGCCCGGCGAGGCGATCCGCTCGTCGACCTGGAAGAGCTCGGCTTTGTCCCACGGCATCTGCTCTTCTTCGCCGAGGATCGCCAGCATCGCCCAGGGGCTGCGGCCACCGCTCATCGCCAGCGAGAAGGTGTTGCGCTCGACGACCGCGGCGGCACCGATCGCGGCGATCACCTCGGCGGCACGGCGCGCCGCCGCCTTTTCATCGGCGCAGACCTCGAGCTCGATTGCCACGCTGCCGCCTAGGAAGACTTCTCGTCGTGGCCACCGAACTGCTTGCGCATCGCCGAGAGCACCTTGTCGGCGAAGTCGTCGAGCCCGCGCGAGGCGAAGCGCTCGTACAGCGCGGTGGTCAGGACCGGGGCCGGCACGCCCTCGTCGATCGCGGCGATCGAGGTCCAGCGGCCCTCGCCTGAATCGGAGACCCGGCCCTCGAACTCGGCGAGGTCGGCCGATTCCTGCATCGAGGCGGCGGTCAGGTCCAGCAACCAGGAGCCGATTACGCTGCCGCGGCGCCAGACCTCGGTCACCTCGGGCAGGTCGAGGTCGTACTGGTAGTACTCGGGCTGCTCCATCGGAGCCGTCTCGGCGTCGGCCTCGCGCTCGACCTTGCCGGCGTTGGCGTTCTTGAGGATGTTGAGACCCTCGGCGTAGGCGGCCATCACGCCGTACTCGATCCCGTTGTGGACCATCTTGACGAAGTGCCCGGCGCCGTTTGGGCCGCAGTGCAGGTAGCCGTTCTCGGCGGCGTTGGGCTCACCGCTGCGCCCCGGCGTGCGCTCCGCCGACTCGACGCCCGGCGCCAGCGAGGCGAAGACCGAGTCGAGCCGCTGCACGGCCCCATCCGGGCCGCCGATCATCAGGCAGTAGCCGCGGTCGAGACCGAAGACGCCACCGCTGGTCCCACAATCGACGTAATCGATCCCCTGCTCGCCCACCTTCTCAGCGCGCCGAATATCATCGCGGTAGTAGGAGTTGCCGCCGTCGATGATCGCGTCGCCGGAGTCGAGCACGGCGGCGACCTCCTCGACGGTCTTCTCGGTGATCTCGCCCGCCGGCACCATCACCCAAACCGACCGCGGCGCGCTCAGCTTCGCGGCCAGATCCTCCAGCGAAGAGGCGCCCTCGGCGCCCTCCCCGGCCAGCTCCGAGACAGCATCGGGGTTGACGTCGAAGACGACGAGGCGGTGTCCGTCGCGCATCAGCCGTCGCGCCATGTTGGCGCCCATGCGGCCGAGTCCGACCATTCCCAGCTCCATGGCCCTAACCCTATGCGAGCGGGTGGCCCGTGTGTGGCTCAGGGCGACCAACGGGTAGCCTGGCGGACGAATGGCCAGGGCCGACGCCAAGCACTCCGATGCCAACGCCGACGTGCTGACGATCTTCGGGATCAGCGGCGACCTGGCGAAGAAGATGACCTTCCGGGCGCTCTACCGGCTCGAGGCGCGCGGCAAGCTCGACTGCCCGATCGTCGGCGTCGCGATCGACGAGTGGGATGACGAGAAGCTGCGCGAGCACGCCCGCGAATCGATCGCCGCCACCGTCGACGGTCCCGACGGGGACGTCTTCGCCCGCCTCGCCAAGCGCCTCTCCTACGTACAGGGTGACTACGCCGATGCCGCCACCTTCAAACGGGTCGCGGCGGCGGTCGGCGAGGCCAAGAACCCCGTCTTCTACCTCGAGATCCCACCTTCGCTCTTCGCCACCGTGGTCCACGGCCTCGGCGACGCCGGGCTGACCGAGAACGCCCACGTCGTGATCGAGAAGCCCTTCGGCCACGACCTGGCCTCGGCCCGGGCGCTCAACGCCGACCTCTGCGAAGTGCTCGACGAGCGCCAGATCCTGCGCATCGACCATTACCTCGGCAAGGAGCCGGTGATGGACATCACCTACCTGCGCTTCGCCAACGCCACCCTCGAGCCGATCTGGAACCGCCAGCACGTCTCGCACGTGCAGATGACGATCGCCGAGAACTTCGGGGTCGACGATCGCGGCCGCTTCTACGACGCCGTCGGGGCGATGCGCGACGTGATCCAGAACCACGCCCTGCAGGTGCTGGCCCTGGTCGGCATGGGGCCGCCGACCGGCAACCACCACGACTCGGTCCGCGACAAGAAGCTCGAATTCTTCAAGGCGACGCGGACCGCCGATCCCAAGCGCTACGTGCGCGGTCAGTACAAGGGCTTCCTCGACGTCAAGGACGTCGCCCCCGATTCCACCACGGAGACCTTTGCCGCGATCGAGCTGGCGGTCGACAACTGGCGCTGGAGCGGCGTGCCCTTCTTCATCCGCGCCGGCAAGTGCATGCCGGCGAAGTCGAGCGAGGTAACGGTCGTCTTCAAGCGCCCGCCGCCACTCGGCGTCGGCGCCGGTCAGCGACCGGACCCGAACCAGATGACGGTGCGGATCGAGCCCGAGCCCGGTGCCCGCATGCGCCTCTTCGCCAAGAAAGCGGGAGAGGAGGCCTTCGAGCCGGCCGACATGGAGGTCCTCTTCGAAAAGGAGCCGGGCGAGGAGCCCGAGCCCTACGAGCGGCTGCTCGGTGACGCGATCGCCGGCAACCACCAGCTCTTCACCCGCCAGGACACGGTCGAGGAGACCTGGCGCATCGTCCAGCCCCTGCTCGACGACCCAGGCCCCGTGCACCAGTACGAGCCCGGCACCTGGGGCCCGCCCGAGGCGGAGAAGCTGACTCGCGGCATCACCCAGTGGCACGAGCCCTGGCTGCCCTGAGTGCCGACGGGCCTCAAAGTCGACATATAGGCCCACTTTGAGGCCCGTCGGCCACGGCATCGCTGGAGGCGTGCTAGCTTTGGGACCCCTAATTAGGGACGCCTAATTGATGTCGGACCAGCAGAGAAACCAGCCGCGATGATCCCCACTCTTGTAATCGCCCTGCGCGAGGGCGTCGAGGCCGCGCTGATCATCGGCATCATCGCCGCCTTCCTGGTCAAGGAGGGCCGCCGCGACGCAATCCGCCAGATGTGGTTCGGCGTGGCGATCGCGGTTGCGCTCTGCGTCGGCATCGCGGTGATCCTCCGCCTCGTCGGCCAGGACCTGCCCCAGCGCCAGCAGGAGGGCCTGGAGACGGTGATCGGGCTGATCGCGGTGAGCGCGGTCAGCTACATGATCATCTGGATGCGGCGCAACGCCAAGGGCATCAAGAAGGTGCTGGAAGGCAACGCGGCCAGCGCCCTGGCCAGCGGCTCGACTATGGCCCTGGTCGCGATGGCTTTCCTGGCGGTGCTGCGCGAGGGCTTCGAGACCTCGGTCTTCCTGCTCGCCGCCTTCCAGGACGCCAGTGACACCACGGCGGCCGGCGCGGGCGCGGTGATCGGTCTGCTCGCCGCCGTCGGCATCGGACTTGGCATCTACCGCGGCGGCGTGCGGATCAACCTCACCCGCTTCTTCCGCGTCACCGGGCTGATCCTCGTCTTCGTCGCCGCCGGCCTGCTCTCGACCTCCCTGCACACCGCCCACGAGGCGGGCTGGTTCAACGGCCTGCAGGGCCAGGCGCTCGACCTGACCTGGCTGGTGCAGCCGGGGACGGTCTCGCGGCTCGCTGCTGACCGGGATGCTGGGCCTGCAGCCCTCGCCGACGGTCGGCGAGGTGCTGATCTACCGCTCTACGTGGTGCCGATGGCCCTCTACGTGCTCTGGCCCGACCGCCTGCGGGTGCGCCGCGCCGCTCCCGCCCCCGCCCGTGGCAGCGGCGCGCCGGCCCAGAGCCCGGCCTGAGCCCCGACGCCGCACGCGATGACCGAGCTGACGCGGCGGCGGCTGCTTGCCTCGGCCGGAGTCGGCGCCGCCGGCATCGGCCTCGGGGGCGCCGCCGGATACCTGGCTCGGCAGTGACGAGGCGCAGGGGAGCCGACGGCACCGGCTCGGTCCCCTTCTACGGCGAGCACCAGGCCGGGATCGACACCCCCGCCCAGGACCGCCTCCACTTCGCCACCTTCGACCTGGTCGACCCGAGCCGCGCGGCGTTGCGCGAGCTGATGGAGGAGTGGTCGAGCGCGGCCGCCGAGATGACCGCCGGGCAGATGATCGGCGACGCCAACGGCGTCGAGCTGGCGCCGCCCGACGACACCGGCGAGACGGTCGGCCTGCTGCCCTCGCGGCTGACCGTCACCTTCGGCTTCGGGCCGAGCCTCTTCGGACGGCGCGAGCTGGGGCTGGCCGCGCAGCGCCCCGCCGCACTGGCGCCGATCCCGCCGCTGCCCGCCGACGAGCTCGACCGGCTCGAAGGCGGCGGCGACATCTGCGTGCAGGCCTGCTCCGACGATCCCCAGATCGCCTTCCACGCGATCCGCAACCTGGCGCGGATCGGACGCGGCACCGTGGTGATGCGCTGGTCGCAGCTCGGCTTCGGCCGCACCGCGTCCACCAGCCGCAGCCAGGCGACACCGCGCAACCTGATGGGCTTCAAGGACGGCACCGCCAACATCAAGGCCGAGGACACGGCGGCGATGGACCGCTACGTCTGGGTCGGCAACGAAGGGCCGGCCTGGATGCGCGGCGGCAGCTACGTGGTGACCCGTCGCATCCGCATGCTGCTCGAGGTCTGGGACCGCTCGGCGCTGGAAGACCAGGAGCAGACGATCGGCCGCGACAAGTACAGCGGCGCCCCGCTGGGCGGCAGCGACGAGTTCGACCCGCTCGACCTCGAGGCCGAACGCGACGGCAAACCGGTGATCCCGGTCGACGCCCACGTCCGCCTCGCCTCCGCTTCGGCCAACGGGGGCGAGCGGATCCTGCGCCGCGGCTACTCCTTCACCGACGGCGTCGACAGAGCCTCGGCGAGCTCGAAGCCGGCCTCTTCTTCATCTGCTTCCAGCGCGACCCGCGAACGCAGTTCGTCCCGATCCAGACGCCGGCTTGGCTCCAACGACGCGCTCAACGAGTACATCAAGCACGTCGGCAGCGCCCTCTTCGCCGTCCCCCCCGGCGCCCACAAGGGCGGCTACGTCGGCGAAACCCTGCTCGGCTGAGCTTCCGGTGCGCCTTTTGCACCGCAGGCGTGCATAAGGCGCACCGGAACTTAATCCGACTTGTCTGTCGGTTTTTGTTAGGGTGCCCTAACTTCGTTCAAGCACCGATTGCTGACTTCATCGTTATGGGGGAATACGCACCCATAACGACGAACTCACAACAGGGGAGAGTCCATGACGCGGTTTGTCGTTGTTGTTTTTGTTTTTGGGTTTGTTGGGTTGGGGGCCGGGTGCGGCTCGAGCGAGGACGCACCTGCCGGGGGCGAAGGTGCTCTCCTTCGAACTGACCGATGCGGGCTGCGTGCCGAACTCGGCCGAGCGCGCCGGCCGGGCCGATCGTCTTCGAAGTCGAAAACGCCGGCACCACGGCGGTTACCGAGTTCGAGGTGATCGAAGGCGACACCATCCTCGGTGAGAAGGAGAACCTCTCCGACGGTCTCTCCGGCAGCTTCTCGCTGACGCTCGACGCGGGCGACTACACGATCTACTGCCCCGGCGGCTCCAAGGACGAAGGTACCTTGAGCGTCACCGGCAAGGCCAAGGCGAGCAGCGGCGGCGCGGACGAAAAGAGCGCGATCGCGCAGTACCGCGGGTACCTGGAGCACAACACCGACGAGCTGGTCGAGCAGACCGAACCCTTCGTCGCCGCGGTCGTCGCGGGCGAAGTGGAGAAGGCCAAGTCGCTGTACGCGGCGGCGCGCACTCCCTACGAGCGAATCGAGCCGGTGGCCGAGTCCTTTGGCGACCTCGACCCCCGCATCGACGCCCGGGAGAACGACGTAGCGGCAAGTGAATTCGGCGGCTTCCACCGGATCGAGAAGGCGCTCTGGGAAGAAGACACCGCCAAGGCGATGGCTCCCGTCGCGGAGCAGTTGCTCGCCGACGTCGAAGAACTCGAGCAGAAGGTCAAGCACGTCCACTGCAGGCGGCCCAGATCGCCAACGGCGCCAACGAGCTGCTCGGCGAGGTCGGGGCCTCGAAGATCAGCGGCGAGGAGGAGCGCTACTCGCACCTCGACCTGGTCGACTTCGAGGCCAACGTCGAAGGCGCCGAGGCGGCCTTCGAAGCAATCGAGCCGCTGCTCTCCAAGAAGGACTCGAAGCAGGCAAAGGAAATCGAAGCGAGCTTTGAAGACGTTTACGTCTCGCTTGAGCCCTACCGGCGCGGCGGCGGATTCGTCTCCTACACCCAGCTCAGCAAGGCCGACACGCGCAAGTTGGCACAGAAAATCGACGCTCTCGCCGAGGACTTGTCACAGGTGCCCGCCCAGATCGTCGGCTGAGACCCATAGCCTGGTCCCAATGACTCTCGCGACAGGAAACAGAGCCGACGAGCTGCTCTCCGAGCTTGGCTTCGAGAGCTGGCGGCCGGGTCAGAAGGAGGCGGTCGAGGCCGGGCTCGAGGGGCGCGACTCGCTGATCGTGATGCCGACCGGTGGCGGCAAGAGCCTCTGCTACCAGCTGCCGGGATTGGCGAGCGAGGACCTGACGATCGTGGTCAGCCCACTGATCGCGCTGATGCAGGACCAGTGGCGGCGGCTGACCGCGGCCGGGCACCCAGTGGCGATGATCTCCTCGGCGATGAGCCCCGAAGGAGCCCGCGAAGCCCTCGACCAGGTGCGCAGCGGCGCGGCGCGGATCGTCTACTGCTCACCCGAGCGCTTCGCCTCGCCCGTCTTCCTCGACGCCCTGGCGCAACGGCGGATCGACCTGCTCGCGGTCGATGAGGCGCACTGCGTCTCGGAATGGGGTCACGACTTCCGCCCCGACTACCTGCGCCTGCCCGAGATCGCCGAGCGGCTCGGGCGGCCGCCGGTGATGGCCTGCACGGCGACGGCGACCAAGGCTGTGGCGGCCGAGATCGTCTCCCGCTTCGGCCTCAAGCAAGCGCTGCAGGTGCGCTCCGGCTTCGACCGGCCCAACCTCTCCTTCGATGTTGTGCACCTGGAGGGCAAAGGCTCGAAGGCGAGGCGACTGGCGTTGCTCGAAGGCGGCCTCGCCGACCCGGAGAACCGGCCCGCGATCGTCTATTGCGGCACCCGCCGGGACACAGACGAGGTCGCCCAGGCGCTGCGCGAGTCCGGCCTGCGGGCGCTCGCCTACCACGCCGGCATGGAGTCCGAAGACCGCACCTCGACCCAGCGCCGCTTCATGGAAGGCGACGCCGAAGTGATCGTCGCCACCAACGCCTTCGGCATGGGGGTCGACAAGGCCGACGTGCGCTCGGTATGGCACATGGCGATCCCGACCAGCCTCGAGGCCTACTACCAGGAGGCCGGGCGCGGTGGCCGCGACGGCTTGCCCGCGAAGGCGGTGCTGCTGGCGATGAAGGCCGACCTCGGCCGGCTCGTGCGCTTCATCGAGCAGCGCGACCCGGAGCTGACGATCGCCCGCGAGCGCGGCTGGCGCGATTACCGCACGATCAAGTCCTTCATCTACAGCGACCGCTGCCGCCGCCGCAGCATCCTCGACCACTTCGGCGACAGCACGGCGGGCCGGCCGCTCGGCCGCTGCTGCGACATCTGCGACGACGCGGGTTGGCTGCCCGACCCGGAGACGATCGTGGTCCGCCGCACGGCCAAGCCGAAGGCGCCGCCGGCCGAGCTGAGCGAGGCCGACGCGCCGCTCTTCGAGCAGCTCAAGGCCTGGCGGCTGAAGACCGCGGCCGGCAAGCCCGCCTACACCGTCGCCCACAACAAAACGCTGGCGGCGATCGCCGCCAGCCGTCCCGCCGACGAGGCCGGCCTGGCCGAGATCAGCGGCGTCGGACCGAGCTTCGTCGCCAAGTACGCCGACGAAGTGCTGCAACTCGTCGCCCAGTAGGCAGGGCAACCCGACGCTCGCGGCGGTGTTGGCGCAAGGTGGTCGGCCAACCTGGATCGAAGTCTGCCTCGATGAATCGCCGCATCTCCAAACGCATCCTCGTGCCGGCGCTCCTCGCCGCCCTCTGCGCCACCGTGCCCGCCGCGGCGCAGGCAGGCACGCTGCTGCCCAAGGGCAAGAAGATCTTTTTCGGCGTCAGCGACACCGGCGACCCGGCCGACTTCGGCCACTTCTCCGCAGACCTGCACAAGCACCCGGCGTTGATCGAGAGCTTCCGCAGCTGGGGCGCCGAATTCCCCGACTCGATCGAACGCTGGCAATCGGCGCGGGCGCGGCCGGTCCTGCACCTGACCAGCGCCGACTCGGGCGATGGCCACGAGCTGATCAGCCCGCGCTCGATCGCCCAGGGCTTCGGCGACCAATACCTGGTCCGGCTCAACCGGCTCTTCTGGGAGAAGAAAATGGCCGCCTACATCCGCCCGCTGGGCGAGCCCAACCGCTGCCTCAACGTCTACGCCGCCTATGACTGCGCCGGCAAGCTGCGCGACGCCGCCCACAAGCCGCGCTGGTACCGCCTCGCCTTCCGCCGCATCTTCATCGTCGTCCACGGCGGCGGCAGCCGCGCCCGGATCAACGCCCGGCTTGGCGAAACCGGCCTGCCGCCGCTGCGCGCCGGGGGCGCCGGGCTGCCCCGTTCGCCCGTCGCGGTGCTCTGGAGCACCCTGCCCGCGGGCTCGCCGACGACCCCCCGAAACCGGCCCAAATACTTCTACCCGGGCGACAAATACGTCGACTGGGTCGGCACCGACTTCTACTCCGACAACCAGGACTGGAAAGCGCTGACCGGCCTCTACAACCGCTTCTCGAGCAAGCCCTTCGCGATCCCCGAGTTCGGCATCTCAGCCGGCGCCGACGACCCCGCCTACATGGACCGCCTGCTGGGCTGGGTCCGCGGCCACAAACGCTGCAAGATGCTCGTCTATTACCAGGACTTCGGCTCCACCAGCACCTACCGGATCCAGAACTACCCGGCCAGCCTGACCGCGCTCAGCGATGCCCTGCACCACCCGGTGTTCCCTGCTTTTGCGCCGAACCCGCCGCTGGCGCCGCCGCCCCCGCCGGGCGGGATCGCGCCCTAGATGAGTAGTTCCACGACTCAGGCCACGTAGTCGACCAGCGCCCTCGAGGGGCGCCCGAGCTGATGGTTGAGCGAGATCGCCGCAGCCAGCGCCAAGAAGCGGCTGGCGAGGCGAGCATGAATGCCACGAAGTGTGCGGGCGCCGTGGCGCTCGAGGCCGAGGATGTCCTTGGCGGTCCAGTAGATCGACTCGATCCGCTGGCGCAGTGGGGCGAGGTGGAGTCCGCCCTCGGGCTCATCCTTGCGACGCGGGCGCACCACGGTCGCGCCGAGGGCGGCGGCATCTACTTCGAAATCGGCACCGGCATAGCCCTTGTCGCCCAGGACGGTGATCGGGCCCGAGCGGTTGACCCGTTCCAGCAGCCGCAGGCAGACCTCGCGCTCACCCTCCTTGGGTGAGGTCAGCGCCATCGCGCGGGGGGTTCCGTCGGGAGCCATCAGCGTGTGCAGGCGAAAGCCCCAGAAGTAGCGGGAATGCGAGGCGCAGTAGCCGTAGTCGGCGGCGTCTGCGGTCGCGCCGCCGAGGCTGTTGGCTCCGGCCCGCTTCACCGTCTGGCGCGAGCGGGCGCACTCCACGGGGGTGGAGTCGACGAGCAGCAGGTCATCGTGCCAGCCGGGGCTCTGGGAGGCAAAGGCCGAGATCATCGCCTCGATCGTCTCGGCCAGCCGGTCGCGGCGCTTGTGAAAGCCCGAGCGCTTGGTCAGGGCAGGGAACAGGTGACCCAGTCGCTTGGGTGCGACCCGAGCAAAGCGGGCATCGGAGTTGATGCCCATGATCGCCTGCGCCACGCAGAGCGTCACGACCTCCGCGTCGGTCAGGCTTCGGCGGGCGTTTCCTGGCTTTTCGGGCAGGAGATCGTCAACGGTGCAGAACACAGAGATGAGCAGCAGGTCGAGGTCGGCGAGCATCGTGGCCCCCTTCGGGTCGGCGGTGAGAACTGAGCACCGCCGACTTCGACCCCGCTGCCTATCTCCCCTTGGCACGCCTGGGGCCAACCTCCCAGTGCCGAGTGGTCGATTGACCCCCGCATACGGGGGCAAATCGACCAGTCAGCGTCCGCGCCGCCCACACGGACTGCTCACTCCGAGCTGGGAAGGGTCGGCACGGCAGTCGCCGTGGAACTACTCATCTAGGCGCGGGCTTGCCCTTCGGCGCGACGACCCCTGGCGCGACCGCCCGTTTGTACTTGTAAGGCTGCAGGGCAGTGATGCTCGAGTAGCCGGTCAGGTAGATGCGGCGGCCGTCTGAGATCACCGGCGAGTAGGTGCCTCGGGAGTAGTGGAAAACCTTGCGGCCGCTCTTCATCATGAATCCGCTGGTCGAGTTGTTGGTGAACTCGGCGACGTAGACGATGTCGCCCACGGCCGAGAGCGAGCCGACCACCTGTCCCCCGGCCGAGCGGCTCCAGCGCACGCCGCCGTCCTTTGCATCGAGCGCGTAGAGGTTGCCGTCGAAGGAGCCGATGTAGACCGTCGGCGGGGCGTGCTTGGTGGTCGAGACGGTCGGGCCCGAGTAGGCGTAGCCGCCAGTCGAGTAACTCCAGGCGAGCGTGCCGTCCGTGAGGTCGAAGCTGTAGACGCGGTCGTCGTTGTTGCCGGCGTAGACGCGACCGAAGGCGACGGCCGGGGTCGAGTAGAACTGGCCGGAGGTGCCGAAGCCCTGGCCCAGCGAGCCGCTCTGCCACTTCAGCTTGCCGGTCTTGGCGTCGACCGCGTTCATGTAGCCGCCGTAGTCGCCGACGTAAAGGGTGCCGCCGTAATAGGCGGGGGCCGACTTGACCGGGCCGCCGAGCCGGGTCGTCCAGCGCACGTTGCCGCTGATCGTGCTGAGCGCGTAGAGGTTGCCGTCCTCGCAACCGAAGTAAACGGTGCGATCGATCACCACCGGCGAGGACTCGGCCCGGCCCGGCAGCACGTGCTTCCAGATGATCTTGCCGGTCTTGGCGTCGAGCTTGACGATGTGGCCGGGGACGAGGTTGACGATGTAGAGGCGGTGCTTGGAGTAGGCCGGCGAGGAGGCGTTGAGGCGGCCGATGCTGCGTTCCCAGAGCACCTTGCCGGTTTCCGCGTCGAGCGCGTAGGCGGTGCCGTTGTTGTTGACGAAGTAGAGCTTGCCGGCGACGTAGATCGGCGGGAACTCGAGCAGCGGTCGCTCGGTGTAGCGCCAGAGCTTGCGGAACGGCGGCTTGATCCCCTGCGCCGGCAGGTAGCGGGTGCGGGCCGGGTTGAGCCCGTAAAAGGGCCAGTTGACGGTCTTCTTCGCCTCCGGCTTGGCCGGCTTCTGCGGCACGAAGGTGGCGTTTTCGTTGTGCACGTCGGCCGGCCGCTTGAGCAGCTGGTAGGCGACTACGCCGGCGCCGAAAACGGCGATTACGCCGGCGGCAATCAGTCCAATCGTGAGGCGTCGGTGCTGCTCCCAGAGGTGCTCCGCCTGTGCCCACAGACCGGCGAGGAGTGTTTTGGCGGTACCGCTCAACCCCCCGCCGCGGCGCGTCGCTCGGACTCTTTGACGATGCCGTCGACCAAGCCCTTAACCGCCTGCTTGACCACGGCGACGACGATCCCGCCAACCACTGGCACGGTCGGCTGGGTGCGCACCGCGTAGACCATCTCGGTGCCCTTACCGCCGGGGGTCAGTTCAACCGTGCCGATGTGATCGCGCACCGGTAGCCCGGAGAGGAGCTTGTAAGAGAAGCGCTCGACCGGCTCATAGGCGATGACCTCCTCGCGCAGCGGCGGCCCCATCGCGGTCAGCTTGCGAATTGCCCCGAGCCCATTGGGAGCAGGCTCCCCCTCGCGCTCGAGCTCCGACTTGCGCAGCGGAGTGAGCTCGGAGTACTTCCGATGGTCGGTGAGCACCGCGAACACCGTCTCCGGGGGAGCGGCGATCTCACGCGTAAAGGTGAAGCTGGCCATCAGCCGGGCAGCCTACAGGGGCCGACGGGCACCCCTCCCCGGGAGGCTTGGGAGCGATCACCCCACAACCCGGCACCCACTGCGAGACGGACGGTCTCCCGGGGAGGGGTGCCCGTCGGCCTATGCAAGCCGCCAGCGCTGCGGGTCGGTCCCGTCGACCTTCTCGACCTCACCGAGGATCGCCATGTGGTCGAGACAGGAGAGGACTATCTGCAGGACCCAGGCGCTGACGGGGGTGTTGACGTTGTCCGCGCCGACGATCTCGGCAACGATCTCGAAGCCTGTCTTGTCCCCTTCGTCCAGCGCCTCGCGCGTCTTCCCCAGCAGCTCGGCGACCTGCCGCCGGGCCTCGGCGATCTTGGCCTGGGGATCGCGGAAGGGGCGGCCGTGGCCGGGCAGGCAAAGTTCGACCTCGAGCGGCTCGACCCGGGCGAGGCTGGCGAGGAACTCGCCGATCGGGTCGGGGCTGTGGCCGTGGTCGAAGAAGAGCACGGTGCGGCCGAGCAGGTGGTCGCCGGAGATCATCAGCTTGCGCTCGGGCTGATGCAGGACGACGTGCGAGGGGGCGTGGCCGGGGGTCTCGTAGACCTGCCAGGTGCCGAGGTCGGTCTCCACCTCGACCCCGGGCAGGAGCTCGCGGTCGGGCTCGACGATCGCGTCGATGCCATTGTCGCTGTTGTCGCTGCGCTCGCGGTAGCGTTCGAGCCCGGCGACCGGGACGCCGCTCTGGCGCGCCACCTCGAGCCGCTGCTCCAACGCAGCCGCCGGGTCATCGGCCAGCAGCCGCACGTGCTCCCAGGCGGGGTGCATCCAGAGCTCGCAGCCGGCGCCCGCGACGATCGGCGCCGCCAACCCGTAGTGATCGGTGTGGGAGTGGGTGCAAACGAGCAGCTTCACGTCCTCGAGGCCGAAGCCGGCCCCGGCGAGGGCGAGGTCGAACTGGCGTATCCGCCCCTTGCCGCCGATGCCGGTGTCGAAGAGGACGATGCCGCCGTCGGCCTCGATCGCCCAGACGTTGCCGTGGGGAACACCGGGCCAGGGCAGGGCCAACCGCAGTCGCCAAACACCCGGCAGGACTTTCTCGCTGCGCGGCGCCTCGGGCCGTTTGCGCTCCTCCGCCATCGCTCCCATCCTCTCAGTAGGGCCCGACCGCGAGCGTGACCGCCGTCATGCGGATAGGTTCTCCTGCCAGATGGAGTCGAGCAGCCCCAAGCGCGCCGGTCTCGTCCTCAGCGCGCTGATCCTGGTCGCGGCGGTTGCCAACCTCAACCTCGCCGTCGCCAACGTCGCATTGCCCGACATCGGCAAGGACTTCAACGCGGGCCAGACGACGCTCAACCTGGTCGCCGTCGGCTACTCGCTCGGCCTGGCCACCTCGGTGCTCTACCTCGGCGCGCTCGGCGACCGCTACGGGCGCAAGATGATGCTGCTGCTCGGCATGGGACTGACGATCCCGGCCTCGCTGCTGGCCGGCTTCGCGCCCTCGATCGGCGTCCTCTTCGTCGCCCGCGTGATCGGCGGCATCGCCGCCGGCATGGCCTTCCCAACAACCCTGGCGCTGATCACGGCGCTCTGGTCGGGCAACGACCGCACCCGCTCGATCGCGCTCTGGTCGGCGATCGGCGGCGCGATCGCCTCGCTCGGCCCGCTGCTCTCCGGCGCCCTGCTCGAGCACTTCGATTGGGGCTCGGTCTTCCTCGTCACCCTGCCGCTCGCCACCCTGGCGCTCTACCTCGCCTGGCGCTACGTCCCCGCCCACGTCAACGAGACAACAGAGCCGGTCGACAACCTCGGCGGCATCCTCTCGATCCTGCTGGTGGCGGCGCTCGTGCTCGGGATCAACCTGGCCCCGGTCCCCGGCAAGGGCGCGCTGGCGATCGGCCTCGGGATCATCGCCCTGGCCGCAACGGGCGCCTTCGTCATCCGCCAGCGCCGTGCCCGCTCGCCGCTGTATGACCTCGACGTGGCCAAGCGGCGGGTCTTCTGGGTCGCCGCCTGCGCCGGGATCATCGTCTTCGGCTCGCTGATGGGGGCGATGTTCATCGGCCAGCAGTTCCTCCAGAACGTGCTCGACTACTCGACCCTCGACTCGGGCCTGGCGATCCTGCCGGCGGCGATCCTGATGGTGATCGTCGCCCCCCGCTCGGCGAAACTGGTCGAGGCACGCGGCGCCCGCTTCACCCTGCTGATCGGCTACGTCTTCTGCGTGCTCGGCTTCCTCACCATGCTGCTGCTCTGGAAAGACAACATCGAATACTGGAAGGTTGGCCTCGGCTACGCCTTCATCGGCATCGGCGTCGGCTTCGCCGGCACCCCGGCCTCGCACTCACTGACCGGCTCGGTGCCGGTCAAGCGCGCCGGCATGGCTTCCGGCACGGCCGATCTGCAGCGCGATCTCGGCGGCGCGATCATGCAATCGATCTTCGGCGCCCTGCTCACCGCCGGCTACGCGGCGGCCGCCGGCGCCGCGATCGCCTCCTCGGGCGAATCGGCCAAGGTCAGCGAAAACGTCGAAGGCGAGCTGACCAAGTCCTTCTCCAGCGCCGCCGACCTTGCCGGCCAGTACCCCCGCCACAGCGAACAGATCATCGCCGCGGCCAAGGCCTCCTTCCTGCAGGGCGACGCCTGGGCCTACAGCGCCGGCATCGTCGCGATCCTGCTCGGCGCCACCCTCGTCTTCTTCGCCTTCCCCAAGCGCGACGAGGAGCAGCGCCTGCTGGCCCAGTACGTCACCGAAGACACCTAGCGAGTCCGTTCCGGTGCGCCTTATGCACCTCGGGCGCGCATAAGGCGCACCGCAACGGGGAGGGTGGCTCACGGAGATTGCGAAGATGCGGGGGTGGATGCCGCCTCGGACCAAGCTCGCTCTCCGCTCGGCACGACGCTGCGCGAAGGTGAGCGGGTAACGCCGCTGGAGCTCTTCTTCGACCTCGTCTTCGTGCTGGCGATAACCCAGTGCACGGCGCTGATGTCGCATCACCCGACCTGGTCGGGCCTCGCCCAGGGGCTGCTCGTGCTCGGCATGCTCTGGTGGGCCTGGACCGGCTACTCCTGGCTGACCAGCGTGATCGACCCCGAGGAGGGGGCGGTGCGCCTGGTCATGTTCGGGGCGATGGCGGCGCTGCTGCTGGTCTCGCTCTGCGTGCCGGAGGCATTCGGCAGCTTGGCGCTGGCCTTCGCCCTGATCTACGGCGTGGTGCGCAGCGCCCAGATCGCCCTCTTCATGCTCGCCAGCCCCGAGGACGACGCGCTGCGCCACTCGGTCCTGGGCCTGGCAGCAAGCACCCTGGTTGCGGTCACGCTGCTTGCCCTGGCCTCTCTCTTCGACGGCCTCGCCCAGGGCGCCCTCTGGGCCCTGGCCCTCTTCCTCGACATGGCCGGGCCGTATTTCTTCGGCTCGGAAGGCTGGAAACTGATCCCGGCGCACTTCGCTGAGCGTCACGGCCTGATCGTGATCATCGCCCTCGGCGAGTCAATCGTCGCGATCGGCCTCGGCGCCTCGCACGAGCTGACGCCGGCGGTCGGCGTCGCGGCCGTGCTCGGCGTGGCCCTGACCGCGGCGATGTGGTGGATCTACTTCGACGTCGTCGCGATCGTCTCCGGCAAACGCCTGGCCGAAGCGGAGGTCGGCCGGGTGCAGAACGAGATGGCCCGCGATTCCTACTCCTATCTCCACCTGGTGATGGTCGCCGGCATCGTCCTCGTTGCCCTCGGCCTGAAGCTGACGATCGGCCACACCGAGTGCCCACCTCCACACAGTCCCCGCCTTCGCCCTGCTCGGCGGCCTCGCCGTTTACCTGCTCGGCCACGTCGGCCTTCGCTACCGCCACGTCCACACCGTCAACCGCCGCCGCCTGCTGCTCGCGATCGTCCTGCTGATCCTGGTCCCGGTGGCGACCGAGGTGCCAGCCCTGGTGGCGCTGGCCTTCGTCAACGTGTTGATCTGGGTGTTGATCGCCTACGAGACCCGCCTCTACGGCGAGGGCCGCCACCGCCTGCGCCGCCCTCAGGCCGCCGTGGGTTGATCGCGGCGCCGGCGCGGGCCGAGCGGGTGCTCGAACTCCTGCATCAGGCCGGCGATCGCGAAGCAGAGGGCGCCGCTGAGCGTGCCCCAGTTGGCGATGCCGGTCGCCACCATGTCGCCCGAGGAAGGGCGGACGAAGGTGGCGACGGCGGAGATCATGAAGAGGACTGAGCCAAGCTGGTTGACGGCGATGATCCACCAGCCGAGGTCGCGACGGTGCCAGATGCGCCAGAAGCGACCCGCGATCCCCGCCATCGCCAGGTCCCGGAGATCAGGAAGAGCGCGCAGCCGATCATGTCGGGTGACCAGACGAGGCGATCGAAGGCTGCCGGGGTCAGTTCGGCGATGAACGAGTCGATCAGGTTGATCGCGAAGACGATCGTGCCGGCGAAGAGGACCGCGGCACTCAGCCACTGCAGCCGACCCGGCTCGCGCGACCACCAGCGCCAGCGGACCGGCGCCGCGTCCGGCGAGCTCGGCTCGTTGACGACCTGCAGGACCGAGGTGTAGCCACCGGTGCTGAAGAAGACACC
>CAVRGT010000012.1:0-392602 GCA_963720805.1 uncultured Solirubrobacterales bacterium | reverse complement strand
GCCCGGCGAACCCGGTCGAGCCCTTGCCGCCGTAGAGGATCGCCATCCCGTAGAGCAGGGTCGCCGAGCCGAGCGAGCCGACGATCAGGTACTTGAGCCCCGACTCGAGCGATTTCTCTCGCCGCATGTTGGCGGCGCAGAGGATGTAGAGCGGGATCGACAGCGTCTCGATGGCGACGAAGAAGGTGACCAGGTTCTGGCCTGGGTAAGCAGGACCATGCCGAGGACCGAGCCGAGCAGCAGCGCGTGGTACTCGCCCGGGCCCCCCGGTCGGCGGCGGGCTCGCGGATCGAAAGAGGACGGCGAAGCCGCGGTGAAAACCGCGATCAGCGAGATGGAAATCGCCAGGTCGTCGATCCGCAGGCTCCCGAGCCCAGGTCCTGTCGGGTTGTCCCAGCGCCAGATCAGCAGCCCGGCCGTGGTGGCGAGCGTGATCAGGGTCAGCGTCGGGATGCTGCGCTTGAGCGGCTTGAAGACGCTGGCGAGCAGGACGACGCAGAGGCCGGGGTCAGGGCTAGGACGGGCGAGAGCGCGGCGTAGTCGACGTGGGGGGCGTGGAAGTTCACTGGCTTGCCTTGGTGGGGTCGGGGCCGTCGGGGGGTCTCCCAAAACGCGACTCCGCGGAGCTGTGTGGGTTGCTCTCCGGGACTTGGTGGCCGCTTCGCGCTAAGTGTTTTGGGAGACCCTCCCGACGGCCCTTCGGTCGCCGCCACGGATGCGCCACTGAAGTGTCCGTGCGCTTCAAGATCAACTGCGGGTACAGCGCGAGCCCCAGGATGCAGAGCACCAGGGGACCAGCACGACGCCGTCGCGCCAGCTGATCTCGCGCGAGATCAGCCCGTCCGGCTTGCGGTTGTGCATGGTGCGCTGGTAGAGGCGCAGTGCGTAGTAGGCGTCATCGCGACGCCGCTGATCGCGACGAAGGCGAAGACGATCTTCGAGTCGAAGAGGCCGTTGAGGATGTAGAACTCGCCGACGAAGTTGGCTGAGCCGGGCATTGCCAGGGTAGCCAGGGTGACTATCAGGAAGAGGGCGGCCAGGACCGGGGCCTTCATTGCCATGCCGCCCATCTCGCGCAGGTCCTCCGTGCCGGAGCGCTCGGCCAGGATCGCGACGATGACGAAGAGCGGGGCGACGACGAGGCCGTGGTTGACCATCTGCAGGATTGCCCCGTCTGCTCCATCGGCGGAGAGGGCGAAGATCCCGGCGGTGATGAAGCCGAGCTGCGCCACCGAGGAGTAGCCGGCGATCAGCCGCACGTTGGTCTGGGTGAAGGCCATCACCGAGCCGTAGAGGATCGAGGCCAGGGCGATGACCAGGATCACCTCCTGGAATTCGATCGTCGCCGCCGGGAAGAGCGGCAGCACGACGCGCAGGAAGCCGTAGGCGCCGACCTTGGCCAGCACGCCGGAGAAGACGGCCAGGGCAGGGAGCGGCGCCGCGCGGTAGGCGTCGGGCATCCAGCCGTGCAGGAGGAAGGCGGGCATCTTGACCAGGAAGGCGGCGGCGAAGAACCAGAAGATCCAGCGCTGGCTGCCTGCGCCGACCGGGTGCTTGGCGAGCTCGGCGATCGAGAAGGTGATGTGCCCTCCGTCGGCGGCGATGATCGCGGTCGCGATCGCCGCGACCAGCATCAGCAGCGAGCCGATCAGCGTGTAGACGATCATCTTCAGCGTCGCCGCAGCGGCGGTCGGGCCACCCTCGCGATCGCTGCCCCAGGCGCCGAAGAGGAAGTAGAACGGCACCAGCATCAGGTCGAAGAAGAGGACGAAGAGCAGCAGGTCCTGGGCCAGGAACGAGCCCAGGGTCGCGGTCTCGCCGATCAGCATCATCAGGAAGAAGAGGTGGGGGCGATCCTGCTCGCGGAAGGCGGCGAAGGCCGTGCCCGCCGTCCACAGCACCGCGGTCAGCACGATCAGGAAGACGTTGAGGCCGTCGATCCCGAGGCTGTAGTCGACCCCGAGGCCGGGGATCCAGTTGACGTCGACGCTGTCCTGCAGGCCGGATGCACCCGAGTCGAAGCCGGCGAGGAGCGAGATCGCGATGCCCAGCGTCGCCACCGCGCCCAGCGTCGCCCACCAGCCGGTCAGCCGCTTGGGGATGAAGAGGCCGATCAGGCCGAAGGCGAGCGGTGTCCAGAGCAGCGAGTTGATCATGAGCTGGAGAGCAGGAAGTAGAGGGCGAGGCCGGCGAAGCCGACCAGCAGCAGCAGCGCGTAGCTGCGCACGAAGCCGCTCTGCACGACGCGGACGACGCGGCCACTGCCGCCGACGATGTCCTCGGTGCCGCTGATGAGTCCGTCGACCACGACGCGCTCGATGACCCGGTTGGCGAAGCGACCGATCGCCAATGCCGGGCGCACGATCAGGAAGTCGATCGCCTCGTCGAAGTACCACTTGTTGGCCGCGAGCAGGTAGACCGGGCGTAGCCGCTCGCGGAAGAGCGCCGGCAGCTCGGGGCTGCGCACCCAAAGCAGCCAGGCGGTGGCGATGCCGAGCAACGAGATGACCCCGCCGATCGCCAGCCCCCGCCACTCGGCGCCGACGCTCGGGTGGACCTCGCTGAGCGGCGAGCCGGCGAAGACCGGGTCGAGGAACTTGAAGAGGACGTCATCGACGCCGGGGATCTGGATCAGGCCGGCGAACAGCGCTCCGAAAGCGAGCACCGCCATCGCCACCGCCATCGGCTTGGACTGCTCGGCGATGTGGTGGTGGGCGCCGGGGAAGCCGATATCCGCGTCCTCGAGCTCTTCGGTAGCCGGGTTGATCGCCGGGCCATGGAAAAGCTCGCCAGTGTCGACCAGGTGCTGGGCCTCCGGGCACGGCGCGCCCGGCAACACCCGGAAGATCAGCCGGAAGGTGTAGATCGCGGTCAAGAAGGCTCCGACGTAGCCGCCGATCGCCATCCAGAAATACATCCCGCCGCGCGCCTCAGCGTAGGCGAGGATCGAGTCCTTGGAGAAGAAGCCCGAGGTGAGCGGGAAGGCGGCCAGCGCCAGGCCGCCGATCAGCAGCATCAGCGAGGTGAACCGCATCGCCTTCCAGAAGCCGCTCATCCGGTCGATGTCCTGGCGGTTGGCCATCGCCGAGATGATCGAGCCGGCCGCCATGAACAGCAGCGCCTTGAAAAAGGCGTGGGTCATCAGGTGGAAGAGCCCCTGCGCGTAGGCGCCGATCGAGACGCCCATGATCATGTAGCCGATCTGGCTCATCGTCGAGTAGGCGATCGCCCGCTTCAGGTCGGTCATCGCGATCGCGATCGTGCCGGCGACCAGCAGCGTCGCCAGGCCGGTGAAGGCGGCGATGTCGGCTGCGGTGGGGGCGAGGACGAAGAGCGTGTGGGTGCGGGCGATCAGGTAGACGCCGGCGGTGACCATCGTCGCCGCGTGGATCAGCGAGGAGACCGGGGTCGGGCCCTCCATCGCGTCGGGCAGCCAGGTGTGGAAGGGCAGCTGCGCCGACTTGGCGAAGGCGCCGACGAGGAGCAGCAGGCAGATCGCCGTCACCGTCCACTCATTCGTGTGGAAGACGTGCGGCGCCTTGGCGAAGACCTCGCTGTATTCGAAGGTCCCCAGTTCGCGGAAGATCAGGAAGGCGGCGAGCACGAGGCCGATGTCGCCGACGACGTTGATCACGAAGGCCTTCATCCCGGCCCTGGTCGCGGTGGCGCGCCGGTACCAGAAGCTGATCAGCGCGTAGGAGGCGAAGCCGACAAAAGCCCAGCCGACGATCAAGAGCACGAAGTTGCCGGCGAGGACCAACAGCAGCATCGAGAAGACGAAGAAGTTGAGGTAGCTGAAGAAGCGGTGATAGCCCTCGTCGGACTGCATGTAGCCGAACGAGTAGAGGTGGATCAGGGTCGAGACCCCGGTCACGATCAGGACCATAAAGACCGAGAGCGGGTCGACGAAGATGCCGAGCTTGATGTCGAGCCCCGCGACCGAGGCGTAGTCCCAGAGCGACGATGCGTGGTGGCGCGCGTCGGGCGATTCGCCAAGCAGGCTGATCAGCGCGGCGACGCCGCAAACGAACGCGAGCCCGATGGCAGCTGTGCCGACGATTCCCGCAGCACGCGCGGGGATCGCCTTGAAGCTGAGACCGATCGCGATCGAGCCCACGAGTGGGAATAGGAGGACCAGCCAGGCCCAAGCAGTAGCGCTCACCCTCGAAGCTCCCTCAGCGCATCCACATCCAGCGGAAGCTTGCGCCGGAAGATCGCCACGATCAGGCCCAGCCCGACGACCACCTCGCAGGCGGCCACCACCATCACGACGATCGCGAAAATCTGACCCTGCTGGTTCCCGACCATCCTGCTGAAGGCCACCAGCGCCAGATTCCCGGCGTTGAGCATCAGCTCCAGGCACAGCAGGATCACAACCGGACTGCGCCTGATCAGGATTCCCATCGCCCCTACGGCAAACAGCAGCGATGAGAGCACGATGTACCACTCGATGTTCATGACGGGACACCGCCAGCGTGAGAGGGGGCCGGGACGGGGTCCTCAGAACACTCAAGCGAGGCTCCCGCCGAGCGTTCTGAGGACCCCGTCCCGGCCCCCTCTGATGCCTTGCCGCGCCCCGCAAGAACCACCGCGCCAACAGCAGCCAGCAACAGCAGGATCGACGAAGCCTCGAACGGAATCAGGAAGCGTTCTAGGAGCAAGCGGCCGATGGCGGCGGGATCGCCGAAGCCCGGATTGACGTCAGGTCCATGAGTTCCGAGGGCCAGCAGAGAAGAAGCGAGTACCGCGACCGAGAGCTCGATGAAGAGCGCGGCTCCCAGCAGCGGGGCCAGAAAGCGTTGCCCCGGGATCGGCTCCCAGGCCGACTCGGTGTCGCCACCAACGTAGGCGACCACGAAGACGTAGAGGACCATCACGGCGCCTGCGTAGACCACCACCTGGGCGGCGGCGACGAAGGCCGAGGTCAGCAGCAGGAAGAGGACAGCCAGCGAGAAGAGGTGGACGATCAGGGCCAGGACGCCGTAGAAGGGGTTGCGCATGGCGACGACGCCGACCGCGCCGCCGAGGGCGCCGATTGCCGCCGCGAAGAAGAGGACCGCTTCCATTTACTCGCCTTCTGCTCGCAGCGGAGTGCGCTCGATCGGCTCGGCGAGCAGCATCTCCTTGGTAAAGATCAGGTCGGTGCGGTCGTAGTCGGACATCTCGTAGTCGTGGCCCATCGTGATCGCGTCGAATGGGCAGGCGATCTCGCAGTAGCCGCAGAAGATGCAGCGCGAGATGTTGATCTCATAGACCGCGGCGAAGCGCTCGCCGGCCGAAACGCGCTCGCCGGGGATGTTCTCGGCGGCGACGACGCGGATGCAGTCGGCCGGGCAGGCGGCGGCGCAGAGCGAGCAGCCGACGCACTTCTCGAGCCCGGTGTCCTCGAACTTGTGCAGCTTGTGGCGGCCGCGGAAGCGCGGGTAGACGGGAGTCTTCTCCTCGGGGTACTCGATCGTCATCGGTCCCTCGATCAGCCGCGCCATCGTCGTCTTCAGCCCGCGCAGCGTCTCGCCAAAGGCGCGGTAGGCGCCGCCGACGCCACCCGGCTCGGGCCCACGCTGAACCTCGACCACGTCCTGGTCCGTCAGATAGGGGAACTCAGCCATGCAAGCCTCCCGAGGTGCAACGTTTTGTGGTCCTCTGGAAGCCGTAAAACGTTGCACCCATCACGTCGTCACCACCAGGACCGCGGTGACCAGGACGTTCAGCGTCGCCAGTGGCAGCAGCACCTTCCAGCCGAGGCTCATCAGCTGGTCGTAGCGCAGCCGCGGCAGCGTCGCCCGCACCCAGATGAAGACGAGAACGAGGCCGAGCATCTTGGCCAGCATCCAGATCGGGTCCAGCCAGCCCGGGCCGGGCCCCATCCAGCCGCCGAGGAACATCGCCGAGGCGACCCCGCAGACGACCAAGATCTCCATGTATTCGACCAGCAGGAAGCTGCCGAAGCGCATGCCGCCGTACTCGGTCATGAACCCCTGCACGAGTTCGGCGTCGGCCTCGGGCATGTCGAAGGGGGTGCGGTTGGTCTCGGCGAAGCCGGCCAACATGAAGATCAGGAAGCCGACGAACTGGGGGATGACGAACCAGATCGTGCCCTGGGCTTCGACGATGTCGACCAGCGAGAGCGAGCCGCCCATCATGATCACGCCGAGCAGGGCCAGGCCCATCGCCACCTCGTAGGAGATCAGCTGGGCGGCGCCGCGCATCGCCCCGAGCAGGCTGTACTTGGAGCCCGAGGACCAGCCGCCGAGCAGCAGGCCGTAGAAGGCGATCGAGCCGACGGCGAAGAAGTAGAGGACGCCGATCGGCACGTCGATCCCGTAGAGCCCGACGCCGTCCTGGACGTTGCCCCAGGGAAGGATCGCCAGGGCCAGCACCCCGGAGAGCACCGGCAGCAGCGGGCCGAGGATGAAGAGCGTGCCGATCGCGTTGGCCGGGCGGAAGGCCTCCTTGGAGAGCAGCTTGCCAACGTCCGCGAGTGGTTGCATCAGGCCGAAGGGACCGACCCGGTTGGGGCCGTAGCGGTGCTGGAAGCGACCGATCAGCTTGCGCTCGAGCACCGTCATCAGCGGCAGGATGCCGAAGATCACCCCGAAGATGACCAGACTCTTGACCACCATGATCCAGGTGGCTTCGACGAACTGGGTGTCAGCGAGGGTGATCACTGGGCGGCGGGGATCTTCTCGATTTGGACGGAGACGGGACTGCCGTTGAGCAGGGCGTTGGCGTTGCCGTCGGCGACGCCCTCGATCAGCAGGCAGGTGCCCTCGGGGATTCGCTCTTTGACGCTCACTCGCGCTCGGACGCTCGTTCCGTTTTGCGAGACCGAGACCTCGTCGCCGGAACTCAGGCTGAGTCGGTCGGCGTCGGACAGGGACAGCGCCACGCGTTGCTGGGGAGCCAGGAATCGCAAGGGGGGATTCAGCTCCGTAATCGGCCCCGCCCACAGATCTCTGTAAGTGGAGAGCGCGAGTGACCCCGGGTCGCCGGACGCGCTATCGCGCTGAGTGTCCGGCGACCCGGGGTCACTCGCGCTTGCCAGATCTGAGAGGTCCGTGGGGTGCGGCTCGCCGGACACTTGGCCCGAGGCGCCTGTTCCATCTGCGGAGACCGACCCCGCATCTCGCCGAGCGGCGTCCGCCGAGTCGCACCCCACGGACCCCCCGGCCTCTTGCCAGCGGATGCCACGGCCTGCGATGTCGGCGTCGGTGATGCCGGCGTAGAACGGGACCGCGTCGGCCAAGGCTGCGAAAGCTGAAGGCTGAGACGAGATGCCGGTGTCGTGTCCCAGCGTCAAGGAGAGCTCGGCCAGGACGCCCCAGTTCGGGCGGATGTCCCCGGGGCGCGAGGCGCTCGGGCGGACTCGCTGCAAGCGACCGTCAGGGTGCGAGACCGTGCCGTCTTTCTCGGCGTGGGTCTCCAACGGGAGAACCACATCCGCCATGGCCGTGGTGGTGGTCTCGAACGTCGAGAAGGCGATCACGTGGTCTGCTTTCGCCAGCGCGTTTTTCCATGCCGTGGTGTCGGGGAAGTCGCGCAGCGGGTCGACGCCGAAGAGGAGGAGCGTCTTCAGCTCGCCGGACTCGAGCGCAGCGCGGATCTCTTCCGTCGCCATCCCAATGCTCCCCCCATCTGCTACCTCTGAGGTAGTCAAAGGGGGGCGCGTGAGGCCAGGGCCGGCGTCGGGGAGGCAGCCGGCCTCACGCAGGCCGCGGGCGTTTGTGAAGTCTGGGACTTCGAGCAGGCCGGAGCCCTCTTTGCTCTCGAGGTCGAGTGCCGAGGCAACGTCGAGCAGCGCCTCCGCGGCCCCCTGACCACGACCGATTCGGTCTCCCCAAATGACGACAGCCCTCTCGGCGCTCTTGAGTACGTCGGCCACTGTCGGTACCCCCTCCGAACGTTTTGCGGAGTCGGCGCCGTCAACCTCAGAGGACAACCCGGGCCCTTCTCGCCGATCTCCGAGTGAGGAGGGGGTACCGGCAGTGGCCAGCGCCTCGGCCAGCTCGGAGAGGAAGCCGCCTGCCTGGCCGGGGCCGTATCGGACGATGGCCTCGGCGCCGCCGTCCAGCGTCGTCGGCGCCTCGGTCGCGAGGACCAGCTTGGCGCCGTTGCGCCGGATCGCCTTGCGGATTCGCAGGTCGAGTATCGGGCTGCTGTGCAGCGGGTCGGTGCCGACGAGGAGGATCGCATCGGCGTTGTCAATGTCGCGGACCCGGGCGGAGATCGCGGGCTGGGCGAGGCGAACGAGCACCTCGCGGCCCGGACCGCGCGAGGGGCGCGAGTCGATGTGGGGCGAGCCCAGCGCCTCGCGCATGATCCGCTGGACCAGGTAGCCCTCCTCGTTGGAGGCGTCGCCGACGATCGCGGCGCTCTCGGCCCCGCCGTGCTTCAGCGCCGCCGCGGCCTTGGCGATCGCGTCCTCCCAGCTGGCGTCAACGCCGCCGCGCAGCTTCGGCCCGCGCACGCGCTCCTCTGCGTCGAACATCTCGAAGCCGTAGCGGCCGCGGTCGCAGAGCCAGCCGTCGTCGACGTCGGCGTTGTCGCGGGCGATCACCCGCTTCACCCGCTCGTCGCGGACGGTGAAGCTGACGTTGCACTGGCTCGGGCAGAGCGTGCAGACCGAGCCGGCCTGCTCGATGTCCCAGGGCCGGGCGCGGAAGCGGTAGGTGTAGTTGGTCAGCGCCCCGACCGGGCAGAGGTCGGTGATGTTGCCGTGGAAGGGCGCCACGTAGGGGCGGTCGTCGAAGGTGCCGACGAAGGTGCGGTCGCCGCGCTCGAGCAGCTGCAGCTGCTCGTCCTCGGCAACCTCCTGGCTGAAGCGCACGCAGCGGTAGCAGAGGATGCAGCGCTCGCGGTCGATCGCGACCAGCGGCGAGAGCTCGATCGGCTTCTCGAAGTGGCGCTTGGGGTCGGTCATCCGGCTCTTGCCCGGGCCCCAGCCCATCGAGATGTCCTGCAGCGGGCACTCGCCGCCCTTGTCGCAGACCGGGCAGTCGAGCGGATGGTTGACGAGCAGGAACTCGACCACGGCGCTCTGCGCGTGCTTCACCTGGTCCGTGCGCGTGTGGACGACCATGCCGTCGCGCACCGGGGTCGAGCAGGAGGTCTGCAGCTTCGGGATCCCCTCGATCTCGACCAGGCACATGCGACAGGCGCCGACCGGCTCGCCCAGCTTCGGCTCGTAACAGAAGACCGGGATCTCGACGTCGCCCCGCTTGGCCGCGTCGTGGAGCATCTCGCCCTCGGTCGCGCTCACCTCGCGCCCGTCGATGATCAGGTTGATCTCCTTGCCGCTCACCAGCCAACCCCCTTCCGGTGCGCTTTATGTACCTGGGGGGAGTAAAAGGCGCACCGGAAGCTCATGCGGGCACCGCCCCGGTTGCGCTTGCGTCTGCCTGGGACGCCTGAGCGATCACGTCTTCGAACTCGTCGCGGAACTTGCGGACCATCGCGCCGACCGGCATTGCCATCGAGTCGCCGAGCACGCAGAGGCAGTGGCCGATGATGTTCTCCTGCACCGACGCGACGATGTCGAGATCCATCGGCGTCGCCTCGCCGCGCACCACCCGTTCCAGCATCTTCACCGTCCAGTTGGTGCCCTCGCGGCACGGAGTGCACTTGCCGCAGGACTCGTGGTGGTAGAAGCGCGCCGTGCGCAGCGCCATGTGCGGGATTGAGACGCGGTCGTCGGCGACGATGATCGAGCCCGAGCCGAGCATCGAGCCCGCCTCGGCCATTGCCTCGAAGCTGTACGGGAGGTCGATCCCTTCCTCCGCCTTGAGTACCGGCGAGGAGGAGCCGCCCGGGTAGAAGGCCTTGACCTCGCGGCCCTCGGCCGGGCCGCCGGCCAGCTCCATGATCAGCTCGCGAGTCGGGATCCCGAGCTCGACCTCGTAGTTGCCTGGCCGCCGCACGCAGCCGGAGATCGAGACGACCTTGGTCCCGGGCGACTGCTCGGTGCCGAAGCCCTTGAACCACTCGGCCCCGTGCTTGACGATGTGGGGCACGTTGGAAAGCGTCTCGACATTGTTGATCAGGGTCGGTCCGCCGTAGAGGCCCTGCACGGCGGGGAACGGAGGCTTCAGCCGCGGGTTGCCGCGCTTGCCCTCGAGCGCGTCGAGCAACGCCGTCTCCTCGCCGCAGATGTAGGCGCCGGCGCCGCGGTGGACGACCAGCTCGAGGTCGTGGTGGGAGCCGAGGATGTCCACGCCGAGGTAGCCGGCCTCGTAGGCCTCGGCGACGGCGGCGTCGAGGATGTCGGCCTGCGAGTCGTACTCGCCGCGGATGAAGATGAAGGCGTGGCCGGCGCCGGCGGCGAGGGCGGCGATCGCGATCCCCTCGATTAGCTGGTGCGGGTTGCGCTGCATCAGCTCGCGGTCCTTGAAGGCGCCCGGCTCGGACTCGTCCGCGTTGCAGCAGAGGTACTTGTTCATCTCGCCGCGGGGCAGGAAGGAGGCCTTCTTGCCCATCGAGAAGCCGGCGCCGCCGCGCCCACGCAGGCCCGAGTCTTCGAGCTCTTTGAGCACCTGCTCGGCCTCCATCTCCTTGTAGGCCTTCTCCAGCGAGGCGTAGCCGCCGTAGCCCCTGTAGCCGTCGATCGTCCGCAGCGCCGGGTCTTCGGCGTTCTTCAAGAGCATCCGCGTCTCAGGCATCGGGCCCTCCCGGCAGCGGGCGCTTCTCCAGCGCCTTCTCGGGCAGGACGTCGGACCCGGCGCGCAGCTGCTCGATCGCGGTCTGCGCCTCGGCCGCCTCGAGCGGGCCGAAGTAGCGCTCGTCGATCGAGGCCATCGGCGCGATGTCGCAGGCGCCCAAGCACTCGAACCCGGTGACGAAGAAGCGCTCGTCGTCCTCGCCGGCCGCCGCTTTGAAGGCCGCGAGCAGCTCGTCGCCCCCGCGCATCCAGCAGCTGATGTTCGTGCACACAGCCACCTTGTGAGTCCCCACCGGATCCGTATGCAGCAGGTCGTAGAAGCTCGCCACCGACTCGAGGTAGGCGGGCGTCACCCGCATCACCGCCGCAGCCTGCCGAATCCCCTCCGGCGTGCACCACCCATAAAGCCGCTGCACCGCCCAGAGCGCCGGGATCGAGGCAGATTTCCGATCCGGATACCGCCCCATCAACGCCTCGATCTTCTCCCGCAAATCGGGCGGACACCCAACCTCATGAAGCTCGGGAATCTCCTCCTGCGACCGCCCGGGCACCCGACCCTCAACCAGCGCTTTGTCCACCGGCAGGTCGGGGTTATTGATTCCGGTGCCGTCGACGGGGCTCACCGATCCACCCCGCCGAGGATCGGGTCGAGCATGCCGAGGCTGCAGATCATGTCGGCGATGTAGCTGCCGATCGACATGTCCTTGAAGGCCTGCAAATTGACGAACGACGGATCGCGGAAATGCACCCGGGCCGGCTTCGCCGAGCCGTCGGCGAGGACGAAGCAGCCGAGCTCGCCGCGCGGGCTCTCGATCGCGTAGTAGATCTCGCCCGGCCCGACCCGGTAGCCCTCGGTGACGAGCTTGAAGTGGTGGATCAGCGACTCCATCGAGGTCGAGAGCTCCGAGCGCGGCGGCAGCACGTACTTGCGGTCCTCAGCGATGAACGGCCCTTCGGGCAGCCCGTCGAGCGCCTGCTCGATGATTCGCACCGACTCGACCATCTCTGCCACCCGCACGCGGTAGCGGTCGTAGTTGTCGCCGATCGTGCCGACCGGCACCTTGAAGTCGAACTCGGGGTAGACGAGGTAGTCGAAGGCCTTGCGCAGGTCCCAGGGCTCGCCGGCGGCCCGCAGCAGCGGCCCGGTCACGCCCAGCTCCAGCAGCCGCTCGCGCGAGACGATTCCGGTGTTCTTGGTCCGCGAGAGGAAGACCTCGTTGCGGTCCAGCAGCGCCTGGTACTGCTCGACCCGCACCGGCATCTCGGCGATGAACTCGCGCAGCTTCTTCTCGAACCCGAGGGGGATGTCCTCGATCACGCCGCCGACCTGGAAGTAGCGCGTGTGCATGCGCTGCCCGGTCGCCATCTCGAAGAGGTCGAGGATGCGGTCGCGCTCGCGGAAGCAGTACCAGAGCATCGAGATCGCGCCGAGGTCGAGCGCCGTCGTGCCCAGCCAGACCAGGTGGGAGTGGATGCGGTTGAGCTCGAGGAAGATCACCCGCAGGTACTTGGCCCGCTCGGGGATCTCCAGCTCGACCAGCCGCTCGACCGCGCCGCAGTAGGCCTCCATCTGGAAGAAGAAGGAGACGTAGTCCATCCGCTCGACGAAGGGGATGACCTTCCAGTAGCTCTTGTCCTCGCAGGACTTTTCGATCCCGGTGTGGACGTAGCCGATCACCGGTTTGAGGTCGCGCACGACCTCGCCTTCGAGGTCGACGACCAGCCGCAGCACGCCGTGGGTGGCGGGGTGGTGCGGCCCCATGTTGACCGTCATCACCTCGGAGGTGCGGTCCTCGGTCAAGAACTGCTCAGCCATAGTTTTTTTCGTTGTAGGTGAAGGTGACGGGCTCTCCGCCGACCGGGAAGTCCCGGCGCTGGGGCCAACCCACGTAGTCGTCTGGAAGCAAGATCCGCCGCAGGTCTGGGTGTCCTCGAAACACAATCCCGAAGAAGTCGAAGACCTCGCGCTCCTGGAACTCGGCGGTCGGGAACAGCTCACAACAAGAGTCGATTTCTGGGAGCGCCTGGCCCGCGGGTCCTGTCGCCGCAGGGGACCCCCCACCCCCTCCGGTCGCTAAAGCGTCCTCGGGGGCGGGCCCCCCTACGGCGCCACCCGCGGGAGAGGCGTCTTCCAAAAGCGCCTTGACTCGGATGCGCTCTACCCGGTCACGGTTCAGAAGCTCGTAGTGGACTGCGAAGCGTGGTTCTGCTGGGAGGTAATCGGCTGCGTGCAGGCTGGAGAGGAAGCGGTATTCGTGGCCGGCTGACTCGCGCAGCCAGGTCAGGACCGCGATCAGGTGCTCGGGGGCGATCGCCAGGCTGGCGCGGCCGTGCTCGAAGCCGGTGTCGAGAACGGCGCCGGGGTGGGCGTCCTCGATCTCGCCGCGGATCAGCTCGAGGCCGGGTGCGTCAGGCACGGAGCAGCTCCCTGGCGGCGAGATAGGCCTCGGCTGACTCCGTGCTCGGTTCGCTGCGCGGACCGCCGCGGGCCCACTCCTCGGTGCCCTCGGCGTTGTAGCGGGCGCGCCAGCCCTGATCGGCGTTGCCCATGATCTTCTCCTGCAGCTTGGTGAAGCCGTAGAGGACCGCCTCCGGCCGCGGCGGGCAGCCGGGGATGTGGACGTCGATCGGCATGAACTTGTCGGCGCCCTGGACCACGGCGTAGTTGGAGAACATGCCGCCGCTGGAGGAGCAGGCGCCCATCGAGATCGCCCACTTCGGCTCCAGCATCTGGTCGTAGAGCCGGCGGACGACCGGCGCCATCTTGATCGAGACCCTGCCCGAGAGGACGATGAAGTCGGCCTGGCGCGGCGAGGCGCGCCCGGCCTCGGCGCCGAAGCGAGCGATGTCGTAGCGCGCCGTCACGGCGGACATCGGTATCCCCTCGATCGCGCAGCAGGCGAGACCGAAGGAGAGCGGGAAGAGCGAGTTGGCCCGCGACCAGTTGAGCATCTCCTCGAGCCGGGTCATCACGACCCGCTCCTCGACGTAGCGTTCCAGCTCCTCGCCCTCGAGGTCGCCGCGCAGCATGTCGCGGGCGCTGAGCTGTCGCTCGCGCATCGACTGTCGCTCTATTTCCAATCCAGTGCCCCCTTGCGCCAGACGTAGACGAAGGCGACCAGCAGCAGGGCGATGAAGGTGACCAGCTCGCCGAGGACAAAGACGCTGTCGGCCGGCTTGAGGATGACCCCGATCGGATAGAGGAAGACAACCTCGATGTCGAAGAGGATGAAGAGCATCGCGATCAGGTAGAAGCTGACCCCGAAGCGCAGGCCGTGCGAGGCCTCGACCGGAATCCCGGACTCATACGGCTCGGACTGGCGTAGGCTCGCCGCCGTCGGCCGCTTCGGCCGCTTCGGACCGATGACGTGATTGAGCATCGCGAAAGCCCCCCCAACGGTGACCCCGAGGAAGGCAAAGACGAGAATCGGCAGGTAGCTCTTCAGCACTGGTAGATCGAGTTGTGCAGGCCATCTGCGGGGCGCCAGTCGCCGCCGCCTCACCGCCTGCACGACGAGTTATATACCGACCTTGTAACACATTGCTACATAGTGCTTTTCCGCATCAGCAAGCCGAATCCCGACCCTCTTGGGAGGAAATAGATCCGTGGTGGTCGTTCACCTCATAGTCGGTTGCGCCGTCATCGCGCTCAACCTCGTCGCCTTTGCGATCGGCGGCGTCGCCTGGTACCGCGACCGTTCATCGGTCCCCTTCTGGTACCTGCTGCGGGCGGCCCAGGTCGCCGTCTTCATCCAGGTGATGCTGGGAGGCCTGCTCGTCTTCACCGGCCACAAACCCGATGACAGCCTCCACTACCTCTACGGCATCCTCCCCCTCGTCGTCTCCCTGATCGCCGAGGGCGCCCGCACCGGCGCCGCCGAGCGCGAGCTGGGCGACGTCGACTTCGAAGCGCTTCCGGCCGAGGCACAGCAGGAGGTGGCGCTGGCGATCGTGCGGCGCGAGATGGGCATCATGGCCGTTAGCTGCGGGGTGATCCTCTTCTTGGCGCTGCGGGCGGCGGGCACGAGCGGCGCGTTCTAGTCATCCAAGCAGTGAGAGGCCGGGGGCGCCTCCCAAAACGCTCGGCGGGAGCCTCGCTTGAGTGTTTTGGGAGGCGCCCCCGGCCTCTCGTGCAGGGACGGACCAGCGGCGATCGAGGCCCCGGACGGCGGCGGCGACAAGAGGCCGCCGGTAGCGGCTAGCGGCGGTCGAGGCCTAGTTGGATCGCGGCGACGGCGGCGAAGAGGGCGCCTGTGGTTAGGTGAAGGACGGCGTCGGCGCTGTTGTTGGGGAAGGTGAAGATGCCGGCGGGGCTGGTTGACCAGATTGCCCAGAGGCCGGTGATGATCAGGGCGACGGCTACGTAGATCGCGTAGAGGACCGCCCAGCGGGGCTTCAGGGCAAAGAAGAAGGCCGGGGCGAAGAGGAGGAAGCCGGAGAGGGCGTGGACGCCGTTGAAGTCGACGCCGAGTACGCGCTGGGTCGGCGCTCCGTCGCCGAAGTGAAAGCTCGGTTCGGCGATCAGGCCGGCGACCGCCCAGGCGAGTTGCAGGATCGCGAGTACGACGATGCCCCACTGGGCGAACGTCCACTGCGAGCGCGAAACCGCTGCTGCCTCCATCGGAGGGAAGGCTACTCCCGGGGGAGAGAACCTTGGCTCTGGCACTTAGGGATCCGGTGGCTAGCCGAGCATTGGATACCATATGGCCGATGGCGCGGACCGATGACGAGCGAACCCAGACTCTGGTTCAGCTCTCGCGCTCACTGCTCAACCGCCTCGACGAGCGGGCGGCTCGCGAAGGGCGCTCCCGCTCGGCCCTGATCCGCGACGCGATCGATGCCTACCTCTACGACGAGGAGGAGGCCCGGATCGACCGCGAAATCCGGGAGGGCTACGAACGGATTCCCGAGACGGAGGAGGAAATGGGCTGGGCAGAAGCAAGCGCCCGTGAAGCGGTCGAAGAAGAGCCATGGTGAAGAGGGGCGACATCTGCTGGGTAGAGCTACCCGACGAGAAGAGGCGGCCGGGTCTGGTTTTGACTCGCCCCGAGGCGATCCCGGTCATGCGGAAAGTCACCGTTGCCTATCTGACCAGGACCATCCGCGGAATCCCAAGTGAGGTCCGCCTTGACATCGGCGATGGGATGCCTGGCGAGTGTGTGATCAGTCTCGACAACGTCCGAACCGTCTCCAAAGCCATCCTCAGCGACCCGATCACATCTCTCGCCGGCAAACGTATGGACGAGGTTTGCCAGGCGCTCGCGATCGCCACCGGCTGCCGCTGACGGCCCTGCCCAGCGGTCGCCTCTAGCTCGAGATGCGGAAGACCGGGTGGTCCGGGGCGATTCGCTGCAGCTCGGACTCGGGGGCGTCCGCATCGACGCCGTCGAAGAAGGCGCCGACCTCCCATTTCCACTTCTTCAGGTAGGCGCGCAACAGGGCGGACTTCTCCTCGTCGGCCAGCTCGGTTGCCGTGAACGTCTCGGTGCCGCGTCCGACCAGGCGGCCCTCGCCGCTGACCCGCAGGTTGCGGACCCACTGGGTGTGCCCGCGCGGCGCCACCAGGTAGGTGTCGCCCTCGAAGCTCAGGGGATTGACCGGTGTCTGCCGCCACTCGCCGCTCTTGCGCCCTTTGACTTCAAGCACCCGCGAGCCGGCGACGCCGAGCCCGATCCGGCTCAGTCCCGCGATCAAGGGGTTGAAGACGTGCTTCGTGAACCAGCCCGGTTCTTGGAAGCGATCGGCCATCGGCTGAGCTTACGCCGCACACGCATCCGACATTGACCACACCCCACTGGGGTCGATATCGGATGCGTCAGCCCAGCGGCCGGTACGCGCCGCCGTGAAATACCAGCGGGTCGCCCTCGCCCATCGCCAGGGCGCGGACCTCGCCGGTGACGATCACGTGGTCACCGGCGGCGACCACGTCGCGCAGCTCGCAGGCGATCCAGGCCAGCGAGTCCTCGATCGCCGGGATACCGTCGCGCTCGCTCCAGGCGACGCCGTCCCACTTCTCCGCCACCGGGGCCTTGGTCGCGAAGGCGCGGGCGATCGGCTCCTGGCCGTCGTGCAGGACGCTGATCCCGAAGTGGTTGGCGGCCTGGACCGCGAGCAGCGTGCGCGAGCCGCGGTCGAGGCAGGCCAGCATCAGCATCGGCTCGATCGAGAGCGAGCAGACCGCGTTGGCGGTCGCCCCGGCCGCTCCCTCGGGCCCGGCGGCGCTGACAATCGTGACGCCGGTCGGCAAGGTTGCCATGGCGGCGCGAAAGCGGGCTGGATCAGGCGTTGGCATGGTCGAAGAGCGTGATCGGGTCAAGACAATATGATGCGCGCCGCGTGCGTCCGGCACTGATTACAGCCATGGCCATCCTCGCCGCCCTCGGCCTAGCCGCCTGCGGCTTCGGCGAAGAAGGCGTCTCGGTCTCCAAGAGCGACCCCAACCACGGCGGGGCCGTGCTCTTCGCCACGCACTGTTCCGGCTGCCACACGCTCAGCGCCGCGGGCACCCAGGGCAGCGGCAACCGCGGCCTGCGCACGCAGGGTCCGAACCTCAATGGGCGAACCGAGACATATGAAGACGCTCTCTTCGCGATCCAGAACGGCGGTTTCTCCGGCGCGATCATGCCGCAGAACATCGTCGTCGGCGAGGAAGCCAAAGCCGTCGCTCGCTTCGTTGCCAAGTACGCCGGCGACGAAGCCGAAGAATCGCCGCGCCCCGGCGAGACTTCTCCCTAACCTTCACGGGCGATGCTCGACCTGAAGCTGATCCGCTCCGACCCTGAGCGGGTCAAGTCGGCGTTGGCGCGCCGCGGCGCCGCGGCGCAGGTCGACGAGTTGCTCGCGCTCGACGCCCGCCGCCGCGAGCTGCTGCCGCGGATCGAGGGCGCCCAGGCCGAGCGCAAGACGATCTCCAAGCAGATCGGCGAGGCCAAGCAGCGCGGGGAGGAGGCGGCCGAGCAGATGGCGGCGGTGGCCGAGCTGAAGCAGGCGATCGAGTCCGGCAAGGCCGAGCTCGAGCAGGTTGACGCCGATCTGCAGCGGGTGGCCACGGCCCTGCCCAACCTGCCCGACCCCGCCGCCCCCGACGGGATGACCGAGGAGGACGCGATCGTCCTGCGCGAGGAGGGCGAGCCGCCGAGCTTCGACTTCGAGCCGCGCGACCACCTCGAGATCGGCTCCGAGCTCGACCTGATCGACATGGAGGCCGGCGCCCGGGTCGCGGGTTCGCGCTTCGCCTACCTCAAGGGCGATCTCGTCCTGCTCGAGCTGGCCCTGGTCCGCTTCGCCCTCGACCTGGTCCGAGAGGAAGGCCACGAGCCGGTCGTCCCCCCGGTCCTGGTCCGCGAAGAGGCGCTGGTCGGCACCGGCTTCCTGCCCGGCGATCGCGACCAGATCTACGAGGTGCCCAAGGACGAGCTTTTCCTCGTCGGCACCTCCGAGGTGCCGCTTGCCGCCCTGCACGCCGATCAGATCCTCGCCGCCGAGCAGCTGCCGATCCGCTACGCGGGCTTTTCGCCCTGCTTTCGCCGCGAGGCCGGCGCCGGCGGGCGCGACACCCGCGGCATCTTCCGCGTCCACCAGTTCGACAAGGTCGAGATGTTCTCGTTCGTCGAGCCCTCGCAGTCGGCGGACGAGCACGAGCGCCTGCTGGCGATCGAGGAGCGCATCCTCGCTGCGCTGGAGATTCCCTACCGCGTCGTCAACGTCGCCGCCGGCGACCTCGGGGCGCCCGCCGCCAAGAAGTACGACTGCGAGGCCTGGATCCCGAGCCAGGGCCGCTACCGCGAGCTGACCTCGTGCTCGAACACGACGGACTATCAGGCGCGGCGCCTCGCCTGCCGATACCGGCCGAGTGAAGACGAGGCCCCAAAGGTCGTGCACACGCTCAACGGCACCGCGGTCGCGGTCGGGCGCACGATGATCGCCCTGATTGAGAACCGGCAGGAGCGGGAAGGTGGATTCACGCTACCCACTATTTTGCATTCATATGGTTCCCCTGAGAGGATCGGCTGTTCATGAGCACCAGCGTGCGGGACGCCAAGCGCGTCGTCCTATGTGACGACCATGAGATCGTCCGCGAGGCGATCAAGGCCAGGATGGCCAACTCGAGCATCGTCGAGATCGTCGGCGAGGCCGGCAACGGCCGCGACGTGGTCGACGTCGTCAAGGAGCTCGAGCCTGACGTCCTGATCATCGACGTCGAGCTGCCCAAGCGCGACGGGATCGAGGCGACCAAGGAGGTGCTCAAGGTCCGGCCGCGGACGAAAGTGATCATCTTCACCGCCCACGCCCAGCCCGACCTGCTGGCACTTGCCCTGCGGGCGGGCGCCTCCGGCTACGTGCTCAAGTCGGCGCCGGCCGAGGACATCGCCCGCGCGGTCAAAGCGGTGACCGGCGGCGGCACCTTCCTCGGCGGCGATTTCGCCGGTGGCAAGCCCTCCGAGGTCGAGAAGCTGCTCGAGCTCTCGCCGCGCGAGCGCCAGATCCTCGAGCTGCTGGCCGAGGGCCTGCGGGTGAAAGAGATCGCCGAGCGGCTGCAGCTCAGCCCGGCGACCGTGCACACCCACGTGCGCAACGCGATCGCCAAGCTCGAGGTCGACACCCGCACCGAGGCGGTCGCCCTCGCGGTGAAGTTCAGCTACCTCGGCGCCGGCGGCAAGGCCTAGTCGGCCTTCGCGGCCGGCTTCAGCTCCAGGGCACAGCCGTTTATGCAGTAGCGCTGCCCGCCGCGGTCGGCCGGGCCGTCGTCGAAGACGTGGCCGAGGTGGGCGTCGCAGTGCTTGCAGACGACCTCGGTGCGGCGCATGAAGAGGCTGTTGTCGGGACGCAGCTCGACCTGCTCGAGGTTGGCCGGCTCGGTGAAGCTGGGCCAGCCGGTGCCGGAGTCGAACTTGGTGTCGGAGGAGAAGAGCTCGGTGCCGCAGCCGACGCAGTGGTACATGCCGGAGGTTTTCTCGTCGACGTAGGGGCCGGTGAAGGCGCGCTCGGTGCCGCCGTTGCGGGTTACCTCGTATTGCTCGGGGGTGAGCTGCTCGCGCCACTCGGCGTCCGACTTGTTGATCTTGGTCGTCATCTGGCTCCTTTCGTCTACGTCGAGATTACGCCTCGGTTCTTACACGGAGGTGACGGGCACCACCTCGTCACTCCCCAAATCCCGCCGCAGGCGGGATTAATTGAGAGCCGCTTCGCGGCTGAGAATCACCCTGCGGTGCTGGGGAAGGGAGTGTCGAGGCGGTGCCCGTCACCTCTGCATAGGATCGACGCCGGATGGCTGACGCGTTCTATGAGCGAGATGGCGGGGAGGGCCAGTACGTCGCCACGGAGCTCACCAGAGGTCCTTGGGATCCAGGTGCCCAGCACGCTGGGCCGCCGTCGGCGTTGCTGGGGCGGGAGATCGAGGCGATCGAGGGCTCTGAGAGCTTTCAGGTGGGGCGGATCGTGTTCGAGATCCTGCGGCCGGTGCCCATAGGGCCTGTGACGGTCGAGACGCGGGTGTTGCGGCCAGGGCGGAAGGTGCGGATGGTTGAGGCTTCGCTGTCGGGTGAGGCGGGGGAGTTGATGCGGGCCACGGCTTGGCAGCTGCGGAGGACGGAGTTGGAGCTGCCGGAGGGGGCGGTGGACGATGCGCCGGCGCCGCCGGGGCCCGAGGAAGGCTGGGTGCCGGAGTTCTTTCCCACCGGGCAGGACGCCGGCTACCACACCGGGATGGAGCTGAAGGCCGTCGCCGGGGCCTTTCTGGAGACCGGGCCGGCGACCTTCTGGCTGCGGATGCGCCGGCCGCTGGTCGCCGGCGAGGAGCCGACGGCGCTGCAGCGGGCGCTGATCGCCGCCGATGTCGGCAACGGGATCAGCGCCGTGCTCGATTACCACTCCTACGTCTTCATCAACGTCGACCTCACCGTCCACTTCGAGCGCATGCCCGCGGGCGAGTGGGTCTGCGTCGACGCCGTCACCCGTCCCCAGCCAAGCGGCATCGGCACCGCCGAGTCGGTCCTCTCCGATCAGCGCGGCCGCATCGGCCGCGCCGCCCAGTCGCTGCTGATCGAGCAACGATAGGTCCACCCCAGCGCAAGCTCTTCCGGTGCGCTTTATGCGGCTATAGACCACATAAAGCGCACCGGAACAGCCGGAGCGCTAACGGGCGGCGAGGGCGGCTCGGGCGGCGGGGGCTACGGCCAGGGCGATCGTGGCGGCTGAGGCGAGCGCGATCGCGGCGGAGAGGAAGAAGGCGCCCTCGTAGCTGGTCAGTGCAGCCGCCGCGCCCGCCAGCGGGGCGCCGATGCCGACGCCGGCGTCGAAGAAGGCGGTGAAGGTGCCCAGGGCGGCACCGCGGCGTCGGTCGGAGACCTCGCTGACGACGATCAGCGAGAGCGAGGGGTAGAGCAGGGAGAAGGCGGCGCCCATCGCCAGGGCTCCCGCGAGCGCCACCGGCAGGCTGTGGGCGACGGCGATCGCGGCGAGCCCCAATGCCTCGACGCAGGCCGCGGCGATCGCGACCCGGACCGGGCCGATGCGGTCCGGCAGGTCGCCGCCGACGAGGCGGGTCAGCACGACCATCGTCGCGAAGGCGCCGAACACGGTTGCGCCGTGGCCAACTCCGCGCGCTTCGAGCAGGAGGACGACGAAGGCCGCGATCGTGCCATAGCCGATCGAGCCGAGCGCCAGCGCCGCCCCGGGGCGCACTGCCTCCTTGGCGATCAGCGGATGGTGCTCCTGCTCGAGCAGTGGAGATGGCTCGAAGGGGTCGGGCACGCGGGTGGCGATTGCCGCCCCAACCAGCGGCAGCGCCCCGGCCAAAAGCCAGACCGCCGAGTAGCCGAGGGCGTGCTGCGTCAGCTCACCGATCAGCGGCCCGATGCTCAGTCCCGACCAGACGGCGAGGCCGTAGAGGCCGATCACCCGGCCGCGCCGCTCGATCGGCGCCAGGTCGACGATCCAGGCCGAGCCCGCGGTGAAGACCGCGCCCTCGCCGGCGCCGAGCACGAGGCGGGCTCCGATCAGCCCGGCGACGCCGAGCGGCAGCAGGTAGAGGAAGCCCGCCGCGGCGACCAGCACCGAGCCGACCAGCACTGTCGGCTTGCGGCCCCGGTGGTCGGCGAAGCGCCCGGCGAAGGGGCGCAGCAGCAGGCCCGTGATCGCGTAGGAGCCGACCACGATGCCGACGGCGAGATCGCCGGCGCCGAGCGAGTCGTGCACGTAGCGCGGCAGGACCGGCAAGACGGCGCCGACTGCGAGCAGGCAGAAGAAGGTCACGGCGAAGACGCCGGCAAAGGCGACGCCGGGCCGCTGAATCGACACCACGGGCTCCTCGCTCATGGCGTGCTCAGCCCAGCAGCGCGGCGAGGTCGTCGAGGATCAGGTCGGGGGGCGGGTCGGCCGCCTCCGCGTCCTCCCGCGATGTGGCGCCGCTGAGCAGGAGGATCGTCGCCAGACCGGCCCGCCGGCCGCCCTCGATGTCGGAGGCGATCCGATCGCCGACCATCGCCACTCGCTCGGCGCCCCCGATCAGCGCCCGGGCTTGGTCGAAGAGGTGGCGCTCCGGCTTGCCGCCGATCTCGGCCGTCTTCCCCGACGCGGTCTCGACCGCGGCCAGGGTCGCGCCGGTTCCCGGCCAGGCGCCCCCCGGCATCGGCAGGGTGGGATCGCGGCTGGTCGCGAAGAGCGACGCACCGGCCCGCAGCGCGAAGGTCGCCGTGAGCAGCTCGGCGTAGTCGAACTCGCGATGGCCGGAGACGATCACCGCGTCGGCGCTTCGTGCCGCCTCTCCCTCGAGCAGGGTGAGTCCGGTGGCGGCGATCGTCTGCTTGAAGCCGGGCGCCCCGATCACGAAGGCAGTCCCGCCGGTTCCAACGTGCTCCGCCGCCAACCGCGCGGTAGACGCACCCGCGGTCACGACTCGGTCATCGCCAACCTCAACGCCGCTCTCGCGCAACCGCGCCGCGTAGGCCGCCGGTTGCTTCACCGAGTTGTTGGTGACGAAGACAACCTCCTTGCCGCCCCCAATCAGTGTCCGCAGCGCCTCCACCGACCCCGACACCAGCTCACGCCCTTCCCAGACGACCCCATCGAGGTCGATCAGAAAGCCGTCGAATTCGTCCGCTGCCACCACCCGTCGCAGGCTATCTGTCGCCCGTTGAAGAAGATTGGGTATTGGGATCGATACGGTGCGGTCGATGAGCGCCAACGGTCAGGTCGTCGAAGCCACTGGCGTGTCCCGCCGCTACGGCGAGGGAGACGCGGCGGTCGACGCGCTGGTTGAGGTCAGCACCGGCTTCGAGCGTGGGCGCTTCACCGCGATCATGGGTCCGTCGGGGTCCGGCAAGTCGACCCTGATGCACATCCTCGCCGGCCTCGATATGCCGACCGCGGGCACCGTCACGCTCGACGGACAGGAGATCACCGGCCTCGGCGACGGCGAGCTGACCAAGCTGCGCCGCGAGAAGCTCGGCTTCGTCTTCCAGTTCTTCAACCTGCTGCCGGTCCTCACCGCCGAGGAGAACCTGGTCCTGCCGCTCTCGATCGCCGGCCGCAAGCCCGACGCCGCCTGGGTCGACCGGCTGATCGACACGGTCGGCCTCGGGGACCGCCGCACCCACCGCCCCGCGGAGCTCTCCGGCGGCCAGCAGCAGCGGGTCGCGGTGGCCCGCGCCCTGGTCTCCAAACCGGCCGTCGTCTTCGCCGATGAGCCGACCGGCAACCTCGACTCGAAGGCGAGCGAGGACGTGCTTCAGCTGTTGCGCCAGGCGGTCGACGAGTTCGCCCAGACGGTGATCATGGTCACCCACGACCCGGCCGCCGCAGCCCACGCCGACCGCCTGATCACCCTCCGCGACGGCAGGATCGTCCACGACGGCGCCCCCGGCTCCTCTGACGACGTGATCGAGCTGATGAAGCAGATCGACTGAGCAGGTTGACCAGCCTCGCCCTAAAGAGTCTCTGGGGGCGCAAGTTCCGCGCCCTGGCAACCACCTTTGCTGTCGTCATCGGCGTCTCTTTCGTCGCCGGTTCCTACGTTCTCACAGACACGATCTTCGCCGCCTTCGACGAAATCTTCAGCGAGTCGCTGAAGGGGACCAGTGTTGTGATCAGCGCTGAGAACCCGGTCAAACAGGAAAACGGAGAAGTGCCGACGGTTAGCGCCTCGCTGCTGCCTCGCGTGCAGAAGACGCCGGGGGTCAAGCTGGCCGCGGGGGCGATCTTCACCCCCGGCGGCTTCTTCGATGCCAAGGGCAAGAAGATCGGCAACACCCTCTCGCCAAAGTTCATCTCCTCGACCCTGCCGGGCCGGCTCGAGTCGCTCACCTACGTCGATGGGCACCGCCCCCGAGGCCCAACCGAAGCTTCAATCGACGAAGCGGCTGCCGGCGGCGCCGGGATCTCGATCGGGGAAACGATCAAAATCGTCGGCCAGGGTCGCGTCCATTCCTTCCGTTTGGTCGGGCTCACCCGGCTCGGCAACGCTTCCTTTGGCGGCGCCAGCATCGCCCAGGTGACGCTGCCGGTGGCGCAGCGCCTCACGCACAAGACCGGGAGCTTCGATCAGATCTCAGTCGCGGCAATGGATGGAGTTTCAGCCGAGGCTCTGAAGCGCCGGATTGCCCTGAAGGTGCCAACCGGCATTCGGGTGGAGACCGGGAAGGAAAACGCCGATCGTGGTTCCGAAGAAATCCGCGACAGCCTCGGTTTTCTGCAGACGGTGTTGCTGGTCTTCGGGTTCGTCGCCCTCTTCGTCGGCGCCTTCCTGATCTTCAATACCTTCTCGATCACGGTCGCTCAGCGGGTGGCCGAGTTTGGCCTTCTGCGCACTCTGGGGGCCTCGCGCCGCCAGATCCTCGCCACGGTAGTCACCGAGGCGGTCGCGGTCGGCCTGCTCGGCGCCGTGATCGGCATCGGCGGCGGCTACGTGATGGCTGCACTTCTCAACGCTCTCTTCAAGGCGATCGGCTTGGACCTGCCCACCACCAGCCTGGTGATGGAGGGCCGCACGATCATCGTCTCGCTGCTGATCGGCGTGGTGGTGACCCTCGTCTCCTCGATCGTGCCGGCGCTGCGCTCAACTCGCGTCCCCCCGATCGCCGCGCTCCACGCCTCCGGCGCCGCGCCGAGCCGGCGCCGTCGGCTGGTCTTCGGTGCGCTCTCGATCCTGCTTGGACTGGCTGGCTTGGTGATGCTCCTCATTGGCCTCTTCGGCGGCGCTGGTGCCGGCACGGCGGCCGGGCTGATGGGTGCCGGCGCCGTGGCGGTCTTCCTAGGCGTTTCCTTCTTCAGTCCGCGGCTTGTGCCGCCGCTCGCGACCCTTGCCGGTTGGCCCCTGGAGAGGGTGCGCCGCCTGCTTGGCCGTCTCGCGCGCGAGAACTCGCAGCGCAACCCGAGCCGCACCGCGGTTACCGCCGCCGCATTGATGATCGGGTTGGCTCTGGTCACCTTCGTCACGGTCTTCGCCGCCGGGCTGAAGGGCTCGGTCTCACAGGTGATCGACGAAAACTTCGCCGGCGGCCTGGTGATCCAGAACAGCGACGGCTTCTCGCCGATCCCCGCGGGTGCCGCCGCCGCGGCAAGCAGGGTGCCGGGCGTCAAGTCGGTGGCCACCGTGCGCTCTGCCGATGCCAAGCTCATCGGCAGCGGCACGACCAGTCGCATAACCGCTGCCACGAACAACATCGAGGACGCCGTTGAGGTCGATTGGAAGCGGGGCGGGCCGGCGGTTCTGCGCGGCCTGCGCAACGGGCAGGCGGTGGTCTCGGACTCCTTCGCCGCCTCGCACGATCTGGAAGTGGGCGATCGCTTCGCCCTCCTGAGCCAGACCGGGAGGCGACCCGCGTTCGAGGTTGCCGGGACCTTCGCCTCAAAGCTCGGGATCTTCGGCAGCGTCCTCGTCACCCAGGCGATCCTCGCCCGGGACTTCGGTCAGACGCAGGACCGCATTGACTTCGTCCTTGCCGAGCCCGGCGTGGCTTCGGCGCGGGTTCAGGCGCTGCTGAGCAAGGCCACTGAAGTCGCGTTTCCAACCGCGGAAGTGCTCAACCAGCAGGAACTGAAGGAGACGCGTGAAGGGCAGATCGACGAACTCGTCCGCTTCTTCTACGTATTGCTCGCGCTCGCGATCATCGTCTCCCTCTTTGGCATCGCTAACACGCTTGCCCTCTCGATCCATGAGCGAACCCGCGAGCTGGGGATGCTGCGGGCGATCGGCATGTCGCGGCGGCAGGTGCGAACGATGATCCGCTACGAGGCCGTGATCACGGCGCTGATCGGAGCGATCCTCGGCCTGGTGCTCGGCGTGATCTTCGCCGCTCTGATCTCTCAACCACTGAAGGACGAAGGCTTCACGCTGTCCTATCCGATCGCTTCGCTGGTCGCTTTGCTCTTCTTCGCCGCCCTGCTTGGCGTCATCGCGGCGATCCCGCCCGCCCGCCGCGCCTCGCGCTTGGACGTCCTCGAGTCGCTCCAGTACGAGTAACGAACTGCATCAACTTATCCACCTGGCAGAGGGATAAGTTGATGCAGTTCGGGCTAGCCGCGGCGGAGGAGTCGTTTGACCGCGGCCATCAGCTCGTCGGTCATCTCCTCCTGGTCGCCATCCGCGGCGCCGGCGACGCAGTGGGCGGCGTGGTCGGAGAGCAGCTCCAGGGCGACCTTGTCGAGCGCGGCTTGGATCGCGGTCACCTGGGTGACGACGTCGATGCAGTAGCGGTTCTCCTCGACCATCCGCTCGACCCCGCGCACCTGGCCCTCGATCCGGCGCAGTCGCTTGAGCACCGCCTCGCGGTTCTCGCTGTAGCCGTGGGTGGTCTCGCTGTCGCGTGTCGCCATGGTCGCGGTGCAACGTTTTCCGGCTCCTGGAGAGCCGTTACGCGTTGCACCTGAGTATGGCATACCCCCTAGGGGTATTAAGCAAGTACGGCGGCTGGTGTCGGCGCGGCCAGGCCGAGGCCCATCCGCAGCGCTCCCGCCACCTCGAGCATCGCGGTGCGGGCGCTGGGGCAGATCGCGGTCAGGTTGGCGAAGCCGTGGATCTGGCTCGAGTGCCGCTGCGCCACCACCTGCACGCCTGCCTCGCGCATCCGCGCCGCGTAGATCTCACCCTCGTCGCGCAGCGGGTCGAAGCCGGATGTTGCGATATAGGCGGGGGGCAGGCCGGAGACGTCGGTCGCCCGCATCATCGAGGCGCGCGGCTCGGCTTCGTCGATGCCGTCGGGGATGTAGTGGTTCTCGAACCACTCCATGTCCTCGCGGGTGAGCAGGAAGCCTTCGGCGAAGGTGTCGCGCGAGGTCTGGCCGCCGACCGCGTCGGTGACGGGGTAGAGCAGCAGCTGCATCGCCGGCTGCGGCTTGCCGGCATCGCGGTTTTGGATGCAGAGGGCGGTCGAGAGGTTGCCGCCGGCGCTGTCGCCGCCGACCGCCATCCGCTCGGGGTCGGCACCGAGATCGGCGGCGTGCTCGTGGGCCCAGGCAAAGGCGGCGACCGCGTCTTCCACGGGGATCGGAAACGGGTGCTCCGGGGCCAGTCGGTAGTCGACCGAGAGCACCCGGCAGCCACTGTGCTCGGCGAGGAAGCGACAGGCGCTGTCATGGGTCTCGAGGTCGCCGATCACCCAGCCGCCGCCGTGGTAGTAGACGAGCAGCGGCTGCGGCGGCTGCGGCGCGCCGAGGGCGACGTAGAGGCGGGCCGGTATCGCCGCGCCCGCGCCCTCGATCGTCAGCTCGTCGACCCGCGCCATCGGTCGCGGCGGCCCGCAGACGATCGGCACCTCGGCGCGGTTCTCCGCCCGCGCCCGCTCGACCGTGCGGCCCTCGACCAGCGAGGTCTCGCCGTTCAGCTTCGCCAGCGCCAGCAGCATCTGGATGTCGGGCGCCAGCTCCTGGCCGTCGAGCCGGGGTGGGGGGCCGATCAGCCGCCGGATGACCCGGGGCGAAAGACCGCACGCCCGCTTGACGAACCTGTGCTCGAACTTGGGAGGGAGGCGCGGCGGGGCCACGCGAGCAGGCTACCGCCTCCGTGACGTACCTAACGGGAAATTCATGCTGGGACCGCTAGCCTCGCCAATAGGGACGATGGAGGCAGCGACGACAAGCGCTCCGCGACCGGCCAGCCGGGTGCCCGAGCGACGCCTGCCGCCCAGCCCGCCGCTGCCGCGGCCGATCCAGACCGCGATCTGGTCGCGCCAGGCGCGCCGCCTGCTCTACGCCTGCCAGGACCGCTACGGCGACATGTTCGCGCTGCGCATCGCCTACGAGGGAACCTGGGTGATGCTCGCCGACCCGGACGCGGTCAAACAGGTCTTCACCGGCGATCCCAAGGTCTTCCACGCCGGCGAGGGCAACCAGATCCTCGAACCCGTCCTCGGCAAGAGCTCGGTCCTCGTCCTCGACGAGAAGCCGCACATGAGCCAGCGCAAGCTGCTGCTGCCGCCCTTCCACGGCACCCGGATGCAGGGCTACGAGCAGACGATGAGCGAGATCGCCGAGCGCGAGATCGCCACCTGGCCCACCGGCACCCCGTACCAACTGCGGCCGCGGATGCAGGCGATAACCCTGGAGATCATCCTGCAGACCGTCTTCGGCGTCCGCGAGGGCGAGCGGATGGGCGAGCTGCGGGCGGCATTGCGCGAGTTCCTCGATCTCACCACCAACCCCCGGATCCTGCTGCCGCTACTACTGCTCGGGCCCAGCCGGGTGCGCCGCTACGGACCGTTCCGCCGCCGCGTCGACCGTGTCGACGAGTTGATCTACCGCGAGATCGCCGAGCGCCGCGGCGCCGCCGACGTCGAGCAGCGCGACGACGTGCTCTCGATGCTGATCGCGGCCCGCCACGAGGACGGCAGCCCGATGCGCGACGAGGAGATGCGCGACGAGCTGCTCACCCTGCTGGTCGCCGGCCACGAGACCACCGCGACCTCGCTCTCCTGGGCGATCGAGCGGCTCAGCCGCAACCCGGACAAGCTCGAGCGCCTGCGCGCCGAGGTGCTCGAGGGTCGTGAGGAGTACCTGACCGCGACGATCCAGGAGACCCTGCGCCTGCGCCCGGTGATCTCGATCGTCCTGCGCAAGCTGACCGAGTCGGTTGAGATCGGCGGCTACCAACTGCCCGCCGGGATCTCGGTCGCCCCCAGCGTCTACCTCGTCCACCGCAACCCGGAGATCTACCCCGAGCCGCAGCGCTTCCTGCCCGAGCGCTTCCTCGAGCGCCCGCCCGGCACCTACACCTGGATCCCCTTCGGCGGCGGCGTGCGCCGCTGCCTCGGCGCCTCCTTCGCCCAGTTCGAGATGGCCGTCGTGCTCAAGGAGCTGGTCAAGCGCCGGCAGATCCGCCCCGCCAACCCCAAGCCCGAACGCGTCTTCCGCCGCGCGATCACCGAGACCCCGCGTCACAACGCCGAGGTCATCCTCGGCTGAGGGCCCATTCGGGCTTCGGCCCTTTGAATGCCGCATCGGCTGAAATTCGGGCGGCCTCCCAGGCACGCACCTGCTCGCGGCTGAATCCGAGGCGGAAGCGGAAGTAGAGCCAGCGGCGGATAAAGGTCACTCGGCAGTCGTGGGTTATCGCTGCCAGTCGCTGTGCCGACCCGAATGCCTGACGCGGGACCGCGACTATCTCGCGGAAGTTCGAGAAGGCCGGCTCTCCGCCCTCGGTCCAAGGTGGAAGGAAGAAGGTGTGAGCCAGTGCTACTCGGCGCTGACCGTCACGCTCGCTGTACCCGGCGACCACCAGGCTTCGCAGGAAGTCGTCGTCAAGCTCGGAGAGTGGCCTGACGCGCACGATCTGAACCGCTTTGACCGAGCTCTTTTCAAGCTCGCATGTTGGCTGAACGATCTGAGCCGCGTGCCAGGACTCGCCGTCGATCGTCGGCCCCTCGACCAGATCGCCTTGGCGAGTTGGATGCTCATCCGCCTCCCCGGAGGGGACGTAGTACTGGTCCGCGTCCAGGTACCAGGCGTCGTTCACAGGTCGAAGTCGGCCTCATCCTCGAGCAACGCTTCCGGTTGACCATCCGGAAGGGCGATCCAGGCCTCGCCATCCTCGCCCTGGGTGAAGCTGACCGGCGTACGCGCGGTGAATCGGTTGAGCTCTCTCCAGTCGAAAGCGATCTCGATCCCAAGATCGCGCAGTGTCTGCGAGGGGATCGCCGCCCCCGCCGCCGCGGCTGCCATCAACAGCGGCAGCGTCTCTCGCAATCGCTCAGCCCGCGCCAGTTCCTCGATCACGCCAGGTGGCATCAGGTAGCCGTCGACCTCGCCGCGATTGGAGATCGGCACGGCTTCCCCTTGCTGCACGGTCTCCCGCAGCACCTCGGAGAGATGGTTCTTCAGCCGCCGATGGCCGACCGTCTCGGTCTGGACTCTGATTGCCACCAGGGCAATGTAGCAACAAATGTGGCTACTTGGACGGAGTGGCGCGAATCTCGATTACGTAGCCGTCCGGATCGGCACAGCGAAAAGCGTCGCGGCCATCGCGCTCGACTACGCCTGACACCGGGTGCTCAGCTGCCTCGACGAGTCTTCTGTGTGTGGCCGCCAGGTCGTGCTCATTTCGAAAGAAGGTGACCGCCTGGCCTCGATCGAGAAGATCCGCTTCGTTCCTCGGACTTGCCGAAGGACGCCATCCCGGTCTTGCTTCCTCAAATACGAGACGGTCCGATACGTAGATGCGGTTGGTGGAACCCGAATCTGATCTGGTCGGGAGCCCGACCGTTTTGGAGTAGAAGCGCTCAGAACGTGAAAGGTCCGCTGTCTGGCAAACGATCCACGCGGGGGAGGGAGGGTCGGCACTCGTACTCACCGAATCTCGATCTTTTGCGGGCGAGACTCGCTTGACGAAGAGCGTCAGACCCTCCCTGGTGTGGAGGACCCACTCCCTGATCACGTTGCTCGACTTCGTCGGTATCGAGCGAATGCGAGCGAGTCTGCAATGTCCGAAGACCGGCAGCTCGAGCACGGCTCCGGTCTCGGTCTTTTCGAGCTGGTTCCACAGTTCTCTCCGGTTGGCCTGGCGCCAAGCCTCCGCGGCGGGGAGGGACTTGGTGGCGCCTTTGGATAGCTCCCCAGCCAGGGCGTCGATGTAGCGCGCGTCCTGAATTTCAGTTCGCAGGCCGGCCAGCCAGCCGTCGCGATGAATCGCGCCGAGCAGTCCACCGGCCATCGCCGCGATGGTGTCCGTGTCCGCTCCCTTCGCGAAGGCCGCTGCGGTGAGACCTTGCCCGGGCTGAGAGGCGTAGCGGGACGCGAGGAATGCCGCCGCCGCCGCCGCGATCGTGCCGGCGCCGTTTGCCTTGGGGTCGAAGGCGCCGATTCCGTCGAGCGTCTCGCGATCCACGGCCAGCGATCCACGGGCGAGGGAATTCCTACAGGCCTCGAGTAGGTCGAGCATCTCTCCCCGCGTGCGCTCCCAGGTCTCGCTGAACTGTGGTCTTGTCGTCTCCACCTGTTCCTGCCACACCGAGAGCGCGGGGGGGAAGGGACGGCATGCGACTCCAGTGTTGCTCCCCTTCGATTGTCAGCTCGACGAGTTCGCCGAACCCCAGCGCCTGCTCCGACCTGTGGCTGAGCGCCAGCCACAGTGCGTAACCGTGGGCGAGGGCGCCGACCAGGGCTCTCGGGTGGCCGTGGGTACAAACTCCGTCGGCGAAGATGTCGGCGGCAGGCACCCTGAAGTCCTCAGGGTCGGCAATGAGTACATGGGGCAGGATTCGCATTGCCACTCCGTTTCCGCCGGCCTCGAAATACCGTTCCTGATCAGCGGCTTTGAGCTCCCCCGACCACGGTGCCTTTCCTCTGCTCCACGCCTGTGCCGCGCGCTTGCTTGCGCCACCCCCGCCGCGCTCGTAGACAAGCCACATAGGTAGCTCGAAGTCCGTCCAGTGCTGCCACCACGCGTCCCCCCTGAGCCGACTGCGCGCGACCGCAAGGGTGAGCTGGGTGTCGTCGCTGTAACTGCCGGCCTCGATCTCGACCTGGTGCGGTGCGTAGCGTCCCCCCTCGCGCCTCACCCAATTGATCAGCTCGAGCCGGGGTTGGACCCTGCTGACACCGCCGACCAGGCCCGAGCGGTTCTCAATCGGCCAGCCAAGTGCGTCGCCTACCGCCGAGGCAAGCATCGGCGACCGCGCGCGGTCGAGCGAGTCGGTCAAAGTCATCGGGTCGGTCATCTCAGCCCGGAGGATTCCATGGGATCTCCGCCGGGGCCACCCCGTTGCGGATTTCGGCGCTCATTCGAGGCGGATTGAAGAAGCTCTCAGCGATCCTGTAGCGAAATCCGGCCGGATCGGCGCCGACCTGCTCGAGTTGAGCGTGCACACGCGCTGCCTGCGCGGTGTCGGGGACGAAGATCGACTCGATGTCCTCCAGCGGGATTCGGTCGGCAATCATCACCTCTGCCTGATCGTTGGTGGGGCAGGACTCGAGTCGCGAGCCCTCGCGGCTGAAGCTTCGCTTGGCGCTGTCGACGACGAGGTCCGCGTACATGGCGTCGAAGCCCTCGGTTCCACCTCGCAGGTTGGCGCCGCCGGAACCGGCGGCGTTTTCCGGGCAGAAAAGGGTGTCGGGCCGGAGCATGCACCTGGGGTTGAGCCCAAGAACGACCCAGTCCTTGAAGACGCCGGCTTCGCCGCCTGGATTCTTCTTCTGGCGGAGATACCAGGCGTTCGGGTACTGGATCGAGCAGGAGATATGGCTGCGGCGCCGGTCGAGTCTGAGCCTGTCCTGGGGGGTGAAGACGGCACTCGCATCCGACTCGAGCAATCCGGTTGAGGAGATGCCGCCTTCGCAGGCGATGTGAACCAGGTTTCGACTTGGGGTCAGGTGGCACAGTCGGGTGATCTTGTGCAAGCGCAAGCGCTCGCCCAGCATGGTGGAGACGGTCGTCATGAGCGGGTGGACATGGGCCGGGCCTCGACTTCTGTCCACAAGCTCTGGTCGCTTGGGAGCAGAGAGGACCTGTTGCCGTTATGCGTGACGATCAGCGCCGAGCGCGCACGGGTGACCCCGACGTAGAGCAGCCGTCCATCGGAAGCTTCGGCGTCCGCCTCTCCCTCTCCCTCGATTGCGCCGGGATCGGGCCAGCGTTCCTCGTTGAGACCAACCAGGATGACTGTGTCGAACTCGTACCCCTTTGCGTTGTGGACCACGCCGTAGGAGACGCCGGGGTCGGGGGACCAGTCGGCCATGTACTTGTGCAAGCGGCGGCCGTTTCGCTTGAAGGCCCGGATGAGTGGCGCTTCGTCCTCGTGACGTCGAACCAGAACGGCGACGCTGGCGGACTCGGAGGCCGCGCGTGCCTGCTCAATGGCGAACTCGATCTCCTCGGCCTCCGAGGCACAGCGGACCAGTGTTGGCATTGGTCCCTCGGCTGCAAACTTAGTCGGTGCCACCATGTCGGCCTTTTCCGCGAAGTAAGGCATTTTGGAAATCGCCAGGCCAACTTTCGCGATCTGTGGAGAGTTTCGGTAGTTGCGCTCGAAGCGCCACGGGGCATTTATCTCGAGGCCGGCTTGGCGCCACGAAAGCCGTCGACCGTAGACCTGTTGGGCGACGTCGCCGAAGAAGGTCAGGGAGCCATCGGCCGGGATCGCTTTGGCGAGCGAGCGCAACATGACCGGTGAGAAGTCCTGTCCCTCGTCAATGACGATGTGGCGATAGCGGGGTGGCCTGTTGTCTTGGGCAAGCTCTTCGCTGACGCGGGTTGCGATGTCGTGCCAGTCGAACCGGTATCCCTTCTCGGCTCGTAGTGCCCGGTAGGCCTCGAACACTTCGAACATCGCCATACGCTGTTTCGCACCGAGCGCCCCTTCGTCCCCGCGCCCGATCCGCTCAATCTTCAGGTATTCGTCCAGGCTCGTTACTCCTTGTTGGGCCATCCATCGTGTCTCGGTTGTGAAGAACTGCGGGGGTCGTTGTAGGAACCGGTTGCCTGGACTGCGCAGTTGAGCTTGTTGAAGCGCCCTGGCGACGAACGGCTCAGGTTTCTGGCAGATCCAGTGGCTGCCCATGGCGTCTCGGCTTTTCAGGTATCCGCGTGCAAAGCGGTGATAGGTGCGAATGTCGACGTTGTTCAGCTGCGGGGGGCGCAAGTATTTGAGGTAGGCGAGCAGACTGTTGTTGAACGAGAGCAGCAGAGTGCGGCCGCAATGGTTTGTGCCGGGATTCGACAGGTATGCCGCTCGATGGACGGCCATGGTCGTCTTGCCGGAGCCCGCGGTCCCCAGCACTACGGTGTGGCCCTTGTGGTCGAGGCAGACAACTTCCCGCTGCGCGCCGATCAGATCTGGCAATGGCATCGGCGGCCATTATCGACCGGCCCCGCCGTTTGCTCAAATCATGCAGCGCGTTTTGATTCTCAGCCGCGACTGATGTTGTTGCCGCATGGAGCAGTTGGGTCATATATCAAACTTGATATCTTGGTCGAAATGCCCGAGATCGATCGAATAGCCCGATGTGGCTCTCTCGTACGAGATACTCGTGTCCAGCGTGGGCTCGATCAGGCCGATCTTGCTAAACGTCTGGGCACAAGCCAGGCGGCGATTAGCCGGATCGAGCGCGATCAGGTGTCGCCGAAGCTCGAGACGCTCGAGCGGATTTTCAACGCCTTGGGGGAGACGCTTCGTGTCTCGACATTTCCTCTGTCAGAGGCCCCGCCGGGTGGCAGTAACCAGTCGATCGCAGAGCTTCGTTATGACTATCGACTGAGCACGGAGGAGCGTCTTCTCCAGACGGCGCAGCTGAGCGAAATGTCAACCCAACTGGCGTCCGAAGCGGACCTCGGATGAGCGGCAATTCGCCCAACGCAGAAGACCATGCCAGTCGCGTTCACCCACTCAAACCCGAGCCGCTGCTGGCTGTGCTGGCAAGCCACGAAGTCGACTTTCTGATCGTTGGCGGTTTCGCCGTCGCAGCACACGGCTTTGCACGGGCAACGAAGGACATCGACATTTGCCCGAATCCTGCCGAGGAGAACTTGAGCCGCCTGGCCGCGGCTCTCGATCAGCTCGACGCAAAATCGATCGGCCTCGATGAGTTTGCCGATGAGTTCGATCTCCGCCCCGACCTGCGGGGCTTGAAGATGGAAGGTAATTGGACCCTGATCACCCCGCACGGCCGGCTCGATGTGTTGCAGAGCTTCAGCTTTGCCGAGGCGCCTGACGGTGAAGGCACCTTCAAAGACCTGGTCCCCCACGCTATCGAGCGAACCTTTTTCGGACACAAGGTCAAGTTCTGTGGCTACGACCACCTACTCCGGATGAAGCGAGCTGCCGGTCGTGCCCAAGATAACGTCGACATCGAGACTCTCAAGGCCGCCCGTGGCGAGCTTTAGCCAAAGGCTTCTGGCTCAGCCGCAGCCGGTGTTGTTGCCGCAGCTGCTGCACGTGTAGCAGCTGCCGGTGCGCTGCATCATGCCGCCGCACTGCTCGCAGGCTGGGCCGAGCTCGAGGCCGGACATCTTGGCCGGGATGACCGGGGGCGTTTCGGTGAAGGCCGAGGAGGCCGGCTTTGACTGCCCGTTGCCGTTCCCTCCGTTGCCGCCGTTGGCCGGACCCGCGGTGCCGCCGCTGGTGTCGATGCCGAGGCCGAGCTGGCTTGTCTCGGCATCGCGCTTGGCGCGCACCTCGGGGGTGAGGATGCCGAGGTCCTCGAGCACGTCGGTGTCGTCGATGAAGCGACTGCCGAGCCAGCGCATGATGTAGTCGGGCATCGACTTGGCGAAGGGGATCTCCGGGTTGCCGGTGATGCCCTCCGGCTCGAAGCGCATGTAGCTGAACTTGCGCACGAAGGTTTCCAGCGGTACTCCGTACTGGAGGCCGATCGAGATCGCCGTGGCGAAGGCGTTGAGCAGCCCGCGCATCGTCGAGCCCTCCTTGCCGATGTCGGTGAGGAAGATCTCGCCGACGTTGCCGTCCTCGTACTTGCCGGCGGTGATGTAGCCCTCGTGACCGGCGATCGAGAACTTGTGGGTGATCGATTCGCGCTCGCGCGGCATCTTCTTGCGCACCGGGGCGACGGCAGGGGCCTCGGCCTCGGCGCCCTTTTCCTCCTGGGCGTCGGTGCGCAGCGCCTGCGCCGTCTTTGAGCCGTCGCGGTAGATCGCCAGCGCCTTGAGGCCGCCCTTCCAGCCGCGCGTGTAGGCGTCGGCGATGTCATCGATCGTCGCCGTCTGCGGCAGGTTGACCGTCTTTGAGATCGCCCCCGAGATGAAGGGCTGGGTCGCGGCCATCATGTCGATGTGGCCGGTGTGGGAGATCGCCCGCTCTCCGACCGCGACGTCGAAGACCGGCTGGTGCTCGTCCTTGAGGTCGGGGGCGCCGACGATCGTGCTGTTCTCGGTGATGTAGGCGGTGATCTGCTCGACCTGCGGCTCGGCGTAGCCGAGCGTCCGCAGCGCCAGCGGCACCGAGCGGTTGGTGATCGTCATCTGCCCGCCGCCGACCAGCTCCTTGAACTTGACCAGTGAGAAGTCGGGCTCGATCCCGGTCGTATCGCAGTCCATCAGGAAACTGATCGTCCCGGTCGGCGCCAGCACCGTCGCCTGCGCGTTGCGGTAGCCGTGTTCATCGCCGAGCTCGACCGCCTCGTCCCAGGAGCGCTGCGCGGCCTCGAGCAGCTCGCCCTTGATCCCGGTGCCGTCGACGTCGTAGGAGGCGTCGCGGTGCATCCGCATCACGCCGTTGTGGGCGTCGCGATTGCGCTCGTACTCCTCGTAGGGCCCGGTTGCCCCGGCGGCGATCAGCGCCGACTGGCGGTAGGCGCGGCCGGTCATCAGCGCCGTGATCGCGGCGGCGACGTTGCGACCCTCGGTCGAGTCGTAGGGCAGGCCGTCGGACATCAGCAGGGCGCCGAGGTTGGCGTAGCCGAGGCCGAGCTGGCGGAACTTGTTGGCGTTCTCCGTTATCTCCTCGGTCGGGTAGCTGGAGAAGCCGACGACGATCTCCTGGGCGAGGAAGACGATGTCGACCGCGTGCTGGAAGTCCTCGACGTCGAAGCTGCCGTCCTCGCGGCGGAATTTCATCAGGTTGAGCGAGGCGAGATTGCAGGCCGAGTCGTCGACGTGCATGTACTCGCTGCAGGGGTTGGAGGCGTTGATCCGACCCGACTCCGGGCAGGTGTGCCAGCGGTTGATGATCGTGTCGTACTGCACGCCGGGATCGGCGCAGCGCCAGGCCGCGTCGGCGATCTGGTTCATCAAGTCGCGCGCCGGCAGCGTTTTCACGGTCTCGCCGCTGGTGCGCGCGGTCAGCTCCCAGTCCTCGCCGGCCTCGACCGACTCCATGAAGTCGTCGCTGACCCGCACCGAGTTGTTGGCGTTCTGGTACTGGATCGACGTAAAGCCCTCGCCGTCGATCGACATGTCGAAGCCGGCGTCGCGCAATGCCTCGGCCTTCTTCTCCTCGTCGGCCTTGCACCAGATGAAGTGCTCGATGTCCGGATGGTCGACGTCGAGCACGACCATCTTCGCCGCCCGCCGCGTCTTGCCGCCCGACTTGATCGTGCCCGCCCAAGAATCGGCGCCGCGCATGAAGCTGACCGGCCCGCTGGCGGTGCCGCCCTTGGCCAACTGCTCCATCGAGCCGCGGATGTTGGAGAGGTTGATCCCCGAGCCCGAGCCGCCGCGGAAGATCTTGCCCTCCTTGGTGTTCCAGCCCAGGATCGAGTCCATGTTGTCTTCGACGCTGAGGATGAAGCAGGCCGAACACTGCGGTGTCTCCTCGAAGCCGACGTTGAACCAGACCGGCGAGTTGAAGGCCGCCTTCTGGTTGAGCAGGATCGAGGTCAGCTCCGCTTCGAAGGCCTCGGCGTCCTCGGCGGAGGCGAAGTAGCCGCCCGTGCGCCCCCACTCGGAGATCGTGCCGGCAACGCGGCCGACCATCTGTTTGACCGAAGACTCCCGTTTCTCGCTGCCGAGCTGGCCGCGGAAGTACTTCTGGGCGACGATGTTGGTCGCGTTCTGGGACCAGCTCTTGGGGAACTCGACCCCGCGCTGCTCGAAGGCCGGGCTCTCGGGGTTGCCGATCACCGCATCGCGCACCTCCCACTCGATCTCGTCGAAGGGATGGGTCCCCGGAGAGGAAAAACGGCGTTCGATCGCGAGGCCCTTGAGACCGGTTTTCGGGGCACTGGTGGCGGTCTGGGACATCAAACTTCTCCTCTCGCAGCAACTTTCAGGGGTAACACAGCAGGATCGCTAAAGCACCAGACGGAAAAGTGGCGAAAAGCGCAAATAAGGGACTTGATTCGCCGGGCGCGCCGCCCCTACATGGTGGCAATTCCGCAATATCGGCACAAAGTCCGAGTACCCTGGGGGCATGGTCAAGCCGAAGCTGCGCGGCGTCTCGCACGAGTGGGCCTTCTTCATCTCACTCTTCCTCGGCGCCGGCCTGATCATCGCCGCGAAGACGCCGAAGGCCACCCTCGCGGTGGCGATCTACGCGGTCAGCCTCTCCGCCCTGCTCGGCACCAGCGCGCTCTATCACCGGGTCAACTGGACCCGGCCCAACGTGCGCCGCTGGATGCGCCGGCTCGATCACTCGATGATCTTCTTCCTCATCGCCGGCACCTACACGCCCTTCGCCCTGCTCGTCCTCAGCGGCCCGCTCGCCGACGCGATCCTCGTCGTCGTCTGGATCGGCGCGATCGCCGGCGCGATCGTCGAGATGATCTGGATCGAACACCCGAAGTGGGTCGCCGCCCTGATCTACATGTCGCTCGGCTCGGTCGCCGCCGTCGCCTTCCCCGAGCTCTGGGGCTCGATCGGCACCGTCGGCACGCTTCTAGTCGCCGCCGGCGGCCTCCTCTATACGGCGGGCGCCGTCGTCTATGCCACCCAGCGCCCCAATCCCAACCCCCGCGTCTTCGGCTACCACGAGGTCTTCCACCTCTTCGTCATCCTCGCTGCCGCCGCTCACTTCGCGGCGATCGCGTTCTTCGCTCTCCCAGCAGCCTGAGAGGCCATCCCGGTAGGGGTTCCACTTAACTTTTTCGGTGGAGAGTCGGCGGGCTGGCACCTCTTGCTCCCGACGAAAAAGTGCAAGACGTTCCACCCCTACCGGGATGGCCTCTAAGCCGCTACGGCGAGTTCGGACTCGAGCTCGGCCTCGGAGATGAGCTGGGCAAGGATGTCCTCGAGTTGCGTTGCTTGCTCAGGACGAAGCTCCAGGTGACCCCCTTGGAGCTGCTCCTTGGCATGGCCGACAGGGAGCTCGGCCTCGACCACTCGGCCGCCAAGGGCACCCAGGACCTTGCGCAGCTCGGCTTGGGCCCAAACCGCGCCGAACATGCCGGTCGAGGCGCCGATCGCCGCCGCCGGCTTGCCGTTGAGGGCGCTCTTGCCGGCCGGGCGGGAGACCCAGTCGAGGGCGTTCTTGAGCTGGCCCGGGATCGAGTGGTTGTACTCGGGGGTCGCGATCAAGACCGCGTCGGCCTCGCGCACCGCCTGGCGCAGCTCCTCGATCACCGCAGGGGTCCCCTCCAGTTCGAAGTCCTCGTCGTAGGGCGGGACCTCGCGCAGGCGGTCGAACTCGACCAGCTCCGCCCCGGCGGGCAGCCGCTCGGCGGCCGCCCGCAGCAGGGCATTGTTCAGCGAGCCGCTTCGCAGGCTGCCGGATATGCCCAGCACCCGCATCGCTACTCGGCCTCCTCGACCAACTCCAACTCGACCGCGATCTCCACCTCGTAGTCGAGCACCTCGCCGCCACTGGGCAGCTCGGCGTTCCAGTCGAGCCCGAAGTTGCGCCGATCGACCGTGGCGGCGATCGAGAGGCCGACGCGGGCGTTGCCGCCGAGGTCGGCGCCGAGCCGGCCGAACTTGCCGCCGGCCTCGACCTCGCGCACCTCACCGTGGATCTCGAGCTCGCCGCGCAGGGTCACGGCGCCGTCCTCGGCGACGCTCAGCTCGCTCGAGTTGAAGCGCAGCTGCGGGTAGCGGCCGGCGTCGAAGAAGTCGGGGGAGAGCAGGTGACCCTTGAGCTGCTCCTCGTCGATCTTGATGCCGGCGACCTCGACCGTGCCCTCGAGCTTGGGCGCCTCGCCGCCGCTCAGCCGCGCCTCATAGGCGTCGAAGCCGCTGCGGAAGGTTGCCACGCCGTTGTGGGTGATCGCGAAGTTGATCGAGGAGTGGACCGGGTCCACCACGTAGGTGCCTGCCGGGACCTGCTGGGCGACTGTCTGGGTGCTCATCTCTGCCTCCAAGTCAATAGTTGCTTGCTAAATGATTGACGCAGAAACAATCGTAGCAGAAATGCTTGTAGATACAACTATTGCTGAGACAACATTTATCTGCGATCATCTGAGCGATGGAGCAGGTAACGGCAGACAGAGCACCGAGCCCGGCCTCCCGGCCGGACGGCAATGCCCCGACCCAAGATCCTCACGGCGACGCCTGGGGTGCGCTGACCCGCACCCACGCGGCGATCACCGGGCGACTGCAGGACGCTCTCACCTCCGCCGAGTTCCCGCCGCTGCCCTGGTACGAGGTGCTGGCGACGCTCTCCGAAGCCCCTGAGGAACGGCTGAAGATGGGCGATCTCGCCGAGGCGCTCGTGATCACCCGCGGCGGCCTGACCAAGCTGGTCGACCGACTAATCAAGGCCGGTCTACTTGAGCGAACCTTCTGCGACACCGATCGCCGCGTCAGCTACGCGACGCTGTTGCCCGCGGGCCGCGACCTGCTCGAGGAAATGCGCCCCGTCGTCGTCGCCGAGCTCAAGGTCGCCTTCGCCGCCAAGCTCACCGCCGCCCAGGCCAACGACCTACGCCAGGCCCTCGACCAGGTTCGAGCCTCAGCCTGCGGCACCTGAGGCCATCCCGGTAGGGGTGGAGCGTCTTGCACTTTTTCGGCGCCCACCTTGCGGCGTCAGCAGGCGCGTCTGCACCGAAAGAAGTTAAGCGAAACCCCTGCCGGGATGGCCTCAGGCGAGCGCCGCCGCGGCGCGCTCTTTGGCAGCCTCGATCAGCGCCAGCAGCTCGATCTCGCGATCGCTCTTGATCAGCTCGATCGGGTCGGGCTCGCCGTTGACGATGCCCTCGAAGAACTCCTTGCGGTCCTGGTAGGTCGGCAGCGTCCCCTTGGCCCAGCCGCGGGCGTCGTTGAGGATCACCGCCAGCCGCGCGTACTCCTCGCCGAAGAGCGCGGAGATCTCGCGCTTCATCCGCTTCGCCAGGGCAGGGGAGGCGCCGGCGGTGGAGATCGCAATCGCCAGCGGCCCGCTGCGCACGATCGCGGGCAGGATGAAGTTGCAAAGCGGCGGCACGTCGACGATGTTGACCAGCATCGCCCGCTGCTCGGCGTCGTCGTAGACCTTGATGTTGACCTCGGTGTCGTCGGTCGAGGCGATCACCATGAAGACGCCCTCGAGGTCGGCCGCGCCCGCGTAGGCGCGCTTCTCCCACACGATCGAGCCCTCCCCGGCAAGTTCCTCCAGTTGCGGGTGGGCGACCGGCGCGATCAGGGTCACGTCGGCGTCACAGGCGAGCAGCCCCTCGACCTTCTCGAGCCCGATGTCACCACCGCCCACGACCACGCAGCGCCGCCCCTTCAGCTTCAGGCAGGCGATGTAGAACGGCGTCTCCAGCATGTCGCGCACGCATGACTGATCGCAAATCCCCTTGCGCAGCTGACACACGCACTCCTTACCGGCATAAGTCTGAGCGGGCATGTCTCAAAGCCTAGTGATCCCCGCCAACTGCCCGCCGACGGGCCTAAAGCGTGTCGATATGTCACGTTTGAGGCCCGTCGGCCCCGGGGCTAGATGGAGTCGAGGGTGACTCGTAGGCCGTCGCTGAGGTCCATCGCTGGGCGCCAGGCGAGCTCGCGGGCGGCGCGGGTCGGGTCGATCGAGATGCGCTGGACCTCGCCGGTGCGCGGCGGCGCGAACTCGGGCTCGAAGTCGCCGCTGCCGCCGAGCTCGCCGAGCGCGCTGACCAGCTCCAGCACGTCGGTCTCGATCCCGGTGCCGATGTTGATCGGGCCGCTCGTCTCGGCCTCGGCCGCGGCGAGCATCGCCGAGACCACGTCGCCCACATATATGTAGTCGCGGGTCTGCTTGCCGTCGCCGAAGACGGTTGGGCGCTTGCCCTCGCGTAGGCGGCCGCAGAAGATCGCGACCACGCCAGCCTCGCCGAGCGGGTCCTGGCGCGGGCCGTAGACGTTGCCAAGTCGCAGTGGCACGCTGGAAAGTCCGTAGAGGCGCTCATACAGGGAGAGGTAGCCCTCGCCGGCGAACTTGCTCTGGCCGTAGGGGGCCTCGGGCGCCAGCGGCGCGTCCTCGCCGAGCGGCAGCTCCTGGCCGTCGCCCTCGCCGTAGATCGCGCCGCCGGTCGAGCTGAAGACGACCCGGCGCACGCCTGCGGCGCGGGCCGCCTCGAGCACGTTGGCGGTGCCGCCGACGTTGATCGAGGCGTCGAAGGCCGGGTCGGCGATCGACTTGCGCACGTCGATCTGGGCGGCCAGGTGGAAGATCACCTCGGGACGCTCGCGGCCGGCGATCTCCTCGATCGCGGCGCGGTCGCGGATGTCGCCCTCGATCAGCGTCGCCCCGTTGGCGAGCGCCTGCTCGATGTTCTCGCGGCGGCCGGTGGAGAGGTCGTCGACGATGATCGCCTCGTCGCCGCGCGCCAGCAGCGCGTCGGTCAGATTCGAGCCGATGAAGCCGGCCCCGCCTGTCACCAGTGCCCTCACAAGAGTCGCGATCCTACGTCCATTGCACCCCTGATCGGCAGCTCGCAGCCAGATATGAAGAGCGGCAGCCGATATTTCTCCTTGACAGCGTCGCCGAGCGCCCCTGCTACCCTCGCCGCCCGATGCGACTAATCGTCACCGAGAAGAACAACAGCGCCGAGAAGATCGCGACCTTCCTCAGCAAGGGCTCAGCGACCAGCGACAAAACCTTCAAAGTCCCGTATTACACGTGGACCGACGAGGCCGGCGACGATCAGCGCACGATCGGGCTCAAGGGCCACGTGCTCGGCCCGGCCTTCCCCGAGGGCTACTCGAACTGGCAGAAAACCGACCTGCACGACCTGATCGACGCCGAGCTGATCAAGGAGCCGACCGACAAGAACGTGGTCAAGGCGATCCGCAAGGTGGCCCAGGAGGCTGACGAGCTGGTGATCGCGACCGACTTCGACCGCGAGGGCGAGCTGATCGGCCTCGAGGCGCTGGAGGAGATGCTCGACGCCAACCCGACCCTCGGCAATCGCGAGGAAACCAAGGCCGGCACGCTGCGAATCCTCCGCGCCCGCTACTCGGCGCTGACCAAAGAAGAGATCGAACGCGCCTTCAACGAGCTCGACGAGCTCTCCTACCCGCTGGCCAACGCCGGCGCCGCCCGCCAGGACATCGACCTGCTCTGGGGCGCGACGCTGACCCGCGCGGTCTCGCTCTCGACCCGCCGCTTCGGCTCCAACTTCCTCTCGGTCGGCCGCGTGCAGAGCCCGACCCTGGGCCTGATCGTCGAGCGCGAGATGGAGCGCCGCGCCCACGTCGCCAAACCCTTCTGGGAACTCTTCGCCAAGTTCGAGCACGCCGATGGCAGCTTCGAGACCCATCACGAGACCGACAAGTTCTGGGAGAAAGCGGAGGCCGACTCCGCCTTCGCCGGCACCAGCGGCCCGGGCACGGTCAAGTCGGTGACGGCGCGCAAGAACACGCGCAAACCGCCGACGCCGTACAACACGACCGCCTTCACCACCGACGCCTCCAGCCGCCTCGGCATCACCCCGGCCGCCGCGATGCGCCTCGCCGAGGACCTCTACATGGACGGTTTCATCTCCTACCCGCGCACCGACAACACGGTCTACCCGGTCTCGCTACCGCTGCGCGAGCTGGTCACCTCGCTGGTCAAGGTCAAGGAGTTCTCCGCCGCCTCGGGCCTGCTCGACGGTGAGCTGAAGCCGACCCGCGGCAAAAAAGAGACGACCGACCACCCGCCGATCTACCCGACCCAGGCGATCCACCCCGGTGCGCTCGGCGACGGTCCCAAGAAGCGCGTCTACGAACTCGTCGTGCGCCGCTTCCTCGCCACCTTCAGCCCGCCGATGATCACCGAGTCCACGCGGGCCGACATCAGCGCCGGCTCGCAGACCTACTTCGTCCGCGGCTCGGTCGTCGTCGACCCCGGCTTCGCCGGCATCTACACCTATGCCCGCTCCTCCGACGAGGAGATCCCGGCGCTCAAGGAGGGTCAGACCCTGCAGCTCGACGGCGATCCCTGGATCGTCGACAAGGAGACCCAGCCGCCCAGCCGCATCTCGCAGGCGAAGCTGGTCGAGATGATGGAGGAGCGCGGCCTCGGCACCAAGGCGACCCGCGCCGACATCATCAAGAAGCTCTTCGACCGCGGCTACGTCTACAGCAACCCGCCGATCCCGACCGAGACCGGGATCGCGATGTATGAGGCGTTCAAAAAATACGTGCCGGCGATGGCGACGCCGGAGATGACCGCCCAGCTCGAGTCCGAGATGGACCAGATCGCCGCCGGCGCGATGAGCAAGGACGGCGTTGTCGGCGACAGCCGCGAACTGCTGCACAAGACCTGGACCGAAATCGACGAGAGCCGCGAAGACCTGGCCAAAGTCGTCTGGAAGGGCATGGACGAAGACCGCATCCTCGGCCCCTGCAAGGTCTGCGAAGAAGCCGGCCGCAAGAAGGAGGACGGCTCACCCCACATGCTGCGCGTGATCCGCGCCAAGAAGTCGGGCAAGCGCTTCGTCGGCTGCAGCGGCTGGACCCTCGACGATCCCGAGTCCTGCGACCAGACCTTCCCGCTGCCCCAGCGCGGCGATGTCTTCAAACTCGAAGAACGCTGCTCGATCTGCGGCGAGACGCCGCGGCTGAAAGTGCAGCCCTTCCGCGGCCGCCCCTGGAACCTCTGCCTCAACGACGACTGCGAGTCGATGCAGGAGATGAAGAAACGCCGCGCCGAACGCGAAGCGGCGAAAGCGGCCAAAGAAGCGATGGCGGAGAAGCCGCTCCCTGAGGGCGACGAGGACAAGCCGGCGACCAAGACGAAGACCAAGAAAAAGGTCGCCAGCAAAGCCGACACCGCAACCCGCGGCCGCAAACGCGCCAAGGCCGCGGCCAAATAGCTTCCGGTGCGCTTTATGCACCCACACGGTGCAAAAGGAACACCGGAAGGGGGTTGACGTGTTCATTTCGCTCGAGGGCATCGACGGTTCCGGCAAGTCGACCCAGGCGAAGCTGCTGGCCGAGGCGCTTGGTCCTGAGACGCTGCTGATCCGCGAGCCGGGGGGGACCGAGGCGGCGGAGAAGATCCGCGGCCTGCTGGCCGATCCCGAGCTTGAGCTCGACGCGTTGGCCGAGCTGCTGCTCTTCCTCGCCGCTCGCGCCGACCTGACCGCGCGGGTGATCCGGCCGGCGATGGAGGCCGGGCGCGACATCGTCTCCGACCGCTTCGCCGATTCCAGCGTCGCCTACCAGGGGGCGGGACGTGGGCTCGGCGGCCCCGAGGTGATCAGCCTCACCGACGCCGCCACCGAAGGTCTCTGGCCCGACGTCACGGTGCTGCTGCGCGTTGACCCCGAGACCGGCCTCGGCCGAGCCGAGGGCAACGACCGCTTCGAGTCCGAGGGCTTGGAGCTGCAGCGCGCCGTCGCCGAGGCCTACGAGGAAATCGCCAAGATCGCCTCCGACCGCGTCGTCGTCGTCGACGGCAACGGCAGCGTCGAGGAGGTCCACGAGCGGGTGATGGCTAGTCTCGCTCAACTGTACGATCAGCCGGGTGAGTCGAGAGGCGCCTGATCAGGAGCAACACGAGCGGGGAGCGGAGTTGATCCACGCTGCGTTTGAGCGGGCGCGCAAGTCCGGCGCGTTGGAGTGGCAGACGATGACACCGGCCGTGCTCAAGAACCGCCTCCTCGATGCCACTGGTCGGACCTTCGACGAGTCTGACTGGAACGCATCTTCGTTCGCCGAGTTCCTGAAGCAGTTCGATGATGTGGTGACCCCCGTGCCAGATTCGCGGCCGCCCCAGATAAGGCTGGTGCAGGGCGAGTCGTCCTCGGCCCCGAAGGAAATACGCGATATCGGTTCCAGGCGGCGGATCAGGCCGGATCTTTGGGATGCGGTCCTGGACTACAGCAGCGACCTTCGCTATTTCTGGGACGGTACGCGGGCGGTGAAGGTCGCACCTGACGAGGTTTCGGCAGGTGTGGAATTGCCAACCCTCGACAAGAGCGAGTTCAGCGAGTGGCGCGGCGCATTCGTCCGGCGGGAGAGTGCCAACCATCCCGGGGCCAGCGCGCACCTCGTTTCATGGCTGGAGAAGGACCAGCCCCTCGTGGCATTGCCGCGACCTCTGCGGACCTCGTGGGTCATTGAGCTGAAGATGCGGGTCTTCGGACGCCTGGAAGATTGGTTCCGGGCCAAGGGCATCGCGCCGCCGGACGATCTCGTCTATGACGATGAGCTCGCCGGGAGCCCTGACGCCGCCGCCGACCCCCTGCGCGAGCTGGTGCTGGCAGCGGTGCGGGCGATGAGTCGAGAGGAGTTGGAGACGCTTCAACTTCCGGCCACGGTTCTGATGCGAATCAAAAGCTGAGGTACCACGCTGTCGGCTCCCTACTGCATCGTGGTTCATCCTCCGTCTGACTCGGACCAAGTCAAGCAGCTCAGCCTCTTCTGTACGGAGCAGGCTCGCGCGGCTGGCTACCGGGTGAAAGTCTTCCGTTGCAAATCGCTGCGAGTTGTCGGCGGCTCGGGACGGCACATGAATGTCCTTGCGCCTGCCGATGCCTCGACGATATACCGGGATCTGCATCAGGTGCCTGCAGTGGTCGCCGCTCTCGGTCCCGCGTTCATCGGCCTTGATCCGAGCCGGGATCCGCCAAATCGTCGCTACACCCGGAGGCTTGGAGGATTTCGTCGCATACAAGGCGATCTACGGGATGGTTCGAGGAGAGTCAGACGCCAGGAGATTGTTCGAGGGCTTCGCGACATGGCGGGGTGGGGTCCACTGCGACAACCCGGGGGATCCGCGGACCCTGCCGTTGCACATGTTCGACATCGGCGGGAACAAGTTCGATCTTGCCCGCGACGAGGACTTCGCAGCGCTTCCTGCGCATGTACGGGAAGCCCGGTCAGCGTCGTGACGGATCAGGTCGCGTTTGGCGCACCGGTCCAGCCCATGGTCGCGACGAGGTTCACGCGTGCCGGCCTGACCCTGCCCGCCGGCACGCACTGGGACGTTTCGGCCGACGGGACAAGCTGGCGCATTACCAACGCGAGCGAAGTCTGGAAGGTCGACGGTCGGGCCTACGTCAACGCGGCGCCGAACGAGCACCTCCGCGGCCCGCAAACGCGGTGCCGTGGCCGAGCGCGCCTAGTATGGCGAGTGGGCACAAAAAATGCCCCTCGCAGAAAAAAGGAGAGGCATTAGATGTTCCGGGTTGCTGTTTGCCAATCGAGGATTACACGGCGATTGAGTGGCCCGCTATCGAAAGTAACGCTTTCGAGAACCCGTTCAATTGAGCGGCACTCTGGTCGTCGCTACACCTCGCTTGCTGGGTTGGAGCTACCAACCCCTCCTGGGAGACCGGACGGCCCCCGTGGATCGCTGCACAGGATAGCGGGTCGGCGTCGATGACCGGAGATCCGTACGGCCTGCAAGAAATCACCGAGTACCAGCCGCGGGCCCGTGTGGCGCTGACAGCAGCGCTCGCCTCGGGTCCCTCGCACGCCTATCTCTTCCGCGGCCCACGCGGCGCCGGGAAGGCGCGCGGTCGCTCGCGCCTTTGCTGCGGAGATTCTCGCCGCTGAGGCAACCGACCCAGACGACGCGCGCCGCCGCGCGCTGATCGATCCCTCGCCGCACCCAGACCTCGTCTGGCTGCGTCCGCGCGGGGCCCAGCACATGGTCGAGGAGGTCCGCGAGCGCGTCATCCGCGCCTCGTCCTACAGGCCGTTCGAAGCGGAGAAGCGCGTCTTCGTGATCGAGGCCGCCGAGCAGATGCGCGACGAGAGCCAGAACGCTCTGCTCAAGACTTTGGAGGAGCCGCCCGACTTCGTCCACCTGATCCTGCTCACCGCCGAACCGTCGATGCCCCTGGAGACGATCGCCTCCCGCTGCCAGCCGATCGATTTCGCGCCGTTGCCGCCGGAGGCCGTCGAAGCCGCTTTCGGCACTGGGGCTCCCGCGGAAGAGATCGCCGCCGTAGCCCGCCTTTCCGCTGGCGATCTCGCTCGCGCCCGCTTCTTGCTCTCGGACTCCGGCGGGACCTTCGAGCAGCGGCTCTTGAACTGGGAAGGGCGGTCGAGGGGACTCATCGGACACTCAGCACGCAAGTGCGTCCGATGAGTCCCCCTCGACGCCCCCCGCCTGGCGTGAGCTGCTAAAGCCGCTGAAGCCGTCGGTGAGGAAGCGGAAGCGACGACCCGCGACCTGCTCGACGAAGAAACCGAGGCCGGCGTCAAGCGCAGCGCCCGGGACATCGCTGACGAAGCGAAACGCGCCGGCCGCCGTCGCCGAACAGAGGTCCTCGATCTCGGCCTTGGAGCTGACGCGCAGCTGGTTCCGCGACCTGGCCGCCACGGCGTCCGGCGCTCCAGAGGTCGTCTACAACCAGGACCAGCTCGCCGACTCGCAATCCGCCGCGTCCCTCGACTCCGTCCCGCCCCCGCCGCGCCGCCGAGCTGGTCCAGGACACCCGCCGCCGCCTCGACCTCAACGTCTCCGAGGAGCTAGCCCTCGAGGCGCTCGCCTTTCGCCTTCAGCGCATCTTCGCCTAAGCGGACGGCCCCAGCGGCCGTTATGCGGCGTCCTCAGTCGCCCGAATAGCGCTGCTATTCGGGCTCCCTGCGTCCTTGCCTAACGGCCGCTGGACCTCGTCATGTCGTGGGACTTGCCGTTGTTTGCCTGGGCGTTCGCCTTCTCCAGCGCCCGCTCCTGAGCGAGTCGGGTGATCTGGGTCGCCTGGCGCGACATCGTCACGCTGAAGTTGAGCGCCAGGCCGAGCAGGAAGAGCAGCACGATCGAGAACAGGGCGACGTTGGTATCGCGCACGCCCATCGCGTCGGCGACCAGGGTCAGCAGGCCGGGGAAGGCGGCGCCGATCAGCATCCCCAGGCCGGCGACGAACCAGACGACGCTGAAGCGCTCCTGCAGTTTGTCGCGGCGGATCAGCTCCAGCACCAGGCCCATGAAGGCGAGCGCCAGGATCGCGGCGATGATCCGGGTCTGCGAGGTGAGGTGGACCTTGGGGCTCTCGCCCGCCGCCAGCAGGAGCAGCGCGTTCATTGCTCGCCCGCCTCGGCGTGGCGCGGCCGGAACTGGCCGACCAGCAGCACGATCATCCCCTTGAAGATGAAGAAGGCCGAGCGCAACGGCGTCAGGAAGGAGGTCCCGCCGGCGCGCTCCAGCATCCGCACCGGCACCTCCTCGACCCGCAGCCCCTCTCGCACGGCGAGCTGCAGCGACTCGATCTCGGCGAAGTCGGGCGAGTAGTGCTCGCTGAAGAGCGCCATCACCTTGCGGTTCGCCGCCCGCATGCCGCTGGTCGTGTCGGTGAAGCGCTGGCGCGTCGCCAGGGTGAGGAAGAAGCGGAAGACGCCGGTGCCGATCCGCCGCGAGAGCGTCGGCTTGTAATCGTCGCTCTCGGCTTTGCCGGGGTCGCGGTAGCGCGAGCCGATCACCAGGTCGGCGCGGTCGCCGTAGATCTCCGCCAGCAGCCGCGCCACCTCGCGCGGCGGGTGCTGGCCGTCGGCGTCGAGATGGGCACAGGCCTCATAGTCCTCGCGCAATGCGTAGAGGTAGCCGGTCTGCAGCGCCGCGCCGAGCCCCTGGTTGAAGGGCAGCGAGGCGACCAGCGCGCCGGCCTCACGCGCCCGCTCGGCGGTCGCGTCGCCGGAGCCGTCGTCGATCACGAGCACCTCGGCCTCGGGCAGGCACGCGCGCACGTCCGCAATCACGGTCGCGACCGAGTCCTCCTCGTTCCATGCCGGAATGAAGACCAAAGTCCGCACCCGTCGATTCTCCCATGCCACCCGGCCCTATCCCGGTTGGCGTTTGTGTTAGTAACTCTTCATGAGATGGATTGGCATGCGGTTGTGGCTGGCCGGGGCGTTTGCCGCGGTCTCGCTGATCACCGCTTTCGCCGTCTACCTCTTCGGCGACAACAGGCAGGCGCTGGTCGTCGCGGTGCTGATCGGCGTGCTCGCCGGCTTCCTGATCGCGGTCGCGATCACCCACCGCGTCTCGCGCCTCGCCCAGGCCGCCAACGAAATGGCCTCGGGCTCCTTCGACGCGCCGCTGCGGGTTGGCGCCCGCGATGAGATCGGCGAACTCGCCCGGGCGCTGGACTCGATGCGCGCATCGTTGAAGGAGAGCTTCGGCGTGCTCACCGCCGACCGCAACAAGCTCGAGGCGATCTTCGACGGCCTCACCGACGCGGTGATGGTGGTCGACGACGAAGGGCCGGTGCGCTTCTCCAACAGCGCCGCCGCCGACCTGCTCGACGCCGGACGCCCGCCCGAGGCGCTGCTGGTGCACCTGCACCGCGCTGCCGAGGTCGGCTTCACCGCCCATCCCGCCCTGCGCATCGGCGACCGCGCCTACGCGATGCAGGCCCGCGCCCTGCCCGACGAGCGCGCCGTCCTCGCCGTCGTCCGCGACCGCACCGAAGAGATGCGCCGCGAGTTCGCCGAAGCCGACTTCGTCTCCAACGCCGCCCACGAGCTGCGCAACCCGCTGGCCGGCATCTCCGGCGCGATCGAGGTCCTGCAGAGCGGCGCCAAAGACGACCCGCAGGCGCGCGATCACTTCCTCAATCGCCTCGCCGAGGACGCCGACCGGATGAGCCGCCTGACCCAGGCCCTGCTCACCCTGGCCCGGGTCGAGTCGCTGGGGGCGGGGGAGACCGAGGTGGTCGACGTGCCGATCGCGATCCGCGACGTCGTCGCCGCGGTCGAACCGCGCAAACACGTCGATCTCTACGTCGAAGTCGAGCCCGATCTCGCCGCCAAGGCGGACCCGACATTGCTGCGCCAGGTGATGATTGGCTTGCTGACCAACGCCTTCAAGAACACGCCACCCCCCGGCGCCGTTACCGTTCGCGGCCGCCGCGATGGCGAGAGGGACGTGATCATGGAGGTAATCGACACTGGAACAGGAATCCCCGCGGCGGAGATCGAGCGCGTATTCGAGCGCTTCTACCGTCGTAGCGAGACGCGCAAGCAGGAGGGCTTCGGCCTTGGCCTGGCGATCGCCCGCCGCATGGTCGACGTGATGGGCGGCGAGATGGGCGCCAAGTCGGTCGAGGGCAAAGGCAGCACCTTCTGGGTCCGCCTGCCGATCTCCCAACCGAGCCCGACCCCGGTGGCCTGATGAGCAGCGGACGCATCCTGGTCGCCGACGACGAGCCCTCGGTGCGCGAGTCGGTCGGCTACGCGCTGGCCCAGGAGGGCTTCGACGTCGACGTCGCGGTCGACGGCAACGACGCCACGGCGAAACTGAGCGGCGAGGGCATCTACTTCGACCTGCTGATCCTCGACATCATGATGCCGGGGCCGAGCGGCCTCGACATCTGCCGCGAGGTGCGCGCCCGCAGCGCCGTGCCGATCATCGTCCTCACCGCCAAGGACGCCGAGGTCGACAAGGTGGTCGGGCTCGAGGTCGGCGCCGATGACTACGTCACCAAGCCCTTCTCGGTGCGCGAGCTGCTCGGCCGCGTGCGCGCCCAGCTGCGCCGCCGCGAGCTCGATCGCGGCCCGCTCAACCAAGCGGTCAAGATCGAAGCCGGCCCGGTCGCGATCGACCTCGTCCGCCACGTCGCCACCGTCCACGGCGAGCCGGTCAACCTGACCCGCTCCGAGTTCCAGCTGCTGCGCCTGCTGGTCGGCCGCCCCGGCGAGGTCTTCCCCCGCCGCCAGATCATGGAGGAGCTCTGGCAGACCGAGTTCGACGGCGACGAGCGCGCCTGCGACGTCCACATCTCCAACCTGCGCCAGAAGGTCGAGCGCGACCCGCAGCGCCCCGAGCTGGTCGTCACCGTGCGCGGCGTCGGCTACAAGTTCGAAGGCCAGCGCCCCTGAGCATCGGGTCTCGATCCCGTTAGCCTGCGCTCTCACGCGAAGCGGCACTTATTACAGCTTTTTCTTTAGAATGTGGAAACATAAAGAGATCTCTGTAATGAGCCAAGCTTCGATCAAGAACCCATACCGGCCCGGCGTTGGAGTTCGCCCGTTGTACCTCGCTGGTCGCGATCCGTCGCTTCGACGCTTCGACGCGATGCTGCGCGCGGCGCCAGAGCAGCAGGCAAGCATGCGCGTTACCGGCCTTCGAGGAGTTGGCAAGACGGTCTTGCTCGGTGCCTTTGCGGAAAGGGCCGAGGAAGCCAACTGGGAGCCTGCCGACTTCGAGTTCCAGCCGTCCCACAACACCGATGAAGCGCTTCAAGAAGCTCTCGGCGGCCTCCTCGGCCGAGCCCGGGCGCGACTTTCTCGTCTGGAGCGTCTGCGCGCGGCTGCCGGTCGGGCGATAAAAGCCGGGGCCCTTTCGGTTACGTGGGAAGACGTCTCGCTCTCCATCGCGCCCGGCTCGGACCGCGAGAATGATCTCGCCAGGGACATTTTTGCCACAGTCGAGCTGGCCGTCGCCAAAGGTCGGCAGGGCTTGGTGCTGTTGCTCGACGAGGCGCAGCTGATCCGCGATGAGCGAGGCAGGCACGGCGAGCATCCACTGTCCCTGCTGATCGCGCCGCTGGTTGCGCTCCAGCGCCAGGAGTTGCCACTGGCGGTGGTCGTCTGCGGCCTGCCCACGCTTGCTGCCAACCTGCAGAAGGCCCGCTCCTACAGTGAGCGACTCTTCAGGGGGGAGGATGTCGATTCACTCCCGATGGACGAGGCGATCGCCGCGTTCACCCGACCGCTCGAACAGGCCGGGCGTTCGGTCGACAAGGCGGTGGCCGCCGATGTGGTCGAGGAGGTCGAGGGATATCCGTACTTCATTCAGCTGTGGGGGTCCGAGCTCTGGGACGCCGCCGACCTCGCCGGAGTCGATCGCCTCACCCCGGAGCTGCTGCACGAGGCGCGCCTGCAGATCTACGAACGTCTCGACCGGGACTTCTACGAGCCCCGGATATCGACCCTGACCCCGGCCGAGCAGGATGTGTTGCTCGCCTCCGCCTCATGCCCCTATCCGCCCCTTCGCGCTTCAAATCTAGGGGAAGCTTCCGCGAAGACGCCCGGCAACGTCAACGTCCTGCTTGGCAGACTCGTCGAGGCTGGTGTCCTGTACCGGATTCGCAAAGGCGAATACGGATATACGGCCCCCCGGTTTCGTGACTTTCTATTGCGTCGCGCGACCGCCTGAAACTTTGAGGCGCTCTCAGACCTATTTCACCGTGGCGGGGGTCGACCTTCATGAGGAGATGACGCGACTGCGGGGGATGCACGTCTTCGCCGCCGGTCCGCTCGCCGCGCGCGAGCCCGAGCTGAAGGTCCGGCGCGCCCGTCGACGCCCCAACCGGCTCGGCTTCGCGGTGCCCGCCCAGTTCCGCCTCTCTGTCACCGCCTACCCCGGAATCCGCCCCGGCGACGTGCTGGAGACGCTGCTCCACGAGCTCGTCCACCTCCATGTCGGGCGCGCGGCGGAGGCGCACGCCTGGCACGGCAAGACCTTCAAGGCGACCCTGGCGCGGGCGATGGTCGAGGGCTACGGGATCGTCGTCTCAGGACCGAGGGCCACGACCCACGGCGCCTACGCCGAGGCGATCGAGTCGAGGCGCCCTCGCGAGGGCGCCCAGCGGCGTTTAGCCGAATTTCATCCCAAGTAGTAGAAATTCACTGTGTAAACTGGCGCGCCAAATGTCGAACCTGCGAGACCACGGTTTCATCCACCAGCAGCTCGAGCGGATCGCCGAGCACCTCGAGCGAGTGGTCGAGTCGGGGCCGACGACCGGCCGCGGCGATCGCACGCCCACCCACGTCCACACCGAACTACTCGAGGCCGTCCGTGATGCCCGCAAGGCCGAGGCCGACCCAACGGTCGGCACCTACTACTCGCGTCGGCCAATCGTCAGCCTCGCCCAGTCGGCGCTGCAGCAGCGACGCGAAGCGAAGGCCGACAAGGAGAAGATGGGGGACAAATTCACCCAGGAGGACATCGGCTGGGTGGTCGAGATCGCCCTCTCACTGCTCTGGCGGCTGTTTCACGACCGTCACCCGTTCTGCGACGAGCCCGCCGTGACCAAGATCGGCGACGCCTCGCGGTTGGTCCTGGTCAGCGATTGGGGCACCGGGCTCGAAGAAGCCGAGGCCGTTGCGGCGGCGATGCGGCCTTGGATTCACGAGACCGACCGCGCGGTCCATGTGATCAACCTCGGTGACACCTACTACTCCGGGCTCGAGCAGGAGGTGCGCGACAACATTCTCAAGCCGTGGCCGGTTGATGCAGGGGACAAGGGCGCCATCTCCTCCTGGGCGCTGAACGGCAACCACGACATGTACTCGGGTGGCCGCGGCTACTTCGACGTCATGCTTACCGACCCCCGCTTCCATCGCCAGCGCGCCGCCAACGGCGCGTCCACGAGCTGGTTCTCGCTGCAGTCCAAGGACTGGAACGTGATCGGTCTCGACACGGCCTGGAACGACGAGCTCCCCTTCGGCTGGGCGCAGGGGCATCTGTACGGCAGCCAGGCCAGGCACGTTGCCGAAGCCGCCGCCGACCCGGATCGCAAGCTGCTGCTGCTCTCCCACCACCAGCTCTTCACCGCCAATGACGACGACCAAGACGTCGGCGAAAAGATCGAAGAGGCGCTGAAGCCGACCCTCGACGAGCACGGGGTGGACGTCTGGTTCTGGGGCCACGAGCACGACTGCGTCGCCTACCACCCGTACAAGGGCGTGCGGGCAGCGCGGGCGATCGGTCATGGCGCCGTGCCGGAAATCGCCGAATTGCCGCCGCCCGTTCAGCCCGACTACGTCGACTGGCGCTTCGAGGAGCACCGCACCAGCGAGGACGGCGAACACTGGGCCAAGCACGGCTTCGCGGTGCTCGACCTCAAGCCCGGGAGCATCGAGGTCCACCACGTCGATGACGAAGGCAACGTCCACGAAGAGGAAGAGCTGCCGCGGTGAGCCCCGACCGCGACGGCCTGCTCCAACGACATCTGCCCTACCTCAAGTACGACTCGCACGAGTGCTACTTCGCCGACTCGCCGGCGGAGTGGACCGACTACGAGGCCAACCGCCTGCAGCGCGACAACGAGGTGCTCGCCGAGGCCAAGCCGCACGACGGCACGCCACAGCTCTCACTCGATTTCCTCGGCGCGGCCTACCCCGATGGGAAGACCGCCGTCGAGGGCGACCTGATCGGCGATACCCGCAAGGACTACGCCGCGGCATCGGCCCTGCTGCACCAGCGTCCCAAGTACGCCAACCGGATCTTCGGCCGCTTTGCCGAGGATGAGGCGCGCAAGGAAAAGTGGCTGCAGTACTGGTTCTTCTACTTCTACAACGACTTCAACCTGGTCGGCAGCGTCATCGGCGCGGGCCGCCACGAGGGCGATTGGGAGATGATCCAGTTGCGCCTCGGCGAGGGCGACGTGCCCGACTACGCCGTCTACGCTCAGCACAAGCACGCCGGCGTGCGCCACTGGAGCCAGGTCGAGCGACTTCCCGGAGGCGAGCGGCCGGTGGTCTATGTCGCTGATGGCTGGACTGGCCCGGGCACTGGGGCGACACCAAGCCGGCGACGATTCACCTGCCCTTTCTCTCCGTTCACCCGCCCTTCGATTCCGACAGCCCGGTCGGTCCGGCGATGCACAAGCAGTGGCACCAGCCCCACTTGCTGGCGCCCGACCTGGTCACGACGCGCCCCCCGGCCGAGGGCATCGAGCCGGCGGCGATCCCGCGCATGGCCAAGGTCAGGGCGACCCGCTCCGATGGCGGCCTCGCGGTCGACTACGAAGTCCAAGGGGCCGAGGGCGCCGATCTGCGCGGCCTCGTGGTGACGCTCAACTCTCCCGACGAAAAAGGCGTGCCGCCGCGGACGCGGACGGTCGAGGTCGAGGCGCCCTCCGGGCGGGCCCAGCTGCCGATCGAGCTCGATCCGGCTAAGCCCTACGACGTTTACGCCAGCGCCGCCTTCGCCGATCGCTCGCCGACCGAGAGCCGCCGCAGCGACATCGAGCCGGCCCGACCGCGGTCGCCGCCAGGTCGGCTTCGGCGCCCTGCAGAGCAGTACAGCCTGCCTCAACCTACGTCAGAAAATCGAGTGGGACCCTCAGCGCCTCCTCTAGCAGCCGCTGAGACCGTATTGCTCCGCCAGCTTTTCGGCGTCTCCGAGCGATTCAGTGCTGTCCTGGGCCGTCCGCGCGGGGTTCTCTTCAGCTTTTCTTATGCCCTCTTCAAAGGCGGCAATCAGCGCCCGGGCTTTCCCGCCGTCGTTGGTGGGCGTTCCCAGCGCGCGGAACTCATCGAGCTCGCGCCGCTTGACTCCAATCACGAATTTCCTGCTGAGATCCGCCTGGTACGCAGCTCGCGCATCCGGATTTTTCGGTTCGCCGCCACTGCTCTTCAAATAGGCAAAGAACTCATCCCTCGCTTCCCCGTGGAATTTCACGCAGGCAGCGCTGGCCTTTTCGACGAACTGTGCCGGCGTGATCGCTGCCGTTGCCGCGCCGCCTCCCTCGCCGCATCCGCAGATGAGCAGCCCGGCCACCGCGACCAGCGCGCCAAACGCCCAAATCTTTCCGGAAATCGTCTCCACGGTTCTGAATCGCTCCCAACCTAGGCGACCAGAGTGCCCAGGAGCCGGCTATCCAAGCCAAAGTGGCCTACTCGTAACGGGAGTCTAGCAATACTAAGCAACTCTTGACTACTTGGGTACCCTCGTGGTATAGGTACCCCGCGCTGGCCATACGGCGGTGGCAGGGCACAGTTAGCGTGGGCTGTTCCGGCGCATGGGGAGCGCAGTTCAAAAATAACCGCAACTCAATCCGGTGAAATACCGGTCGGAAAAAGGAGATCCAGTGAGACTCATCAAGATGCTTGGCCTCGCCGCCATCACAGCCTTGGCGGCCATGGCGTTTGCCGCCAGTGCGGCCTCAGCTGACACCCTGTGTGAGGAAAACGTCTGGCGAGCTCAACGAATGTCCGACAGGCGCCCGTGCGGTGGTCAATTCCAAGATTGCAGGCTTAGCCGTTGGAGCCAAACTGTTAGGCAACGGTGGGGAAGAACTCCTCACCTGTAAATCGGAAACGTTAGGCGAAATCACTCGAACAGGCGGTAATCTCCCGGTCCTGGGCACGGTCACAAAGCTGTTATTCACAAGCTGTGAAGGCCCGTGTACGAAAGCCCACGCTGTCAACCTCAACTACGGGGTCGAAGCCAACGCAACCGAATTACACGCCCTGTTCACCTCTGCCGCGAACAACCCGGGTGCACTCATCGAAGGCTGTCCATTCGGCGTGAAATGCAAATTCGAAGCGACCGCAAAACCGGTATTACTTAAAGTTGCGGGCGACACTCTGGTGGCGACGAAAATCCCACTAACTCTGGCCAATCCTGGCCTTTGCTCGCTCTTCGCGACCGAAGGTTTCTGGGACGCGTCCTACTTATTGACATTAGATCCCAAAGCTGGGGAACACGTCACCCCTCTGTACCTGGTCGATAAGCCTTAGTAAATTGTTAGTGAGCAATGAGGGTCGCCTAGCGCGGCCCTCATTGCTTGCCGGCGCCGGCAGAACGCCGTCCCTGCGACCGCAGACGTTCCTTGACAAGACTTAGCTGTTTTACTAGTCTGGCGAGCTCAGGGAACCGCTCTACGCGGGGAGATTCACGCCGATGGGTACGGCGGAAGGTGAGGAGCGATTCATGTTGCAAGGGCCAAGGGGAAGCTTGAGATCGACGCCACCTGCGCCGAGCCGTTCTGTTCCCGTCGCGCTATTTGTGGTCATCCTGCTTATGGGGTCTGGTATCTGGTGCTCCAGGGCCGCCGCCGTCGCGGTAAGTGATCAGCGGCCTCTTCTCTTCGGCATTGACGGGAGTTCCTCGTCGCTGGGGGAACTCACAGCGCCCCTCTCCGTGGCCATTGACGAAGAAGGACTCCTGTACGTGCTCAATGGTGCCGGCGATGACCTGGGTCCCGGGTCATTCGACCACGAAAGGGTCGTCTGTCGGTTTGATCTGGCCGGCACCGCTGTCCCGTTTTCCCAAGGGGCGGCGGCGGGTGAGTCCTGCCTTAACCGGGCTTGACTCGGGGGCCCCCTTTGGCGCCAAAGGATTCTTCACCAGCACCTCGTTTCTGACCAGTGTCGCCGTAGACAACTCGAAAGGTTCGGGCAACCTCGGAGAAGGCGAACAGGGGCGCTTCTATGTCGGGGAGGAAACCGCTCCCATCCACGCGTTCGCGGCCGACGGCTCGTATCTATGGTCACTGGCCGGTGGTCCGTCGTCTAGTCCGCCGTTGAACCAATGCGGGATGGCAGTTGATAGCGACGGGCACCTCTTTGTCGGCGATGCCTACGCAGGAGAACCGTGGCGCTTCACGATTATCGAGTTCGCCAGCGAGCCACCTGGCGGCAGTCCACCGCACACGCCACCCGAAGCGCTTGGCTCGATTGAACTAACGCACGGAACCAAGCGCGCCTGCCGACTTGCCGTCGATCACAGCGGGAAAGCGATCTATGCAGGGCTGGCCCCGGAACTTCCCTCTGGCCTCGACAGGTATGTCGACGGGAAATATGACTCAAGTGCGGGTGATGGCTTTCGTGCCGGCGTCGCAATCGATCAGTCCAAAGACGATGGGCACGTCTTTGCCGCCGGCCCAATGAGCTTTGCTGAGCACGAACCATGCAGCCTCCCCAAATGCTTTGGAACCTCCGTTGCAGGCAGCCCGTTTGGCTTGGATCTGATCGGCAATGCCTCCGGCATCGCCTACGAGCCCTCAAGCGACCGGGTGTACGTCTCGGATCGAGCATCGGCCGCCGTCAAGGTCTTTGGCCCAGTTACCAGTGGAACCGCTCCGGACGTGAGCTGTCAGACGAGCTCGCCTGTCGGACTCCACTCGCTCACGGCCAACTGCACGATCAATCCACTGAATCTCTCGAATGCGTACCACTTTGAATGGAAGGAAGGTGCGGGAGCCACCTGGGCCGACGCTGAATCCTCATCCGAGGACACCGTCGCTCCAAGCGATGCGAGTCCGCATTCCCTCTCGCTTAGCCTTTCCCACTACAAAGGTAAGCAGCTTCGCTCCAACACCACCTATCAGGTTCGGTTGGTCGGCACCAACGCCGAAGCCGGCATGAATCGATTGAGCTCTTACTCAAACGCCGACACGGCTGTCACCCTGGTGCCGCCTGCTCCGGAACTCTCCAACTGTGCGGTTTCCTCGATTGCCATCCAATCCGCGCATCTTCTTTGTGTTGTCGATACGAAGGAAGAGGAAACGAGCTGGAGGCTCCTACGCAAGCCACTCCTCGGCGGAACGCCGTCGGAATGCGACGCGCTTGGCGATGATGACTTCAACCTGGTCGAGGAAGGAACGGTTCCGGCAGAAGAAGTCCAACCTGTTCCATTCACCGCCGACCTGGCCGGCCTCGAGCCGGCCCAGTTCTATTGCCTGCGTGCGGTGGTTGACAATCCAGGTGGTCGAGCCTACGAAGACCTGGAGTTCAGTACCGACGCAATTCCTCCAACCGAAGCAGGCGCTGCTTTTGTCGCGCGGCGCACTGACACCACCGCGGAAGTGAATGCGCGGGTAAATCCCAATGGCGAAGCGGGCTTCAAATACCGTTTCGAATGGAGCGAGGATGGCGTGGCCTGGACCTCCCTGCCGATTCGCGACTCGGCGGTTGATGCCAGGGATCCCGTAGTGGTCGCCGATCGGCTGGATGGCCTGAGTCCATCGAGCACGTACCGGTACCGGCTCGGCTTGATCGAAAACGCCGCTGGCCCGGCCTCGTCACTGGGCGACGAAAAGACCTTCACGACGCGTAGCCGAGAAGAAGTTGAAGCTGTAGATCCTCCGAGCTGTAGCAACCAGAGCGAGAGGACCGCACAGCACACGGCAAGGTACCTCGGCTCGTGTCGTGGGATTGAGCTGGTGAACGAGCCGGATAAGGGAAACCAGAACGTTAGCGCCAACGGTCCGGGAATCAATGTTTACAACAGGTCGCCACTTGCCGCGGATGGCGAAGATGCGCTCTGGTCAGTGTTGGCCGGTGCTCCCAAAGGGACGAGCGGAACCGAAGCAACCTTTCTGGCGAGCCGCACCGATGGAGGTTGGCAATCGCGAAGTATTGCCCCTCCCGCTGCTCAGCAGTTTGGTGAAGGGGAACTTGCCTATCTTCTGTTGGCTACGACGCCAGACTTTCGCTGCTCGCTCTTTTCCGTCCGATACCCGACGAAGCTCTCGCGTCCGGCACCCGAGACGGCGGCGAGGGTATGTGGATCTGAACAGGACGTGTTGAAGTCATACGGGGTGGAAGCGCCCAATACCGGCACCGAAGAAGCTGTTGACATTGGTAACGATGGCCAACACGTCTTTGCCTTGAACGCTGAAAACGAACAGCTGGAAGACATTGGCTCAGCCCGGGTGGGACCGCCGGGAGTCGGCGGCGACGTAGTGAGCGTGATGCCGGATGGCGATCCCTCGGAATGTGGTCTTGATGTTGCGACTGGGGGTGGCTTCAAGGGGCTCGCGGGCGGTGGCGTGGCCCAACCCGGCAATCACTGGGTGGCCACTGACGACGGCTCGCGTGTCTTTTTCCGCGCCCGGCCAAATGATGGCGAAGCAGGTGGTGGTAGCTGCGGCGGGGAGTGGCAACTCTATGTTCGCAACCGGCATCTAAGCCAGACGACTCTCATCGATCCGGGTTCACCCGAATTCCTCGCCACGCTGGGTGACGGTCGTAGGGCGTATTTCGTTACCCGGACCTCGCTCGCTTCCGATGATGCGGACGCCGACAGCGTGGACCTGTACGAATGGGATGAAGCGGCTGGCTCGGCAGGAGAATCCCTTTGCCTCACTTGCGCGGTGCAGGGCCCCGGGATCAGCGCCGGCTCTGCTCACGTGGCCGCGTTCGGCGGGGGCGGGAATAGCGTCCTGCTCTCATCGGATCTGTCGGGTGTCTACTTCTATTCGACGTCGAAGCTTTCGGCAGAGGCGGGCAAGGCCGGGGGCCTGAATCTCTACCTCCTCAAGGACGGCGTCTTGCACTACGTCACCACGACCGGGGAAGATGTGCTCAGGGAAGGCGCGGAGGCATCAGGCGACGGTTCTGACCTGCTCTTTAGCGATCTCTCCGGCCCGATGCTGACCGCCGACGAGATGGTTCCGCAGTGTGCCTTGCCGGCTCAGGGCGAAGTCGGGTCCTGCAGAGAGCTGTATCGGTATGAAGCGGAGGAAGAAAGCCTGGAATGCGTTTCCTGCAGGCCGGGTGGTACGACCACCCATAGTTTTGGTGTGGCGAGACTTTCTATTACTCCAGATGTCAGGATCTCTGGTGATGGCACTACCGCTGCATTTCCAACGAAGGAAGCGCTGGTAGAGGAAGACGTAAACCAAGACACCGATCTCTACGAATGGCGAGCCGGACTGCTTCATTTGCTCACGGACGGCGTCTCTGATTTTCAGGAAGGCGCGTCTGCTCCGTGGGTATGGGCGATTGACCAGGATGGCTCCAACATTCTCTTTGGTCTTGTGCCGCCAGAAGGTCGACTCACCGGCTTCGAGCGTGACGGCGTCCTGAACTTGTACGACGCCAGAGTGGGCGGCGGATTCGAAGCACCCGCCGGCACGGAAAGCTGCGAGGGGGATTCATGCCAAGGTCCGCTGCTCCCCGCCCCAGCCGCTGCGACCCCGAGCAGCGCTGTTTATGAAGGCAGGGGAAATCTCAAAAGGCGGCGGAAGAGTCCGTGCCGTCACGGCAGAGTTCGCCGGAAGGGGCGCTGCAAGACCCGCAAGCACGCCAGCCGCCAACACCACAGACGGGCGGATCACCTCAAAAAGGGGAACAAGCGATGAGGCGACGGATTCTCCCCCTGCTTGCCGTCTGTCTATTGACCGCGGCGCTCGGCCCGGCCGGGGCACGGGCAGCGGGCGGGCCGGCCTACGCCGTTCATGCGACTTGGGGGCCAACCAATCTTGCCCCAGGCGACACCAAAACCGATACCGCCGAGGGGCAGGTGGTGATCAGGGTGCAAAACATCGGCGAAAGCAGCGGAGCCGAAGACCTGGTCGTCACTGACGACCTTCCGGGCAATGTCACAGCGACGGCGGTGCATTGGCCCGACCCGCAGATTCAGAGCAAAGGTTGCCTCGGTGTTGGCACTGGAGAAGTGAAATGCGTCCTGCCGGCGGCGATGGTGCCATCCGAGGCCCCCCCGGCAGGTCCGAAACTCAGTACGTCCAATCACTTCTCGCCGCTCCCCGATGGCTACCTTGCCCCGATTTTTATCGATGTCTCGGTGCCCAAGAACGCGGTTGGCATGGACAGTAATCTCGCGACCGTGTCAGGGGGTGGCGCCCTTGGCCTGAGCACCGATCAAGATCAGATCTCCTTTGGCTCGACTCCGGCTCCATTCGGCATTGTGCCCGGCAGCTTCCTCGCCGACAATTTCAGCGCTCCCTTTCCCGGCGATGCTGTAACCCGTCAGGCGTCCGATCATCCATTTGAGCTGCGGGTAGCATTCGACCTAACAGCGAAGAGCGGGGTGAATAGTCAGACCGGGGGCGACGGGACCCGTTACATCACCTCTACTGGCCAGATCAAGACTGCCGAAGCTACCTTGCCACGCGGGATGGTCGCGAACCCGGAGGCCATTCCGAAGTGCGACCCGGTCGACTTCGCCGAAAAGGGTGCCCTCAACAACAGTACCGCCTGTCCGGTCGATACCCAGGTCGGATACCTCACCGTCTTCTCAAACGACGGAAACTCGAACTACGGAGGAGGCGGGGCGGTAGCCATCTCAGGTTCGTGGGTGTTGGCCAATCGCGTACCGCTATACAACCTCAAACCTCCCAAGGGCTACCCCGCCGACATTGCATTCAACGCTGGTGGCTTGGTCCAGGGCCACATCTACGGCATTCCGGATGCCGCGAACGACTACGCGATTAAGTCGATCACGCCGAACATCTCCAGCATAGTTCAGGCGCGAGGCGCGCAGGTGACGCTGTGGGGGGTGCCGGGCGATCCCGCTCATGACAAATATCGCTGGTATGCAAAGGCTCAGGATGACGGCTCGGTGCTCGGGGCATCGTGGGGCTCAGCGCCAATCCGACCCTTTCTCACCAATCCCATGGACTGCGGTTTCGAAAACGGAGCCACCAAGATAAGCATCGACTCCTATGGTGCTCCGGGGAGCTTCAGTCCAAGCGTCGCAGGGGAAGCCCCACTCAATGTCACCGGATGCGGTGATAAGCGATTCCGCTTCGAACCCGATATAGCGATCCAGCCGACCGACCGGCACGCCGGCGCCCCGACCGGCCTCAGGGTACAGCTGACGGTTCCGCAGCGAAACGATGAAGTGGACGATGCCGCGGAACTCTACGCGCAGAATGAGTTCGTCAAGGCAATAGCGACGCCGCCAATCAAGAAGGCGGTGGTGACCTTGCCCGACGGAATGACCCTCTCACCGTCCGCAGTTCAGGGCTTGGGGAGCTGCTCTTTGGCTGAGATCGGCCTTGGAACAAATGCGCCAGTCAAGTGCCCGCCCAGCTCGCAATACGGAACGCTGACTATTCATACGCCAATCTTCCCTGTCAACGCCCCGCTTACGGGCCATATCTACGTTGCAGAACAGGCAAGAAACCCCTTCTCTTCGCTTCTTGCACTCTATTTTGTTATCGAAGATCCGGAGCGCGGCATTGTGGTGAAGCTCCCCGGCCGTGTTGACCTTGATTCTCATACGGGGCGGATCACCACAACGTTTGACGACCTTCCGCAGTTCCCAGTTTCAGATATGGAACTCACCCTGAAGGGCGGCGACCGCGCCGGCCTCGTCGAGCCGTCGACCTGTGGCGCCAAGACGATCACGGCTGAGCTGTTCTCGTGGCACGACCCGACGACTCCGCGCAGCGTCAGAAGCACGTATGACGTGAGGGAAAAGTCCGACGGATCGCCTTGCGTCAGCGACCTCTCGCAGAGGCCGTTTGCCCCGCTGTTTCAGGCCGGCACGCTAAACAATGTGGCTGGGTCCTATTCGCCCCTGACCGCGCGGGTAACCCGTTCTGATGACGACCAGGAGTTGAGCCAGCTGGCGGTGGCCATGGCTGAAGGGTTGACCGGCAAGTTGGCTGGCCTGGGGCGCTGCTCGGATGGCGCAATCGCCGCGGCGATTGCCAGAACTGGAGCCGGACAGGGCGCCCTCGAGCTGGCGTACCCTTCCTGCCCGGCGTCTTCGGAGATAGGTACGTCCGAGGTGGGTGCAGGTGTTGGGGTGCCGCTCACCTATGTGCCTGGAAAGATCTATCTTGCGGGTCCCTATAGGGGCGCGCCTTTGAGCATCGTGGCGATCACGCCCGTGGTCGTCGGCCCGTTTGATCTCGGCGTGATTGCCGTGCGTACCTCGGTCAGCGTCAATCCTGTAACCACACGAGTCTCGGCCGCTTCTGATCCCTTTCCCCAGATCTACCAGGGGATCCCGGTGCGAATCCGCGATGTTCGGATTAACCTTGATCGCAAAGGGGTGGTCCTAAACCCAACCAGCTGCGCCGTAAAGCAGATCGATGCGCGGCTCATGGGAGCGGGAGGTGACCTGTTTTCGCTCGGCGACGATGTGGCGGTCGATCTCCGGCAGCGCTTTCAGGCATCGGAGTGCCCCTCTTTGCGCTTCCACCCAAGACTCTCTCTCCGCCTCTCGGGATCAACCCATCGGGGCGGCCACCCCCGCCTGAGAGCCGTGTATGCACCGAGGCCGGGCGACGCAAACGCGGCCGCCGTCTCGGTCGCCCTGCCGCATTCGGAGTTTCTGGACCAAGGCCATATCAGGACGGTTTGTACCCGGATCCAATTCGCCGCACGGTCCTGTCCGCGGGGATCAATCTACGGGCGGGTTCGGGCCAAATCGCCCCTCTTCGACGAGATCCTTTCCGGGCCGATATATCTGCGCTCTTCCAGCCACCCTCTTCCTGACCTCGTGGCGGTTCTGGAAGGCCCACCATCTCTGCCTGTCAGGGTTGAGGTGGCTGGTCGGGTGGACTCGATCAATGGCGGAATCCGCAACAGCTTTGACTTCGTTCCCGACGCCCCCGTGAGCAGAGCCATCTTCAGCTTCGCGGGAGGAAAAGGGGCCTCCTGGTCAACTCCACCGATCTTTGCGCGAGGAAGCGCAGTGTAGTGGCAAAAATGGTGGCTCAAAACGGTCGGGCACACACACTTCATCCAGCGCTTAGAGCGCCCTGTAGGAAGAAAGAGAGAAGCAGAGGCAGTAGGGCGGCGAAGACGCCGTCACCTTAGATGTGGGACCACAAAAACGGGAGGAGTCAGTTTAAATGTTTGCATCGTTTCGGACTAGATTTGGAATTCCGGGAATCATATCTGTGATTGCCCTTGTCTTTGCCATGCTTGGGGGGGCCTATGCTGCCTCTGGGCCTGGCAATGACCTTGCCTCTGCTTCCGGTAAGCAAAGCAAGCAGGGCAAGCGTGGCAAGCCTGGCAAGCGAGGACCTGCCGGTCCAGCCGGGCCGCAGGGCTTGGTAGGACCGCAAGGCCCCGTGGGTGCGACGGGTGCACCGGGTGGCCCGGGCACAGACGGCATCAGCGCTAAAGGTTCGTCCTTTGGTCCGACGGAAGAACCCGTTGGTGAACCATGCGAAGGGTCCGGAGGTGTTGAAGTAACGTCGTCGGGAAGTCCGGCCTTTGTCTGCAACGGGAAAGGTGGCTCACCGTGGACTCCTGACGGTACCTTGCCTGGCGGGGCGACCGAGACTGGTTCGTGGTTCTTGGAAACCAATGCCGGGGGCGAAGGATTCTCGCCTCTTTCCCTGGCGGTTCCGCTGGCGGCGCCGCTGGATGAAGCACATACCATCGCGGTCAAAAAAGAAGTCACACCGCCTGCGGTTTGCGATGACGGTGTCGAACCGCCTCCGGGGCCGGAAAATCCAGAGGCTGACCCGGGCTATCTGTGCATATTTACCGCTGAATACACCGGATCTGGCCTGGTGGTCTTTGGAGTTAGGCCATCGAGCAACGGGGAAGTGGAAATTGCCACCTCCAAGAACGGTGGCTTGGTTTGGGCCGGAGACACCGGTGGTCCCGGAGTGCTCGGCTGGGGAACTTGGGCGGTCACAGGCTAGCTGCCTAGGACGATTGCAATCTCGCATGGACGGTGCCCGCCCGGGCACCGTCCATGCCGGAGGGACAAGAAGCGTCTCATCCGCGACGCGGCTAGGCTGATTGCAATGTCCAACTACGTTCCGCGAGAGCGATGACCGAGCTGCCGCAACGCCGCCTCGGTGACTCCGAGCTCGAGGTCTCGGTGGTCGGCCTCGGCTGCAACAACTTCGGCAAAAGGCTCGACCTCGACGGCACTGCGGAGGTTCTCAACGCCGCGCTGGAGGCTGGGATCACCCTGTTCGACACCGCGGACGTCTACGGCAACGGCGGGAGCGAGAGCCTGATGGGCGAGGCCCTGGAAGGGCGCCGCGACGATTACGTGCTGGCGACCAAGTTCGGCTGGGATACGAGCGGCGAGGGTTCTCCCAATGCCCCCGGCGGCTCGCGCGAGCACATCCGCTGGGCGATCGAGGGCTCGCTGAAGCGACTGCGGGTGGAGAAGATCGACCTCTACCAGTACCACCGCCCCGACGGGGTGACTCCGATCGAGGAGACCCTCGGCGCGCTCGACGAGCTGATGCGCGAGGGCCTCGTCGGCGCGATCGGCTGCTCCAACTTCAGCGCCGCCGAACTGGAAGAGGCCGACCGGATCGCGCGCGAGCGCGGCGGGGCCCGCTTCGTCACCCTGCAGAACCAGTACAGCCTGCTCGAGCGCGAGATCGAGGCCGAGGTCGCGCCGGCCTGCGAGCGCCTCGGCGTCTCGATCCTGCCCTTCTTCCCGCTCGCGAGTGGCCTGCTCACCGGCAAGTACCGCCGCGGCGAGTCCGGCCCCGAGGGCAGCCGCCTCTCCTCACGCGAGCAGGCCGGCAGCGACGAGCAGTTCGACCTGGTCGAGTCCCTGGAAGTCTTCGCCGCCGCCCGCGGAGTCGGCATCCTCGACGTCGCGATCGCCGGCCTCGCCGCCCAGCCCGCCGTCGCCTCCGTGATCGCCGGCGCCACCAAGCCCGAGCAGATCGCCGCCAACGTCGCCGCGCTCGCCTGGCAACCGAGCGAGGCCGACCTGGCCGAGCTCGATCGCGTCGCTCCGAGTCGAGTGGTCGATTGACCCACGCATACGGTGGTAAACGGTTCAGTCAGCGCTGCGCTTCTCAGCCTCCAGTCACCGCTGGTGCGGTAGAAGCCGGCGCCACTGCTTGCGGCCCCGGCCGGGGGATTCGATCACCCCGGCGTCTCGCAGCCGAGGGCATCGCGCTGAGCGTGCAGGCGCCGGCGCTCGCAGCAGGTCAGTGACGGGCTTCGGCCGAATTCTGGACGACCTCAATGGTGCCGGTGTCCGCTACGTCCTGACGCGGCGATCTCGACCTGCTGGCCGAGAATGTCGCGAATGTGGGCTTCTCGGATCTCCTGGCTCGCGCCGAGACTCGTCGCGTAGATGGGGTGGAGGCCCCAATCTGCTCGCTTGCCGATCTGGTCGCGCTGAAGCGCATCGCAGGCCGCGAGCGCGACCAGTCGACCTGGCAGATCTCGAAGCGGCTCATGGCGAGCTTCCTGACAGTCGCGATCCACCCACCTGACCGCCACGCCCCACATGGGCCAGAGCCGACGCCCGGATTTGAACCGGGGACCCCTTCATTACGAGTGAAGTGCTCTACCAGCTGAGCTACGTCGGCGCAGGAGTCCGAAACCGACTTCTGATGCGGATCTCGGGCTACCTCCGTCGCTGATTTTACAGGCCGACCCTGGCGGGTTGCACTTCATCTCAGAATCCCTCCCTCTATCCCATTTTGCATGCATCACTCTCCCCTTTTTCATGCTTGTACTTCCCATATTTCATGGGACGCGTTTCCCAATCTGCGCGTCAGGTGGGGAAGAGCACGCTGACAGGCGAGATTGCCAAGAGCGAGCAGCCGGCTGAGGTCATCAACCTCGACAACCGTGCCGCCCCCATCAGTGGTCTCTGGCTTTAGCTCGAACTGGGCAAGTCACCAAAGGCCGGTGCGGGCTCTCGGCGTTTGGCTCGGGCGGCGTGGGGGGTAGCGGAGGCCAGCGGCCGTCAGCCCGGATCTCAGCGGCTTTTACCGGGTTCCGTCGCGGCCGGCCTGGATGATGGAGCCGTGTCGCGGTTGCAGACGGCCAAGCAGCGGGCGGAGAACGAGATCGAGTTCTCGCGCATCGTCGCCTTCAGCGACGGCGTCTTCGCGATCGCGATCACGCTGCTGGTCCTGCAGCTGGGGGTGGATCCCAAGGTCTCCGACGGCGAGCTCGGCAAAGCGCTGCTGAACGAGCGCCAGGACCTCTTCGCCTACGCGATCAGCTTCGCCGTGATCGGTCGCTTCTGGCTCGTCCACCACCGCTTCTTCGGCGACGTCACCGGCTTCGACGGTCGCCTGATCGTGCTCAACCTCTTCTATCTCGCCTGGATCGTGCTGATCCCCTTCAGCAGCCAGGTCCTCGGTGACCACGGCGGCGCCGAGGCCGCGGTGATCCTCTACGCGGTCAACCTGGTCGGGGTGATCCTCGCCGGCGTCGTGCTCTTCGCCGACGCCAGGCGGGCCGGCCTGAGCCGGGTCTCTGCCGATCAGGCGAGGTCGGGAGAGCGCGCGGCGCTGGCGATTGCCGCGATCTTCCTGCTCTCGATCCTGATCGCCCTCTTCAGCCCCGAACTCGCCACCTACTGCTGGCTGGCGCTCTTCTTCGTTCCGATTGCCGGGCGCGCCCTCGGCAAGGCCCGCTAGAGCGAAAGGGGGCGGCGGGCGTGCCCCACGCCCGCCGCCTTGCTCCTATCGCGGCGCCGTTTCGTGCATCTCTTTGTCGGAGGAGGGCTGCATTCCGCTGCATATCGGGCAACTTTTATCCGGCACGACCGGCTCTCGTTCGACCGCCATCGTGCGCAGGTCATACATGTGCCCGACGCCCAGGGTCGAGGGCCTGGCGAGGCCGGTGACGTAGTGCATGATGTCGAGGCCGACCTGACCGCCGATCATGCTGCAGGCCGGACCGAGCGTGGCGGCCGGGGAGCCTTTTCCGCGCTGCTGGCCAACCGCGATGTCGTAGAGCGGGAAGGTGCGCCGGTAGGCGATCTCCTGGCAGGAGAAGCAGCCGGTCACGCCCGGCACATAGAAAGGGCCGACCCGCGCCACCGGCGGGAAGTGGCTCATCGCGATGAAGGGAATACGAGCGGCGAAGCAGGCCGAGTTGATCCAGCGCTCGATGTCGTGCGCGGGCCAGTCGCAGGCGTCGATCACGACGTCGTAGCCGGCGATCGTCTCGGCGATCGCCGCTTCGCTGTCGAGCTTTTGCACGCGGGGCTCGAGCTTGATCGTCGAGTTGAACCCGGCCAGCCGCTCGGCCGCCGCCTCGGCCTTGAAGCGACCGATGTCGGCCTCCGAGTAGAGGACCTGGCGGTTGAGGTTGCTCAACTCGACCCGGTCGAAATCGAGCAGCAGCATCTCGCCAATCCCGCAGCAGGCCAGGTTCAGTGCCACCCAGCCGCCGAGCCCGCCGACGCCGAGCACGGCGATCCGCGCCTTCGCCAGCCGTTCCTGGCACTCGGCCGCGGTCGGCCCTGTGGTGATGTCGCTGAAGTAGCGCAGCTGGCGGTCGAGCCGCTCGACCACGGCCGGCGGGATGGCGTCGTCATCGGCGGCGTCCTCAACCACCCCCAGCTCCTGGAACTGGGCGAGCAGGTCGCCGACCTCCTCGGTGCCGAACTCCTCGATCAGCTCCTCCTCGGTCCGGGTCCCGTCGAGAGCGGCGAGCAGCCGCCGTCCCTGCCTGTCGGGTTTCTCTATGTGGATGTCCGCGCCGGAACTTGGGCGGAGTAGGTAAACGTCGCCATTTGGCGTTTCCATTCGCTGCGTGGTGCGCTTGAGCCGGGGTCTTTGCATGAGTTTGCCCACCTCCTATGGGTACGCTTGAGACCTCCCTATTGCTCAAATTAGTTTCAAATAATGCCCAAATCCTCGTATTGAGGTTGGGTTTTGCCAGAAAGGAGCGGTTTATCTTTGGTTTCCATCCAAATCGTCAAAAGCGAGCTGGAGACCCCCGAGAAAGTCTGTGAGCTCGGGTGAGGACTGCGTCCAGCATCGGCTCGGTGAGCCTGCCGGTGAAGGTGTTCTGCTGGCTCGGGTGGTAGCTGCCGATCAGGGTCCAGCTCCCTATCGAAGCCTCCGCGGCGTGGCCAAAGCGCGGCTTCGGTCGCGGCACGTCTTCTCTGAGATGCCGGAGCGCGCGCAGCGATCCGTCCCAGGCAAAGCCGCCCAGGGCCACGATCGTCTGGCAGTTCGTCAGCAACTCGAGCTCACGCTCGAGGTAGGGGAGGCAGGTATCTCGCTCTGCGGGGGTGGGGCGGTTCGCCGGCGGCGCGCAGCGCACCACCGCGGTGACGTAGGCGTCGATCAACTCGAGCCCATCACCTCGGTTGGTGCTCGCGGCCTGGTTGGCAAAACCGGCCCGATGCAGAGCCGCAAATAGCCAGTCTCCGGAGCGATCACCGGTGAACATGCGGCCGGTCCGGTTGGCGCCGTGCGCTGCCGGCGCCAGGCCCACAATCGCCACGGTCGCCTCTGGATCGCCAAAGCCACTGAGCGGACGTGCCCAGTATTTTTCGCCCTTGTACCGCCGCGGCGGGTCGGCAGCGCACGCCTCGCGCCACTCGACCAAGCGTGAACATGCACGGCAGCCCTGAACCTTCGTGGCCAGGTCGCGCAGTCGCGCTGCCTGCGAGGAATCCGATTGCCGAGAGTCTTTCCCCATCTGTGGCTGAATCATGCCCAGTAGCGAAAAGACAGGCGCAATGGACCGATCCCGTAGAGACAGGATCGGTCCATTGACCATGCCCCACGGCTAGCGCGTCTTGTTGATCGAAAGCAACGGCACGACGACGTCCGTTTTGGAAATCTTCACCCTGCCTCACCCCCTTCGCAATCGTCAGCTCTTGCGGTTGGGGGTCGCGACCCATCCAGTACGACGCTTTAGACCGGTCAAATGCTGGAAAAAGTTCCAGTAATAAATTTTACGCCTGCAAATACCAACATTATTGTTGTCATTTCAGCTTTGCGTCCAATATGATGGAGTGGTTCAAGCTTGCAAAAACGAAATGAGGAGTCGCTTTGGCTGCAAAGACCAGGAACAAGAAAAAGAAGGGAACCGGCGTCGATCAGCGCCTGGTTAAGGCGTTGGCGCACCCGCTACGAGTTGAAATCCTGACCATTCTCAACGAGCGCATGGCCAGCCCCAACGAACTCTCGAAGGAGCTCGAGGAGGGTCTAAGCCAGGTCAGCTACCACGTCAAAGTCCTCAAGGACTTCGAATGCATTGAAATGGTCAAGACCGAGCCGCGGCGCGGTGCTGTCGAGCACTATTACCGCGCGACATCGAGGGCCTTCCTGACCGACAGCGATTGGCAGTCTCTCCCGGAGTCGGTCAAGCCGGGTGTGAGCGCTTCGAGTATCCAGATGATCATTGACGATGTCGTTGGTGCGCTCACCGGTGGCACGTTTGATGCGCGCGATGATCGCCATCTCAGCTGGACCCCCGGCGTTGTTGACGAGCAAGGATGGGATGAGTCGGTAGAGCTTGCGGCGGAAACTCTTGATCGCATCCTCAAGATCCACGCCGGCAGCGCTAAGCGTCTTGCCAAGTCTGGCGAGGAGGGCATTCCCGCGACTACGGTCGTGATGAATTTCGAGGGACTGTCCGCAAAAGCGAAGTCCACGAAGGGCGCCAAAAAAGGCCGCGCGAAGAAGGCGGCCAAGAAGTAGGTCTAGTAATTTCGAGCAAAAGCGGCTAGAACTCCTCTTATGCTTCGCGCCCGATATGGGTTCGAAGCGAGTATTTGCCATCAGCTGTCAGCGGCGCGGCCTCGGTCGCGCCGCTGCCTTTCTGTTTTTCCTGGCGATTGGGGTTTCCGGTTGCGGTAGCAGCGCGGCAACTGACAGCGACAAGGCGGCCGACGCCGAAGTGCTCAACACGGTCCTCTCGCAGGAGCTGACGACCGTGGCAGCGTACGAGCGGGCGTCGGGTCTCCTCCGCGGTGGCACTCTCGCCGTGGCCGGGCAGCTGAGCGGCCAAGACCAGGCTCACCTCGACGCGATCACCAAGGCGATCCGCGGGGTCGGCGGCGAAACCGACGCGGAAGCGAGTGAGCTCGAACCGCCCGCTCCCAAGGATCGGCAAGAGGCGCTGCTGCTCGCCTACGAAGAGGAGAACGCGGCGCTCGCCGAGGCACTCGGCGCGACGCCCCCCCTGAACACGCCCGCCTCGCGTGCGCTCGTCGCCGCGCTGGCCGCGAGCCACGCCCAGCACCTCACCGCCCTGCGCCGACTGCTCGGGACCGATCTTGCCGCCTCGGTTCCGGAGGCGTTCGAGAGCGGCGACGTGCCGGCGCCCGTACCGCCTGCCGAAGGGGGATGATGGGCGCGTGACCGGCCCCCTCTACGCGATCGGCCGCTTCTGCTCGCGCCATCACTGGCCGACGATCGCGGTCTGGATCGTCGCCGCGGTCGCGCTCATCCTTGCCGGGCAGGCGGGGGAGAGCAAGACCAACGACAACCTGACCCTGCCGGGCACCGGCTCGACCCTGGCGACGGAACTGCTCGAAGACAACCTGCCCGAACAGGCCTTCGGCAGCAACCCGCTCGTCTTCCAGGCCAAGGCCGGGGAAGTGTTGACCGCGCCCAAGTACAAGGGCGCGATCGACGAATCGGTCAAGCGGCTGAACGCCTTGCACGACGTCAACTCGGCCGTCAACCCGCTGACTCCGCAGGGCAAAGACTTCCTCAGCAAGGACCGCTCGGTCGCCTACTCGCCCGTGATCCTCGGCGTCGGGCCCAGCGAACTGACCGAAGCCCAGGCGCTGGCCGTGCTCGACGCGGGCAAGCCCGCCGAAGCGGCCGGGCTCAACGTCTCGATCGGTGCTTACGTCGGCCAGGCCCTCTCCAAGCCCGACACCGGCGCCAGCGACGCGATCGGCATCGCCGCCGCGATCGTGATCCTGCTTTTCGCCTTCGGCACCGCGACGGCGATGGTGCTGCCGATCGCATCGGCGATCCTCGGCCTCGCCTGCTCGCTCTCGATCATCCGCCTGCTCGAGCACGTGATCCAGGTGCCGAGCGTCGCCTCGACCCTGGCGACGATGATCGGGCTCGGCGTCGGCATCGACTACGCCCTCTTCATCGTCACCCGCCACAAGCTGCAGCTCGCCGACGGGATGGAGATGGGGGAGTCGATCGCCCGCGCCACGGCGACCGCCGGCGGCGCCGTCGTCTTCGCCGGCTTCACCGTCGTGATCGCGCTCTGCTCGCTCGCCGCCGCCGGCATCCCGCTGGTCAGCACGCTCGGTTTCACCGCCGGGATCGCGGTGGTGATCGCGGTCCTCGCGGCGGCGACGCTGCTGCCCGCGATGCTGGGGGCGCTGGGGCCGCGGATCAACTCGCTGCGCGTGCAGTTCGGCAAAACGCACCCCGACGACGCCGAACCGCACGGCTGGCGGCGCTGGGCCCGCGGCGTCGCCGACCGCCCCTGGCGCTCCGCCCTCGCCGCCCTCGCGGTCCTGATCGTGTTGGCGATCCCGCTGCTGCAACTCGAGCTCGGCCAGAACGACCTCAGCGCCCTGCCCAAGTCGACGACCGCGCGCCAGGCCTACGACGGCCTCACCCAGGGCTTTGGCCCCGGCGTCAACGGCCCGCTGCTGATCGCCTCGGAATTTGAGAGCCCGGAAGAAGCGGAACAGGTACTGCCGCTGCTGGGGCAGGAAATCAAGAATGCCCACGATGTCGCCGAGGTCACCAAACCGACCCTCGACAAAGTCGGCACCGCGGCCGTCTTCACGGTCATCTCCAAATCGGCGCCCTGGGCGGATGAGACAGTCAGCCTGGTCGAAGACCTGCGCGACGAAACGATCCCGGCGGCGCTGGAGGGGACCAATACCCAATCCTACGTCGGCGGCCAGACCGCCGGCTACATCGACCTCGCGACCCAGATCGGCGACAAGCTGCCGCTGATGATCGGCATCGTCGTCGCGCTCAGCTTCATCGTCTTGTTGCTCGCCTTCCGCTCGCTGCTGGTGCCGATCAAGGCGGCGGCGATGAACCTGATCTCGGTTGCGGCCGCCTACGGCGTCGTCACCGCCGTCTTCCAGCTCGGCTGGGGCTCCTCGCTGATCGGCCTCGACCACCCGATCCCGATCGTCAGCTTCGTGCCGCTGCTGATGTTCGCGATCCTCTTCGGCCTCTCGATGGATTACGAGGTCTTCCTGCTGACCCAGATGCGCGAGCACTACCGCCAGACCGAAGACGAGAAGGAGGCGGTGATCGAAGGCCTCGCCAACACCGGCCGCGTGATCACCTCGGCGGCGGCGATCATGGTCTGCGTCTTCACCAGCTTCGTCCTCAACGGCAACCCGATCGTCAAGGAGTTCGGCGTCGGCCTCGCCGTCGCAATCGCGATCGACTCGACCCTGGTCCGCTGCCTGCTGGTCCCCGCGATCATGGTCCTGCTCGGTAAACGCGCCTGGTGGATGCCCCGGTGGATGGAGCGCTGGGTCCCCCACATCAGCATCGAGGGCGAGGAGTACTTCGCCGCCCGCGACGCCAGTGCCCCTGGGGCCGACGGGCCTGAAACGTGACATATGGACACGTTTGCGGCCCATCGGCCCCAGGGGGAGAGGGAGTGAGGTGTTTCCGCTTAATTTGCCCAATGCGCTGACGCTGCTGCGGATTCTTGCCGTGCCCGTTGTCGTGGTGGCGCTTTTGGGGGAGACGCCGAACGGCGACGCGCTCGCCGCCGCGGTCTTTGCCCTCGCCGCGCTCACCGATGGGCTCGACGGCTACTTCGCCCGCTCGCGCGACGCGGTCACCACCTTCGGCAAGCTGATGGACCCGATCGCCGACAAGCTGCTGATTGTCGCCGCGCTGGTCTCGCTGGTCTCGCTCAACCGGCTCGAAGCATGGGTGGCGATGGTGATCATCGCCCGCGAGTTCGCCGTCACCGTGATGCGGGCGATCGCCGCCGAGCGCGGCATCGTGATTTCCGCCAGCTGGCTCGGCAAGGTCAAGACGGTGCTGCAGATCGCCGCCGTGATCGCCCTGATCGCCGCCAACCCGGCCCCGGCCTGGGTCAACGCCCTCGTCTATCTAGCCGTCGCCGCAACCCTGATCAGCGGCGCCGACTACTTCTTCGGCCTCCGCCGCCGCATCGAGGCCGAGCGCGAAGCCCGCGCGGTGGCAAAGGGCACCAAGCCGAGCTAACCGCTCCGACCCCGGGTGTCGCGGCCCCGGGCCAGGCCGCCGACCGCGATGCGCGGGGTCCCACCGGTCAGCGGCATCCCATATCCCACCGAGCGCCTCAAAGAGCCAACCGCGCGCCTCGCGTCTCACGCCCACGCGCAACCGGCGACACCCAGCGCACCACCCGCGCGCCATCCCCTGGGACAGTCGCCCCATGCACCAATCCACCCGCCCCAAGGCCCGCCCCCCTCACCCGGCGGAGGTCATCCAGCCCGAGGTGCAACGTCTTTCGGCTCGGTCGGCGCCGCAACACGTTGCACCCGATTTGGCGCGGCCCGCCCCCGGGCAGGTGCAACGTTTTGCAGCTTCCGTGGAGCCGAAAAACGTTGCACGGCGAGAGGCCACTCTCATGCTTCGCAAGCTGGCGGAGAAGCAACACGGGGTGGTGGCTTGGCGCCAGCTGATCGCGCTTGGCCTAACCGAAGGTCAGATCAAGAGTCGGATCAAGGACGGCCAGCTTGTTCCGCTGCATCGGGGCGTCTTCGCACTCGGTCACCGGCGTATCGGGCTCTACGGAGAATGGATGGCCGCGACGCTCGCCTGCGGTCCAGGCGCGGTGCTTTCACACGGAACCGCCGCCCAGCTCTGGGGGGTACGAGGATCGCGCAGGCCGATCGAGGTGACTCGCGTCTCCGGACATCGGCGACCGCATGGCGTCCGCCTTCACCAGACCAGATCGCTTCCCGCAGAGCACGTCACCGCCGAGCACGGCATCCCGGTTACGACCATCGAGCGAACCTTCCTCGACACCGCCGGGCGCTTGGACGAGGGGCAGCTTGAGCACGATCTCGTCGAGGCCGATCGAAGTCGTCGCTTGCGCTGGCCGAGGCTATGGCAGGCGCTCACCGAGTTCGGCCGCGGCCGGAAGGGCATCAAGCGCCTGAAGCGCATTGCCGCACGCGCGGACCCACGATTCGCCGAGGCTGTTTCCACGTCCGAGGTCGACTTCCTGATCCTCTGCCGGGAAGAGGGACTGAAGATGCCGCAGGTGAACGTCCTCGTCGAGGGCAAGAAAGTCGACTTCTACTGGCCTAAGGAGCGCCTGATCGTCGAGGCCGATAGCTGGGGCTTCCACGGCGACCCGATCGGCTTCGAGAAGGACCACCAGTCGACCGTGGACCTGGAAGCGGCCGGCTATCGAGTCCACCGCACCACCTACAAGATGCTTCAGGCCAACCCGGGTCCATTCCTCGCCCTCGTCCGCGGCTCCCTGTCCCCCTAAGCGAGGTGCAACGTTTTTCGGCTCCGTTGACGCCGCTGCGCGTTGCACGGACTGCGGCGTGGTCCGGCCCTGAAGAGGTGCAACGTTTTTCGGTTCTCTCAGCGCCGCAAGACGTTGCAGTGGCCTTTGGGCGGGCGGTGCCGGCACGCGAGCGCGGGGGAGCCGAGCGAGAGAGGCCGAGCTAGGCGCCCGGGGACTCGAGCCAGTCGCGCATCGTCAGGTGGCGCTCGCTGGGCTCGCCGCTGGCGAGCTCCCCGCGCAGGTCGCCGAGGGTGCCGTAGCGCTCGGCGACGACGTTGTGGCGGTGGATCGTCTCCAGGTTCTCCTGGCGGGCCATGACGAAGGCCTCGGCGGGCAGGTCGGGGTAGCCCTCGACCACGGCGCGGATCATCTCCCGCACGCAGTCCTCGACGAAGCGCGGGTTGGCGTGGGCCTTGGCCACAACGGCAAGCTCGTCGGGGCGCTTCATCAGCTCGTAGATCTCCGAGCTCATCGAGCCCTCGACGATGCGCAGCAGCTCCGGCGCGTCGATCCAGGCCCGGCCACCCTCGGGGCAGCCAACGTAGAGGGTGCCGATGCCGCGCTGGTTATGGGTGGCGACGGGGACGGCCTCAATCGCCCGCTCGACCTGCTCGGCGTCGAAGCCCGCGGCGGCAAGCCCTTCGCGGCCGAGCTCGGCGACCATCTCCTGGGCGCAGGGGCAGGCGGTCATGCCCTGCGCCTGGACGCCGGTGAGGGTGCGGGTGCCGCGCTCGGAGGCGACGGCGGTGCCGAAGAGGCCGTAGATCTCCTGGGTCGAGTGGCCGGTCGCCGGCGTCTGCACCGTCTCCGGGTAGCGCGCCTCGACCGAGACCTCGGCCCGGCGCCCGTGCTGCGTCTCGCGCACGCGCTGGGCGATGTGGGCGGCGAGGACCTCGGCATGGAAGGCCTCGCCGAGGACGACTTCGTCGATCGCCTCGCCGACGTTCTCCTCGAAGCGCGACATGTGGACCCCGGCCTGGCGCGGCTCGAGGTCGACGAAGCACTCGAAGTTGGCGTGGTAGAGGTTCTCGGCGCCGTCGGCTTTGACCCGGATCACCTTCTCGACCCCGGTGACGCCGACGCGCGAGAGGCTGACCTGCGTGGCCGGCACGGAGGCCTGCACGTCGGGCGCGGAGCGGGCGGGTGTGATCGTCGTGCGGCTGGCCACGGCTCATGGAGCGTAAGCGACCGGGCGCCTCGGCCGGGGCGCGCCGGGCCTGACCGAACCGATTTCTTCTGCCTATACTTGGCAACGGCCGGAGCGTTGGGGTCGGCCCCCTGCCAGGGAAACAGGGTTGCACCGGAGGCAGCGAGATCGAACCGTTGGAGACGGTCCCGCAGGGACTGGATCAGGACTCGAATTCACAGCCGTTTGCGGAGCCGGAGGAGCTGCGTGGACTTATCGCGCTGGGCCGCGAGCGCGGATACCTGACCTTCGAGCAGATTGCCAACACGCTCGAGGAGGTCGAGGTCACCAAGGAGCAGATCGCCGGCCTGCACGCCCACCTGGTCGAGCAGGGCGTCGAAGTGCTGGCCGAGGAGGGCGTCGACGCTTACAAGGAAGCGCGGGCGGGTGAGAGCAACGGCGCTGCGGCGAAAAAAGAAGTCGGCCTTGACCTGACCGTCGAACCGAGCCTCGACTCGCTGCGCCTCTACCTGCGCTCGATCGGCCAGGTCGATCTGCTGACCGCGGCGCAGGAGGTCGAACTGGCGAAGCGGATCGAGCGCGGCGACATGGTCGCCAAGCGGCAGATGGTCGAGGCCAACCTGCGGCTTGTGGTCTCGATCGCCAAGGGTTACCTGGGGCGGGGCCTGAGCTTCCTCGACCTGATCCAGGAGGGCTCGCTGGGGCTGATCCGCGCGGTCGAGAAGTTCGACTACCGCCGCGGCTACAAGTTCTCCACCTACGCGACCTGGTGGATCCGCCAAGCGGTGACGCGGGCGATCGCCGACAAGGCGCGGACGATCCGCATTCCCGTCCACATGGTCGAGAAGCTGAACCGGGTGACCCACGTCGAGCGCCAGATGGTGCAGTCGCTGGGCCGCGAGCCCGAGCCCTTCGAGATCGCCGCCGAGCTGCGCTGGCCGCTCGAAGAAGTGCGCGACATCCTGCGCGTCGCCCAGCTGCCAGTCTCGCTGGAGAAGCCAGTCGGCGACGAGGACGACTCCGAGCTCGGCGACTTCGTCGCCGACGATGAGAGGGCGCAGCCCTTCGAGGAGGCGAGCGAGCACCTGCAGAGCGAGGGCGTGCGGCGGGCGCTCGACGCATTGCCCGAGCGCGAGCGCCAGGTGATCGAGCTGCGCTACGGGCTCTCCGGCCTCGAGCCGCTGACGCTGGAGCAGGTGGGGAAGACGTTCGGCGTCACCCGCGAGCGGATCCGCCAGATCGAGACCAACACGCTGAAGAAGCTGAGTGCCCTACCCGAGGCGCAGATGCTGCGCGAGGCGAGTTAGCGCGGCTCGAGCACGATGACCGAGGCCTCTCGGTCGAGCTTGTTCTGGTAGTCGTCGAAGCCCGCGTACTGCTCGTTGTGCTCGCGCCAGAGCCGCTCGCGCTCCTCGCCCTCGGCGATGCGGGCGCGGACCGGGTAGCGCTTGCGCCCGAGCTCGACCTCGCCCTCCGGCTTGGCCTTGAGGTTGAGCGACCAGGCCGGGACCTTGGCGTTGCCGGCGTTGGTGTTGATCACGACCACGTTGTCGCCGTCGGCGAGGTAGACGACCGGCGCGGTGCGCTGCTGCCCCGACTTGCGGCCCGTGGTGGTGAGCAGCAGAACCGGCGCCTTGCCGACCTTGCCGCCGACCCGCCCGCCGCTCAGCCGGTAGAGCGGCACGTTCATCTTGCCCGCCCAGCGCAGGCCCCTCGCTCCGAGCGAGTTGGAGAAGCGCGCGAGCGTGTGATCGCTTGGCACGGGGCGAGTATCTCAGGCACAGGGGGCTCTGGCGAGTTTTGCGGCATATAGACGCATAACTCGCCACGCCGTAGAGTGGAGACATGGCCGAGCCGCACCCCTTCCGCCGCGCCGCTGAAGCGAAGGATCTCGAGCTGCTGACCGAGACGCTGCGCGAGGACGTCGTCCTGCACAGCCCGATCCTCTTCCGCGGCTTCGAGGGCCGCGAGATGGTCAGCGCCGTGCTCACCCACGTCGCCGCCACGCTCGAGGGCCTCACTTATATAGACGAGCTGCACGAAGGCAGCTCGGTCGCGCTGCGCTTCAAGGCCAACGTCGGCGACCGCGAGCTCGAGGGCATCGACTTCCTCGAGCTCGACGAGGACGGCCGCGTCGCGGAGCTCACCGTCTTCATGCGCCCAATGTCCGCCCTCACGGCGTTCAATGAGCAGATGAAGGAGCGGCTGGGCGTGGCGCCGGGCTAATCCGCCGCATCCATTTAGAATCCGCGCCGTGTACCCGGGGGAGTGTCCGAGTGGTTAAAGGAGATGCGCTGTAAACGCATTGGCTCTGCCTACACAGGTTCGAATCCTGTCTCCCCCATTTCATTTGTACGTGCCGTGTTGAATCGTGTACCCTGATCCCGATGGCCGCTTCTGTAAAGCGCATCAACGTGACCCTGGACGATGAGCACGCGGGCAAGCTCGCGAAGCTCGCCGAGCGCACGCATGTGCAGGAGGGGACACTCGCCCGGTCGCTTCTTTCCACGGCGCTTGATGACGCAGACCCGGACGCCGCTCGCATCACCGAGATCCTCGATGCGGTCCCTGGTGCTTGGGAGCGCACGCAGGAGGGCTTGGCGCAGGCCGCCCGCGGCGAGGGAACGCCGACGCTTGGGCCCGGATCGCCCGCTCGCTGAGGACGCTGGAGACGTTCCCGCTGGGCGGTCCGGAGTTGGTGGAACGGTGGGCACCGGCACGGTTTGTCGTTGGGCCGTGGGCTTGGATGATTCTGCTCTACCGCTACGAGGAACCTTCCGACCGGGTCTACGTCCTGGCGATGCACGATGGCCGCTCCGCGGCCTCGGCCACGGCGGCGCAGCGGTAGCCTGGACGCCCATATGAACAACCTCGATGACCACGTAATCGCGATCGCCGGCGTTGCCGGTGGCCTCGGGCCCGTGGTTGCGGAGCGGCTCGCGAGCGCCGGCGCGACGATCGCCGGGACCGACATGGACCAGGGGCGGATCGACGAGGTCGCCGCGGGGCTGGCGCTGCCCGCCGAGCGCTGGGACGGGCGAGCGGTCGATCTGCTCGACGAGGGCGCAACGCGAGCCTGGTGCGCGGCGCTGCTCGAGCGCTTCGGCCGGGTCGACGCGCTGGCGCACCTGGTCGGCGGCTGGCGTGGGGGGGAGCCCTTGCACGAGGCTTCGCTCGAGGACTGGGACGTCCTGCACGACTCGCTGGTGCGCACCGTCCAGCACACCACGCGCGGTTTTCACGACGCGCTGCTCGCCGGCGAGCACGGTCGCTTCGTCCTCGTCTCCTCCAAGCAGGCGCAGGCTCCGACCAACACCAACGCGGCCTACGCCGCGGCCAAGGCCGCCGCCGAGGCCTGGACGCTCGCCTACGCCGACGGCTTTGAAGGCAGCGCCGCAACCGCCAACATCATCGTCGTCGACGCGATCCTCACCCCGCGCATGCGCGAAGAGAGCCCCGGCGAGGACTTCCCCACCTTCACCCCCGCCGAGGACCTCGCCGAGGCGATCGCATTTCTCTGCTCGGACCCATCGAAAAAGATGAACGGGCAGCGGTTCCCGCTTACGATGAAGGGGTGAGCAACCCCCCCAAGGGCGAGATGACGATCGGCGAGCTGGCCGAGCGGACCGGGATGACGGTGCGCAACATCCGCGCCCACCAGACCCGCGGGCTGCTACCGCCGCCGGTCGTCCACGGCCGCACCGGCTACTACAACGAGGAGCACGTGGCGCGGATCGAACTGACCCGCGAGCTGCAGGCCGAGGGCCTCAACCTGGAGGCGATCCGGCGCATGGGCGAAAGCGTCGACGGCGCCGCCGAGGAGATCCACAGCCTCACCCGCTCGCTGCGCGCGCCCTTTGAAGAGGAGACGACGGAAATCTTCGAGCTGACCGAGCTGGCCGAGCTGTGGAAAAAGGAGATCGAAGAAGGCCGCGGTCTCGAGATGCTCGAACGGGGGGAAAAGCTCGGCGTCATCCGCGCCCTGCCCGATGGCAAGGTCGAGGTGATCAGCCCGCGGATGACCAACGCTGCCACGGCCCTGGCCGAGGTCGGGATGAGCTCGGGCGCGATCCTCGCCACCGCCGAGAAGCTGCGCCGCAAGGCCGACGACATCGCCCAGCTCTTCACCGATCTCTTCCTCGACCAGGTCTGGAAGCCCTTCGACGAAGCCGGCCGCCCCGAGGGCGACTGGCCGAAAGTGCGCGAAACCCTCGATCGCACCCGGCCGCTGGCCGCCGACGTGCTCCAGGGCATCTTCCAGATCGCGATGGCCGAAGCCACCGACAAGGCGATGTCCCGCACCATCCGCAGCGTCGCCCGCAGCGAGTCTGCGCGCGCCGGGCGCAAGTAGCTCGCTGTACGTAGAAACTAAGCTATAACTTACTAAGTTGTGCTATAGTTTTTCAGCACAAATGAGTTTCCACAACCGCAGTGACGAGTTGGCTGCTCTCGGCGAGCGGCTGGCCTCGAAACGAGCCGAGTACTTCGTCCTCTACGGGCGCCGGCGCATCGGCAAGAGCAGGCTGCTCCGTCATTTCGGCGAGCGCTGCCGCCAGTTCTACTTCGAGGCGAGCTCGGGCAGTCGCCAGGACCAGCTCGACGACATCTCCGCCGAGCTGGCGCGCTTCACCGGCAGTCGCGTTTTCTCCGAGCAGCCGCTGACCAACTGGCGCGCGGTCTTCGCCGCCTTCTCGGAGCTGTTGAAGGAGGGCCAGGCGATGATCGTCCTCGACGAGTTCCAGTTCATCGCCCGCCAGGAGCCCGAGATCGGCTCGCTGCTGAATCGCTTCGCCGCCGAACACGAGGACGACGGCAACCTCTTCCTTTGCCTCTCCGGCTCGGACGTCAGCTTCTTCGAGCGCTCCGTGGTCGGCTACGGCGCCACGACCTACGGGCGCCGAACCGGCTCGCTGCGTCTGCAGCCGTTTGCCTGGGAGGAGATCGGCGCCTTCACGGGGGAGTGGAGTCTCGAGGACAGGATCAGGGCCTGGGCGGTGTTCGGCGGGGTGCCCTACTACTTGAAGGAGATCGACCCCGAGCGCGACCTGGCGGAGGCGATCCGTCGCGCCGTCCTTTACCCGGACGGCCTGCTGCGTGAGGAGCCCCGCTTCCTGCTCGCCCAGGAGAGCCGCCTGCGCGACACCGACACCTATATGTCCTGCCTGCGGGCGATTGCCGGCGGCGTCACCCGCCTCAACGAGATCGCGCAGCGAACCGGCCGGGCACGTTCGGAGGAGATCCGACCCTTCCTCGAGACGCTCGAGGAGATGGGCCTGGTCGAACGCCGCTACCCAGTTACCAAGGCCTCCGGCAAGAAGGTCAACTACGCCGTCGCCGACCCCTTCCTGCGCTTCTGGTTTCGCTTCGTCGCACCGCGCGAAAGCCGCCTGCAGACGCGCGATGACGCCGACCGCTACCTGACCGAGTCGGTGCTCCCCCAGCTCGACAAGTTCGTCTCCGAGGATGCCTTCGAGCGCGTCTGCCAGGACTGGCTGCGCGGGGAGCTGGATGCCGCAGCCGAGGTGGGCCGCTGGTGGGGCTCGATCCGCCGGCGGGAAGACGGCAAGCTGCGCAGCCGCGCCTACGAGGCCGACGCCGTTGCGATCGACGCCGAGGGCGAGGTGCTCGCGCTCGGCTCCTGCAAGTGGCCCGATGCCGGGAACGTGGATCACCTCCACGATGCCGGCGAGCTCGACAAGCTGGAGACGATCCGCAAAAAGCTCGGCGCACCGGAGGCGCAGCTCTACTTCTTCGATCGCACGAGCTTCTCGCCCCGGCTCAAAGAGCTGCAGGCAGAACGCGACGACGTGCACCTGATCGCGGCTGAACAGCTCGGCTGAGGAGCGGGGAGAGATCGAGGCTGCCTCGCCTTGAGAGGGCGATGCCTCGATCAAACGGGTGGTACCCTATAGGGCATGTTGCGCCTTGAAAGCTGGACCAGACCTGCGGGTGAGAGTCCCGTCCGGGTAAGCGCCGGAGCGCCCGGTAGCAGGCCCCAGTCGCCGGGGGAGACCCTTGCGGCCGAGCGGGGCGTCAAGAGCCTCTTTGGAGGAAGCAAGCGCGCGGGCTGCGACTGCAGCCTCGTCAAAAGTAAGACGGAGGAGCCGAGCCGCTCATGCCTCGGTGAAGGCCATGCCCGTCGACCCGGTTCCGAGAACGGTCGAAGGGTCCTCCCGGGGTATGGGAAGTTGCACGCGCGCACGGCCTGGTTCGGAACAAGGGAGACCCGTCTGTCCAGCCCCACGTCGGGCAAAGACCGCCCCTATAAGCCGAAGGTGAAAAGGGACGGAGGACAGCGGGAGTCCGAGGGGGTCGTAGTAGTTGGGATCGGCGTGCAGAACAACGCGCCAGGAGCGAAGGACCCTCACTTTGATCACGCCTGTTGCGGAGGTAAGCGCTAGGCATGGCCGGGCCAAACACCCGACCCAACCACCCCGGCGGTAGCCAACCCGCCGGCGAGCACGCGAGCGAAATGGCACTCGATGCCCCTCGCCGCCCGAAGGTGCGAGAACTCCAACGCAAGCTATGGGCAACGGCCAAGCGATCCCCGGATCGCCGCTTCCACGCCCTGTATGACCGAATCTGGAGGGGTGACGTCCTCCAGGAGGCATGGAAGCGGGTGCACAAGAACAAGGGCGCGGCGGGCATCGACAAGATGACCCTCGCCGCGGTGGAGGAATACGGCGCAGAGCGGCTGTTGGCCGAGCTGCAACGAGACCTTCGCGAAGGCACCTACCACCCATCCCCGACAAGGCGGGTGGATATCCCCAAGCCACAGGGCGGCAAGCGGCCGCTCGGCATCCCCACCGTCCGCGATCGCATCGCCCAACAGGCGGCGCGGCTCGTCCTGGAGCCGATCTTCGAGGCGGGCTTCTCAGACGCCTCCTACGGCTTCCGGCCCCGCCGCTCCGCCACCGAGGCCATGGAGGAGGTCCGCAAGGGCTTCATCCGTGGCCGCGTCCGGGCGCTCGACGCAGACATCCGGGACTACTTCTCCACCATCGACCATCAACACCTGATGGAGAAGGTGGCGGAGCGGGTCTCGGACCGGAAGGTGCTGAAGCTGCTGCGCAAGTGGCTCAAGGCAGGGGTGATGGAGGAAGGGGGGTACCGCCAGACGGTCGCCGGGACCCCTCAGGGCGGCGTCATCTCACCGCTGCTCTCCAACATCTACCTGCACGCCCTCGACCTTGCCTTCGCCGACGGCACCCACGGCAAGCTCATCCGCTACGCGGATGACTTCGTCGTGCTCTGCCGCTCCGAGGACGAGGTCAGGGCGGCTGAGGCCAAGGCGAGGGAAGTCCTCGCCTCCCTCGGCCTTGAGCTACACCCCGAAAAGACGAAGGTGGTCGACCTCAGAGAAGGCCGCGAGGGCTTTGACTTCCTCGGATGCCACTTCCGAGCTCGCATCTCGGGCAAGCTGCTGGAACGCGGCATTCGCCGCTATTACCTCCACCGCTGGCCCTCCAAGCGGGCAATGAAGTCCATTCGAGCCAAGGTCAAGGCCCAAACAGCCAGCAACCGCACGGGAGTCTCAGACATCCGGTACGTGATCCGGACCCTGAACCCGATCCTGCGGGGTTGGGGCAATTACTTTCGCACCGGGAATGCCGCCGATGCGTTCGTCTCGCTCGACCGCTACGTCGCCTGGCGGCTGCGGCGCCTGTTGATCAGGCGCCACGGCCGAAACCTGCGCGCCGGGCAGGCCGAGCTGTGGACAAGGCAGTGGTTTGTGGAGCTGGGCCTTCACCAGTTGATGGGCACAATTCGATATCCGGGAGTTGCGTAGCCATGCCAAGAAGATCATCGGTAAGCCGTGTGCGGGAAAACCGCACGCACGGATTGAAAGGGGAATGGGGAAACAGGCCAGCCTGGTACTGCGCCCCTGACTACCAATGAAGAAGACGAGCCTCTACCTCGAGCCGTGGGTGGACCGCGACCTGCGCCGGATAGCCGAAGAAGAAGGCAAGAGCAAGGCGGAAGTGATCCGCGAGGCGCTGGCCGCCCGAGCGATGGAAGCAGAGCAACCACGAATAACGGCGATCGGAATCAGCAAAGAGGGACCGACGGACCTTTCGCAAAACGTCGATCGCTACCTCGAGGGCTTCGGCGAAGATTGATCGTCCTCGATACCTCCTTCGTCGTGGCTTTGTTCCACGAGCCCGATGAAGGCCACCGCAAGGCGGTCGATTTCTATACGGCCGTCAAGGGGAGTTTCGCGACGACGCCGTTGGTCCTGGCCGAGATCGACCACATGCTGAACAGTCGCTGCACCCCCGCTGTAGTCGCGGGCTTTTACGGTGAGGTCCGCGCTGGAACCATGGGCGTCGAATGGTGGCCGAAGCTCGACGTCCAGGCCGCCGAGATCGCCGACCGCTACGCCGAGCTCGGCCTCGGCCTAACCGATGCTTCCCTTGTGGCCCTCGCCGGCCGCCTCGAGACCACCCGCATCGCCACCTTCGACGAGCGCCACTTCCGCGCCGTCGAGCCCTTGAGCGGCGGCTCCTTCGAGCTGCTGCCCGCCGACGCGTAGAGAAACCGCCCGCTTCGCCGTCGCCGCTCTCCGCTCTGGGGAGCCAAATTTCTACGGGAACGCGCGTGGCCTTGACTTTTGCAAACGAGTTTGTTCTCATACTGCCTCACTTCATGTACGACATAGTTCAGTTCGCAAAGGGACGCGGACGGAACTGACCACAGGGACATAACCGAGCCTCGAGGAAGCCGCTAAGGGAAGCGGCGGGCAGAGGGGCTCACGGGACAAGGAGAGAGCTACGTGAAGCAGCACGCGAAGGCATCGTCCGCGGGATCGACCCAGCGCCAGGCCACCGGTCTCGGCTCGACCGGCCGTGGAGGCCTCGCCGGCCGGGCGCCTTCGCCCCACTCCAGCGGGAGTGGTGCGCCTTCGCACCGGGCTCGCGCGGGCCTTGTCTCCCTCGCAATCGCCGCCCTCTCGCTTCTCGCCCTCCTCCTCGTCCCCGCCCTCGCCTCCGCCGCGGTTCCGGTCTATGAAGCTGCCGGCAAGTTCTGCGAACCGACCGGCATCGGCTCCTCCCCCTGCGAACCCGAATTCGCCAAGGCGGCCGGCATGGCCGTCGACCCGGCGACCCACGACGTCCTCGTCATCGACATCGAAGGACAGACGGTCAGCCGCTACCACGAGGACGGCACCCCGGCCGAATTCACCGCCACCGGGTCCAACGTCATCGACGGCGCCGGTACGGGGGACGAAACCCCCGCGGGAGAAATCCTCAGCACCGAAATCGGCAACCCCAAAGAAGCCGAGATCGCCGTCGCGCCGCCGGGCTCTCCCGGCGGCAGCGCCGGCGACATCTACGTCACCGACGCCGAAAACGGAGTCGTCGACGTCTTCGCCCCCAACGGCGCATACATCGATCAGAAAGCCCTGCCCGGCGCCTTCCCCTGCGGTGTCGCCACCGACGAGAACGGCAACATCTTCATCGGCACCTACGAAGAAGGCGTCTTCAAGCTGATCCCCGAAGAATCGAAGACGATCAGCGAATTCGGCGAAGGGGCCGCCAGCCCCTACGCCGCCACGGCCCCCTGCCAGGTGGCCGCCGGCGAAGGATTCGTCTACGCGACAAACCTCGAAGGCGGGGAAGTCACGAAAGTCGACGCCGAAGCCCCCGAAGAAGGCGAACTCAAGTACGCCGTTTCAGGAGCAGTCGGAAGCTTGAGCATCGACTCCGCAACCGGTCACCTCTTCGCCGGGAAGTTCTCTGGAGCGAATGTGGAAGAGCTCGACGTGTCCGGGGCCAGCGAAGCGGTGCTCGTTGCGGAAATCAAACTTGCCGCCAGCCCCTTCGGGGTTGCCGCCGACAGCGGCAACGGCCGCCTCTACACGAGCCGCTCGGGCGATCTGAACGTGGAAGTGTTCGATACAGGTCTTTTGTCGGGTCCCTTCTGCGAACCGACCGGCATCGGCTCCTCCCCCTGCGAACCCGAATTCGCCAAGGCGGCCGGCATGGCCGTCGACCCGGCGACCCACGACGTCCTCGTCATCGACATCGAAGGACAGACGGTCAGCCGCTACCACGAGGACGGCACCCCGGCCGAATTCACCGCCACCGGGTCCAACGTCATCGACGGCGCCGGTACGGGGGACGAAACCCCCGCGGGAGAAATCCTCAGCACCGAAATCGGCAACCCCAAAGAAGCCGAGATCGCCGTCGCGCCGCCGGGCTCTCCCGGCGGCAGCGCCGGCGACATCTACGTCACCGACGCCGAAAACGGAGTCGTCGACGTCTTCGCCCCCAACGGCGCATACATCGATCAGAAAGCCCTGCCCGGCGCCTTCCCCTGCGGTGTCGCCACCGACGAGAACGGCAACATCTTCATCGGCACCTACGAAGAAGGCGTCTTCAAGCTGATCCCCGAAGAATCGAAGACGATCAGCGAATTCGGCGAAGGGGCCGCCAGCCCCTACGCCGCCACGGCCCCCTGCCAGGTGGCCGCCGGCGAAGGATTCGTCTACGCGACAAACCTCGAAGGCGGGGAAGTCACGAAAGTCGACGCCGAAGCCCCCGAAGAAGGCGAACTCAAGTACGCCGTTTCAGGAGCAGTCGGAAGCTTGAGCATCGACTCCGCAACCGGTCACCTCTTCGCCGGGAAGTTCTCTGGAGCGAATGTGGAAGAGCTCGACGTGTCCGGGGCCAGCGAAGCGGTGCTCGTTGCGGAAATCAAACTTGCCGCCAGCCCCTTCGGGGTTGCCGCCGACAGCGGCAACGGCCGCGTATACACGAGCCGCGCGGGCGATCCGAACGTGGAAGTGCACCGCTTCGCCATCCCGCTTGCCCTGGCGATCGAAGAAACGGGCAGCGGCAGCGGCAGCGTCGAGGTCGAATGCGAAGAAGGAGCCGGCTTCGAACCCTGTACGAGCCCGATCCCGCCGGGGACCGAAGTCAAGGTCATCGCCACCGCCACCGCGGGCTCCTCCCTCGACGCCCTCGCCGGCGCCGGCTCGGCCGCCGGCCAGTGCTCGCTGGAAACCGCGACCGCCGGCAGCTGCACCTTCACGATCGAAGAAGCAAGCTCGGTCAGCGCCGAATTCAACCTTCAGCGCAAACTCACCCTCAAAAAGTCCGGCAGCGGCGACGGCAGCTTCGCATGCGACTCGGGCTCGGGCTTCGGGGCCTGCGCGCCGAGCTATGCCGACGGCACCACGATCACGGTCAAAGCCCTCCCCGCCCTCCACTCGACCTTCGAAGGCTGGTCGGGCGCGGGCTGCTCGGGCAGCGGCACCTGCGTGATCTCGGGCATCTCAGCGAACACCACGGTGACCGCGACCTTCGCCGCGATCACCCACACGCTCACCGTCGACACCGCGGGCAGCGGCTCGGGCTCGGTCACCTGCGACGGCGGCGCCTGCGCCTCCAGCTACCCGGAGGGAACGCCACTGACCCTCGCCGCCACCGCGGCGTCCGGCTCCACCTTCGCCGGCTGGTCGGGCGCGGGCTGCTCGGGCACCGGCACCTGCACGCTGCCGCTCGATGCCGACACCGCGGTGACCGCGACCTTCGACGCCAACCCGATCCCAACGCCGGCCCCAACGCCGACCCCGATCCCAGCCCTGACGCCTACCCCGCAAGCGGCGGGCATCGCCAAGGCGGCCGCCAGCGCCCAGGTGAGCGGCGGCAAGGCCGCCCTCAAGCTCACCTGCGCCGGCGACGGGCCCTGCAAGGGCTCCTTCAAGCTCAGCGCCAAGGTCAAGCAGGGCAAGAAGAAGAACGTGGCGATCGCCAAGGGCTCCTTCAGCATCGCCGCTGGCAAGTCCAAGACGGTCAAGGTCAAGATCGCCAACGGGCAGGTCAAGAAGGAACTCAAGAAGGGCCGCACCGTCAAGGCGACGCTCAAGGGCTCGGGCATCAAGTTCGCCACGGTCAGGCTCAAGCCCACCGCTAAGAGGAAGAAGGGCTAAACGATGGGCAAGCGAGCGTTCGCGCTGTTTCTCCTCCTCGGCCTCATCGCCGCCGCCCCGGCCTCGGCCGGGATCGAACAGGTCGCGACCTTCGGCGCAAGCGGGGAAGCCAACAAATTCGTCAAGGGAACGAAGAGCATCGCCGTCAACGAGACCGGCATCGGCGGCGTGCCCGCCGGCACGCTCTACGCGCACGGCGCCAGCTTCGACGCCGAAGGAGAACTGCTCAACCCGGCTTGGGGGCCCGCAAGCGAATCCATCGCCGTCGATCAGGCCACCGGCAACGTCTACCTCCGGTCCGGCGGGCACATCAAGGTCTTCAACGCCACCGGCACGCAGCTGATCGCCGAATTCGGCGAACAGGGAACCCTCGGCAAAACCACCGACGAAGAGCCGGAAAAGTTCCATTACGACGTCTGGCCGAGCGGCATCGCGGTCGACGATTCCGGCACCGTCTACGTCACCGATAACGACGACACCGGCCTTAAAACAGGGCCCCGCGTGATGGTCTTCAAACCGCAGAGCCCCGGCGACTACGAACACTACGAATACACAGGCCGCGCCAACGACATCAAAGGCATTGGCGCCCACCTGGCCGTCGACGATGCCGGCAACCTCTACACGGTAGACGACGAACGGCTCTTCGAGTTCGCCCCCGGCGAACTCGAAACCCCGATCTGCAGCTACAAAGTCCCCGGTGCCAACCTCTTGGCGATGGCGGTCAACCCGGTCGGCGGCGAAGTCTTCTACACGAGGGAAGGCGCCGCCGACAAAATGGTCCACCAGCTGAGCGCCTGCAACCCGCAGGGCAAATTCGAACAGACGGCCACGTTCGCGATGGCGCCGAAAAGCAGCGAAATCCAGGCGCTGGCCTTCAACCCGAGCCTGGCCTGGAGCGGATCGCGCCCCGCCGGAATTCTCTACGCGATCACTCCGGAGAGCTATGACGGCGCCCCGATCGGCACGGCAGGGCTGGGCTACATCTTCGCCCCGGCCGAAATCCGCTTCCCCCAGGTCGAATCGCAGTCGGCCTCCTCGGTCACCGCGACTACCGCCTCGCTCGGCGCCCAGATCAACCCCAAGGGCTCGATCACCCGCTACGCCTTCCAGTATGAGACCGAGGCCGAATACGAAGCAAACGAAGCGGGCGAAAGATTCGCCGGGGCGGCGGAATCGCCGCTGGGCGGGGCGGCGCTGCCCGCCGCCCAGGAAGGGCTGAGCGCCGCCGCCTCGCTGGTCGGCCTCGCCCCCGACACCGCCTACCGCTACCGCGCGGTTGCGACCAGCCACTGTGAACCCGAACAGCCCGAAGAACCCTGCGAAACCGTAGGCGAAGAGGCGGCCTTCCACACCTTCCCCGCCGAAGCCCCCGGGCTGCCCGATAACCGCGCCTGGGAGCTGGTCTCCCCGGTGCAGAAGAACGCCGGCGAGGTCTTCCCGCTCCAACCCGGCATCGGCAGCTTCGAAAGCTGCCGGGACGACAAATGCAAGCGACGGCAAAAGCCGGGCTTCGCGGGCGCCAAGTTCCCCAAACAGAGCGCCCCGGGCGGCGACGCGGTCGCCTATGAGGGCCTCCCCTTCTCGGCCACCGAAGGCGCCGCCCGCTTCAACGAGTACATCTCCAAACGCACCGCCTCGGGCTGGCAGACGACGATCCTCGCCCCGGCGCTGCTGAGCGGGAGCACCGGGAAGTACACGGCCTTCGACGCCGAGCTGAACAAGGGCATCATCCACCAGGGGAAGCCCTCGCTGACCCCCGAAGCCTCCGGCGAATTCGCCAACCTCTACACCCAGCCGACCGCCAACCCGGCCTCGCTCACGCCGCTGCTGGGCCTAGAACCGCCCAACGGCGCCACCGGCTTCCAGATCGAATACGCCGGTGCCTCCGATGATCTCTCCCACCGGTTCTTCGAAGCCAACGACGCGCTGACTGCGGAAACCCCCTTCGCCCCCGAAGCGCTCGACGGCGGGTTCTCCAAATACAACCTCTACGAGTCGGTCGGCGGCCGGCTGCGCCTCATCAACGTCGCCCCAGGCAACACCGAAACGGCGCCCGGAGCCGCCGGCTTCGGCTTCGGCTCGGGCGGGGTCGGCGACCTCCAGCACTCGATCTCCGCCGACGGCTCGCGCGTGTACTGGTCAGACGAAGCCGGTCAGCTCTACGTGCGCGTAAACGGCGAAGCGACGATCGAGATCCCCGACTCCGGCAAATATCTCACCGCCTCCGAAGACGGCTCGCGGGTGCTGCTCTCAGACGGCCACATCTATGACCTGCAAACCGAAGAAACCACCGACCTGACCGAAGGCGAAGGCGGCTTTCTGGGCGTCTCGGGCCACAGCGAAGACCTCTCGCACGTCTACTTCGTCGATACCGCTGCATTGACCGGCGAAGAGGAAAACGAATACGGCGACAAAGCCCAGGCAGGCGAGGACAATCTCTACGCCTGGTCGGAAGGCGACCTCGCCTTCGTCGCCACGCTCGATCCCGGAGATGTGGGAACCAAAGATGCAGGAGGGACGTGGCTCTCCGTACCGCAAGGCCGCACCGCCGAGGCAAGCCCCGACGGGCGCTGGCTGGCCTTCCGCTCGCGGGCGCCGCTGAGCGGCTATGACAGCAGCGGCCCCTGCGCTGGCAACCAGGGTGCGGGAGAAATCCTCCCCGGCCCCTGCGCGGAGGCGTTCCTCTATGACTCCTCAAGCGGTGAGCTGCGCTGCGCCTCCTGTGACCCCAGCGGCGCGCTGCCGCTGGGTAGCACCATCCTGCCGGAGTTCAGCGACCTCGGTGTCCCCTACCTGCCCCAGCCCCGCTACCTGACCGACTCCGGGCGCCTTTACTTCGACAGCCGCGACTCGCTGGTGCCCGCCGACACCAACAACGGCGCCGAAGACGTCTATCAGTACGAGCCGCAGGGGATCGGCAGCTGCAAACGCGAAGCCGGCTGCACGAACCTGATCTCGGCCGGGCACGAAGCCGAAGACGCCAACTTCCTCGCGATCGACGATACGGGGCGAAACGTCTTCTTCACCAGCCGCGACCAGCTGGTCTTGAAGGACAAGGACGACCTGATGGACCTCTACGTGGCCCGCGAAGGCGGCGGCATCGCCGCGGAAACCGAAGCCTCGCGCGGGGAATGCCAAGGCGAAGCCTGCCAGCCGGCAATCGCCGCGCCCAACGACCCCACCCCCGGCTCCTCGAGCTTCGAAGGGGCGGGCAACGTGGATGAAAAGAAGGCGGCCAAGAAGAAGCACAAGCACAAGAAGCACGCCAAGAAGCACAAGCACAAGAAGGCCCACCGCAAGAAGGGGAAACGCCGCCACGCCAAGCGCCGCCAGGCCCCAAGCGCCAACCACAACCGAGGAGGACAGCGATGATCCGCCCAAAGACGATCGCGGCCCTGCTCGCCTCGGCGGCGCTGCTGGCATTGCCCGCCGCCGCCCAGGCCGACTTCGGCCTGGTCCCCGGCAGCCTCAGCGCCGTGGCCCACAACAGGGACGGCACGATCACCTCCCAAGCCGGCTCGCACCCCTACACCTGGGACATCCACTTCGACTTGAAGACCAACGGAAGCGGCGAAACCGAAGGCGGCGAATTGCGCGACACGATCGTCGATCTGCCGCCGGGCTTGATCGGCAACCCCGAGGCGGTGCCGCAGTGCCCGCGGCGGCTGTTTGAGGGCTTCGTGGCGAATTGCCCGCCGAGCACCCAGATCGGCGTCCTGCGCGTCAGCGCCGGCGGCCTGGGCGAAATCGGCGGCGCCCTCTACAACATGGTGCCGCCGCCCGGGGTGGCGGGACAGATCGGCTTCAGCGTCGCCAACAACAACGCCCTGGAGAACGCCTCGGTGCGCAGCCCCGAAGGCTACGGGCTGCGGGTCACAACAGCGATCCCGATCGAAGCCAGCTCGCTCACCGAGACGATCTGGGGCTCCCCCGCGGATCCCGGCCACGACGCCCAGCGCGGCCACGACAACGTCGGCGGAACCGAAGGCCCGCTGTCCTCAGACGCCCCCCTGCAGCCCTACCTGACCCTGCCCGCATCCTGCGAGGCACCGCCCGAGTTCACGGTCGCGGTCGACTCCAAGCTGGCGCCGGGGGTCTTCGACGAACAGACGGCACCGTCGCTTGACGGCGGCGGGCACCCGGCCGCCCTGGCGGGCTGTGACGCCGTGCCCTTCGCACCGAAAGTATCGGCGCAGCCGACCAGCAGAAACGCCGAGAGCCCCTCGGGCCTTGACTTCGAGCTGAAGCTGCCCAACCAGGGCTGGCTCAGCCCCGGCGGGATCGCCGAAACCGAGCCGCGCAAGACCGTGGTCACGTTGCCCGCAGGCGTCACGGTCAACCCCTCCTTCGCCGAAGGCACAGGGGTCTGCTCGCAGGCGCAATACGGAGCGGAGACGATCGACTCCCCGGCGGGAGCGGGCTGCCCGGAATCCTCCAAGCTCGGCAGCGTGGTTGCCAGGAGCCCGCTGCTCAAGGAAGCGATCGAAGGCTCGCTCTACCTCGCCGCCCCCTACGCCAACCCCTTCAACTCCCTCACCGCCCTCTATCTGGTCGCCAGGGCGCCGGAACGAGGGATCATCGTCAAGCAGGCGGGCAAGATCGAGCTCGACCCCGCAACCGGTCAGATCAAGACCACCTTCGACGGCCTGCCGCCGATCCCCTACTCCTCCTTCAAACTGCACTTCCGCGAAGGGGCGAGGGCGCCGCTTGCCACTCCGCCCGCCTGCGGCGAATACAAGAGCACCGCCAAGATGACGCCCTTCTCGGCATCGAGCGATGCCGAAGCGATAAGCACCACCGCCTCCTTTCAGATCGAACGCGGCCCCGACGGCGGCGCCTGCCCCTCCGGCGGCCTGCCGCCCTTCCGCCCGGGCCTGATCGCCGGAAGCATCAACAACGCCGCGGGGCGCTTCAGCCCCTTCAACGTGCGGTTGTTCCGCACCGACTCCGAACAGGAGTTCACCCGCTTCTCGATCAAGCTCCCCCCGGGAGTGCTCGGCAAGCTGGCGGGCATCCCCTTCTGCCCGGAGTCCGGGATCGCCCAGGCGATCGCCAGAACCGGCATCCACGGCGGCGAAGAAGAGATCGCATCGCCCTCCTGCCCGCTGGCCTCTGAAGTAGGCCACTCCCTGGTCGGAGCGGGGGTAGGACAGGCACTGGCCTACGTCCCCGGCAAGCTCTACCTGGCGGGCCCCTACCACGGCTCGGCGATCTCGCTGGTCGCGATCACTGCCGCCAAGGCAGGTCCCTTCGACCTCGGCAACGTCGTCTTGCGCTACGCCTTCCGGGTCGACCCCGAATCGGGCGAAGTCTTCATCGACGCCACAGGGTCAGACCCGATCCCCCACATCATCAAGGGAGTCCCGGTCCACGCCAGGGACATCCGCGCCTACACCGACCGCCCCGAATTCGTCCTCAACCCGACCTCCTGCGCGCGGACCTCGACCGCATCGACCCTGCTGGGCTCAGGGTTGGACTTCGCCTCTGAAGCAGACGACCGCCCGGTCACCGTCTCCACCCGCTTCCAGGCAGCCGACTGCGCCGCCTTGCCCTTCAAGCCGAAGCTCTCGCTGAAGCTGAAGGGAGGAATGCGCCGCGGTGACTTCCCGGCGCTGCGGGCGGTGCTGCGGATGCACGGCATCGGCGAAGCGGGGATCAAAAGAACAGAAGTGGTCTTGCCCCACTCGGAGTTCATCGCCAACGCCCACTTCAACACGATCTGCACCAGGGTCGTCTTCAAGCAGGGTGCCCACCCCGGAGAAATGTGCCCGAAGGGATCGATCTACGGCCACGCCGTGGCCAGGACCCCGATCCTCTCCGAACCGCTCACCGGCCCGGTCTTCCTGCGCTCCTCAGAGCACAAACTCCCCGACGTGGTCGCCTCGCTTCACAACGGCCAGATCGACGTCGTCTTGGACGGCAAGGTCGACTCGGTCAAAGGAAGGCTCAGAAACACCTTCGAATCGACCCCCGACGCCCCGGTCTCCTCGGTGGTGATCAGCCTCAGAGGCGGCAAGAAGGGTCTGTTCGAAAACAGCGAAGACCTCTGTCTTCACACCTTCAGGGCCGAAGCCAACTTCACCGGCCACAACGGCAAGGAGTGGGACAAGCACCCGAAGCTAAAGCCCCTGGGCTGCAAGAAGCACCGCAAGCGCTCCAAGCACAGGGCGCGCTAAGCGATGGGCAGACGGGCGGGGGCCCTGGGCGCGGCGGTGGCGCTGCTGGCGTGCGCATCGCTCGCCGGTGCCGCCGTGGTCCAGCGGGGCAACGTGCGGGTCAGCGTCCTCTCCCAAGTCCTCCCCTACAAGCTCCCAAGGAGAGGAACCGCCCCGATCGCCGTCTTCGTCTCGGGCCACCTCTCAGAACCCCACGGAGGGATCCCCCCGCAGCTGCAGGAGATGACGGTCGAAGTCAACAAACACGGCCTCTTGCAGTCCAAGGGCCTGCCCACCTGCCCCCTGAAGCGCATCCAGCCCGCCTCGACCGAACGAGCCCTTGCCTCCTGCGGCGATGCCCTGATCGGCTCGGGGCAGTTCTGGGCCCACATCGTCCTCCCAGACCAGGGCGCCTACCCGACCCACGGGCGCTTGTTGATCTTCAACGGAAGACAGAAGGGCCGCCCGGTGATCTTCACCCACATCTTCACCGCCAACCCCTTCTTCTCTTCCTTCGTCATCCCCTTCACGATTCGAAAGAAGAGCAAGGGCGCCTACGGGACCAAGCTCTCCGCCTCCTTGCCCCAGGCCCTGGGGGACTGGGGCTACGTCGATCGGATCAAGCTGACCCTGAAGCGCAAATACAGCTACAGGGGACGGCAGCTCTCCTACTTCAACGCCGGCTGTCCTGCGCCGCAGGGCTCTCCGCGCACTGTCTTTCCCCTGGCGCTGGCGAGCTTTGCCTTTGCCGATGGGAGTGATCTGAGCGCGAAGGTGGAAAAGGCTTGTGGCGTTTCCGACTAGATCGGACCTCCACCTCCGCACACAGCTCGGCCAAGCCGATCGCCTCGGTCGAGGGAGCCAGCCTGTAGCGCTCGTCTCCCGGGTAGACGACGAAGCTGTGCTCCGGATCGAGGTCGCCGAGGGCGGAGTGAAAGCCGCGCTCCAGCTTCGGCGCGAGGCTGCGCTTCACCTCAATCGCCCACTCGCGTCCATCGGCCCAGCTGAGGACCAGGTCGACCTCGGCACCGCCGCTGGTTCGGTAGAAGCTCGCCTCGGCGGCGCGACCCGCCACGGCAATGAGGTTCTCAATCACCATGCCCTCCCAGCTGGGGCCCGCCACCGGGTGGCCGAGCACTGCCTCCTTGTCGGCAAGGCCGAGCAGGGCGTGGACCAGACCGCTGTCGCGCACGTAGACCTTGGGCGAGCGGACCAAGCGCTTGCCGGCATTCGCCAGTCGCGGCGGCAGCCGACGCACCAGCAGCAGATCGACCATCAGGTCCAGGTAGTGGGCGATGGTCTTGCCGGTCACTCCGAGGCTGCGCGCCAATTGCGCGGCGTTCGACAGTCCGCCTTGATGGTGGGCGAACATGGTCCAGAGGCGCCGTAGCGTCTCGGCCGGAATGCGTGGGCCAAGTTGAGGGATGTCGCGCTCCAGGTAGGTGCGGATGAAGTCTTGGCGCCAGCGCAGGCTCTGCCCCTCGCCATCGGTAAGAAAACTGTCCGGAAAGCCGCCGCGCACCCAGAGTCGATCGAGCCGGTCGTCACCCAGCTCGGTGATGTCGAACGGAGCCAGTTCGACGAAGGCAATCCTGCCGGCGAGGCTCTCCCCCGATTGCGCGAGCAACTCGATCGCGGCGGAGCCCAGGAGCAGAAACCTGCCGTTGCCACGACCCTCGCGCCTGCCTTGATCGATCACGCCGCGCAGCTCCTCGAACAGCCCCGGAGCGCGGTGGATCTCGTCGAGGATGACCAGCTCATCTGCGTGGTCGGCGAAATAGAGCGCCGGCTCCGCGAGCCGCGCCCGATCGGCCTCGGACTCGAGGTCGAGGTAAGTGGAGGGTCGTCCTTCGGCCACTGACAGGGCCAGCGTCGTCTTGCCGGCCTGCCGCGGCCCAATCAACGCCACAGCCGGTGTGTGCGCGAGCAAAGTGGATACTTCCGGGCCGATTCTCCTGCCAATCATCCTTGCAATTCTAACCTCAAACTACAGATTTACAAGGATAAGGGAAAAAGGAGGCGCTCAGCTCGCCGCCACCGCCAATTCCTCGCTCGCCACCGCATGCCCCTCGTACGGCAGCACGGCGAAGTACATCAGCGAGGGCAGCAGCGACTGAACGTCGTCGGCTTCGCCGCGGTTGAGGCGGGCGTAGAGCAGTGCCTCGATGCCGCCGACGATGCCGGCGGCGGCGATCGCCGAGGGGGCGTTCGCCGGGTCGGCTTCGGCGCGGACCATCGTGTCGAGGCAGGAGGCGAAGTGATCGAGCTGGGCGTCGCGGCGTTCGAGCGCGGGCGGACAGGCGGCGCGGGCGTCGACGATAAGCGACATCGCCGCGTCAGGATCCTCGGCGACGAAGCGCAGCAGCTCTTCGAGGCCGAGCCGCAGGCGCCGGCGCCAGTCCTCATCCTCACCCGCGCCGGCGGCTGCCTCCAGACGCCTTCGCAGGCGCGCGGCAACGTTGTCGAAGGCGGCGAGGAAACAGGCTTCCTTGTTCTCGAAGTGCTCGTAGAAAGTGGGCCGGGAGACGCCGGCGCGATCGAGCACGTCCTGCACGCTGACCTCGCGGTAGCCAAGCTCCGCCGTGGCGCGTAGCATTGCCGCCAGCAGACGCTCGCGCTGGACGGCGCTGACCAGGTCGGAGGGGAGCGAGCGGATGCCCGAGGGGAACTGGCCTTCGCCGCCCGAGAGCAGATCCGCCGCGGCACTTACGTCGGCCGCCGACCAGTTCTCGCCGAGCGCGGCGAGCAGCATCTCCTGGCTCAGTTCTACCCTGTCTGGTGGCATTGAGAAACCTTAGCGTTTTTGTTAAGAAAACACCAAGTATCCGCACGGTACCATTTAGGTCGTCGGCTTGCAAGGGAATTGTTGTCCTCACAGGTATCCTTGCCCGATGCCGCCACGCGCAAAGGTGAGGTCCGGGGCAAAGGCGGGCCCCATACCGGTCCGTCCCCCGCTGTCCCGCGAGTTTGTCGCCGGGCACAAGCGCCGCCGGATCATGGACGCGATCGCCGAGCTGACTGCCGAACAGGGCTATGACGCGACCAAAATCGGCGACATCGTGCGCCGCGCCGGTGTCGCCCGCAAGACGCTCTACGACAACTTCGAAGGCAAGGAGGAAGTCTTCCTCAGCGCCTTCGACACCGCGGTCGGCGAGGCCCTGGAGCGGATTGAAGCCGAGTGCGCCGAGGTCGAGGGTGGCTGGGAGGAGCGGGTCCAGGCAGGCCTTTCCGCCTTTCTGCGCTACGTCGCCGAGAACCCCGCGCTGGCGCGGATGTGCATGATCGAGGCGCTCTCCGCCACGCAGACCGCGACCGAACGCTACGAGGCGGCGATGCAGCGCTTCGTCGAGCTGACCAAGCAAACCGTCCCCAAGGACGACCAGCTGCCGGAGACGATCGAAGAAACCCTGGTCGGCGGCGTCGCCTGGATCGTCTACCAGCAGATCCGCCGCCAGGAAGCCGAGCAGGCCGAGGACCTCCTCCCCGAGCTCTCCGAATTCATGCTCGCGCCCTTCCAGAGCGCCGCCAAGGCGAGCGAGAAGCGCTAGCGGCCCGTCGCCTCAGGCGCCGCCGCGGCGCCGTTTGATGGATTTGCCCCTGTATACGTGGGTCAATCAATCATTCGTTGCCAGGGCGTCTGTCGGTTGTAGGCCGATGCGGCACCGCCTCCTCGAACATCGGCCTTGGAACTTCTCCAATTTCGGTGTTTGGACTCCTCCATTTCTAGAGGCGAACACGTAATTGGCGCTCGGTTCGGGCAAGCCCGCCGGCCCGACCGCGCCTCAGGCGGCGGCGCGGCGGGGGCGGTCCAGCAGGGCGGTCAGCTCTGGGCCGAGCTCGGCCAGGCGCTCGACCTCGCCGGCGCCGATCCGGGCGCAGAGGAAGGCGAGGCTGGCGTCGATCAGGCGCTCGTCGATCCCGGCCGGGGCCTCGCCGAGCTCACCGCCGCGGCTGCGGCGCAGCATCCCGGCCAGGCGGGCGATCAGCAGCCGCCGCGCCGCCGCGATCGCGGTCGCCTCGAGCGGGGCGGGGGCGCAGATCAGCTGCGCCGAGGCCGGTTCGTCGGCGACGAAGGTGAGCGCCGCCTCGATGCCGACGGCGAGGCCCGAGAGCGGCGGCTCGGCCGCCGAGCAGGCAGCCTCGATCCGCTCGCTGACGTGGGTGGTGGTGACGCCGGCGTAGCCGGCCATCGGGCTCCCGCGGCCCGGTCTCAACCAGCTGCAGGCGCGTCACTGTCCTTCCCCCTCGCCGGCGGGGCGCTCGCGAAGCCGCTTCGCCGCCTCGGCCGCCTCGTTGCCCAGGTAGGAGCCGACCGTGAGGTGCATCAGCTCCGGCAGCGCGTCCCAGATGCGGTTCGGGTTGCCCTCGGCGAGGACGTCGCAGATCGCCGCCTCGATGCCGCCGAGGACGAAGAAACTTGTTGGCGGTTAGGCAGGCCTCCTGTCGCATTGCATATAGAGACTTCTACGAGCACTTTCGCGACAAGGACGAGTGCTTTGCCGCTGCTTTCGAGCGGGCGGTGGAAGAGCTGCGGGCCGAGGTGAGCGGCGCGCTCGCGGCCGATGCCCCGCGGGCGGAGCAAGTGAGTGCGGGCCTGGAGGCGCTGCTCGGCGCACTCGAGGCGCAACCGGCGCGAGCCCGGCTCTGCTTCGTCGAGGCCCAACAGGGCGGGGGGGAGTCTGCGGGAGCTGCTCCCCCAGATGACGGACGTCGTCCTCGCTCCCCAAGCCGCCAATGGCTGAGCGCGCACGGACAGCCCGGCAGCTCGCCGACGGCCAAGAGCGGCTGCCGCCGGGTCGGCACGGCCTGCCGCGCGAAGTGGTCGCCGAGAATCAGCGCGAGCGGCTGCTCAACGGCGTCGTCGAGGCGGTCGTCGAGCACGGCTACAACGCGACCACGATCGGCGCGATCACCGAGGCCGCGCAGATCTCCCGCCGCACCTGCCCGAGCTCCTACCGGACCTGACCGAGCTTGCCTTGGCGCCTTACCTGGGCCGCGAGGAGGCTCGCCGCCTCGCGCGCCGGGCGCCTTAGCGGCAGCGATGCGCCGGCAGCGCCAGCTCGATGAAGCCGCTGCGCAGCGCCGGCTCGTTCAATCGGTGAGGGACCAGAGGAGGAGGGCCGCGGGGACGAGGTTCGAGGCGCGGCCGAACTCGAGCTCGTCGCTGGTGGCGACGACGGCCGGTCGCCCCGGGAGGGCGCGGGCCGGGGCGGTGGCCTTTTGGCGGTTGAGCCGCTCCCAATCGGCAACCTCGACGGCCTCGATGGCGTCGCGCGGTCCGCAGACGAAATCGATCTCCCCGCCGCTGCGCGTGCCCCAGACGTGCAGCCGCTCGGGCGCGACCATGTTCTCGGCGCTCCGTTCCGCGGGCTCGTAGCGACGGTAGAGCGCCAGCGCCACGGCGTTCTCGACGTCCGCGTGAGGGTCCCGTGGCAGGCCCACCCGCTCGGCGGCGATCGTGTGCAGCAGCGGGTCGCCGAAGTACACCTTCTTGTCCTTGGCCGGCTCGCCACTGCCGGAATCCGGCTTCCAGAAGTACAGAACGAGCGCGAAGTAGTTGATCGCGAGGAACTCGATATAGCTCTGCAGGGTTCGGGGGTCGGCCTTACCACCGGCGCCGTGTCGTCTGGCGCTCAGCGGCACCGCCATCTCACGCGCCATTCTCGACCAGCTCACCTTGGAGCCCAGCGAGCGCATCACCCGCTCGAACAGGGCCTGGACGGCTGGGACGGAGGCGCCGCGCCGCTGAACCCCCCTGACGATCGAGTCCCAGAGAATCGATTGCACTCCCTCACTCGGCTCGGTTCGACCGCTTGCGGCCTCGGCCACGGCCGCCGGCAGGCCGCCGAATCTCAGGTAGCGCTCGAGCGCGCGCTGCAGGGTGGGCAGGTGCATACGCGCCTCGCGCAACGCCTCGCGGCCATCGGCGCTGAGGAGCTCGCCGACAGTCAGGCCGAGGCCGGGGGGGCTTGTGCCGTCCAGGGCGCGGGCGAAGGAAGCGAAGCTCTGGGGCATGACGAGGAAATCCCGCCCGGCCCCGCGCCGTCCCGGCAGGCGCTCGGCCGCCCCTTCGGCGAGGTCGATTGCCGAGGACCCCGTGCAGACGACGACATCGCGGTCGATCCGGCCTTCGTCCCAGAGCGCCTTCACCGCGGTTTGCCAGCGCCCCGCCGCCGTCACCTCGTCGAGTAGGACAAGCCGCGGGCCTCTCCCACCGGCCAGCTCGAGGGCGCGGTGGACGGATTCGACCAGGGCGGACAGCGATTGACCCTCCAGCACGTCGAGGGCGAGGTAGACGATGTTGCCGGGCTCCATGCCGCTGCGGAGCGCGCGGCGAACCAGCAGCTTCAGGTCGGTGGACTTGCCGACCTGACGCGGCCCGCGCAGGACGTGAATCGCGGCGGGGCCCAGGTCGATCGCGTCGACCTGGGGGGCGGGAAGGCGCAAGGGGCCTGCCTCCAGACGCCGGAGGTGGGGGTCTTCAGCCTCCCATCCCGGCGTTTTCCACCACGGATTGAAGCGAAAGATCTGAAGATCGCTCAGCATTGTGGGCGTGCCTCGGCGCCGCCCAGCAGTCGGCCTACCCCCAGAGGGCCGCGATTGGCGCGGCGACGATCCGCTCGTCGAGCTCGAGCAGATCGGGCCCGGTGTGGAAGACGACGCCGCCGATGAACCGCTCGCCAAGGCGGTCCCTCAGCCAGGCGAGGTGCTTGCCCGAGTCGCGCCCCGGCGCCGCGTCAGCCTTCACCTCGAAGGCGAGCAGCTCGCGACCGCCGACCTCGGCGAGCAGGTCCACCTCTCGCCGGCCGTGCTCCTCGCGCAGGTGGTAAAGGCGCGGGCGGCTCGCGCTTGCGGCGCTCTCGGCGCGAAGCTGGGCGGCGACGAACGTGTCGAGCAGCCGCCCCAGCAGATCCCCGTCGCGTAGCACGGCATTCGCGTCGAGGCGCAGCGTCGCAGCGGGCACCGCCGGGTCGACGAAGTAGCGCTTGGGGCTGAGCGAAAGCCGCCGCAGCCTGTTCGAGGTCCAGGCCGGCATGGCCTCGACGACGAAGAGGTTGGCGAGGAGCTGCTCGTAGGCGACCGCCGTCTTGCGGTTGATGCCCGCCGCGCGCAGCAGCGTGGTGTCGCTGACCATGCCCGCCGTGTTCAGCGCGTAGGCCTCGAAGTAGCGCCGTAGGCGAGCTGGATCGCGCCGCGGCTCGATGCCGGCGGCGTCGCGAGTCAGGAGCTGCTCGACGTATCCGTCCAGCCAGCGAGCCCTGCCGGCGGGGCTCATCGTCAGGGCCGGATCGGGGAAGCCGCTGCGCAGCGCCAGCTCGACGTATCCGCGCAGGTCGGGGGCCGCGCCGGGCGTGGGCAGGGCGTCGCCGGAGGCGAGCAGATCGAGCGGAGACGCTCGCTCGGTGTAGCCGTTCAGCTCGCGCGCCGTCATCCCGTACATGGGCACCCGAACGATTCGCCCCGTCGCCGGCCAGGTGGTTGCGTCGAGGTCGGCCCGGACCGACCCGGTGAGGATGAAGCGCCCCGCGCGCGGATCGCGATCGATCGCCCGCTTGACCGCCCCGAGCACGGAGGGAACCTCCTGCCACTCGTCGAGCAGCAGCGGCTCTTCGTGCGCGGCGAGCGCCACATCGGGGTCCGCCGTAAACGGGGCGGCCTCCCGCGGGCGATCGAGGCGCACGACACTCACCGCGTGCCTTGCCCCGCTCGTCGTCTTGCCGGCCGCCCTCGGCCCGGTGATCATCACCGCCGGCAGCTCCTCCAGCAGCTCGGCAAGTGTCCCGTCGACGAGCCTCTTCCTGTAACCGGTCGCCTCCATGGTTGGAGAGTACCGGAATTCGCCAGCTATTACTACCGTTTTTCGTCACTTGATAGTCCTCACTTTCGCCGTCGCAGGGGGAGCGGCTGTTGCCGACAGCGGCCAGGCGAGCCGGCTGGCCGCGCCGCGGCGCTACGGCAAGACGACGCTGATCGGGGCGCTTGCAGCCGAGTTGCGAGCCCAGTGGTGGATCGTCTGCGTCTCGTCCCTGCGGCGCATCGACTCCTATCTGGTGCGCTGGGCGGTATCGAAGTACAAGCGGCTGAAGCGCAGCCAACGGCGGGCGAGGAAGCTCCTGGTGAACGTCTATGAACGCGAGCCAGGGCTCTTTGCCCACTGGCGGCTGACCCGAGCCCGAGACGGAATGGTGGGAGCCGGATGACGGGAGACTGTCAAGTCCGGTTCTGCGAGAGCCGGGGGGCGAAATTCCCCCCGGCCACTCACCAAGGGATGAGACAGAGATTTCACATTCCTACGCGCCACGGGTGACGCCGAAACCTTTACGGTGCGATCATGGAGGCGATGAGAGAGAGTTGGACTGACGCAAGGCTGAGTGATTTCGCCGCGCATACGGATCGGCGCTTTGAGACGCTCGAACGCCGGGTCGATGAGGGATTCAGCCGAGTCGACGCCGACTTGCGTGCCCTGAATGGCCGCTTCGACTCCCTGCAGCGCACGATGCTCCAGATTGGTGGCGGCCTGATCGCGACTCTCGTCGGATTGATCGCCACGCAGCTATAGGGCGAGGCGCTCCGAACGGGCATCCCACCGGTAGCGGTGAAAGACTCCCGCACCTCATGGAACGACTGCCCCGTGGCCGTCACGGCCTGCCCCGCGAGTTCGTTGCGCAGAATCAGCGCGAGCGGCTGCTTGCCGCGCTGGCCGAGTGCCTGGAGGAAAAAGGCTACGAACGGACCACGGTCTCGGCGATCGGCAAACGCGCCGGGGTCTCGAAGTCCGACTTCTACAAACAGTTCGAGAGCAAGGACGCCTGTTTCGTCGCCGCCTATGACGACGCGGTCGAGCGGATACGAGCCGTGGTACTTGCCGCCTGCGCCGAGCGCAAGGACTGGGCCACGGGGGTGCTGGCGGCGCTCACTGCGCTGCTCGACCTCTTCGCCGCCGAGACGGCGCAGACGCAGCTGGTGCTGGTCGAGGGCCTGCGCGCCGGGCGCGGCGTCTATGACCGCTACCAGGTCGCCCTGCAGAGCTTCGTGCCCTACCTGACGGACGGGGCGCCGGCGCCGGAGGGTGGCTCACGGCCGCCGCAGGCGACCGACGAGGCGGTGATCGGCGGCATCGCCTCGCTGCTAGCCCGCCGCGTCCTCGCCGGCGAAACCAAGACGATGCCCGGCTTACTCCCGGAGATCGCGGAGTTCGCGCTGACGCCGTATCTCGGAACTGCCGAGGCGCGGCGCGTGATCCAGGCCTAATAAGGCCTGCAAGGCAGCGTGCTTCTCGCCGCTGCGCCTGTCCTGGGCGTACCATTGCCCTATGTCTTCCTCCCCCCGCAGGACGCTTTTGGAGCCAGGACACGAGGCCGAGTGGGCCGAGCTCAACCGCGAAAAGCGCGAATACCACCATCGCAAGGCTCGGGCGCTGACTCCTTCCGAGCGCGTCGCCGCGGGACAGAGGCTCTCCCAGCAAGCCGAACAACTTCTCGCGTCCACGATTCGCGGGGGCCATGTCCCACCTCGAGCCTTCTGGTCCTGACCTCGACGGGGTCGTTGCCGATGCCAATGCGGTTGGCCTGCCCTACGTCGTAATCGGTGGCTTCAGCGTGATTGCCAACGGCTTCGTGTGTGCAACCAAAGGCTCCGATCTTCTGGTCCCCGACGGGCAGGAGACCGACGCCGCGATTCTCCGTTTTCTCGATCGCATCGAAGCGACGCGCCTGCGCGACGACAAGGTCCTCGGCAAGGACGAGATCGTCGATGCCCATCACCTGCGCGTGCGCAGTCGGCACGGAATAGTCGACATCATGCGCGGAGGCCTACCCCGCTCGACTTTGAGACGGTGGCCGCCGGCGCGATTGAGGGTGAAGCGGGAGGAGAGCAAGCCAGGTTTGCCAGTCTCCGCAGCATCGTTGGCTTCAAGCGTCTCGCCGGTCGCCCTCAGGACAGGCGCGACCTCGAAGAGCTCGAAGCCTTCAATGGCGAGCTGCCGATCGACCCGATTCCTGGGCTGGACGAGTAGGCCGGGCTCCGGCCCGGAATCGCGGAATCTGCGCTAACCGCCGCCGCGTGATCTCCGAACGCTAATCAGTCTTGCGCGCGTCGCGCAAGCGCTCCAAGTCCGTCAGGTCTTGAGGGCGGCCCGCCAGTTCCTTCAGGGCGACGAGATCCTCATAGCTGACGAACTTGACCGGGATATCCCCAATCTGATCCTGGATGGCGGCTGGGGATAGCGTTTCCCAAAGTGGATGGTCACCAAGCCACTGCATCACGTCGAGTCGCCCAAGTCGGGTCGTAAGCACCCAATTCCCCCCCAGGGCGAGTGCGTCTGGGTCGAGCGGATCGGGGATGGTAGCCGACGGCTACCCCGCCGATCACCAAGAAGTCGACGCCTTCCCGCGCAAGCTCTCCGAGGATCCCCCGGATGTCGAGGTCAGGCAACGCGCTTGCGGCGGCCGGCGTCTGCCACTTCGGCCATGAACTTCGAGAGCTCGAAGACCTGTTCGACGCGTTGGGCTGGGGTCAGGTCCAAGTAGTCACGTCGGAGAGCAGCTCGGTCGGCTTTGCCGTCCGCTGTCCAGTTCCCCTTACGTGCGGGTTTCACATGCCCAAAGGTACCAACGGTTGCATAGGCTGCGTGCTGTGGACGAGACGGCGGCGGCAAGAGGCACGGCGGCTTCGGATGGCGCCCGCGTCAACGACGGCGTGCTGCCCTCGCAGGCGCTGGAAGAGGCGATCGCCGCCGAGTGGGTCAGCTCCGGCGACTACCGGATCCGGCCCGAGGCGATCCAGCCGGCCAGCATCGACCTGCGCCTCGGCGACCACGCCTGGGCCCTGCGCTGCTCCTTCCTGCCCGACGTCGACTCGACCGTCGAGGAGAAGATCGAGGGCCTTGCCTTCCAGCGGATCGATCTGCGCGACGGCGCCGTGCTCGAGCGCGACCGTCCCTACCTGGTGCCGCTGATCGAGGAGCTGGCGCTGCCTGAGGACGTGCGTGCCAAGGCCAACCCGAAGAGCTCGACCGGGCGGCTCGATGTCTTCACCCGCCTGCTCACCGACCGCCACCACCGCTTCGACGAGATCCGCGCCGGCTACCGCGGCAAGCTCTACCTTGAGATCGTGCCGCGCTCCTTCGCGATCCAGGTCAAGACCGGGCTCTCGCTCAACCAGCTGCGCCTGGCCCGCGGCGACGTGCGCCTGAGCGACGCCGAGATCCGCGCCCTGCAGGACGAGTTCCCGCTGCTCTACCTCGACTCGCACGCGCTGCGCGAGTCCGAGCTGGCGCTGGCCGACGGGCTCTTCCTCAGCGTCGACCTCTCCGGGCCGAGCGATCGCATCGTCGGCTACCGGGCGAAGAAGAACAGCCTGCCGATTGACCTCTCGCGGATCCGCGCCTACCGCTGGACCGACTACTGGGACCCGGTCTTCCCCGAGGCGGGCTCGAAGATCGTGCTCGAGCCGGAGATTTTCTACCTGCTGCTCTCGGCCGAGGGCGTCTGCATCCCGCCCCAGATTGCCGCCGAGATGATGGCCTACGACCCGACCGCCGGCGAGCTGCGCACCCACTACGCCGGCTTCTTCGACCCCGGCTTCGGCTACGACCCGGCCGGCGACCGCCACGGCAGCCGCGCCGCCCTGGAGGTCCGCGCCCGCGACGTCTCCTTCATGGTCGAGCACCGCCAACCCGTCTGCAAGCTGGCTCTTGAGCGCACCAGTGCCCCTGCCGAGCGCCTGTACGGCCAGGACCTTGGCTCTAACTATCAGGGGCAGGTCACGATGCTCTCCAAGCACTTCGAGGAGCAGGGGGCGGGGGGAGGGTCGTAATGCTCTTCAGAAACGCTCGGCGGGAGCCTCGCTTGAGTGTTTCTGAAGAGCATTACGACCCTCCCTGCCGTCCCGTCCTCCTGGTGGAGCCGGCAAGGGCGTCGGTGGCTCCTCCCAAAACACTCCAGCGAGGCTCCCGCCGAGCGTTTTGGGAGGAGTCACCGACGCCCTTGCCGGCTTGAGCTGGAGGTGAGCTCGCGCTGGCGTGCCTGGACCCGCTTGCGCTTGGCTAGTAGCTCGCTTTCAAGCGAAGCGATCTCATCTCTGCGGCGTCGCACTAGATCTAGTTGGCGGCCGATGTGGCCCAGGGACTCGTCGAGGATTTGGCGGCGGCGGACCGGGTCCTCGACGCCGGTCTCCCACTCGCGGCGCAGGGAGGCGCGGGCGTCCTCGGCCTCGACCAGGGCCTTCAGCTCCTCGAGTGAGAGACCGAGCAGGTCCTTGAGGCGCAGCAGGTCGGCGAGGCGCTCGACGTCCTCCTCGGCGTAGGTGCGGTGGGCGCCGCGCTCGCGGGCGCTGGAGGCGGGAAGGAGGCCGATCTCCTCGTAGTAGCGGATCGTCCGCGGCGTCGTCCCGGCCAGCTTGGCGACGTCGCCGATCCTCAGCTCGGCCTTCGATGTGGCGGAGGCACTCACGGCGTCGCCTCGATCTCCTCGCGAATCGCCTCCAGCGCCGGTGCAACGTCTTGTGGCCCCGTGGGGACCGCAGCGCGTTGCACCTCGGCCGGGGCGCCTTCGTGGCGCGGGCGCAGCAGCGAGACGCCCGCACCGATCACCGAGGTCGCCGCCAGGACCCAGAGCGCCGTGTGCATGTTTTGGATGAAGGGGTCGAGCTGGGCGCTGGAGAGGCCGGAGGCGAGGCCGGAGAAGATCTTGAAGAGCACCGGTTTCGGCACGGCGGCGGTGACGATCGCCAGCACGAAGGCGATCGAGATCACGGCGCCGGTGTTCTGCAGCATCGTGCGGGCGCCGGCGGCGATCCCGCGTCGCTCGGTCGGCACCGTGCCCATCATCGCCGCCGTGTTTGGCGAGTTGAACATGCCCGAGCCGATCCCGACCAGGGCCAGCCAGAGCCCGCCCTGCCAGTAGGGCGAGTCGGCCTGCAGCGTCGTCATCAGGGCGAGGCCGGCGGCGGTGACCAGCATCCCCAGCGCCGCCAGCGTGCGCGAGCCGTGGCGGTCGGCCCAGATCCCGGCCAGGGGGGAGGCGACCAGCATCCCGATCGCCATCGGCGCCAGCTTGATCCCGGCCGTGATCGGGTCGTCCCCCTGCGCCCCCTGGTAGTAGAAGACGAAGATGAACATCAGGGCGAAGCGCGAGAGCCCGTTGATGAAGGCGGCGCCGCTGGCGGCGGCGAAGAGGCGGTTGCGGAAGATCTCGAGGTCGAGCATCGGCGCCTTGCCACGGTGCTCGATCGCCACGAACAGCGGCAGCAGCACCCCGGCGGCGGCGAGGCCGGCGATCACCAGGGTGTCGTCCCAGCCGGAGATGCCGCCGCGCGAGATTCCGTAGACGAGCCCGGTCAGGCCGACGACGAAGGTGAGGGTGCCGCCGATGTCGAGGCCGCGGACGGTGTCGCGGCGCGAGAGCTCGCGCAGGGTGAGCGCGCTCCAGGCGGCCCCTGCGAGTGCCAGAGGCACGTTGAACCAGAAGACCCAGTGCCAGGAGATCGCCACGAGGGCGCCGCCCAACACCGGTCCGAGTACGAGGCCGATCGCGGCGACCATCGTGTTGGTCCCCATCGCCAGCCCGAGCTGCTCGCGCGGGAAGGCGTCGGTGACCAAGGCCGGTCCGTTGGCGAAGATGAAGGCGCCGCCGACCCCCTGAAAGATCCGCCAGAGGATCAGCTGGGTGCCATCGGCGGCGAAACCGGCGCCGAGCGAAGCTGCGCCGAAGACGACGAAGGCGGCGACGAAGGCGTTCTTGCGGCCGAAGAGATCGGAGAGGCGACCGGCGGTGAGGACCAGCACGGTCGAGGAGATCATGTAGGCGAGGATCACCCAGACCAGTTCCAGCAGGCTGGTCCCAAGCGCCCGCTCGAGGTCCGGCAGGGCGATGATCAGCGTCCCCGAGTTGGTAGCGACCAGCAGCATCCCGAGGCTGGTACAGGAGAGAGCCCACCACTTGTAGTGCTCATGCCCGGCGTCAACCCCGGCGCTCAATCGATTCCTTACGTTCACGTCAATTACCATAACCGCTGATTTCCTAGGCTGACTTCCTGGTTATACGCGGATGCCGCGTATAACCAGGAAGTCAGCACCAGGCGGGGGGCTGGAGACTGGCTTAACTTCAACTCCCCCGCCGGCGCGCACGCTGCGGATAGGGTCCGCTCGTGGGAGCAGACGCGAACAAGGAGCTGGTCGAGCGCCTCTATGCGGCATTCGGCCGCTGCGACGGCGCGGCGATGACGGCCTGTTACGCGCCCAATGCCCATTTCCGCGACCCGGCCTTCGGCGACCTCGAGGGCGATGAGGTCGGAGCGATGTGGCGGATGCTGACCGGCCGCGCCTCCGACCTGAAGATCGAGCTGCACGAGCACGAGGCCGGCGAGGACTCCGGCTCGGCCCACTGGATCGCCCGTTACACCTTCTCCACCGGGCGCCCGGTGCTCAACGACATCCAGGCCAGGTTCCGCTTCGCCGACGGCCTGATCGTCGACCACGTCGACGAGTTCGACTTCCGCAACTGGGCCAAGCAGGCGCTGGGCCCGACGGGGAACCTGGTCGCCGTACTGCCGCCCCTGCGCAAGAAGGCGCGCGCCCAGGCGCGCGCCCAGGCCCGCGGCCAGCTCGACGCGTTCATCGCCGCCGAGAAGGACCAGGGCTCCGCCTAAGCTCGGTTCCGCCGCCCCACGTGCGAACGTATGTTCGTATGCGATGGGACGAACAACGAGTCGAGAACGACCTCCGCCTGCCGGGGGTTGGTGACGGCACGACGGTGCGAACCTTCGACGCGCCGGAGGCGATGGGAGTCAACTTCCACGAGGTCCGGGCCCGCTCGGCGCTGAACCGCGTGCCCGGCGGGCGCTACGGGTTCAACTGGACGATCAACCCTTTTCGAGGATGCAGTCATGCCTGTTCATATTGCTTCGCCAGGCGCACCCACACCTATCTCGATTTGAATGCAGGTCGGGACTTTGAGCGCGAGATAGTGGTCAAGGTCAACCTGCCGGAGCTGCTTCGCGCCGAACTCGGGCGCGATAGTTGGAAGGGGGAGCTGGTGGCACTGGGGACCAACACCGACCCTTACCAGTGGGTCGAGAGCCGCTACCGGATGATGCCGGCGATTCTGGCCGCGCTCGAGCGGGCCGAGACGCCGGTCTCGGTGCTGACCAAGTCGCCGCTGGTGATGCGCGACGTCGAGATTTTCGCCCGCATGGCGAAGAAGCTGCCGATTTCGGTCAACCTCTCGGTGCCGACCCTCGACGAGGAGGCCTGGCGCGCCACCGAGCCGCACACCCCGAGCCCCTTAGCCCGCCTCGACGCGGTCGCCGAGCTGCGTCGCCGCGGCATCGATTCCGGCGTCCTGATCGCCCCGCTGATGCCCGGCATCAACGACAGCCCTGAGCAGGTGCAGCAGATCGTCGATCGAGCGAGAGAGGCCGGCGCCAGCTTCCTCGGCGGCGTCGCCCTCCACCTCCGCGACGAGGTTAAGGACGTCTTCTTCGCCTGGCTGGAGGAGAAACGCCCCGACCTGCTCCCCCGCTACACGAAGCTCTACAAGGGCCGCTCCTACATGCAGCCCACGGATCGCCAAAAGCTCACGCGCCGAGTCCACGGCTGGGGCCGAAGCAATCGCAGAAGCCGTGGCCACGAAGAGGAGCGCCCGGTTCGATTGAAGGGTGAGGCCGACTCTCCCCAGCCGCGCCTTTTTTAGTGTGGCGACTCGCCGTCCCGTAACATGGATCGAAAGGTTTTGTCTGAGGCAATCACTAGAGAGCATTGTTTGCGAGCGCGCTGTAGCCTTAGCGTCTAAGCATTCTTAATTCTCTGTATCAATCAAAATGTCTGTTCTACTTCACTTCAGCGATGGTCAGGAGCTCGAGCTCGAGGTCGAGCCCGGCGAGTGGGCCTCTGCGTTCGAGAACGCGCTTGCCCAGGGCTTGGTCATCCAGATCAAAGATCCGTCTGACGGCGGAACGCTTGGGATCAACCCGCGACTCGTCGCTTACTGGAAGCTCAGCGCCGCTTCTTGACCTTCGGATCGGCGGGCAGTTTGGTGCTGCGTCCCTCCAGAGTTTCCCGTTGCTTCTTTTTGAGTTTTCTGAAGGTGCCGCTGAGGCTCATGAGCCCCAAGGCGGAGAACTTGAATCCCTTCTCCATACGGGGAGAGATGGCGCAGAGCGCTGCTATGGCCAGGGCAAAGATAAGGACTGCCGACGAGCGCCCTGTCACCAAGTAGACCAGCGCAACTGCGAGACAAATCGTACCTACAGCGTCGGTGCGAAAATGAGGCCATAAAGCTTCCATTCGTGCGCTGGCCGAGCCCGACCCTCCCCGCTAAAAACCTCTAGAGTCCTTTATAAGAACCAAAACTGTGTCCGAGGCGGATGTCTAGCACGTCAGCTCGCGTTCGACAACAGTGGGACGCGGGGATCTCGAAGTTCCCCGCTTTTCAGGCGTTTTTTTCGTCCGCGACATCGGGATGGGCGAGGCGTGCCTCGGGCGGCCCCGGTCGGCTCCGCTCGAAGGCGGTGAGAGAGACGAAGGTCGTGGTCCCGGTCTCTTCGGATTTGGCGAGGCGCTCGGCGGCTTCGTCCCGGATCTTGAGAATCCGTTTGAAGTGTTTCTGCATCTCCTTGTTGAGCCGCTGCTTCCCAGCCGCGTCGAGACTGACGCAGTCCCACATTAGGCAGACCTCATCGTCGGTCTCGAGCTTGCCGGCACGAAACGACGCAAGGGTCTCGGCGACTATTGCCTGCACCAAGACGCCGATGACTTCTTGCCGTGCCTCCGCTGGCATCTCCCGGTAGGCCTCGTCGCTTATTTCTGGGACGGAGAGGGCTCGGTAGAAGTGCTGGGTGAAGTTGCGGACCTGCTTGGTGCCCGCGGATTCGATGCAGCCGCAGGCAAAGAGCTCGCGGATGTGGTTCCCCACCAGCCGCGTGTCGAGGCCGAGTATCTTGGCGATCTCACTGGGGCTGTGCGCGCCCTCGGCGAGGATCGCCAAGACGTCGATTCGAGTGCCGTTGCCGATCGCGTAGGAGACGGCCTCCTCTGCCGGGCGTTTTCTCTCTGCGGATGGCTTCCGCGTTGTCGCTGCTTCTCTTGGCTGACCTTCCTGGCCCATGGCGGGCAAGTGAAGCACAGACACAGAAACATTTATGCTTAATTTCGCCTTACTATTCTCACCAGCCCGTAACTCAACGCAGGCGGAGGTGAGAAATGACCGTCTCCTCAGTAGAGCCGGTGGTGCCGAGTCTGCACGTCCTCAAGCACCGATGACAAGCTGCGCCTGCGGAGGCGCCAGCAACGTCACCGCAGGCGCATCGCCTTCACCCCTCGTCCAGGTCCGAGAACAGGCACTCCTCCGGCGCTTTGTCGTCGCGGAAGCGGTGGAAGCGCCCGCCGTGGCGGATCCGTCCTGCGGCCGCGTGGTCGTAGCCGATCTCGATCACCAGCTCGGGGCGCAGGGCGACCCACTCGAGGTCGCGGCCGCCGGTCCAGCGGCTCGGCTCGGCGGTGCCGGCCTCGCCCGTCTCCAATGGTTCGAGCAGGGTGCGCAGGCTCCGTTTCGTCTCCTGGCTGAAGCCGGAGATGTGGCCGACCGAGCGCAGCTCGCCGCCGTCATAGAGGCCGAGGATCAGCGAGCCGACCGTACCCTCCTCCTTGCCCGGCCGCCAGCCCATCACCACGCAGTCGATCGTGCGCTCGCGCTTCACCTTCGCCATCCCTTTGCGCTTGCCGGGGATGTAGGGGGCGTCGATCTGCTTGGCCATCGTCCCCTCGGTGCGACGCAGCCACTCCTCCGCCTGCGCGGTGTCGTCCGTGAGCACGCTGGTCTCGACCGCAGTGCCGCCCAGCAGCCGCTCCAATCGTTCGCGGCGTTCGCGGAACGGCATGTCGAGCAGCGCCTCGTCGCCCTCGGCGAGCAGGTCGAAGGCAACCAGACCGGCCGGGATCTCCTTCGAGAGCAATGTGATCCGCGACTCGGCCGGGTGGATGCGGCTTTGCAAAGCGTCGAACTCGAGGTTGCCCTCGGCGTCGCGGATCACCAGCTCGCCGTCGAGCACGTAGCGCCCGGCCGGGAAGCTCAGCTCCGGGAAGTAGCGCGACAGCGCTTTGCCGCCGCGCGACTGGACGTAGGAGTCCCCGCCGTCGACGAAGACGATCGCGCGGAAGCCGTCGAGCTTCTGCTCATAGGCCCACTCCTCACCCAGGGGCAGCTCTTTGCGGGTCAGGGCCAGCTGTGGCTTGATCGGCGGGACGAGCGGAAGGTTCACCTGCCCCACAGTTTGCCGAGGGCGCGGGCTAAGCGGTTCCCAGCGCCTCGCGGCGCGCCCGCGCCTCGCGCGGATCGGGCAGCGGCACGGCCGCCAGCAGCTGCTTGGTGTAGGCGTCGGTGGGCCGCTCGCAGACCGCGTCCGCCGGGCCCTCCTCGACGATCTTGCCCCTGTACATCACCGCGATCCGGTCGGAGACGTGGCGCACGACCCCGATGTCGTGGGCGACGAAGATGTAGGTGAGGCCGAAGTCGGCCTGCAGCTCGGAGAGCAGGTCGAGGATCTGGGCGCGGATCGAGACGTCGAGGGCGGAGACCGGCTCGTCGGCGACGATCAGCTTCGGGCGCAGCGCCAGGGCACGGGCAATGCCGATCCGTTGGCGTTGGCCGCCGGAGAACTCGTGCGGAAAGCGGTCGTAGTGCTCGGCGGAAAGCCCGACCCGGTCGAGCAGCTGATGCACTTCCCGTCGCAGCTCGGCGCCGCTCGCCTCGCCCTGCACCCGCAACGGCTCGCCGACTATCTGGCCGATTCGCTTGCGCGGGTTGAGCGAGGCGTAGGGGTCCTGGAAGACCATCTGCATCTGCCGCCGCAGCGGCCGCATCTGGCGCCGCGAGAGCCCGGCAATCTCACGGCCCTCGAAGCGGACCGAGCCCGCGCTCGGCGCCAGCAGCTGCAGGATCGTGCGCGAGAGCGTCGACTTGCCGCTGCCCGACTCTCCCACCAGGCCGAGCGTTTCGCCCTGGCGCACGCTGAGGCTGACCCCGTCGACCGCGCGTACCTGGTCGACCTCGCGATTGAGCAGCCCGCGCCTGACCGGGAAGTGCTTGACCAGCTCGGTGATCTCGAGCAGCGGCTCGCCCTCGCGTTGCGGCCGCAGCGGCGGCGCCGCGTCGAGCCGCACCACCGCGCCGAGCAGCTTGCGCGTGTAGGGGTCGGCGGGCGAGTAGAAGATCTGGTCGAGCTCGCCGCGCTCGACGATCACGCCGTTGTGCATGACCAGCACCCGGTCGGCGACCTCGGCGACGACGCCAAGGTCATGGGTGATCAGGATCGTCGCCAGGCCGCGCTCGCGGTTGAGCCGCTCGAGCAGGGCGAGGATCTGGGCCTGCACGGTGACGTCGAGCGCCGTCGTCGGCTCGTCGGCGATCAGGATCTCGGGCTCGAGCGCCAGCGCCATCGCGATCATCGCCCGCTGGCGCATCCCGCCCGAGAACTGATGCGGGTAGTCGTCGACGCGCCGGTCGGCATCGGCGATGCCGACCGAGTCGAGCAGCTCGATCGCGCGCTCGTGCGCCACGGCCTTGCTCGTCTCGCCGTCGTGCGCCCGGATCGCCTCGGCGATCTGCCAGCCGATCCTGTAGACGGGGTTGAAGGAGGTCATCGGGTCCTGGAAGACCATCGCCACGCGCGCTCCCCGTACGCTCCGCAGCTCGCCCTCGCCGGCGCTCAGCAGCTCCTGCTCGCCGAGCCGCACCGAGCCGGAGATCTCGGCGTTGGGAGACCGCGTCAACCCGAGGATCGTCTGCGCGGTGACGCTCTTGCCCGAGCCCGACTCGCCGACGATCGCCAGCACCTCCCCCGCCATCAGCTCGAATGACACCCCCTCGACCGCCCGCACGAGCCCGCTCTGCGTGTTGAACGAAACCCGCAGATCATCGACCGTGAGCAGCGCCCGGCTCATCCATCCCCCTTCCGGTGCGCCTTATGCACGCCCACGGAGTAAAAGGCGCACCGGAACGTCATCGGGCCTCCGTTCCGAGGCGGATTCGGGGGTCCAGCCAGGCGTAGGCGATGTCGACCAGGGCGTTGAAGAGGACGACGAAGAAGGCGCCGAAGAGGACGATCGCCATGATCGGCGGCAGGTCGGTGTTGATCAGCGATTCGTAGGCGTACTGGCCGACGCCATTGAGGCTGAAGATCGCTTCGATCAGGATCGAACCGGCGATCAGCGCGCCGAAGTCGAGGCCGAAGAGGGTGACGATCGGGATCAGCGAGTTGCGCATCACGTGGCGGCCCATCACCCGGCGCTCGCTCAGGCCCTTGGCACGCGCGGTGCGCACGTAGTCCTCGTTCATCACGTCGAGCATGTTCGAGCGCAGCACGCGGCTGTAGAAGCCGGCGTAGAGGATCGCCAGGGTGACCCAGGGCAGGATCAGGTGTTCGAACCATTCGAGCGGGCCGTCGGCGAATTCGACGTATCCCCCCGAGGGGAGGATTTCGGTCTTGTAGGTCAGGTAGTTGAGGAAGATCGCCGCCAGCCAGAAGACCGGCATCGAGATCCCGACCACAGCGATCACGGTCAGCGCCTTGTCGAGCCAGCCACCGGCGCGCACGGCCGAGAGGTAGCCGAAGAGGATGCCGAAGAACATCCAGATCACCGCGGCACCGAAACAGAGCGAGAAGGTCGCCGGGATCCCTTCGACGATTCGTTCATCGACGTTTTCCCGCCCGAAGTAGGAGATCAGGTCGCCGCTGAAGACCTTCTTCATCATCGTCACGTACTGGACTGGCAGTGAGTCGTTGAAGCCCCATTCCTCGGTGATGTTGGCGACCAGGGTCGGAGTGGCGGCCTTGCCCGCCATCCGCTGCGCCGGGTCGGAGTTGGGGATCACGTTGAAGATCAGGAAGGTCAGCACCGAGACCGCGAACAGCACCGCGACCATGCCGATCAAGCGCCTGACGATGAAGCGCCCCATCAGACCGCGGTTCCCTTCGGCTCGGGCATGCCGGCGTGGGCCTCGAGCCGCAGCTTCGAGTTGGGGTCGAGTGCGTCGCGCAGGCCGTCACCGAAGACGTTCACCGAGAGCACCGTGAGCAGGATCATCGTGCTCGGGGCGATCGTCAGCAGCGGCGCGCTGGTGAGCAACTCGAAGCCACCGGCGATCATTGTTCCCCACGACGTGTTGGGCGGTTGCACGCCGACCCCGAGGAAGGAGAGCGCCGCCTCGAGCAGCATGTTGTTGGCGATCGTCAGGGTGAAGAAGACGATGATCGTCGACCAGAGATTCGGCAGCAGCTCACCGAACATGATCCGCAGCGGGCCGGCGCCCTGGGCCACGGCCGCCTCGACAAACTCCTTCTCGCCCAGGGAGAGCACCTGGCCTCGCAGCGGGCGGGCGATGTAGGGCACCGAGACGCAGCCGATGATCAGGATCGGCAGCCAGAGCGAGTCGCCGGAGAGGTGGAGAGGGCCGATCTGCAGCCCGCCGACCGCGAGCGAGAGGCCGAGCGCGATCGCCAGCAGCATCACCGGGAAGGCCCAGACCACGTCCAGCCCCCGCGAGATCACGGTGTCGGTCCAGCCGCGGTAATAGCCCGCGAGCAGGCCGAGGATCGTCGCCAGCACGACTGTGAGCAGGGCGGAGACGATGCCGACGAAGAGCGAGATCCGCCCGCCGTACATCAACCGCACCATCTCGTCGCGGCCGAGTCGCCCGTCGGCGCCGAGGAAGAAGCGGCCACCCGCTTCGAACCACTGCGGGCCGATCGGCTTGCCTTCGCGATTGACGACTTCGCGCTGTTCGCCGTCGACTTCGATCTTCTCCAGCGTGTGGGTCTTGTTCGGCCCGGTGTGGGCGACGTTGTCGGCCCATAGCGGCGCCGCCAGGACGAAGACGACGATGAGGAGGAAGAGGGCGCCGAAGGCAAGCGCCGTGCGGTTGCGGCGCAGGCGCCGCCAAGCGAGGCGCCATGGGCCGCCGCCGACTACGGGGGCGACCTCGATGTTGGACTCGACGGCCACCCGCGTAGTTTGAAGCAGCGCCTGGCGGCTACTTGAATTCGAAGCTGGTCAGATCCTGACCGAAGGTCGGGTTGAAGATGACCTTGTCCAGGTTGATTTCGCTGTCGACGAAGGTGGAGACGGTGTTGGTGCCGTAGGGGATGATCGGCGCCTTTTCCATCAGTTCCCTGTCGAGGGCCGCGTATTCGGCTTCCTGCTGCGGCCCGAGCGGTTCTTCCGCCAGCTTGGCGATCTTCGCGTTCACCTTCGGGTCGTTGAGATTCGAGAGATTGGAGTTGCCCGTAGGGGCGATGCTTTCGCCCGAGAACAGCGGCTGGAAGAAGTCGTTCGGGTGCGGGTAGTCCTGGTAGAAGCTGAGCCAGCCAATGTCGAGGTCCGGCGTCGAGCGGTTCTGGATGATCGGGTAGTAGTTGTCGGCGTTGATCGCCTTCAGCTTGGCGTGGAGGCCGATTTCGTTGAGCACGCCTTCGAGGTATTCGCCCGCTTCTTTATTGGGGCTTTCGGTGTCGACCCAGACGGTGATGTTGCGATCCGACGGGTTGGCTTCCTTGACCAGCTGCTTGGCCTTGGCCAGGTTATGCGGGTAGAGGTCGAAGGCCTTGTGGCCTGGTATCCCCACGGGCAGGATCTGATGCAGCGCCACCAGCGAGCCCGAGTAGAGGCGTTCCATCGCTTCGGTGTCGACCGCGTAGTTGGCCGCTTCGCGCACCTTGAGGTCGTTGAACGGCGCCCGTTCGGTGTTGATCCAGAAGAAATAGTTGTTGATCGGCTTCTCGACCCGGAACTGGGTTCCTTCGTATTTGTCCTTGACCTTGTTGTAGAGGTCGGCCGAGATCGGCGTCTGCATCCAGTTGGTCTTGTTCCGTTCGATTTCGTTGACCTGGGTCGAGTCGTTGCGGGCGACCTTGATCTCGACGCGGTCGACGTGGCCGCCGGGCACGGTGTCGATCAATGGCCCGTTGGCCTTTGCCCAGTAGGGGTTGCGTTCGTAGGACCAGCTGCGGCCCTTCTCTACGTTGGAGATCACGTAGGGGCCGGTGGCCGGCGGCGGGTTCGCGGTCAGGTTCTTGGCCGGGGTGCCTGACGGCAGCACGGCAGCGAAGAGCATCGCGAGCTCGTTGCTGAAAGTGCCCCGCGGCGAGACCAGGTCGATGACGATCTCGCCGGTCTTGTCGTTGGTCTTGATGCCGGAGATCCCGCCGCTCTTGGTTTTGGCGAACCTTTCGGCACCGACGATGCCTTCGTAGAAGAACGAGCCGGGTGAGTTGATCTTGAAGATCCGTTCGATCGTGCTGTTGAAGTCGGAGGCCTTGACCGGGCTGCCGTCGGAGTACTTGAGGCCCTGGCGCAAGGTCAGCGTGTAGGTCTTGCCGCCGTTGGTGATCTTGGGCAGGCTCTCGGCGAGTGCGGGGACAACCTTGCTGCCGGCCGCGCCGTTGGCGTGGGCGTAGGTGAGCAGCGGCAGGTAGGTGTCATACATCGCCGTCCAGCCTTCGACTTCATAGGAGAGCGCCGGGTCGAGATAGGCCGGGAAGGAGGCGTAGCTGCCGGTCAGCGTGCCGCCTTCCTTGCCGCCCGAGCTGCCGCAGGCGGCGAGGCCGAGGGCCGAGGCCGCGACAAGGACGAGCACCAAGGCAACAGGACCAAGCTTTCTCAACTGACGACCTCCGAGTCGGATCGGGACGGGGCTGGACGCTCACCCACTGGAATCAACTCCACCATAAGCTCACCTTCGGCGTCAAGGGCCCCTGGACCTGTTTCTTCCCTGCGCAGGGGCCATTTCGTGCCCATCAGGGGGGTCGCGACCGCGACGATCGCGAAGACCCCGACTCCGGCGACGAGGAAGGTCGCGCGGGGGGAGGCGGCGGTCGCGATCAGGCCGCCGAGCAGGTAGCCGAGCCCGGGCATCGCCGCCCCGATCGACTCGAGCACGCTCATCACCCGCGCCTGCATGCCCGCCACCGTCAGCTCCTGCACGGCGCTGATCGCGCTCACCCACTGCACGCCGTTGCCGGCGCCGCCGATGACCGAGGCGCCGCAGGCGAAGGCCAGGGTCGGAGCGGCGGCGAGCCCGAGGTAGCCGACGCCGACCGCCAGGGTGCTGAAGAAGAGCAGCGTCGGCAGTGGGGTGCGGCGCACGCGGGCGAAGACGATGCTGCCAAAGACCATGCCGACCCCCCAGCTCGCGAGCAGCAGGCCGTAGCCCGAATCGCCGGCGTCGAGGGTCTGCTTCGCGTAGATCACCTCGATCGGGATCACCGCGGCGAAGAAGACGAAGGCCGCCCCCTGGGAGATCAGCAGTCGACGCAGGGTTGCCATTTCGCGGATGTAGGCGATGCCGGCGCGGACCCGGTCGCGAACCAGGCCCGGGTCCGGCTCGGCCTGGGCCAGGGGGCCGGCGGTGAGCAGGATCCAGGCGATCGCGTAGAAGGAGGCCGCGTCGAGCAGCAGCGCCGACTGCACGCCGAAGCCGGCGACGACGAGCCCGGCGACGGCGGGGCCGATCGCGGCGCTGGCGGTGAAGGCGATGTTGAGCACGGCGTTGCCGGCCCGCAGTTCTCCGCTTGGCTCGAGCGAGGCGGCGACGACGGCGCGGGTGAGCGCCCGTCCGGCCAGGGCCAGGGCCCCGTCCACGGTCGCCAGCACGACCACCCCGGCGATCAGGAAGTTGTCGCCGGCGAACAGAGCCAGCGCCCCGAAGGCGGCCGCCTCGCCGCAATAGATCACCGGCAGGGCGAAGCGGGGGGGCGGCTGCTCGACCCGCGCGACCAGGATCGGCGCGATCAGCGCCGGCAGGAAACGGGTGCCGAGAAATAGCGCGGCGGTCGCCATCGCGCTTCCCGTGCGGTCATAGACCAAGACCGAGAGGGCGACGATCCCCATCCAGTCGCCCATCTCGTTGACCCCGTAACTGGCGGCCAGGCGCCGAAATTGCGGCTTTCTCAGGGGATCTGTGAGCCGCGCTCTAGGCATAGGTGGACGCACGAACTACTGCATTTATGCACAAGTTTTCCTGCAGATGCACAAGTTTCCGATCAGTTGTGCTACAAAGTTGCCAGGCAATTGACGAGTTTCAGATCGCACTGCGCAATCTGAGGGTTTCAACGATCGAAGGGATAAGGCACATGGGCTTCCATCACTAGGTCTTTCAAAGCGAGCGGCAGGTAGTCCGTTCGCACCAGTTTTTCCAGTTTTTGAAGGGCGTCCTCCGGGGCGCCCTTCGCTTTTTTCGGGGTCGAGAGGGTTTGGCCTTGCCGCAAAACGGGCAATTTCGTCTTTTGGGCGACTCCTGGCAATGCGGCCACGCTTCTTGCGTGCCCGTCAAGAGGCCAGTAGCTTGGATTACCCAAGTTGCGGTCGATGCAAGCTGTCATGACTGACGCAGGGAAAGGCCTTCGTTCCATGAACCTTGTAGGCCACGGGAAGAATCCCACGCCCAGGAACCACCCCCCAGAGCGCTATGGCTGACAAGCGTCCCACCCGTTTCGCAATCGGCGTCATGATCGCCGCGCTTGTCGCTACCGTCGCGCTCGGCATATGGCGCGCGCCAGAGTGCAACTGGAATCTCGCCCTCTTCACGGTCCTGCTCGCCTTCTCGGTCTTCAGCTACCTGACGGCGGTCTCGACCGAATCCAAGGTCAAGGTCTCGGGCACCTTCCTCGCCCTGGTCCTGGCGATGGTCTTCCTCGGCGGCACGCCGGCGGCGATGATCGGCGTCGCCGCGATGCTGGTCGGCTGGCTCGTGCGCTGGCACGACGAAGGCCACTACCTGCTCAACAACCTGCTCACCTACGCGGTCTTCCCGCTGCTCGGTGGCATCGCCTTCCACGAGAGCGTGCAGGCGATCGGGCTGACCCCGGCGGACCCGTCCTTCTACCTACTCGTCTTTGCCCTCTTCCAGTTCGCGCTGCTGGTCAACTTCGTGATGATCGCCGGCTACGGCTGCTACGTCGAGCGCGTCCCCTTCCGCAGCAAGCTCAAGGTGCTGCCACCGGTGCTGCCCTCCGAGTTCGCCAGCGCGATGCTCGCGGTCGCGGTCGCCTTCATCTTCCACATCATCGGGATCGCCGCGATCGCGCTCTTCGGCGTCGTCCTGATCACCTTCCAGTACCTGCTCGGTCAGCTGCTGCTCTCCCAGCAGCGCGCCGACGAGCTGGAGAAACGCAGCAAGCAGCTGGCCAGCTTCCAGGTCGGGATGTTGAGCGCGATGCTGCGCACGCTCGACCTGCGCGACCAGATGACGGCTCGGCACTCCGCCGCGGTGGCGCGCTACTCGCGGGCGATCGCCCAGCGGGCCGGGCTCTCGCGCCAGGAAGAGGAGCTCGTTCACATCGCGGCGCTGCTGCACGACATCGGCAAGTTCATCCTCCCCGACCGCATCCTCAAGGCCAACGTGCCGCTCACCGACGAGGACTGGATGCTGATCAAGCGCCATCCTCAGCAGGGCGCCCGGGTCGTCTCCTCGCTCGACGGCTACGGCCCGGTGGCCGAGATCATCCTCGCCCACCACGAGCGGATCGACGGCAAGGGCTACCCGCGCGGCCTGGCCGGCGACGACATTCCTCTGCTGGCGCGGATCATCTCGGTCGCCGACACCTACGACGTGATGACGGCGCGCGATTCCTACCGCACGCCGATGTCGAGCCACGATGCGATCGTCGAGCTGCGGCGGGTCGCCGGCAAACAGCTCGACTCGCGCTTCGTCGAGGTCTTCATCGAGCTGCTCGAGGGCAAGGACGTCTCCTTCGCCCACGGCGAGGCCGCCGACTTCGAGAAGGAGCTCGCCCTGGAGTCCCGGATCGAAGAGACCGCCGACCCGACCGGCAACGCCAACCGCTTCGGCGTCCCCGGCGTCCCCGTCGGCTGAACCACCCCGCCGACGGGCCGGAAATGTGACATATCGACACGTTTGAGGCCCGTCGAGCCCCGGTGGCCGATACGGTTGGCGCCATGCGGGCGGTTACGTTTCAGGCGCCGGGGGAGGTTCGGGTTGAGGAGAAGGGCGATCCTGTTGTCTCGGCGGGGGACGAGGCGCTGGTGCGGGTTGAGGCGAGCGGGATCTGTGGGTCGGATCTGCACATCTTTCACGGGCGGGTGCCGGTTGAGAAGGGGTTCACGATCGGGCACGAGTTCGTCGGCACGGTGCTCGACGCCGGGCCCGACGTTGAGCGGGTTGCCGTTGGCGACCGCGTGCTCGGCTGCTTCCACACCGCCTGCGCCACCTGCACTCCGTGCCTGCGCGGCGACTACCACCGCTGCGACAACGGCCAGACCTTCGGCCACGGCTCCCACCTCGGCGATCTGCAGGGCGCCCAGGCCGAGCAGCTGCTGGTGCCGCGGGCCAACCTGACCCTGCGGCGGGTGCCGGAGGGGATGTCCGACGAGGTCGCGCTCTTCGCCGGCGACGTGATGGGCACCGGCTACCACGCTGTCGCCCACGCGGGAATGCGCTCGGGCGACAGCGTCGCCGTGCTCGGCCTCGGGCCGGTTGGCCTCTGCGCGGTGCAGGCGGCGCTGGCGGGCGGCGCGACCAAGGTCTTCGCGATCGACTCGGTCGAGCAGCGCCTGGCGATGGCGCGGGATTTCGGCGCCACCCCGATCCACCTGACCGAGGAGGAGCCCAAGAAGGTCGTCCGCGCGGCGACCGGGACGCGCGGGGTGGACGTCGTCGTCGACGCGGTCGGCGACCCCGGGCCGCTGGCGATGGCGGTCAGCCTGGCCCGCGACGCCGGCACGGTCTCCGGGATCGGCGCCTACGCCGGCAAGGGTGAGGTGCCGCTCGGCCTCGCCTGGCTCAAGGGATTGACCCTGCGGCTCGGCCTCGCCAACGTGATCGCCCACGTCGACCGCGTGCTGGCGCTGATCGAGGCGGGCAAGCTCGATCCGGCGCCGCTGGTCACTCACCACATGAAGCTGGATGAGGCGGCCGAGGCCTACGAGCTATACGACCAGCGCGAAGCGCTGAAGATCGTTCTAACTCCGTGAGGGTCGATCCCGGTAGGGGTTTCGCTTAACTTTTTGGATGCTACGGGGCCTGCTGTCGCCGCAAGGTTGGCGCCCAAAAAGTGCAAGACGCTTCACCCCTACCGGGATCGACCCTCAGGTAGATTGGAACGAGTGCAGGGGAGGTGGTCGATCGGGTTGGTGCTCGTCGGTTTGGCGGTGCTGGTGCCTGCGAGCGGGGCGATGGCTTGTTCTTGTGCGCCACAGGCGCCGGCGGAGTCGTTGCGGGAAGCTGACGCGGCGGTTACGGCGCGGCTGGTGGCGGTTCTGCCGCATGGGCCCAGTCAGGCGCTCTATCGCTACGAAGTGCGGCGCGTCTATAAGGGGACGGAGAAGATCGAAGCGGGGGGGATGCTCGAGGTGCACAGCTCCCGCCGCAGCGCGGCGTGTGGCCTGCCGCGCCGTATCGGGCGTGTCTACGGCCTCTTCCTCCTCGCCCGTCACCAGCGCTGGTTCGGCAGCATCTGCCGGGTGGTCTCGCCGAAGCGGATGCGGCGGGCGGCCCGGGCACAGGCGAGCGGCTCAGCGCGAGGGTCGGTAGCGCCGGTCCTTTGCGGCTAGCAGGCGTTCGTCGGCCATCGCGTGCAGGACGGCCGGGTCCTCGGCACCTTCGGCGACGCCGAAGGATGCGCCCAGCGAGCCATCCGACATGCCGATCTTGGTGATTTCCCGGCTCAGCCGTGCCGCCGCCAACTCTGCGTCCTCGGCGCAGGTCTTCGGCATCAGCAAGGCGAACTCGTCGCCGCCGATGCGGAAGCAGTCGTCGGTGAGGCGGGACTCGTCGAGCAGGGCGGCCACCTGTTGCAGGGCGCGGTCGCCGGAGGGGTGGCCGAGCGTCTCGTTGATCCGTTTGAAGCCGTCGAGGTCGAGCAGGCAGAGCGATAGCGGCCAGGCGTAGCGCGAGGCGCGGGCGATCTCGACCGGCAGCCGTTCCTCATAGGCGCGGCGGTTGAGCAGGCCGGTGAGGGTGTCGTGGCGGCCGCCGTGAAGCTCGGGGGCGAAGAGGCGGGAGTGCGACATGTGGGCGGCGGCCAGCTCGCTGAGCAGTTCGAGCGTCTCGACGTCGGCCTGGTCGAAGTTGTTGGCCCGCGGCGCGTAGACCTTGAGCACGCCGACCTCCTCCTCCTGGTGAAACAGTGGCACGCGAATCGTCGAGAGGGCGTCGGCGGGCGTCACCTCGCCGCTGCTCACCCGGTAGGTCGCCACCTCACCGTCGGCGAGCTCGATCACCGCGTCGAGCTCGAGGTCACCGGCGGCGATCTCGGTCTGGGTCTGGATGATCGCGCGCAGCTGCCTGGCGTTGCCGTCGCTCATCTGCCTCGTATCGGCAGGGCTCCACCGAAAACGTAGGACTGAGACGCGCTCCTCAGCGCCTGTTCGGACCGGCGCTAAGCGAGAGGGCGGGACGGTCGCCGCTCGCTACCACTTGAATCTCCCTGATCGCATGGGATAGCTTGCGCTCGTGTCCCGCGGCGGCGCCACCCGATGATGTCGCTCTTTGGCTCCGCTCAGCCGGAGCCACTGCGGCCCCGGGCTGACGATCGGGGCTTGCTCGAGGCCGCACCCGCGGCGGCCCGCCGCGAGGCGGCGGATGCGCCCCCGCGCAAAACCCGACGCTGGCTCTTCAACGGGATCCGACCGCAGCCTGTCCCGTCCTACCATGGCGCCGTCGAGGGGCCCGAAGCCGGGAAGGTCGGGATCTCCTGCTCGGGCGGAGGTATTCGCTCCGCCGCCTTTTCGCTCGGGGCCCTGCAGGTACTTCAGGAGAAGGGCAAGCTGCGACAGGCCAGCTACCTGGCGGCGGTCTCCGGCGGCTCCTACATCGCCGCGGCGATCTCGATGGTCGCCAAGACCGGCCCGCGTGATTCCGACGAGAGACTGTTGGAACAAAGGGCCCCCTTTGCCGCCGGTTCGCCGGAGGAGCAGTATCTGCGCAATCGCTGCTCATACATGGCGCCGACCGCCGCCGACATGATCTACATCGGCCTGCGGCTCATCCTCGGCATGCTGGTCAACCTCGTCTTCCTCTCGCTGCCGCTGGTCGGCGCCGCGCTGGTCTTCACCGGGCTCTTCTACGTCCCGCTGTTGCCGGGTCTCGCCGGCTCGGCGAGCGCATATGCGGTGGATCTGCCGACCTGGTTCTGGCTGGTTCCGGCGGCTGTCGCGGTCGCCGGTTTCGTCTCGGCGTTGGCGACGATGCTCTTCAGGTGGCGTAGGGACGAATGGGTGCGCTTCTTCGCAACCTGGGCAATCCGGCTGCTCTTTGCCGCGGCGGTACTGACGCTGATCCTGGTCGGGATTCCGTACCTGGCCGAGTGGTTCCGCGAACTGGGCAACGCGGGCGACTCGGCGGGCTCGGTTGTAGACGCGAACTCGCCCAAGCTGGGGATCGGGACCCTCGCTCTGCTCGCCGGCGTGATCGTCCAGCTCGGCCATCTGCTGACCTCGACCCGATCGCTCGAGGGGGCGAAGACGGCGCGCAAAGCGCTAAGCAAGCTCGGCTCGGGCGCGCGGCAGGCGATCGCCTACCTCGCGGCCGCGCTGGTCGGTCCGCTGCTGCTGATGACGGTGGTCGGGCTGGCCGTGGCGGCTGGGCTCGCCGAAGCGCCGAGGGACCACCACATCGATCTGGGCCTGATCGCGGTCGGCGCCGCAGTGCTGGCGCTGTTCGCCTTCCTCTACCACTTCGCCGACCTGACGACCTGGTCGCTGCACCCGTTCTACAAGCGGCGCCTGAGCACCGCCTTCGCCCTCAAGCGGGTCAGCGCGGCGGCGCGCGACAAGGGCGAACGCGAGCGGGTCGAGGCGCTGCCCCCCGGCGATCCGAAAACCTACGAGGGGATCGCGGTCGAACGCGACTACGACGAACTTGTGCCGCTCTCCAAGACGGCGCTGAAGGAGACCGGGAAAGACCAGGAGTGGCCGACGCTGCTGGTCTGCGCGGCGGCGAATATTTCCGACACCGGCGCCAGCCCTCCCGGCCGCCCGGTGACGAGCTTCACATTCAGCGCCAACACCGTTGGCGGGCCGCTGGTCGGCGCGGTGAAGACGACCGAGCTCGAGCAGGCATTCGAAACCCCGGAGGAGGCCGAGCTCACCGATAGGACCCGACGGGCGAACGAGGATGGCATCGCGGCGAAGCTGAAAGCGCTGCGCGAGTCGGGGGCGCGCAAGCACCGCCGCAGCGACATCACCCTGCCTGCGGCGGTCGCGATGTCGGGGGCAGCGATCTCACCCTCGATGGGCAAGATGACGAAGCGGCCACTCACCTTCCTGATGGCGCTGGCCAACTTCCGACTCGGGGTCTGGCTCCCCAACCCGCGCTGGGTGACCCGGGTCGGCGAGACGGACCACCTGCCGCGGCGTTTGGCGCGGCCCCGCCCGAGCTACCTGGTCCGCGAACTGTTCGGGCTCAACAGCGTCGACGCCAAGTACCTCTACGTGACCGACGGTGGAGGCTACGAGAACCTCGGGCTGGTCGAGCTGCTGCGACGCGGCTGCACCGAGATCTACTGCCTGGACGCCAGCGGCCTCGGCCCGGGTGGGGCTGAGTTCGAAGCGCTCGGCGACGCGATCGCGCTGGCCCGCGATGAGTTGAGCGTGGAGATCAGCTTCGCGGGCGACGAGGGACACGACCCGAGCGAACTCATTCCCGAGGAGAAGGACAAACCGGCGAAACGCGACGTAGTGACGGCAACCATTACCTATCCCAAAACGAAGGATGGGCCGGGAGCGACCGGGACGCTGGTCTACGTGCGTAACACCGTTACCCCGGAATCGCCGTGGGACGCGAAGGCCCACCAGCAGTCCGACCCCCGCTTCCCCAACAACTCCACCGTGGACCAGCTCTACACGGACCAGAAGTTTGAGGCCTACCGAGTGCTCGGGGAGCAGGCGGGGACCAATGCGGTCGCGGCTATGGCGGGAGACTGAGACACCCTCGCGCGGCGGTCGTGTCAGCATGGGTGGACGATGGCGCTGCTGAGCGATGCGGAGATCGAGGCGAAGCTGGCCGGGCTGACCGGTTGGGAGCGCAAGGGCGAGGCGATCGCCAAGGGCTTCGGCTGTGGCGACTTCGTCGGCTCGGTGAAGTTCGTCGAGAGCCTGGTTGGGCCGGCCGAGGAGATCGGCCACCATCCCGACCTGGAGATCTCCTGGGACACGGTGACGGTGACGATCTCCACCCACTCGGAGGGCGGCCTCACCGCCGCCGACTTCGAGCTGGCCGCGAAGGTTGACGCCCTATCGCCGACGAGTTGAGAATCGACTCGCGACTCTCGATCCCGCTGGCCGAGATCGAGCTGCGCGCCAGTCGCTCCTCGGGGCCGGGGGGCCAGCACGCCAACGTCACCGCCTCACGGGTGGAAGCCGTCTTCGACGTCGAGGCCTCGCGGACGCTCGACGAGCGCCGGCGCGCGATGTTGCTCGACCGCGGCGGCTCGCTGATCACCGCCGTCGCCCAGGACGCCCGCGGCCAGGCACGCAACCGCGAGCTGGCGCTGAAGCGACTGGCGGAGAAGATCGCCGCAGGCCTCGACGAGCCGGTGCGCCGCCGCCCGACCCGCCCGACGCGGGCCTCGCGGACGAAGCGCCTTGAGGAGAAGCGGCGGGCGGGGGAACGCAAGCGGACCCGGCGCCGTCCCGGCGGCGAGTACTGAACGCCCTTGAACAGGGCTAGAGGATCGGCGGAACGCGAGGCGTCGCCGGCGTCGCACCGGGTTCAAACGTGGGGCAGGGGGTGTCCTTGTCGCCCCGGGCAGCGTCGCAACGGTGCCCCCAGACGCAGGGGTTGTCGGGTTCCCGACGGCGCCGGTTGCGGACGTCGCTTCGTTCCGCCCGGAAGGCTTTGTTGAGCGACAGCCAGTGACGCCAGACTTTGCCCAGCCGCCACCAGGCGAACGCCGCCGCACCGATGCCGATTGCGACTGCGATCCAGATGTTGAACTTCCAGGTGTCGGAGCAGCGCAGCGCCACGCCGGCGACAAGTAGATAGAGGGCTGCTACCCCGGCGACCGGCAGGCGCTCCCAGGGCCGCCAAGCGGTCGTCTGCCAAGCGTGGATGTGGGGCCGGCAGGTGCGCAGCCGCGGCCAGTGTTCGGCGGACTGGCGCAGTTCGGTCTCTCCACGCAGCCCCACGCCGGCGGTGAGGGTGATGATTAGCCCCGCGGCAACCACTCCGATCGCGACGTTGACGCTGCTCGAAAGGGCCAGGGCGGGCACGATCGTCACCAGCGCTGCCGCGATCCGCTTGCCCCACTTCTCGCTGGCCGAGAAAACCGGTGTGCCGACGCCCCTGATCGCCACGATCGAGTCGCGCAGGCTGAGGGCCCGGGTGCGCTCGTGTGTCCGGCCGCGATCGGTGAGGCCCCACTCGTCCTTGGCTATCGGCAGGCCGCCGGCGTCTTTGGCTTGCCCGAGCGGGGCAACCAGACCGTCACGTCGCGAGGAGTCGATCACCGCCGCGATCTCTTGCTTGGAGAGGCGCAACCAGAACCATCCCATCGCACCGCGCATGGACTTGGCCGAGGTCGCTCCGCGGCGGCGGAGATGGCCGGTGAGGGCGCCCTCGAAGACTCGTCTCGCTCCCTGGTCGTCGGCGGAGGTGCCTGTGACCTTGATTGGCCAGGCGGGATCAACCGGCTCTTTGACCGGCATCGGTTCGCTGCGCTGGCGCAGGCGGTTGTAGCCCGCAGCCCGCCAGCGCAGTTGCCCTTCGGAGGGGATCTTCCAGGGGCCGCTCGGCTGGCCGGTCCTCACGGAGTGGAGTGCCAGGCCGCGGCGGGTGCCGTCGGGCAGCCGATCCTCGAAGGCGACCGCGACCATGGTGACGCGGCGAACGAAGTAGCCCGCCGGCTTGGCGGTGATGAAGAAGGTCTCGTCGGCCACTCGCTCCACCCGGACTGCGGGGAGCAGGCGTGGCCAGGTCAGTTTGCCGATGAAGTGGGCGAGGCGCTGGACACGGGAAGTGGCGCTGAATTTGCCCCGGCGCTCGAAACGCCCGGGGCGGTCCCAGCTGGATCCCTGCCGCCCCGGACTGGCTGGACTCTCGCCCGCACCCACCTTCAGTTGGCGCAGGAAGGCCGGGGTGCGAGGCAAGCGCAGGGCCTTGGCCAGCCAAATGCCGGTGCCGGGATTCATTCCCCAGCGGCCGCGCCAGAGCGTCCAGTCAGGATCGAGGCCGTCGGGGAAGAGCCTGACGCCCGGCACGACTCCATCGCCATCGGGGTCACAGACATCGGAAAGCGGCAAACCCGGGTGCGCTCCGGATTTGAAATAGGCGGCGTGCGAGTCGACGGCCACGAAGACGTCGATGGCGCCGTGGTCAGAACGGAACTCCCGGGTCTTTGGCTTGCCGTGTCCAGCCACCGTGGCGTGCGTCGATTCGAAACGGTCGCCGGCACGACGGACACGCAGCTGCACCATCTCCCAGTCGCCGTCGTGGCGACCGGGAGGCAGGACGCAGGGATTGTCGCTGTAGAAGAGCCAGTACTGCAGGAAAAGGTCACCGTCGCCGGTAGGCACCACCCGCCCGTAACAGGTGCCGGCCGCGCGCAGATCCTGCTCGCGGCCGTAGGCGGCGAGCATCTCGTTGCTGCGTCGCTGAGTGTTGCGGTCGGGCTCGTCCTCGAGTGGATTGAGCTGAGACTCGAGTTCGTCGAAGCCATCCCCCATCGCCGCCAGGGCCGGCGGGGACTTCGGCGCGGGTTGACCGTCCCCCTTGAAGAAGACCGAGCTCTCCAAGTAGGAGTCGGCCGTGTTCGGTCGCCAGCGCTCGAGCGCGTCGAAGTGGAGGTTAGGGGCGAAACGGGTGAGCAGATCCTCTTGATCTTTGGCTGGGATCGCGTTTGGGTTACTTCCATTGATCAGGTCCATTGAAGTAACCCTTTCACCTAGGGATGACGCTTGCCATGGGAGACTGGTGCGGATGGCGAAGCGCAAGCAACGGCGACCGCGGGAGAAGCCGGCGACGGTCGATTACCTCGACGCCGAGGGCAACACGCTGACCCTGCGCGAATCGCTCAGCGCCGGCACGATCGCCAAGCTCCGCGAGGGTCCGGCGACGGCGGCGACGACCCAGGAGGACGCCTGGCACCGACGCGCGGAGCTGCTCTTCGAGCGGCTCGCGGTGCGCTGGGAGATCGCCGGCCTGCCGTTGAGCGAGCAGAAGCTGCTGCTCGGCCGCTACCGGATGGCCGACTCGACCACCCAGCAGTGGGTCCGTGGGACGATCGCCGAGCACCTCGAGCGACATATCCCCGAGCTGGCCGGGTAGCGGCCGGCCAAGCAAGCGAAAGGACTGACCATGTTCGGGAACACGAAGGCAACCAACGGCTTCGCCGTCGATGACATCGAGGCGGCGAAGAGGTTCTACGGCGAGACGCTGGGACTCGGGGTAACGGTGCTCAGCGAGGAGCACGGTGTCACCTCGATCGAGCTGGCCGGCGGTCGCAGCACCTTCGTCTACGCCAAGCCGGACTTTGTCCCCGCCACCTACACGATCCTCAACTTCGAGGTCGACGATGTCGATGCGGCCGTCGATGAGCTCGGCGCCAAGGGCATCGAGTTCGAGCGCTACGAGGGCTTCGAGCAGGACGAGAAGGGGATCGCCCGCGGGCCGGGCCCCTCGGTCGCTTGGTTCAAGGACCCGGCGGGCAACATTCTCGCGGTGTTGCAGCAGCCTTCTTGATGGACGAATAGGCGATTAACCGATTAGCCAATCAATCGCCTAATCGGCTATTCTGGCCCATGCTCTTCGCGACGCCACCCATTGGAGCCAACCTTCAAGAGCGCCTGAACGAGCTCGACAAGCTACGCGCGGCGCTTGGCCGCGAGACAAGCGTTTTCTCTCCCTGGATGGGCACCTTGCGCAGGCAGGTGCGAACCTCTTCGGTAGAGAGTTCGACCGCGATCGAGGGATACAGCGTGCCCGCGGGAGAGGCGATCGCTCTGGTTGAGGGTGATGATTCGGTGGATCCCGAAGACGAGAACCGGATGGCGGTCTTCTGCTACGCGCGTGCGATGGATCACGTCGGTGTGATGGCAATAGATTCGGCTTTCAATTGGTTGGACCGGGTTCTCCTCGACCTCCACTTCGATGCCTGCTGGTTCCAGCGAGACAAGGCCCCCGGACGCTGGCGCTCGGGTTCGGTTGGAGTCACGGGAAGCGACGGTCGCCTCGTCTATCGGGCCCCCGAGGTAGGTGAGGTCCCTGGCCTGATGGCCGAGGCAGTCGATTGGCTTCAGCACGGGGACCTCGATGCCCATGTGGTGGTTCGGGCCGCGATGGCTCATCTTCACATTGTCTCCGTGCACCCGTTTCACGATGGCAACGGGCGGGTCGCCCGAATCGTGCAGTCGCTGGTTCTGGCACGCGACGGGATGCTGTCGCCGGAGTTCGGCTCGATCGAGGAGTACCTCGGTGCGCACACGGCCGACTACTACGCTGCTCTGCACACGCTGGGCGGGAGCTACGAACCGAATCGTGACGCTTCAACGTGGGTGGCCTTCTGTGTCGGCGCGCACTTGGCCCAAGCGCGACAGCGGCTTGCACAGATTGAAAAAGCTGCCGACCGCTGGACCCAATTCGAAAGTCTTGTCGCGTCCCGCGGCTGGCCCGATCGCTTCATCATCGCCTTGGAGCAAGCTGCAATGGGCGGCACCGATCGCCGCAGCTATGTAAGCGAGGCCGGTGTCTCCCCGGCAACAGCAACCGCTGACCTTCGACGGTTGCTGGACTCGGGACTCATAGAAATGCGGGGTCGGGGACGCGGTGTCCGCTATCTGGCAAGCGAGAGCCTGGGGGCGGAAGCTGCCTAAGCCGCCTCCAGCGGTCTATGACCCCAGCAGCTTGGCCTTCTGAGCGGCGAACTCCTCCTCGGTGAGGATGCCCTGGGCCTTCAGTTCACCGAGCTCCTTGAGCTGGTCGATCGTCGACTGCCCGCCTGCGGCGGGCGGCGCGGGCGCGGCTGCCACGGGTGCGGGGGCCTGTTGTGCCTGCTGCTGTTCTTCCTGTTGTGCCCAACGCTGGCCCTGGCGGCGCGAGACGCGGTTGCTGACGGTGGTGGCAGTGCCGGCGATGACCGCCGTTCGCGCCACTCCTCGAAGTAGTCCTGGCATGGGGGTCTCCTTTTCCTACTCGGACGCCTCGACCGCGTCGAGCGCGGCGAGAACGTCTTGGACTGGGATGCGGCCGCTGGCGACCAGTTGGCCACCGGAGCGGCGCACGGCGGCGGCAAATGGCCCCGCCCAACTGTTCTCGAAGACGAGCAGCGCGGCGGAGGTGCCGGGCTCGAGCGCATTGCCGGCCTCGGCGATGTCGTCGTCGCCGAGCAGGCCCGAGGAGGCGCCGTCGAAGGCGGCGATCTCCTCGCCGAGGTCGGTCAACTCAAGTGCCGCGACCGAGCCGTCCTCGGCCTTGGCAATGAAGGCGAGGTCGAGGATGCGGATCAGGCCGCGGTCGACGAGGTCGATCAGGTGCGGCACCGCCTCGCCGGTCGGCTGCTTTCCGGGCCACTCGACGATCAGATAATCGATCGGCCCCATCTCGTTCAATTCATCGCCGCTCAAGTCCGACTCCCTTCGCTGTTGGTTGCGCGCGGGTCAGACCCGGCAGAGGGACCATAGCGGCGAACCTCCATTCGGTTCAGGGGGTTTGGGTGAAAATGCCGCGGCGGAAGTCACGAGCAGGAAGCCCGTCGGTCAATGGCCGAGCAGATTGACGCCGGAGAGTTCGAAGACGAACTGAGCAGCGCGTGTTCGGGGGGGCCGGGCGGCTAGCTTTTCGGCGTGGCCGATTCGCTCAGCGCCGAGAAGCGCAGCGCCCTGATGTCCCGTGTCCGCACTCGTGACACGGCGCCCGAGGTCGAACTCCGCCGCGCCCTCTGGGCGGCAGGAGTCAGGGGCTGGCGCCTGCACCCGCGCAAAGTGCCGGGGAAGCCGGACGTGGCCTGGATCGGCCGGCGGCTGGCCGTCTTCGTCGACGGCGCCTTTTGGCACGGTCACCCCGAGCACTACTGGGGGCAGTCGGGCAAGTTCTGGGACGAGAAGATCGAGCGCAACCGCAAGCGCGACGAGCGCGTAACCGGCGAGCTGATCGAAGCGGGCTGGACGGTGCTGCGGTTCTGGGACTTCGAAGTTGAACGGCGGCCGGAGCAGTGCGTTGCGGCGGTCTGCGCGGCGCTTGGGCGCGAGGGCCGCGCGTCGCTGCACTGAGGCTGCCGCGGATCGCTTACGCGGCCGCGGCCCGGGGCTGGGCCGACTCGGCCCGCGCCTGGGCGATGTGCTGAGCCAGCGCTTTGCCGAGGTGCCGGCCCAGTGGCGGCGGCACGGCGTTGCCGATCTGTTTCGAGATCGAGGTCATCGACTGGTCGGTGGGGAGGACGAAGTCGTCGGGGAAGCCCATCAGTCGCGCCGCCTCGCGGACGGTGATCGGCCGGTGCTCGGCGGGGTGCAGGTAGCGGCCCTTCTCGGGCTTGTAGAACTCGGTGCGGATCGTGAAGGCGGGCCGGTCCCACCAGAGCCGGCCGAAGACGTCGGTCGAGCCCTTCTTCTTGCGCAGCCAGCAGTCGGGTGTGATGTCGGGCCGGCGCTCGGCCAACTCGAAGCGGCCCTCGCCCTCGGCCGGGATCGTCTTGTAGCGCTCGACGCTGATCGGCCGCGGGTTGCGCGCGTTGTGCCACGCCTCGTTGGTCGGCCGGCCCGGCAGGTCGGCGATCGCGTCCTCGACCGTCCGCCACCGCTTGCCCTTTGGCGGCACGGACCCTGGCGGCTGGTGCGTTTGCTGCGGCAGCGCCGGCAGGCCGAGCCGCGAGCCGATCACGATCGCGCGCTTGCGCGTCTGCGGCACGCCGAAGTCGGCCGCGTTCAGCACCCCGGCGGCGATCTCGAAGCCCAGCTTCCTGGCCGCCTTTTCGAAGGAGATGTACTCCGCCGAGCGCAGCAGCTGGGGCACGTTCTCCATCACGAAGGCGTCCGGCTCAGCCTCTTTCAGGGCTCGCAGATACTCGCGCCAGAGCGTCCGCCGCTCGAGGCCGACGCCGCGCATGTTGAGCGGCGAGAAGCCCTGGCAGGGCGGCCCGCCGACGATCACGTCGACCTTGGGGAACTCCTCGACCCGCTCGATCGGCCCGCAAAAAACGTGATCGCCGAAGTTCGCCGCGTAGGTCGCCGCCGCGTCCTCATCCCACTCGACCGCGAAAACGGCACGGTACTTGCGGCTGTCGAGAAACCCGCGGGTGAGGCCTCCACAGCCCGCGAACAGATCCATGAGGGTCAATCGGGCCACGAGCGGCTCACGGTAGCCGTAAGGACGGACGATCTTCGTCGATCCAACGACGCCTCGCGGGGTCGTCAGCGGCGCGGCTTATGGTCGTCGCATGGAGGAACTCTGGTCACCTGAACCGAGCGACGACTCGGCGCTGGAGGAGGTCTGGGAGTGGGTTGCTGCGCATCCCAAGCGGACCAAGGCAGACCTCGGCCTGGAGGCGATCTTCGCGCGGGCCGTTCGCAAGGCGATCGACGAAGTGATCGACGGCGCCCGCACCGGCCGCTACCGCTACGAGGAACTCGAGCGGCAGGAGAAGGCCTATATCGGCACCCGAATCGAGATCATCGTTCGCACCGAGTTCGGCCTCGAACGGGAGGGCAAGCTCGACACCGTGATCGCCGGTCATGCCGTGGACTTCAAGTGGTCGGCGAGCGGCTCGTGGATGATTCCCCGCGAGGCCGTAGGGGAGATCTGCCTGCTCCTCTGCGGCGACGAGGCGGGCGGCACTTTCTCGGTCGGCCTGGTGCGGTGCACCGAGGAGCGTCTCAATAAGGGCAAGAACCAGGACTCAAAGGGGACCCTCTCGAAGGCGGGCAAGAAGGCGATCCGCTGGCTGGTCAAGGACGGCATGCTGCCGGTCAACTTCCTCGCCACCCTCGATCCCGCGGTGCGGGAGGCGATTCTCAGCCGGCCGGCCGGGCAGGCGCGCGTGCGGGAGTTCTTCCTCCGCGTGACGGGCCGTCCGGTGCCACGCGAGGTGATTCCGACGCTGGCGATCCAGTTGGATCCGATGCGGCGCGTTCGCAAGGACAAAAACGACCGCCTGGGAGGGATGAAGATCCTCAGCGGCCACTACAAAGTGAGTCGCACGGCAGCCGAGGTCCTCGGCTACGGCGCCCTGAGCAGGCGCGATTACCTCTCGGTACCGACCAAGGCATTGCGGACGCTCCCGGTGGAGCTGCAAAAGGACCTCAAATTCGTCGGAGGCTGAGTCGGTTCTACTCGCCGACCCGCACGACGAGCTTGCCGACGTCGGCGCCGTCGAAGAGCATGTTGATCGCGCTCGGCAGCTGCTCGAAGCCCTCGACGACGGTCTCCAGCGGCTCGAGGCTGCCGTCGGCGATCCACTCCGCCAGCTGGGCCGAGACCTCCGCCAGTTTGGCGAAGTGGTCGAGGATGATGAAGCCCTGCAGGGTGGCGCGCTTGACCAGCAGGTTGCCGAAGGTCTCGCGCGGGCCGGACGGTGGGGCGCTGTCGTTGTAGCCGGAGATCAGCCCGCAGAGGGCGATCCGGGCGTGCAGGTTGAGGCGGGCGAAGATCGCGTCCATGATCTTGCCGCCGACGTTCTCGAAGTCGACGTCGATGCCGTCTGGAGTGGCGGTCTTGAGTTGCTTGCGCCAGTCCTCGGCGCGGTGGTCCACGGCGGCGTCGAAGCCGAGCTTCTCGGTCAGGATCGCGCACTTCTCGGGCCCGCCGGCGATGCCGACGACGCGGGCGCCGTCGCGCTTGGCGAGCTGCCCGGCCACCGAGCCGACGGCGCCCGCGGCAGCGGAGACGATCACGGTCTCGCCCTCCTTGGGCTTGCCGATTTCCTTCATCCCGACCCAGGCCGTGAGGCCGGTCATGCCGAGGGCGCCGAGGTAGAGGCTGGGCGAGACGCCCTCGATCTCGGGGACGCGCTGCAACGGGGCCGCGTCGGAGGCGACGAAGTGCTCGGTCCAGCCGATCAGCCCCTGGAAGAGCTGCCCCTCCTCGTAGTCGGGGTGCCTGGACGCGACCACCCGGCCGAGACCAAGGCCGCGCATCGTCTCGCCGATCGCCACCGGCGGCAGGTAGCCGGGCTGATCGTTGATCCATCCCCGGTTGGTCGGATCAAGCGAGATCCACTCGGTGCGAACCAACGCCTCGCCGTCGCCGATCTCCGGCAGCTCTTCCTCGACCAGCTCGAAGGTCTCCTCGTCAATCCGCCCCTCGGGGCGCCGGCGCAGGGCAAAGCGACGGTTGGCGACCATGAAGCGAGTTTATCTGCGGCTGCCGGCTATGCCATTATTGGCACGACGGGTATGGCAGATGACAGGGGCATCAAGACAGGGGTAAAGGCGGCGCTCGCCCTCTTCCTGCTTGCCGTCATCTGGCTCTGCACGCAATCGCTGGGTTCCGCGGAAGTGGTCACCGGCGGCAACTACCGCATCAGCTTCAGCGGCTCGATGACGCCGGCCAAGCTGCCTCGCGTCGGATCGCAACCGATCTCGGTCAGCGTCAGCGGCGCCGTCCAGCAGCTCCCCGGCCCCCCTTCCCCGGCTCTTCGTGAATTCACCGTCTCGATCAATCGGCACGCACACCTCTCCTTAAGCGGCCTCCCGGTTTGTCCGGGCCGCTTCCTGAGGGGCGACTCCACCAGCCAGGCGCTCGATCGCTGTCGCGAGGCGCTTGTCGGCTCCGGTCATTTCACCGCCCACATAGATCTGCCTGAACAGGCACCATTTCCCGCCGCGGGTCGGCTCTTGATCTTCAACTCCCGCTACCGCGGGCACAGGGCACTGCTCGGCCACGTCTACGGTCCTCAGCCTGTCCCGACCGCGCTCGACATGTACTTCGACCTCCACCGGGAACGAAAAGGACCCTTTGGGCTGTCGTTCACCGCAACCATTCCCGACGTTGGCGAAGAATGGGGATACGTGACGGGCTTCGAAATCAACCTGGGTCGCCACTACTTTTTCCACGATCGCCGGCGCAGCCTCCTCGCCGCCGGTTGCCCTGCACCAGCCGGCTTCAACAGCGCTCCCTTCAAGCTCGCCCGTGGCGTCTTCCGCCTCGCCGACGGCACAACCCGCTCCCGTGTTCTGAGCGGCGTGTGCCGTGTCGCCAAAGACTGATCGCCGACCGACCTGCCAATGGGCGCGGCTGGGTTCGAACCAGCGACCTCTAGGCCCGCTCCAAAAGTCGTTCCAGTGCCCGGCCGACTTGGCGATAGATCTGCTCCTCGATCCCAAAGGGCACCTTGAGCCCAATGCGGATGACCTCTGCCTTCCTCGGTTCGTTCTCATCTGGGAGTAGGCGATAGATGATGCGGTAGCGCGGGTTCACGTCGCGCTGCTCGTCGAAGTAGAGCTTGCGGCAGTCGGAGAGGTTGCCGGTGCTGAACGCGAAGCCGCAGGGCTTGCCGAGGCCTGGGTCCTCCTTCGAGACTTTGGCAAGCAGTTCAAGCGCCCGGCGCTTCAGCGCATTGGAAGGAAGATCGAGGAGTTGCTGCTTGGCCGTGGGGTCGAAGAATTCGACTGGGAGTCGCGCCACCTAAAGGCCGAACCCCGCTGGGTCAAATCCAGCCTCGCGAGCGACATCAGAAAGCTCCGCTCGTTTGCCGGTGTCCTTGGCCAGGGCCTCGCGGACCTCCTCTGCAGCGACCAGCTCGTCTAGAACCTCGGTCAACCACTCGTACCGCTCGTAAGAGAGGATCACGCCCTCGGGCTTGCGGTGGGAGCCGAAAACGACCGGATCAGCCTGCGCTCTCTGCTCGCGAAAAAGCTTCAGGTAGCTAGAGAGATGGTCTCTAGCCTCAGCGCTTGGAATAACAGTTTGCGTAGAAGCCATAGCCGGACTTTAGCAAGATCGTACAAATTTACGTACAACTTTCGCGAACCGATGGGCGCGGCTGGGTTCGAACCAGCGACCTCTAGGCCCGCTCCAAAAGTCGTTCCAGTGCCCGGCCGACTTGGCGATAGATCTGCTCCTCGATCCCAAAGGGCACCTTGAGCCCAATGCGGATGACCTCTGCCTTCCTCGGTTCGTTCTCATCTGGGAGTAGGCGATAGATGATGCGGTAGCGCGGGTTCACGTCGCGCTGCTCGTCGAAGTAGAGCTTGCGGCAGTCGGAGAGGTTGCCGGTGCTGAACGCGAAGCCGCAGGGCTTGCCGAGGCCTGGGTCCTCCTTCGAGACTTTGGCAAGCAGTTCAAGCGCCCGGCGCTTCAGCGCATTGGAAGGAAGATCGAGGAGTTGCTGCTTGGCCGTGGGGTCGAAGAATTCGACTGGGAGTCGCGCCACCTAAAGGCCGAACCCCGCTGGGTCAAATCCAGCCTCGCGAGCGACATCAGAAAGCTCCGCTCGTTTGCCGGTGTCCTTGGCCAGGGCCTCGCGGACCTCCTCTGCAGCGACCAGCTCGTCTAGAACCTCGGTCAACCACTCGTACCGCTCGTAAGAGAGGATCACGCCCTCGGGCTTGCGGTGGGAGCCGAAAACGACCGGATCAGCCTGCGCTCTCTGCTCGCGAAAAAGCTTCAGGTAGCTAGAGAGATGGTCTCTAGCCTCAGCGCTTGGAATAACAGTTTGCGTAGAAGCCATAGCCGGACTTTAGCAAGGTCGTACAAATTTACGTACAACTTTCGCGAACCGATGGGCGCGGCTGGGTTCGAACCAGCGACCTCTCGCGTGTGAGGCGAGCGCTCTCCCACTGAGCTACGCGCCCGGGAGGGGCTCAATCATAGGCGGGGAGCGGAGGGCGGTCAGGCCTGGGCCGGGAGGGCGTCCGGGGGCGGCGGCTCGCTTGCGGCCTCTGCCTCGCTGCGCCTGCGCAGGGCGAGGCCGATGAAGGGGAAGATGAGGGTGGAGAGCATGGCGGCGCCGACCAGACCGGCGGCGGTCGACGTCTTCATGTGACCGGTCTTGACCGCGATCGTGGTGATCGCGACGACGAGGGGGAGCTCGGTGGCTGAGTAGAAGGCGAGGGCGGCGCGGTCGCGGAGATTGAGGACGCCGCGGTAGAGGGTCATCGCGGGCAGGCCGCGGACGACCAGGAAGAGGCCGAAGAACATGAAGAGCTTGAGGATCGCGCCGAGCGATCCGAGCGCGGCGAGGTCGAACGAGATGCCGCTGGTGACGAAGAAGAAGGGGACGAAGAAGCCGAAGCCGACCGCGGTCAGCTTCGACTCGAAGACGTGCAGCTCGTGTCCCTTCAGGGCGAGTCGGGTGATCATGCCGGCGACGAAGCCGCCGAGCAGGATGTCGAGGCCGAGCTTGCCGGCGAGCAGGACGAGGCCGAAGACGAGCACCACCGTGATCCGCACCGCCAGCTGGCTGCTCGCCTCGAAGGTCCGCTCCAGGGCGGGCCAACCGCGCCACGCGAGCCGAGTCGAGACGGCCGCGACGCCGATCGCGAGGAGGATGAAGGCGATCAGGATCGCCGCCTCGTGCAGCGGGTGATCGGTGGAGAGGAAGAGCGTGACGAGCAGGATCGGGCCGAACTCCCCGGCGCCACCGGCCGCCAGCAGGTAGGTCCCAAATTTCGTCCCCAGCTCGTTGTTGTCGCGCAGGATCGGGATCAGGGTGCCGATCGCGGTCGTCGCCATCGCCGACCCCACGTAGAGCGCCGAGAGCACAATCCCCGACGCTTCCAGGCCGACGCCGATCGCGTGGGCGAGCACGATCGAGAAGAGCCAGCCCCAGGCGCCCAACTTCATCGGCCGCCCGCGGATGCGCTCGAAGTCGATCTCGTAGCCGGCGAAGTAGAAGAGCATCCCGAGCCCGAGGTTGGAGAAGAATTCAATGAACTGATCGGTGCGGGCGATGTCGAAGACGTGCGGGCCGACCAGGATCCCGAGGAACAGCTCGAGTACGACCACGGGCGGGGCGAAGCGGCGCGGCACGGTGGAGGCGATCACCGCGGCGAGCGCCGAGACGACGACGATCACCGAGAACGACTCGGTGTCGACTTGAATCGCGGCTATCGGCAGGGAGACCAAGGCGCTCGATCCTATGTGGGCAGGGTAGGATCCGAGGCGGACCGTGCTAGGCGGGGAACCAGCGGTGCCCTGTCACCCGAAATCCGCTTTAGCGGGGCCGAATCCCGTTCCGAGGGGCTGACCGTCGGGGTCAGTGCGTCGCGGAAGGTGTTGACGGCCGGGTCCTGTGCGACGTAGGCACGCGAACCAGGTCAGGTCCGGAAGGAAGCAGCCTTAAGCGGAAGCCGCGGGTGCCGCAGGAGAGCCCGGCTCGAGCCAACCACGACGGACACGCCCGGTGGCCTTGTCTCGGAGGACGGGGCGCACGGTCCATTTTCTTCGCCGCTGACTTCCTCTTTGTTCGCGCTATCCGCAAAGAAAGAGGAAGTCAGCGATCAGTCGATTAGGCGGGCCTGCATGCGGTTGATCGCTATGCGCCAGGTTAGGAGGGCGAAGGCGACCAAGAAGGCGAAGCGGGCTATGTCGAGGGGCTCGAAGCCGAAGGCGCCGCCGCGGACGAGTTCGACCAGCTGGTGCAGCGGGTTGAGCTGGGCGACGACCTGGAAGCCCTGGGGCAGGCCTTCGATCGGGAAGAAGGTGCCGGCGACGAGGAAGAGCGGCGTGATGAAGAGTGCGGTGACGTAGTTGAACTGGTCGATCTTGGCCACCGTCGCCGCCATCGCGATGCCGAAGCCGGCGAAGCCGAGCGCGGTGGCGAAGCAGAAGAACGGCACCAGCAGCATGCCCCAGGCCGGGTCGAGGCCGAAGCCGATCGTGACCAGCAGCGGCACGCAGCCGTAGGTGCCGGAGCGCAGGGCGATCCAGAGCATCTCGGCGCTGACCAGCTCCTCGACGTCGACCGGCGCGGCGAGGATCGCGTCGTAGGTGTTCTGGAAGCGGTGCTTGACGAAGGTGCCGAACATCGCCGGCAGGGCGCTGGAGAAGATCACCGCGGTCGCCACCATGCCGGTGCCGACGAACTGGATGTAGGGGACGCCGTTGACTTCGTTGACCAGCGTCGCGCTGAGGCCGAGCCCGAAGGCGAGCAGGTAGACGATCGGTTCGAGGATGCTGGAGAAGGTCGTGCCCTTCCAGTAGGTGCGGAAGTTGGCGACCTCGCGGCTCATGATCCCGGCGATCGCCGCCGGTTCCAGCCGCCGCAGTTTGGCCGTGTTCTCGTCGCTCATTCCGCCTCCGCTCCGGTCAGCAATACGAAGACGTCCTCGAGCGAGGCGGCGCGGACGACGGCGTCCTCGGGCACGGCGCCGTCGTCGGCGCGCTCGGAGCCGACGATCGCGATCGCGGGCCCGGCGGGCCGCACCGGCAGGCCCTGCTGCTCGGCGATCGCCCGCACTTCGGTCAGCCGTTCGGGCGGCCCGTAGACCTCGGCGGTGTGGGTGCCGGCGTGGGCGGCGATCAGCTCGGCCGGCGTCGCCCGGGCGATCACCTTGCCCTTGTTGACCACGGCGACCTCGTCGGCGAGGCGCTCGGCCTCCTCGATGTAGTGGGTCGACATCAGGATCGTCGTGCCGTGCGAGCGCAGGTTGTCGATCAGGGTCCAGAGCTCGGTGCGGATCTGTGGGTCAAGGCCGACGGTCGGCTCGTCGAGCAGGATCAGTTTCGGCTCGTGGACGAGGCCGCGGGCGAGCAGCAGGCGGCGGCGCATGCCGCCGGAGAGCTCGTCGACCGCATCGCCGCGCCGCTCGCGCAGGCGGGCGAGGTCGAGCGCTTTGTCGACCGCGGCGCCGACGTCGGGCACGCGGTAGAGACGGGCGAAGACGGCGAGGTTGTCTTCGACCGTGACGTCGACGTCGAGGTTGTCGAGCTGCGGCACCACGCCCATCTCCGCCCGCGCCGCCTTGGCGTCAGCGGGCAGCTCGTGGCCGAGCACCCGCAGCTCGCCCTCGTCGGCGATCGCCTGCCCGGTCAGCAGCCGCATCGTCGTCGACTTGCCGGCGCCGTTGGGGCCGAGCAGGCCGAGGCAGATGCCGGCGGGCACGTCGAGGTCGAGCCCGTCCACCGCCGTGATCGGGCCGAAGCGCTTGACCACGCCGCGGAGCTCTATTGCCGCCATCGGTCGATTCTCAATGATCGGCGGCGCCGGCGGCGAGCTGGCGCTCCAGCTCGGCGGCACGCTGCGGATCGAAGAGGCTGAGCGCGACTGCGGTCGCGGTGGCGCGCAGGGTGGAGACGGCGAGCAGGCGCGGGTCGTTGGGCAGGCGCTTTGCCGACTCGGTGAGGAAGAGCTCGGCCAGCACCGGCAGCTCGCGGCCGCCGGCCGTGCGCAGGACGTGCAGGATCGAGAGCGTGGCGCTGGCGTCGGAGACGCGCTGGTCCCAGCTCGAGGGGCTCGGGGTGACGATGACCATGTGCGGCCGCGACTCGATCAGGCTGCGCGGCAGGTGATTGGTTTCGGTTGGCCGTGCCTCGACGAAGTGGATCTTCACCCCCGACGGTTCGGCGTTGCCGAGGTAGCGCTCGAAGGCTTCGCGGGGAGCGATCATCGTCACCGCGAAGGTCTCCGCGCCGACCTCGGCCAGGTCCTCCATCAGCGCCGGGGCGTTGATCCCGCAGCCGACGATCGTCAGCCGCAGCGGGCCGTCCGCCTTGACCGAGGCCTTCCAGGCGGCATCGACGAGCCTGGTGAACGGCTCGACGGCGCCGTGCTCGGCGACCCAGCCGGGCAGCTTCTCAAGCGCCGGCGGCCGCGTGATCGCCAGCCGCAGGAGGGCCGACACGGTGCGGTCGGCGACCACCGCGTCCCACTCGGGCGGGAAGAGCTCCCAGCTGGCGTCGACGTTGCGACCGCGGCGGAAGAGCAGGCGCACCAGCGGGCTCGCCTCCTGCTCGGTGAGGTAGTCGAGCAGCGCCAGGCCCGCCTGGGTCACCTCGACATCGGCCGCCTCGGCGGCGATCGGCCCGCTGGTCGCGGGCATCAGCAGGATCGCCCGCGCCCGCTCGGCCCCGGCCAGCTCGAAACCCGAGTCACCGGCGGTGTCGCCGAAGATCAGGTCGATCTTGAGGTCTTCGCCGCCGGCCTCTTCGAGGTCGTCGAGGATCTGGGCCCGCGAGTCGCGGGCGGACTCGGGCGCGAGCACGACGAGCCGGCTCAGCTCGGTCTCCAGCTGGGACTCGGCGGCGGCCGAGGCGGCCAGCGAGGCGAGGTCGACGCCGCCGATGACGAGCAGGTGATCGCGGCAGCGCACCGGCCGGTCCGTCTGCCCGAGCCGTTCCAGCGAGTTGGCGACGACCTCGGCGACGAAGGTGAAGAGCAGGCCGACGAGCAGGACGAGGCCGGTGACGGCCTGGAAGACGCCGACCGTCCTTTCGGCGGCGTCGCTGTCCTCGTGCAGGCTGGAGGGGTCGAGCACGTGCAGGACGGCCGACCAGAGCGCCTCGCCGAAGTCGTCGAACTGGCCCAGCGCGTAGTGGGCGATCGCGGCGCTGCCCAGCAGCATCAACACCACGGCCGAGACCAGCAGGACGACGCGTCGCAGTGTCGTCTCGGTCGCTCGTCTCAGCATCGCGCTCTGAGCTTATGGGTCCATATCGCCTGGGAGACTGGCGGCGTGCTGGACGAGCGCTGGATCAAATCGCTCCACGTGGAGACGCTGCGGGAGTCCGAACTGCGTGCCGGGCGGGAACCGCACGTGCTCTTCCAGGCCTCGACGATCGCGGCCCTGCTCGAGGGCGCCTACGACGGCGATCTCTCCTTCGCCGAGCTGGCCGAGCACGGCGACCTGGGGCTGGGGACGCTGGACGGGCTCGACGGCGAGATGATCGCCCTCGACGGCCGCTTCTACCGCGCCGACGTCGATGGACGGGTCGCCGAGATCCCGGCCGAGACGAAGACCCCGTTCGCGGTGGTGACCGCCTTCACGCCGTCGGTGGAGGCGGAGATCGAGGGACCGCTGGAGCACGACGAGCTGTTCGCCCGCCTCGACCGCCTGGTCCCGACCGACGCGGCCTCCTGCGCGATCCGCCTCGACGGGCGCTTCGAGCTCGTCCGCGCCCGCTCGGTACCGCGCCAGAGCCCGCCCTACCGGCCGCTGACCGAGGTCGTCGCCGAGCAGCACGTCTTCGAGCTCGCCGAGGTCGACGGAACGATGCTCGGCTTTCGCTTTCCCGACTACGCCGAGGGGATCGAGGTTAGCGGCTACCACCTGCACTTCATCAGCGCGGACCGCAGTCGCGGCGGCCACGTGCTCGGCTCGCGCAGCGCCGGCCACCTACGGGTGCGGGTCGATCTCTCCAGCGACCTGCACGTCGAGCTTCCCGCCGGCGTCGAGCTAGCCGACCCCGAGCTTGCCTCGGCGACCCATGCCGCGGTCGAGCGAGTGGAGCGCCCCAGATAAGTCGGCGCTCAGGCGGCGTCGAGGAGGCGCTCAGCGAGCCAGAGGTCGCAGAGCCAGTCGGCCGGTTTGCCGCCTTTGCGCTTGACGGCGATTCCCTCTGGATCGCTTTCGACCTTGACTCGTTTCGAGGCCGCCGCGTACTCCGTGCAGGGCTCGCGCACGCTCACCTCGCTCGACTTATCGCCAAGGCGGATGGAGACCGGCCGCCCGTGGCGCTCGCCGCTCAGCACCAGCGCCCCGTGGATCTTCGGCCCGACCCGCCCCGTCGTCGCTTCCCGCACCTCAATGTTGACCTTGGGCCGCTCGGTTACCTCAAAGCCCAGCGGTGCCATCGCCACCCCGACCCGGTCGTAGGCGCTGTCCATCTCGCCGCCGGGGGCGAGGGCGCGGACGCTGCCGTAGAGCGCCGCGATCACGATCAGCGGCCCGCCGATCAGCAGTGGCAGGAAGCTTTCGAAGAGGTAGATCGAGGGGACGGTGAGGAAGATCAGCAGCGTCACGATCATCCCCAGCCGCAGGCTGCGACGGCCGGCGTCCCAGATCTGAGCGCGAGCCTTGATTGCCTCGTTGTCGATCGGCCCGATCGCCAGCGCGGCCCAGAGCCGCTGTTAGTCCATCGTCGTCGGGTTCTCGATCTTGCCGCCGCCTTCGGCGACCGCCCGCTGCACCGCCTTGGCATCGCCGCCCGCGACCCGCTCGAGGTCCGATCGCTGTAGGACGAAGAGGATCACGACGAAGACCGCGAGCACCCCAAAGATCAGCGCCAGCGTCCCCTTCGGGTTGGCCTCGTTGCCCGCGGTCGAGGCAATCACGGCAATCACGATCGCCACTACGACCACCCCGATCAGGCCGAAGAGACCCGATCGTTTGAACCCGCCGGCCACTGCGCCAGACTATCCGCCGGGGTACTAGCAGCGGCGGTAGAGGATCCAGGACTGGTTGCTCGCCACTCGCTTGAAGCCAGGGGGCCTGGTGAGCTTGAAACGGGTGGGGTCGTTGGGGTCGAGGATGAAGTTGTGGATCACGAAGGGGCCGGCCGGCTTGAGGAAATAGCCGCGGGCGGGCACCCCCTCCTCGCTGGCGCTGACGATCCGGGTTGGCTTGACGTCGAGGTTGAAGGCGAGCCGCGGGATCGCGCGGTGATTCGGCACGGCGATGTCGCCGCAGAGCGGCTTGGCGAAGGCGCCGCTATCGGCAAGGGCACTGAGGTCGCGCTCGATCTTGCCCTGGTCGGCGAGGTCGCTGTGGACGGTCGAGTCGAGGTTCCACTGGTTTGGCAGCCAGAGCACGAACATCAGCACCACCAGGCCGGCGAAGACCTGCCAGCGCCGGCGCCAAGGGTGGCCCGCGTCGAGCAGGCGCCAGCCGAGTAGACCCACCGCCACGAAGATCGCCAGGATCGCCCCACCGAGCATCGTGTAGCGGGCGATGATCGCCAGGCCGGCGGCGGCGAGGAGAGCGAAGGCGCCGAGGGCGAGGACGGCGGCGGCCAGACCGAGGGTCGAGCGGCGGCGCAGGAGGGCGAAGCCGAGGACGATGCCGCCGAGGGCGCCGATCATTCCCGGCCATTGCATTACTTCGCCGAGGCGTGCGCGGACCCCAAAGCACCAAGTCGACTGGGCCGGTGTGGCGGGCGAGTGTGTCGACGGTTTCGCGGGTGCCGGTGAACGAGTAGGTCGGACTTCCGGCGGTGATCCAGTCGAACAGCGCCCAGACGATCGGGGCGGCCAGGGCGAGCGCGACGAGTACGGCGCCGGAGGGGGTGACGAGGGCATCCCTCGCCCGTCCAATCGTCGGCCTAATTAGGCCGACGATTTGAGTATCCGCCCGGTCGAGGGATGCCCTCGTCTCCGCTTCGGCGCCGTCCTGTCGGGACGAGCTGGCGGGGCCGGCCGCAGTTGGGGCAGCGGAAGCATCCGCAGGAGCGAGCAGCAGGTAGGCCAGGTAGGCGACCGAGAAGAGCCAGGCCTCCGGGCGCAGCAAGCCCGCCAGGGCCAGCAGCGAGAGCACTGGCCAGCCGGATCTCGGGCGCTTGGTCTCTATAAGGAGGGCGCCCAAGACCAGGGCGATGTAGGGGATGTCGACGTAGGCGCGCAGGCCGTTGGAGAGGAAGGGGGCTCGGGTCAGGACGATGGCGGCGGCTACGGCGCCGATCGGGCGGTCGAACCAGAGGATGCCCAGGCGGTAGATGAGGTAGCCGACCAGGCCGAGAGAGAGGTAGGCGATGACCATCGTCACCGTGATCGCGCCATCGCCGAGGGGCGTTGTGATGGCGCCGAGCAGATCGGCCAGCGGGTGCGGCGTGGGGGGGAGGGCCGCGCCGTAGTCGGGGCTGACGCCGTGCGCCAGTTCGCGGCCCCAGACGAGGGCGTAGATCGTGTCGTAGTTGGGGAAGCCGGTCGGGAAGAGGATCAGCAGGAGGGCGCCGATGGCGCTGACCCAGGCGATGGGTATGAGCCAGTTGCGAGCCCGCGATGGCACCGCCGCAACCTACAGATGCGAATGCAAGGGGGGCTTGGCGACTTTCCCGTGAAATAGACGGGAAAGTCGCCATGCCCCCGCAGATACACTGGCCGCAGTGCCGCCTCCCAGCGATTCGATCTCCCTCTACCGCCGTCATCGCCCCGGTTCGTTCGACGAGGTGGTGGGCCAGCAGCACGTCGTGCGCACGCTGCGCAACGCGGTCGAGCAGGGCAAGGTCCACCACGCCTACCTCTTCGTCGGCTCGCGCGGAACCGGCAAGACCTCGATGGCGAAGATCCTCGCCCGTTCGCTCAACTGCGAGCGCGGCGGCCCGACCGTGACGCCCTGCGGCGAGTGCGAATCGTGCACGACGATCGCCTCGGGCTCCTCGATCGACGTGATCGAGATGGACGCCGCCTCCAACCGCTCGGTCGACGACGTGCGCGACCTGCGCGAGCGCGTCGCCTACGCCCCCACCGGTGGCCGCTGGAAGGTCTACATCCTCGACGAGGCCCACATGCTGACCAAGGAGGCCTGGAACGCCTTCCTCAAGACGCTCGAGGAGCCGCCGCCCAACACGGTCTTCGTCCTCGCTACCACCGAGGCGCACAAGGTGATGGCGACGATCGCCGACCGCTGCCAGCGCTTCGATTTCCAGCGTCCCTCGCTGGAGCAGATCTCCGAGGTGCTGAACCGGGTCGCCGCGGCCGAGGGGATCGAGGCCGAGGACGCCGCCGTGGCGATGATCGCCCGCTCGGCCACGGGCAGCTTCCGCGACGCGCTTGGCACGCTCGATCAGCTGGTCGCCTTCGGCGGCAACCAGGTCAAGCTCGCTGACGTGCTCGAGCTGCTCGGGGCAGCCGACGCCGAGCTGCTCTTCGACGCGGTCGACGCCGTCATCGCCGAGGACCCAAGGGGCGTCCTGCTCGGGGTCGAGAAGATGGCCCGCTCCGGCCGCGACCCCGCCCAGTTCGCCCGCGACCTGCTGGCCCACCTGCGCCACCTGCTCGTAACCCAGACCGTTGGCGAGGTGCCGAACACCTTTGTAGTGACCGCATCCGACGCGGAGCGACTCTCGGCTCAGGCCAACTCGGTCGGCGCCGCGACCCTCGTCCGCACCATCGACGAGCTGGCGAACGCACTGACCTCGGTGCGCGAGGGCGACGACGCCCGCATGGCCGTCGAGATCGCCCTGCTCAAGGCGGCGCGACCGGATCTCGATCCATCGACTGAGGGATTGCTGCGGCGTATAGAGAGGCTCGAGCAAGGGACGAAAACGCCTCGGGCCGCCGGTCCTGTCGCCGCAGGGGACCCCCCACCGCCTCCGGTAGCTAAAGCTTCCTCGGCGGCGGGCCCCCCTACGGCGCCACCCGCGGCAGAGACGTCTTCGGTTGACGATTCCACGCCCAAAGCACCAAAAGCTTCAGCCGAAGAGCCCGCCCCCGCACCGGCAAACAGCCCAGAGTCAGCCGAGCCCAAGCCGTCTGCCGAAAGCTCCGAGCAGCCCGATCCAGTGGAGAGCTTCCGGGACGCCGAGGTTGAGCCATCTTCTGACGGGGACGCCCCTCCCGCGGGTGGCACGGTAGGGGGGCCCGCCCCTGAGGACGCTTTAGCGACCGGAAGGGGTGGGGGGTCCCCTGCCGTGACAGGACCCGCGGGAGGGGCCGCCACAAGTGAGCCTGCCGTGACAGGACCCGCGGGCCGGGTTGCCTTCGAGGAAGTCGTCAACACCTGGCCCTCGGTCCTCGACAAGCTCCGTGAGACGAGCCCTGCCCTGGCCGCCACTTTCGACGGCGCCCGCCCGGTGTCGCTTGACACGGAGGAGGGACTGCGTGTCGGGTTCCCCGCCGAGCTCACGTTCAACAAGCGCAAGGCCGAGACGCCGGAGAAGCGGGAGCTGATGGCCGACGTGATCGAGGACGTGTTGGGGGAGAGGCTGCGGCCGACGTATGTGTTGCTCGAGGACGAGCCGGCTGTGCCGGCCGAGGAGGAGGCGCAGGACTCCGACCGCGAGATCGATCACGATGCGCTGGTGGAGAAGCTGAAGAGCGAGTTCGACGCTGAGGAGGTCGGTTGATGGCTAGGGGTGGACCCGGTGGTGGTTTCGACGTCAATGCGCTGATGAAGCAGGCGCAGAAAATGCAGGACGAGATGCTGCAGGCGCAGGAGACGCTCAAGGACGAGGTGGTCGAGGCCAGCGCCGGTGGCGGCATGGTCAAGGTCAAGATGGGCGGCGACCTGACCCTGCGCGAGATCGTGATCGACCCGGAGGCGATCGACCCCGAGGACGCCGAGATGCTCGCCGAGATGGTGCAGGCAGCGGTCAACGAGGGACTGCGCGCCGCCCAGCAACTGGCCGAGTCGAAAATGGGCGGGATCACCGGAGGCCTTGGCGGCCTGCCGGGGATGTAGTCAGTGGCCTTCCGGTGCGCCTTTTGGACCCCTGACGTGCATAAAGCGCACCGGAACAGGTTGCGGTGAGCGCCGAGGGTCCGGCGCCGCTGGCGCGCCTCGTCGCCGAGCTCTCGCGACTGCCGGGGATTGGGCAGCGCACGGCGCAGCGGCTCGCCTTCCACATCCTCCGCGCGCCCGACGAAGAGGCAGCGGCACTCTCGGCGGCGATCGTCGAGGTCAAGGAGAAGATCGGGCTCTGCGAGGAATGCTTCAATCTCGCCGAGGGTCCGCGCTGCCGGATCTGCGCCGATCCCAACCGCGACCGGACGACGATCTGCGTGGTCGAGGAACCCGCCGACGTGATCCCGATCGAGCGCACCCACGAGTACCGCGGCCTCTACCACGTGCTCGGCGGTGCCCTCTCGCCGATCGACGGGATCGACGCCGACGACCTGAAGATCGCCGAGCTGCTGCGCCGGGTGGGCAATGGCGGGGTCGGGGAGGTCGTCCTCGCCACCAACCCGACGACGACCGGCGAGGCCACGGCGCTGCACATCGCCGAGCGCCTGCGCGATCAGGTCTCGGTCACGCGCCTGGCCAGCGGCCTGCCGGTCGGGGCCGACCTCGAGCACGCCGACGAGGTCACCCTCGGCAAGGCCTTCGCCGGCCGTCGCAGCCTCGACTGACGGGCGCCAACTTTCGTCCATAGGGGCCGTGACAAAACATTGCGGTTGCGGACGAACCGTCTAGACATTTGTCGGTTCGCAAATAGCGAGATTTCGCGGTCCTGGCGTCCGTTGCTTTCGAGAAGGTCTTCGAGTGGCGACGGAAACTCCGACAAGGGACATGGGAAGCGGGGGATCGCCAATCGGGCAGGTTGCCCGCGAGGCCTTTGTCGAAGCGGCGCGGAAACTCGCCGAGGAGTTCGGCTCGGTTACCGCGACGGCGGTCGCGGCGGTCAGCGAGGCCCAGCCGGTTCCAGCCGCACCGCGGCCCCAGGTCGAGCCGCACACGAGCCTCTTCCAGCCCGGCCACATGCGCCGCCGGCTCGACCAGCTGATCGAGACCAACAAGCGCCACGGCCATCCCTTCGGTCTCGTCGTCTTCGACGTCGATGGCCCGGGGGTTCGCGGCGACGATGACGGCGACGCCAAGGAGACGATGCTGACCGTCGTCGGGGCGGCGCTGCGCGACGCGGTGCGAATCGTCGACGAGACCTTCATGCTCGAGGAGGACGCGCTCTGTGTGCTGGCGCCCAACCAGTCGACGGTCGAGGGCGTGCAGATGACCGAGCGGCTGCTGCGCCTGCTCGACGAACTGGAGGCGGCGGGCGGCTTGCGGATCACGATTTCGGCCGGGGTCGTCGCCTGCCCCGAGCACGGCAACGACGCCGATGAGCTGCTGAAGAAGGCCGACGAGGCGATGTGGCGAGCCCGTGCCGTGGGCCAGCCGGTTGGCGTCGGCGCTCTGCAAGATCGCTGACAGATTTCGCAAATCTGTCCATAACTTGCGTAAACCTGAGCTTTCGGTGCCAGAATGGCCGCCAGATGCCGGGCATACGAACAAACGCCGCTGCCGAAGTTCTCGGAGTCAGTCCCAATACGTTGCGCAGCTGGGAGCGCCGCTACGGCTTCCCCACGCCCAAGCGCACCGTCGGCAACCACCGCAACTACGAGCTGGTCGAGTTGCAGACCCTGCGCGACGCGCTCGCCCAGACCGGCAACATCTCTTCTGCGATCGAGCTGACGCGCCAGCGCCAAGCAGCGCCGGCCAGCGACGGCAGTCTGATCGCCGCGCTTGAAAGCTTCGACGAGGAGGCGGCCAACCGCGCGGTCGAGGAAAGCCTCGCCTTGCGCCCCCTGGAGCGCACCGTCGAGGAGTTGCTCCTGCCCGCCGTCGACCGCCTCGCCGTCGACCCCGACCGCGACGCCGAGCTCGAGTTCGCATCGCGCTGGGCGACAGGCTGGCTGCACGGTGCCCGCCGCCTTGCTTCCGCCGCTTCCCGCCCCGCGGGCATCCTCTTGCTCGACTCGAGCAGCGGCTCCGACGCCGAGGCGGTCCACGCCCAGGCGCTCGACCTGACCCTGCGCCGCGCCGGCTTCCGCGTCCTGATGCTCTCCAACCAGCTCGGTGACGAGCGGCTCGAGCGCGCCCTGCGCGCCCTCGACCCAACCGCGATCGTCCTCTGCGGTCCCGGCGCCGACACCCCCGGCGCGGTCAAGCTGGTCCGCAAGATCCGCGAGGTCGGCTTCGACGCTCCCCTCTTCGGTTTCCGCGCCAGTGGCCTGATCGGCGACGCCGTGCCCTCCGCGGGCACCACCCCGAGTGAGGTGACGGGAATGCTCAACGCAGACCTGCGCCGCCGCGCCGCCCAGGCTTTCGCCTGAGTCAGCGATGTAAATTCCGTCAGTAGCTGACGGATTTGCCACCCGGATCCCCCTCGCCTATTGCCGGGCTCCAGCGCCTGCGTGATCAGCCTGTGACCGCTTGGTGACGATCTGGATATGGCGCTGATAACGAGTTGTAAACAGGTCGTAGAAGTTCGGTGAACCGGCTTGACAGAGCCATATGCGGCTGCGAATCCTGGCGCCGTAATGGATCAGTCAATGAAAGGAACCACTCGGATGAGTCAGATTCAGAGTGCGCCTCGGTGGGGTGCGCGCGCTCGTCTCGCGGGGCTGCTTGCCCTGACGGTGACGGCGCTGGCGGCGATCGGACCGGTTTCCCCGGCCGATGCCGGCTTTACCACCGGGAAATGCGCAGGCCCGAACATCATCGGTCGCGGCGGATCGTTCGCCCGCGACGCGCAGAAAGTGTTCAACTTCAACTTCAAGAACAACTACTGCGCCGGCACTCCGGGTGCTGGCTCGATCAACTCCACTTACGAAGCGCTCGGCAGCGGTGCCGGGATCAAGTCGGTCGAGCTGCGCACCGACACGCCGCGCTTCGCCGGCACCGACGATCCTCCGACCCCGGCCCAGGTCAACCTGATCAACTCGGGTGGCACCGAAGTGGCCGGCCAGGTCGTCGCCGACTCGGACCCGAGCAACGACGGCGAAGTGCACGTCTACCCGGTCGCGGTCGGCTCGGTCGTCGCCCTGGTCAACTTCCCCAACGGCTGCGATCCGGAAGCGATCAACGACGACAACTACCGCACCGTCACCCAGGCGGCGATCAGCGGCGACGCGACGAAGAAAGCGCTGCTGCGCGTGCGCTTCCCGAAGACGCTCTTCGAGAAAATCTGGGCCGGAGAAGAAAACGCCAAATGGAGCGACGTGCTCCCCGGACTCGGTTCCCAGGGCGGCGCCTGCGACGTCGGCATCACCCGCGTCGTCCGCTTCGATGAGTCCGGCACCTCGTTCGCCTTCAAGGACTACCTCAACTCGCTCAACCCGGCGCGCGAATGGAAGACCAAATACGCGACCACCGGCGCTCATAAGACGCAGGAATGGCCGAACGCGGTCTTCGGCGAAGGCGGCCAATGCGGCGCCACCGCGGCACCCGGCAAGGAAGCCGACAGCATCGATCACCTGACCACTGCCTGCGCCAACGGCAACGGCGAACTGGTCAACAAACTGATCGCTACCGACGGCTCGATCGGCTACGCCGACCTGGCCACGGCACGGACCGCCGGCCTCGCCGTCGACCCGACCAAAAGCGAAGCGCCGACGACCCCGTACTGGACCCAGGTCCAGAACGGCTCAGACACGTTCACCGAGCCGACGGTGGCCTCGAACGGCTACCTGAGCACGCTGCCCGCCAACGAACGCGGCTCCAACTGCGGCGGCGCCACCTTCGCCAATGTCCCGGCGAGCAGTTTCGGCAGCTGGGCCAACACCAGCGGCGTCAACGCTCCCGGCACCGCCTGGGGCATCTGCACCCTGACCTACGGCCTCGTCTTCGACGACAACGCCGCGGTCTGGGGCAACACGCCCGAAGAGGAGGCAAAGGCAAAGACGGTCAAGGACTACGAGGAGAGCATCGTCTCCGGTGGCGCCCAGGGCCAGCTGTTCGGCGCCGACTACGCGCCGTTGCCCGCCGAAATCCTCGCAATCGCCCAGCAGGGCGTCGAGGAAATCGGCTGGAACAAGGGCGAAGACGGCTGCGGCGCCGGCTGCGAAGTACCCGTTGTCATCGACCACAAAGCGACGAGCGCGACGCCGGCCCCGCCGGCAGCGCCGGTCAGCAACCAGTTCACCCTGACCCGCAAGCAGATCTCCTCCAAGAACGGTGGAGCAACGCTCTCGGTCAAGCTGCCGGGCGCGGGCAAGCTCGACGTCGTCGGTACGGCGAAGATCGGCAAAAAGAAGAAGAAGGTCGGCCATGTCGTGCTCAACGCCGGCAAGGGCGGCACCTTCTCGCTGACCTTCAAGCCCAACGCGGCCGGCAAGGCGGCGTTGAAGAAGACGGGCAAGTTGAAGGTGAGCCTGAAGCTGACCTTCTCGCCGACTGGCGGCTCGCCGAAGAGCTCGACCAGCACGGTGACACTGAAGATGACGAAGAAGAAGAGTGGCTGACGCCGGCAAACGGCGTCCGGCGCTGAAGCGCCCACAGGTCGAGTTCCGCGACGTCGCCCGTAGCGTGGGCGACGTCGCGGCATCTGTGGGTCGTTGGTTGGCCAAGGATCCGCTCAACACACTTCTGATCGTCGCCTCGATCGTCCTGGCGATCGTCTTCTTCTCCCTGCTGCACCAGATCCAGCCCGCCTCGAGCGGGACCAAGGTGCCGCTGAGCCGGGTCGAAAAGCTGGCCAAGAACAAGCAGATCCAGCTGGCGACGCTGCTCGATGTCGACTCGCGCGTCGTCGTCGACACCAAGGAAGGGCTGGAACTGTTCGCGGCATATCCGAAGTCGAACTCCGAGACCTCGGCACTGGTCACCGAGTTGACCAAGGGCGGCGCCGTGGTCGAGATCGACCAGCAGGCCGACAAGCCCTCGAAGCAGATCCTGGTCCAGTTCCTGATCCCGATCCTGCTCCTGGTCTGCCTCTTCGTGCTCTTCACCCGGCTCGGTCAGGACGGCGGTGCCGGCGCCTTTGCCGGCTTCTCCAAGTTCACCGGCAAGGGCCGCAAGAAAGGCGCTGACGCGCCCGACCGCACCACCTTCGAGAGCGTTGCCGGCGCCGGCGAAGCGGTGGCCGAGCTGCGCGAGATCCGCGACTACCTGGCCAACCCGGAGCGCTACGCCTCGGTTGGGGCGCGGGCGCCGAAGGGAGTGCTGCTGGTCGGCCCGCCGGGGACCGGCAAGACGCTGCTCGCCAAGGCGACCGCCGGCGAGGCCGATGCGGCCTTCTTCTCGCTTTCGGGCTCGGACTTCGTCGAGTCGCTGGTCGGGGTCGGCGCCGCGCGGGTGCGCGATCTCTTCGCCAAGGCGCGCAAGCAGGCGCCGGCGCTGATCTTCATCGACGAGCTCGACGCCGCCGGGCGCAAGCGCGGCGCCGGCGTCGGCCAGGGTAACGACGAGCGCGAGCAGACGCTGAACGCGTTGCTGGTCGAGATGGACGGTTTCGGCGGCGACGCCGGCCTCGTCGTGCTCGCCGCGACCAACCGTCCCGACGTGCTCGACCCGGCGCTGCTGCGGCCGGGGCGTTTCGACCGCCAGGTCACCGTCGACGTCCCCGACGTGCACGGCCGGCTCGACATCCTCACCCTGCACTGCGGCACCCGGCCGCTGGCGCCGGGAACCTCGCTGGAGGAGATCGCCAAGCTGACCTCGGGCTTCAGCGGTGCCGAGCTCGCCAACGTGATCAACGAGGCGGCGCTCCTGACCGTGCGCGAGGGGGGCAGCGAGATGGACCAGGAGACGCTCGAGGAGGCGATCGACCGGGTCGTCGCCGGCCCGGCGCGCAAGACCCATGTGCTCAGCGACGAGGAGCGCTGGGTGATCGCGATCCACGAGGCCGCGCACGCGGTCGTCGTGCGGGCGATTGGGCAGACGATCGCGGCGCAGAAGGTCTCGATCGTCGCCCGCGGCCGCCAGCTCGGCACCGCGGCAAACATGCTCACCGACCGCGACGCGGTGGTGATGCAGGAGCCCGACCTGCGCCGCCACCTGATCGCCGTCGTCTCCGGCTACAGCGCCGAGCTGATCGAGTTCGGCGTCGTCTCCACCGGGGTCCACGACGACCTGCACGCGGCGACCGGGATGGCGCGGGAGATGGTCACCTCCTACGGCATGTCGGCCGCGCTGGGGCCGGTGACGATCGGCGAAAAGGCGGGCGAGGTCTTCCTCGGCGCCAACCTGCAGGAGCTGGGCTCGGTCGGGCCGGCGACGCTGGAGCTGATCGATCGCGAGGTCGAGCGGATCGTCGGCGACGCGGTCAGCCAGGCCGAAGAGGTCCTGCGCGGCAACTGGAGCTCGGTCTATGAGACGGCCAACGCCCTGGTCGAGCAGGAGACGCTCTCCGGGGTCGCCCTCGACGCGGTGCTCTCGACGGTGAAACCGGCGCTTTTGGACTTCGGCGGCCCCGAAGCCGAGCCGCGGGATCAATCCGAGCAGGCAACGCGCGAGTGGGAGGCGCAACCCGACGGTGACTGAGCGGGCGACATCGGCGCGCGCGGCCTGCGCCGCGGCCCTCGTCGCCCTCGTCGCGCTCGCTCCGGCCGGCGCCCGCGCCGAGGCGCCGATCTGGCGGCTGGAGCAACCGCCGCCCCCGGCCGGCGCGCCTTTCAAGGTGCCGCTCGGCGCGCCCGGCGACCTCAGCTTCTGGGCGCCCAACCGCGGCCTGCTGAGCGTGGAAGGCAACAACGCGGTGCCGCGCGGCATCTACTCCTGGAACGGGCAGAGCTGGCACCAGCTGGCGAGCGTTTGCGGCGGCTCCGGCGACACGGCGCGGATCGCCTGGGCGGGGCCGGAGGAGTTCTGGGTGGTGAGCGAACCGAGCCTGCCGCGGGCCGGCGCCGGCCTCGCCCTCTGCCACTTCAAGGACGGCCAGGTCGTCGGCTCCTTCAGCACCAGGGTCGACGCGGCGGACCCCTTCCGCCAGATGTTCTCGGCCGCCTGCAACGGGCCCAACGACTGCTGGTTCGGCGGCATCGGCTCCAAGGACGCGCTCGGCGAGCGCCTCGGCGCCTTCCATCTGCACTGGAACGGCAGCGGGCTGGAAACGATCTACGGGCCGCAGGGCCGCTCGGTCAGCGACATGCAATTTCATGGCGGCAAGCTGTACGAGTCGACCCTGGTCGGGCGCTCGCCGGGGAACAGAACGGACCCGGTCGACCTGGCCGAAGCGGAGTCGCCGCCGCGACTGATCCACACGATCGCCGGCCACGTCTTCGCCAACGATCCTTTCGAACCGGCCGAGGCGGCGGATGGCGGCACCGAGCTGCTGGCGCTCGGCAGCGACGGCGGTGACCTCTGGGCGGTTGGCGGCGGCGCCGCTTCCGGCCCGGCGGCGCCCCCCGAAAGCGTCGTGGCGCGGCTGCCGCTGGCCGCGCGTCTGCGCGGCGGCGCCTTCGAGGATCTCGAGCTGAGCGGCGCCGAACTCGCTTCCGGCGAACGCTTCGGCGACGTCGCGCCGCTGCCGGGCAGCGAAGCGGCGATGGCGACGCTGGTTCCCTTCGCCGATCGCCACAGCTCCAACAGCAAGGCCAAGGTGGCGTTGATCGAACCGGCCGCGGGCGAAGCAAAGGCGACGGTGACGACGACGACGCTGCCCGCCGCCGGGTCCGGCCGCGGCGCGGCGGCGCGGATCGCCTGTCCGGCGCCGGGCGACTGCTGGCTGGCGACCTGGGCCGGCTGGCTCTTTCACTACAGCGACGGCACGCCAGAAGCGCTCGATACCGACCCCAACTTCGCCGGCACGATCACCTTCCGCCCCAACGAGGCGGCCGAACAGTTCATCCCCGACGCCCTGCCCGAAGACGACTCGCAGCTCTTCGCGCCGGCTGAAATCGAAGCCGAAAAAGAAGAAAAAGGGCCGAAGACGCACCGCCTGCCGCCGCTGCTGCGCAACGTCCACTCCAAGCTCAAGGGCCTGCGCCTGCTGGTCAGCTTCACGGTGACGAGGCGGGCCAAGGTGCAGCTGCTGGCCAAGAAGGGGGCGCGCACGGTCGCTCACACGCCGCTGCGCACCTTCGCTCCCGGCCACGGCCGGCTCAGCCTCGAGCTGAACCGCAAGCGCTACCCGACCAAGCTCGCCTTCCGCACCAAGGAGCTGAAGCGATGAGGCCGAGTCAAGCGGGCCGGCGGGTGTTGCGGGCGCCCTGGCGCTCGGCCTGGCGGCGCTGATCGCCTTGGTCTCGGCGGGCCAGGGACACGGCGCCGCCGGCGGCGAAGTCGTGCCCCTGCCGCTGCTCGGTGCGGCCGACTCCGAAGCGACCCTGATCGGCGCAAGCGCCGGCGGTGAAGCGTGGGGTTACCGGCAGCTGCCGGCGGCGGTCGGCAGCGTCGAAGCCGGTCCGGGCCGCTCAGCTTCGGCGCCCAGCCCAACCCGAGCAGCCCGACCAAGCAGCTCGCCCTGCTGCGCTACACCGATTTCAAGCGGCTGGCAGGTCTACGCGACGCCGCGCGATCAGAACGGCAACCCCTACCGGGGGCCGACGCCGAACCGGCTCTCGGCGCGGATCACGCGCACGGGAGGCGGTGTCCTTCTCGGGCGCGACAACAGCCGACCGGCGGGCGATCAGGTGGTGGTGCTCGACCATGATCCGGGCGGGCCCTGGCGAGCCCTTGCCGCGCCGCCCGCCGAAGTCCTCCTGCCGGCCGAAGGCGAACGGCCGGCCGAGGTCCTGGCGAGCGAAAACGGCAACGGAGCCCTCGCCGACGCCGCCTTCGACGAAGGCGGCCACACCGGCCTGCTGCTGGCCGCCAAGGGGCGCTCGCGCCGAGCAAGCGGTGATCCACTGGGACGGCTCGAGCTGGAGCCGCGAGCCGGTCCAGATCCCCGCCGGCTCGGAAACCGACTTCCGGATCCTCGCGATCGACGCCACCGGGCTCGGCAACGCCTGGGCAATTGCCGCGGCCGACCCGGCCCTGGGCGGTCCTTCGTCCTCCTGCAGCGCACCTCGACCAGCGAAGGTCCGCTCTGGGTCGAGCGCGGCATCGGCGCGGCCAAGTTCGCCGACGCGAGACGCCGGGCGAAGGCATCGAAGACCTGGCGCCGCTAGGCGGCGCCGCGCAGCCGTTGACGGTCACCGACGACGGGGTCTGGGTCGACCTCGGCGGCACGATCGAAGGTGCCCAGCGCGACGTCGACGATCTACTACGACATCGCGCCGGCGCCGTCAGCGGCTCCTGGTGCGACGCGGCGCTCTGCTCGGCGCCGCTGGGAGTCAAGCTCTCGCGCCAGCTCGGCTATCGCAGCTTCGCCTGGGCCGGCTCGGGCTTTGGCACGCGGGTGATCACCAACCCGCTCGACGCGGTGGGGGCGAGGACACAAATCGCGGCACCTACCTGCGCTTCGAAGCGGGCCAGTTCGCGCGCAAGCCGGGTGGCGGCGGCAACTTCCGATCCAGTGGCGCCTTCTCCAGCGTCGACGACGGCTGGCTGCAGGGCCCGGTCGAGATCGCCGCCAAGCAGCCGCCGAGCAACCTGCGGCAGTGGCCGCTGACCCTGCGGGCGCCGCTGACCGCGGTCACATCCGCTCCCGGGGCGGCGCCCGGAGCGCTCGGCTCCGGCGCCCTGGCGGTCGGCGTCGACGGCGCGGTCGCACGCTACGTGCCGGGCCGCGGCTGGCAGCGCGAGTACCTGACCAGCTCCAGCGGCGCGGTCAGCAAGGTCACCCTGCGCGGCGTCGCCTGGCCCGAACCGACGCATGCCTACGCGGTCGGCGACCTTGGCGCGATGTGGGGTGGAACGCCGACGACGGCCTCTGGATCGCCGACCCGGGGGTGCCGATCGGCTTTCAGGGCAACCTGCTCGGGGTCGCCTTCGATCCGGCCAACCCGAGCCGCGGCTACGCGGTCGGCAAGGGCGGCGTGCTGCTCGGCTTCGGCAAGAGCTGGGAACCCGAACCGCTGCCGGCCGGCTTCTCCTCGACCAACCTCACCTCGATCGCCTTCGCCGGCAGCGAGGCGATCGTCGCCGCCGGCGGCGACCTGCTGGTCAACGACGGCGGCGGCTGGCAGGTCGACGCCTCCGCCCACGCCCTGCTCGAGGGGGTGCGCGCCGGCAACCCGCAGATCTACGCCGTCGCCGGATTGCCCGACGGGGGAGCGGTCGCGGCCGGGCGCGACATCGTGCTCGAGCGCGACGGCGGGCCGGGCACCCCCTGGCGCTTCTCGCGGCAGCCGATTCCCGGCTCGACCGCGATCGCCGCCGCGGCGATCCGCGCCGGTGCCGGCGTGCAGGCGGTGATCTCGGTCGTGCCCCAATCGAATATCCCCCCGCCGACGAGCTGCCTGTCCCCGATCCCAACGTGCCGCCGCCGATCCTGCCGCCCTTCGGCCTGCCCGGCGACGGCTACCTGCTGCGCGAGACCGCCAATGGCTGGGAGGACGAGCAGCGCACCGCCTTCGGCGGCTCCGGTCCCGACCGGCCGCTCAAGAGCGACCCGACCCTGGCGCTGCTGCTCGAACCCTCCGGCGAAGGTTGGGCGGTGGGGGGCTGGAGCGGCAACGCCGACGCGGCGGGGCGCGGCACCTCGGCCAAGGGTGGCGAAGCGGCCGCCCTGCGGGCGCGGGTTCGCACCGCGGCGATCTCGCGCTTCGGCCCGGCGCCGGCCGCGGCGCCCAACGGGGCGACGCCCCGGCCGCTGGCGATGCCCGCCGGCCCGGTCAGGCTGGCGGTGGCCGGCAACGCCGAGTGCGAGCAGGCCTGCGCCGATCTGGCGCCGGAGTCGCTCGGTCCCGACCGTACGCTCAGTGCGGCGCTGGCCCGGGTGGCGCAGATGCGCGGCGAATGGGGCCCGCGAGCGCTGCTCTACACCGGCAACCGGGTCAGCACCGGCCTCGGTCCGGCCGATGGCGCCCGCTTCGCCTCGCTGCTCGCCTCGCAGCCCAGCCTGCCGGTCTACCCGGCGCTCGGCGCCACTGACGTCGGCGACGGCAGTGGCAGCAGCGTCTTCGAGTCCTCGCTGGCGGGCTTCCCGGCGCCGCTCGGAGCGGGCCCGGCGCCGGCCGGGATCTCGACCGCCGGCATCCCCGGCGCGGCTGCGGCCGGCGGCGCCCGCACCCACTACGCCTTCGACAGCAGCGGGCCCGGGGGAACGGTGCGGGTCGTCGTGATCGACAACTCGCGCGGCTCGCTCGCCGCCGGCGACCCGTTCCAGAACCCACCCGAAGCACAGCTGCCGTGGCTGGAAGCGGTGCTTGCCGACGCCAGGGCGAAGGGGATCGCGACGGTCGTGATGGGCAACCGCAGCCTCAACGCCGGCTTCACGCCGAAGCTGAACGTCGCCTCCGATGCCACTCAGGTGGCCAAGGTGCTGGTCGACGGCGGCGCCTCGGCTTACCTCTTCGACCGCCCCGAGGAGAACCGGGCGATGCAGATCCCGGCCGGCGCGGCGACGACGATTCCCAGCTGGGGCACCGGCACGCTCGGCTATCGCTCGCCGCTCTCCGGCGCGGTCGGCCTGGAAAGCGCCGACTCGCTCTTCGGCGACGCCGGCGTCCTGGTGCTGGAACTGAACGCGGCCCAGCGCGACCCCGCGACCAACCGGGCCCCGGTCGGCGTGCGCCTGGTGCCGGTGATCCAAGACCTCTCGCTGGAAGCGATCGACGGCACCCTGCTGCGCCGCTCGACCCCCGCGCTGTTCAGCGGCCTCGGTCGCCGCCCGCTCGGTGGCGATCGCTGGGGCACCGGCTCGGGCGGTGGCATCCCCGACCCGGCAGGCAGCGACCCCTACACCGATTTCCCGCCCGACCAGTGCCTGGTCGCCGGCTGCGCCAACCGCATCCTGCCCGAGTACAGCTTCACCTCCTCGGATCCCGACATCGCTGACTTCGTCGAGCAGGACCCCAACTCGACCAACCTGCGCAAGCCCTACCTCGACTCGCAGGGCAAGGTCGTGACCGACAACAGCTCCGGCCTGCTCTGCCCCTTCAACGCGGGGACCACGACGGTGACGGTCAGCGCCGGCGGCTTCTCCTACTCCCAGCCGGTCGAAGTACAGGGCGGCAGCGTCCAGCGCCCCTGCGGCACCCGGCCGCTGCGCCCCGACCGTTTCAAGCGCAGCGCCGCGGCGGCCGGCACGCCACCGCCTCCGGCGCCGCCGGCAAGCAGCCCCAGCCCGGTCGACTTCAGCCCGCCGCCCCCGCCGACGCCCCCGGTCACACCGCCGGCGGCCCCCAACCCGGTCCACATCGTCCAGCCGCCCCCTGTCGTGCCTGCTGCCTTCCTGCCCCTGGCCGCCGGCATCGCCGCTTTCGTCCCCGCCGCGGTCCTGCCGCCACCGCCGCCGGTCGTCCGCCCGCTGCCCCCGGGGGGCGCCCCGGCCCGCACCTACCAGGTGGAAGAGAAACGCGAAGAGGAGGTCGCCACCGAGGAGTCCCACGCCTTCTCCCGCTACAGCGCCGATGACGAAGGCTCAACCGTGCCTCCCTACCTGCTCGGCCTGGTCCTGATCGCCGCAATCGGCGCCGCCTCAGTCCGCGGCGGCCCCGGCGCCCGCCACCGTCCCCGCCCGGCCCCGGCGGTTGGCAGGGCGCGGCAACGTCGCTGAGCTCAGCAATCGCGAGCGCTTGCCTGGCTTGTTTTGTCCGGACAAAAGCCGTACATTGCTGGCATGGAGCCTACGACGACTTCGAAGACCCGCCGCGTCGAGTTCCGCATGACCGATGAGGAGCGGGACTTGGAGCAGGCTGCGGCTGCCGCCCAGGGGCAGACCCTCAGTGAGTTCGTCCGCCAGGCGGCGCGGCGCGAGGCCGAGCAGGTGTTGGCTGAGCGCACGAGCATCGCCCTCAGCCCAGAGGAGGCTGGCCGTTTCTTGGCAGCGCTCGATGACCCGGGCTCCTTCGAGGCTGGGCTCGGCGCTCTAACCGAGCACCCCAGCGTCCTTGGTGAGTGAGCCGCGCTTCGGAGCGGCCGAGCCACTTCAGGCTCGCCACGAAGTCGATCGCTTCGAGTGCGGGCGTCGACAACTCGATCGCCGGCTGCGCGCCTACGCCGGGCAAGGTCAGCGTCGGGACACCGCCCGGACCTTCGTCGCCTGTCGCAAGGGGACGGCGCGCGTGGCCGGCTATTACACGCTCGTTGCCTCGCAGGTTGAGAGCAGCGAGGCGACCGCCGGCGTGCGGCGAGGAACCTCGGAGCACTTCCCGATCCCCGTCTGCCTGATCGCTCGCCTCGCGGTTGATAGCTCCGAGCAGGGCGCCGGCCTGGATCGAAGCCTCCTCCTCGACGCCCTGCGCCGCGCCGACCTCGCCTCACGCTCGGTGGCAATGCGTGCCGTCCTTGTCCACGCCCTCGACGAGCAAGCCGCCGGCTTCTATGCCCGCTTCGGCTTCAAGCCGGCGAGCACCGATCCGCTGACGCTGATGGTCCCGCTGGCGGCGGTGCGGCGCACCCTCGGCAACTCTCACTAATTGCTATCTACTTCGCTTCGAAGCAGCGCGGGTTCTCAATGCAGTACCAGTTGATCCCGGCGCAGCGACGCGCACAGCCTGAAAACTCGTCCGGCGACAGTCGTGCCGAGTCGTGGTTCACCAGCGACAGGCGGTCGACCTCGCGAATGAATCTCGGCTCGGGCAGATCGGGCTGCTCCCGTGCTGCTGCGGCCGTCAGATGAATGCCCTCAAGTGAAACATCGACCACGTACTGGCGATCAACGAGCTCGGGCGGCTGGACCATCGAAAAGGGGCTCTCCTGACGTTTCCGTGGGTCACGTAACGGTGACTCTCCCCGGCAGAGGCGGACACAACCCACCCAGCTTCAGCATCGCCAGGGAGATCAGCGCCTGAGGTGAGTGAAACCCGAAGGCGCGGCGGGCGATCAGGCGGATCTGGGTGTTGATCGCCTCCACCCGGGCATTGGAGAGACCATGGCGAATCGCGGCGACGATCCCCTCGCGTTGCGCAGTGACCGTGCGGGCGAGCTTGACGAAGGGCTTCAGGCGAGAGCGCCGCGCCCAGGAGAGCCATTCCTCGAGCAGGACGATCGCCTTTCGAACCGGCAGGCGGTAGATCTGGCGCAGCTGCTCCTTCAGCAGGTAGGCGCGGTAGAGCGGCCGGTTGAGCCGCTCGACGTCGGCGAGCTTTGACTGCTGGCGGGCTGTCAGGTTCTCGGGGTTCTTCCAGAGGGCGTAGCGGGTGCCCTTGAGCTCGCGGGCGACGTCGCCCTGGCCTTGACGGCGCGCTTCGCGCCAGACCTCGCGGCGGATCTGATCGAGCGCCTCGGTGGCGAGCTGAACGACGTGGAAGGGATCGACGCAGCGCTTGGCCTGCGGGCAGCGCTTCACCAGCGCCGCCTCGATCCAGCCCGCCATGTCGCAGGAGACGAGCTTCAGCTGCTTGGCACGCTTGGCGCCGAGCGCGTCGAAGAACGCCCCCACGGTCGCCTTGTCGCGGCCCGGTGCCGCCCAGATGAGCCTGCCGGTGTCGTGGTCGACGACCACGGTCAGGTAACGGTGGCCCTTGCGGTGCGATATCTCGTCGATTCCGATCCGCCGCAAGCCGGCGAGCAGGTCGACCTCGCGGCCCGCCTCGTTCGCCACTCGCTCGCAGATCGCCCCGACGCTGCGCCAGGCGATCCGCATCAGCTCGGCGACGGCGCTGCCCGAGGTGTTCACCGCCAGCCAGGCGACCTGCTGCTCGAAGGCGCGGGTAAAGCGCGAGTCGTGCCGGGCCCAGGGGACGGCGCCCACCACGACGCCATGCTCGGGGCAGCGCACCCGCGGCGCGTCGGCCTCCAGGTAGGCGATCGTCGTGCCGAGGTCCAGCGCCCGCCAGCGCCGCCGCCCCTCGCCGAGGTCGAAGCCCGGGGAGCGGCGCCCACAGACACCGCAGCGATCCCGTTCCCGGTGGTGGGGGCGAACCGCCACCACCACCTGCTTGCTGTCGTCGATCTCGACGCTTTCGACGACCGCCCGCTCCAAGCCGAGCAGGCGTGCCCATACCCTTTCCTTGCGCACGTCGTTGCCGCTCCTTTCGCTTCCGACTCCTTACAAGCCGGAAACCTAGGCGCGGAGCGGCGTGCGCCTTCTCTCAACTGCTTACGTGACCCACGGAAACGTCAGGAGAGCCGGAAAAGGGAGGCCACCGTTGGCGTCGTGGTCGGGCCTTGACGATCACCGTCTCTCCAACCAGAATCTTGGGTTGGGCGCCTTGGAATACGGCTGAGCTCAGCGTGGAAAAGTAGGTTGCGAAGACCCCGAGAATGAGCCCGGCAAGGATTCGTGCTTCCTCCCCGGCACCGATGAACTGACCCAGCACCGTGGCGATCGCTGCGGCAAGTAGGAACCGGAAGGCAAGGGTCGCGACAATGCGGTGGATGTACCACCAGCGGGTTACCTCCTTCCAGCTGTGTGGAAATGGAAAGTGCGGATCACGATCCCGGCATGGCTTCGCCCCGAGCTGTCCACTCACGCGGGGCAAGATTACGTACCAGTCGACGAGGCTCGACAGATAGATCACGGCGGCTGCAATCGCGAGGAAGCTCACCGCAACTCGTGCCGTCGCGGCGGGATCGCCGCTTGGGGCGAGCCCGACAACCAGTGAGACAATGCAGAGGAGGGTCGCCGGGGCAATTGCAGCAACCGCGTCAGCCGCGACCACCTCGTCAAGGGAAGCTCGGTGGTGGGGCACACTCGCGCCAGCGACCGCAACGTCGTGCTGATAGCGCCTGTTCAGCAACAGCGCCCCCGCCGCAATTCCAGATGCGCAAAGAATTGCAAGTAGCGAGGCGCCGAAAATGGCAGAGGCGATCAGCAGCCCGGCGAGTACAACCGCCTGACCTCGTATGTAGGGAAGCGGGCTCACGTCAGTGGTTCGATAGCACGGAGTTAACGGTAAGGTACCGGCGGATGTTCGACCGTGCCAAGAGTCCAGAAGCAAAGGGCTACAAACTCGATCGCGGAAACCTGCGGGTCTCGGATGCTGACCGCAGCGACGCAATCCGTCGACTCCGGGCGCATCAGACAAAGGGCCATCTGACACTTGCTGAGGTGGATGATCGAGTCGGACAGGTGGAGTCCGCCAGGACACCCGATGAAATCTCGAAGCACTTTGTGGATCTTCCCGCGCTTCCCGCCCCTGCGCCTTCGATTGAGCGCCGCGTCTCTAACCAGGATCGTGAAGATGCGGTCGACCTTCTCGCCAAAGCGCACGCTGAAGGGCGATTGGACGAAGCGGAGTACGAGACGGCGAAGAAGCAGATCGAGTTCGCGCGCACCCGGAGCGAGATAGACGCCGCCTTCCACGGTCTGCGCAGCGCCAGCCATACGGCTGCTGTTAAAACGGCATCGAAGGTGATCAAGCGGACGGCCGACGGCACCACGGGGGTGGTCAGCGAGGGCGGACGCCGTGCCGGCCGGGCATTTCAGCGCTGGGCATATTCGTTCGGTGCGCTGCTGATCGGAATCATCCTTGCGATTGCGGGCGTCGGCATCCTTGCTTTGGTCTGCATCATCTTGTCGGTCCTACTCTTCGTCAGCGCCATGATCGTGCCGACGAAATCAGCGAAGCGGTGACAGGTTCGCTCAGTTGAGCTCTTCAGGCGTGAAGCGGTAGCCGATGCCGAAGTGGGTGTGGATGTAGCGCCAGCCGGGGGCGACCCCTTCGAGCTTGCTGCGGACCTTGCGGACGAGGACGTCGACGGAGCGGTCGCGGCGGGCCATCTCGCCACCCCACATCTGCTCGTAGATCTCGCGGCGCTGGACGACGCTGTCGAGGCGCTTGGCGAGGACCAAGAAGAGCTCGAACTCGCGCACGGTGAAGCCGACGCGGCGGCCCTCGATCAGGACCTGGAGCTCGCTCGGTCGGATCTCGAGGTTGGCTATCTGCAGCGTGTCCCCGGGGGACGCTGCCGGAGGTTCGGCGAGCATGGTCATCGAGCCTCGCCAAAGTCTTCCCGCTCGCGGTGAACTACTTGTGTCGATCTGGAGAAGATCTGGAGAAGAAGGTGACCCGCAACGAGGCGTTGAGCCGTCGGCCGCCGGCGCTTGGCACGAAGCTGACTCTTGCTCTGGTGCGAACCTTGCCGTCGCGCAGCGCCGCCCGCAGCGAGCGCCGCAGGCGCAGGGTGACCCGCACCTCGCCTTTGCGCTTCGCCCGGGAGCCGCCCGAAGCCGCCTTGCGCGAGCCTCCGTGCGAGCCGGCGATCGTCTTGGCGCTGGCCAGGATGTCGCCCGGTACCGGTACCGCGACGCCGAGCACGGCGACGCCGCCGTGAACCGAGCGCAGCCGGACCTTGATCCGCGGGCCGCTGCCGAAGCGTTCAATCGAGCTCGCCCCGCCTTCTCCCTCTTCGCTCACCGCTTCGACTTGCGCTTCGCTCTCACGGGTGGCGACGAAGGCGTCGGCGCGCTGGTTGGCGTCGCCGGCGAAGAGGTTGCCGGCAAAGGAAGCGAAGGCGATCCGGGCGCCGTCGGCGGAGATGCTGGTTCCGTCGAGGACCGAGCCGCCGATATCGCCACCGGAGGCCGAGTGAAGGGCGCGTTCGATCGTGCCGGCGGCGCGGTCGATCAGGTAGAGCTCGGCCGGGCCGACGACGGGACGCGGCGTGCTGATGAAGTTGAGCGCCGGCAGGGTGAACTGGGTGCGGCTGCTGGTCAGCGCCAGGTAGCGACCGTCGGCGGAGATCGCGACGCTGCTGATCGGCGAGCTGACCGCCGGGTCGGGGCTGGCGGTGTCGCGGGTCAGCTCGGTGCCGGCCTGCTTGCGGGTAAGCCCCGGAAGCATGCTGGACACCCAGAGGTCGAGTCCGGGGCCGGTGAAGGAGACCGGCCGCGGACCGGAGCCGGTGAGGAAGGCGACGGTGTAGCCGTCGGCGCTCAGAGCCGGCACCTGGGCGCTGATGTCGGCCCGCAGCGACTCCTGCTCGGTGAGCGGGCCGTAGCAGGGCCCGGTCGAGGTGGCGTCGAAGTTGGTGCTCATCCCCGGGTTGGCTTCTTCGGCCGCCCGGCAGACCGGGTCGTCGGGGTCGGCGAGCCCGGTGATGCGCCGGGTTGGCGCGCCGGCGCCGTCGGCGATGCGGCGCCAGAGGTAGTAGGAGAAGCCGGCGTCTTTGTTCTCGCCCGCCAGGAAGCGGGTCTGGGCGGGTGCGTTGGTGCCGGTCCAGGCGACGGTGGTGCCGTCGGCGCTGATCGCCGCGCCGACCGCGCCGCCGGCCGGTTCGCCGGTCATCTGGCCGCTGACGGGGTCGCGGGTTGAGGTGATGAGCTGGGTCGTCTTGCTCTGCAGATCGCGGACGAAGAGCTGGCCCGCCGGTGTTTCGAGGCCAGGCGCCGCCGGCAGGTCCGAGCCGGCGTCGGTGCGGAAGACGACCCGCCGGCCGTCGGCGCTGATCGCCGCCCCGCGGGTCACCTCGGCGCCGGGGTCGCCGCCGCCGGCGGGGAAGCCGGGCGCTGCGTACTGGGCGGGTTCATCGCTTCCGTCGCGCGCCGAGACGAGCTCGAAGGCACAGGGGGGCGGGGTGGAGGCGGTGCAGGCGCCGCCGGCGGGGAGGGCCACGCTCATGTCGCGGCGGTAGACGTCGATGTTGTGGTTTTCGTCGGCGGCGACCAGCTGCTGGGCGGTGGAGAAGACGAGGTAGCGGCCGTCGGCGCTGATCGAGGGGCCGGCGGCGCCGCGGCGCAGGAACGAGCCGTCGCTCTCTTTGAAGAGGTTGCCGTCGGCGACCTTGGCCAGCGCTCGCGTTTGCAGGTCGAAGCGGAAGATGCCGCCGGCTCGGTAGGCGCCCGCCGGGTCGGGATCGTCATCGGCGAAGAAGTTGCGCGAGAAGGTTTCGATCGCGACGTAGCGGCCGTCGGCGGAGATCGTCGCGTAGCGGGTCGTGTCGTCGCCCTGCTCGAGCCGGGCGTAGTCGGCGGAGACGAGGAACGCACCGGGCGCGCCGTCGAAGCCGTTGTCGTAGAAGGCCGCGGCGGGTCGCGCCGACAGGCCGGCGAGCAACACCGCGGCGCCGAGCGCCAAAGCGATGCGGGCGGCGCGGATCAAGGCACCCGCACCCGCTGCTTGAAGAGCACCCTGTTGCGGGCGGCGTCGCGCGCCTTGACCCTGATCAGGTAGGAGCCGGCGGCGGCGAACTTGTGCCGGACCACGACCGGGCGGCGAGGCTTGCGGGGCTTGTGCCTGCTCGCTCCCGCGCTCGAGGCCCAGGCGCGCCCGTCGCCGAAGGAGACCTTGACCCAGCCCCGCTTGACGCCGCTGCCGCGATCGGAGACGACGACCGCGAGCCGGTTGCGGCGCTTGCGCAGCACCACCCGCGGGCGTTTGCGATCGACCAGCAGGACCCCGCGCCGGCTGCCTGTTTCCTGACCCGCCTCGTCGATCGCAAAAACCTGCACCCGGTGGCGGCCGTCGCCGATCCGCTTGGTCGGGATCATCGCGTGCAGCCGTTTTGTCCTGCGGCCGACCGCCTCGTCATCGACGCTGACCGAGTATTTGAGATCGCCGACGGCGTTTTCGGCCGGGTTCCAGGCGAGCCGCAGCTTGGCCTTGTGCTGCCAGCCGTCCGGGGTCTGGATCAGGAAGGTCTGTGGCGGCGCGTCAACCACCGCGGCTGCGATCTGCGCCCGCGGACCGCTGCCCTGGCGCCAGGCGACGATCGCGTCGCCGAGCCCCGAGCCGCCGAGAGCGAGGCCGGCAACGGCGCCGCCGCCCGCGGCCGAGAGCGAGGCCGGTTCGACGATGCCGTCGGCGCGGCGTTCGCTCAGCGCCAGCGAGCCGGCGCCGCCGCGCTGCTCGGCCCAGGCGACGACCGAGGCGCCCGACTCGGCCCGGTCGAGCTGCGGTTCGCCGGCGATTTCGCTGACCCCGCGATCGATCCGCGCCGCCAGCGCGATTTCTTCATTGCCGCCGCTCGAAAGCAGGGTCGCGGGCCCGGAGGAGAAACCGAGCGCGAAGCCGCCTTCGGGGTCGACGCCGATGCTGGGCGGCCCCGGTGCCCCCTGCACACCGCCGTCGGCCAGGCGGGCGCCGAGGAAGCTGTCGGCGCCCGCCGCGAAGGCATCGGGGATCTCGTTGACGAAGATCCGCGGCGCACTCAGCTTGCTGCCCTGCCCGGGCTGCTGGCGGACCGCGACCGCTGCCTGGCCGAAGCCGGCGTCATCGAGGGAGAAGGCATCGGCTTCGCCGCGCAGCGGCACCCCTTCCCAGCTGGTGGGGCTGGCCGGCAGCGGGATGCCGACGGTGGTGCCGAAGATCCGCCGCGCCCAGACCCGGTTGACGAATTCGTCATCGGGCTCGCGCCAGGCGACCACCGCCTGGCCGTTGGCGTCGATGCCGATTCGCGGCGCCGTCGCGGGCGTCGGCTTGGGCATCGGCGTCGCCGGGTTGCGGTCGACCGGGTTGCCGAGCAGCGACCAGAGGCGCTGGTTGTAGCGGGCGACGCGAACGTCGATGCCGAGGAAGCCGGGTGGGTTGAGGCTGCTGTCGTCGGTGATCACCAGGTAGACGATGTAGGCCTGGCCGCCGGCGTTCATCACCAGGTCGGGGAAGGTCGCGGTCGCTTCGCCGACGTTGAAGTCGATCGGCACCGGTTCCTGAAAGCCCGTCGCGCCGGGGTCGAGCGTTGCCGAGAAGAGGCGATCGGTGCCGACGCCGAACTCCTGCACCCAGGTGACCAGCAAGCGGCCGCCGTCCCCGGCGGCGATCCGCGGCCAGCTCGAGTCGAAGCTCTGGCCGACGTCGACGCGCTGCGGGGCGCTCCAGGCCCCCTCGTAGAAGCGGGCGACGAAGACGTGGTTTCGCCCTTCGGCGCGTTTGAGGTAGACGATGGCGCCGCTGCCGTCTTCGGCCATCGCCGCGTCGCCGACTTCGGTCACGTCGGCGCGACGGCCCGTCGATCGGCTGTACCGGCGAGATCGCGCGCCGCGGCGAGCGCCGGCAACGCCAACGCCCGCCAGGCAGACCGCCAGAGCCGCCAGGAGCACGGCTCGGTTGTTTTTTCTCCGCGCGGGGCAGGGCGAACGCACAGCGGAACCTTGCCGGGCGGCCGGCCGGGCGATGTAACCAGGGAGATACCAAGTGGTTAAACGCGATCCGCGCCTCGGACCGCGCATTTGTAACCAGTTCTTATCCAGACAGTCACGCGCCGTTTACCTCGCGGGGGCGCGGGCAACTCGACACTGCACCCGACCCGAACTTTGCCGAACCGATGAGGAGCGAGATATCTCGATGAAGCGCAACCGTCTTCTGTCAGCACTGGCCGCGGCGGCCTTCTCCGCCTCGCTGCTGGTCCCGGCCGCCGCGACGGCGAAGCCGACGATCACGATGAGCGGCTCCACCTCGGTCGCCCCGCTGGCCTCGTTGCTGGCCCGCAAGTACCTCAAGCGTCTGCAGCCACTGCGTCAACTTCAAGCTGCTGCAGGGCGGCTCGGACATCGGCGTCGCCGACGCTGCCGCCGGCCGCGTCACGATCGGCAACTCCTCGCGCGACCCCAAGCCCAGCGACCCGGGCGGGCTCGTCTTCACCAAGATCGCCCGCGACGCGGTCTGCATCATCACCAACAACGCCAACCCGATCCCGACGATCGACCAGGCGGGCGTGCAGGCGGTCTTCGGCGGCGGGGTCCGGACCTGGAGCAGCGTGCCGGGCTCGACCCAGCGCGGCACGATCGACATCACCGTGCGTACTCCCGGCTCCGGTACTCAGGACGCCTTCCAGCGCATCTTCCTCGGCTCGACCCGCGTCTTCGGCGGGGCCAGCCAGAAGACCTCCAACGGCCTGATCCAGCAGCTGGTCAAATCCGACCCGGCCGGCATCGGCTACGTCTCGCTCTACTTCACCAAGGGCGTCCACGCGGTCCCTTACCAGGGCGTGCCCTGCACACTGCGCAACTCCAAGTCGGGCCAGTACGGGGGCGAGCGCAACTTCTACATGGTCACCCGCGGCGCCCCCAAGGGCGCGGCCAAGGACTGGATCAAGTGGATCACCCACACCTCCACGGCGGCCAAGATCGTCGGCACCGACTGGGTGCCGCTGCACTAGTGAGATTGCGCCGCCCGGCCGCCGGCGGGCAAACCCCGGACCGCACCGACGAGCGCGCCGAGCTTCTGCTCGGCGCGCTCTCGGCAACGGTGCTGCTGCTGATCGCCTTCATGATCGTCTTCGTCTTCGCCAAGGCGTGGCCGTCCTTCTCCCACAACGGGCTGGCCTGGTTCGGCGGCGGCGGCAGCGTCGACCAGCAGCTGACCGACATCTTCAACTCGCCGGCCAACCCGAACGATTACGTCTACACCCTGCACGCCTGGCCGCTGCTCTACTCCACCGCCCTGATCACCGGCGGGGCGGTGTTGCTGGCGACCGCGCTCTCGCTGCTCTCGGCGATGTTCATCGTCGAATTCGCCCCGGCTTGGCTGGCCGCCCTGCTGGAGCCGGTGATCCGCCTGCTCGCCGCGGTCCCCTCGGTGATCTACGGCCTGATCGCGCTGCTCGTGATCGTCCCCTTCGTCGGCAACGACCTGATCTCCGGGCGCCGAAAAGGAATCGGTCCAGTACGTGATCCAGCTCGACGGCACCGGCCTGATCGTCGGCGTCTTGGTCCTGACGGTGATGATCTCGCCGATCATGGTCGCGATCGTCACCGACGCGCTGCGCTCGGTGCCGCGCAACTGGACCGAGGGGGCGGCGGCGCTCGGGGTCAACCGCTGGCGCGCCCTGCGCACGGTCGGCCTGCGGGCCGCCCGCCCGGCGATCGTCGCCGCCGCGGTGCTGGCGACGGCGCGGGCGCTGGGCGAGGCGATCATGCTCTCGATGGTCTCGGGGTCGCATGCCTTCGCCCCCAACCCGCTCGACGGCGTCACCTTCCTCTTCGAGCCCGTCGCTGACCTTCGCCGCGGCGATCGTCGACAACGCCGACGGGCTCTCGGTCAAGCCCTCCGGGCAGACGATCTACGCCTTCGCCGCGATCCTGCTGATCTCCAGCGCCTTCCTCTCCTTCGCCGGCTGGGCGGCGCGGCGCTCGATGCGCAAATACACCCTGGCGGCCCGATGACCGTCCGGTGCGCCTTTTGGACCCCACGCGTGCATAAAGCGCACCGGAAGGGCGCGGTCGGTGAGCGCGCACGCACAGGCGCCGGGTCTTCGCGGCCGCTCCGGGGCAACGAGTCGTGGAGCGTCGGCGATCGCATCGGCGCTCGGCCTGGCCTGGGCGCGCCGGCCTGCTGCTCTGCCTGATCGCCGCCTCGATCGTCCTCTACATGCTGGTCCGCGGCCTGCAGTACCTGAGCGTCTCCGACATCTTCAGCCACCCGCTGCCGGGCCTGGACCAGAGCAGGCGGCGGCTTCCTCGACCCGATCCTCGGCACCGTGATCGTTGCCGTGATCGGCACCGTCGATCGCCGCGCCGCTCGGAGTCGCGATCGCGGTCTGGCTGACCGAGTACGGCCGGCCGGCGGGCCTGGCGCGGGCGGTCGAGTCCGGGGTCGAGATCGTCGCCGGCACGCCCAGCATCGTGCTGGCGATCTTCGGCCTGCTCGTCTTCCAGCAGGGCTTCTTCGGCTTCCTCTCCCCGACCGGCGAGGGGGCGACGCCGCTCGGCCGCTCCTTCGTCGATCGCCGGGGCGATGATGTCGCTGATCGCCCTGCCGCTCGTCGTCGGCGCCACGCGGGAGGCGCTGCACTCGATTCCCCGCCACCTGCGCGAGGCTTCCTACGCGCTCGGCAAGGACCGCGCCTCGACGATCCGCCGCGTCCTGCTGCCGGCCTCGCGGCGCGGCATCGGCACCGGGATCACGCTCGGCATGGGGCGGATCATCGGCGACACGGCGATCGTCTTCATCCTGCTCGGCGCCACCCTGCGCTTTGAACCCAACGGCGCTCTGCCCGGCTGGGATCTGCTGAGCGGCAACGGCAGCACCCTGACCACCTACGTCTACAACAACTCGCCGGCGGGCGAAGGCGGCGCGCCCGGCAAGGCCTACGCGGCCGCCTTCGTGCTGCTGGCGATCGTCTTGGCGCTCAACTTCGCCGTCGACCTGATCACCCGCGGGAGGGGTAAGTCGTGGACCCGCTGACGCCGCAGCTGCCGCCGCCGGTGCGAAGGATCAAGGTCGACGGGCCGGCGACCGTTGTCCAAGCGCCGCCGAGCAGCAACGGCCACGGCCCGCCGACGAGCGCCGCGCCGCGCCTGAAGCGGATGCCGCGCGCGGCGACGATGCCGCTGGAGCGGATGCGGAGCGAGGAGCTCAGCGTCGCCTACGGTTCGAAGCTCGCGGTCAACGGCGTCTCGCTGAGCGTTCGCCAGGGCGAGGTCCTGGCGCTGATCGGCCCCTCGGGCTGCGGCAAGACGACCCTGCTGCGCTCGCTCAACCGCCTGGTCGAGCTGACCCCGGCGGCCGTGCGCGGCGGTCGCATCCTGCTCGACGGCGAAGACGTCGACGGCTTCGACGTCACCTAGCTGCGCCGCCGCGTCGGCATGCTCTTCCAGCAGCCCAACCCGTTCCCGATGAGCATCTTCGACAACGTCGCCTACGGCCTGCGCGAGCGCGGCTCGAAGAAGCCGTCGAAGAAGGAGCTGGAGCCGGCGGTGATCGAAGCCCTGCACCGCGCCGGCCTCTTCGAGGAGGTCAAGGACAACCTCGACCACCCGGCGCTGGCGCCTCTCCGGCGGCCAGCAGCAGCGCCTCTGCATCGCCCGCTCGCTGGCGGTCCGCCCCGAGGTGCTGCTGCTCGACGAGCCCTGCTCGGCGCTCGACCCGATCTCGACCCAGATGATCGAGGAGACGATCGTCGGCCTGCGCTCGGAGATCGCGATCGTGATCGTCACCCACAACCTGCAGCAGGCCCAGCGCGTCGCCGACCACGTCGCCTTCATGTACCTCGGCGACCTGGTCGAGTACGGCGAGGCCGAGCAGGTCTTCCGCTCCCCCGTCGCCGAGCGCACCCGCGAGTACGTCAGCGGAGGCTTCGGATGAGCGGCTACCCGGTCCTCGCGGTGGCTGTCGGTCTGCTCGCCGTGGCGGGCCTCAGCGCCTGCCAGTCGACCCAGAGCCGCAGTGCCGAACTCGAAGCCGAGGGCGGGACAAAGCTGCTCAGTGAAGACGGGCTTGAGATCAAGCACCGCAACGCCGACGTCAAGGTGACCTCGACGGCGTTGCTGCCGCCCGCCGAAGGGGTCTCCGCGGTGGTGGTCAGCCTCCACAACGACTCCGACCAGAACCTGACCGAAGTTCCGATCCTGATCGAAGTCGAGAACACGAAGGGCAAGCCCTTCTACTCCAACGACATCCCCGGCATCGAGCCGGCCCTCGCCACCGTCCCCTACATCCCCGCCCACGGCGACTCCGAATGGGTCAACGACCAGGTGCTCGGCGCCGGTAAGCCGAAGACGGTCGAGGTCAAGGTCGGTGCCGGCGGCGGGACCTTCTCCGGCCCGATGCCCGATATCGAGGTCTCCCAACCGAAGCTCGAGGGCGACCCGGTGTCCGGCCTCTCGGCGATCGGCACAGTGGTGAACAAGACCGGCGTCGACCAGCGCCGCCTGCTGCTCTACGTCGTCGCCCGCAAGGGCGGCGAAGTCGTCGCCGCCGGCCGCGGCGCGCTCGACCACCTCAAGCCGGAGGCCAAGAAGGTCGACTACACGGTCTTCTTCGTCGGCGACCCGAGCGGCGCCGAGCTGACCCTTTCCGAGTTCCCCGCCCTCAGCAAGGCCGAATAGGAGGATGACCGTGGCCGAGACATGCGAGGAGTGTGGGGCGCCGCTGGCCGGCGACCAGCGCTACTGCCTCGAGTGCGGCCGGCGGCGCGGCGGCGCCCGGGTCGACTACCGCCACTACATGGCGGCGGGCTCCGAGCCCCAGCAAGCGCCTGCCCAGGCCCCCGCAGCAGCCCCGGTGGACGAGGAGCCAGAGAACGGCCGGCGCGACTACGCCCCGCTGGCGGCGGTCGGCGGGATCGCCGTGCTCGGCTTGATGCTCTTGGTTGGTGTCCTGATCGGCAAGGGCAACGGTAACGACACCGCTTCGACGCCGCCCTCGGTGATCCGCGTCCCCGCGGCAGAATCGAGCACCGCCGCCGAACCGCCCCCGGCCTCTGGCAGCTCGCAGAACAGTGGCGCCGGCTCGAGCGGCGGTGGCCAGAAGAAGAAGGCCAAGCAGTCCGGCACCGGCACCGGCAGCGCGACCAAGGCAAGCCAGGGCGATCTCGAATCGCTCGGCGCCGAAAGCGGCTCCAACTACGAGAAGCAGAGCAAGGAACTTCCCGATGAAATCGCCACTCCCGGCGCCCCGCCGCCGATCGACAAGTCGAAGGCTCCGGGCGGCGGCGAAGGCGGAGCGGAAGTGATCAAGTGAGCAGCGACCTGCAAAGGCGGCGCGACCGCCTCGCCAAGGAGCTCGTCGACGCCCAGTGGGACCTCGGTGGTCTCGCCTATGAGATGGCCCGCCGCGACCACTTCCGCCTCGACACCCTGACCCGCCAGGCGGCGAAGTTGCAGCAGCTCGACGCCGAGCTGGCCGAGGTCGAGCGGATGCTGAAGCTCGACCAGGCGGGCGCCGCCGGGGCCTGCGGCAGCTGCGGCGCCCTCTACGCGCAGGGCTCAGTCTTCTGCTGGCAGTGCGGCAAGGACCTGATGCCGCAGGCGGTGGCGGCAAGGTGATCAAGCGGCTGCTCGACCGGGTGGCGCCGCGCAAGGCACCGCGCCGCGGCGATGTCGGCTACCGCCGGCTGCTGCGCTGGGCGGCCCTGCCCGTCACCGACCGCCGCTGGGCCGCGCCGCTGGCCGCGGTCGCGCTCGGCTTCGGGCTCTTCGCCGGGGTCGCGATTGGCCCCGGCGCCGCCGGCACCCTGGCGACGGCGCCGTTGCAGGTGATCGAAATGCCGCTCCTCGCCGCCGGCGGTGGCGAAGCCGAAGAAGATGAAGATGGAGAAGCGGGCGAAGCCGCCCCGATCGCCGCCGCTCCCGAAACTGCTGAACCGTTCGCCGAAGAATCGAGTTTCGTGCCGGTAACGCCTTTGGCCGCGGAAGCGCCCGAACCCGCCGGCGAAGAAACGCCCGCCAAGGGCCCCGCGCCGGAAGAAGAAGAGGAAGCAAAGCCCGAAGCGCAGGAACTTAGCGGCACCGTCGTCCACGTCAACGCCGCCGCGGGCAGCTACACGGTCGCCCAAGAGGGCGGCGTGATGAGCGCCGTCCACGCCGGCAAGCCGCCGCAGCCGGGGACCGAGATCGAGGTGCCGATCCGCTCGCTTGCCAACGGCACGCTGGCCGAGGCGGGGACCCGCCGGCGGACGGGAGTCAAGAAGCGTGCCACGCTCGCCGGCATCGTCACCTACGTCAGTGCCGACCCGGCGTTGCCCGCCTACACGGTTTCCAATCGCGGCACCTCGCTGCTCGTCCACGTCGCGCCCGACCCCTCCGGCGCCGCGCCGGCATTGCCCGCCCTCGGCGCCTACCTCAACGTCACCGCCGGCCTCGATCCGGCGGGCCTGCTCTGGCAGCAGCAGCAGAGTGGAGGCGGGGCCCCGTTCACCCACGCCGACTTCGAGGGCGCCCTCAGCGCGGTCGAAGCAGAAACCGCTCACCTCCTGGTCTCCGCCGATGACATTGGCGAATCGGCCGCGGACCTCACTTTCTCGGTGCCCCCCGACCTCGATACGTCCGCACTCGTGCTCGGCGACTCGGTCCTGCTCTCCGCCGACATCGGCGCCGATGGCGCCCTGACGTTGACCGGTCTGGCAAGCGACGAGCACCTCAAAGGCGCCGAAGACGAAAAAGCCACCCAGGGCGATCTCGTCCCGGAGAAACCGAAAGGCCAGCAATGAGCTCAGCCCCGATCTTCACTTCCCGACGCCGCCCCGACCCGCTGCCGCGCTTGCTCTCGGCCTCGGCCCTGCTGGTCTCGCTGATCGCCCTGGTCTTCTCGATGGGCGGCCTGGCGCCGGCCAAGAAGGGCGGGGCCGGGGGAGTGGTTCGCCTCGACAAGCACGGCAAGATCCCCGCTCGTTTCCTGCCACCGGTCAAGTTCGCCAAGAAGTCGAAGCGGCTTGGCAACGCGACCAAGAAGGACCTCTCGGTCAACTGTCCGATTCCCGACGCGGTCGACCTCGGCACCTGGTGCATGCAGGCCGGCTTCTACCCGGTGCCGCCCAAGGACACCGGCCGCAACGACTACATCTACGCGGCGCAAAAGTGCGTCAGGGAAGGTGGCTGGCTGCCCAGCGCGGCGCAGCTGATTGGCGCCGCGCCGAAGCTGAAGCTGGCGAGCAAGATCGACGACTCGGTCCTCACCTCGGCCGCGGAAGAATTCAAGGACCCGAAAAACGGGATCAAGGACATGCGTGAGATGAGTGGCGACCTGACCACGATCACGGCAGGCGGCCGCGCCGCCGGCTCGGAGGGCGTCTCGGTCGGCTCGAAGGGAAACGGCAACCTCGGCGAGCCCGACCCAGTCCCCCAACCCGCCGACCCGATCCCCGACACGCTCGACTACATCACCGTCTACGACAACTACAACCACGGCGGCTTCGCCGGCGGCGCCTCGGTCGGGACTCCGGAGCGGTTCAGGTGCGCCTTCGCCAAGGGGTCGCAGGGGACGAAGTTCGGCGACTGACGGGCGGCACTCCGGCGCGAGGAGCGGCGCAGGCAGACGCCGAGCTGCGATTTGCTCTGGCTGTAAAGGGCAGCTTCGGAGCGGAGGAGTGACAACTCTCGCTTGAGAGTGAAACGAGTCGCGTGCAGCCAGGAATCAGGTCGAATCTGGGGATAGATTCGGGTGATGGCGAAGCTTGAGATGGAGACTCACCGCTTGGCGGCGGATGCCCTCAGGCAGCAGGACAAGGACCTGGGTGATCTGCGGGCTCGGACGGGCACGTTGTTGACGGCTGCCTCTCTCATTGCCACGTTCCTGGGAGGACAAGCGTTGGAGCGGGTCGGCTTGACTTTGTGGATCGTCCTGGCCCTTGCGGCTTTCGGGCTTGCCATCGCCCTGTGTATCTATGTCTTGCTCCCAAAAGACGGCCTCACTTTCGGCATTGACGCACGCCGGGCCTACGCCGCCCTCTATGAGGTCCGGGGGGATGAAAACGCAATTGACCAGAAGTTGGCAAATTGGCTGCAGCTACTGCGAGAAGCAAATCATCCAACCGTTGTGCGGCTGACGAGAGCGTTCAAGGCCGCCGGAATCGCCCTTCTGGTTGAGATCGTCCTGTTGGCAGTCGGGCTGGCGGTATCCTGAAACGCAATGGCATCTCCACCTACGCACTCCCCTAAATTGCCGCATATCTCCGGCGCGAAGATTCTCATTCCGCCTCCCTCGCCGCTCCCGCCGGGACTGGGAATTCCGGAGACTGGTGCCAGCCGCCTGGGTCCTCGCCGCAGCTTCCTCTCACGCCTTCTCGGGCGTTGGTTCTGAGAGCCCCGACTCGCTGATCCCGAACCGTTCGTGGAGCCGGCGCAGCGGCGCCGGGGCCCACCAGTTCCACTTGCCCAGAAGCTCCATCAGCGAGGGCACGAGCAGGGCGCGGACGATGCTGGCGTCGATCAGGACGGCGAGGGCGGTGCCGACGCCGTTCTCCTTGATGAAGATGATCTGCGAGGTGGCGAAGGCGAACATCGCGACGGCGAAGAGCAGGGCGGCGGCGGTGACGATGCGGCCGGTCCGCTCGAGCCCGATCGCCACGCACTCGGAGTCCGAGGCGCCGTTGTCGCGCGCCTCCTTGATCCGCGAGAGCAGGAAGACGGCGTAGTCGGTGGAGAGGCCGAAGGCGACGGCGAAGAGCAGGATCGGCATCGTCTGCTCGATCGCCCCCGGGCTGGTGTAGTTGAGGAAGCCCTCGAAGCGACCGTCCTGGAAGATCAGCACCAGCAGGCCGAAGACGGCGCTGAGGTTGAGGAAGTTCATCAGCAGCGACTTGATCGGCAGGATCACCGAGCCGGTCATCAGGAAGAGGATCGTCAGCGTCGCCACGATGATGATCGCGAGCACGATCGGCAGGTGGCGGACCAGGCTCGATTGCAGGTCGACGAAGTCAGCCGTGGCGCCGCCGACCAGCGCGGTCGCCCCTGGCGGCGGTCGCAAATCGCGAATGCGCTTCACGGTTTCCTGGCTGCCCTCGGAGACGAAGGGATGACTTGAGACCACCTGCAGCGCCGTCACGTCCCCCTTCAGCCGCAGCGGCGGGTTGACTTCGGCGACGCCCGGCACTTTGCGCACCCGCGCCGCGAAGTGCGCGGCCGCTCCCGGCCCGCCGCCTTCGACGTCGACCCAGATCGGGGTTTCACGGTAGGGCGGGAACTCGCTGCTGACCGTCTCATAGGCCTGGCGAGCGCTGGCCGAGGTCGGCAGCACGGTCGGGTCGACGGTGTCGAACTTGATGTTGAAGAAGGGGATGCCCATGACGATCAGCAGGGCGGCGCTGAGCGTCGCCACCGGCAGCGGCCGGCGCATCACGAAGCGCGAGAGCCGGTACCAGAAACCGCTCTCGTCGGGCCGCGTTTCGGCCTCGGCGCGGCGCTGCAGGAACTTCGGCGAGAGCGAGTTGACCCGCGTCCCCAGCAGGGTCAGCACCGCCGGCAGCACGGTCAGCGAGATCAGCGCCGCGAACAGCGCCACCAAGGCGCCGCCGAGGCCCATCGAGTAGAGGAAGCGCTGCGGGAAGACGAGCAGCGAGGCGAGCGCGGCGCTGACCGTCAGCGAGGAGAAGAAGACCGTGCGCCCGGCGGTCGCCAGCACCCGCCGCATCGCCGCCAGCCCTGGCCCGTCCTTGGCGATCTCCTCGCGGTAGCGGGAGACGATGAAGAGGCTGTAGTCGATCGCCAGCCCCAGCCCCAGCGCCGTGGTCAGGTTGAGGGCGAAGATCGAGATCGAGCCGACCTCGCTGGCGATGCGCAGGATGAGGAAGGTGCCGACGATCGCCAGGCCGCCGATCATCAAGGGCAGCGCCGAGGCGACGAGGCTGCGGAAGAAGACGAAGGAGAGCAGGAAGAGCAGCGGGAAGGCGAGCATCTCGGCCATCCGCAGGTCCTTCTCGACCTGCGTGTTGACCTGCTCCTGGGCGACCGCGGCGCCGCCGACGATGACGCCGGGCTTGGCCGACAGCTGGGCGGCGATGTTGGCGCCGGTTTCCTGCCACTCCTTGTCGTCGAAGGTCTTCAGCGTGACGGCGAAGTAGGTCGAGCGGCGGTCGCGCGAGACGAAGACGGGGGAGTGGGTGTCGTAGTAGCCAGTGACCGAGCTGACGTCGGGCCGGCGGCGCACGCTGCGCTCGAGCGCCTCGACCCGCGCTCGCGTCGCCGGGGCGGCGATCGGTGCGTCCGTGGCGATCCCCAAGACCGCCGGGATTTTCAGCCCGGCGTCGTGCAGCCGTTCGCGCGATTCGACCGCCTCGGTCGAGGGGTCGTCGGCGCCGTAGGGGTCGAGGCGGCTGGCGACGCCGCCGCCGATCGCGATGGCGAGGACGAAGAAGACGAGCGCGAAGACGCCGATGCGGCGGGCATTGCCGTCGGCGAGGCGGGCGAGGGCGTCGAACATCAGTTGCTCCTTTCGGCGGCGCGACGGCGAGGAGGCGCTCCTCCATCCGCTCGCACCAATCTGCGAACCACTGGTTGAACTCGATTCCCCCCTGCAGCACCATCAGCGAGTAGGGGTCCTTCTCCAAGGTCTTCGGTTCCATGCCGCGCAGTCGCTCCGCCAGCTCGAGGCGTTGCGTGCGCATCGCCCGCAGCGTCTCGATCGCGTCCCCGGGCGGTAAGACATCGGCGAAGAAGAGTTTGAGCAGCCCTTCTTCGCGCATCTCAGTGGTCTGCGGTGGCCGTCGCAGCCAATCCGTCAGCGCCGCCATGCCCGCGTCCGTAATCGCGTAGACCGTCCGTTTGCGCTCCCCGCGAGGTGCATCCACACCCTTGACCAGACCCGCCTCGGAGAGGCCCTTCAGCGCCGGGTAGATCTGCCCGTAGCTGGCCGCCCAGAAAAAGCGGGTGGATTCATCGACCGCCGCCTTGATCTCATAGCCAGAGCGCGGCTCGCGGCTGACCATGCCGAGAATGACGTAGGCGGTGGGGGTGAGCTCCACGGCGTCCAATATATCGTCCCGATATATCACCGTGCGTGATCTGCGGCACACAGGGCAAGCTTGCTAATCTCTACATAGATAGACCTAGGATTAAGGGCATAAAGCTAGGAAGATTCAATTGCCAATAGTTGACACAAAAGAGCTCATGTCGATCTCCGATGCCGGTAAGGCGGGCATCTCGGCGCTCGTCAAAGCGGCCGAGCAGGGCGAGAAGCGAGTCTTGATGCGCAACAGCAAGCCGGTGGCGGCGATTGTCAGCATCGACGCGCTCGAACGCACGGAGGAGCTCGAGGAGCGTCTTTTGGATGTCTCGCTTGCCCTCACCCGGCTTCTCACCGTCAGCGAGCGGCGGCATTCGCTCGACGACGTACTCGATCGCTTTGGCTTCACCCGCGAAGAGCTGGAAGAGGGCTAGCCGTTGTCGGTCCGGGTCGAGTTGATAGACGATGCGATCGCCGACCTCGCCAAGCACAGTGAGAGTGGCAGGCTCAAGGCATTCTTCAAGAAGCTGCTCGAGATAGAAGCCAACGGTTCGCAGGCGGGTGAGCCGCTCGGCAGGGATCTGGTCGGTTGGCGCAAGATCACCGTTGGGCACCGGGATTGGCGCATCGTCTTCCGGGTCGACAGGGCCGAGACCGTGGCGACGGTGTGTGTGATCGGGGACAGAGACGACGGAGCTTGCTATGAAGAGGCGAAGAAGAGAGCCGACCACGTGGACAATGTCGATGCGGCGAGCCTTGCCGAATCGATGATGGACCTGTTCGGGAGTCGCAAGGAACGCAAGGCCGCTCAGAGGCGCAGGGCGGCGGAAACGACAAAGAACTGAGGACGCAGATGCCGATCGACCAGAGCAAGATGGGGCAGGTGGTCACCGCCCAGATGGAGGCGCTTGAAGCCGACTACGGCGAGGACTGCCAGATCGGCGACGTCTGCACGATCGTCGAGGTGATTGGCCCGCACGGCTCCCATGTCCGGGTTCGCACCAGCGACATGCGCCCGCACATGGCGCTGGGCCTGATCCGCATGGCCGAGCACGCGATGCTCGGCAACCTCGGCGGCGCCGGCGGCGAGTAGCTCGCGCCCGCACTATTACGTCGATGCCTGAGCACGGGTCCAAAACGGTGGTGATGAAGTTCGGCGGCAGCTCGGTGGCCGGCGCCGAGCAGATCGTCCGCGCCGCCCGCCGCATCGTCGCCGCCCGCGAGGCCGGCAACCGCGCCGTCGCCGTGCTCTCGGCAAGGGGCAAGACGACTGACGAGCTGGTCGCCCAAGCGCTGGAGATCTCCGATCGTCCGGAGCCGCGCGAGATGGACATGCTGCTCTCCACCGGCGAGCGGATCTCCTGCGCGCTCTGCGCGATGGCGATCCACGACATGGGCCACAAGGCGATCTCGCTGACCGGCTCGCAGGCCGGCATCGTCACCGACTCCTCCCACACCAAGGCGCGGATCATCGACGTCCGCGCCGACCGCATCCGCGAGGCGCTGGAGGAGGACCGCATCGTCCTCGTCGCCGGCTTCCAGGGCGTCTCGACCACGAGCCACGACGTGACCACGCTGGGTCGGGGCGGCTCCGACACGACGGCGGTGGCCCTGGCGGCGGCGCTCGACGCCGACGTTTGCGAGATCTACACCGACGTCGCCGGAGTCTTCAGCGCCGACCCGCGGATCGTCCCCGACGCCCGCAAGATCCCGATCGCGACCTTCGAGGAGACCCTGGAGATGGCGGCCTCGGGCGCCCGCGTGCTGCAGCTGCGCTCGGTCGAGTACGCCCGCAACCACGGCGTCCGCATCCACTGCCGCAGCAGCTTCGAGGACGGTCCCGGTACCCTCGTCGTCAGCGAGGACGAGACCGAGCAGAAGACCATGGAGCAGCCCTTCGTCACAGCCATCACCCACTCCGTCGACGAGGCGCGGGTGACGCTTGTCGGCATTCGCGACGAGCCCGGCGTCGCCGGCGAGATCTTCAACGCCCTCGCCGAGGCCGGGATCAACGTCGACGTGATCATCCAGAACGAGCCGGTCAGCGACGACGAGCTCGCCGACCTCTCCTTCACGATCGACCGCGCCGAGCTGAGGACCGCGACCGACACGTTGGCCGCACTCGGCGACGTCAGCGAGGGGATCCGCACCGACGATCAGATCGGAAAGGTCTCGATCATCGGCGCCGGCATGCGCTCGCACCCCGGCGTCGCCGCCAAGGTCTTCGAGGTGCTCGGCCGCGAGGAGATCAACATCGAGATGATCTCGACCTCGCCGATCAAGATCTCGTGCGTGATCTCGGCCGGGCAGGTTCCGGACGCGGTGCGCGCCCTGCATCAGGCCTTCGAGCTCGGCGCCGATGCGGTACGGGCGGAAGACCCCGAAGGCGCCCAGCACCGTCCCACGGTCGGTACCTGAAGCGGCCGGTCATACTCGGGTGAGATGACGGGCGACGGTTACAGAGTCGGGGTTCTGGGCGCAACCGGCGCGGTCGGCTCGACCATCCTCGAGATCCTCGCCGAACGCGATTTCCCCGCCGCTGAGGTGGTTCCGTTTGCCTCCGAGCGCTCGGCCGGGCGCGAGATCGAGTGGAACGGGACGACGATCGAGTGCCGGCCGCTCAGCCCCGAGACGATTCAGGAGCTGGATGTCGTGCTGTCCTCCGCGGGCGGCTCGGTCAGCGCCGAGTGGGCGCCGCGCCTGGTCGAGGCGGGCGCAGTCGTCGTCGACAACACCAGCTACTGGCGCATGTATGAGGAGGTGCCGCTGGTCGTCGCCGGGGTCAATCCCGAGGCTGCTGCGGGCCACAAGGGGATCGTCGCCAACCCCAACTGCACGACGATGGTGATGATGATGGCGCTGGCGCCGATCCACCGCGCGGTCGGGCTCGAGCGCTTGGTCGTCTCCAGCTACCAGGCGGTTTCGGGCACCGGCCAGCGGGCGATCGAGGAGCTGCTCGCCCAGTCGCGGGCCTCGCTGGCGGGCGAAGCGGTGCCGCGGCCGCAGATCTACCCGCACCAGATCGCCTTCAACGTGCTGCCCCAGGTCGAGGTCTTCTCCGACGGCGATGACTACACCACCGAGGAGCGCAAGGTGATGGCCGAGACCCGCAAGATCCTCGGCTTCGGCGATGAGGTGGCGATCTCGGCCACCTGCGCCCGGGTGCCGGTGATCAGCGGTCACTCGGAGTCGATCAACCTCCGCACCCGCGAGGACCTCTCACCCGAGGAGTGCCGCGCTCTGCTCGCCGAGGCGCCCGGCGTGACCGTCGTCGACGACCCCGCCGCCGGCAAATACCCGATGGCGCTCGACGCCGCCGGCCGCGACGACGTCCTCGTCGGCCGCATCCGCCGCGACCCCGACCAGGAGCGCACCCTCAACCTCTGGCTCGCCGGCGACAACCTGCGCAAGGGCGCCGCGACCAACGCCGTGCAGGTGGCGGAGCTGCTGATCGAGCATGGGCTGCTCGCTTCGTAGGGTGAAATTCCCCCACATCATGGGTGAATTTCACCCACATGTTGGGTGAATTTCACCCAACCCTGGTAATATTGATCGCGTGATCGAGAGGTCCCTGCGGACGAAGATTCGTGCGGCGTTGGCGGATACGCCTGTGATTATGCTCGTCGGTCCGCGCCAGGCGGGCAAGAGCACCCTGGCATTGGCGTCACCGGTCGAAGGACCTCCCCCCACCTACGTCAGCTTCGACGAGCCGGCGGAGCTCGCCGCCGCGCAGGCTGATCCCGGCGGCTTTGTCGCATCCCTTGGCGAGCGTGTCGTCCTCGATGAGGCGCAGCGCGTGCCCGAGATCTTCCTGCCGATCAAGGCCGCCGTCGACCGCGACCGCCAGCCGGGGCGTTTTCTCCTAACTGGCTCCGCGAACCCGCTCTTCATTCCGGCAGTTGCGGACGCCCTCGTCGGTCGGATGGAGGTCCTCACCCTCTGGCCGTTCTCCGGCGTCGAGTTGGCCGGACGCCCGGATGCCGCCATAGTCGAAACCCTCCTGGCTGATCGTCCGCAGCTGCCCGAGGCGGTAACGAGCCGGGAGGAGCTGGCCGCGCGGCTGGTCCAAGGCGGATTTCCGGAGGTCGTTCAGCGCCATGACAACGCGCGCCGAAAGGCGTGGTTCGACAACTACCTGAGGACGATCCTCGAGCGCGATGTTCGGGCGGTCGCGGATATCTCGCGTTTGGAGCAGTTGCCGACGCTGCTGAGCGCGGTCGCCCTACGCTCGAGGGGCCCGCTGAACAAGAACGGGTTGAGCCAGGATCTTGGGGTTCCGGTCAGCTCCCTGGATCGCTACCTCGCACTGCTGGAGCGCGTGTTCGTCGTGCAGCGGCTACGCGCCTGGCACAACCGCCTGCAGCCGCGGCTGGTCAAGTCGCCGAAGATGCTGATCGCGGACTCGGGGCTGTTCTGCCATCTTCTGCGCCTTGATGCCTCTCGACTGTTGTCAGAGCCGACCTCTCTCGGCCTCGCCCTGGAGTCCTACGTCGGCGCCGAGCTGCTCAAGGCGGTATCCGTGGCGACGGATAACACAGCACTGATGCATTACCGCACGGCCAAGGGAATCGAGATCGACTTTGTGCTGGAAGCGGGCGACGGCCGCGTCGCCGCGGTCGAGGTGAAGGCATCGCGCTCGGCCGACGCGGCCGACTTCAGACGGTTCGAGCGGCTCCGCGAGACCCTGGGGCCACGCTTCGTGCGGGGTGTCGTCCTCTACACCGGCGAGCGTGCACTTTCCTTCGGCGACCGGCTCGAAGCATGGCCGCTCTCGCTGCTGTGGGGTGAGTCGTGAACATCGGCTTCGGCGACGCGGTTCTGATCTTTGGCGGGCTGCTGACCGCGGTCGCGGCGCTCTCGGGGGTGATGAAGGGCACCGTGCTCTCGGCCTCGGTGCTCTCGGTGGCACTGGGGGTGCTGCTCGCCGCGCTTGGGGTCGTCCATGTCGATCCGAAGTCGGAGGCGATCGTCGAGCTGGTCGAGCTGGCGCTGATTCTCACCCTCTTCTCCGACGGGATGTTCGTCGAGCGCGAGCTGCTCGCTCGCCACTGGGGCCCGGTGGCGCGGGCGCTGGCGATCGCGATGCCGATCACGATGGCATTGCTGGGGCTGGCTGCCAAGGCGCTCTTCCCCGAGCTGAGCTGGGCCGAGGCGCTGCTGCTGGGGGCGGTGCTCTCGCCGACCGACCCGGTCGTCACCTCGGCGGTCGTCACCTCCAAGATCGTGCCGGCCTCGGTGCGCCACACGCTCAACCTTGAGTCCGGCCTCAACGACGGCCTGGCGCTCCCCTTCGTCCTCTTCTTCCTCGTCCTCGCCGCGCCCGGTGGCGACCCGGGCGGCGAAGCGGCCAAGCTCTTCGGCGAAGCCCTCTTCGGCGCCGGGGTGGGGGTTGGGCTCGGCATCCTCGGCGGCCGTCTGCACCATCACCTGCCCGGCGGCGGCCTCACCGCCCGCTACGAGGGGATCTACTCGATCGGCTTCGCCCTCTTCGCCTTCGGCCTCGCCGATGTGACGATCGGCAACGGCTTGATCGCCGCCTTCGTCTGCGGTATCGCCCTCGCCGCCACCGAGAAAGAGGTCCCCGCGGGCTTCGTCGAGTTCGCCGAGAACACCAGCGCGATCCTGCAGGTGCTCACCTTCTTCGTCTTCGGCGCCCTGATCGTCGCCACCGGCTTCCATCACAGCGTCCCGCCGCTGATCCTCTTCGTCGTCTTCGCCCTGATCGTCGCCCGGCCGCTGGCGGTGATGATCTCCTTCCTCAAAACCGGCATCGCGCGCCCCCAGAAGCTCTTCATGGCCTGGTTCGGCCCCAAGGGCGTCGCCTCGATGCTCTTTGCCCTCTTCGTGCTCAAGTCCGACGTCGCCGACGGCAACCTGATCTTCGACATCGCCGCGATAGCGATCATCTGCTCGATCGTCGCCCACGGCCTGACCGACACCATCGGCGCCAAATGGCTCGCCCGCCGAGTCGGCCTCGACCGGGCCGGCTAGATGTCGAACCCCAACACGTCCCGAACGCGCTTCATAGGCGGCCGGTTGCCGAGCGCTGAGTGGGAGCGCCGCTCGTTGTAGTGCTTGATCCAGTGTGGCAGCGCCTCGCCGCGAGCGTCGCTTGAGGCGTATTCGAGCGCGTAGGCCCACTCCCGCATCAGTGTCTGGTGGAAGCGCTCCACCTTCCCGTTTGTCCGCGGCGTGTAGGGCCTGATCTTCAGGTGGGAGACCGCCCTGCCGTCCAGCAGTTCGGCCAGCGCCTTGCTCTTCGTGTAGCTGAAGTGGTTGTCGGTCATCAATCTCTCGATCGCGATCCCGCGCTCTTCGAACCACTCGAAGGCCCGGCGGGTGAAGCCCATCACGGTCGGGGCCTGCTCGTCGTCGTGGATCTCCGAATAGGCCAGGCGCGAGCAGTCGTCGACGATCGAGTGCACGTACTCCCAGCCGACTCGCCGCGAGCGGCGGCGCCGGTCGCCGGTCAGCGCATGGCCGGGCTCGGTGAAGCAGCCGAGCTTCTTGACGTCCATGTGCAGGAGGTTCCCCGGGCAGGGCCACTCGTATCGGATCACCGCCGGCGGCTTTGGCCTGGGGAGGCGCGAGCAGCCGCCGCGGCGCAGGACGCGGTGCACGGTCGAGTGGGGGCGGGCGATGTCGGGCTCGTCGGCCAGACGGCGGGGGCTCCAGCCGGTCTTCTCGCGCCGTTCGCAGATCTTCTTCGCCTCCCCCTCGGGGACCTGCGCGGGGCTGTTCTTCGGGCATGAGGAGCGGTCGCGCAGGCAGCTCAGGTCCCGCCGCTGCTCCTCGCCGGCCTCCCGCCAGCGCGAGACCCAGGTGTGGGCCGTCGACTTCGCCACGTTCGAGGCGGCCGCGGCCGCCTCGAACGTGAAGTCCTCCTCTTCGACGAGCAGGACCATGCGGTGCCTGCCCTTCGGGGTGAGCGGGGAGTTAGCGTGTTGCATCCGGGCCTCCTTGAGGTCGTGAGCTTTGACACCCACAGCCTCTCGGTAGGCCCGGATCTACCTCATGGCGTTCGGAACGTCCCTGGGCTCGTCAGCTAGACCATCCGTCCGACACACTTCCGCGCGCCACACGTAACGTTCTGTCCGCTAGCCTCTCTGTCAATGGAGCAGGCAAGAGCCAACTGGAACGACGACCGTCTCGATCACCTTTCGGCCAAGGTCGATGCGCTGCAACATCGCATGGACGACCGCTTCGACCGCCTCCAGAACGCGATGATCGTCACCCTCGGGAGCATTCTCGCCGCATTCGGCGGCGCAATCATCGCGTTTCACGGCTGAAGCGAAACGACATCTCGCTCCCGCGCCAGCTTTGAGCTTGAGAGTGGCTGGACGCGCCTCTCTGGCCGTTCCCGTCTGATTCACCTTCGAATCGAGAAGAGCGTGTGCGCAGGGTCCGCGGACACTCAGCGCGAAGCGCGTCCGCGGACCCTGCGCACACGCTCATTACGTTTGGTTACCGAATCAGGCAGGAACCGCGGAAAGTCTCTCTTCGACCCACTTAGTCGAAGCGATGTGCTTGCTCATCCCCAGTTCCTTCGGCGATGCGCCGAGCGCCAGCGAGACGAGCTGGGGCAGGTGCAGGACCGCGAGGCCGAGGTCCCGGTTGACCACCTTCGCCGCCTCGGGCTGCTGCATGTCGAGGTTGAGGTGGCAGAGGGGGCAGGGGGTGACGAGGCAGTCGGCACCGGCGTCGAGCGCGTCGCCGACGTGGGTGCCGGCCTGGCGCAGCGAGGTGTCGCGGTTCATCGTGATCACCGGGAAGCCGCAGCACTTGCGGGCGCCGTCGTACTCGACCACCTCGCCGCCGAGGGCCGTGATCACCTTCTCCAGGTAGAGATCGCGTTCGGGGAACTCGTCGTAGCCGAGCCGCTCCTTGGGGCGGACCACGTAGCAGCCGTAGAAGGGGCCGACGCGCAGGCCGCTGAGCGGGCGCGTCACCTTCTCGGCGAGGCGGTCGAGGCCGTAGTCCTCGACCAGCAGCCAGAGGAAGTTCTTGTTGGTGAAGCCGTCCTTGCCCTTCTCGTAGGAGAGGCCCTGGCCGCTCAGCACCTCGTTGATGTGGGCGCGGTAGGAAGAATCGGCATCCAGCCGCTGTTGACACTCTGATTGCGCGCCCTGGCAGGTCGAGCAGATGTTCATCATCGCGAAGCCGGTCTGCTGGGCGAGGGCGAAGGTGCGGGCGTTGAGCGTGTCGGCGAGCTCCTGGTTGTGCTCGGCGATCACACCGGCGCCGCAGCAGTTGGCGCGGTCGAGTTCGACCAGCTCGATGCCGAGCTTCTCGGCGGCGATCGCCATCGAGCCGTGAAGCTCGCTGGTGAAGCCGCGCGAGACGCAGCCGGGCCAGTAGGCGACCTTGATCCGGTCGTCGCTCATCACGACTCCTCCTTCGTGTCGGCGGCCGCGGCCGCCTCGGTCGCAATTGCCTCGTCCGTCATCTCATCGGGCTCCGGTTCGACGAAGTCCTCGTCCTCGCCCTTGATGTAGATGTTGAATTCCTCGCGGTGCTCCTCGGCGTGCTTGTAGATCGCTTTGACCTCGTCCTGGGCGCTGCCGGGAAGCTTTGGGTGGATGCCTGGGACCAGCTTTGAAACGGTGCGGCCCTTGCCGGTCTTGATCGCGCGCAGCACGGTCGGGATCGAGCCAAGCAGTTCCTTGATCGCCGCTTTGCTCGGTTTCAGCTTGCCTTTGACGCCGGGCGCAAAGGACTCCTGCAGCAGCAGCCCCTCGTCCAGTGTCCCCTTCTTCTCGATGATCTTGACGAAGGCCGCCTCGTGGTTATGGCCGTGGTTGGGATCATCGATCCCCTCCTCGCCGGCTTTGCGGCGCAGGCGCATGATCTGGTCCATCGGCGCCACGCCCTTGGGGCAGGCGTCGATGCAGCTGAAGCAGTGGGTGCAGTCGTAGATCCCGTGCGGGTCGTGGGCGAGGTCGTGGAGGCGCTCCTTGGTCTCGGCGTCGCGCGGGTCGCCGACGAAGCGGTAGGCCTTGGCGAGGGCGGCAGGGCCGATGAACTCCGGGTCGGCTTCCATCGAGAGGCAGGAGGAGACGCAGGCGCCGCACTGGATGCAGGCCATCGACTGGGTGATGTCGATCATCGACTCGGGCTCGACCACGTACTCGCGCTCGGGCGCCTCGCCGTGGGGGAGGAGCCAGGGGGTGACGCGGCGGATCTTGGCCCAGTGGGTCGACTCCATGTCGGTGATCAGGTCCTTGATCACGGGCATGTTGCCCATCGGCTCGACGATAATCGCGGTGTCCTCTGCTCCCGCCTGGCCGCGCTCATCATGACCGGCGATCTCGCGGCCAGGCTCCCGCGTCCGGGCACCGCTTGCTCCACCGTTGGCGAACTTGTTAGCCAACTCCTGGGCCTCGCCAATTTGGGTCTTGCAGCCGAGGCCGGACTGGCCGTTGATCTTCATCCCGCAGGAGCCGCAGATCGCGGCGCGGCAGGAGCAGCGCACCGAGAGCGAGCCGTCGTCGCGGTCTTTGGCCTGCAGCAGGCCGTCGAGAACGGAGAGCGAGGGGTCGAGCTCGACCTTGAACTCCTCCCAGTAGGCACCCTCGCCCGACTCGGGCTGGTAGCGGCGGACTTTGAGCGTGTACTCAGCCATCTAGTAAGTCCTCTCTTGCGGTTCCCACTGGGTGATCGTCACCTCGGAGTAGGAGATCTCCGGCCCGTCGTCACCCGGCTGCAGGTCGATGTGCTTGAGCCACTCCTCATCATTGCGCTCCGGGAAGTCCGTCCTGTACTGGGCGCCGCGGCTCTCCTTGCGCTCGAGCGCGGCGACGCAGGTGCACTCGGCGTTGTCGAGCATGTAGCCGAGCTCGATCGCGCCCAGCAGGTCCTGGTTGAAGACCGAGCCCTTGTCGTCGATGTAGGCGCTCTCGGCCTCCTGCTTGAGCCGGCGAACCGTCTCCAGTGCTTCGGTGATACCGGCCTCGTCGCGGAAGACCGCGACCTTGGCGTCCATCACCGTGCCGAGGTCGAACTTGATCTCCGAGACGCGGCGGCCGGAGCCCTTCTCGCGGGCGGAGATCGCGTCGATCGTCGCCTGCTCGGCCTCGAGCACCGCTTTCGAGGGCCGCGAGCCCTCGGTGCGCTTGGCGCGGGCGGCGGCGTCGGCGCCGGAGCGGCGGCCGAAGATCAGCGTGTCGAGCAGCGAGTTGGCGCCGAGGCGGTTGCCGCCGTGGACCGAGACGCAGGCGACCTCGCCGGCGGCGTAGAGGCCGGGGATGTCGGTGCGGCCGTCGACGTCGGTCTTGATCCCGCCCATCGTGTAGTGGTTGCCGGGCTTGATGTGGATCGGTTCCTTGGTGATGTCGACCCCGGCAAAGTCCTTGCCGACGAGGACGATCTCGCGCAGCGCCTCGTGCACACGCTTCTTCGGCACCACGGTGATGTCGAGCGCGACGGTGCCGTCGTCGAAGCCGCGGCCCTCGTTGATCTCGGTCTGCTCGGCGCGGGAGACGACGTCGCGCGAGGCCAGCTCCATCTTGTTCGGCGCGTAGCGCTCCATGAAGCGTTCGCCGTTGCGGTTCAGCAGGTGAGCGCCCTCGCCGCGAGCGCCCTCGGTGATCAGGAAGCCCTTGCCCGCCAGCGTCGTCGGGTGGTACTGGATCATCTCCATGTCCATCAGCTTGGCCCCGGCCCGGTAGGCCTGCGCGATGCCGTCGCCGGTGCAGATCAGGGCATTGGTGGTCGGCTTCCAGACCTGGCCGTTGCCGCCGTTGGCGAGGATCACCGACTTGGCCTCGAAGAGCTGCATCGAGCCGTCGGCGATGTTGCGGGTGACGACGCCGCAGCACTCGCCGTCGTCATCGAGCGCCAGCGCCGTGCAGAACCACTCCTCGTAGCGGGCGACCTGCTCGGAGTGCTTCATCAGCTGCTCGTAGAGCACGTGCATGATCGCCTGGCCGGTGATGTCGGCGACGTAGTAGGTGCGGGCGGCGGAGGCGCCGCCGAAGGCGCGGGTGCCGAGCTTGCCCTCCTCGTTGCGGTGGAAGGTGACGCCGAGGTGCTCGAGGTGGAGGATCTCCTCCGGCGCCTCGCGGCACATGATCTCGACCGCGTCCTGGTCGGCCAGGTAGTCGGAGCCCTTGATCGTGTCGAAGGCGTGCGACTCCCAGGAGTCGCCGGGGTTGAGCGCGGCGTTGATCCCGCCCTGGGCCGCGTTGGAGTGCGAGCGGACCGGGTGGACCTTGCTGACGATGCCGACCGAGACCCCCGCCTCGGCGGCTGCCAGGGCGGCTCGCTGTCCGGCCAGCCCGGCGCCGATTACCAATACGTCATGCGTAGGCACGGCGTCGCACTCTATAGAGCCCAAATCCGACCCCGCAGTCGGATTTCCCCCACCCCCGCCGACGGGCCTCAAACGTGACATATCGACACGGTTTCGGCCAGTCGGCCCTGGGTTAAAGCCAGCGGTGGTCGAGGTGGCGGATTGTGGCTTCGCCCAGGCGGATGGCGTCGGCGACCGTTTCGAACTCGACGTTGGCGGCGATGTCGTTGGGCCAGTGGTAGAAGGCCGGCTGCTTGAGCTCGTTGCAGGCGCAGAGCGCCGCGGTCTCATAGCCCGCTGCCAGCGGCTCGAGACCGTCGGTGCCGTTGTGCAGGCGCAGATTGGGGTAGAGCCAAATCCCCAGTTCCTCGGCCAGCCCGTCGATCAGCGCCAGGGCGCGGGGCGGGTACTCGCGCATCTTGAGGAAACCCTCGCCGCGCAGGACCAGCAGGTGGGGTGAGCCGAGCGACTCGAGGCAGAGGAAGAAGGTGCTCTCGCGCGGCAGTCCCGGGAAGTGGCGCTCGCCGAAGGCCTTGATTCCCTCGCTGAAGGACTCCTCCGAGCCGATTGAGAGCAAGATGACCCTGGTCTTCTCGGTGGGTTCGGCGACGAGCCGCTCGGCCAGTGCAAGCAGCGCGATGACGCCGGTGCCGTTGTCATTGGCGCCGGGCACCGTCTCGCGGCGGCCGATGTCGGCCATCGCCGCGACGGTGCCGAGGCCGACCAGGGCGCCGAGCTTGGCGAGCAGGCGCCGCCCGGTCAGGGCGCCGAGTCCGGCCAGCAGCGGGCCGCCCACCACCGGCGCCATCAACATCGGGCTGGTGTCCTTGCCCTCGAGCAGCCCGAGACGGTCGGCGAGCTTGGGAATCTGGGGGTGGAAGATCAGCCCCGAGTGGGCGGCGTCGTGATGGGCGATCAGGACGACGGTTCGCTCGGCCTCCGCCGGCCCCAGCTCGCAGACGACGTTGTAGGTGGTGCGCCTGGGCAGCAGCCGACGCAGCGGCCGCTTACCGGGCGGGAAGTCCGCGGCGATCCCAGCGGCGCCGGCAAAGCCGAGCAGGGCTCCTAGCACCCTGCGCCCCCGCATCCCGAGCCAGCCGCCCAACCCGAGCCAGCCGCCCAAAACACCGAGCGCCGCGCCGAGCCCCAGCGGCCACCAGTAGGTCCCGTGCGCTCCCTCAGCCTCGACCCGCGCCTCCGCTCCGAGCTCACCAAACCGCTCAACGATCCACTCGGCAGCTCGCCGCTCACCTTCGGACGCACTGGGGCGGTCGATCCGCTCGAGTTCCTCGAGCCACTGTCGAAGCTGGTCCTGGTTTGCCGCCATCGCCGCGAACTTATACGGCCACGTACGATTGGACCCATGATGGGCGGCAAACCCATAACCCTGTTCCACGTCCGCGGCATCCGCATCACGGTCGACTGGTCGTGGTTCCTCGTCCTCTTCCTGGTGATCCTCTGGCTCTCCAGCTTCTACGGCCACGTGCTCGGCGAGAGCAACTCCGGCTCGACCCCGTTCCTGCTCGCCGTCATCAGCGCCCTCGCCTTCTTCAGCTCGATCGTCCTGCACGAGCTCGGCCACGCCTTTGCGGCGCGGCGCAACGGCATCGGCATCTCCAGCATCCAGCTCTGGATCTTCGGCGGCATGGCGCGGATGGATCGCGAGTCACCCAGTCCGGCCGCCGAGTTCAAGGTGGCGATCGCGGGGCCGCTGGTGACCCTCGCAATCGTTGTTCTGCTCACCGCGGTCGGCATAGCCGCGGTCGGCGCGGAGGAGTTCAAGCGGGCGGTCCAGATCGAATCCGGCTCGGGCGTCTCCGGAGTGATGGCGATGGTCGGCTGGTTGGCATCGATCAACCTGCTCGTCCTCGTCTTCAACCTGCTGCCCGCCTTCCCGATGGACGGCGGACGGATCGTCCGCGCGATCGCCTGGTGGCGCAGCGGCGACCGCAACTCGGCCACCCGCTTCGCCGCCGGCCTCGGCCGCGTCTTCGGCTACATCTTCATCGGCGGCGGCCTCGTCCTGATCGGCCTTGGCGATGCCTTCGGCGGCGTCTGGCTGGCCCTGATCGGCTTCATCATCAACGGCTCCGCCAAGGCGGCCTCGATACAGACCAAGATCACCAGCAAGATCAGCACCCTCCAGGTCTCCGACGTGATGGACCGCCAGCCCGTGACGATCCTCGACGAGCTCAGCGTGGAGCAAGCCTTGGACGAATACTTCCTCCGCTACCGCTGGCCCTGGTTCCCGGTAGTAGATGCTGCGCACCACTTCCTCGGCCTCGTCGTCCGTGACAAAGCGGATGAGGTCCCCGAGATCTCACGCACCACTTCGCACGTTTCCGATGTTCTTGAGCGCGACGACGGCACCTTCCAGGTCCGTGACGACGCCCCGCTCGACTCGCTTCTCACCAGTCGGGCTCTGCGCCGCTTCGGGGCCCTAATGGCGGTTGACGCCGACGGCCGTCTTTCGGGAGTAATCACGATGGAGCAGGTAGGACGGGCGCTGCGAGACCAGGCGTCGTGAGAAGCAGCTGAAGGGTCGGAGCCGCCCGGGGTCCCTCAGCAGGCCGCTTCGCGGGAGTTCCTGCTGAGGGACCCCGGGCGGCTCGGTCGCTTCGTTGACGTTTCAGGCGCGGGGGCGGTGGCGCTCGATGATGGCGCTGAAGTCGGTGCCCGCGGTGAGGGTTCCGAAGGCGTTGCCCCAGTCACCCGAGAGGCGGGAGGCGCAGAAGGCGTCGGCGACCGCCGGGTCGCCGTAACGAACAAGTAGGGAAGCTTGTAGGGCGACGGCCATGCCCTCGACTATGCGGCGGGCTCGGGATTGGATTGTCTCGATGTCGCCTGGGATTTCGTTACGGAGTGAGGAGACGTAGGCGTCGAGCTTGGGTTCTGCGCCGGCGCCCTCCATTACCTCGGCGAAGAAGGCGTCCACGGAAGCTGGGCTCTTGACCATTGCGCGGAGGGCGTCTAGGCACTGAACGTTGCCGGAGCCCTCCCAGATCGAGGCGAGCGGGGCCTCTCTATAGAGACGGGGCATTCCCGACTCCTCGACGTAGCCGTTGCCTCCCAAGCACTCCAAGCACTCGACCGCGTGGGAGGGTTGGCGCTTGCACATCCAGTACTTCAGGACCGCATTTGCCAGGCGGCGGAAGTTGGCGGCGTCCTCGTCGCCGGCGGCGACCTCGTCGTAGGCGCGGGCGAGGCGCATCGCGGCGATCGTGGCGGCTTCGGACTCGACCGCAAGGTCGGCGAGCACGTTTTGCATCAGTGGTTGGTCGATCAGCTCCTTGCCGAAGGCGGCCCGGCCTTCGGCGTGGTTGAGCGCCTGCACGAGCCCGGCCCGGTAGCCGGTGGCGGCGCCGATCACGCAGTCGAGGCGGGTGTGGTTGACCATCTCGATGATCGTCGGCACGCCGCGGCCCTCCTCGCCGACCATGCGCGCCCAGGCGCCGCGGAACTCGAGCTCCGAGGAGGCGTTGGAGCGGTTGCCGAGCTTGTCCTTGAGGCGCTGGATCTGGAAGGCGTTGCGCTCGCCGTCGGGGGTCCAGCGCGGCATCAGGAAGCAGGAGACGCCGGAGTCGGTCTGGGCGAGGACGAGGAAGGCGTCGCACATCGGCGCTGAGCAGAACCACTTGTGGCCGACCAGCTCGTACTCGGCCGCGGGCCCGCCGCCATTCAGCGGCGTCGCCACGGTGGTGTTGGCGCGCACGTCGGAGCCGCCCTGCTTCTCGGTCATCGCCATCCCGCAGAGGGAGCCGCTCTTGCGATCGGCCGGCAGCGAGCGCTCGTCGTAATCGAGTGAGAGGAAGCGCTCCTCCCACTCGGCGGCGAGCTCGGGCTGCCGGCGCAGCGCCGGGATCGCCGAGTAGGTCATCGAGAGCGGGCAGCCGACGCCGCTCTCGGCCTGCATCAGCAGCATGAACATCGTCGCGCGGGCGACGTGGGCACCGACGCCCGGTTCGCGCCAGGGCATCGCGTGCAGGCCGTAACTGGAGCCGATCCGCATCAGCTCGTGCCAGGAGCTGTCGAACTCGACCTCGTCGATGCGATGGCCGAAGCGATCGTGGGTCTTCAGCTCGGGCTTCTTCTCATTGGCCTCGAAGCCCCAGCGGATCGTCTGCGCCGAGCCGCAGATCGCGCCGAGCTCTCGGGCCCGGTCCTCGGCCCAGCCGCCGCCCTCGCGCACCAGCGCCTCGCGCAGCGGTCGGTCGGCGTCAAACGGGTTGTAGTCCTCCAGAGGGGACGCCTGGTTGAAGACCTCGTGGGTCGTTCCCGAGGTTGAGCGCTCGACAGTTGCCACGCGCCCATTCTGGCAGGAGGTGGGAGTCCTGTCAGCTTGCGGCGCTCTCGGGCTGGGGATCGGGCCTGATGATGACCGTGTCGGCGACCTCGAGGATTTCGTCGGCGGGCATGTCGACCCGCTCGGCATGGCGCCTGACCGAGTCGACGTCGGTCGCCTGGTAGATGCAGACGGTTCCGAGCGTGCCGCCCGGCTCGCTGATCACGTAACTGCGGATCCAGGAGATGTCATCCGGGAAGTCGTCCTCGGCGACCTGTTTCGAGCGTGCGGCTGTCGCCTCCAGCTCCTCCGCCGACTGCCACGCCTTTTCCCTGCGGATCACGTAGGTGTTCATCGCATCCTCCATATTCGGCGGCGACGGACAGTGGAGACCCGAGCCGATCATTTACCGACTGAATGTCGGTAATGTAGTGCGGAGCGGTGGCGATGGCAAGCAAGAGGGCGCGAGGGCGCCCCAGCGAGGGGGCCCGGGAGGCTCTGGTCGAGGCGGCGCGCGAGCTCTTCATGGAACGTGATTACGGCGATGTCTCGACTGAGGAGATTCTCGAGCGCTCCGCTGTGAGCCGTGGCGCCCTCTATCACCACTTCGCCTCCAAGCAAGACCTCTTCAAAGAGGTCTTCGAAACCGGCGAGCGGCGGATCCTCGGGCTCGTCGCCGAGCGCGCCATTGCCGCCGGCTCGCCCTTTGCCGCGCTGCTCGAGAGCACCAGGGCCTACCTGCAACTCTGCGAGACCGACGAGGAGCTGCGTCGCATCGGCCTCCTGCAGAGCCGCGTCGTGCTTGGCTGGGAGGGCTGGCGGGACGCCGCGACCGGGTTGGGGATCGGGCTGGCGCAGGCGGCGGTTTCGGCAGCGATCGAGGCGGGCGAAATGGAGCCGCACGATCCCGAGATGACCGCGATCATCCTGCTCGGGGCGATGATCGAGGCGGCGACGTTGATTGCTGTTGCTCCCGACCGCCGAGCGGCGCGCGAGCGCTCCGAAGCGGTTGTCGTTGAACTGCTCGAAGGCCTGCGCCGGTAGCATCGCCCGCCGCGTGGCAAAGATCCCAGTCAAGAACCCGATCGTCGAGCTTGACGGCGACGAGATGACCCGGATCATCTGGGCCTTCATCAAGGAGCAGCTGATCCTGCCCTACCTCGATCTCGAGCTGATCTATTTCGACCTCGGCATCGAGAGTCGCGACGCGACCCGCGACCAGATCACGGTCGACGCCGCCAACGCGATCAAGCAGCACGGCGTCGGCGTCAAGTGCGCGACGATCACCCCTGACGAGGCGCGGGTCGAGGAGTTCGGCCTCGCCGACATGTACCGCTCGCCGAACGGGACGATCCGCAACATCCTCGGCGGCGTCATCTTCCGCGAGCCGATCGTGATCGCCAACATCCCGCGCCTGGTACCGGGTTGGACCAAGCCGATCGTGATCGGCCGCCACGCTTTCGGCGACCAGTACCGCGCCACCGACATGGTCGTCCCCGGCGAGGGCACGCTGACCCTCACCTACACGCCCAAGGACGGCAGCGAGCCGGTTGAGCTCGATGTCTATGACTTCCCCGGCGGCGGTATCGCGATGGCGATGTACAACCTCGACGACTCGATTCGCGATTTCGCCCGCGCCTCGATGCGCTACGGCCTCGACCGCGGCTACCCGGTCTACCTCTCGACCAAGAACACGATCCTGAAGCGCTACGACGGCCGCTTCAAGGACCTCTTCGCCGAGGTCTATGAGAGTGAGTTCAAGGCCGACTTCGAGGCCGCGGGAATCACCTACGAACACCGCCTGATCGACGACATGGTTGCGGCGGCGATGAAGTGGGAGGGCGGTTACGTTTGGGCCTGCAAGAACTACGACGGTGACGTGCAGTCCGACACCGTCGCCCAGGGCTTCGGCTCACTCGGCCTGATGACCAGCGTCCTGATGAGCCCCGACGGCAAGACGGTCGAGGCCGAGGCCGCGCACGGCACCGTCACCCGTCACTACCGCCGCCACCAGCAGGGCGAACCCACCTCGACCAACCCGATCGCCTCGATCTTCGCCTGGACGCGCGGCCTCGCCGCCCGCGGACGGCTCGATGACACCCCCGCGGTCTCCGAGTTCGCCGAGACCCTGGAGCGCGTCTGTGTGGAGACGGTCGAAGCCGGGAAGATGACCAAAGACTTGGCCCTGCTCGTCGGCCCCGACCAGGAGTTCCAGACCACCCAGGAGTTCCTCGGCTCGATCGACGAGGCCCTGCGGCGGGCGATGTCCTAGTTCTTCTAAAACTACGAATCCAGGAGATAGAGACTCTGTGAGCACCCCTGTGAAAGTCACCGTGACCGGCGCCGCCGGGCAGATTGGTTACGCACTTCTCTTCCGTATCGCCAGCGGCCAGATGCTCGGCCCCGATACGCCGGTTGAGCTGAGCCTTTTGGAGATCCCCGATGCGGTCAAGGCCGCCGAGGGAACCGCGATGGAGCTCGACGACTGCGCCTTTCCGCTGTTGAGCCGAATTGACATCTTCGATGACCCGAGGCAGGCGTTTGACGGCTGCAACGTCGGCCTGCTGGTTGGCGCTCGCCCGCGCGGCCCTGGCATGGAGCGTTCCGACCTGCTCGAGGCGAACGGTGGAATCTTCAAGCCCCAAGGTGAAGCGATTGCCTCCGGCGCCGCCGAGGACGTTCGAATTCTCGTCGTCGGCAACCCCGCCAACACCAACTGCCTGATCGCGATGTCGAACGCTGACGGTGTTCCGCGCGTGCGTTTCACCGCGATGATGCGACTGGATCACAACCGCGCGATCGCGCAGGTCGCCAACAAGCTGGGCAAGGGGGTCTCCGACGTCACCAACATGACGGTTTGGGGCAACCACTCGACCACTCAGTACCCGGACCTCGTCAACGCCAAGGTCAACGGCCAGAGCGTCTGGGACGCGGTCGACGATCAGGCCTGGATCGCCGATGAGTTCATTCCCCGGGTTGCCAAACGCGGTGCCGCGATCATCGAGGCCCGCGGGGCGTCCAGCGCCGCCTCGGCTGCCAACGCCGCGATTGATCACGTTCACGACTGGGTGCTCGGTACCGCGGAGGGCGACTGGGTCTCGATGGGTGTGCCCGCCGACGGTTCCTACGGCGTCGAGGAGGGAATCGTCGCCGGCTTCCCCTGCGCCTGTAGCGGCGGTGAGTGGTCGATCGTCGAGGGTCTCGATGTTCCGGAGTTCTCACGGTCCCGGATTGACGGCAGCGCCGCCGAGTTGCGCGAGGAGCGCGACGCGGTGAGCGGGCTCGGCCTGCTTTAGCTCGGCCTGCTTTAAGTAGTCACAAAAAAGGCCGGCCCCCAATTGGGGGCCGGCCTTGTTCAGCAAAGCGCGAAGTTTCAGGCGCTATTTACCGGGGTGGTACTCGCGTCCCTTCTTGGTGACGCGGCCCTCTTTCTCCATTTCGCCGAGAACCCGGTACAGGTAATTCGGTTTGATTTTCATCGCTTTGGCGATCTCAGATGCGGAGATGCCGGGGTTCTGCTCGACCAGAGCGACTGCCTGGTCAGCGCGGGTGCCACCGCGACGGCGGCGACGGCGTTTACGCGGGGCGGTGGTCGTCGCGGCGGCTGGTGCCGCGGCGGCGTTTTTACGGGGGCGACCGGGGCCGCGTCCGGAGCCGGGGGGGCGACCGGGTCGACGTGTGACGGTGCCACCAAGCTCGGTGAGTGCACGCTCAAGGCGCTTACGCTCCTCGTCGAGCTCCGCGAGTCTCTTCTTGACGAGGTCTAGAGCCTCATCGAGTACGTTGCTGGTGCTGGGCATTTCCTTCCTTTCCTCCCGCGAGCGCAAAGGCGAACGGGTCGTCAGCTGCTGCGGAGTGTGGCAGAGTCACAGTGACAGTGACTATTCGTATAGTCAAATTCGCCTCTTTAACTCTGGCCATTTGGTCGAAGCTACCCCGCCGGCGGTGATTTCACGCAGTGCGGCCGTGGAGAACTGCCGCGTACCAAGTGCCGGCACACACACTGAGTCCGGTGCGCTTTATGCGGGCTATGGCCAGATAAGGCGCAGCGGAACCGCGGGCTAGCGGTTGCGCCGGCGCGGCAGGGTGCGGAAGACGACGTCCCAGATCGGCGAGGAGACGCCGTAGCCGTAGCGGTGGTCCTGGAAGTGATGGCGCATGTGCTGCTCGCGCAGGCGCTTGCCGAAGTCGGATTTGGGGACGAAGTGGTGCACGTAATAGTGCGTGTAGTCGTAGAAGAGGTAGCCGAGGATGAAGCCGGCGAAGAGCGGATAGGCGGCCGGGGTGCCGAAGATCAGCGTGAAGGCGAAGTAGAAGAGTGCCGCCAGGGGGATCGCCACGGCGGGGGGCATGACCAGCCGCAGCTTGTCGTTGGGGTGGTCGTGATGGATGCCGTGGATGATGAAGTGCATGCGGCGCCCGAAGGCGTTGTCGGGCTGCCAGTGGAAGATCAGCCGGTGCAACCAGTACTCGGTCAGGGTCCAGATGCCGATTCCGGCGAGGCTGAGCAGGAGCAACTGCCAGACCGCATAACCGTGGTCGGCGCCGAGCCACTCCCCGGCAATCACCACGGGCACGAAGACGATCGCCGGGATCGCGGGGTGCACCCGCGAGAAGAAGTTGAGGAAGTCGCTCTCGAACAGCTGCGGCGAGGCGGCGAGCTTGTCGGTCGTGCTGGAAGACTCCATCGGAGGCCGAATGGTAGCGGCGGCGGGCGCCGGCTCCCGCAAGACGCGGGGAACCTGTGACGAGACTGTGTCAAGAACGTTGCGCTTTGCGGAATTGAGCCGCACGAAAGAGTCACGGCGATGGCAATATCGGCGCCGTGCCGCGCAAGCCCAAACCGCCGACCTGCGACGACTGTTACTTCCGCAGGAACCTGCTTTGTGCGCTCGAGCTGGATGAGCCCTGCACGACCTTCAGGCCGAACCGGCCCGAGGGGCTGGTGCCGCCGAGGCAGCCCGTGCTGCTCATGAGGCCACCCCGGTGGGGGTCGCAGGCACAAGCTCAGACCGCCTAAGCGCGGCGGGTCCTGTCGCCGAATGGGGCCCACCACCCTGCGGTAGCTAAAGCTTCCTCGGGTGGTACCCCCATTCGGCGCCACCCCCCGCGAGTAGCCGGTCGGGCTAATGTTCGGGTCGATGCCGGAGCGGGACCTATATGCGTGGGCGCGGACTACCTACGTCTCGCGCAGGAGCAGGGGCTTTACGCCGAACGTGGACGTCTACTACTGCGGCGATCCGCAGCGGGCCGTGGTCAAGGTCGACCTCGCAGGCGTTGAGCTAGACGAGGTCGGCATCGAGGTCGGCACCAGGCAGCTGGCGATCGTCGGGGAGCGGCAGGTGCAGGAGACCGAAGGACGGGTCTACCAGCAGGTCGAGATTCCCTCCGGGCCCTTCCGGCGTGTGGTCGAGCTGCAGGTGGATGTCGACGCCGAGCGCGCCTCGGCGACCTACGAAGACGGCGTGCTGCGGATCGAGCTGCCGCTGCGCGATCCGTCCGAGACCACCCGCCGGATCCCGATCGGGCGGGACTAGTGCCGACTCCCGCGAGGCGGCGCTGATGGAGGGCAGCCCGGTCCTCGAGGTGGTCGACTCGTTCGACGCCGAGGATGCGATCCGCGCCTCCGAGCCGCTGCCCGAGGCGCTGCCGGTCCTGCCGCTGCGCGACACCGTCACCTTTCCCGAGACGCTGACCCCGCTGGCGGTCGGCCAGGAGCGCTCGATCAAGCTGGTCGACGACGTGCTCGGCGCCAACCGGATGCTGGCGATGGTCGCCGCCCGTGACCCCGAGAACGAGGAGCCGGGCCCGCAAGACCTCCACGAGGTCGGCGTCGTCGGCGTCGTCGCCCGCATGCTCAAGGTCCCCGACGGCACCCTGCGCGTCCTGGTCCAGGGAACCCAGCGGGTGAAGCTCGGTCCCTACGTCGCCGAGCAGCCCTACCTGGTGGCGCGGATCAGCGAGCTGCCCGACGTCAGCGAGGACGGGCCGGAGCTGGAGGCCCTGACCCGCAACGTCCAGCGCACCTTCTCGGAGATCATCGAGCAGATCCCCTACTTGCCCGAGGAGCTGCAGATGGCGGTGGCCAACCTCGACGACCCGGCGGCGCTCGCCCACCTGATCGCCGGCACCCTGCGCATCTCGGTCGAGGAGAAGCAGGAGCTGCTCGAAGAAGTCGAGGTCGTCGCCCGTCTGCGCCACCTCTCCCAGATCCTCGCCCGCGAGCTCGAGGTCGTCCAGCTCGGCACCCAGATCCAGACCCAGGTGCAGTCGGAGATCGACAAAGGCCAGCGCGAGTTCTTCCTGCGCCAGCAGCTGAAAGCGATTCAGGACGAGCTGGGGGAGGGCGATGAGCAGCAGGCCGAAGTCAACGAACTGCGCGAGAAAATCGAGGCGGCAAAACTGCCCGAGCACGCCCAGAAGGCCGCCGACCGCGAGCTCTCGAGGCTCGAGAAACTCCCCCCGGCCGCGGCCGAGCACGGCGTCATCCGCACCTATCTCGAGTGGCTGACCGAGCTGCCCTGGGCGGCGGAAAGCGAGGACAACCTCGACATCGCCCACGCCCACGAGGTGCTCAACGCCGACCACTACGACCTGGAGAAAGTCAAGGACCGCATCCTCGAGTACCTGGCGGTGCGCAAGCTGAAGCCGGACTCGCCCGGGCCGATCCTCTGCTTCGTCGGCCCCCCCGGGGTTGGCAAGACCAGCCTCGGCCGCTCGATCGCCAAGGCGCTTGGGCGCGAGTTCGAGCGCATCTCGGTCGGCGGTCTGCGTGACGAGGCCGAGATCCGCGGTCACCGCCGCACCTACATCGGCGCCCTGCCGGGGGCGATCGTGCGCGCCCTGCGCGACGCCGGCTCGCGCAACCCCGTCTTCATGATCGACGAGATCGACAAGATGGGCACCGACTTCCGCGGCGACCCCGCCTCGGCGATGCTCGAGGTGCTCGACCCGGCCCAGAACGACTCCTTCCGCGACCACTACCTCGACCTCGAGTTCGACCTCTCCGAGGTGATGTTCATCGCCACCGCCAACGTGCTCGACACGATCCCCGGCCCGTTGCAGGACCGGATGGAGACGATCGAGCTGGCCGGCTACACCCTCGACGAGAAGAAGCACATCGCCCGCCGTTACCTGGTGCCGCGCCAGATCGACGCCAACGGGCTGAAGCCCTCGCAGATCGAGTTCGCCGACCCGGCCCTGGTCGCGATCATCGAGGAGTACACCCGCGAGGCGGGAGTGCGCAACCTCGAGCGCCAGATCGGCACCGTCTGCCGCAAAGTCGCCCGCGGGGTCGCCGAGGGCAAGGGCAAAGGCAGGGGCAAGGTGAAGATCTCGGCCAAGCGCGCCCGCGAGCTGCTCGGCCGCCGCCGCGTCTTCGCCGAGCAGCGGCGGCGGACCAAGGTTCCCGGCGTGGCGACCGGGCTGGCCTGGACCCCGACCGGGGGAGACGTGCTCTTCATCGAGGCGACCTCGATGCCGGGCTCCGGCAAGTTGACGATCACCGGCCAGCTCGGCGACGTGATGAAGGAGTCCGCCCAGGCGGCGCTCTCCTACGTGCGCGGCCACTGGCGCGAGATCGCGTCGGGGCTCGGCGAGGAGTGGTTTGCCAACCACGACATCCACGTCCACGTGCCCGCGGGAGCCGTGCCCAAGGACGGCCCCTCGGCCGGCGTGGCGATGACGGTGGCGCTCTCCTCACTGATCAGCGGCCGCCACGTTCGCAACGATGTGGCGATGACCGGCGAGGTGACCCTGACCGGCCAGGTGCTGCCGATCGGCGGCTTGAAGGAGAAGTCGCTGGCGGCGCAGCGGGCCGGGATCAAACGGGTGCTGGTGCCCCAGCGCAACGAGGGGGACGTGAAAGAGATTCCCGAGCACGAGCGCAGCGAGCTGGAGTTCGTATACGTGGACGACGTCGCCAAGGCGATCGAAGCGGCGCTCGCCTAATCGCGATGGAGGCCGCCGGGGCGCTGCGCAGCAGCAGCATTTCGACCTATCTGGAATCGATCGGCGAGTTCGTGCGAGCTCGGTCTCGCACCTTTTGGATCGTCGCCGGGCTCACCGTTCTCGCCGGGGCGCTGCGCTTCGCCACGCTCGGGGTGCAGAGCTACCACCACGACGAGATCGTCACCACCAGTCGCATCCTGCGCGATGGCTTCTGGCACGCGATGGACGCGGTCGGCTTCAGCGAGTCGGCGCCGCCGCTCTATTACGCGGTCGCCTGGGCCTGGACCCAGCTGACCGGGACCGGCGAGCTCGGCCTGCGCTCGGTCTCGGCCGTCGCCGGGATCGCCACGGTCCCGGTCGCCTACCTGCTCGGCGCCGAGCTGAGCAGCCGCCGCGCCGGCGTCGTCGCCGCCGCCCTGGTCGCGGTCAACCCGATGCTGCTCTGGTACTCGCAGGAGGCGCGCGCCTACGCGCTCTTCGTCCTGCTCACCGCCCTCTCGCTGCTCCACTTCGTCCGCGCCCTGGACCACGGCCGCCGCCGCGACTCGATCGCCTGGGGCATCGCCTCGGCGCTTGCCCTCGGCACCCACTACTTCGCCGCCTTCCCGATCGCCGCCGAGGCGCTCTGGCTGCTGCGCCGCCGGGGCAGGGAAGCGGGAGGCGCGTTTCCCGGGCTCTGGATCGTCTTCGGTGCGGGCCTGCTGCTGGCGCCGTTGCTGCTGCACCAGATGTCGTTCTCCCACGCCGAATGGATCAGCAACTTCAGCCTCTGGCACCGGCTCTGGGAGACCGCCCTGACCTTTGCCCTGGGCGAGACCGGCGACATCATCGCCCAGCCCGAGCACCCGCTGCTGGCGGTCATCCCCGGCCTGATCGCGATCGCGGGGGCCTGGCTCGTCTTCGCCCGCGGCGAGCGCCGCGAGCGCCGCGCCGCCGGCATCCCGCTGGCGCTTGCCGCGGTCACCGTCATCGTCCCGCTGGCGATCGCCCTGCTCGACTCGAGCAAGGACTACGTCCTGGCCCGCAACCTGCTGCCCGCCCTGGTGCCGCTGCTGGTCGCCCTGGCGGTCGGTTTCACCCTGCGCGGCGCCCGGCGCAGCGGCGCCGTTCTCGCCGGGCTGCTGGTCGCCTACTCGCTCGCCTTCTCGATCTGGGCGAGCGTCTCGCCGGCCCTGCAGCGGCCGGACTGGCACTCGGTCGCCACCGCGATCGGCGAACCCGCGGTGCCGCGGGCGATGGTCACCTGGACCCTGGGCGAGGCCTCGCTGCGCTACTACCTCTCGACCGGATCGATCCAGGTGCGCCCCTCAGAAGGCTTCCACTGGTTGGTGGGAGAAGTGGACTTCATCTCCGACGGGCCGGCGCCGGCAGCGCCCGCGAGCCTGCTTGGCCCGGGCTTTCGCGAAGTCGGTTACCAGCGAGTCGGCCGGCTTTATGTGAGGCGCTTCGCCACGCCGGGCCCGGAGTTGAGACCGCTGCGGTTGGGGACGATTCGCAACGCCGAGCTTGGCTTTCGCACCAACGGGGTACTTTTGGACGGCATGGGACCGGGCTGACCTTGCCCGATCGATGCGAGTTATTCTGAGTGTCCCGGAGAATCCAGCGAGGAGATGGCATGAGCAAGACCAAGGCGACCCAGGCCGCCGATCTTTATTCGACCGCACGCGAGAACCCTTATGTGGAGCGGCTGATCGAGGACGAAGAGCTGCGCGACAGCCTCAAGAAGGCCTTCGAAGCGGCAAAGGGCGCCTATGGCCGCGCGACCAGCAACGGCGGCACTGTCAAGGCGGTCACCAGCGACAAGAAGGTGCAGCGCGATCTCAAGGTCGCGGCGGAGAACCTGCGTGACGCCTCGGAGGCGATCCGGGCGCCGAAGAAGCGCAAGAAGAGCAAGCTCGGCCGCATCATCCTGCTCGGCCTGGTCGGTGCCGCCGTCGCCCTGATCCTCAGCGAGGACGCCCGCAAGACCGTGCTCGACGCCCTCTTCGGTGCCGAGGAGGAGTTCGAGTACACCAGCACGACGAGTATCAACGGCTCCTGATTTGGCATCGCGGCGGGTGATCGCCCGCCGCGGTCCATAAACTGGGTCCATGGAGGCGGCGACCAAGGAGCGGGAGCTCAGCGGCGAGAAGGCCCAGCGCATCATCGATGCGATGCGGGTCTCGGTCGCCAAGCGCGGCGCCGCGGGCTCGACCTTCGAGCACGTCGCCCGCGAGGCCGGCGTAAGCCGCGGCCTTCTCCACTACTACTTCGGGACCAAGGAGCGGCTGTTGGTCGAGGTCGTGCGCCGCGACGCCGAGATCCGCGTCGCCCGGCTCGACGAACCGCTGGAGAAAGCGAAGACGGTCGACGACGTGATCGACGTCCTGCTCGCCAGCCTCACCGACCTGATCGAGAACGAACCGGCCTTCTTCCTGCTTCTCTACGAGCTCTTCAGCGCCGGCCGCCGCAACCCGGAGATCCAGCACGAGGTCGGCCAGCTCTTCGAGCGCACCCGCTCCCACGTCGCCGATGTGCTGCGTGCCAAGGAACAGGAGGGCGTGCTCAAGCTCCGCCACGACGCCGAGGAGATCGTCTCCTTCCTCTTCGCGATCGCCGACGGCTTCGCCCTGCAGGCACTCTCCGACACCGAGCGCGACATCAGCGGCGGCCTCGCCGTGGCCGCCGCCTCGGGCCGCTACCTGCTGATCTCCGAGTAGTCGCGAGGAGCCAAGGGCGGGAAGGCCCGCAAGATCAAGTCGAGCTTATGTCTTGCTATAAATTTAGTCTCCGATCTAAATTTAGAGGAGAAGCTATATGAGTGTTGATCTGGCGGAACCGTTTGCGAATCCCTTCCGCCCCGGCGCTGGGCACCGACCTCCTTACCTGGCGGGGCGAGTGGAGGAGCAGCGGGAGTTCGAGAAACTCCTGGAGCAAGACGTCATCCTCGAGAACCCGCTGCTCACGGGTTTGAGAGGGGTGGGTAAGACGGTCTTGCTGGAAACGTTCAAGCCTCTCGCGATGCGACACGGTTGGGTCTGGGTGGGAACGGATCTCTCGGAGTCCGCGAGCGTCAGCGAAGAGGCGCTGGCGATCAGGTTGATGGCAGACCTCTCTGTGGCGACCTCCACGCTGGTGGTCGGTGAAGCCGATATTCCTGGATTCGCCGGCGGAACAGAGAACGTCTACCTCGACTATCAGGCCCTGACCGGCATCTACAGCTCAACGCCCGGGCTGGTCGAGGACAAGCTGAAGGCCGTCTTGGAGATCGCCGCGACGGTGATCGCCAGGGAGGGCAATCGGGGGGTGGTCTTTGCCTATGACGAGGCGCAGAACCTCGCCGACTCAGCGAAGCAGGACGAGTTCCCCCTTTCCCTGCTGCTCGACGTCTTTCAGTCGATCCAGCGGAAGGAGATTCCGTTCATGTTGGCGCTGACCGGCCTGCCGACGCTGTTTCCAAAGCTGGTCGAGGCGCGCACGTTCGCGGAGCGGATGTTCCGCGTGATCGTCCTCGACAAGCTGGATGCCGGCGCCAGCCGGGAAGCAATCGTCAAGCCGATCGACGATGCCGATTGTCCCGTGCAATTCACCGACCAATCGGTTGAAATGATCGCCGTTCATTCGGGTGGATACCCCTACTTCATCCAATTCATCTGCCGCGAGGTCTTCGATGCTTTCCTGCTCCTGCAAAGGCAGAAAGCACCAACCCCCTACTCAGTTCCGCTGGACGCGATCACACTGAAGCTCGACTCCGACTTCTTTGCGGGGCGGTGGGCCAGGGCAACAGATCGACAACGAGATCTGCTCTGGTCGATCGCGACGCTCGGCAAGTCGGAGGACGAGTTCACGGTGCAGGAAGTCGTCAAATCCTCAAAAGAGCTGGACAAGCCGTTCACGAGCAGCCACGTCAACCAGATGCTTTCGAGCCTGTGCAGCGCCGGCCTGATCTACAAGAACCGCTTCGGCAAGTACTCATTCGCGGTCCCGCTCTTCGATCGCTTCATCCTGCGCCAGGGCCAACCGTAGACCGCTTCTACAGAGAAGGGATAGGCGCGAGGCCGGTCTTTCCCGCAGGAGGTGTCTCGGCCTGGATTTCCCATTGAAGGCCAAGGCCAAAGGCCTCGCAGAGAGATGAGGTAGTCTCCGTTCAGGATGAAGTATCGCCATTAGGCTGCCGCCTAGCGGCAGCCTAAACGCAAAATGACGAGCGCCGGGACTCATCTCGATCACCCAACGGAGACCTCTCCGGAGCTTGGCGCTGTCGGATTTTTCGACACCACCATCGGCGCAGCGGAGCACTGGGAGGAAGATGGCGTCCATGTGATTCGAGGCCTGGAGTTCAATGTGATTGCAGGCGATCCGGACTTTCAAACTGCGGTGGATCAGTTTGTTGAAAAGACCCAGGATCTTTGGAGCTATCTCAGCGGCCTAGAGCATCTCACCGACAACGAGAATGAAACATTCTTGCTGCTCGCGCCCCGCTTCTTGCAGATCTACAAGGAGCTTGAGCGCAGAGAGGCGCAGCGGCGACAAAAGTTGGTGAGCATCAACTTCCACCGCTGGCGCCAGCGGGGCGAACAGCATCTTCGAAACTGGCAGCCCCGCTCGACACCAGTTTCTGTCTAGCTGCGGCTCGTCGCCTAACCGGCGACGAGGGAAAGCCGTGCAGGCATGGCCGGATGTTCCGGATAGTCGTGGCATCCAGTGATGGCCACCAATGCGGAGTTCCCCTGCAGATAGACAGCCATCCGGATCAGGCTCGGCCATATCAGCCGAACTCCATCGCAGACACATTGCTGATTGATCGCCGCGAAATTCGAGCCGTCCTTGAGCGGGGAACAGAGACGCAGCTCCGGAAGCATCTAGAGCGATATACGAAGGACCAGCTGAAGCCACTGAGCTTCAGGCATCAAGAACCCGAGCGCCACCCCTTCTTTACCTGAAGCTGCCGAGGCGCACCTGGCGAGGCTTCCAAGCGATTCCCCGAAAAACTCGCCGGGATCGACTTCGAGAGTCCCTGCGAGCTTCGCAACCGTGTCGATGCGGGCGATACGTAGCCCTCTCTCCAGCTGGCTGACCTCGGTCCGGTGGACTGACGCCTTCTACAGAGAAGGGATAGGCGTGAGTCAGGTCACGTCTATCCCATCTCTGTAGAAGCGATTTCCAGCCGCCTTCCGGCCTAGCTTTTCCGCCTCAATCCAAACAAATGACCCCCGCGCTGGTGGAACAGCCGGGGGCCGTGGCACCGAAAGGCGGAACCTTCCGATGCAGGCCAACCCTAGCCCGCGCCCTGAGCGCGATGACGAGAGCGTTCAGCGAGCCGTTCTCAGCCTCGCTCTCGACGCGCACCCGAAGTCCCTGACCATCCCCATGCTCGCCCGTGAGATCGACCAAGGCGACGCCGTAGAGCGCGCGGTGCGCGACTTGGTCGGCGCCGGCCTCTTGGAGTGCCACGGCATTTCGATCCGGCCCACCGTCGCCGCCCTTCGGCACGACCGATTGGAATTGCCATGAGCGTCGCTCAGCAGTTTGGAGACAACTTGACTCGCCTCCGCAAGCGTTCAGGTCTCTCGCAGGAAGAAGTTTGCTGGCGCGCCTCGGTGCATCGCACGGAGGTCTCGCAACTGGAGCGTGGTCTCCGCATTCCCCGCATCGACACCGTCGCAAAGCTCGCCGCTGCGCTCGAAGTCCAGCCCGGCGAGTTCTTCAAGGGCATTGAGTGGCGACCGGGCGATATGCGGATCGGGCGCTTTGTCGCGAAGGAGATTCCGGGGCTCGGGACCGTCCATCACAGAGTCGAGGTCGAACACTGGCCCGGCAATGACACGCCCAAGAGCTAGCCTTGGCCGATGGCTGAGAAGCGCAAGCAAAAGACCGAGAAGGGGCTTGAGATCCCCGTCCCGAGCAAAGGCGACTTCGACGCCAACCTGGCTAAGGTCGCGCCGCCAGCAAGTCGTAGACGCCCTGGCGAGAAAGACCCGCCTCAGAAGCAATCTGGGTGATCGAGACCCCGGCCTTCTGAGCTTGCCGGCAGAAGCCCCGTAGGTCTTCGGTCGCTTGCCGTTTGGTGGCGTCGGCGCTTGCGCGCCGCTGAGCCGCGCCCCGGATGCTTCGCAAGATCGTGGCCTCGCTCATCGCACGGCCTCGTCCAGTAGCGAGTGGAACATGGAGCGCTGCCCGTAGGTGCGATGGTTGTAGCGCCAGGCGTACTCGTCCAGGTAGGACTGGAGCCACTTCTGCGAGACGGCCTTGTAGGCGCCTCTCATCCCCGTCTTCAGGTTGCCGAAGAAACCCTCGATCGTGTTCGTGTGGATGTCGCCCCAGACGTAGACGCCGGCCGAGTGGTTGATCACGTTGTGGCCCGCGTACTCGCGGCCCAGCGGCTTGTAGGCCATCCAATCGTCGGTGAACATGATCGACTCGGGATTGACGTTGGCCCGCACGGCTCCACTCAGAGGCTCGCCTCGGCGGGACTTGATTACGCGCAGCTTGACCCGCCCGCCGCGCTCGACCATGCCCAGCACCGAGACCTGTTCCTCGCGCCATCGAGCCGCTTCCTTGCGGGTCATCTTCGGCCCACGCGGACGGCCATGCACGCCGGTCTCGTCAATCTCGACCTTGCCCTTCAGCGGCTTCGCATCGTCCTTCATCAGCTCGTTGCGGATCTTGTTGAACATGCGCCAGGCGGTCTTGTAATGGACTCCAAGCTCCCGCTCTAGCTGCTTGGCAGATATGCCGCAGCGAGTGCTCGTCATCAAGTACATGGCGTGGAACCAAAGCTTCAGCGAGGTCGAGGACTTGGCGAAGATCGTTCCCGCCGTGGGATGGACGTGAAGGCCGCAGGCCGTGCAGGTCCAAGACTGCCGTCCCTGCTTGGTCGCGTAGCGCTTGAAGACCCTCTCGGCGTCGCAGCGCGGGCAATGGGCGTGCTCCCCATCCGGCGAGTAGCGCGTGCGCCACAGATGCTCTAGGCAGGCGGCATCGTCAGGGAACTCCGCAAGGAACTCGGTGACCGAGTAGTCCGAGTGCGAGGACTTCGCTCGCTTCGGTTCGTGGCGGTTGGCCGGGGGCATGGTGTAAAGCTACTTGACACTCTAGAACTTGTCAAGTTCCTTTACGGATATGGGCTCATCCGCTAAGGTGCCCGCCATGGCGGATTCAGGCGGGCCCTACGTGATGATCGCGGCACTCTGCGAGACAGTGATCATTGGCAACGATGGGCGGCTAAGCGTTGTCAACGTCATCGAGCAGGTCGGGAACGTGCAGCGAGGCCCTGATGTTCCGGACGAGATGCCGCCCTTCATTTTCCCGGTTCCGTTCGTGCTGGACCTCGTGGGTGGCGAAGCCAAAGGCCGATTCGCGATCAAACTCCAGCCGGTGGACCCAGTGGGCCTAGAACTGCCAGCCACGGAACATCCGGTTCAGTTTGGCGAAGGGACCGGGTGCCGGGTGCGAGGCACTCTTCCACTCGAACTTGCCAAAGAGGGTCGCTACTGGATCGACGTAATCCTTGTCAGGGGTCGCGGGGACGATCAGGCCGAAGACCTGCTTACGCGACTACCTCTGAACGTCCAGTACCAACCACAGAAAACTTGACCAGGTGGCTCTGAGAGCCAAGGATGCCCAGCTCCTTTTTCCCGCTGGAATAGAAGAACTCGCCACCGGAGCGGACCAAGGGGGACAGGGCCGGGTGCTGGAGTTGAGCGAAAGCCTCCTGAAGCTCTTCCTCGGTCCAGTCGTCATTCGTGAACTCCGCGATACGCAGAATGATCGCTGTAGCAAGATCATGAGCAGAGCGGTCTGACTGAGGAGAGATATCCCAGGTCTCAGGAACAAGCCATGCCTCGAAGTCCGCGAGCGAGTCTTCGCCGCGGAGATAGCGCTCAAGGCGCCCTTCGATTGCTTGGGTTAGCGAGTCAGCCATGTCTCGTCCTCTCAAACGGGTTTCCAAGAAAGAGTTGCGCGATCTCTTCAATCGCGGAGCCTATTGCGAAAAGGCCCAACTTGGGAAGGTCGAAAAAGATGTTGAACGATCAAAAGATATTGCGCAAGAACTTTGTCGCAAATTGGGAATGCCGCTTGGTTCTCAGTCCCAGATCGTCGCATATCGGATACCTGGCGTGGGCAAGGTGGCGCTGGTGCACCAATACGTCCGTCCAGACGGGACGGTGCGAGGGAAGCCCGATCCTAAGTACCTCGTCATCAACGGCGTGATGCACGCGTTCCATCCGAAGCCCCCTCCGTGCGACTGACGAGAGGCTCGGCAGGTCGCCTGCTTCCGCGCGATTTCAAGCTTCTACAGAGATGGGATAGACGTGACCTGACTCACACACCTCGGGGCGCTCATCCGAAAAGCTGGCCGTCCAGCCAATGCGTGACTTCATGGTCAGACTCGCGGGATTCCTGGGGCGACGGCGCCGCTGGGTCCTGGCGGCCTGGATCGCGGTCGTGGCTGTTGCGCTGCCGATCGCTTCGCACCAGACCGATCACCTGACCGGGGGCGGCTTCGACGTTCCCGGCACGCAGTCGAAGGCGGTCAGCGACTCGCTCGAAAAGGACTTCAGCGACAAGACCGGCGGCATCGCCGTGCTGCTGCGGGCCGAAGAAGGCGCCGGGCGGGCCGCTCGCGCCGCCGCGGTCGGGCGGGTGCGCGACGCAGTTGCCGGGCTCGACGAGGTGGCTCTGGCGCCGACCGCGGCCCGCCAGGCTGAGATCGCCCTGCAGCGCACCGGGACGGCGATGCTGGCCCTGCACAGCGAAAAGTCCTCAGACCGCCAGATCGACTCCGCCGCCGAACTGCGCGAAGACCTCGATCCCGGCACGGCCGTCAATGGCGTCACCACCTATCTCGCCGGGCAGCCGACGATCTGGGCCGGCATGCAGGAGCTCTCGAAGAAGGACCTGGCCAAAGCGGAGGCCGGCGGCTTCCCGATCGTCGCGATCATCCTGCTCGTCGTCTTCGGCTCGCTCGCCGCCGCGGCGCTGCCGCTGGTGCTCGGCTTCGTCAGCGTGATGATCACCGGGGCGCTGATCTACTTCATCTCGCAGCAGGTCGAGACCTCGGTCTTCGTCACCAACATGGCCTCGATGATCGGGATCGGGGTGGCGATCGACTACTCACTCTTCATCCTCGCCCGCTATCGCGAGGAGCGGGCGGGCGGTCGCGACCCCGAGGCGGCGCGGGCCGAGGCGCTCTCCACCTCGGGCCTGGCGGTGGCCTTCTCCGGCCTCGCCGTGATCGTCTCGCTGGCCGGTCTCTGGATGGTCGACAACCAGGCATTGCGTTCGATGGCACTGGGGGCGATGACCGTGGTCGCCGTCTCGATCCTGACCGCGACGACGCTGTTGCCGGCGCTGATCGCGATGCTCGGCGACCGCGTGCTGCCGGGCGGGATCGTGGCAAAGGTGCTCGGCGTCTTCCGCCGCCGCGGCGAGCGCCCCGACCGCGAGGCCTTCTGGGTGCGCTGGACGGCGCGGGTGATGGCCCATCCGTGGCGCGCGGTGATCGGCGTCTCGGCGGTGCTGCTGACCCTGGCGATCCCGCTGCTCTCGATCCAGACCGGGACCCAGGCGATCAAGCAGTTCCCCAAGGGCAGCGACGTGCGGGTCGGCAACGAACTCGCCTCCGAGCAGCTCGGCGGCGGCACCGACCCGGTGGCGATGGTCGCCTCCTTCGACGGCGCCGCTCAGGCGCATAAGGACCGCGCCGTCATCGCCGGCTTCGTCCACACGATCGACTCGACTCCAGGCGTCAGCGCCGTGACGCCGCCGGCCTTCTCCGGCGGCAGCGTCCTGATTCAGGCCACGCCAAGCGCTCCCAGCGAGTCCGACGCGACGATCGCCCTGGTCGAACGGCTGCGCGACAAGGTCGTCCCGGCCACGGCGCTCGCCGACGTTGCCCGGGTCGACGTCGGCGGCGAAACGGCGCGCAGCCAGGACGCCCGGGCCCAGGTCAGCGGCTCGATGTGGAAGATCATCCTCTTCGTCCTCGCGCTCAGCTACCTGGTGCTGATGGTGATGCTGCGCTCGCTGCTGCTGCCGCTGAAGGCGGTGCTGATGAACCTGCTCTCGATCGGGGCGGCCTTCGGCGTCCTCGTCGCGATCTTCCAGTGGGGCTGGTTCTCCAGCCTGCTCGGCTTCGAAAGCCAGGGCGCGCTGGACACGATCAACGTGCCGCTGATCTTCGCCATCGTCTTCGGCCTCTCGATGGACTACGAGGTCTTCCTGATGTCGCGCATCCGCGAGCACTACCTCGAGCACGGCGACAACGAACGGGCTGTCGCCGAAGGTCTCTCGACCAGCGCCCGCACGATCTCCTCCGCCGCCCTGATCATGACCTCGGTCTTCGCTGTTTTCGTCCTCACCGGGGTCCCCTCTATCAAGGAGCTGGGGCTGGGATGCGCGGTGGCGATCGCGCTCGACGCGACCCTGGTCCGCCTGATCCTGGTCCCGGCGGCAATGAAGCTGCTCGGCGGCTGGAACTGGTGGATGCCCTCCTGGCTCGACCGTGCGCTGCCCGATCTCAGCTTTGAGTCCGGCACGGCTGAGCCCGAGCCGGAACCAACCTGAGCGAATAGGCTCCGCGGCATGAGCGACGACCTCGCGTTCGCGGGAGCGGCGAAGCAGGCCGAGATGGTGCGGGCGGGGGAGGTCTCGCCGACTGAGTTGGTGCAACTCTGCCTCGAACGCATCGCGCGGATTGATCCGCAGCTCAATGCCTTTCACAAGGTGCTCGGGGAGCGGGCGTTGCTCGAGGCCGAGCAGGCTGAGGCGCGGCTGAAGGCGGGGGACGAGCGGCCGCTGTTGGGGGTGCCGATCGCGATCAAGAACGAAAGCGACGTCGTTGGTGAGGTGACCAAGCACGGCACCGATGCCTTCGACCAGCCCGCAACCGCCGACTCCGAGATGGTGCGGCGGCTGCGTGAGGCTGGGGCGATCGTGGTCGGCCTGACGCAGCTGCCCGAGCTGGCGATCTGCGGCTTCACCGAGTCGGCCACCTACGGCGTCACCCGCAACCCTTGGAACCTGCAACGCAGCCCCGCCGGGTCGAGCGGCGGCTCCGCGGCGGCCGTCGCCGCCGGCCTGGTCCCGATCGCCTCGGCCGGGGACGGTGGCGGCTCTATCCGCCTGCCGTCTGCCTCCTGCGGCCTCTTCGGCCTCAAGCCCTCGAAGGGGCGGGTCTCGCTGGCGCCGATGATCGAGGGCTGGCACGGCCTCGCCGTCAACGGCTGCGTCAGCCGCAGCGTGATCGACACTGCGCTCTGGCTCGACATCACCGCCGGCGGCTCGCAGGAGCCGGGCGCGCCGCCACCGCCCGAGCGCCCCTTCGTCGAGTCGGCGCAGACGCCGCCCGGCAAGCTGCGCGTCGCCTACTCGACCCTGGCGCCGCGGGCCGCTGCGCCGCCGACCGTCTCCGACACTGTCAAGCAAGCGGTCTTCGACGCCGCCGAGCTGATGCGCTCGCTCGGCCATGAGGTTGCGCAGCAAGATCCCGCCTGGGGCGCGATCGGCAACAACATCACGCCGCGCTTCCTGCGCGGCGTCGCTGACACGGTGGCCGAAGTGCCACATCCCGAGCGCCTGGAACGGCGCACGCGTGGTTTCGGCCGCCTCGGCAGCGGGCTCCCGGACGCGATCTACGAGCGCGCCCTGCGCGGCCGCGAGGCCGACGCCGCCCGCGTCAACGCGCTCTTCGACTCCTTCGACGTGCTGATTACCCCCGTCATGGGCGGCACGGCACTGCCGATCCGCCGCTGGGAGGGCAAGGGCGCCCTCCGCACCGTCCTCGGCATGAGCCGCTTCTATCCCTACTGCGTCCCCTGGAACCACCTCGGTAACCCGGCGATGTCAGTGCCCACGGGTTTCGCCGACGACGGCATGCCCCTCGCCGTCCAGATCATCGGCCGCTCCGGCGCCGAGTCAACCCTGCTCTCGCTCGCTGCGCAGCTGGAGGCAGAGCGGCCCTGGGCAGACGCCCGCCCACCAATCAGCTGAAGCTATTCGGAAGACGTGTGGGTCGGTGTCCGGGGGAGGGTCTCCCGGACACTCCCCGCTTTTGTCCGGGAGACCCTCCCCCGGACACCGCACGCTCCGCCTATCCGAACACCTTGCGCATCCGCGCGAGCTCGCGAATCGACCCCCGCGGCCGGATCCGCCGGGTCAGCACCATCTTCAACGGGTTGGCATCGGGCTTGCTCATGCCGACGAAGTCGGCCCACTTGGCCTCCAGGGTCAGCGTTGGGTTTGGCGCTTCGCCCGGTTCGGCCCGGGTCGAGCCGTTGTCGATCACGACGTGCCAGGGGTCGGCGTCCTCGAAGCGCCACTGGTAGACGAGCTTGGAGCCGTTGGCGGCCTTCGAGTTGGCGGCGCGCTTGACCACGTCGAAGTAGAGACGCTGCATCTCGGGGTCGGCCTGCGGGATCGCCTCGGGCGGGCCGAGGATGCCGGCCTCCATCAGCTTGACCTGGTTCTGAGCGACCTCCTCGGGCGTGGCCTCGGGGTCGAAGGGGAAGACGCCGGGCGGCATCTCCTCGGTCGGGTAGCCGATCGTGCGCCAGCGCTGGCGGATCAGTTTGAGGCCGAAGGAGAAAATGTCCTCGAGCGAGAAGCCGTAGCACTCGGTGTAGGAACGGTCGAAGTTGGGTGGGTAGAAGACGGCTGGACCGTAGGGCAACGTTTCGCGCAGCAGCTCGACCACCGCGGCGCGGTTCTCCTCCCAGCCGGGTGCGCCTTCGGCGAGCAGCTCGGAGAGCACCTTGACGCCGAAGCCGATGTGGCGCTGCTCGTCGCGGGAGACGTTGGCCATGCCGGCGCTGAAGCCGGGCATCGAGTCCTCGGAGGCGAAGAAGTCCTCGATGAAGTGCTGGCCGGGCTGGGCGAGCGAGCCCTCGACGATCAGGTGGTAGAGCGTGATCGCCTGCGCGTACTTCGGCAGCGAGCGATCCTTGCGCAGTTCCTCGGCCATCACGTCGAGCCGGTCGAAGATGCCGCGGTAGCCCCAGTTGAGTTGGGGCAGGGTGGAGGAGAGGGTCTGCTCGATCGAGTCGCCGCCGACGCCGATCACGTCCTTGAAGAAGCGGTGGAAGAAGACCGAGTGGCGCACCTCATCGACCTGCTGGGTGGCGAGGAAGTAGGCCTGCTCCTCGGTCGGGGCAGCGGTGATGTAGGGGGCGAGGGTGTCGGCGACGCGGTCCTCGCCGTAGAAGAACATCGAGTAGATCCACATCGCCGAGCGCCGTTGGATGTCGCTGAGCCCATCCCAACCGGCTTTGTCGCCGCTCAGGTCGATGTCGTAGGCGCTCCAGTTGCCCTGCTCCCAGCGCTTGTAGAGGTCCTCATAGGTGACGTTGTCCATCAGGCTCTGCGATGCGACGCTCATCTCTCTCCTTTTGCTGGTCAGCGGGCGACTCCGCGGAGGTTACCGGCCGACTGGCTGCGCAGCCAGTCGGCTCTGTGTTGGTTCGTCACGGACGGCTGACGCCGAGACCATCCGCGTTTGATCGATTGACCCACGGATCCGGTGGTCAATCCATCGAACGCCGTCAGGCAACACGGAGCGCGGCGACGGTCTCGCGGAGGATTCGCTGCACGTAAGAGGGTTCGAAGGCGATCTGCCAATGCGAGAACCGCAGGGGCCGAAGACCCGATGCCGTGTGGGCCTGGTCGCGTTCGAGCCCCCGTCGCTGCTGGAGCGGAGTCCGGTGGTAGCGCAGGCCGTCCGCCTCGACGACGATTCCCAGCTGGGGCCAGAAGAAGTCAACCTCGTATCCGTTCACCCTGGCTTTCGTCTCCGGCGCCGGCAGCCCGGCGGCCTTGGAGCGCTCCCTCATGACTTGCTCCAACTCGGAGTCGCTGAGGCGGAAGGTGAGAGGGTCGAGCAGTTCGAGCAGTGCCCTGGTCCCCGGCACCCCTCGGTAGCGGGGGAGGACCGCATGCAGCTCGTCCACCTTTACCCGATCGAGCTTGTCGGCCTCGTTGACCGCGCGCTCGAGTCGCGGTCGCGTTAGTCTCCCGGCCTGGTCGATCAACGTATGCACGGCCGAGGTAACGGGGATGCCCTCGTGAGTCGCCAGATCTTCCGGGCGCAGTGTGGGACGTCGGTGAACGCGGATCCCCCGATGGCACCGCGGTGAGGCTCTCAGCACGGTGACCTCGATGGGCCCGCCACGGGCGCTACCGAAACCCCAGAGCAGAGCGGCGCTGGCGTGACTGAGCACGGCGGTTGGCCCGCAGGCGAGCGTCGCCGCCATCCACTTGCCATATCGGTCCAGTTGCGGCCGCCCCACCGCGTAGACCCCTCGCCACACCGGATACAGTCGCCCGGAGGCGATCCGCCTCTCGATCACCCTTCCGCTGAGGCCCATCTCGAGCAACTGCCAGCGGGCGATCACGCCATGCTGCCGCGTCACCAGCTTCCAGATCGCGGCATTGAGTGCGCGCTTGTCGCCCGGCGTTTGATCGATTGACCCACGCATCAGGTGGTCAATCCGTCGAACGCCGTCCGCTCTCCCCCCTGATGCAGGGAGAGCGATCGCCACGCTGGGCTTCAGGCGGAAGCCGGAGTGTCGATCTCGCGCTTGAGGATCTTGCCGGTGGGGCCCTTGGGCAACTCGTCGAGGAACCAGACCAGGCGCGGGTACTTGTAGGCGGCGATGCGCTCCTTGACGTAGGCGCTGACCTCCTCGGGCGCCAGCTCCTCGCCCTCGTGGCAGACCACCGCGGCGCCGATCTCCTCGCCCCACTCGTCGTGGGGGACACCGACCACTGCCGCTTCGCGGATCTTCGGGTGCTCGAAGAGCACCTCCTCGACCTCGCGCGGGTAGACGTTGTAGCCGCCGCGGATGATCAGGTCCTTCTTGCGGTCGACGATGTAGAAGCAGCCGTCCTCGTCGATGCGGGCCATGTCGCCGCTGTGGAACCAGCCGCTGCGCATCGCCTCCTCGGTCGCCTCGGGGCGCTGCCAGTAGCCCTTCATGATGTTGTGGCCGCGGATCACGATCTCGCCGACCTCGCCCTGGGCGACCGGCTCGTCGTCCTCGTCGACGACGCGCATCTCGACCCCTTCGATCGGGGTGCCGATCGAGCCCGCCTTGCGCTCGTCGTCGGGATGGTTGGAGCAAGCGACCGGGGAGGTCTCCGAGAGGCCGTAGCCCTCGAGCACGACCGCGCCCATCGCCTCTTCGAAGCCGCGCAGGACCTCGACCGGCATCGAGGCGCCGCCGGTGATGCAGGTGCGCAGCGAGGAGGTGTCATAGCTCTCGCGCTCGGGGTGGTGCAGCAGGGCGCCGAACATCGTCGGCACGCCGTAGAAGTGGGTGACGCTGTCGCGCTGCATCGTCGCCAGCGCCTCGCCGGGGTCGAACTTCGGCACCAGGGTGAGGCAGGCGCCAACCATCAGCGAGGAGTTCATGCCGACCGTCTGGCCGAAGGAGTGAAAGAGGGGGAGGGCGCCGAGGACGACGTCGCCGGCGGCGATCTCGCAGGTGGTGCGGCTGGAGACATCGGCGTTGCGGAAGAGGTTGAGGTGGGTCAGCTCGGCACCCTTGGGCTTGCCGGTCGTGCCCGAGGTGTAGAGGATGACGGCGGTGTCGTCCGCGGCGGTGTCGTGCAGGCCGTCGGCCGGCTCGTGCTCGGCCAGGAGCGCGGCGAAGCTCGCGGGCTCAACCTCGATCATCTCGGCCCCGGCGTCGGCAGCTCCCTCGCGCGCCTCCGCGGCGAAGCCGTGCCAGGCGAGCAGCAGCTTCGAGCCCGAGTCCTCCAGGTAAAAAGCGATCTCGCGGCGCTTCAGCAGCACGTTCATCGGCACCACGACCGCGCCCGCCCGCAGGACGCCGTAGTAGGCGACCGGGAACTCGAGGACGTTGGGCAGCATCACGCCGACCCGGTCGCCGGGCCCCACGCCCTTCTCGCTCAGCAGGGCCGCCAGGCGGGCGCTGCGCTCGTCGAGCTCGCCGTAGCTCAGCTCGACCTCGCCGAGGCGGATCGCCGGGGCCTCCGGCGATCGCCCGGCGCTCTCGCTGAGCAGCGATGCGAGGTTGAGGCCCATTGTCGTGGGTGCCGTGCCTACGGCTTGGTGATGTGGTGGACGGGGAACTCCTTGATGTCGGGAGGCCCTTGGAACGCTCGATCGCCCATCTCCTGAATCGCCGGCCCCAATCGCGAGCCCTGGAAGCGGTCGAAGTGGTCGCGGGACTCCCAAAAGTCGATCACGCCCCAGCCGCCGTCGATCGGTCCCGCGGAATGGAAGATCATGCCCTCCGGTGGGTCTCCATCTACGTTCATCTGGCCGTGCATCGCGTCGTACTGGTCCTGGGTGCCGCCCTCGAACTTCAACCGCAGTCCGATCGCCATCGCATCCTCCTCTGTAGAACCCTGAGTACCGCAGCGAGCATAGCCTTGTCGGCGATGGCCGGGGTGACGTTGGCGGTGGTTATGCTCACCCAATGGAGGATCTGGGCGAGCCCAACTCGTACCTCGCGGTGGCCAAGGGAGTGCCGGTCTACTCGAGCGATGGCGAGAACCTCGGTCGGGTGGTGCGGGTGCTCTCGGCGCCCAACCTCGACATGTTCGACGGGATCGTCTTCGACACCACCGCCGGGCCCGGCGGCCACCGCTTCGTCGATGCGCCCGAGGTGGGGCAGATCTACGAGCGCGGCGTCGTGCTAAAGATCGACGCGGCCGAGGCGGCGAAGCTGACGGCGCCCGACGCGAACCCGGGGGCGCTCGCGGTCAACCCGGCCGATCTCGTCGGCCGCCGCCCGGGCTTTTTCCGGCGTGCCTGGGACGCGATGACCGGCAAGCGCTGAAGCACGTGGCGCCTTTTCCGCCAGGGCTCGCGTAGGATCTTCGCTCGATGAAGTTGCCTGCATTGATCATCGCGCTGTGCGCTGCCCTGGTGATCGCGGTCGCCGGTTGCGGCGGCGGCGGTGACTCTTCGAGCGCCTCCACCGAATCGAGCGAATCGAGCGCCTCCACCGAATCGACCGGTTCGAGCGAAGAAGCCGGCGAATCGGACGAAGCGAGCGCGGGCGGCAAGAAGACCAAGCCCACGGTCACGGTGCCGAAAGGCGTCTCGTCGAAGAAATACGCCTTCAAGGAACTGGAAGAAGGCACGGGCGCGACGGCCAAGAAAGGCGACGAAGTCACCGTGCAGTACGTCGGGGTCGGCTACGACTCCGAAGAAGAATTCGACTCCTCCTGGAGTCGTAACGAACCGTTCAGCTTCACCCTCGGCGGCGGCGAAGTGATCAAAGGCTGGGAACAGGGTGTCGAAGGGATGAAGGTCGGCGGTCGCCGCGAGCTGCTGCTGCCCCCCAATCTCGCCTACGGCGCCGCCGGCTCGCCCCCCAACATCGGACCGAACGAAACGTTGATCTTCGTGATCGACCTGCTCTCGGTCAGCTAGACCGAGTTACCGTCCGATATCCGTCGGCGTTATTTGTCTTGGGGCTGCGGGTAAACGGATGCCCATGGAAGCCCTCGCGGACGAGACCGCCGAGCAGTTGCTGCGAATCGAGCATGAGCTGGCGCGCGGCGATGGCGCCACCTACGAGCAGCACTTGGCTGACGCAGCGCTGGTGGTGATCCCCGGCGACATCCTCGATCGGGCGGCGACGATCGAGGCGATGGACGCCTCTCCGGGCTGGGACGAAGTCTCGATCGGGGAGGAAGCGGTGCGGGAGCTGGGGCCCGACACGGCGCTGCTCACCTACCGCTTCCGCGGCCGCCGCGGCCAGGACCACTACGCGGCGACACTGTCGAGCACCTACGTCAGGGACGACGCCGGCTGCTGGAAGCTCGTCTTTCACCAGCAAACGCCCCACCCCGAGGGCGCCTAGCCGCATCGTCCCCGCAAGGGAGCGATCATCCCGCCGTGCCGACCGCATCGATTTTCGCCGAACGGTTCACCTCGCAGGGACTCGCCGGACCGCCTGAGCGGGAGGCCGCGGGGGTGGCCCGCAGGCTGCTCGCCGTTCAAGGCCAGGACCCGCGCGGGGCGCGGTTGGCGGTCAGGGCTCGCAGCGAGGGGCTGACGGCGGCCGAAGTGGACCGGGCCCTGAGCGAGGAGCGCTCGCTGCTGATCACCTGGCTCAACCGCGGCACTCTGCACCTGGTTTGCAGCGAGGACTACCCCTGGTTGCAGCTGCTGACGACTCCGCCGCTCTTGACCTCGTGCAGCCGTCGCCTGCGCCAGGAGGGGATCACTGCGGAGCAGGGCGAGAAGGCGGTGAGGACAATCGAGCGGAGCCTGGCCAACGCGGGGCCACTGACCCGGCATCAACTGCGCGAGCGCCTCGACTCGGCCGGTATTCCCACCGGCGGGCAGGCGCTGATCCACCTGCTCTTTCTCGCGGCGGTGCGGGGCATTTCGGTGCGCGGACCGATGGTCGGCAAGGACCACGCTTACGTTCTTGTCCGCGATTGGCTGGGACGGCAGCCCAAGGTCGATCGCGATGTTGCCCTCGCCGAGCTGGCGCGCCGCTACTTGGTCGGTCACGCCCCGGCGGACGACCGCGACCTGGCGCGCTGGGCCGGGCTGCCGCTTCGCGACGCCCGCGCAGGCCTCGCCGCGATCTCGGGCGAGCTGGTTGAGCGCGACGACGGTCTCGTCCACCTGGCCAAGCGCCCGCCCGTTGCCGAGGTTCCCGGCCCGCGCCTGCTCGGTGCCTTCGACCCGCTGCTGCTCGGCTGGACCTCGCGTGAGCAGATTCTCGGCCCCCACACCCACCTGGTGACGCTGAACGGCATCTTCAAGCCCTTCGCAATGGTCAAGGGCCGCGCCGTCGGCACCTGGAAGCTCAACCGAGGCAAGGTCACGGTCGAACCGCTCGCCAAGGTGTCGAAGACGGCCACCGCTGCCCTCACCGCCGATGCCGCCGATGTCGAACGGTTCATGACAAGCGCTTAGAACAACAGAAGCAATGCGATTGGTCTCATTGAGCGTGGTTCGTAGCCAGAAAGGCGTCCAGGGGCGTGCCGTCGCCGCCGACGAGCAGCTTTCGCGTCGGCCCGTGCGCGGTCTCGAAGGCCGCCATGCTCGGTAGGGCGTCGCGGCTCCGGCCGCTCTTCACCTCAACGGCAGTGTGCGCGGTGCCTCGCTGAATCACGAAGTCGACCTCCTTGCCGCGGTCCCGCCAGTAGAGGATCTCCTCGCGCGGCCCATGAGTGGCGCGGAGGTGGGCGCCCACCGCCGTCTCCACCAGTCGCCCCCAATATTGGCCATCATCGCGTGCCTCGGCGAAGGTGCGGCCGGAGGTGGCCGCGACAAGGCCGGTGTCGAGGGCCAAGAGCTTTGGGGTTGAGCGACGTTGCCGGACCTTTCGCGGCGAGTATTTTTCCAGGCCCATGGCAAGCCCCGCGGCCGAGAGCAGATCCAGATAGTGGGCCAAGGTGGTCGTGTTCCCTGCATCCTGTAGCTGTCCGGTGAGCTTCTGGTAGGAGACGATCTGACCCGAGTAGTCACAGACGAGGCGAAAGAGGCTGCGCAGCAGGGCGGGCTTGTCGACTCGTGTCAGGAGCAGTAGATCCCGGGAGACCGTTGTCTCGACGATCGAGTCGAGCAGGAAGGAGACCCAACGAGATTCATCTTCGATCAGTGTTGCCGCCCCCGGGTAGCCGCCGAAGTAGATGAACTCGTCGATACTGAAGCCGAAGGCATCGCGCATCTCACCGAAGGACCAGTGCGGTGCGCGGATTAGCTCGAATCGCCCGGTCAGGCTCTCGCTGAGTCCCGGTTGAATTAGCAGGGCCGCGGGACCGAGGAGGACGATGCGGAGCGGCAGCTCGCCAGGCCTGTCCTCGTCCCAAAGCCGCTTGACCGCCTCGGCCCAGCCGGTGACCTTCTGGATCTCGTCCACCGCGAGGACGGCCGGGCCGTTTCGGGAGCGCGCCAGACGCCGTCCCTCTTCCCATTGGGCCTCGAGCCAGGCTGCATCGCGCAGCAGGGGATCGTCTGCGCTCGCGTAATGGCTGGGACTGTCCATCTCCCGTAGCACCTGCCTGACCACCGTTGTCTTCCCGACCTGCCGTGGGCCGCTGAGGACCTGGATCCGCTCTGCGTCTTGCTCGAGCCGCGAGAGAATTTCAGCGACGATATGCCGCCTGAATGTCCGCGATTCACTCATTGTCCTGAGCAATTTTACTCAGAGCATTGAGTAAATCGTAAAAAATCCCCTTTTACAGGTGTTTTATCCGAGCTTCGGACTGCGCCAGGGCTGGGCCAGGCGGGCGGCGAGGTCGTCGGCCAGGCCGGCAATCGGGACCCGGGTCTGCTCGAGCGAGTCGCGGTCGCGCAGGGTGACGGTGTCGTCTTCCATCGTCTGGTGGTCGACGGTGATGCCCCAGGGGGTGCCGATCTCGTCCTGGCGGCGGTAGCGCTTGCCGATCGAGCCGCCTTCGTCGAACTCGACGGGCATACGGGTGCGCAGCTCTTCGAAGATTGGGCGGGCCTTCTCGGGCAGGCCGTCCTTGGAGACGAGGGGGAGGACGGCGGCCTTGTTGGGGGCGAGACGGGGGTGGAGGCGCAGGACGGTGCGCTGACGGCCCTCGACCTCCTCGACCTCGTAGGCGTCGACGAGGAAGGCGAGGGTGGCGCGGTCGGCGCCGGCGGCGGGCTCGATCACGTGGGGGACGTAGCGTTCTTTGGTCTGCTGGTCGAAGTACTCGAGCTTCTCGCCGCTGAACTTGGCGTGCTGGGTGAGGTCGAAGTTGCCGCGGTTGGCAACGCCCTCGAGCTCCGACCAGCCGATCGGGAAGAGGTACTCGACGTCGCTGGTGCCCGATGAGTAGTGCGAGAGCTCGTCGGCGTCGTGGGGGCGGACGCGGAGGAAGTCGGGGCGGATGCCGAGGTCGGTGTACCAGCGCTCGCGCAGCTCGATCCACTCGCGGTACCAACGCTCCGCTTCGGCCGGCGGGACGAAGAACTCCATCTCCATCTGCTCGAACTCGCGGGTGCGGAAGATGAAGTTGCCCGGCGTGATCTCGTTGCGGAAGGACTTGCCGATCTGGGCGATGCCGAAGGGCGGCTTCTTGCGGGCGAAGCCGAGCACGTTCTTGAAGTTGATGAAGATGCCCTGGGCGGTCTCGGGGCGCAGGTAGACCTCCGAGCCCTCGCCGGCGACCGGGCCGACGTGGGTCTCGAACATCAGGTTGAACTGGCGCGGCTCCGACAGCTCGCCGCCGCACTCGGGGCAGCGCAGCTCGGCGCTGGGGTCGCCGCCCTCGGCTTCGACCGCCTCGCGCAGGTGATCCTCGCGCCAGCGCCGCTTGCACTTGCCCAGGCACTGGACCAGCGGGTCGGTGAAGCCCTCCAGGTGGCCCGAGGCCTCCCAGACCCGCGGGTGCTGGAGGATCGCCGAGTCGAGGGCGACGATGTCGTCGCGTTCCTGCAGCATCGCCCGCCACCACTCGGCCTTGACGTTGTTCTTCAGCAGCACTCCGTAGTGGCCGTAGTCGTAGGTCGAGCCGAGGCCGCCGTAGATCTCCGAGGAGGGGAAGACGAAGCCGCGGCGCTTGCAGAGGGCGACGATCTCATCCATCGAGACGTCTGTCTGCGGCGCTCCCTGCTCGGCGGTCGACATGGCCAGAACCGTAGCGGCTGCGATAATCCCGCAGCCCGTGCCTATCTACGAGTACAAATGCGAGAACGGACACGTCTTCGACGTGATCCAGAAGATGAGCGACGAGGCGCTGAGCGAGTGCCAGGAGTGCGGCGCCCCCGCGGTGCGCGTCCTGCACCCCGTCGCCGTCCATTTCAAGGGCTCCGGCTTCTACAACACCGACTACGGCAAGAAGAAGAAGGGCGCCGCCGCCAACGGCAGCTCCTCCGAGGGCTCCGGCGAGTCGAAAGCGTCGTCCGAGAGCTCCGGCGAGTCCAAATCGAGCGACTCGAAGTCCTCCGGCGACAAGCCCAAGGCTTCGACGACAGGCGACTAAGTTCGCCCAAGCAGGTTTGACCACACCCTGGTGTGGAAAATGCTGCGCGCGCTGCGGCGCTAGCCGTCGAGCAGGCGGTGGACGGCGCGGCGCCGGGCTGAGTCGGGGACTTCTGGCTGCCACCCGGGCCTTCGGTGCATTCGCCCTTGGCGCAGAGCACGTCGGCCGGACCGCTGCCGCCGAACGCTGCCGAGAGGACCAGCTGCGGCATCGTCAGGAAGCCCATGTCGCTGACGAAGGCTTTGGGCGCGTCCCAACCGATCATCGGGCCGTGGATGAAGTTGTAGGGGAGGCGCAGGGGATCGGTGAGGCGGTCCTTGATCCCGTTGACGACCGCCTGCTGGGCCTGTGCCCGGTTGAAGTCGTTGTAGCCGAACGAGTAGGCGCTCTTGCCGGGCCCGGGGCATTCGCTCGGCTCGCGCACCCGCGAGTAGGCGAGCGCCTTTTCGCCGTCGAGGGTGTTCTCGCCCTTGTGCAGGCGCAGGGTGACGCCGCCCTGGCCACCGCCGGCGCCGCCGGAGATGTCGGCGCAGAGCTTGTGGGGGACATTGACTTCGACCCCGCCGACGGCGTTGATCAGGTCTTCGAAGCCGGTGAAGTCGACGATCGCGACGTGGTCGATCTTGACGTTGAGGAACTTTTCGACCGTCTTGATCTGGAGCGCGGCGCCACCGAAGGCGAAGCCGGCGTTGATTTTCGTCGTTTCGTGGCCGGGGATTTCGGCGTAGCTGTCGCGCGGGATCGAGAGTTTGCGGAAGGCGCCGCCGCCGGCGCGGATCAGCATCAGGGTGTCGGCGCGGAACTGGCCGTCTTCGCAGCCGTCGTGGGGCGCGTCGCCGTGCGGCCTGCTGTTCGAAGCACTTCTGCGAGGACGCTCCGGTTCCCTTGGTGTCGGGCGGCCGCGCGTCGGTGCCGATGACGAGGATCGTCTGGGCGCTGGGCAGCAGCAGGGGGTTGCCGTGCAGGGCGTCCTTGGCTTCGCCGGAGAGCTTGAAGGACTGCAGCTGGGCGGAGACGGCGAAGGCGAGGAAGCTGAGCGCGATCCAGCCCAGCGCCGCGATCCCGACCCACTTGAGCACCCGCTTGGCGGTCCAGCGGCGGGGCGGCCCGGTGCCGCTCGGGCTTGGGCCGTCCTTGTCGCGCCGCCACCACTTCGGGGTGCGCGGGGTCCGCTCCCTGAGGCCTGAGAGATCGGGGGACCGCAACCCGGACAAGCGGCCCTTCCGGGACCGGTAGACCTTGTACTCGGGCGGCCCGGAGGGCTGCTGCTCGCCATTGTCGGCCATGAAAGACTGCGGAAACTATGCCGATGCCCGCGGTCGCCCGTCTCTACCCTGCCCTGAAGCTCGTATGAGTGCAGGGGAAATCATCGGCGTTGACCTGGGCGGCACGAAGATGCTGCTCGGTGTTCTCGATCCAGATTCGAAGGTGCTGTGGGAGAGCCGCGAGGCTTCCACGGGCAGACCGAGGACGAGTTGGTGGAGCTGCTGGTGCGCGAGATCGACGAGGCGCGGGGGCAATGCCCGGGCGCCGCGGCGGTCGGCCTCGGCATCCCGGCGACGATCAACCACGACAAGGGGATCGCGGTCTCCGCGGTCAACCTGCCGCTGGAGAACCTGCCGATCCGCGACCTGATCGGCGAGCGCACCGGCCTGCCGGCCTTCGTCGACAACGACGCCACCGTCGCGGCCCTGGCCGAGCACCTCTACGGGGCGGCGCGCGGCGCTGAAAACGCCGTGATGTTGACGATCGGAACCGGGATCGGCGGCGGCCTGATCTTGACGGCGAGATCTACCGCGGCGCCACCGGCGCCGGGGCCGAGCTTGGCCACACGGTGATCGAGGCCGACGGCCCGCCCTGTCAGGGCAACTGCCCCGGCCGGGGCTGCGTCGAGACGCTCGCCTCGGGCACGGCGCTTGGTCGCGAGGGCCGCGCGGCGGCGGAGCGCGAGCCCGACTCGGCGCTGGGGGCGATGCTCGCCGACGGGTGAGACGATCGACGGCAAGGTCGTCACCGAGGCGGCGCTCTCCGGCGATGCGACCGCGCGCGGCGTCTTCGACCTGATCGGCTCCCGCCTCGGCGTCGCCCTGACCAGCTTCGCCAACATCTTCGAGCCCGAAGTCTTCGTCATCGGCGGTGGCGTGATCGCCGCCGGCGACCTGCTGCTCGACCCGGCACGGCGGGTGCTCGCGGAACGGGCTCTGCCTCCGATGAAGAAGATCCCCGTCGTCGCGGCCGAGCTTGGCTCCGACGCGGGCATGATCGGCGCCGCCGCGATGGCGCGGATCGAGCTGGAGCAGGGGCAGGGCTGATGCCCGGCGAGCTGATCGTCTGCCCGACCCCGATCGGCAACCTCGACGACATCACGCGTGCGGGTGCGCGAAGCGCTCGTCGCCGCCGACTACATCGCCTGCGAGGACACGCGCCGCACCGGCGGTCTGCTCGACAAGCTCGGCATCCGCCCGGCGCCGCCGCTGATCTCCAACCACGAGGGCAACGAAGGCCCGCGGGCGACCGAGCTGGCGCAGCGGATCGAGCGCGGCGACATCGTCGCGCTCGTCTCCGACGCCGGCATGCCCGCCGATCTCCGACCCCGGCTACAAGCTGATCCGCCGCTGCATCGAGCGCGACCTCGACGTCACCGTGCTGCCGGGGCCCTCGGTGGTGCCGGTCGCGCTGGTCGCCTCCGGCCTGCCGACCGACCGCTGGCGCTTCGAGGGCTTCCTGCCCAAGCGCTCGGGCGAGATGGAGCGCGTGCTGCGCTCGGCCGAGACCGTGATCGCCTTCGAGTCGCCGCGTCGGGTCGGGGAGTCGCTGGCGGCGCTGGCCGCGATCGCCCCGGACCGCCCTGCCGCCGTCTGCCGCGAGATGACCAAGATGCACGAGGAAGTCTCCCGCGGCTCCCTCGGCCGAACTGGCCCGCCGCTTCCGCGGCGACGTCAAGGGCGAGATCGTCCTCGTCATCGGCCCCGCCGCCGCCGAGGAGCACGACCGCGACGTCGGCTTCGCCGTCGACGCCCTCCGCCACCTGGTCCAGTCCGGCGCCCGCCCCCGCGCCGCCGCCAGCGTCGTCGCCGCGCTTACCGGGACCCGAGCGAACGATCTCTACCGAGCGCTGACCGGTCGCGAGCCCAGGCGCTGAGCGTTTACTAGCCTGGCCGCAGTGTCGCTACTACGTCACCACCCCGATCTACTACGTCAACGCGGAGCCGCATCTCGGGCACGCGTACTCGACGATGGCTGCGGACGTGCTGGCCCGGCACATGCGGCAGCGGGGGGAGGACGTGTTCTTCCTCACCGGGACCGATGAGCATGGGGAGCCGATCGAGACGGCGGCCGAGCGGGAGGGGATCTCGCCGCAGGAGCTGGCCGACCGCAACGCGGCGAAGTTCGGGCGCTGGTGCCGATCATCGGCGCCACCAACGACTTCTTCATCCGCACCTCGGACCCGCGCCACGAAGCGAAGGTCGCCGAGATCATGCAGCGGGTCTACGACAACGGCTGGGTCAGCAAGGGCACCTACGAGGGCTGGTACTGCCCGCGCTGCGCCGACTTCAAAACCGAGCGCGAGCTGGGCCCGGCAACACCTGCCCGATCCACGAGATCCCGCTGGAGAAGGTGCGCGAGGAGAACTGGTTCTTCCGCCTCTCCGCCTTCCAGGAGCCAGCTCGAAGGCCTGTATGAGGAGCGGCCCGACTTCGTCGTGCCCGATTTCCGCCGCAACGAGGCGGTCTCCTTCATCAAGGGCGGGCTCGAAGACGTCTCGCTCTCGCGGCCGACGCTGAAATGGGGGCTGCCGCTGCCCTGGGACCCCGAGCAGCGGATGTACGTCTGGTTCGACGCCCTGCTCAACTACGTCACGGCGCTGACCTTCGCCCGCGAGGGCGAGGACCTGACCGAGCGCTACTGGCCCGCCACGCTGCACGTGCTGGCCAAGGACATCCTCAAGTTCCACGCGGTGATCTGGCCGGCGCTCTGCCTGGCCGCGCGACCTCGAGCCGCCGCAGCGGATGACGATCCACGGCTACCTGCTGATGGGCGAGAAGAAGATGTCGAAGAGCCTCGGCAACGTGCTCGATCCGTTTGAGGTGATCGATCGCTTCGGCGCCGACGCGCTGCGCTTCTACCTCTTCCGCGAGGTCAGCTTCGGCCAGGACGGCTCGATCTCGACCGCCGGCTTCGAGTCGCGCTACGAGACCGAGCTCGCCAACGACTACGGCAACCTCGCCAGCCGCGTGCTGGCGATGGTCGAGCGCTACCGCGCAGGCACGGTGCCGGTGGCTGCCGTCGACGCCGTGCTCGCCGAGGACTTCGAAGGCGTCGTGCCGCGCTTCAGCGAGCTGCTCGACCGGGCCGAGCTGACCCAGGCGCTGGAGGTGGCCTGGGTCCTGGTGCGGCGGCTCAACCGCTACGTCGAGGAGACCCAGCCCTGGGTGCTGGCCAAGGACGAGGCCGACCCCGAGCGCCTCGACGAGGTCCTCTACAACTTGGTCGAGGGGCTGCGGGTGACGACGCTGCTGCTCGTGCCTTACCTGCCGCAGACGAGCGAGACGCTGCTCACGGCGCTTGCCGAAGACGAGCGCGCCCTGGCGGACTTCGGCTCCCGCCCGGGCGGCCAGAGCGTCGAGCGGGTGGCGCAGCTCTTCCCCAAGATCGAGGCGCCGGGTTAATGCCTGCGGTCCTTGCCGCCCGCGCCCTGCGCAAGTCCTACCGCGGCAAGGAAGCACTGGTTGGGGTTGATCTCGAGGTCGGCGCGGGGGAGCTGCTCGGCCTGCTCGGTCCCAACGGCGCCGGCAAGTCGACCCTGACCAAGATCGCCTGCGGCCTGGTCCGGCCCAGCGGCGGCAGTGTTGAGGTGCTGGGGAAGCCGGCCGGTTCGCCGCCGGCGCGAGCCGCGATCGGCTACCTCGCCGAGCTCTTTCGCTTCCCCGGCTGGTGCTCGGCTGACGAGCTGCTGGTGTTGCACCAGCGGCTCTGCGGGTCGGAGGGTGGGGCGCGCGAGCGGGCGGAGCTGCTCGAGCTGGTCGAGCTGAGCCACGCCGCCGACACGCGGGTGGAGACGATGTCGAAGGGGATGCAGCAGCGGCTCGGCATTGCCCAGGCGCTTGTCGGATCGCCGCGGCTGCTGCTGCTCGACGAGCCGACCAGCGCCCTGGACCCGGTGGGCAGGCGGATCGTCCGCGGCCTGCTCGAAGAGCTGCGCCGCCGCGACGTCGCCGTCCTGCTCAACTCGCACCTGCTCAGCGAGGTCGAGCTGGTCTGCGACCGAGTCGCGATCATCGCCGACGGCAAGCTGGTTCAGGAGGGACGTCCCGCCGACCTGGAGCGGCCGCGCGGGGTCGAGGTCGAGACCGCGAACGGGGTCAGGCTCTTCGAGGGCGCCGGGCGCGAGCAGGCGCCGGAGATCGTCGCGCGGCTGGTCGCCGAAGGCGAGCGCATCCACCGGGTCGAGGTGCTGAGCAGCACGCTCGAGGACGTCTACCTCGACGCCGTGCAGGGGCGGACGGGGTGAGCCCAATGTGGCGTTCGGTCTCAACCGTGGTCGGCTACGCCATGCGCGAGGGCCTGCGTCGCCGCGTCTTCCTCGCCGTGCTCCTGCTCTCATCTCGGCTTCCTCGCGCTTTACGGCGTCGGCGCCCACTTCGCCTTCCGCGACGCCAGCGGCTTCGCCGGTCCCGAACCGAAGATCCTCGACCCGAAGGCCTTCACCGGCGCGACGATCTTCGGCATGGCGATGTTCACGACGCTGTTCCTCGGCTCCGTGCTCGCCGTCTTCCTCACCCTGGGGATCGTGCGCGGGGACGCCGAGAGCGGTCTGCTGCAGCCGCTGGTCGTGCGCCCGATCGGCCGCACGACGCTGTTGCTCTCGCGTTTCCTCGCCGCTGCGGGCCTTTCCGCGGCTTACGTGCTCGCGATGTACGGCGCCGCGCTGGCGATCACCTGGCAGACCGGCCACTGGGCGCCCGACCACCTGCTCGGCCCCGCGCTGGCCCTGGCGCTCGCCGTCGCGATCGTCGCCGCCCTCTCGCTGCTCGCCTCGACCTTCCTCTCGGTGACGGCCCAGGGAATTGTCGTCTTCATGGTCTACGGCGCCGGCCTGACCGCCGGCCTGCTGGCCCAGATCGGCCACGCGATCAACTCCGCCACCCTGCACTCGATCGGCCACACCGCCAGCTGGATCCTCCCCTTCGAGGGCCTCTACGCAGCCGGCCTCCACGCCCTGATCTCCAACACCTCAGGCCTCACCGGCGTAGTCCTCCAACTGGGCCCCTTCGGCGGTTCCGAAGCGGCAAGCCCGGGCCTGATCCTCTGGGCCTTTGCTTACACCGCGATGGTGCTCGCTATCGCCGCCGCGTCCTTCGCCAGACGTGACCTCTGAGCGCTCAAGGCCTGTCCCGGTAGGGGTGAAACGTCTTGCACTTTTTGGGCGCCAACCTCGCGGCGCCAGCAACACCGTCTCCATCCAAAAAGTTAAGTGGAACCCCTACCGGGACAGGCCTTGGGTGTCGACGAGCGCCTCTGGCCCAAGCTCCCCCGGCTCGGTATACCCGCAGCAACGCCAGCGTCAGGTCCAGCTCGGCCAGGACCATCTTGAGCACGGTTTCCACCCCCTGCTGCCCCTCCAAGGCGAGTCCCCAGATATAAGGACGGCCGAGGCAGACGGCGTCGGCGCCCAGCGCGAGCGCCTTGATCGCGTCGCTGCCGCTGCGGATGCCGCTGTCGAAGAGGACCGCCAGCTCGTCGCCGGCCGCCTCGGCGATCGCCGGCAGCGCGTCCAGCGCACCGATCGCGCCGTCGACCTGGCGACCGCCGTGGTTGGAGACGACGATGCCGTCGATGCCGCGCGCGGCCGCCTCGCCGGCGTCGTCGGCGTGCTGGATCCCCTTGATCACGATCGGCAGCTCGGTCTGCTCGCGCAGCCAGGCGAGGTCGTCCCAGCTCAGCGCCGGGTTGGCCTGGACGCCGAGGAAGTGGCCGGTGGCGGCGCCGACGTCCTCCTCGGGCGACTTCTCCAGTCCTGCGCGGAAGACCGGGTCCTGGAAGTAGTTGGCGACGCCCATGCCGTTGAGAAAGGGCAGCCAGGCCTGCTGCAGGTCGCGCGGCTTCCAGCCGGGGATGAAGGTGTCGACGGTGAGCACGATCGCGCCGTAGCCGGCCGCCTCGGCGCGGCCGACGAAGCTGGCGGCGATGCGCGCGGTCGTTGGGCCAGTAGAGCTGGAACCAGCGCGGAGCCTCGCCGCCCGCCTCGGCGATCTCCTCGAGCGTGAAGTGGGAGTTGGTGCTGGCGATCATCGGCAGCCCGAGCGCCGCCGCCGCCCGCGCGGTCGCCAGCTCGCCGTCGGAATGGACGACCTTCTGCACGCCGATCGGCGCCAGCAGCAGCGGCGCGGGCATCGCCGTGCCGAGCAGGGCGGTGGAGAGGTCGCGCGAGGCGACGTCGCGCAGCATCCGCGGCACGATCCGGCGGCGCCGGAAGGCCTCGCGGTTGGCGTCCATCGTGTCCTCGCTGCCGGCGCCGGCGAAGACGTAGTTGGCGGCGCGCTCGTCCATCGTCTCGGCGGCGAGCTGCTCCAGCTCGGCGACGGAGACCGGGAACGCTCGGCGTCTCGCCGCCGAGGCCGAGGGCGTAGATCTCGCGGTAGTAGTCGGCGAAATCTCCCATCCAGTGCCGAAGGCTATCCGCGCGCAGCCGCAGTGAGATCGTCGGACGGGGATAGGCTGGAAACCGGCGTGATCGATTCCCACACCCATCTCTTTCTCTGCGAGCGCCCCGAGGGTGAGGTGGTCGCGGCGGCGCGCGAGGCGGGGGTGGAGCGGATGCTCAACGTCGGCCTCGATGCCGAGACGAACGCCGCCGCGCTCGCCGCCGCCGGGCGCCACGACGGCGTCTTCGCCACCGTTGGCTGCCACCCGACCGAGGCGGCCGGCTTCGACGACGCGCGGGCGGCGGAGATCGCCCGCCTGGCCGGCGAGAACGAGAAGGTGCGGGCGATCGGCGAGAGCGGGATCGACTACTACCGCGAGTCGGCGAGCAAGGCCGACCAGCGCCGGGCCTTCGAAGCCCAGATCGATATCGCCCGCGAGCGCGAGCTGCCGATCGTGATCCACGCCCGCGACCCCGAGGACGAGACCGGCGCGATCGACGACGTCTTCGAGATCCTCGATCGCCGCGGCGAGGGCGTCGCCGTGATCCTGCACTGCTTCCTCGCGCCCTGGCGGGTCGCAGGACGCGATCGATCGCGGCTGGTACTGCTCCTTCTCGGGCATCGTCACCTTCCCCAGCGCCGGGGAGCTGCGCGAGGCGGCCGCCAAGCTGCCCGACGAGCTCGTCCTGGTCGAGACCGACGCGCCCTACCTGGCGCCGCAGCCGATGCGCGGCAAGCCCAACGAGCCGGCCTACGTCGTCTCCACCGCCGAGGTCGTCGCCGAGGTTCGCGGCGTCTCCTACGCCGAGCTGGAGCGCACGGTGGAGGCCAACGCGCGGGCGCTCTTCGGCTGGTAGCGGGGCGCCTTGGTCAGGCTCGGGCAGAACTTCCTCGCCGATCCCGAACCTGCTCGACGCGATCGTCCGCGACGCCGAGCTGCGCCGCGAACGACGTCGTGCTCGAGGTCGGCGCCGGCGAAGGGGTGCTGAGCGAGCGGCTCGCCGACGTCGTCGCCCACCTGCACTCGGTCGAGCTCGACCGCGGCCTGGCTGAGGCACTCGCGCCCCTGGCGGCGCGGCCCAACGTCAGCCTGCACTGGGCCGACGCGATGCGGATCGACCTCACCGCCCTGCGAGCCGGCTGCCGACGGCGGTCGTCGCCAACCTTCCCTACGCGGTGGCGACGCCGGTGATCCTGCGCACGATCGAGCAGCTGCCCTCGCTGCGCTCCTGGACGGTGATGGTGCAGCGCGAGATCGCCGACCGGCTGCGGGCGGCGCCCGGCAGCCGCACCTACGGGTCCCCGAGCGTGCTCGCCCAGCTCGCCTGCGAGGTGCGCTTGCTGCGCAAGGTCGACCCGGCCGTCTTCCGGCCGCGGCCGCGGGTCGACTCGGCGATCCTCGCCCTGCGGCGCACCGGCCCGGGCGCCGACGCGCCGACGCGCGAGCTGGTCCGGGCCGCCTTCGCCCACCGCCGCAAGGCGCTCGCCCGCTCGGTCGAGCACGTCCGGCCCGGGCTCGCTGGCCCCGGTGCGCGCCGGCGCTGCGCGACTCGGCCTGCCCGAAGACGCCCGCGCCGAGCAGCTCTCCCCTGATGAGTTCCGAGCTTGGCCAGGGGCCTATCCCGGTAGGGGTGGAACGTCTTGTACTTTTTCGCCAACCCCGCTCACGGTAGACAACTTCCACTCCACCGAAAAAGTTAAGTGGAACCCCTACCGGGATAGGCCCCTTGCGGATCCCCGCCCCAGCCAAGCTCAACCTCTGCCTCTACCTCGGCGCCCGCCGCGAGGACGGCCTGCACGAGCTCTGCTCGCTGTTCGAGCCGCTGGCGCTCGGCGACCTGATCGAGGTGAGCGAGGCCGAGCCGAGGACGAGGTCATCTGCCCGGGGGTCGAGGGCGAGAACCTGGCGCCGCCGGCGCTGGCGGCGCTCCGCGAGCACGGCTGGCAGAGTCCGCCGCTGCGGGTCGAGATCGAGAAGCGCATCCCGGTCGCAGCCGGCCTCGGCGGCGGCAGCGCCGACGCTGCGGCGATCCTCCGCCTTGCCGCTGGAGAGGTCGCGGGCCTGGACGAGATCGCCGCTCGAGCTCGGCGCCGACGTGCCCTCGCAGCTGAGGCCGGCCCTCGCCCTTGTACGTGGCGCCGGAGAGAGGGTCGAGCGGTTGCCGGAGCCGAAGCCGCACGCGGTCGTGCTGCTGCCCGGACGGCGGCGGGCTCAGCACCGCCGAAGTCTTCGCCGAGGCCGATCGCCTCGGACTCGGACGAAGCGCGACGGAGCTGGATGAGCTGGCGCAGCGCCTGCGCGCGGTCGGCCGGCTCCGGCGCCTCGCCGCTCGCCTACCCGGAGCTGCTCGTCAACGACCTCGAGCCGGCGGCGCGCTCGCTGCGTCCCGAGATCGGCGTCGCCCTCGACGCGCTGCGCGAGGCAGGCGCCCCGCACGCGCTGCTCACCGGCTCCGGCCCGACCGCCTTCGGCCTCTTCGACGACCTGGCGCGGCCCGGGACGCCGCCGAGGCGCATCGACCGCGACGACGCGATCGTCTGCGAGGCCGGAGAGGTTGCGGTGCGCCTTTTGCGGCCGTGAGCCATATAAGGCGCACCGGAAGGAGTTGCGATGAAGCTGCCGGGCGAGGGGGGCGGCAACCGCAAACGCCTGCTGATCGCGGTCGCCGTCGCCCTCGTCGCCGTCGGCTACTACCTGATCAGCCGCCAGCTCGGCCAGCTCGACCTGCAGAGCCTGCTCGAAGACCTCTCCAACGCGCTCGGCGCCTGGACCTACCTGATCGTCGGCGCCTTCGCCTTCGCCGAGACCGGCGCCTTCGTCGGCCTCCTCGTCCCCGGCGAGACCGTGATGCTGCTCGGTGGCGCGGTCGCCGGGCAGGGCGCGATCGACATCTACCTGCTGATCGCGATCGCCTGGTTCTCGGCCTGGCTCGGCGACACGACCAGCTTCTTCATCGGCCGCCGGCTCGGGCGCGAGTTCGTGCTCAAAAACGGCCCTCGCTTCGGCATCGGCCACGAGCGCTTCGAAAAGGTCGAGGACTACTTCTCCCGCCACGGCGGCAAGACGATCTTCATCGGCCGCTTCATCAGCCTGGTGCGCGCCTTCGCTCCCTTCATCGCCGGCAGCTCGGGCATGCGCTACCGCGCCTTCGTCCCCTACAGCATCCTCGGCACCGGGCTCTGGGCCAGCGCCCACATTCTGGTCGGCTACTTCTTCTCACGCAGCATCGAGAGCGCCGCCAAGTACGCCGGCCGCGGCGCCTTCGTGCTGGCGAGCGCGATCGTCGTCATCGTCGCGATCGTCACCGCGATCCGCTTCCTGCGGGTCGAGGAGAACCGCCGCCGGGTCGTCGCCTGGATGGAGCGCCACGCGGCGACGCGCCGGCTGGTCGCGCTGACCCGCCGCTTCCGCCCCCAGCTGCAGTTCCTCTGGGAGCGGGTCACGCCCGGCGGCACCTTCGGGCTCGAGTTCACCTCGCTGATGGCGATCTTCGCGGTGGCAAGCTTCGTCCTCGTCGCCTACACCGTGATCGTCAACGGCGAACCGGGGCCGACGCCGGGCGACACGACGGCAATCGAATTCGCCGAAAAGCTGCAAGCGGGCTGGCTGACCCACTTCACCAAGGTCTTCACCGACCTGGGCTCGACCGCGCTCACCGGAGCACTTGCCTTCGTCGCCGCGGTGCTGCTGATCGCGCGTCGGCGCTGGGCCGAGTTCTGGGTGCTGCTGGCCGGCGTGGTGCTGATCTTCGTCGGCGTGCACGAGATCAAGGACGCGGTCGATCGCCCGCGGCCCGGCGGCGGGCTGATCGGCGTCTCGGGCTCCTCGTTCCCGAGCGCCCACGCCGCCTACTCGACCTTCTACGTCTGGCTCGCGGTGACGATCGTGATGCGGCTGCGGCCCGGAATGGCGCGCGGCGCGCTCGTCGTCGTTGCCGGCGTCGCGCTGACCGCGCTGGTCGGTCTCTCGCGGGTCTACCTCAACGTCCACTACCTCAGCGACGTCAGCGCCGGCTGGGCGCTCGGGGCGGCGTCGTTCTCACTTTGCGCGGCCGTGGCGCTTGTTGTCACTACCGTGCGGCAGAATGATCGCCGTGTTGCCGCTGGCGCTGCAGAAGATCGAGAATGAGTACCTGCTGTTCGGCGCTGCCGGGCTGGTCAGCCTGGTTGCCTTCGTCGGCCTGATCCTGGTGCCGGCGCTCAGCTCCTACGGCCGGGTCTGGGAGAAGGCCGCCGCCGGAGTGCTCTCGCTCTTCGTCCTCGCCGCCCTCGTTCTGGGCGGCGTCGTGATTGGCCTGGCGATCGTCTACTACTACAACGACATCGTCAATCTGCTGCACGGCCACTAGCCTGTGAGGCCATGCCAGCGGCCTCCAAGGGGACAAAAACGCCTGCAAGCACCGGGGAAGAAGGGACCCTTGACGCGCTCGCCGAGGCAGTCGAATCGGGCGCCGGGCTGCCCGCGGTCGCCCGTGCGGCGGCCAAAGTTCTCGACGCCTGCGTCGCCCTGATCGACCGCTCCAGCGCCGTGCTGGCGGTGGCCGGGGCCTCCCCCGACCAGGAGCAGAAGCTGCTTGCCGGGGGGGAGGGGGTGACCCGGGTCGAGCTGCGGGTCGCGGATTCCGCCGTCGGTGAGCTGCGCTACCGCGGCTCGACTCCGCCCGAGCCGATGATCGCCCGCATGGTGACGACGCTGCTGGCGCTGGAGCTGGAGCGCTCGCGCTCGCCGGAGTGGGAGAGCGAGGAGGTCGCGGGCGCCTTTGTCGCCGCCGTGCTGGCGCGCGAGGTCACCGACCGCGGCGACATCCTCGCCCGCGCCGCCGAGCTCGGCGCCAAGCTCGAGGCCGGCGCCGGGGTGCTGATCCTGCACGCGGCGCCGCGTGCCGCCCAGACCGGCGAGTGGCGCGCCCGCGTGCTGACCCTGGCCCAGCGGGCGCTGCGCTCGCTCGCCCCCGGCGCCCTGGCCAGCTCCGACGGCGAGGAGGCGGCCGAGATCGCCGTGATCGTGCCGGCCGAGGACGACACCCGGATCGAGCGCGCCGCCGCCGGCCTCGCTCGTGAGCTCGAAGACAGCCTCTCCGGCTTCCACCTGACGATCGGCCGCAGCCGCCACGCCGGCGACCCGGTCGACCTCTACCGCGCCGGCAACGAGGCGCGCCTCGCGGTCAACGTCGGCGAGGCTGAGGGCCGCACCGTGCTCGCCTTCGAGGACACCGGTTCCTACCGCCTGCTGCTGCCGGCGATGAGCGAGGACCCGCGTGAGCTGGAGCGCTTCTACGCCGAGACGATCGCCCCCCTCTCCGCCTACGACGAGCAGTACGAGACCGAGCTGGTGATGACGGTCGAGGCCTACCTCGACAACGACGGCAATGTCGCCGCCACCGCCAAACAGCTCTTCACCCACCGCCACACGATCCGCTACCGCCTGGAGCGGGTCAAAGAGCTCTGCGGCCACGACGTCTCCGCCACCGAGGGCCGCGAGAAGCTCGGCCTCGGCCTCAAAACGATGCGCGTCCTCGGCATCGCCTCACCCCGCGGCCCGGCAATGGAGCCGGGGTCCGAAGCGGGGAAGGTGCCACGGTCGTCTGAGGAGTAGGGCGGCTGTGATTCCGGGGGAAGGACTCGAACCCTCTCTTCTTGGACCAAAACCAAGCGTGCTGGCCGATTACACCACCCCGGAGCGGGTTCGAGCCTAGCGCTCGCGAGAGTCCTGAACCGTTGACCACCGTATGGGTGGGTCAATCGACCACTCGTCGGCTTGATTGCGTCCGGATGACGGCTTAGGGTCCGCTCTATGGAGATGGGGACTCCGACGATGGACCCGGAGATTCGTGAGGGCCTGAAGCGCAGCTGGAAGGCGCTGATGACGGTCGGGGTCATAGCCATCTTCATCGGCTGTGTGGCGATCATCGTGCCGGAGGTCGCTTCGGTTGGCACCGCGATCTTCATCGGTTGGATCTTGGTTATCGCCGGGGCCTTCTTGGTCGCCGGCGCCTTCATGGCGCACTCGATCGGCAGCGTCATCTTGCGCTTGATCTGGGCGCTCTTGACGGTGATCGTCGGTCTCTGGCTGATCGTCGAACCGCACAACGGCACGCTCACGCTGACGCTGGTCCTCGGCATCTACTTCCTCTTCATGGGGTTGACCCGAATTGCCGTCGCCTTTGCCGCGCGGGGCCAGGAAGGAGCTGGGCTCGTTGGTCTTAGCGGCGTGGCGGGCCTGCTCATCGGCATCCTGGTTCTGGCGAAGTTCCCAAGCTCCGCCGATTGGGCGATCGGGCTCCTGGTCGGGATCGATCTGATCTTTGCCGGCTGGACGCTTACTTCAGTAGCTCTGGTCGGTAGGGATCTCGCCCGAGGAGCGTGACCTTAGAAGGGGTCGTGTGCCCCTCCAGCAGAGGCTTGGCGACCACGCGTCGAACCTTCCGCGCCGATCTGCTGCGCAACGGTCTCTGATGGAGGGGCACACGACCCCTTCCACGACTACGATCCTGGGGTGAGTTCGCCGCTCGTCCTGGTCATGGCGGCAGGACAAGGGACGCGTATGCGTTCCAGCCTGCCGAAGATGCTCCATCCCGTCTGCGGGAGGGAGATGGTTGCCTGGCCGATCGCGGCGGCGCGGGAAGCTGGCGCGGGACAAGTCGCCGTGATCGTCTCGCCAGGGATAGACATAGCTTCTGGGTTGCCCGACGAAGTTGAGACCGTAGTTCAGCCTGAGCCCGATGGAACCGGCGGTGCTGTGCGGGCTGCCCTCTCGTTGATCGAGGAAGCCGAGACGGTGCTGGTGCTTTCCGGGGACGTGCCGTTGATCTCGGCGGAGACGATCGCCGGGCTGCTCGAGGCGCATCAGTCCTCTGGGGCGGCGGCGACGATGTTGACGATCGAGCTTGATGAGCCCGGGTCCTACGGACGGGTCGTGCGCGATGGTGGGGGCGGGGTGGAGCGTGTTGTCGAGGCCAAGGCGGCGGGCGACGCAACCGCCGAGCAGCTGGCGATCCGCGAGATCAACGCGGGCACTTACGTCTTCCAGGCGAGCCCGCTGGCGCAGGCCCTTGCCGGTCTCTCCAACGACAACGCCCAGAGCGAGTACTACCTGCCCGATGTGTTGCCGGCGCTGCGCCAGGCTGGCCACCCGGTTGGCGCGCACCTCGCCGACGACCTCGCCGTGACGATGGGCATCAACAACCGCGCCGACCTCGCGGCGGTCGAGACTGAGGCGCGCAGCCGCATCCTGCGGCGCCACATGCTCGCCGGGGTCACCGTCGTCGACCCGGGGTCGACCTGGGTCGACATCGAGGTGGAGATCGCCGCCGACGCCCGGATCGAGCCCGGAACCAGCCTGCGCGGCTCGACCAAGGTCGGTGGCGGCTCGACGATCGGGCCGCTGAGCACGCTGATCGACTCCGAGCTCGGCGCCAACGTCTCGGTCCCGCACTCCTACCTGGTCGACTGCGTCGTCGCCGACAACGCCAATGTCGGTCCCTTCGCCTATCTGCGGCCGGGCGCGGAGCTCGCACAGGGCGCCAAGGCCGGCACCTTCGTCGAGATCAAGAACTCGCGCATCGGCGAGGGCGCCAAGGTGCCGCACCTCGCTTACGTCGGCGACGCCGAGGTCGGCGCCGGCAGCAACCTCGGCGCCGGCACGATCACTGCCAACTACGACGGTTTCCGCAAGAACCGGACAGTGATCGGCGAGAATGCGCGCCTCGGCGTTGACACGATGCTGATTGCGCCGGTAGAAGTCGGCGACGGTGCCTACACTGGCGCCGGGGCAGTGATCAAGAGCGATGTGCCAGAGGGCACACTCGCCGTCAGCGAGAACGAGCAACGCAACATCGAGGGCTACGCCGCCCGCAAGGCCGCCAAGATGCAGGAGGAACAGACCCCGTGAGCACGATCGAGGAGCGACCCGAGTCGGTGCCGTCAAGCGCCATCACCCACGACTACTCGAAGCGGATGATGGTCTTCGGCGGCCGCAGCTCGATGGAGCTCGCCGCCAAGGTCGCCGGCAAGCTCGATGTGGACCTCGGCCAGGTGACGCTGAAGACCTTCGCCAACGGCGAGGTCTACTGCCGCTACGAGGAGTCGATCCGCGGCGCCGACGTATTCATCGTCCAGTCGACCAGCGCCAACGAGCACTCGGAAATGACCCCGAACGACTCGCTGATCGAGCTGCTGACGATGATCGACGCGGCGCAGGGAGCCTCCGCGCACCGGATCATCGCCGTGATGCCCTGGTACGGCTATGCCCGCCAGGACAAGAAGTCGGCTCCGCGCGAGCCGATCTCAGCCCGCATCGTCGCCAAGTGCCTCGAGGGCGTTGGCGTCGACCGCGTGCTGACGATGGATCTCCACGCCGGCCAGGTGCAGGGCTTCTTCCACGTCCCGGTCGACCACATGACGGCGATGCCGATGCTGACCCAGTGGTTCGCCGACCAGCACCCGGCCGAGGACCTGGTGATCGTCTCGCCCGACGCCGGTCGGGTGAAGACCGCGCGCAACTTCGCCCGCCGCATCGGCACCCACTGGGCGGTGATGGAGAAGGAGCGCCCGGCCCAGCAGGTGGCCGAGATCGGCTACGTGGTCGGTGACGTCAAGGGCAAGACCGCGGTCTTGGTCGACGACATGATCGACACCGCCGGCACCCTCTGCGCGGCTGCCCAGACCGTGCTCGACGAGGGCGCCGCGCGGGTGATCGCCTGCGCCACCCACGGCGTCTTCTCCGGCCCGGCGTATGAGCGGCTCGCCCGCGAGAGCTCCAACATCGAGCAGATCGTCGTCAGCGACACGATCCCGCTGCGTCCCGGCGCCCCGGACAACATCACCGTGCTCTCCACCGCCGGCACCTTCGCCGACTCGATCCGCCGCATCTTCACCGACGACTCGGTCTCCGAGATCTTCGCCGGCGAGAACCAGCTCTTCTAGTGCCGCCAGAGGGTCTGCGGCTGGTCGGCCACAAGGGGGCCGACCTGATTGCGCCGGGCAACACGATCGAGAGCTTCCGCGCCGCCGTCGAGGCGGGCGTCGACACGGTCGAGCTCGACGTGCTCTGGCTGCGCGATTCCCATCTGCCGCTGGAGCAGCGGGCGCCGCTGGTCGTCGCCCACGACTGGCACGACGCCGAGAGCCGCGCGCCGCTGAAGCTGACCGAGGCGCTTGACGCCTTCCTCGCGCCGCCACTCGACAAGGTCGAGATCGACATCGACATCAAGCTGGCGGGCCGTGAGGAGGAGATCGTCACGGCGCTGCGCGAGCGCGACCTGATCGGCCGGGCGATGGTCTCGACGATGGAGCTCTACTCGCTCGGCCGCATCCTCAAGCTGGAACCGAAGCTGCGCCGCGGCTGGACCTACCCCAAGGTGACCAAGGACTGGGCCTCGAAGCGCTGGGCCAAGGGCCCGATGCTGGCGGCCCTGATCGCGATGCGCCACCGTCTGCCGGGTCTCGCGGCCGAGAAGCTGCCCAAGTTCGGGGTCGAGTCGATCTGGGTCTACCACCCGCTCATCAGTGCCCGCCTCGCCCGCATCACCAAGCTCGCCGGGGTCGAGCTGATCGCCTGGACCGTCGATGACCTCGACCGCATGAACAAGCTCGTAGCGACGGGCGTCAACGGCCTCGTCTCCAACGACCCCCGCCTCTTCCACCAACTCGACGGAACCTAGCCGCCTCTTTCGTTCCGGTGCGCCTTATGCACCCGTCGAGAGCAAAAGGCGCACCGGAAGCTCAGACGGTGCCGGGGGTGGCGGTCGGCGGCGCGTTGCGGCCGTTCTTGGTCTTGACGGCGGAGTTGAGCTCGTCCACGGTGAAGCCGCCGACCGCCTCGCCGTCGAGGGCGAAGCGGTAGAGGGCGACGCCGAAGATGTTGCTGAGGGCGCTGGAGATCAGCACCGAGATCGCCAGGCCGATCACGCCGAGCACCAGCAGCAGGGCGCCGGCGAAGCTGGCCGAGGCCCAGATCAGGAAGCCGGCGAAGATCAGCAGTGCCGAGGGCAACATGCCGAAGAGGAAGACGGCGCCGCCGATCGCGATGTTGCCGGTCACCTGGGCTCCCCAGCGCGACTTGAAGAGGCTGGAGGAGCGCTTCAGCGTCTGCAGCGGGCCGGTCCCCTCGAGCGCGATTACCGGCACGGCGAGGAAGGTGATCAGCGACCAGCCAATGGCGAGCAGGCGACCGACGATCTCGCCGATGAAGCCCTGGTTCTCGAGCGCGCTGAGGGCAATACCGATCGTGGTCGAGACCGCGGCCCAGCCGCAGATCTGAGAGAAGCGCGTGCGCGACACCGCCAGCCCGTCGGCGACTGTCGCTTTTTGGCCGCGGAAGATCATGTCGGCGGCGGCGGCGAGGCCGACGCTGAAGTAGGTGCCGATCACGGCGAGCAGGTAGAAGCCGATCACGGCCACGACGCCGCCGAACACCGTCTGGTCGTCCGCTATCAAGTACACCCCCGGGCCGATGACGATGATCGCGGCGACGATCGTCGCGGCACCGCCGTAGAGCGGGAAGCGCAGCAGCTCGGGATTTTCGCGCAGCAGCCCCCAGCTCTTCTTGGTCAACGCCCAACCGCGTTTGATCCGGCTCATCGCTGCTCTCCCTCCAGGGACCGCTCGATTATCGGCATCTGCATCACGCCTCTTCCCTCGAAGTACTCCCACTCCTCCTCGCCCAGCGGGGTCGAGGGCGCGTCGGCGTAGATCCACTCGCGCATGATCCGGTGCCAGTTGCGCTTCGCCTTGAGTTGGCCGAGCACGGCGACGACGCCGATTTCCATCCGCCGTCCCATCAGCTCGTCGGCCGGCATCGCCTCGCGCCGCATCAGGTCGTAGTACTCCGAGCGCGGGTCGTTGGTCGACTCGATGATCTTCATCACCCGTTTGGCGCTGATCTCGATCTCGCGGTCTTCGACGTACCAGCCGCCGACCGCGCGCATGTGCTCGAGCAGCCGCTCGGCGTCGAGCTTGGAGGGGTTCTTGATGAAGCCGAGGTCGTGCAGGGCCTTGCGGAAGTCCTCCGGGTCATCGCGCGAGGCGGCGTCGAAGGCGCGCTGCTCGAGCACGATCTGCTCGTGGTCGAGCTTCTTGGTCATGCCGAAGTCGAGGAAGGCGACGCGGCCGTCGGCGAGCAGGATGTAGTTGCCCGGGTGGGGGTCGGCGTTGAAGTGCTGCAGGTGGTAGATCGAGCCGAAGCTGCCGCGGAAGACGATCTCGCCGAAGCGGCTGCGCTGCTCGTGCGGCAGCGCCTTGACCTGCTCGAAGTCGAGCCCCTCGACCAGCTCGGTGACCAGCACGCGGCGGCGCGAGAGCCGGGTGATCACTTCCGGCACGTAGATGAAGGGATGGTCGCGGTAGGCGCGCGAGAAGGTGCGCTGGTTCTGCGCCTCGTACTCGTAGTCGAGCTCCTCCATCACCCGTTCGCGCAGCTCTTTGGCGATCGCCTTGGCGTCGAGGCCGGGGGCGAGCGCGCGGGCGAGGCGGACGATCGTGCCGGCGTTGCGCAGGTCGGCGTCGAGCGCCTCGGCGATCCCGGGATACTGGATCTTGACCGCGACGACGCGGCCGTCGAGCAGCTCGGCGCGGTGGACCTGGCCGATCGAGGCGGCGGCGAAGGCCTTGTGCTCGAACTCGGCGAAGAGCTCGGAGAGCGGTTCGCCGTCGTACTCCTCGATGAGCACCTTCTCGACCTTCTCCCAGGGCATGGCGGGCGCGTCGGTGCGCAGCTTCGCCAGCTGCTCCTGGTAGATCTCGCGGTACTCGTCGGGGATGAACTCGGTGTCGATGAAGGAGGCGAACTGGCCGAGCTTCATCGCCGCGCCCTTCATCTGTCCCAGCGCGCCGACCATCTTCATCGCCGTCTCGAGGTGGCGCTGCTCGAGTCGCTCCTTGCTCGAATCCTCGGAGCGGGCGACGTTGGTCGCCTTGGTGCCGGCGTAACGGGCGCCCTGGACGCCGACGATCGAGCCCAGCTTGGCCGAGCGCCGGACGCGGCCCTTGGGGATCTTTGAACCCTCGCTCATCGGTCCCTAGGTTGCCACAGGTTCAAATCTCGGCTCTTTCTCTATCCTCTCCCGTCCGAATGGCCAAAGGACGCGAAACTCTCAAGGCAGCCCCGCGCAGCGATTTCGGCTCCCGCACCTCCCGTCGCCTGCGGCGCGAGGGCATGGTGCCGGGCGTCGTCTACAGCGGCGGCGCTGAGTCGCGCGCCTTCCAGGTGGCCGAACGCGAGGTCCGCAACGTGCTCGGCGAAGGCGCGGCGCTTTTCGACCTCGAGATCGAGGGTGGCAAATCCGTCCCGGTCGTGGTCAAGGAGCAGCAGCTGCATCCGGTGCGCGGCAGCCTCCAGCACATCGACCTGCAGGAGGTCCGCCTCGATGAGGCGATCCAGGCCGAGGTCGCGATCGAGCTGGAGGGGACCGAGACCGCCCCGGGCGTCAAGGGCGGCGGCGTGCTCGAGCACGTCACCCGCGAGGTCACGGTCGAAGCGCTGCCCACCGAGATTCCCGATCGCATCGTCGCCGACGTCTCGGCGATGGAGATCAACGACACCCTTCAGCTCTCGGCACTGGTCGTGCCCGAGGGCGTCACGCTCGTCGCCGACGACCCCGAGGAGGTGACCATCGCCACCCTCTCGCCGCCGCGCGTAGAGGAAGAGCCCGAGCCCGAGGTAGAGGAGGAGGCCGAGCTCGTTGGCGAGGAGGGCGAGGCTGCAGCCGCGGAGGACGGCGGCGACGGCGGCGACTCGGGCGACTCCGGCGGGGAGTAACCCCTGTCGATCTTTCGCCGCCGAGCCGAGCGCGGCGAGGGCGAGCAGCAGGGCGATCGGATCCTGGTCGTCGGCCTCGGCAACCCGGGTGAGCGCTACGCCGCGAGCCCGCACAACGTCGGCTTCGAGGTCGCGGCGGAGCTCTCGCGGCGCTGGGACCTGCCCAAGGCGAAGTCGAAGTTCGGCGGCCTGCTGAGCGAAGGCCGCGCCGGCCCCGGTGGTCCGCGCGTGGCGATCCTGTTGCCGCAGACCCAGATGAACGTCTCCGGCGACTCCGCCGGCCCGGCGCGCGGCTCGCTCAAGGTGCCGCTCGAGCGCGTCGTCGTGCTGCACGACGAGATCGACCTGCCCTTCGGCGACGTCCGCGTCCGCCTCGGCGGCGGCCTCGCCGGCCACAACGGCCTCAAGAGCCTCAAGCGCGGCTTCGGCGATCCCGAGTTCTGGCGGGTGCGGGTCGGGGTGGGGAGGCCCGACTCGACCGACCCCGAGATCGTCGCCGCCTATGTCCTGGGTCGCTTTCGCGAGCCGCGCGAGGAGGTGGCGGCGCTGGTCGAGCGCGCCGCCGATGAGGCCGAGCGGTTGATCGCGCAGCTGGATGAATAGATTGGCGCCGATGAGTGACGAGACCGCGGTTACGAGCTACGAGGTCGACGAGCGGGGTGTGGCGCTGCTGCGCCTACAGCGGCCGAAGTCGCGCAACGCGATCGACACCCAGATGCTGGTCGAGCTGCTCGAGCACCTCGCGGTCGCGCGTGGCGACGAAGCGGTGCGGGTGCTCCTCTTCAGCTCCGCCGACCACATGGGCTTCTCGGCCGGTGCCGACGTCAAGGAGGAGCTCGACGAGGAGGGCAAGGTCCGCCGCATGCAGCTCTTCGCCGACGTCTACGACCAGATCGTCGCCTTCCCTAAGCCGACGGTCGCCGTCTGCCACGGCGACGTCGTCGGCGGCGGCGCCGAGATCGCGATCGCCTGCGACATGCGAGTCGGCGGCTCGAACCTGCGCCTGCGCTTCCCCGGCGCGGCCCTCGGCGTCCCGGTCGGCCCGGCCCGCCTGGTCACCCTCTGTGGCCTCGCCACCGCCAAGTACCTGCTCTTCAGCTCGCGCACCGTGAGCGCCGATGAGGCCCTGCGCCTCGGCCTGGTCAACCGGGTCTCACCCGCGGCGAGCACCGAGGAGGCCGCCCTGGCCCTGGCCGGTGAGGTAGCCGCCCATCCGCCCGAGGCCGTCGCCCGCTTGAAGACGATGCTCCACGACTGGGACGATGTCGTCGGCCGCTCCGCTTCCGAGGGCGCCGGTCAGGTCGAGTGGCAGCGCTCGGGTCCAGGTCTGCCGTGCGGCGGAAGCCCGTCCGGCTAGGGGACCTTGCGCGGTCACCGATGCGCTGAGTAGGGTCGCCGTTCTCGTCCGCTTCGCCTGCCCAGGAGGGTCGCTTGAAAGTCTTCGTCTCGCTGCTGATCGCCGTCGGCTGCCTGCTCGCTGTTCCCGTTGTTGCCTCGGCGGCTACCTACACCGTCGACAGCACGATTGACGAACCTGACAGTGGTGGGCTCAACGGCGTGTGTCTCACGACGGGCGGCAAATGCACCCTGAGGGCCGCGATCGAAGAGTCGAACAATTCCACGGGCACGCTCGACGAAGTCGTCTTCGACGGCAATGTGTTCGAAGGCCAAGGGAGCGCCGACACGATCACCCCCGGCAGCCTGCTGCCGGCGGGTCCGGCGGTAGCGGCGGGAGCAAAGAACGCAATGTCATCTGCATTCGCAGTAGCGCGGGATGCGGACCCGAGCCGAAGGCGATGGCCCTGCAGACATTCATCGGCAGCGGCCCGAAGGGAAGGGTCCACTCCTCCACGGTCAAGTTCAAGTTTTCTTCCAATGCGGCGGGCTCGAAGTTCGAATGCAAGCTGGATCGCCGGAAGTTCAAGCCCTGCAAGTCGCCGAAGAAATACAAAGGCCTGAAACCCGGCAAGCACGTCTTCAAGGTGCGGGCGCTGAAGGGCAAGAGCGTCGACCCGACGCCGGCGAAGCGCAAGTTCAAGATCCTCGAGTAGGTAGAGCCGGGGGTGTGGCGACTTTCCCGTCTATTTCACGGGAAAGTCGCCGAACCCCCGGCCGCTTGCGGCGACCTCGCCGACGCCGGCGGCCATTGCCATGATCGAGACCTGGGGGTTCACGCCCGGACAGCTCGGCAAGATTGAGCCGTCGGCGACCCAGACGCCCTCGATACCGCGCAAGCGTCCTTCCGGATCGACGGGATGGCGGGCCGGGTCCGAGCCGGCCGCCGCGGTGCCGCTGGGGTGAAAGCCGGCGAGGCGGAGGCGGCGGACGTTGAGGCGCTGCATTGCCGCTTCGAGCTCGGCCTCCGAGCGCACTGCCGGGGCGCCGCCGCCCAGTTCGACATCGCTTGCGCCGGCCGCCAGCATCACCCTCGCCATCGCCTCGATCGCAACTGCGAGGCGGCGCTCGTCGGCCTTGGCCAGGCGGTAGGAGACGATCGGGGAGCGGGAGCCGAAGACCCGGCCGGAGGGCTCGTCGGCGATCATTGCGCCGATCATCGCCCGGCCGGCGGCGCGATCGAGCCGGCCCAGCAGGTGGGTGCCGTAGCCGGGGGCTGAGATCGCGCCCATGCCCGGCGGGCTGCCGGTGGCCTCGATCAGGACGCCCTCGGACTCGTGCAGCTCCTCGATCCCGACGCTCTGCATGACGCCGCTCCAGGGCACCACCTTCTGCTCGAAGCCGGCGGTGATCCCGGTCGCGGGGTGGATCGAGAGGTTGCGACCGAGTCGGGGGTGGCGCGCCGAGGCCGCTGCGGCGCAGCAGCGGCGGGGTGGGGATCGCGCCGGCGGCGACGATCACCAGCTGGCGCCGAGATCCGCACCTCGCTGCCGTCGGGCCGGTGGGCGAGCACACCGGTGGCGCGACCGGCCTCACTCAGCACCTGTCGCACCCGCAGCCCGGCGACGATCCGCGCTCCCGCTTCGCAGGCCTGGGGCAAAGCGTTGAGGTGGACGCCGCCCTTGGCGTTGTTGGGGCAGCCGATCGCGCACTGGCAGGCGCCGCGGCAACCGGGCGCGTTGCGGCGCAGGGGCGCGCTGCGCCAGTCGAGCGCCGCCGCGCCCTCGAGCGCGAGTTCGCCGTTGCGGCCGAGCACCTCCATCGGCGCGGGAGCGACGCCGATCGTCGCTTCGACATCGGCGATCCGCGGGCCGAGCAGCTCGAGGTCGGCGAGGGCGAAGCCGTGCTCTCGGTGCCAGGAGGCGGCGATCGCGGTCGGGGGCCGATAACAGGTGCCCGAGTTGATCACGGTGGTGCCGCCGACGGCGCGCCCAAGCGGCAGCGCGATCGGCGGGTTGCCCAGCGCCATCGTCGTGCCGCCGTCGCGGTAGATGCCGGCGAAGCGGTCGAGCGGGTGGGAGGCGCGGATCCGCTCCACGGTCCAGCGCTCTCCCTCCTCGACGATCACGGTGTCGAGCCCGGCGCGCGCCAGCGCCCGCGCCGCGAAGGCGCCGCCGGCCCCGGAGCCGATAACGACCGCGTCGCAGCTGGAGCTCTGGGGCCACTCCGCCGCCGGCACGATCGCCATCTCAGGATCGGGCCGCGAGGGCTCGTGCCGCGAGCCGACTGCGGCGATCTCGGCGGCGAAGGTATCGGCGCCGTGAGCGAGCAGGACGATCGACTTGACCGAGTCGAGGAGCGGGGCGCCGCCGAGGCGGGCGACCTGCTTCAGCAGCGCTTCGCGCTGCGCTTGCGAGGCGGCGCCAAGGGTGCGGCCGGAGCCGGCGATCGAGAGTCCCTCCAGCCCCAGCAGCGCCGCCCCGAGCCCGACCTGCGAGGCGCGCGGCATGCGCCCGATCATCCGTCTGGCAACGGCCGCGACCCGCTCGGGCTCGGGCCCCCCTGCCTCGGGCGGCAGCAGGGCTGCCGCCGCGTCTCCCAGCGCGGACATGGCCGGATACTAGGTCCAGCTGGCGCTGTCGAGCACCGCGCCGTTCCCAAAACGGTCTGGGTGGGCAGCTACGTAGTCGGCCGCTTCGGCGCAGGTGGCGAGGCGGATCTCGTCGTCCGCCGCGGCCGCCGCCACCCGGTCGAGCAGCGCCGCGAGTCGGTCCTCGCCGAGCCAGCCGAGCATGAACGGGTGCAGGACGATCGCCATGTAGCCGCCCTCCGCCGCCAACCTGGCGATCTCCGCTTCGAGCCACTCGCCGAATCGGGCCGGCTCGACCGGGTCGCGTGAGCCTCTGATCTGCTCCCGCGCCGCGCCGAGCGGCGGCAGCACGCAGCTCGCGTCGAGGTGTCGCCACTCGAACGGCAACAGGGCGATGCCGTCCTCGAAGCCGGCCCCGGCACCGGCGGGCGAGCAGTAGCGCAGGCCCGCCTCGCGCAGGACGCCGGTGCCGCCCGCGCCGAGCTGGCCACCCGGCGGGCGCAGGCCGGCGATCTCGAGCCCGAGCGGCTCGAACGCGGCGATTCCCCGGGCCAGGTTCGCGCCCTGCTCGACCGCGCTCAGCTCCGCCCACTGCTCGTGGCGCCAGGCGTGGTAGGCGACCTCATGACCGCGTGCGTCGATCTCCCGCAGCAGGTCCGGGTAGACCTCCGCGTTCAGCCCCTCGACGAAGAAGGTCGCGGCGATCTCGCGCTCCGCGAGCAACCCGAGCAACCGCGGCACCACCTCAAGCGCGGTCGCATGGTCTCCCAGCACCGCATCGGCCCCAAGCGCCCCCATCTCCAACTCCGCCGCCTCACCAAGATTGTCGAACGTCAGCGAAAGCGCCGCAAAGCGTGGGCCGACGGGACCCAAAACCATCTATATGTCGACTTTCAGGCCCATCGACCCGCTATTCGCGCAGCGCCGGGCTCCAGCGCTCCGGCTCCAGCTCGGCCTGCTCGCGGGCCCAGCTGAAGTGATGCCTCGCCGAGGCCAGCAGGATTGGGAAGTTGAGCAGGCCCGCAACGGCGAAGCGCCGGGCCCCGGGGTGGTTGGCGGCGGGCAGGCTCAACGCGCTGCTGAGCAGCCAGAACCAGAGCACGGCGTTGTAGGCGGGAAGCTGGTCCTCGCTCAGCCCCTCGGCTTCGTCGAGCATCGGCAGGCCGCTGTGCAGGGACCAGGGCCAGGCCTTGAAGTGGACGGCGACGCCGGCGACCCCGATCCCGGCGCTGAAGGCGGAGAGGCGGCGGGCGTTCTCGCCCTCGCTCGCGGCGGCTGCGAGCACCAGCGGGAAGTAGGCGGCCCAGAGCGCATAGGCGCCGCGGCGCGTGATGAACGGCTCGAAGACGAGGCCGACCCCGGCGCGGGTCTCGAAGGCGTTGTGGGCGAGCAGGCCCAGGGCCGACCCCGCGGCGAGCAGTCGTCTCATCGTCGCTCTCCGATCGTGTTTGCCAGGGTCCCGATCCCGTCGATCTCCAGCTCGACCGTCTGCCCGGGCCGGATCCAGCGGTCGAGCTCGAGCCCGCAACAGCCGGGCATCGTCCCGGTCGAGATCAGGTCGCCGGGTTCCAGTCGCTCGCCGGCGGCCGCGTGGGCGAGCATCTCGCCGACATCGTGGACAGCCCCCGCCGTGGTGCCCTCGCACCAGACCTCGCCGTCGACCCGTACCCGCCCGCGCGCCGCGGTCCAGTCGGGAAGCGAGTCGGCGCTGAGCACGTCGCAACCGATCGAGTTGGCGAACGTCTTCGACTTGACCGCCGGCCCGAAGACGCCGTGGCGCACCTCCTCGGCCTGCACGTCGCGAGCGCTCCAGTCGTTGAGCACGAGCCAGCCGCCGATCGCCTCGCGCGCCTCGGCGGGGGTGGGATCGGCGAGCGGCTGGGCGAGGACGAAGGCAAGCTCGAGCTCGAAGTCAAGGAAGGAGGTGTGGGAGGGCCAGGGCATCTCCTCGCCGCCGGCCAGCATCGCGGTGTGGTTGCCCATGTAGAAGGCGGGCGTCTCGTAGAAGCTCGCCTTGGGCTTGAAGGGCGGGAAGGTCCGGCCGCTGAGGCGCTCAAAGCCGGCTGCGGCCTTCTGCACCGGGGCGGGGAAGAAGCGCTTGACCAGCATCCGGGCCGAGCCCTCGTAGTGCGAGGGCCAGAGGCTGAAGGCGCGCATCGAGCGCGGCGCGAAGGGGAGCCCGGCGGTGGCCGGGTCGGCGGGTGAGCCATCCTCGAGTTGGCTCTCGACTTCCTCTCGGCCCTCGGCGCCGCGGGCGAGCAGGCTCAGCAAGTCGCCGGCTTGCGGCAGTGAGACCCAGCGCCCGCGCTCTGGATCCTCGGCGATCACTCCCTCAGATGTGCTCCTCAGTTTCAGCCAGTGCGATTATGGCGAGCCCGATGTCCCTCCGTCCCCTGATCGAGCTTGCCGCCGAGAACGAGCGCGTCCACGCGCTCACCGGCCGCGTGCGCGATGCGGCCGCCGCCGGAGAGGCACTCGACGTCCCGGCCTCCTCGATGCTGCGGCCGCTGCTGCTGGCGGCGATCCTCGAGGACGAGCGCGGGCTCGCCGGGCGCCCGGCGCTGCTGGTCAGCCCCGACGACCGCTCCGCCCGCGACCTCGCCGCCGATCTGCGCGCCTACCTGGCGCCGCGCCGCGTCCGCCTCTATCCCTCGCGCGGCACCGGCTTCGCCTCCCACGTGAACCCGCCCCCGCACCTGGTCGGGCTGCGGATCGACGCCCTCGACGCGCTCGGTCGCGAGCCCGACGCGGTGGTCGTCGCCAGCGCCACCGCCCTCGCCGAGGCCGTTCCGGACGCATCGCTGCGCCCGGCCGGCTTCGCGATCGCAAGTGACGGGGAAATCGACCTGATGCAGGTCGCCCGCGACATCGACGGGTCCGGCTACCAACGGGTCGAGCAGGTCGAGCAGCGCGGACAGTTCGCCGTGCGCGGCGGCATCCTCGACGTCTACGGCGCGACCGAGGAGCGCGCCGTGCGGATCGAGCTCTTCGGCGACGAGGTCGAGTCGATGCGCTGGTTCTCGACCTTCACCCAGCGCTCGCTCGGCGACGCCGAGCGGGTCGAGCTGGCGCCGGCGGCCGAGCTCGACGCCGAGCACCGCGAAATCGCCGCCCTGGCGGCGATGGAGGCCGAGGAGGAGGGCCGCGAGGCGCCGAGCCTCGCCGAGGCGCTGCCGCTGGAGCACTTCGGGGCGCCGCTGGATCTGGTCCCCGAGGAGGCCGCGGTGATCCTCGCCGCCGCCGAGGAGATCGAGCCGGCCCTGCGCGACCACTGGGACGACGCGACGACGGCGATGCACGCCGAGGACGCCCGCCGGCTCTACGTCGACGTCGCCGAGCCGCTCGCCGCCCGCGCCTCGCTCGCCTTCCGTACCGCAAGCGACGACGACGAGAGCGCCTTCCGCGCCGCCCGCGCCGAGTCGCCGGCGCGCAGCGTCAAAGAGGCCGAGGCGGAGCTGGAAAAGCAGGTGCGCTCCGGCTACCGCACGGTCGTCGCCTTCGACGACCGCGGCGAGGCCGAGCGCGCCCGCTACGGCCTCGACCGTCTCGACGCGGCCCTGCTCGAAGGCGGCCGAGTCTCGCCCAAGCCCGCCCTCACCTTCGCCGAGGCCCGCCTGCGCGAGGGCTTCATCAGCCCCGAGCTGCGGCTTGCGGTCTACCCCTTTCGCCGCCTCGTCCATCGCCGCCGCCAGGCCGAAGCCCGCGCCCCCGGCGCCGCCCGCGGCCGCCTCGCCTTCAGCGACCTGCGGGTCGGCGACTACGTCGTCCACGAGGACCACGGCGTCGCCCGCTTCGCCGGCTTCGAGACGCGCGAGGTAGGCGGCGTCACCCGCGACTACCTCTACCTCGAATACAAGGGCGAGGACCGCGTCTTCGTCCCCGTCGACCAGCTCGCCAAGCTGAGCCGCTACGTCGGCGCCGGCGGCGAACCCTCGCTCTCGGCCCTGGGCGGCAAACGCTGGCAGAACATGAAGGCGCGGGCGCGCAAAGCGGCCGGCGCCCTGGCCGGGGAGCTGCTCAACCTCTACGCCGAGCGACGGACCCGCAAGGGCCACGCCTTCGAGCCCGACGGCGAGTGGCAGATGACGATGGAGGCCGCCTTCCCCTACCGCGAGACCGCCGACCAGGTGGAAGCGATCGAGTCGGTCAAGGGGGACATGGAGGCCGACCAGCCGATGGACCGCCTGGTCTGCGGCGACGTCGGCTTCGGCAAGACCGAGGTGGCGTTGCGCGCCGCGGTCAAGGCCGCCGCCGACGGCAAGCAGGTGATGATGCTGGTGCCGACGACGATCCTCGCCCAGCAGCATTTCGGCACCTTCCGCGAGCGCCTCGCCGACCTGCCCTTCGTCGTCGAGGGGATCTCGCGGCTGCGCAAGCCGGCCGAGGTGAAAGCGGTGCTGGCCGGCTTCGAGGCGGGCAAGGTCGACATCCTGATCGGCACCCACCGGCTGCTCTCGCGCGACGTCCGCGCCAAGGACCTCGGCCTGGTCATCGTCGACGAGGAGCAGCGCTTCGGGGTCAAGCAGAAGGAACTGCTGCGCCAGCTCAAGCTCAAGGTCGACGTGCTGGCGCTCTCGGCGACGCCGATCCCGCGCACCCTGCAGATGAGCCTGGCCGGCCTGCGCGACATCTCGACGATCGAGACCGCGCCCGAGGGGCGGCGCCCGGTCCGCACCTACGTCGGCCCCTACGACGAGGATCTCGTCGCCAAGGCGATCAACCGCGAGCTCGAGCGCGGCGGCCAGGCCTTCTTCCTGCACAACCGGATCGACTCGCTGCCCGAGGTGGTCGAGCGGCTGCGCGGCCTGATCCCGGGCGCCCGCTTCCTCGAAGCGCACGGGCAGATGGACGAGAAAAAGCTCGAGGACACGATGCTCGGCTTCCTGCGCGGCGACGCCGACTGCCTGGTGACGACGACGATCATCGAGTCCGGCCTCGACATCCCCAGCGCCAACACCCTGATCGTCGAGCGCGCCGACCAGCTCGGCCTCTCCCAGGCCTACCAAATCCGCGGTCGGGTCGGGCGCTCTCGCGAGCGCGCCTTCGCCTACATGCTCTACCCCTCGGCCGAGGCGCTTACGGAGGACGCGGCGGCCCGGCTCTCGACCCTCGCCGACCACACCGAGCTCGGCTCCGGCTTCAAGATCGCGATGCGCGACCTCGACATCCGCGGCGCCGGCGACCTGCTCGGCGAGGAGCAGTCCGGCCACGTCGCCGCGGTCGGCTTCGAGCTCTACTGCCAGATGATCGACGAGGCGGTCGGCGCGGCGCAGGAGGCCGCGGGTGGGGAGGAGGCGCCCGAACCGGTGCGGCTCGACGTTCCCGTCGACGCCTACCTGCCGGCCTCGTTCATCCCCTTCGAGGCGGCCAAGATCGACGTCCACCGCCGCATCGCCGCCGCCCGCGAGCCGGGCGAGCTGCGGGCGATCCGCGATGAGATCAGCGACCGCTTCGGGGAGCCGCCGCCGCAGGCGGAGAACCTGCTCGCCCTGCAGCGGGCCCGGATCGAGCTCGGCCTGGCGGGCGCGCGCAGCGTCGAGTTCCGCGGCGGCCGGCTCAGCGTCACCGGGGTCGAGCTCGACTCCGAGGCCGCCGGCGTCTTCAGGGAGAAGCTCGAGGGGGCGCTCTATGAGTGGCGCGAGCAGACCGCGGCGATCCGCGTTCCCGACGAGCCGGAGGAGCGCCTGGCCGCGGTGCTGGCGATCGCCGAGGCGATTCGTGAGGCGAAGCGGGCCCAGGCCGAGGCGGCCGAGGCGAGCCTGAGCGGTTGAGCGCGCCCCCCCTCTCCGAGCATTTGATTTATGCTGCCCGATCGGTGGCACGCTTCAGCGCCAAGGGAGGGAAGTCGGTCGGGCTACAGCGCCTTGCGCTGCTCGGCTTCGCCGCGCTCTTGATCCTGCTCTTCGTGATCTTCGCGATCGCCCAGGGGATCGGCAACCCCAGCGTCCCCTCCGGCTCCGTAGCGGTGGTCGAAGACGCGCCGGACGGCCTCAGCCCGGTCACGGAAGCGCAGTACAAGCACGCGCTGGTCCAGGCCGCCGCTGAAAAAAAGTCACGCCGGTCCCCAAACCGGGCGACAAAAATTACGAAGAACTGCAGGAAGCGGCGCTCGGCAACGTGCTCGACTCGATCTGGATCCAAGGCCAGGCCGCCGAAATGGGCATCTCGGTGACGCCGAAAGAAGTCGGCGAAGAACTAAAAAAACTGAAGGACAAAGCCTTCAAAACGGAACAGCAGTACAAGGAATTCCTCAAAGAAGCGCACTTCACCGAGGCGGACGTCAATACGCGGGTGACGATCCAGATGCTCAGTGAACAGATCCAGGACTCAGGTCACTGAAGAAGCGCCGATCCCCAGCAACAGCGAAATCAAGGACTACTACGAAGCCGCCAAGTCGAGTCAGTACACGACGCCGGAATCGCGCGACATCCGCGTGATCAAGAACCCGGACAAGACAAAGGTCGAAGCAGCAAAGGCCGCGCTCGAAAAAGACGACTCGAACAAAAGCTGGGAAAAGGTCGCGAAGAAGTACTCCGTCGATACGACCAAAAGCACCGGTGGGCTGCAGTCGGCCGTCACCGAAGGCTCGGGAACCCTGCAGGAACCGCTCGAAGCCGAAGTCTTCTCCGCCGAGCAGGGCGAACTGGAAGGGCCGCTGAAGGAAGGCAAGACCTACACGGTCTTCGAGGTGATGAAGATCACCCCGGAGAAGGTCCAATCGCTCGACGAAGCCAAGTCGCAGATCAGCACCCAGCTCGCCGAACAGGCAAAACAGCAGACCTTCGCCGCCTTCGTCCAGCACTACGGGACCAAGTGGCAGTCCCGCACCTTCTGCGCCTCGGGCTACGTGATCGCGCGCTGCTCCAACTACAAGGCCAGCGGCCGTCCGGCCGAAGCCGACGAAGCTTGCTACGAAGCGAACCCGAAAAAAGCCCCGGAAGCGTGTCCGGCGCCGGTCCCCTCGATCAAACCGGCCCAGCCCGGCACGATCAGCCCGCTCAACCGCGAAGGGCAGAAACTCGCCCAGCGGCCGCGCCCGGCGGGGCTTGAAGAAGGCGCCGCGCCCGAAGGCGAAATCCCGGGCGGAATTCCGGGTGGCGCTGTGCCCGGCACCCCCGGCGAATAGGCCGCGCCCGAGAGTTCTCGCAGCGCCGCCTGACTGAATAGGATGCGCGCCCGTGAGCGCCATCGCATCGATCCACGCCCGCCAGATCCTCGACTCCCGGGGCAACCCGACCGTCGAGGCCGAAGTCGGCCTCGAGTCCGGCGCGCGCGGCCTCGCCGCCGTGCCCTCAGGCGCCTCCACCGGCGAGTTCGAGGCGGTCGAGCTGCGCGACGGCGGCGATGCCTGGGCGGGCAAGGGCGTCGCGGCCGCGGTCGCCAACGTCAACGGCGAGATCGCGGCGGCGCTGCAGGGTTTCGACGCAGACGATCAGGCCGGGTTGGACGCCAGGATGATCGAGCTCGATGGCACCCCGAACAAGGGCCGGCTCGGCGCAAACGCGATTCTTGGCGTCTCTCTGGCGGCGGCCAAGGCAAGCGCGATGCTCGCCGGCGAGCCGCTCTTCCGCTACCTGGCGAGGCTCTACGGCGGCGAGGAGCCGAGCCTGCTGCCGGTGCCGATGATGAACGTGCTCAACGGCGGCGCCCACGCCGACAACTCGGTCGACTTCCAGGAGTTCATGGTGGTGCCCGCCGGGGCGAGCAGCTTCTCGGAGTGCCTGCGGGTAGGGACCGAGGTCTTCCACGCGCTGAAGAAGAGCCTGGCGGCCGCCGGCCACGCGACGGCGGTCGGCGACGAGGGCGGCTTCGCGCCCAACCTGGAGTCCAATGAGGCGGCGCTGCAGGCCGTTCTCGCGGGCGTCGAGGCGGCGGGCTATGAGCCCGGGGTGGACGTCTTCATCGCCCTCGACCCGGCGACCAGCGAGGTCTTCGAGGGCGGCGCCTACGTGCTCGAGCACGAGGGCCGCTCGCTCTCGCCGGAGGAGATGGCCTCCTACTGGGAGGACGCCTGCTCGCGCTACCCGATCCTCTCGATCGAGGACGGCATGGACGAGGAGGACTGGGACGGCTGGAAGCTGCTGACCGAGAAGCTGGGGGAGAAGGTGCAGCTGGTCGGCGACGACCTCTTTGTCACCAACCCCGAACGCCTGCAAGCGCGGCATCGAGCTCGGCGTCGGCAACTCGATCCTGGTCAAGGTCAACCAGATCGGCACGCTGAGCGAGACCCTGGAGGCGATCCGGATCGCCGCCGACGCGGGCTACACCGCGGTTATCTCCCACCGCTCCGGCGAGACCGAGGACACGACGATCGCCGACCTCGCCGTCGCCACCGGCGCCGGCCAGATCAAGACCGGCGCCCCCTCGCGCTCCGACCGCGTCGCCAAGTACAACCGCCTCCTCCGGATCGAGGAGGAACTGGGCGCCGCAGCGCGTTTTCCCCGGCTTGCAGGCGTTCCACCAACGGTCCGCTAGTGAAGGAAAGCGGGGCTCGGCCGCGTAGGACCGGGCATGGCAGCACGTGCTCAGGCGAGGAAACGCCCGCTGCCACTGCCAAACGCCGCTCACCGGCACGCAAACCCGCAGCCCGACGCAAACCGGCCGCCCGCCGTGGCGCCAGCCGGATCCACTGGGATCGTGTCGGCCGCATCGCCCTCACCCTGGTCCTCTTCGCCGTCCTCTACTCCTACCTCAACCCGGTGATCGACTTCGTCAAGACCTACACGGCGACGACCGCGGCGCGAGTCGAGCTGCACGAAGCCCAGCACGAAAACACCCGCCTGCACTGGCGCGTCCAGCACGCCGACGACCCGCTCACGCTCGACGCCAAGGCCCGCGCCCAGGGCATGGTCGCCCCAGAAGAGACCCCCCTCGTAGTCCGCGGCCTCTAGCCGCCCCAGCCGCGCCAACCCCTTCCGGTGCGCCTTTTGCACCCGGTGCGGCATAAAGCGCACCGGAACGGGAGGGACGGTGGTTAGCGCCGGGTCCTACGTCCTCAGCGCCCTGGCGCTGGTGGCTGTCGGGCGCTCGGTCGGATTCACGGCGTACCGGCTGCGCGGGAGGCTGATGCCGCCTGGGAGGGCGCCCCGGCCCGCCTCGTCGAGTCGATCCTCGCCATCGCCCTGCTGATCTGGCTGGGAGAGATCCTGGGGACCTTTGGCCTCTTCTACGCCTGGGTCTTCGTCGGCGCTCGTTGTTGATCGCGATAGCTGCGCGCGCGCTGCCGACCGGCGGGTCCTGTCGCCGCAGGGGACCCCGCCACCCCCTCCGGTGCTAAAGCTTCCTCAGGGGCGGGCCCCCCGACAGCGCCACCCGCCGGCGGCAGCGCTTGGTCTTGGCTGCCTGGATCGTCACCGTGGGCGTCGTCGGCTTGGTCTTTGCGCACTGGGGGCTGACGACCAAGGACGCGCTGGACCGAGGCATCTTCAACTTCGACTCGCTCTGGTACCACATGCCCTTCGCAGCAGACATGGTGCAGAGCCACTCCATGACGGGGCTGCACTACACGGAGACCGTTTTCACGAACTGGTTCTACCCGCAGAACTCCGAGCTCCTGCACGCCACCGGCATCCTGCTGACGCATCGCGACACGCTGTCCCTGTTCCTGAACTTCGCCTTCCTTGGCACTGGCTTTCCTAGCTGCCTGGTGCATCGGCCGCCCCTACGGCCGAGGCCACCTAACCGTCGTAGCCGCCGCGATCGTCCTCGAGTGCCACACGCTGGTAGTTCGGGAGCCGGGAGCAGCCAAGAACGACCTTGTCGCTGCGGCGTTGCTCCTTGCAGCTGCAGCGATTCTCGTCACCGCTGGAGCGTGTCTCGCGCGGGTGGCGTGGAGGGGGGTCGAGGACAGCCCGTGGACTGCCCGCAGGCCCCCCTCCCCCACGCAGGACCCGCGCGCCGACCCGCGCGTCAGGCCCGCGCGGCCGCCGCCGCCCGTCGCCGCGGCCGGGCCTTGCCACCGGCCTCGCAGTAGGCACCAAGTCGACTGCTGTGGCTATGGCGGCGGCCCTGACGCTCGCAGTGATCGTCCTCGCGCCCCCGGGCGCCGCTGGACACCTTCGGCTGGTGGTTCGTCCCAGCCCTGCTCGGCGGCGGCTACTGGTACCTGCGCAACCTGATCGTCGCCGGCAACCCGCTGCCGCAGGCGACCGGCATCGGCCCGATCTCACTGCCGCACCCCGAGCGCCTGCAGGAAGGCCGGCCCAACTTCAACATCGTCCACTACGCGACCGACACCGGCGTCTGGCGCCACTACTTCGAGCCCGGCCTGCACCAGGCCTTCGGCGCCCTCTGGCCCCTGGTGATCCTCGCCGCCGTGGCCGGCGGCCTGCTGGCCCTCGCTGCGCGGCCGCGACACCGTCCTCCGCTGGTCCGGCGCCGTAGCCCTCTTCGGCCTGCTCGCCTACCTCTTCACCCCCCTCAGCGCCGCCGGCGCCGACGGCGCCCCAGTCGGCTTCGGCATCAACATCCGCTACGCCATCCCCCCGCTCCTCCTCGGCGTCGTCCTGCTCCCCGCTCGCCATCCGCCGCCTGACGGCTGGCGCGAATGGACCCTCCTCGCAGCCCTGCTCGGCGGTCCTCGTCGTCACGGACCGCTCCGACGCCGCTTTGCGCGACCCGCCCGCATCTTCGGCCTCCCCCTGGCCTTCGTCCTCGTGGTCCTACCGGCGGCCCTGATCTGGCTCTGCCGCCGATCGGCCTGGCTACGGCGCCTCGTGCCGGCGGGTGGCGCGGTAGGGGGGCCCACCCCGAGGACGCTTTAGCGACCGGAGGGGGTGGGGGGGCCAATGCCGCGACAGGACCCGCCGGCCGGACGCGTCCCTCGTCCTCAGCAGTTTCGCCGCCCTCGTCCTCTGTCCTAGCCCTCGGCTACCCCCTCCAGCGCCACTACCTGGATGCCCGCTTCGCCGCCGCCTCGGAAGATCCCCGGCATGCACCTCGACCCCGCCTACCAGTGGGCCCGCGACAAGCGCAACGCCCGCATCGGCCTCGCCGGCACCACCGCCGGCTTCCTCAGCTACGGCCTCTACGGCACCGACCTCTCCAACCACGTCCTCTACCTCGGCGAAAAGGGCCCCCACGGCGCCTACAACGCGATCCCCACCTGCAAGGCCTTCCGCACCGCCGTAAACGCCGCCGACCTCGACTACCTGGTCACCACCCCCTTCCTCAACTTCCTCCACACCAGGCAACCCAATCCCCTCCCCGGAGGCCAGCTGGCTCCGCGATGACCCAGCAGCAAGTCCCATCAGCACGAGCGGCCCCGTCACCATCTGGAAGCTCCAGGGCACGCTGGACCCATCCAGCCTGCGGCCCAGCCAACGCCCCGCTGCACCGGGTCCCCGACACGCCCAAGAGCTCGATCTCAGTAGGTCTGACGTCTTGTACTTTTTCGTCGAGCACGCTAGGAGGCGCCAGCCCGCGACGCTCCACCGAAAAAGTTGAGCGAAGGCCTGCTGGCCCGCAGCCTCGAGTCCGTCAGGCCTCGGCGTCGCTCAGTCGTCGGAGTCTTCGGCGTCTTCAGGCTCGCCGGCCCGCCGGATCACGATCTGGTCGGCGTCGATCCGCACCGTGACCTCCCGCTTGCCCGCCCAATGCTCGGCGTACACGGGGTTGTCCTTGACCGAGGGATCGAGCCAGAGGCCGTAGCCGTCGGTCTCGCCGTGGTCGAAGCTTGCCTCGAGCTCTTTGCGGCGCCCGCGACCGCCGCGGCGTCCGCGGCGGCGGCGCCGTTTGGGCCGCTCGCCGTCCCGCATCCGAGCTCCTCGGCTTCTTCCTCGTCGTCGCTCCTCGGCCTCCGCTCGGACTCCGGCTCGTCCTCCTCGGCCTCCTCGGCCTCGCCTCCTCGGCGGTGGCCGCCTCGATCTCGGCCTCGATCTCGTCGCGGAGATCGACTTCGCCGGCGCCCGCGTCCTCCTCGTCGGGCGTGAACCCGTGCTGTTTGCGGAACTCGCGCAGCTCCGAGGTGCTGACTTCGAGCTGGTGGGCGATCCAGGCGTCGGTGCGGCCCTGCCGGACCCAGGCGCGGATCTGGTTCAGCTGTGGCTTCAGTGAGCGTCTTGCCATCGGCGCGCGAGTCTATTCAACCGGGGCGGTCGTAGGCAGGGCCGCTAGGCCATCAGGAAGCCGAGCGCCTCGAACATCGAGACGACGACGACGACGACGGTGACCGTGAGGCAGACGGCGAGGACGCTGAAACGCACCTTGCCCGCCTGCTCGCTGCGGATGATCCGGCGCGCCCGCGAGCGGTTGGCGGCGCGGCGGCGCAGCTGCTCGCGCCGGCGGCGCTCCAGGATGGTCTCCTGCTCGAAGGCCGACTCGAACTGGGAGATGCTTTGACGCATTCGCATAGAGTGGGTGGCCCGGGGGCCGCGGGGGACCGTAGCAAAGGCGCACGAGCGCTTGCAGGGGGAGGAAATGTGCGATCGGTCACGACGGAGTCCGGCTCAGCAGGCGCCCCAGAGCCCGCGTCCGGCCCGCGCCGCCCGCAGCGCCAGGCGCCGAAAGAGCGGCGCGTAGCGGTCGTTGGGCGGGATCGTCAGCGGGCGGGCGAGGCCGCGCCGGACCAGGATCGCGTTGACGAAGCGCCGCGCCCAGGTAGACGTAGGCGAGCAGCCTGCCGTAGATGTCGCGGCGCTCGACGCCGAAGACGAGCCGCACCCGGCGGCCTTCGACCAGACGGTGGTTGAAGGCGATGCCTGCGGCCCGAAGCACTGCACCGGCGTGTCGGGCTTGACCGTCTCCGGCGTGTCGACGCCGATATAGCGCACGTCCTCGCCCGCCCCCCGATCCGCACTTCGATCGTGTCGCCGTCGACGGCCCGCACCACAAAGGCGCCGCGCCGCGGCAGGCCCGCGCCTCGGCCCGCCGCCTCCCACGGCCGCAGGATCAGCAGAGCGGCGACCGTCAGCAGCACCATGCTGCCGAGCCGCCTCGCGCCTGCCATCCGACCGTCACCAAGCGCCCGGCAGCGGGCTCGTCTCGCCCCCGGCGCTACGGGATACGGCGCACGCTGGCGAGCAGCGTCTCCTTGATCTGGGCGATGATCTCCAGCGCGTCGTTCCACTCGCGCTGCCAGACGTTGCGGCCGAAGATCACGCCGGAGCCGCCCGCCTCCATGATCTCGCGGGTGTGGGTGAGGACGGTCTCGTCGTCGACCTTGGAGCCGCCGGAGAGCACGACCAGCGAGCGGCCGGCCGACTCGACGCACTGGCGGATCGCCTCGGCCTCGTCGACCTGCATCTCGTTGTAGGGAGCCGGCGCGTCCTTGTCCTTGTCCGGGTTGATCTTCGGCATGTTGAGCTTGACCACGTCGGCGCCCATCTCCATCGCCATCCGCGCCGCGTAGTCGATCGCGTAGAAGGAGTCGGCGCCGCCCTTGGCGTCGACCGCTTCGCCGCGCGGGTAGGACCAGACGACCAGCGGCATGCCGAAGCGGTCGCAGTCCTGGCGCACCTGGCGCAGCTGGGCGAGGTCCTCGTCCTGGCGCGGCGAGCCGACGTAGAGCGTGTAGCCGACCGCGTCGGCGCCGAGCCGCACCGCGTCCTCGACGCTGGCGTTGCAGGACGAGAAGGCCTGGGCGGAGGAGGGGATGTCGGTCTTGCCGTTGACCTTGAGGATCAGCGGCACCTGGCCGGCGTAGTCGGGGTAGTACTTGGTCGCCATGCCGATCTGGCAGGCGAGGGCCGAGTAGCCGGCCTCGGCGGCGAGCCGGAACTGGTAGTCGGGGTCCTTGGAGGCGGGGTTGGGGAAGAAGTCGCGCGGGCCGTGCTCGATGCCCTGGTCGATCGGCAGCAGCATCAGGGTGCCGTTGCCGGGGCCGAACTCGAAGAGCAGGCGGCGCAGGCGGGCTCGTTTGCCGGGGGCCAGGGTCGCCAGCAGCGATTTCTGCTCGGTCAGGCTCTTCAACTCCACGCTGTTTTCCTCCTGGTCCCGAAGACGGGTGTCTCGGCAGTATGTCATCGGCGCCGCGCTCGCGAGCGCTAGCGGCGGGCGGTTATCCTCGGATGACCATGAGCGAGACTGAGCTCAGCGTCATCTGCAAGAACTGCGGCTCGGAGGTCAGTCCCTACGTAACCGAGTGCCCCTACTGCGGCGCCCGCCTGCGCAAGCGGGCGCCGAAGCTGGAACGGCGCGGCGACGGCCTGGAGGCGAAGCCGCGGCGGCGCGAACGGCTGCCGGATCACGCCGCCGCCGCCGCGCGCCGACGCCGGCCCGTTCCGCCCCTACGCGACGATCGCCGTGATCCTCGGCTCGGCCATCCTGCTGCTGGTGCAGAAGGCGACCGGCGACGCCGCTCGGCAGCTTCGGCGGCCTGGTCGTGCCGCTCGACGACCAGTGGTGGCGCTTCCTCACCGCGCCCTTCGCCTACGTCGACGTCGGCTACCTCTTCGTCGTCGCGGTCGGCCTGGCGATCTTCGGCACCGGCCTCGAGCGGCGCCTCGGCACGCGCGCCGACGGCGCTGCTGCTGGTCGCCTGCGGCTCGCTCGGAATGCTCGTCGCCGGCGGGATCGCCAACGCCCAGGGCGACATCGAGGTGATCGCCGGCGGCAACGGCATGGCGCTGGGCGCGGTCGCCGCCTGGTTCGCGATCCGGCGCGCCGAGGCCCACCACGCGATCGACGAGGACTACGACGTGATCGGCGTCGTGGTCGCCGCCGCGGTCCTGCTCGCCCTGCCGCTCTTCGACCTCCACCGCCGACCCCTTCGCCGGCCTGATCGGCGGCGCGGTCGGCGGCCTTGCCGGCCTCGCGGCCGCCACTCTGCGCGACCGCTAAACGGTGACTTCCTGTTTCTTCGCGCTATGCGCGAGTAAGTGGGAAGTCACGCCTCCGGTGGCGATGACTAGGCTCCGTCGTGCCGACCGATGAGCAACTCGACGCCGCGATCGAGCGGCTGGCCGATGCCGAGCGCTTCGCCGAGGCCGAGCGGATCGTCGCCCGCGCGGCGCCGCAGCTGCAGAAGGTCCTCGCCGCGGCGCTCGCCGAGGGCGGCTGGTTCGGCGAGTCGCACGAGGCCGAGACGCTGAAGGCGGCGACGGTGCCCGACCCCGAGCGAGCGGATCACCGCGGTGCGGGTCGCTGCTCGCCGAGGAGGCGAGGATGGGAATGATGGTTGGGGTTGCCGTCGGCTGGGCACTGCATGGAGAGCTGAACGAAACCGAGAACGACGAAGGAGAGGGCTGAGCGATGGAGATCAAATTCCACGGCCATTCATGCTTTGAACTGAGCGAGGGCGACGCCAGGGTCCTGATCGATCCGTTTCTCAAGCCCAACAACCCGGCCGCGGTGCACCAGCGGCGAGGAAGTCGACCCGACCCATCTGTTCATCTCCCACGGCCACGCCGACCACATGGCCGACGCCGTCGGCGTCGCCACCCGCAGCGGCGCCGAGTGCGTCGCCGATCGTCGAGATCGCCAACTGGCTCGAAGAGCAGGGCGTGGAGAAGGTCTATGACCCCAACCTCGGCGGCACCGTGCGCTTCGACTGGGGCTGGGTCAAGCTGGTGCCCGCCTGGCACACCAGCACGCTCCCGGGCTCGGGCGAGGCGCCTTTCAGCCCGACCTCGGGCACGGTCATCGGCACCGCGGCGGGCCTGCTCGATCAATCTCGGCGGCGTCACCGTCTACCACGCCGGCGACACCTGCCTGTTCGGCGACATGAAGCTGATCGCCGAGCGCAACCCGGTCGACATTGCGCTGCTGCCGATCGGTGGCCACTACACGATGGATCGCCACGACGCCGCGGTCGCCGCCGAGCTCGTCGGCGCCGGCACCGTGATCCCGATGCATTTCGACACCTTCCCGCCGATCAAGACCGACACGGCGGCGTTCAAATCCGAGGTCGAGGCCAAGACCTCCTCGACCGTGGTCGTGCTCGAGCCGGGCCAGTCGCACACGACTGGCTGAGCAGCCAGGCCGCTGCTAGTCTCGCTCGGACCGCAGAACCCAGCCGGGTGCAACGCTTTTCGGCTCTCGTGAGACCGAAAAACGTTGCACCGGATTGCGAGGAGAGCAGTGATGGGAACCACTGAGGCATCCGGGACAGAGACCCGGACCGGGCGCGCCGACTTCCAGGCGACCGCCGATCCGGCCCTGAACGAGGCGGCCGACCGCACCGCCGAGATCAAGCTGCTCACCTACGAGGAGCTCTACCTGCTCTGGGAGCGCCAGCAGTGGCAGACCCAGGAGCTCGACTTCAGCGTTGACCGCGAACAGTGGAACGAGCAGTTCGACGAGGAGGAGCGCTTCCAGCGCATGTACGGGCTCTCCTCCTTCTTCATCGGCGAGCAGAAGGTGGCCGAGGAGCTGGGGCCGATCATGCGCGCGGCGCCGACCGAGGAGCAGCGCATCTTCCTCTGCACTCAGATCGCCGACGAGGCCCGCCACGTGCGCTTCTTCGAGCGCTTCTACCGCGAGGTCGGCGTGCTCGAGTCAGACCAGCTCTCGGAGATGCTGGTACAGACCTCCGAGCACCTCAACGAGAACTTCGGCCGCCTCTTCGACGAGATGCTGAAGCAGCGCACCGACCGGCTCGCGGTCGAACCGGAGGACACCGAGGCCCTGGTCGAGGCGGTGACGATCTACCACATGGTGATCGAGGGAATGCTCGCCCTCACCGGCCAGCACTTCATCATGGACTACAACGAAAGCGAGGGGACGCTGCCGGGCTTCGTCAAGGGCTTCCAGAACGTCGCTCGCGACGAGCATCGCCACGTCGCCTTCGGCTCGGTCTTCCTGCGCGAGAAGGCGCACGAGGACGAGCGCTACAAACGGGCGATCCAGCGCACCCTGGAGGAGTCGCTGCCGGTGGCAGACGGAGTGCTCTCACCGCCCTGGGCGCCGCCGGACGAGGACTACGAAGTCTTCGGCTACTCACTCGCCGACACGCGCAAGTTCGCCGGCACCGCACTGATGCGCCGGCTCAAGGTGATCGGCCTGCAGTAGAGCGGGCCGAGCGACCGCTCGGGCGAGGGCGCTCAGCCTTCGACCGCGGCTTCGACTTCTGATTCGGATTCAGAGGTTTCGCCGGTGCCCGGGGAAGCGGGCGGCGTTTCTTCGACCGGAGCCGGGCTTTCGGCGGCCGGCGGCGGGGGCGGCGGCGTGGTTTCGGCCGGCGGTGCGGCGGCGGCCGGGGCCGACCCGCTGCCGCCGACGGTGACGACGACGGTGCCGGTTCCGGCTCCCGCGGGAGCGCCCGCTACGCCAGCTGACGGGGTGGCGCCACCGATGCCGGCAGCGGCTTGCTCATCCGCCGTGGCTTCGGGCGCTTCGCTGCCGCCGGAGGCGGTGACTTCGTCCGTCACGGGCGGTTCCGCGGCGACTTCATCCGGCAGTTCGGCTGCGACCGGGGCCGGTTCGACCGGGACGGGAGCAGCTTCGACAGCGGCCGCCTCCGTTTGAGTGGAGGCGACGACGGCGCTTTGGGCCGGCGCGATGCTGGCGAGAGGCGGGGTCTGGTGGGTGACATGGGAGATCGTGGCCGGCTGATTGACCGGAGTTGGTTCGGTCTGCTGCTTGACCTCGACCGCGCCCGCGGTGAGGACGGCCGCGGTGACCACACCGGCGACGGCCTTGGTGCCGATCGCGCCGCCGACCGCGCCGCCGAGGCCGCCAAGACCGCCGGCGGCACCGCCGGAGCTGAGCGCGGCGCCAACGCTGCCGACCGCCCCGGCGCCGGTGGCGCCGGCCCCCGTGGCGGTCGCGGCACCTCCCGTGCCGGCACCTCCCAGGCCAAGCTTTGAAGCGATCAGGCCCTTCAGCGCAACGATGGGCCCGACCGGCACCAGGGCCGCGAGCACCTTGTCGTTGGAGCGCAGCTGAGAGCGGAAGTCCTTGCACTCTTCGCAGTCGCGAACGTGGCGGCGGACCGGGCCGGAGAGCTTGCGCAGCCCCTCGGCGGCCTCGGCGAGGTCGAGCCGCACCTCGCCGCAGGTGAGCTGGCGCGCCTGGCTCGCCTCGGCGAGCGAGATCCGCGCCCGCACCAGCAGCGACTTGACCGAGGGCACGCTGGTCTCCATCGCCTGGGCGATCTCCTCGTAGGACATCGCGTCCATCTCGCGCAGCAGCAGCGCCGAGCGCTGGGTCTCGGGAAGCTTGCCGACATCGGTCAGCAGCTGGCGGAACTCCTCGCGGTTGTGGACCTTCTCGGCGGTCGAGGCAGCGTCGACTTCGGGGACCATGTCCATCGATTCCTGCGAGTCGGCGGTTGGTTTGCGCAGGTGGTTGAGGGAGCGGTTGCGGGCGATCCGGTAGAGCCACGGGCGCAGGTTGATCTCGCGCTCGTCGGCCAGCATCGCCCGGTAGGCGTTGACGAAGACCTCCTGCAGGACGTCTTCGGCGTCCTCGGTGGAGCCCAGCATCTGGCGACAGAAGCCGAGCAGCCGCCCCTGGTAGCGGTCGACGATCGCCTCGAAGGCACCGGGGTTGCCGGCGCGGGCCATCGCGATCAGGTGCTCGTCTCCCTGAAGTTTGAGCAGCGGCGAGCGCCGGGCGAGTAGTCCGCGGCGACTGGCATGTGTAAGAGCTGAAGCCTCCAAGTGAATCCTCCGAACCAGGGAAGGCGTTTGTCTTCTAGCTCAAGGACACCGTAGCAGCGGCGTAGTTGCGGTCTCTCGGCACTTTTTAGCGCGGATTTAGAAACCCAAACTCAACAAAATGCCCGGGGCGGGATTCGAACCCGCAAGCCCCCCAGTGGGGCAGCGCCTTTTAAGGGCGCCGCTTTTGCCAATTTCGCCACCCGGGCAAGCTGATCGTAGCCGTGGTCTGCCTATAGGCTCAAACAATGGAGCATGGCGGAAGGATCGTCGCGAAAGCGCTGAAGTCGAGGGGGGTCACGCACCTCTTCACGCTCTCTGGGGGACACCTGTTCTCTATATACGACGGCTGCAAGGCCGAGGGCATTGAGATCGTCGACGTCCGCCACGAGCAGACCGCGGCCTTCGCGGCCGAGGGCTTCGCCAAGGCGACGCGCGGCGTCGGCGTCGCCGCCCTGACCGCGGGGCCGGGGGTGACCAACGGCATGAGCGCGATCGCCGGGGCGCAGGCCAACGGCTCGCCGATCTGCGTGCTCGGCGGGCGGGCGCCGGAGATGCGCTGGGGATCTGGCTCATTGCAGGAGTTCGATCACGTGCCGGTCGTCTCGCCGCTGGTCAAGTCGGCGCAGACGGTTAAGGAGCCGGGCGAGATCGGGGCGCGCACGGCGGCGGCGCTCGATCTGGCCCTGGCGATGCCGGGCGGCCCGACCTTCGTCGACTATCCGCTCGACGTCGTCTTTACCGAGGCCGAGCCAGGGATCTCCGCGCCCGCGCCGGTCGAGGCCAGGCCGGCGGAGGGGATCGAGGAGGCCGCGGCGCTGCTTGCCTCGGCCGAGCGCCCGGCGATCATGGCCGGCTCCGGCTTGTACTGGGGCAGGGGAGAGGACGAGCTTCGCGCCCTGGCCGAGGCGCTGGGGATCCCGGTCTTCCTCAACGGCCTCGGTCGCGGTTGCCTGTCCGCCGACCACGAGCTTGCCTTCAGCCGCGCCCGCGGCGCCGGTCTCGGCGGGGCCGACGTGGCGCTGGTGATCGGCGTGCCGCTCGACTTCCGCCTCGGCTTCGGCGCCTCCATTGCCGAGGAGGCGAAGCTGATCCGGCTTGACGTGGCGCCCAACGAGCTGACCGCCAACCGGGCGCCGGAGCTCGACCTGGTCGGCGACGTTGCCGCCAGCCTGGCGGCGATTCGCGAGGCGCTCGGGTCGCCCGGGCGCCGCACGGAGCCCTGGCTCGGGCAGCTGCGCAAGGTCGAGGAGGAGAAGCGGGCGGGGGAGCGGGCCGAGCTCGACGACGGCCGCTCGCCCCTGCACCCGGTGCGGATCTACAAAGAGCTGGGGGAAGTGCTTGAGCGCGACGCGATCGTCGTCGGCGATGGGGGGGACTTCGTCTCCTACGCCGGGCGCTTCGTCAACACCTACCAGCCGGGTTGCTGGATGGACCCGGGGCCCTTCGGCTGCCTTGGCGCCGGGCCCGGCCAGGCGATCGGCGCCAAGTTGGCCCATCCCGATCGCCAGGTCTGCCTGCTGCTCGGCGACGGCGCCTTCGGCTTCGCCGGGATCGAGTTCGACACGATGGCCCGCCACGGACTGCCGATCGTCGGCGTGATGGGCAACAACGGGATCTGGGCGCTCGAGCACCACCCGATGAAGTTCCTCTACGGCTACTCGGTGGCCGCCGAGCTGCGTCCCGAAACCCGGTACGAGCAGATGGTCGAGGCGCTCGGCTGCGAGGGGATCCTGGTGCGCGAACCGGGCGAGCTGCGGCCGGCGCTGGAGCGCGCCTTCGAATCCGGCAAGCCGACCCTGGTCAACGTCCTCACCGACCCCGAGGTCGTCTACCCGCGCAAGTCGAACCTCGCCTGAGCAGGCGCTCGGCGCCGCTTCTTTCCACAAAAGAAACGACCGCCATCGCTGGCGGTCGTTTCAAGTTGGTCCCTCAGGACGGGCAGGGGTACGTCTTCAGGGACCAGTTCTTATTTAGTGGACTCAGACGGCGGGAGGCGCCATGATGCGGCAATCGTCCGAGTCCTATAACCGGGCTTTTGGTGGTTATGCCCCACCTCTTTCCCGATGTGGCGATTATCTGTTCGCCTGTCCGATACGTCTAGCCGGCCGGGGGCCTGCTACCCGTAATCGATGACCCTGACCCTACCAAGTTTTGGGGGTTAGGTTGCATGCTTAACCCAAATGTCCGGGCCGGCGAAACACCGCTGTCCACTTGGGAACACAGAATTACTACTGATTGAGAATGCGGGGTTATCCGCAGTCCAAAGCCGAAACAGCCGATATTGCGGTGCCGTAGAGGATGTCGTGCTCGGAGACCTCGATGCGGTCGAGGGCGAATGCGCGCATCGTCTCGACCAAAATCACCACCCCGGCGACTATGTTGGGCGCGCGGTCGGGGTGCAGACCGGTGACACCTGCCCGTTTGGACAGTGGGGCAGAGGCCAATTGCGAGAGAAGTCGCTGGATCGTGCCGAGGGTCAGCGTATGCCCGTGTACTTGCTTCGGATCGTAGGGCTCGAGGCCGATCTCGATCGAGGCCAGCGAGGTTGGGGTGCCGGCGACCGCGATGCCGGCCTCGGCCCTGGCGCCGGGCCGGCCGGCGATCGCGCCCTCGATCTGGCCGCGCACGTCAGTGGCGAGCGCCTCGAGCTCGAGCGCGGTTGGCGGGTCGGCGCTGATGTGGCGCTCGCTGTGGCGGACGACGCCCGCCTGCAGTGAGGCGTGGAAGGCGACCTCCGAGCCGGTTCCGACGATCAGCTCGGTCGAGCCGCCGCCGATGTCGACCACCAGCGTCGGCACGCTGGGCGAGTTCTCGCAGGTCGCGCCGAGGTAGGTGAGGCGCGCCTCTTCCTCGCCGTCGAGCACCCGGGCCGAGAGCGCGAAGCGCTCGCGCAGCTCGGCGGCGAAGGCGCTGCCGTTGGAGGCGTCGCGGACCGCACTGGTCGCGATCGCGTCGATCGTCTCGACCTCGTCCTCCCGACAGATCGCCATGTAGTCGGCGATCGCCGCGCAGGCCGCCTCGATTGCCTCGCCCGAGAGCTGCCCCGAGAGGTCGACGCCACGGCCCAGCCGGGTCACCCGACTCTGCCGCTCAACCTCCGTCACCCGCCCCTCCACGACGTCTGCAATCAGCAGCCGCGTCGAGTTGGAGCCGATGTCGATCACCGCCACCCTGTGAGAGCCCGCATCCATGCCGGCGCCACTCTATGAGACAACCGCTCCCACGTTGCTAGCATGCCCCTACGCCGCGGGGTGGAGCAGCCAGGTAGCTCGTCGGGCTCATAACCCGAAGGTCGCAGGTTCGAATCCTGCCCCCGCTACTCCCTCATTAGCGACCAAGGACTTCAGGTCGCGGACACCGTTGAAGGCGCTCGATACGAGCGCCTTCACTCGTAGTTGGCCGGCGTTGCGGTCGATCTCGACCGAAAGCCGGAAGGCGTCGAAGACGGCGCGACGCAGTTTCGGGTCGGCGCTGGTCAGCGCCTCGCTGAGATCGGGAATGCCGTCGAGAACCTCGCAGGCGGCATCGATGTCGGTAACGCTGTCCTGGCGCTCCTCGGCGGCCAGGCCCGCGAGCGCCGTCTCCGCCTCGCTGCGCTTCTCCTTCAGCGCCCGGATGCGCTCGCCGACGACCGCGGGATCGACGCCGGCCTCGATCGCGGCGAGCTGGCGCTCGATCCGCTGCTCGATCTCACCGACCTGGCGCACGAGCCGCTTGCGGGCTTCGCCGTCGTCGCTGTGCAGCTCCTTGGCCAGCTCGGCGCTCTGGGCGCGGAAGTGATCGAGGCGCTTCGGCCCGAAGACGCGGGTGGTGAAGAAGGCGTCGATGACCTTGACCAGCGGCTCCTCACGGACGTACTGCCATTTGCCGTGGCCGAGCGCTTCGGCCGCCTTGTCGCCGTAGCCGATCCGGTAGCAGCAGGCGTAGTAGGTGTTGTCCTTGCGCGTCTTGCCGTGCATGCGCAGCGGGTTGTGCCCGGTGGAGCAATGGACGATTCCACGCAGCTGGTAGAAGCGCTTCTGCTGGCGGGTTCGGCGCGAGCCGCCCGTGCGGCTGCGCCTGCCCATCTCAGCCTGCACCCGTTCGAAGACCTCGTCGGAGACGAGCGCCTCGTGACGGCGGTCGGCCTCGACCCACTCCTCCGGTTTGCGGCGCACCAGCGGTCCCTCGCCCTGCTTGACGGCGCGGAAGTCGAGCCGGTTCCAGAAGAGCCGGCCGGTGTAGACGTGGTTCTGGAGGATCGAACGCAGAGTGTTCTTCGACCACTTGCCAGCGGTGTTGCGCTTGGAGTCGACGTGGGTGGGAGGGGGCGGTCCACCGGGCCGGTTGAGGTGGTTGGCGATCTCCTTGTAGCCCCAGCCCGAGAGGAAGCGCTCGAACATTTCGGCGATTACCGGTCCCTGCTCGGGGTCGACCACGAGGCGGGACTTCTTGTCCCCGGCTCGCGCCCTGGCTGGGTCGGGATGCGGCTCGTGCTTGAGCCGGTAGCCATAGGGCGCACGGCCTCCGTTGCGATAGCCCTGCCGCGTGTTCTCAGTCTGCCCCCGTCGCACCTCGCGGCCCAGCTTCTCGACCTCAAACTGGTCGAGCGCCTGGAACATGTGACGGATCAGCCGCCCCTCGGGACTGGTCTGATCGCCGGCCGTGAGCGCGTAGAAGATCTCGACGCCAGCCCGAGCCATCTCCCGCTCGTAGGCGAGGGCATGAAATAGGTCGCGCGAGAGCCGCGAGGTCGCATAAACGATCACCGCATCGAAGCGCCGCGTGTCAGGCTCCTTCGCCTCGCGCACCAACTCGCTCCAACCTGCCCGGTCGTCGCGCCGCCCCGCCTCCTGGTCGGTGAACTCGCAGACGATGCGCCCGCCCAGCTCGGCCGCCTTCGTCGCGCAAGCCTCCCGTTGCGAGGGAAAGGAGAGCGTCGGGTCCTGCTTGTCCTTGGTCGACAGCCGTCCGTACCAGGCGAAGTTGCGCATCAGGTGCTCCTTTCGTCAGACGTATAGGGGGTCTGGTCACTCATATGTCTGACCTACCTCGACTCCGCTCGGCGGCGATGGGCCATGAGCAGGTCGAAGATTGCCTTGGCTTGCTCGCGACGAAGCTGGTCGTCCAGCGCCGATCCGGGCTTCGTCTCTTCGATTGACATCGTCGTCTCCAGGTCGTTGATCGGGGTGGCGATACGGCGGCCGTGACCTGGCCGACGCTGCGTCTGACCACGCTTGACACGTCTAGCTCTGCTGGGACGGGATCTCAAGTCGTCGTGGCTCATTGCTCGATCTCCTTCAGCTTCCGCCCGTTGCAGAAGTGACAGCGCCCCGCGACGTCATAACGAGCACCGCGCTCATGGGCCGCCGACTCGGGATCGGGGTAGGCGATCTCGTCACAGCTGCCGCAGAGGCGCAAGGCGCGTCGGTCGACCTCATCGAGGAAGGCCTCCGGCCCATTGCGGAGCCGGTCCACGATCCCTTGAGCCTTGGCGAGCTGCCGCGCCCTCTGCTCGCGCCAGCCGAGGTAGTCCTCCCGCAGGCGCTTCTGCTCGGCGCGGGCACTGCCATCGCGCTTGGCTTCTTCGGAAAGTCGCCAGCTCAGGTCGTCACGGTCGAGAAGCGCTCCACCTTGGAGGTGCTGGCGCGCCTTGCGTAGCGCCGGCCCATCGCCGAAGCGCTCGGCGAGGTCTCTGACCCGATCGAGCTGCCTGGCCAGGTGGTGACGAACCAGCGCGTCGAACGTGTGGCGCTCATCTGCCGTCAGCTTCCGATCGTCGAGTTGGACCCGGAGCGGGTTGGCGAACATCGCCCCGAGCGCCGACAGTGCCTCGCGCTCGACCCCGTCCAGCGCGTCGTCCTGCTCCAGAGTGAACATCAGGGCCGCTGCCGCCGAGCGACCGAGCCGCTCGCTTCCCCAGTCACGGTGCGACCGGGACTGTAGGTGTGAGCGCAGCGCCTCGGGGTCGGAGCGCAGGCGCTCGCACTCGGCGTCTTCGCGGTGGCGCTCCGACTCCATGCGCTCCTGCTCTTCGTCGAAGGGGCGGCGGGACTCGCGCAGCGCGTTCAACAAGTCGGCTGCCCGCTTTCCCTCGTCGATGCTGAGCAGCCAGCGATCCTTTGAGGCGAAGTGAGACAGCCTGCGCACGAGGTCGCAGGCGCAGGTCAGGAGCAGCGAGTCTCTTCCCGCCTCCTTCGCCATCGCTGCGAGGAAGGAGCGAGCGCGCTTCTCCGTGGTGGTGACAAAGAGAAGTGCCGGGCAGAAGCGGTGGCGCTCGCGCCAGGCTTCGGCCTTGACGTACTCCGCGTAGCCCGCCGCCTTGGTCTTCAGGCGGCGATGAGACATTGATCCCATGTCCAGCTCGACGAAGGCGAGCAGGCTCCCCCCATCGGCGTCGCTGATCTCGATGAAGGCATCGGGAGCAATTGCCCGCTTCTCCAGACCGGCCCGAGTGGAGAATGGCTCGCGGGCATCCGCCTCGCGCTCGAAGCGAACCAGCTTCACCTCGTCCGGCAGCGTCGTCTTCAACGCCACGTAGATCTCACTGAGGCCAGCGGCATGGGCAAGAAAGAGCGGGTTTGGCTCACGCCGCTCGCCTCCTCGCGGTGGCGGCCCTCCGGTGACGATCGCCTCTCCCTTGCGGGTCGGCCAGAAGTGGTGCGGGGAAGATCCCCGTTCGCGGTATGGGCGGCTACGGCCGGCGAGACCCTCTCGGGCAAGCCGGGCGCAGCGGTAGCGAAGCGTCCTCGCGGGCGTCTCGGAGTTGATCGAGGCGAGCTGGGTCTGGGTAAGGACCCGGTGCGAGGCGAGGAGGTCGAGGATGCGGAGATCGAGATCGGAGAGCGCCGGGGCCCGCGCCGAGGAACGAGAGCGGGGGCGGCGAGCGGCAGCGCGTGACGGTCGACCCTGACTCAAATGAACTCCAGTCGGTCGGAGATGGCCGTTGTCGGCGAGTGCCGCGCCGTCCCTACGATGCCCCCGCCTCCGATGATGGTGGGCCATGCGCGCCGGAACGGCGCGGAGGCGCTGCCTCCAGCGCGGAGGAGAGAAGCCGCTGAGTCGCCAGCGCCGAGGCGATTGCGGTTGCGCCAAGTGCGATCGGATCGAGATCGAGATCGACCCACCGTCAATTGACTGCGAACCGAGTGGGTGGAGAGTCGGGCGCGGGGGAGGGGCCTCGATCCCGCGACACCATGCGAGATCGTCGCAACGGCCGTTTGCCAGTCGGGGTCTGAGCGACTGGCAAGGTCGGGACCGAGATCGGGACAGCTCGAGTCGAGCCGACTCACCGCCGAACCTCCGTTATCGATGCGTGAAAGAAGTGCATGCACCGACGAGTAGCTCGACGCTCCGAGGAAGTCAAGCGCTATGCGCAGGGATGCGCGGGGATGTACGTCGATTTCCGGCCTTCGTCCCCGAACGAGCGCGACCGTGACCGCCGCTACGATCAACCGCAGGCGCAGAATCCGGCTTCCGAGGAAGGCTTCGAGATCAAGAACCACGCGAAACAGAAGGCCCACCTGGGGACCGACGATCCCCGGATCGCCCGTGCCATCTTCACGCTGCGTGAGACGGCTGGCTACCTCGACGTGCCGAAGTCGAACATCCAGCGCTGGGCTCGGCCGCCCGACGCCAAGCATCCGCTGATCACCTGCTTCCCCGCCCACGGCCGCGAGGCGACCGTTCCCTTCATCGGCTTCGCCGAGGCGTTCGTCCTTTCGAGCTTCAGACAGGCAGGGGTGCCGCTCCAGCGAATCCGCCCGGCCGTTGAGGTGCTTGAAAAGGAGATTGGCGTGGAGCATGCGCTCGCCTCGGAACGTCTTTACACCGACGGAGCCGAGGTGCTCTTCGATTACGCGAACAAGCACGACGCGCCCGAGGTGAGAGATCTCGTGGTCGTTCGCACTCAGCAGTGGCAGTTCTCGAAGGTGGTGAAGGCCTACCTGAAACGCATTCGCTACGGGGGCGACGGCTGGGCAGACTCGGTGCGGCTGCCGACTTATGGCAACGCCAAGGTGGTCGTCGATCCCAAGGTCGCGTTCGGCCTTCCCCTTGTCGTCCACGGCGGCGCTCGCGTGGAGGATCTCGTCGACCGGTTCCAGGCCGGCGATTCGGTGGCGGAGATCGCGACGGACTTCAGCGTCCCTCCCGATGAGGTCGAGGACGTGATCCGGCTCGCAACCCGAACGGCCGCCTGAGTCGTGAGGCAGAGACGTCGCGCCATATAGCTCGCGGCGATGTCTCGTCCCAAGGAAAAGCCCGCCGAGTTCTTCGTCGATCGCAGCCTCGGCAAGAGCATCGTCGAGGGCCTGCGCGCTGCCGGTCTCTCGGCTCGCTCGATGGCCGAGGTCTACGGCGAGAAACCTGGCCAGCTTCTCGCCGACGAGGTGTGGCTGCGAGACGCCGGCGAGAACGACTGGATCGTCCTCACGAAGGACGACGCGATCCGCCGCCGGCCCGCCGAGCGCGATGCCCTAACCAAAGCGGCCGTTCGAGTCTTCTGCCTGACCAACCGCAACATGCGGGGCGAGGAGCAGACGGAGAGATTCGTCTCGAACCGCCACCGCATCCTCCGCCAGGCCCGCAAGCCCGGTCCGTATATCTACGGCGTGTACGAGAAGGGGCTGAAGCGCCTCTGGCCGTGATCACTGAACCAGATCGACTGTTTCGCCCGTCAACGATGCCGAGCGCATAACCTCTCGGCCGATGGCCTTTAAGGAGGACTTGACGGCGCACCTGGGTCGGCTATCGGCACCGTTCCTTTTCGTCGGGGCGGGTCTGTCACGACGCTACCTTGGCCTTGATGGCTGGGAGGACCTGCTGCGCAAATATGCGGAACTCGCAGGTCAGCCTTATGAGTACTACGCCTCGACCGCTGATGGCGACTTTCCGCGGATTGCAAGTCTGATCGCTGCCGATCTACACGAGCGATGGTGGAAGGACCCCGCCTTCGAGGCCAGTCGCGGCTATTTCGAGGGCCAAACCGGTGGGGCGCAGTGGGCGCTGAAGGCCGAGATCTCCAGGGAACTTGCCGACAGCCTCGACTCCCTGCCGAAACGAGGGGCTATGGCCGATGAGCTGGCCAAGCTCCGTAACGCCGTTGTGGACGGTGTGATCACGACCAATTTCGATCCCCTGCTGGAGCATGTCTTCCCCAAATTCGAGGTTTTCGTCGGTCAGGACCAAATGCTCTTCGCTCATCCGCAAGGGGTCGGTGAGATCTACAAGATCCACGGTAGTTATGAGTCGCCTGACTCGCTTGTCTTGACGGCTGAGGACTATGAGACCTTCAACGAGCGAAACGCATATCTTGCGGCAAAGTTGCTCACCGTGTTCGTTGAGCATCCGGTGATCTTCCTCGGCTACTCGATCTCTGACCCCAATGTGTTCGCCGTGTTGCGGTCGATTGCATCCGTGTTGACGAACGAGAACATCGCAGAGCTCCAGGATCGGCTGATCTTCATCGAGTGGGTCGACGACTCGAAAGAAACGAGCACGCTACAGCCGATCCCCTTTATGACGGACGGTTTCGCAATTCCAATGCAGAGCGCGAAGGTCACGGACTATGGCGATCTCTTCCAGGTTCTAGGCGGGCTTGAGCGTCGCTTTCCCGCCCCAGTCCTTCGTCAGCTCAAGGAGCGGGTTTATGAGCTGGTCAAAACAAACGATCCGAAGGGGAAGCTCTTCGTTCAGGATCTTGAGGCCGATATAGATGCGGCCGAGGTCGACGTAGTTCTCGGTGTCGGGGCGATCGAGAAGCAATTGCAGCGCTCTTACAAGGGCCTTGACCGAAACCAGCTTGCCGATGACGTTTTGAGTGGGAAAACTGATCTCGATCCACGCCGGGTACTGACCGAAGTCCTGCCGAGCATCGGTCGCCATATCCATGTCCCGATCTATAAGTACCTGCGTGAGGCGGGGCTGCTTGAGGACGACGGTGCCCTGAGAGATGAGGCCTCAGTGGACAAGCGTGTTGCTTATCGGGTCGATCACATTCAGGATCACTTCGAGGTTCCCGGGACCTACAAGAAGCGTGCAGAAGCTGCCGTTGACGCTGCGGGGGATTTCAAGAATCTCATCGAGGCGAGCGATCCCCTTCATGTCCTGATCTACATAGGGGCGTTGCCGGCGAAAAAGCAAGACCCCGATGCCCTCAGACGTTTCTTGCTCAAGTATCCACCCGATGAGATGGGCGAGAAGATCTTCTACACCACGCAGTGGTACAAGGCGGTCTGCCTTTACGATTGGCTGCAGTTCGCAAAACGCCCCAAGCGACGACCAAAACGACGGGCAAGGGCAGCTCCTCGGAAATAGTGCGTGGTGATGTCGGCAAGGGACTCTATGGTCTTGCGTAATGGCCGAGCACAACCATTACGTCCCAATCCTTAAGGGTCGCCTTGGGGAGTATTCGGCACTTGCTGGGCTCGGAGATAGCACTCGTGCCTCGATCACGCCGCTAATCGAGGTTGCGCCGATTCCTTGGGACTTTGAGAATGAGGCCCCAGCGAAATCGATCGATGCGCATCTCCACCCGATAGCTGCAAACGTCGAGCGGTATTGGGGCAAAGATCGACCCCTATTCGTCGACCTCGGCTGGATTGCCGACGATGCTACGAGCTCCGGCAGCCACCCTTCTCTGAGCGTATTCACTGCGCTTCGGGAGATCGGCGCGCAACCAATCCCGGTTGCTGGCGTCTCGCGATCGGATGAGTACGTGGCGGCCGTACGAGATATTGCAGCTGAGGATCAGAGGGGCGTTTGCCTGCGCCTCGAGCTTGAAGATCTGCGTAGCGTCGCGGTATTGGCACGATCGCTCGATGCGACCGCTTCTACTCTCAAGGTCGCCATTGAGGAGATCGATCTGATCCTTGACTTCAAGGGTTTCGATGCAGGCCAGGCTCCAGCGATTGAGATGGCCGCTGGCGTTGTGCTCTCGGCTTTGCCAAGAGCAGAGCAATGGCGGTCGCTAACGCTGGCTGGCGGTGCTTTTCCTCTCAACCTGAGTGGTCTCCAAGGCGAAGCACGAATCATGCGGGCTGATTGGGATGTTTGGCGAGCCGTAGCGATCAATCGTGCCGATGAGCTGCCGCGTCGTCCTGCGTATGGTGACTACGCGGTTCAGCATCCTGAACCTGAAGAGATCGACCCCCGGCTGATGAAGATGTCGGCGGCCGTACGCTACGCGACGCCGACCGAGTGGCTGATCTTGAAGCGAAAAAATGTACGCGACCACGGCTTCGAGCAGTTCCACGAGATCGCCGAAGATCTAATTGGTCGTCCCGAGTTTCGCGGTGCGGACTTTTCGATTGGAGATCGCATGATCGAGGCCTGTGCCCAACGCGAGAGCGGTCCTGGGAGTGCTACGACTTGGCGGAAGATCGCGACGAATCACCACATCGAGACCGTGGTCGATCAGATCGCCAATCTTCCCTAGCCCGGAGCGTTTTGCGGACCTCCTGCGCCAGCTCTTCGGCTGGCATTCCCACGGCAAGCGCCTGCCAGAGCACGCGGCGAGGCTTGCCGCGTAGGCCCTCGTCGAGCCCTCGGGCCGTGAGGATCTCCAGCGCCTCATCGCGCCAGAGCAATCGAGCGACGGCGTAGGGGTCGACCCCTCGATTCCGTTTTGCAGTGCGCCTCCTCCTCAGCACGAGCTCGCCTCCTTCTTGAGACACAACGACGATGCCCCAGTAGCGTGGAACCCTCTTGCCGATTCCCCGTGCGTGCTTCTTGCCAACGATCAGAGTGACGTAGTCAAATACCCGCCCGTAGATCTCAGCCTGGCGGGGAAGCCGTTCAAGCGTGTCGCTATCGCTCTTGATCTCAAAGCCTGCCAGCGAGCCATTGATCACCGCGACGTCAGCCCGCACCGTGCCTTGACAGAGCCCGAGCTCGTCGAGGATCAGCGTCTCCCTATCGCCCTCGTGCTCTTCCCGTAGCAGGCTGTGCAGGGCCAGTCGGATGTCTAGATCCCGCATCTTCCTCAGCATGACGATTTCGACGGCTGGAGGGCCGATCCTGTCCGCGTACGATGCGTGACTTTTTTCTCGTTCCCGGTGTGGCGCAATTTCTCGGGGGCCGGGGCAGGGTACGGAGCGCTCGCGTACGAGGAAACTCCGCATCCTCCCTGTGGCCTGCGCCCCGGCCCCCGAGAAATTGCGCCCGCCCCGTTTGTCACGCCCTTGTCTCGTTCTTGACGTAGGCGCGAGGAGCTTTCTTGGCCTGCTTGACCTTCTTGGCTTTCGTCAGCCGGCGAAGGCAGTTGGCCACTGCGCCGGAGGAGCGGTCGATGCCCTTGGCGATGGGCTCGCGGTCAGCGGGCCGTCGGCTCCGTTCTTGCCCATGTAGGCGAGGACGAGGGCGTCCAGCTCGCCGGGGCGTAGGCGCTGGCGCTTGATGGCGGTCATGCCGGATCACCGACTCGTGGATCGAGATCGGCGAGCAGCTCCTCGCAGGCGTCGAAGCCGAGCTGGAATAGCTCGTTGGTCTCGGCGTCTTCCTTTTTCGAGCGGCGCTCGGTCGTCGATTCCAGAAGCACCCGTTCGGCTTCGCCGTGCAAACGCTGGAGCAGTTCCATCAGATCGTGGGTCGGCATGGTCAGCTCGACGCCGTCGCGGCCGTCGTCCTCACCCCAGCCGAGATCCTCGAGTAGGCGGAAGTCTTCGCTGAACTCCAGGCCGAGGCGCTCAGCGGTGGCGTAGTCCTCGTTCTCCTCCAGGGCGATCCAGACATCACCGATGCCGCCGAGGTGGTTGCGGACCAGTTCGTAGAGGCCGTCGCGGTGGTCCTTGGTGATCGTGCAGATGGTGCTGGGCACGGTGCCCTCCTCTCGGTCGGGCACCGAAGACGCTGCGAGCAGCCATCGATCTACCTGAGCGCCGAAGTGCTCTGGGAGAATCGGTCGCGCATCGAAGGGTTGTTCTTCGGTGCCAGGCCCCGGGGCGTTCCACCGCCGCCGGGGCCATTTATGTCTTGGCGCCAGCGACCGTAGCTCCGTCAGCACGCCGGAATCAAGTCGATCTGCCGGAGAGCCAGTCGAAGTCGATCCGAAGGCCGATCATTTTGTCCGCCGCTTTTCCGCTTGTGGACCGAAATCCGCCGCCCACTCGACTGGCACCACGCGAGCGCTATTGGAGCCGAGTCGTTCCCCCGCTATTCACCGAGTCGTGGATTCAAGTCTCCTAAACCCCCTGTAAAAAGGGGGTTTTTGCTTTTTGGGATCTCGTCGTCGCGGGTTCGAAACCCACCCCTAAGGGAAAGCTCAAATCCCGAAAAGCGCTGGAAATATGGACTTTCCTGCAGCGTCCACGGGGGTTTTGAACCCGCGACCGCTGAAGGAATTTGAGACAGGGCTCAGCGTTTCTGCGCCGGCTTCTCCTGGTTCTCCTTCGACCTGCGCGCTATCGCGAGACGGCGCAGGAAGAGCCCGACAGCCTTGACCTGGCGCGCGTGAATCGTCTCGTACCCGGGCTGGCCGGGAGACACAGTTCGGATGCTGTAGACGACCTCCAGGTCGGTTCTGCTTTCGCTCTCGTCGCTCGCGCGGGACATTGGATCCTTTGATTCCCCAAGCCCGCCTGGCGCGTATGCGCCTCTCAAGGATGACGCAATCTCTCCTCTGGCGAGGGGTCAGCTGCAATTTCCTCCCCGGGGCCAATGTTTCGGGTACGACTGCTACTCCATGGCCTCGCGACGACCTCGGTCACTCCTCTTCGCCAAGACGGCGCAGCAGGTTCGCCAGAAGAATCACGGAATCGGCAGCGATACCCGCCGCCTTCCTGCTGCCCGCGTCTCGATGCTTGACCTCCTGCGCGTACTCGATGCTCGCCCTGGCCAATCTGCGCAGCGCAGTCGCCTCCGAGCCATAAGCAACGTCTTCAACGAAACGTTCGATGCGCTGCTTCGTCTTTCCGACCGGAGGTTCTTCCTCGCCTGGCCGTAGGTGCTTCTCAGGGTCATAGACCTGGCGACTCAAGGCCTCAAGGACGATCACGCAGTCATTGCCAACGTTCCGATAATCCTGGGGCGTGCTGGCGTTCGCAAAGTGGCGCTTCAACTCTGCGATTTCCTCGTCCACGCGACTCCATCCTGTGCGTCCTCTTGGACTGACTGGCTGCGCAAGCGTCGAGGACAGCGCCTCAGTCTCACGCTCTCCCAGGGCGTCATGCACCGGCTCGAAGATGCCATTCAGGATGTCCCGGCGCGCCTGCCAAGAGTTGTAGCCGTTGTTTCGTAGCCAGTAGCTCTTGAAGGTCTTGAAGTCCCGAAACGGTACGACGAATTGGTCCATGCCCAGCCGCTTCAAAACGGCATGAAGCGCCAGCAACGATTCGCGCATCTGAGTTTCGGTCAGCTGCTCGCCACCGCCCGTCCCGAACGCTTCCAAGTCGTCGTGGACGAGGCGAGCAAGGGCGACCGCAGCCTCAACATCATCTTGCCCTGTGATTGGACTGGAGCGGAGTCCTCGAACGAGATCGAGGTTGAACTTTGGGGAGTCAAGTTCCCCGAAGGGACCTGGGGTCGGCACCGTGTAGAAGTCCTCGGGCCTCATGGCGCCGATTATTGCTTTGCTGGCGGCGCTCGTGAGTGTCGCCACTTGCAGTGGCCCCGGCGTCGACACCTGAACTGGCCCCACCTTCTGCCAGTTGTTCGGTTGGTCTGATTGTGCCCGATGTGCCGTAAGGCCGTCACCGTGGAGCCGAGCCCGAAGGGCGAGGCGGAGCGGTGACGGCGGCCGGCTCTGCCCTCCTCAGCCCCCCTTCTTCTTCGCGCCGCGTTTCTCCAGGCCGTGGCGAAAGCGCCAGGATTCCTCGCCGGTCTCGATGATGTGGGCCTTGTGGGTGAGGCGGTCGACGACCGCCTTGGCGAGGCGAGCGTCGGCGAAGACTTTGGTCCACTCGCCGAAGGGCAAGTTGGTGGTCACCATCAGCGAGCCGCGCTCGTTTCGCTCGGAGATCACCTGGAAGATCAGCTCCGCTGCTCCCTCAGGCAAGGCGAGATATCCAAGCTCATCCAAGACCACGAGCTCGGTGCGCGCATAGCGCCCGACGACCCTGCCCAGCTCGCGCCTGGACTCCGCTTCCTGCAGCTCGTTTGCGAGCCCGGCGAGCGTCGTGAAGCGCACCCGCCTGCCCCTGCTGACAGGCGCAGACCGCAAGCGCGGTAGCCAGCATCGTCTTGCCCGTGCCCGACTCGCCGACGAAGATCACCGACTCGCGATCGTCGATCCACGAGCACTCCGCCAGCGCGGCGATCGTCGCCTGGGGAATCTTGGGGTTGTCTTCGAAGCGGAATTCCTCCAGACGCTTCATCACCGGAAAACGGGCTTCGATCAGCCTTCGCCGTTCGCGTCGCTCGGCGCGCTCCTGGTGCTCGGCCTCAAGCAGCGCGGCGAGGTAGGCGACCGGGGTCTGCTGGTCGCGGGTTGCCTCCTCGGCCATCGCCCGGAAGCGCGCCTTTACCGTCGGCAGCTTCAGCTCGCCGGCGTGGGCTTCGATCAGCGCCTCCATGGCGGCGCTCTTGGCGGTTGCGCCTTCGCGGCCATCACGCCACCTCCCGCAGGGCGTCATAGCCGGAGAGGTCCTGAGGCGGTGGCGAGCCGACCCCGGCCAGGTGCTCCTCCAGCTGCAAGACCGGCGCCTCGGGACGCTCGGAGCGCCGCGCCAACAGCGCCACCGCCCTGCCATCGTGGGCGCCGGCGGCGAGCGCGCCGTGCACCGCCAGTCTCGACCTTGCGCGGCCCGAGCTCGCGGCAGAGCAGCAAGACGTCGACCATCTGGCGTGCGGCCTCCTGGCGGCCGACGCGCTCGTCGATCGCGCTCCAGAGCTGATCGAAGCACTGTCGGCCAATCGCCGCGGTCGCGCTCCTGTCGCAGGGCTAGGGAGCGCGCCAGGGCGCCGGGCTTTCTGCTCAGCAGGTCGAGGTAGTGCTCCAGCTGCGCGGAGGTGCCGTGGCGCCCGGCCAGCCGCTCGTGGGTGGCGACGACCTTGCCGTCGTGCCAGATCGAGATCTCCCGCGCGCCGACCTGAGCTCGGACCTTCATCCCCGCCAGGCGGGCCGGGACCGAGTAGCGGTTCTGGCGAATCGTGACCATTGCCTTGGAGTCCACCCGGGGGCTTGCCTCCTCGGCGGTGCAGTGCGGCTCGAGGGGAAGGGCGCCAACAGCCGGCGCTCGTGCGCCAGCATCTGCCCGACCGGCTCTCGGCGGCCGACGATCGTGCGATCGAGGTCTGCCCAGCAGGCCGCCGCCAGGCGCTCGTTCAGCTCGTCCAGCGAGTCGACCTTGGGCACCGGCACCAGGTGGCGGCGGCGGAAGCGCCCGACCTCGCTCTCCACGCCTCCCTTCTCGTGGGCGCCCTGCTTGCCGGAGAGGCAGAAGGAGGATTCGAAGCCGTAGTGGGAGCGCAGGGCGACGAAGCGGTCGGACTCCACCCGGCGGCGGCCCTTCATCACCTGCGCCACCGCCGCTTTCAGGTTGTCGTAGCGGATCAAGGTCAAAGACGCCGCCGAAGAACTGCAGGGCGCCGACGTGGCCCTCGAGGAAGGCCTGCTGGGTCTCGGTCTCAAAGGCCGCCACGTAGGAGGCGCCGGAGTGGCAGGCGCGCATCAGGAACAGGTGGACCTTTCGGCGGCTCTCCGCGCATGATCACCTGCGCCTCTCCCCAGTCGACCTCGGCCTCCACGCCGGCGTCGGAGACCAGCGGCACGAAGGCCTCGACCTCGCCGATCTCCCGCCGCTTGGCGGCCACGTAGCGCTCGACCTGGCGCTCGGAGACCTCGGCACCGTGCTCTTCGAGGAGCCGCTGCCAGACGCGGCGGGCGGTGTGGCGCTGCTTGCGCGGCGCCTTCTGGTCGTCGGTCAGCCACTTGTCGATGATCGGCCGGTAGGGCCCCAGCTTGGGTGCCGGCCTGCTTCTCGGCGCCCGCTTGGGCGGCGGCACCGCGGACTCCAGCGCCTGCCGGACCGCCCGCCGGTGAACGCCGTGGCGTCTTGCCAGCTCTCGGATCGACATTCCCTCTCGCGCTCGATCGCGCCTGATCTGCTCGAACTGCTCCACTCTTGTCACTCCCTCCCGACCTCCGCCTCGCGCTCGATAGAGCGCTCAGCGTCAGCCGTGGTTCGGACAGAGGTGGGGCCAGTTCATAGTGGGGCCAGTTGAGATGTCTATACCCAGCTCGTTGGTACTTAGATCCACGTTGAATCTGCAAGAACTCCCCGCTGATCTCGAACTGACTGGATCAAGGGGTTTCCGCAACTCAAGACTCAGCCTCGGCTGCCTCGTCATCTTTCGGCCCGACGCACCTTCTTTTCAGCCCGACGAAGGCCCCAGGGCATCACCTGCACCATCTCCCATCGATAGTCGTGTTCGTCGTCGGAGAAGTCGACCTTCAGGGCGCCCGCCAGATCTGCCAGCCGAGCCTGCGCCGCGAGGTCGGAACGAAGCTCACGGATCACCGCGGTGGTGGCCTCTTTGGCCTTGACCGCGCCCGAAAGGTCCATCTGTTTTCCTTCATGCACCGCCTCATTGCGCATCTCGTAGGCCGTCGCCCACCACGCGCCCCACGGGGTGGCAGGGTCTTCGATGCTGATCTTCTTGCCGAGCAGCCTCGCCAGGTGGACCGTGACCCGCTTCTGCAGCCACGCCGCCGATCCCTCGGCGATCTCTTCGGCGCTCCAGCCGAGGCGCACGCCTCCCTCGCGAATCGTCGTGCTCACCAGTACCTCGATCGCGGTGCCGAGCGTGATGACACAGCGGACGGGCTCGCCCAGCAGCGAGTACGCCCAGGCATCCTCAAGTAGGCCAAAGAAATCCATATAGGGCTCTGCACCCTTGTTGGCCGCGCTCACCATCGCCGCCGCCCTCCAGACAGGATCTGGAGGTGGTTCCTTGTCGCTCGCCGGCTCGGGTGTGTCGGGCCGGATTGAGACAAGGAGGTGGATTGGCCACCCTCCCGGTGAATCGCCGGGGGAGAGGTGCTCGACAATGATCGGCATCAGCGGTGGTAGCTGACCTGCGCCGAGACGGCCAACACGCCAGTCGGCCGCCGCCATGCCGAGGGCGGTTAGGAACCGATTCAGATCGCCAAGGCAGCGATCGAACTGCGCCCGAAGCCACTCAAGCTCCTCCTCTGTACCTGTGGTCTCGGGGATGTCGGAGGGGGCGACAAAGGTGGAGAGTGAGACGACTGAGCGCATGAACCGAAGCCCACGATCGGCGCGTCTTCGGCCCAACCGTCTAACGAGCTTCTCTCTGCGGTTCAGGAGTGGACGCACCTTGTCCTCGAAAGCCTGGTCGGCGGCACGTAGAGGCAGGGCCGTCCTCAGACCCACCCGGCGGACACGGATCTGCGTTCCCGGCATCAAGTGAGCAGGGATCGCTTTGGTGCCAGGCCATTCGAGAAGCTTCCAGAAATCTTCTCCCGTCCAACCGTCCCACGCCGGCGATCGTGCGATAAGAGGGGCCATCTGCCAGTCATTCGGAATCGGAAGAGAGAACGGGAGCTCAAGTACAAAGGTGACGATTTTTGCCTGAGCTGTTGGGCCTTCCACCGGCCGTGATGCTGGCGAAGTCCGCGGATGGGTCGGACCACTCTCGCATTCGGAACATCTGGTCATGCCATCCACCAAGCTGGGAGCGCGCCGCTTCGAGCGTTTTGCCCTACGTGGTGCCCTATACTGGCGGCATGCGAAAGACCAGCGTCTATCTCGATGACCAGCAGGCTGAGCGCCTTGCCCGCCTCTCTGAGGCAGAGGGCCGCTCGCAGGCTGAGATCGTCCGCGAGGCGATCTCCTGCTATCGGCCGCGGCCGGGACGGGATCGAGACTTTGCTCTCGCCGGCAACTTCGAGCGCATCGATGCTGATCCTCGGCCGATCTCTGGAATCCCGGATGACGAGCTGATGCGCGGCTTCGGCGAGTGACCCTCATCCTCGACGCGGCGCCGCTGGTTGCCTTGGCGGATGCCAAGGAGCCCAAGCTCGAGGCGTTGCTGAGGATCCGCGGTGAGGAGGAGGGCTCGCTTGTCTTGCCGGCGCCCGTTGCGAGCGAGGTCGACTATCTGCTCGGAGCCCGCTTCGGCGAAGCAGCCCGCCGCGCCTTCCTCAGTGATCTCGCGGCACGACGCTACGACGTCGCCTGCTTGGATGCCGATGACTACCGGGCAGTAGCCGAGATCGATGCGAGATATGCGGATCTGGGCTTGGGGCTCGCCGATTGCTCGGTCATCGTTTTGGCCGAGCGCTATGAGACGCGGCGCATTCTCAGCTTCGACGAGCGCCACTTTCGCGCCCTTGCTCCGCTTCAGGGTGGCGCCTTTGAGCTCTTGCCGGCTGGCCTCTGAGACCGAGATGCGAGTTGGAACAGGTTTCAGGGGACCGTCAACCTCCGTCCGGCTCAATCCCGCCTATTGAGGCTCGATCCTCCTCCCGCTCTACGTAGACGGCTCTTCTCGCGCGTCTGTGCGCTGCAGGCTGGACATCAGGCCCTTCCTTTGATGTTGACGAGAGGTCCCGGGTTCGAATCCAGCTGGGCGCATTTAGCAACTACGCTTCGGGCAGCCCGGCATCCTTTGAATGGGCCCACTAGAGACGGGAGCAACGCTGTGCTTGAGACCGAGCGCCGTCGAGAGGAGACGATCGGCATTGACACACTTTCCAGCGCGGAGTTGGTTGCACGCCTTCTTCAGGCCCATGTCGATGTACCGGCGGTCGTCGCGGCGGCGGCGTCCGAAACGATCTCCGCAGTTGAAGGTGCGGCAGGTCGTCTCGCCTTGGGAGGGCGATTGGCATACGCGGCAAGTGGGACGCCGGGCATGCTGGTTGCGGCGGACGCAGCTGAGATCCCCCCGACGTTCGGCTTTCCCCCCGACCGCCTCACAGTGATCCGTTCCAAGTCGGCGAAGGAGTCACTTGGCGCACCGGAGGAGGATTCCGTCCAGCGCGGAAGCGAGGCTGTCCTCGAAGCGGGGGTCACCTCTCACGATGTCATCGTGGCGATGGCCTCCAGCGGTGGCACTCCCTATACGACAGGTGCCGTGCAGGAGGCCGACAAGCTGGGGGCGCTGACGATCGGCGTGGTCAATGTCGCGAGCGGTCCGCTCGCGGAAGCCTCAGCCATACCGGTGCATCTCCTTACCGGAGCCGAGCCGATCATGGGATCCACGCGCATGCGCGCGGGCCTCTCCCAGAAGTTGTGGCTTAATGTCTTCTCGACTGCTGTGATGGTGACGCTCGGCCTCACGTTCGACAACCTGATGGTTAACGTCGCGCCGTTTCTCGCAAAGCTACGAACGCGGCGCCTAGAGATTCTGCGCGAGGCGACCGGCCTCGAGGCAGGCGAGGCGGCGGAACTCCTTGAGATCTCCGGAGCCGATCTGCCCTCCGCCATCGTGATGGGACTCACGGGTGTCGACTACGCGCGGGCCGAGGCGGCGCTGACGCGATCGGAAGGTCGCGTCCGGGGGGCGGTGGAGGTCTTGCGTCGATGACGGCCTCTATTACCGTCGACGGTGGTGGCTCGCGTTGTCGCGCGCGCCTGCGAAGGAACACCGGAACTTGGGAGGCCACGCTCGAGGAGCCACTGAACATCGTCGGCCAACCGCTGAGCAAAGTGTTGGATCGCCTTGATCGTCTGTTGGACAGGCTTCCAGTGGTCGAGTGGATCGATTCGGTGAGCGTCGGGGTCGCCGGGGGTGTGCCCGGGCAACGTCGCGACATCGTGCGGGAGGCAATCGCGCACCGGTTTCCAGAAGCAGAAGTGGTGGTCGGACGAGATCTTGACCTCATCGTCACGCAGCTGGACGGTGAAGGGATCGCGGTCGTAGTGGGCACCGGCTGTGCCGCAGTGGCTACGACCGAGGAGGGCACCGAGGTGACAGTGGACGGTCATGGCCCGGTGATCGGGGATAGAGGCGGGGGCGCCTGGATCGGACTACGCGCGGTCCAGATTGGACTGCGACGCTTCGATCTCGAGGGGGCGGAGCCTCCATTGTTGGAGGCGCTACGTGAGAGCCTTGGACTTCAAGGCGGTGGAGGATTTTTCACCGCGCTTTCGGGTGATGCTGGTCTGAGCGCATGCCGACTCGCCGCTCTGGCGCCAGCCGTGCTGGCGCTGGTAGACCAGGATCCGGACGCGAGGGCGATAGTCACTTCAGCGGTGGCCGAGGTCGAGGCTACCGTGCGTGTAGCAGGGGAAAGAGGCGTTCAGTCACTCCCTGCGAACGTCGCGATCGCTGGCGGGCTCGGCAGTGCGTCCGCATTTCTGACACCGCTGCATAGTGCGCTCGTGGCGTCGGGAGTGGCGAGACGGGTAGATCGGGTGGATCCGCTCGATGCCGATCTTGTGGCCCATCGACTCGGTCAAGCCTCGTAACCTCTGCACCGGAGTCGAAGATCGCGGCTAGGGTTTGCAGATGGACGAAGAGAGGGGCGGGGAATGCAAAGAGGCCGATGTTCTCCTCTACACGTGGGAGCGTCGCACGATGCTGGCGGTCTTCTCTCACGCCCGGTCAGCGAACCGCTGCGCGACCTGGGACATCCGCCTCGGCTCCGCAAGCGTGATTCTTACCGCGATAGTCGGCACGAGCGTGTTCGCGACCCTGCAGACCGAAGCCGGTACCTCTGTCCGAATCGCAGTAGGGCTCCTGACGGTCGCTGCGGCTGCAAGTTCGGCAGTCCATGTTTTCGCGGGTCTGCCGGACCGCAAAGCTGCCTACGAGCAAGCTTCTCGACGTCATGCGGCCATTCGCCGGCGCATCGAAATCGTGCGCGCCAGGCTGGCTACCTCGGGGGAGTCATCATCAATATGGGATGAAGTCAATGTGATCAAGAAGGATATGGACTCAGCAGCCGCATCGAGTCCAAATGCCGCCGGACGGGTTTGGGAGCAGGTAAAACGACAGATGAAGGGGGAATTCACCCGGTGGGAACGTTTGCGAGCCAAGGTTCGTGGGGTGCCGCTCTTCCGTTCCGGACTTCTGCCGAGCATTGATTCACCCCGATCGAGACTCGACGGCGAAAGCGGACCGAGTCGGTAACGCTCAAATCAAGGATGGTGGCTCCGTCAACGCTCTCCTTGCGACTCGGGATTGTTCATAGATATTGCGCTCGTCCTTGATCGCAGCAAAACCATGCTTAAGCATTAGCTTTTGTCCAGCTCGGTCAGCAGAGCGGGCGAAGACGAGATTGACGGCGCCTTCTTTGGGGAGCCAAGAACCATGCCGATGTACAGGTACTTTGCAGCGGCGAAGTCCGGAAACGTGGCCTTGGGACCCAGTCCCTTTGCCGAGTGGATTCGGGCTTCGGGGAGACGCGCGGACGCTGGGCGAGCGTCTCGACGCTCGGATGGGCGTCACCGGTGCTATGCCTTCCCATCCGTTCGACAGCTTCGAGGTGATCACCGCGACCACTCTTCTGCCCCCAGTCGCAGCCGCACGGGTTGCCGCCAGCTTGGATTTCCGGTGCAGCGTACCCGATGCCCTAGTGCTAATAAGATCAATTGAGCGTTGATATAGGAGCTGATTAGATGTACTCACATCTAGCGGGAGGAAAGCAGTGATCGCGCAACTGTTGAATCGACCGTTCCTCTTGGAGGTTGCGGGGCTCGTACAGGACGAGTTCGATCGGGAGCTCAAAGGACGCAGCGGTGGTCGGCGACGGGCGCTGGACGGTCCGCTCGATGACGTCGAGGACGGTGAACTGCGGGATCTGTCGGAATCGCTCGCGGGGGCGCGGGTGTCCGAACCTGCCGGGGAAGAGGATTCCGATTCGGAGGTGACGCCGAAGGACGACGACGCCTACATTCCGCAGGAGCCGCTGCTGTCGCTGCTGCAGACGACCATCGAGGCTTACGTCGAGGAAAACGACGAGGTTGAGATCGACGACTCACCTCTGCTGGTGGGTAGGCGGGGCGAAGGTGAGATCCCGGCGGTCACCGATCGGCGGATCGCCGACATCCCGCTCGTGGCGCCCAGGGGGCGCCGAGCGTGCCTGGGGCGACATGGAGATCGCCGAGAACTGGCTGTTCAGCGATCCCGGCTGGCTCACCTCCGGCTTCGCGATGGCTGTGCGGGCCTTTCGCGGCAAGGCCAAATGGGTGGAGAAGCCGGCGACGATCGAGGTCGGCGAGCGGGCCCGGATCGTCCTCGTCGGCGACTGGGGATCCGGCCTGCGCCGGGCGAAGCGGGTGGCCGATCAGATCCGCCGCGTCCTCGATGAAGACAAGACCGTCGAACGGCACGTGATCCACCTCGGTGACGTCTACTACTCCGGTTCGAAGCGCGAGTACGAACGCAACTTCTTCAACCTCTGGCCGGTCGACGAAGGCCAAGACATTGGCTCCTTTTCCCTCTGCGGCAACCACGACATGTACTACGGCGGCCATGCGTACTACGGGACCTGCCTCGCCGATCCGCTCCTCGAGCGTCAGGCCGGCTGCAGTCACTTCGCCTTGAAGAGTCCCAGCTGGACGATGATCGCTCTAGACACCGGCTACGAGGACGGCGGCCTGGAGGGCCATCAGGCAGCGTGGGCGAAGGAGCTGATCGACCAGGCTCCCGCCGACCAGAGGATTGCCCTGCTCAGTCACCACCAACTCTTCAGCGCCCACGAGGACGGGGCCGAGGTGCTGGGCGAAAAGATCGAGCCGGTGCTCGCGACCAACCGCGTCGACGCCTGGTTCTGGGGGCATGAGCACCGCTGCATCCAGTATGGGGAATCGCAGCATGAGGGTCATCGCGTCGGCTTCGCCTCCTGCCTCGGTCACGGCGGCGTACCCGAGCACCTGGTGATGAAGGAGACCGATCACAAGCCGCCCCTGCCGTGGGAGTATGAGTACCTGAAACCGTTTCGGGAGGGCGAACCATGGGAGACGTTCGGCTTCGCGGTGCTCGACATCGACGGTCCCAAGATGAGCGTCCGCTACATCGACGAGAGCGGGACCGAACACCACAACGTGAAAGAAGTGTGAGGGGGTGAGCGTGCGTCGAGTCGACGGCAGCCAGCTGTTCGTGCTCGAGAGCGGGGAGCCCCTCGAGAAGATCTTCAAACTCGGCGACGGGTATGACGCGGTCGCCTACGAGTACAAAGGGGACTGGTACCTCCTGGGCAGCGGTGAGCTCGCCCGGCTGCGGCGCGAGTTGCCGGCCTCCTTCGAGGCTGGGCGCGTGCTTGGCAGCCGCCGCAAGGTGGCGACCGTCACGGTCGGGACGAAACCGACCCGGCCCGCTGTCGTCGTCGATGTGAGGGGGCGGGTCTCCGCCGCGTGGCTTCCCGACCCGGCGGCAAAAAAGAGGCGGGTTGTGTTGGGCTCGCCACCGCTGCGCGGCCGCTCAGCCCCTCGGCGGCGCCGATCTGAGGCCCCTGAAGTGGACCTTGCTGCGCCCGAACCGGGTCCCGGCGCGGCGCCCGCGATGGCGGCGCCCCCGGAGGTCGAAGGTGCAGGGGGCGGAGCCGGCGAAGGCGCCTCACCACCGGATAGCGCCGGGCCGAACGGCCCCGGCACCGAAACGATCCACAGGACGCCACACCTGGACGCACCGGAGGAGATCGCCAAAAAGCCGGGCACCGAGCTGACCGTCAGCGTGTACGTCGACACGAAGGAGTTGCGCGCGGGTGAGTCGGGAGAAGGGATCGAGCTGGATCTGCCTCCCAGCGTGGACTCGGTCGAGGTCGGTGTCCTGCTGCAGCTGGTCGGCCCGTTCGAGCTCGTCGAGGGCAGCGAGTTCCGCACCCTGACGATTGCCCGCGACGAGGAGGAGTCGGCCAAGCTCGACTTCAAGCTGCGCGTCACATCCCCCGTCGAGCCGGGTCCGGCGACGATCAGCGCGCTCTTCACCCTGCGGGGGCGCGCCTGCGGCCAGGTCGCCCGCCACTGGGACATGGCGGTGGACGACGACAGGGCGCCCCGTACCGACACCGACACCGAAGCCCCGGTGACCATGCCGCTCTACATCGGCGCTGAGCAACCGTCGCTCTCGATCTTCATCACGGCGCCCGCCGGCGGCACCAACTACAAGTGTGCGGTCCAGGCTCCAGCCCTGAAGGGATACGAGCAGCCGACCACCTCAGAGGACTACGCCTTGCCGCCGGACGCGGCCGACTTCAGGAAAACGCTGCTCAAAGCGCTGACCGACGAAAGCCGCACCTCCGCGGCACGTTTCCGTGCGCTCGCCAAAATCGGCCTCGTCGCGTGGGAAGCGGCGCCGCAGATGGTCAAGGATGCGCTCTGGAAGATGATCGACGAGAAGGCGCCGCCGACGACGATCTACGTCCAGTCGGTCGAGCCGATCCTGCCTTGGGAGCTGATGATTCCGCGGCGCACCGGTCGGGACAACAAACTGCAGAAACTCGGCCCGCTCGGGGTTGAGTTCGCGGTCGGCCGCTGGACGCGCGGCGAACCCAATCCCCCGTCGCCGCATCTTCGGGTGGATCGCTCCTTCGTCATCGCGCCGACCTACTCCGGATCTCGGAAGCTCGACTCTGAGGGAGAGTTGAACCTGATCGAGTCGAAGCTGCGCGGGGAGCGGATCGAGCCGGCGACGATCGATGACCTCAATGAGCGCTTCGGCAAAGACCAGGCGTCGTTGCTGCACTTCGTCTGCCACGGAGCGGCGGGGAGAGAAGACGACGACGCGATCGCCCTCGACGCCGACGAACTCTTGTACGCGGGCGAGATCGAGACGCTCGATGGCTTCGAAGCGCTCTGTCAGGCTACGCACCCACTGGTCTTCCTCAACTCCTGCAGCACCGGCCAGATGGTTCCTTCGCTGGCGGGTGGGGCGGGCTTCCCGAAATCGTTCGGGATCATCGGAGCGAACGCGATCATCGCGCCGCTCTGGTCGGTCGACGACAAGCTCGCAGGGAAGATCGCGGTGGAGCTCTACGAAGAGGCGCTGAGGCCGGACGCGAAGCCGCTTGCCGAGATCTTGCAGACGATCCGCCGGCGCGGCTACGACGAAAAGGACGCCGACACCTACGCCGCCTACTGCTTCTTTGGCGACCCGCAGGCGCGGCTCGAGCTGGTCGAGGAGGCCGGCTGATGGCGTCGCAGCGGAAGTCGGCGAATGGCGACGGCGAGGGGGCGGCGCCCAAACGCGGATCCGTCGTCTGGCCGGCCTGGAACGCGGAGCTGGGACGCGCGCGGCTGGCGGAATACGTCGCCGTGCCAGACGCGATCGCCGAACTCGACCTCGAAGTCGGGATGGGCGACGAGGGCGGGGATGGGATCGAGTCCCGCGAAGCCCGCGCCGAAGAGCTGTACGAGTTGCTGCGGGCGAAGCGGGTGAGATACGCATGGGAGAAACGGCTCGTCGCCGAGGCCACCCAGCAGGTCCGAGGGCCCAAGGAGATGGTGGACAGCAAGCTGGGGACCTGCCTCGACTTCGCGACCACCTACGCGACGATGTGCATGGCCTCTTGGGTGAACGTCCTGCTGGCGGAAATTCCCGGCCACGCGTTCGTGGTCCTCACCCCAGGGCGTGACCACGACAAAATCGATGAGCCATTCGATCTGCGTGGCTTCGAGGTGGGTGGCGAGGAAGGGGTCCTGGAAGGGACGGTGGCGGCTCTGAACGAGGCGGTGAAGGCGGGCCTCGTCATTTCCGTCGACGCGACCGAAGCGACGAGAGGCGGTAAGGGCTTTGCCACGGCGAGGAGGTTCGACCCGACCGATCTTGGCCCGAACGGAGGGGACCCCTGGGAGCTCTCTGACCGCGTCCGTCTCGTCGATGTCCCGATGCTGCAGACCACCGGCAAGGTTCTACCGCTGCCGCGCCCCAGCGCCCGTGCGATCCGTCGCTACCTGCCCAACGGCGGTGTCGGCTTCCGCGCCTACAAATCCGACGAGCCATTGATAAAGAAGCTGGAAAGCTCGACCAAGCCGGTGGTCATCTACGGTCGGCCCGGCCAGGGGAAGAGCATGATCGCCCGTCACCTGGTCGAAAAGCAGGAGGCTGGGGCGGCCTGGTTTCTCGATGCCTCGCAGCCGCAGGCGCTGATCAAGAGCCTTGCCTCCGCCCGGGCCAACGAAACCGGGGAGGTCGTCGAGGGCCTCGATGCGCCTGACCGCGAAGGACGTGCGTTCGCTGCGCTCGGTCGTCTCCGCGAAGCCGAGGGCGGGTGGCTGGTCGTGCTGGACAACGCCGACGGCGATCCCGGCAAACTACGCAAACTGCTGCCCCCTGCCGATCCGAAAAAAGGGCGCCGCGTGGTGGTGACGACCACCAACGAAGACTGGAAGGACATGCCGGGGTTCCACTGGTCGCCGCTCCGTGACCTGAAGTCGGGGGACCTGGCCGAGCTCGGCCCTGACCTGAAGAAGCTGATCGGCGGGCGCCGCTTGATGCTGGAGGCGTTCCGGGCGCTGATCGAGGCGACCGGCCTGACTCCGGACGAGATTGCCCGCCGGGCTCCCGCCGCAGCGCGTTCCAAGGGGCGGGATGAGCTGCGCGGGCCGATCGCCTTCTGGGAGAGCCTGCGACAGAGCGATGATTTCGGCGAGCCGTGGCTGCGGATCTGTGCCTATGCGTCCTACCTGCCGCCCGATAACCAGCCGATCTCCCTGCTGACCAAGCTCGCCGGGAACGGCTCCAAGGCGGCCCTCGAGCCGCTCGAAAGGCGCGGTTTGCTCGTCCGCGATCCGGAGAGCGAGAGCATCCGGATGCACCGGCTGTTTGGCGCCGCGATCCGCCGCTTCCTCGAGCGCTCTCGGCCCGAGCTCCACGACGAGGTGGTCCTCGCCCTCGGAGCCAACAGGGATGCGCGGCGGGTTCTCGACCTCTATGGGGACTTCGACACGGTCTACGCGCTGGACGAGCAGCTGACTCGGATCGATGGCGAGACCGAGGCGGTCGATGAGCGGCTCGGCTTCGCCGAGCATGGGGTCGCCACTTTGCTCGAGGGCCTCGGCAGGACGGAGGAGTCGGGCGAAACCTTCAAACGGGCACAGCGACACTTGGACGGTCACCCGATCGAGATCGCCGAGTGCCTGGTGGGGCGCGCGCGGCCGGTCAATCAACACCACAAGAAGGAGCCCGACCTCTTGCGGGAAGCGCTGGTCTGGGCACAGTCGGCGCGCGAGCTTTTCCTCGCGGAGAAAGAGAAGGCTCGCGCTTTCCGTGCGTTGGCGATGGTGGGTCTGTTGACGCGCGCCCTCTCGAAGTACCCCGAACGAGAGACGCGGGCCGACGTCCTCCACCGTGCGTTGCGGATTCTCGAAGAAGCGGACAGAGGGCGCCGGGGAGATCGGAAAGTCAGCCCGGACGACAAGGCGCGCAGTCGCTTCAACCTCGCCGGGACCTGGCTCGATCTGGCCCAGGAGGAGCCCGAGCAGGCGGCCGCCCACCTCGACAGGTCGGCGAAGGTCTATCGGGATGTCTTGACCCGGCGGCAGGCCATCTATCCGGTCGACGTTCATCCCCACATCGCCGCCTGCCAGGCCGGCCTCGGCTACGTCGCCTATTACCGCGCGGCCTTGATCCCAGCCACGCCGAAACAGCGGAGCACCTGGCTGCGGGAAGCCACCGACTACACGTATGCGGGGCTGAAGCAACGAGAGTCGGTCGACGGTTTGGTGGACGCTGCCGAAGCGCTGAAGAGCAACTCCTTTCTCGCCAAGGTCGCGCTTGCGCGCATCTCTTCGCCCGGGGACCCTGAAGCCAGGCCGCTGAAGACTTTCGAGGAGGCGATGGAGGAGCTGAAGGCGCAATAGGCTTGAGCTCGATGCTGGCCTCGCTCCCCGACGCCGACAACGCGGCAGGCGTGATCGAGGAGTGGGCGCGCTCGAGGGCGCTCGCTGATCTGGTTCGCCTCTCCGGTGGAGAGGTCCCCGCCGACCTCGCGCCGGCCGAGCTGCTGGGCTGGCTGCGGGAGTTCTCGGCGGCCTGGGATTTCCGCGGCGGCAAGGAGCGGAATCTGTTCGAGGCCCGCGCGCTCGACCCGGCCACCGACAGGGCGATCAAAGACGCCGCCGCCGACCTGGGATTGATCCGGGGAGGGGTACGGCCCCAGGGGCACTACGAGCACGTGCTGATCCTCGGCGGACTTGCGCGGGCCTGCCTGGCGAGGCCGCTGGCCGCGGCCCGGGTGCTGAACGACGGTGGCGTCGAGGCCGACGCGGTGACCGCCCTGGGGGGCTTCCGCGAGCTCCGCGGCGACGAGGTCGGCATGGTCGAGCAGGTGGCCCCCGAGCAGGCGGGGTCGCAGGCCGTCGACGACGAGTTCGATGCGATGGATGTCGGTGTGCGCCTTGCGTTCGGACTCGGTGCCCCCGACGACGAGCGCGGGATGAGCGCCGAGTCGGCGTACGGCTCCTGGCGGGTGCACGAGTACACGACCGGGGCCGGCCTGCCCGTCTTCGTCGTCGCCGCTCCATCCGGCGAACCAGAGGTGCGTCGGACGAACACCGGTGATTCCTACGAGTGGTTCGCGACCGAGCTGGCCGGCCTGAGGCAGGGGCAGCGGCTGTTGCTCGTCACCTCCGACATCTACGTCCCGTATCAGCACGCCGACGCGCTGCGGATCTTGGGACTTCCCTTCGGGGTGGAGGTGGAGACGATGGGGGTGCAGCCCGGCGACCTCGACCCCCGACTCGAGCAGTTCTTCAGCGCCGACGCATACCTGCAGGAGGTGCGCTCGACGATCATGGCCTTCGACAGGCTGTTGGCCGCGATCGCCTGATTCGACTGTTCAGCTGACCAGGGCTTGGAACCGCTCGCCGCGTTCTTCGAAGTTGACGAAGCGGTCGTAGCTCGGTGCGGCTGGCGATAGGAGGACGACACTGCCATGTTGGGCGATGGAGCGCGCGACCCCCACGGCGTCGACCAGGTCTTCGGCGACGATGGCGCGCTCGGCCGTGACGCCTGCCTCCCTGGCGGCAACGACCGCCCGCTCGCCGGTGGTGGGCATGCCGATGATCGCCGCCCCACGTCGCGCCAGCTCGGCACCGAGCTCGCGGTAGTCCTGTCCCCGGTCTTGCCCGCCGCCGAGCAGGACCACGTCGCGGTCGGCGAACGCCTCCAGCGCCGCCAGCGTCGACTCCGGCGTGGTCGAGATGCTGTCGTCGACCCAGAGCACACCGCCGTGCTCGCCGCAGGACTGCAGGCGGTGAGGCAGTGAGGCGAAGCCGGCCAAGCTCGCCGGCAGGGGCGGCTCGACCCCGGCCACCTCGAGGGCGGCGAGGGCGGCGCAGAGATTGAGCGCGTTGTGGCGGCCCCGCAGCGGTAGATCGGCGGCCTCGGCCACGAGCTCGCCCGCGCGCAGGATGCCGCACTGGTCGCAGTCCCAGCCGGACGGCTCGCCATAGAGCACGACCCGCTCTATGCCCGATGCGGCCTCGACCAGCTCCGACTGGCGAGCGTTGACGACGGCGGCGCCGACCCCCGGCAGGCTGAACAGCCTCAGCTTCTCCTCTTGGTAGGCCTGCTCGGTCAGGTGCCAGTTGAGATGCTCGCGGTAGAGGTTCGTTATCACCGCCACTTCCGGTCCGGTCGCGAGGTCGGCGATCTGGTAGCTCGAGAGCTCGAGGAAGACCAAATCTGCGGGTTCGCGGTCGAGCAGGTCGAGCGCCGGGACGCCGATGTTCCCGGCGAGGGCAGTGGCCTGGCCGCTGGTCTGAGCCAGGTGGTGGGCGAGAGCCGCGGTGGTGCTCTTCCCCTTGGTCCCGGTGATGCCGATGACCCCGCGACCACCTCGCTCGGCCAGCCAGAGCCCGGTCGCGGTGGCGATCGGGATGCCGAGATCGCGGAGCTTCTCCATCTCCGGGCGATGGATCGAGACCCCGGGGGAGCGGACGATCACATCGCATTCGCCGAGTCTCTCGACCACATCGTCGCCGACGGCGACGTAAGCGTCTTCGGCGATCGCCTCGACTTCGTCGTTCGCGGGCTGGGAGTCGAAGGCGATGACCGTGATTTGGGCCGCCGGCAACCGGCGATCTAGCTGCGAGGCAAATGAGCGGATCTCCCGACCGGCGCCCCAGACGCCGACCGAGGAGCCTTCAAGATCCGAGAAGCGCACGGAGTGAGGCCATCAGCTCTGGCGGGACGCTGTGCTCATCGGAGAGTTCCAAGGCCCTGACCGCAAAGGCTTCCTCGGCGGCGGACCCGTTCAGCACCTGCTCGGAGAGTCGTCGCACGATCCGGTGGTCACGCCACCGTGGGTCGGCGGCCAGCATCCCGATCGCCGCCTTGCTCTCCTCCTCCTCGCCGACGCACTCGAACGGCTTGAAGCCACCGGTTGCGGTGAGCAGCGCGAAGCCCTCGAGCTGCGATTCGTCTTCGAGCATGTCCGAGCCGAAGATCTCCCGCATCTGCTCGGGCTCGCAAAAGGGAGCCATGACGAGGAAGACAAAGCGGCACTTGGGGCAGTCGCAGCACCAGCGGGCCGACGGCACGGAGCCATCGAGGCGGAAGTTGGTGTTGCAGCTGGAGAACGCTTGGTGGTAGGCGGTCAGCTGGGTGAACGCCTTGGCAATCCCGAGCTCCGAGGCGGGACGGAGGACTGAGAAGTAGTCGACACCCACGCCCAGCTCCGCCAACGTCGAGCGCATCATCCCTTCGACGCGGATGCTCTTGCTGAATTGGTGGTTGACGTCGATCCCGCCCCAACTCACGTTGCCCTTCGACGCCGAACGCTCGTTGGCCATCGCCACGGCGTCGAACCCGTGCAGAGCGGCGGTGAGGATCGCGACGCAGGAGACGATCGCGGTGATCGGGACATGGCCGTTCAGCGCTCCGGCTCGGTTCAGCTCTCCGAGCGTCGGATCGAGCTTGCGGCGTACGACCAAGTGCGGAAGCTCGGCGACCGCGGCGGTACGGGTGATCGGCGCGGCATCCCCGACCGAGAAGAGGGAGAGGTCCAGCCCGGCCTTCCGGACCACCTCGAGCGCGACCGCCGAGTCCTTGCCACCGCCGATCGGAACCAAGACCCGCTCGAGGTCGCCCGGCCGCGAGGTCGCGGCTTCGGACTCGGCCTGATGAGCCGGGAACGCCGGCGTCGGCAGAGCGCTCAGCTCATTGGTGAAGGCGAACTCGCCCAGGCCCTCCGAGTAGATGGCTTCGAGCAACTTGGCGACCGCGGGCGACAGCGGCTCGCTTTCGATCGAGGGTGGGACCGCGGTCTTGTAGTAGCTGACTCCTGCCAGAAGGTGCAGGAGCGTGAGGATTCCGTCAACCCGCTCCCTGTCGTCATCGGAGACGATCGTGCCCCGGGGCAGCTCGAACCGCTCGACGAACTCGATCTCCTCGTCGAGGGCATAGTGCAGCGAGATCGTGCCGTCCTCATCGATGCTTCTGCTCAGGAACCGAAATGCCTCGAACCGGGTGGGATCGAAGGTGCTCGGATGGACTCGAATGGCCACGACTTAAGGTTAGACGGGCCATGAGATGGCGGCTTATCACGGCTTCGTTTCAGGCTACGATCTGCCTATGGCCAAGCCCTTGGAGGAGCAATTTCTTTACGTGAGGCGCGAGCGGATCCTCTCTCTCGCGGAGTTTCAGCGTTTCGCCTACGGTCTGCCCGAGGACGCCGTGCCACCGGAGCTCCTGACTCGGTGGGCGACGGGGGAGGACATCGAGCCGTTGGAGCTATTGCGCTGCATCGAAACGGAGGCCATTGGTGCGGCTGCATCGAGCGATGAGTCCCTCGAAGTTGTTCGTCTCGCCTCAGAACGCCTAAAGAGGGCTTTTCCCGACACTGCCACCTGACGCCGGACTGAGACATTTGCTGCGCAAGCGCTTGTCGCTGGTTTGAGCCATGAGACGACCTTAATAGCCCAAACCCACGGGAGGGAGCGCATGACAGTCTTGGTTGGCCCTCTTCGTCCTGGTGGCTATGGCCGCGAATCTTCAGCGTGCATGCGGAGTCTTGAGGGTTTGGAGGTGGCTTTTCAAGCCAAATTCCGGGTCACCGTGAGCCGGTAGGTGGTCGCGGATATCCGTTCAAAACCCGCCCCCGCTATGGCCTTATGGGTAACTAGCCCATCCAGGTCTTGAACCTCACTGAAGGCGCTCGACACGAGCGCCTTCAGTTTTATTTCGCCGGCATTTCGGTCGATCTCCATGCGGACTCGGAAGGCGTCGAAGACCGCGCGGCGGAGTTTGGGATCGGCGCTCGCCAGTGACTTGCCGAGGTCGGGGAGGCCCTCCAGAATCGCCAGCGAGTCCTCCGGCCCGGCGAGGCAGAGCGGGCTGGTGTCGAGCTGGCTCAGGAGGTCCTCGGCCTCCGCCCGCTTCGCCTTGAGGGAGCTGATCCGCTCGCTGACCACCGCGGGATCGACGCCCGCCTCGATCGCGGCCATCTAGCGCTCGGTGCGGCGGTCGATTTCCCCGATCAGGCGGACGAGCCGATCGCGGCGCTGCCCGTCCTCACTCTGCCGCTTCGCGTCCAGCGCGTCGCTCTGCATCCGGAAGAAGTCGAGCCGCTTCGGCCCGAAGATTCGCGTGGCGAAGAAGGCATCGAGCAACTCGACCAGGGCCTCCTCGCGGACGTACTGCCACTTGCCGTGGCCGACCGCCTCCGCTGCGGTGTCGCCGTAGTCGAGCCGGTAGCCGCAGGCGTAGTAGGTGTTGCCCTTGGCGGTCTTGCCCTGCATCCGCAGTGGGTTATGACCGGTGGCGCAGTGGACCAGGCCGCGCAACTGGTAGAAGCGATTGGCCGGTTTGCGCCGCGGGCTGGACCCCGCACCTCGCGGCCCAGCTTCTCGACCTCGAACTGATCGAGCGCCTGGAACATGTGGCGGATCAGCCGACCCTCGGGGCTGGTCTGATCGTCGGCGCTGCGGGCGTAGAAGACCTCGACGCCGGCCCGCGCCAGCTCGCGCTCGTAGGCGAGCGCGTGAAACAGCTCGCGGCTGAGCCGTGAGGTCGAGCAGACGATCACCGCGTCGAAGCGCCGCGCGTCTGGCTCCTTGGCCTCGCGGGTCAGCTCGGACCAGCCGACCCGATCGTCGCGCCGACCCGCCTCCTGGTCGGCGAAGTCACAGACGATCCGGCCGCCCAGCTCCTCTGCCTTCTCGGCGCACTCGCTGCGCTGGAGGGAAGGGAGATCGTCGGGTCCTGCTTGTCCTTGGTCGAGAGGCGTCCGTACCAGGCAAAGCGTCGCATCAGGTTCTCCTTCCCTCGTTTGATTTCTCGGCAAACCAGCGCCGCCGGGCCGAGTTCCACGTCCCGCTGCCGACCTCGCCACTCAAGATCGGGTCGAGCAGCGCGGCGGCGTCCCTGTGACCTGCTTCGAGGTCCGTCGGCACTCCGACCTCCTCGGCGAGCTCGCGGAACGGCCCTGCCCACCCGGCGGGAGGGAGAGGCAACGAGGCGGGTGCCGCGTGGGTACCGCGAAGCTCAAAGATCGTGTCAATCTCGCGTCGCAGGCCGGCAGCGTCGAGTTGCGACAGCTCGGCGATCAAGGCGAGGTCGATCAGGTCCTTGGTGCGGGAGCTGGTGCGCCCGCCTTCGTAGACGCGCGTGTAGGCGTGGAGCTTTTCGGCGACCTGTAGCTCCAGCGGCACGGCTTGGACCTCTACAGGCTCGATCTCCGCGAAGCCCAGGAAGTCGTCGGTGCGCAGGGTCTCGGCCTCCAGCGCGTGGCCAGACCGGAAGCCAACGTCGAGCAGGAACGACTCGAACGATCGTCCCGCCAGGGCCGCCGAAACCCGGAATCGGTGACTGCCGCCGAGTCGATCCTCGGGCACGCCGGCCCTCTCGATGGTGAACTTGAAGAAGTCGCCGGCATCGTAGTTCGCCGCGTCGAGCAGAACGTCGAGCAGCTCGGTCTCCTCGGCTCGCCACTCGATGTCCACGTCTTTCGTGCTTCGCGCCCGCGCGGCGAGGCGCAGGTCGAGTGCGAAGCCTCCCTTCAGCAGCCACTGGTCTTCGGCGACGGCAAGCAGTCGGGCAAGCAGTCGATCGAAGGCGACGCGCTTGCGGTTGCGGGCGAGGAGCACGCCGTCGCCGTGGGCGCGGTCCTTGAGGCGTTGTTGGAGCGCCTGTCGAAAGGCCGTTTCGTCCCGGTACTTCATACCGGCGCCTCTTCAAGGCGACGCTCGACGAACTTGCGAACGCGCGCTGAGCGTTCAGACGCTGCCTCGGTCAGCCGGTGTTGCGTGGTCATGCCGCGCTCCAGCGCCTGCCCGATCGCCATCTCGACCTGCTCCGGCTGAACCCCCGCTTCGAGGGAGTCGACGATGGTCCGCTCCGGGCTCGTCACCGGCAGTCCCTCGACGGTGCGGATCTCTGCTTTCGTCGGCGGTCGGTTCAGCGTGTGAAGGCGCACTCCCGTGCGGCGACGCTGTCCCCGCTCTGAGCGCGGCAGCGTGAGGTGAATGGCGTGAGGGATCACGTCGGAGAGCCCGTGGAGCTCAAGGGCGCTTTCATGCGAGACCACTGCCTCCGCGTCGCGCAGGGGCAGCCAGGCGGCCATGACGTGCTCATAAGGGCTTGAGGGGAAATGCCGCAGTCGGTAGAGCCCGCGACGGACCCGTTCGTAGCGGCCGCCGGGCCGAGCATGATGGCGCAGCGTGCTGCGATCCATCCCTGCGGCGACCGCCTGCTGCGCGGTGAAGTGCCCCGCCTGCGCCTCTGCCTGTCTATAGAGACCATCGTGGTCTACGTCAGACATATAGAGGATATTAGCACCCAAATTCATGACGGTCTAGCTTTGGCGGTTCGGCGTCGATGCGTGGCCGACTGGCCGGTGGATTTGGCTGACGGGCCGGAGACCGCGGCGCCAGATGCGCCCTCGCTGGCACTGGGAGGCCGATGCCGACCACTGGCGTCTGCTCTAGATAGTCGAGGTCGCCGGGTGGAGACGGGTGCGCAAGAAAAAGGTTGCTCCCCTTGGGAGCACAGATAGGCTCCGACCGCAATGGCAATGATGAATATCCGGACCGCAGACTTCCAGGACCGAGAGGCTCCGGCCGGCTTTCGCTCGCGGCGAGCGCGGATCGGCTCCGAGCTCGGCATGGAATCAATCGGCGCGAGCATCTGGGAGGTCCCGCCGGGCGAGGCCGCCTATCCCTACCACTTCCATCTCGCCGACGAGGAGCTGGTGATCGTCCTCTCGGGAAGGCCCAGCCTCCGAACCCCGGATGGCATAAGTGACCTGGAGGAGGGGGATGCGGTTCGATTTCCCCTGGGAGAAGAGGGTGCCCACCAGCTCCTCAACCGGACCCAGGAGGTCGTTCGCTTTCTCGCCGTGAGCAACAGCGGGCGACCGGACATCGTCGTCTATCCCGACTCCGACAAGGTCCGCGCAGCCGAGCGGCTTCCAGCCGGAGATGGCTTTTCCGCCTCTTTTCACCGCGGAGATGCCGTGGACTACTGGGACGGCGAGGCCCGTAGCTAACTCGCCGGAGCCACGCCGGAACGTCGAGTTGAAGGCCCGCGACGGCGATCGGGCGCAGTCGCTGGCGCTGTGCGAAGCGCTCGGGGCGGACGATCGCGGCGAGCTGATCCAGCGTGACACCTACTTCAACGTTGCCACCGGTCGCCTCAAGTTGCGAGAGGAGAGGGATGCCGCAGCTCACCTGATCTCCTATGTCCGAGCCGACGAGCCGCAGGAGCGTTTGAGCCGCTATCGCATCGTCGAGGTCGAGGACGCAGAGGGCCTCAAGGCGGCACTGTCGGAGAGCCTGGGAGCCCGGGCCGTGGTGTCCAAGCGCCGGAGGCTCTTCGTGTGGCGGGACGTGCGCATCCACCTGGATTGGGTCGATGGTCTTGGCGACTTCCTTGAGTTCGAGGCGGTCGCGCACGAGCAGTCCGACCTTGCCGACGAGCGGCAAAAGGTCGAGCGGCTCTGGAAAGCCTTTGGGATCAGGAGCGAGGATCTGATCGACCGCAGCTACTCGGACCTCATCCTGGAGGCCCGCTGATTGCTATTCGGACAGCCCCTGGTACGGCGCGAAGGCGAGTTGGCGCCTGGGGCAAGAAATGGGGCAAGGTGCCCCACGGATTCCAGACGATCCCCACGTAGCCCGGTTGCCCGGAAACCGCTTGAAACCGTGCTCCACGTAGTCCAGATGAGTTCACGGTTCATCCTCATAACCCGAAGGTCGCAGGTTTAAACTCTGCCCCCCGCTATTTCACGAATGCCCCGCGAACGCGGGGTTTCGTCGCTTCGAGAGACTGTTGCCGGGCGCTACCTCGCCGACGCTTCGTTTACGCCCTCGCGGCGTCGAGGAGGGGGTCGACTTGGTTGAGCGTTTCGGTCATGCCTTGCTCCATCCCCATCTCGATCATCTGTTCCATCGACTCGCGGTCAGCGAAGTGGGTTTGGATCGACATCGTGGCGGTGCCGTCGGCCTCGGCGATCGTCACCGTCATCGCCGTCGGGCCTCCGTCATCCGGCTTGCCCTCGTCGTCGACGGCGTCGTCCTTGATGTGCAGCCGGTGGGGCGGCTCGACCTCCTCGATCCGCCAGCAGCCGTGGTGCTTCTCACCGTCCGGGCCGGTCATGAAGTAGGTAGTCCGCGCGCCGACCGTGAGCTCGTGCTCGAGGAAGGTCGACGAATGGGACGGCGGGCTCCACCAGCGCTCCAGCCGGCGCGGATCCGACCACAGCTCCCAGAGTCGCTCGGCATCGGCGTCGAACGTCGCCGTGATCGTCATGGTCAGGGCGTCGATGTCCTTGTCTACGTCGGTGACGGGCATCAGCTGTCTCCTTTGTCGGTTTCCAGGATCTGCTCCATCCGCTCGATCCGGCCGCGCCAGTCCGCCTCGAGGCGATCGAGTGCGGCGTGGGCGCGTACGAGGGCGTCGGTCTCGGTGTGGACGATCGACTCGCGCCCCACCCGGTGCTTGCTCACCAGTTTGGCCCGCTCCAGCACGGCGACGTGCTTCTGTATCGCCGTCACGCTGATCGGGTGTTCGCGGGCCAAGGCCGAGACCGAGAGCCGGCCCTCGTGGGCGCAACGGAGGATGTCGCGGCGGATCGGATCGGCCAGCGCCCCGAACAGCAGGTCAGTGGCCCCCTCGTCGTCGTGGGTCGGTTTCTTATCTACAACCATTTGGTTGCAAGTTAGCACGGCGAGCCGGTCGAGGTGCTCCACTCCGTCTGAAGCTAGAGCAGCTCAACGAGGCGTCGGGCGGCACGGGCGGCGCCGTCGGCCTCGACATCGCGGTACTCGACTTCGCTGCCGATCTCCTCGGCGATCGCCGCCGCGATCCGCTCTGGCGGGGAGTCGTCGAAGTCCATGCGACGACCGGCTCCGTAGCGTTCGAGCCGGTGGCGGACGTGGAAGTTCTGCTCGAAGTGGTGGCGCAGCGGGAAGTAGAGGAAGGGCCGCTTCTGCGCGGTCAGCTCCATCGACGTAGTCAGACCGCCCTGGACGACCGCCAGGTCGCAGGCCGCCAGGTGGCGGTAGAGGTTGTGTACGTAGGGGACGACCTCGAGACCGGCGTGGGAGGGAAGCGAGGCGGGGTCGATTCGCGGCCCCGCGACGACGATCATGCGCAGGTCGGGGACCATCTCCTTGGCCGCGGGAAAGGATGCGATCACGCGGCGCAGCAGGTCGGCCCCGACGCCCGAGCCGCCGACGGTGACGATGCAGACCCGCTCGTCGTCGCCGTAGCCCAGCTCGGCACGCAGCCTGGTGCGATCGCCGAGGTCAGCGGGGTCGAACCCGGTCACGTAGCCGGTGAAGTCGAAATGGCGCTCGGTCCAGTCGCGGATCGCCGGCAGCTGCGGCCCGAGTCGCTCCGCGACGATGTCGTCGGGATTGCCGACGAACAGCGCCATGTCCCGAACCTCGGGGTGCTCGGCGATGTGGTCGACCATGTCGGCGTTGTAGTCGGCGGTCAGGAAGCCTTCGCGCTCGTCCTTTTCGTCCATCGGCAGAAAGCCGACGAAGTCGGTCAGCCAGGCGAACGGGACCCGCTTCTCAGCCGGGTTCTCATGCAGGTAGTAGTCGAGCTCCCAGGCCTCGTCGCCGATCCAGAGGTCGTAGCGCTCGTCGCGCACGACATCGTGGAAGAGCATGAAGTTGGCGGCGAGGATCTCGTCCATGCGGCGCAGCGCGTGGAAGCAGTGCAGGTCGTGCTCGGCAGACTCCGACTCGATGTGCCGGGACTCGTTGGCCAGATGAGCGCTGGCGGGATGGATCTGCTCCCCCTCCGCCTCCAGCACCCTGGTGACCGGGTCCTGAGCGAGCCAGTCGATCTGCAGGTCGGGATTGAGGCGGCGCATCTCACGGGCGATCGCGATGTCGCGCTGCGCGTGGCCGAGCCCGATCGGCGAGGAGACGTAGAGGGCGCGGGGGCGGTCGTCGCGGCGGTAGACGTTGGCGTCGCGACGAGGGCGCCGGCGCCCGAACGCGTTCTCGGAGAAGTCGCGCAGCGCGAGATTCACCTGGACCGGCTTGCGAGCGTGGGGGAAATGGCCGGCGCCGCGAACCCGCTCGAGCTGTCCGTCGCTGAGACGGGCGAGGGCCCGGCCGTCGCGGTAGGGCGTGATCTTGTCGCGGTCGCCGTGGATGACCAGGACCGGGCAGTCGATGTCCTTGGCCAGACCGCGCAGCACGCGACGACGGTGATGCACTCCTCCTTCCGCGGTGGCGATCAAGGTCTCGGGATCGGTGTCGAGCGCCCACCCGACCCCGTCCTCGATGCCCTTGGTCGAGTGTGGCTCCGGCAGGCAGCGCGAGATGAACCACTCGGCGAATGCCGGGTAGTCCTGGCGCCAGTGGTTGGCGTTCATACGGGCCCACCAGCGATAGGCCGGCGCCGGCCTGCGGAATACGGGCAGGGTCCTTGGACTGGCCAGGATTGACCAGTGCGACGGCGTGTACGGGAACATTGGGCCGATAAAGGCAATGCCCGCGAACCGCTCGGGAGCAAGGCGCGACATCTCCAGTTGGTACTGGGCGCCCCGCGACCAGCAGGCCGTCACCGCCCGGTCGGTCTCGGTCGCGTCCATCACGGCCAGGCAGTCGCGCGCGAACTCCTCGGGTCCATAGCGCCGCGGGTCCCGGCAGCGGTCGGAGCGGCCGTTGCCGAGCCCGTCCATCGTCAGAACCCGGAAGTGACGGGCGAAGTAGGGGATCTGCATCTTCCAGAAGCGAGAGTGGACCAGCGACCAGGTGGGCAGCAGGAAGATGGTCTCCTCTCCCTCGCCGTAGACCTCGTAGAAGAGGTTCATCCCGTCGCGCTCTACGAAGCCCTCCTCGTCGGGATAGCGAGCGCGAGTCTGCTCGCCCTCACGGCCGGCCGGCTGCGCGCTTGCCGCGATTGAGACGCTCTCCATCACGCCTGCCCCTTCTCGAGCGAGGCGAGCCAGGCGTCGATCGAGGCGAGCAACTCGGCGTGACCGCGGTCGAAGCCGAGCAGGCGCTCGTACAGCAGGCCCTTGTTGAACTGCATCACCAGCGCCGCCCAGGACTCCGCTGAGAAGCGGGTGGAATCGAGGCCGTACTCCTCGATCGCCTCGGCCACGGCATCGCGGAGCAATGAGCGCCATTTCTCGCTGACGCCGTTCAGCCGCTCGCGCAGCTCGGGCTTGTGCCAGGCGAGCGCCTCCAACTCCGCCCAGACCTTCGGGTAACCCGACGCCAGGTCTTCCTCGATGAAACCCATCGCGGCCCGCCACTTCTCGAGGAAGGGCACATCCGACTCGTACATCGACCGCTGGCGATCGAGGACGCGGGCGGTGAATCGCTCCAGGGTTTGAAGCATCAGCTCGTCGACCGAGCCGAAGTAATAGTGGACTAGGCCGTGGTTCTGCCCGGCCTCCCGAGCCAGCTGTCGGGTCGAGATCCCCGCCGCTCCCTCCCTGACCAGGAGCCGCTCGGCTGCGTCGAGGAAGGCGGCGACGTTGACCTGCCTGATCGAGCCGTCATCCGCAACCTTGCTCTCTCTTGGGGTGGCATTGTTAGTCATCTGACTAAGACGACTATCTAAGCATCCCGTGGTACCGCGGTCAAGCTGCTCGATCGCCGAACCTCTACGGGCGGCGGTACGCCGGACCGACCCGCACGTCGAATCGCTCACCAAGCGTGTCAAGCGTCGTGCGGTAGCGGGATGCGTCCCGGGGTTGGGTCGCGAGGAGCGCGGTGGCCCCGGCCATCCGCCTGGCCCTTGGGTACCAGCGGTCGTAGTCCAGGCCGCAGTCGATCATGACCTTGGGCGGCAGCGCGCGAGCGATGCGGCCGAGGTTGTACATCGACAGCGTGATCGAGGCCCAGATGATCGCCGAGCGAGATTTCGTGGCGAGGTCCTCGAGGTCGAGCTCGTAAAGCCGGGCGTCGTGGAGCTTGCCGCGGAACATGAGGTGGGTCAGGTAGTAACCGGCGAACGAGCGTGAAGGGCCCGGTGACGCTTGACCGCAGCTGGATCGACAGCACGTTGCCCGGGGCCGAGGCGAAGGGCTCGTATGGCCATCGTGGCTGGGCGAGGTAGCCGGTGCAGTTGACGATCCAACTGCCGGCGGGGATCGCCGGCGACCGGCCGTCGCGTAGGACGATCGCTGGCCCGTCGGTCGTGTCGAGCACGTCATCGAGGTGTCCGGACTCGATCCGTCGCATCCCGGCTTGGACGTCGGCGCACTCGGCGTCGGACAGGTAGGCGCCGAAGAAGCCGGCCGGATCAGCCGCTGGGCTGATGCCGTAGGTGTCGGCGAACCAGGCGGCGACGTCCTGCTCGTTGGTGCCATCGAAGCGGAGAGCGACCTGGCGCAGCATCGCGTTGATGCGGGTGCCGGCGTACCAGCGCCTCGGTCCGGTCGGGAAGAACGTCTCGCGACGGCTGAACATCGTGCCCGAGCCGGCCACCATGTTCAGCTCGCGCCCTGGGCACTCCCGGCGCAGCATCAGGGCGACGTCCATGGCGGTCTTGCCGCTGCCGATGATCCAGACCGGGCTGCTGTCCGCGGGGCGCTCGGCGATCAGGCCCGACAGTGCCTCCGGGGTGGTCGAGCGAACGGCGGCGCTCGATGACTGAACCGTTTGCCCCCGTATGCGGGGGTCAATCGACCACTCGGCTCCAGGCGCCTCCGCCTGGCGAGTCCGCGCTTGCGGGCCCGGCGGGCCCGTCGTTCGCGATTTCCGTGGAATCAACCAGCTAGAGGTCAACTGGGGCCGCGAGCTTTTCCAGCGCCTCGATGCCGGGGTTCGCCACGGCGCGAAATCGCTCTGCTGCGAGGGCCAGATCGTCGTCGGCCGGCAGCTCCGGGGGCAGGCGCGAAGGATTCAGGGCCACGTCGTCGGCCCACTCTTTGATGTCGGGCTCTGCGGTATAGGCGAGTGACGCCCGGCCGCCCAGGGCCTGCATCAGCGCCCAGTCGGCGGGCGTGTCGGAAAGGGGCGACGGGGGGCATATGCGGTTCTTCTCCTCGTCGTCTTCCCGGGTTGCCTCCACGTAGCCGATCAGCGCCGCTGCAAGGCACGGGAAGCCGGCTCGGACCGGCTGAATCGTGATTGAGCGCTCACCCCAGATCGGTATCAGCCTCGGGTATTGCAAGCCGGCCGCGGCGCAGTGGACGATCACCGCGTCGCGGTCGATCCGTGTGTCGCCCCCGGTCAGCTCGATTCGGCCGGGCTCGACCCGGCGGATGTGTCCGAGCCGTACCACTCGTTCGATGCTGCGCAGGAGGTCGAGCTCCCACTGGGCGAGCGTCGGCGTCTTCGCCATCGTCGGCGTCTGCGAGCGGTCGATGCGCAGCATCACTCCCGCCGCCTCCATCCGCATGAAGAGGTCGTCTGGGGAGGCGGCCTCGCACGCCGCCTCCATGATGTCGGCCGCCATCCCGATGAACACCGCCGGGTCGGGCTGGACGACCGCGCGGTTCAACATCCACGGCTCGCGGGGCCGGACCCAGCAAATCGAATCGGGGTCGACTCCGTTCGCGAGCAGCCACACGCAGGCGTCGGTGGCCGTCTTGCCGGAACCGACGATGACGAATTCCCGCGGTGCTGTCTGCAGCTCGGGCAGATCGTTGACCGGCAGGGACCGGACCCCGTCGGCGACGCCGAACGGCGGCGCGGTTGTCGCGGGGATCTCGGGGGCGAGGTAGCGCGCGTCGACGATCCGGCAATCCGGGCCGGCCTCGTAGCGCTCTCCGGAGAGGCGCGAGACGAACGAGCCGTCACCGAGGTACTCGCAACTCGGGTGAAACTCCACGCGGCCAGAGGGCACGAGTTGCTCGTTCAGCACCCGCTCGTAGTAGGCGCAGATTTCGGCGGCGCCGGCGCGTTGGTGCAGGCCGGCCTCGGGGCCTTCGCTTTGGATCGATCCGGATCCCAAGAGCGTCGAGCCGACGCCGTAGAACGAGGATGCCTGGTGCAACCGCACGAACGGATACGCATCGAGCCAGTGGCCACCGGGGCCGTGCCTTCGATCGACCAGGGCGACCCGCACGTCGGCGTGGCCGGTAACGGCATCGGCGAATGCCATACCCGACGCCCCGGCCCCGATCACCAGGTAGTCAGCTTCGAGCCGTCTGTGGCATTCCGCGGCGCGCCGGCTAGCGTCGTCGTTTGGGCGTCTTGGGCTTGACCACGACCTGAGTGACGCCTCCCGCGTTTCCGCCGGCGTCGGTCGCTTGCACCGTCATCACGGCTCTCACCTTCTTGCCGTGCTTCAACGCCCGCTTCGCTGCCTTCAAGGCCTTGCGGGGGATATTCACGTGCAGCTTGGCCCTCCTGTTCGCCGTCACAACCTGTGTGACCGACGGCAGGCGATAGGTCTTCCTAACCCCTTTTATCTTGATCGTGCCGGCGCCGGTTGCTGTACCGGCCTCGTTCGAGGTCACCTTGATCAGGATTTCTCGAAGCTTGATGAAGTCTTGTCTCGGCGAGACCGAGATGCGGGCTACGGGGGGCATGAGGTCTGAGGATGGGCATGGTGCCTGACTCAGCGGGTTGGTCGGGCAGCCGTCCTGCGTTTCGTCGCCGAAACCGTCGTGATCGGCGTCGGGCTCGACTTCTGCCTGCAGCAAGAGCTCATGTTCGGGGTCTTTGTTGCCCGGCGGTGCTTCCCCGGTCGCCGATCCGTATATATCGATGCTGCCCGCGCTCGGGCCGCTGTAGGAGACGGGAAGATCCCCGCCGTCGACGGTATTCGTCGTCGTGTAGCTGTCGAGCCCGATGCGGTCGCCGGCTTTGACCGGGAGGCGGGCGAGGTAGCTGTGGATGCCGGGTTCATTCAGCGGAAACTGAAAGAGGCCGCCGGACGCAAGGCGCTTGTCGCCATGGAAGAGGCGCAGCCCAGCTTTGATTTCGGTCACACCGTCGTTGGTGGTACCGGTCTTCATCCGCCACCCGACGATCACTCCGTCAAACGGGACCGTCAGGCCACCCGGGGCGAGATCGGTGGACTGCGACTCCTGGGCGACTGTGCATGGTCTTTCGAGGGCCATGAACCCGAAGCCGCACGTCCCCATGTTGGCTGGGTTGGCGAGGTTGCTGCCGACCAATGTCGCGGCGCCCGCCGGCGCGCTCGCGGCGAGGAAGGAGAAAAGAAAAAGAAGTGCACCTCTCCGCATGCGGAGGATCATCGCACCTCTCGCTGGGGGTGTTGAAGGGCGGCTGGGCTCGCCGGCGCGGGCGATGCCCCCGGCGCGGTGGCAGGCAGGTGGCGGATGTCGGGGACGCTGATTCGCGGGCCAGCGTAGTAAGAACGTCTTGCCTCCCAAGGGTGTGTACGCGATGGTGTACACTAAGTCAATGGCGAAGACCGTCCCTGTGCGTGAGCTACGTAGCAACCTCAGCAGCTTGCTCGATGATGTCAGCGATCGGCGCGATCACGTTCTCGTGACGCGCAACGGCGCCCCTGCAGCCGCTTTGATTCCGATCGACGAGTACGAGGCGTTGGAGGAGACCGCCGAGATTCTTTCCGACCCCGACGCCCTCTCCGCGCTGGAGGCAGGCCTTGTCGAGATCGAGCGTGGGGAGACGATCACCCTCACTGAGCTTCGCAGCGAACTGGCGGAGCGTCGGCCGACCACTGGTTGATCGTTGGCGCGGCTCGTCCTCGCCCGCCGTGCGCGTAGCGAGCTGCTCGAACTGGGCTGGCCGTTGATTGACGCGATTGAGGACGCGCTCGGACTGCTGGAGCGCGAACCGCAGGCGGGACACGCCCTTCGTGGGCGGCTTCGCGGGCTGTACTCGCTCCGGGTCGGCTCTTATCGAATCCTTTATCAGCGCGCCGAAGGCGGCAAGACGGTTCGCGTGGCGACGATTCGCCATCGCTCGGCCGCCTACCAAACAGATCCACGCTAGGACGGCGGGATCGACTGCCGCCTGTAGGCTTGTCGCGTCGCCGCGATGGCGAGATCGGCGAGGCACCCGGCCAGTCGATCAACGAGATCTCTGTGCCCAACTTCGCCGCATACCTCCGTGACCGTGCCCAGCTGCCTTCGGCCGGTTTGCTGCGGGTGGAGATGCTCGCCGGGCTCGTCGTCGCCCTGGCGCTGATCCCGGAGGCGATCTCCTTCTCGATCATCGCCGGGGTCGATCCGCGGGTTGGCCTCTTCGCCTCCTTCACGATGGCGGTGGCGATCGCCTTCACCGGCGGCCGCCCGGCGATGATCTCGGCGGCGACCGGCGCGATGGCGCTCGTCGTCGTCTCCCTGGTTTCCGAGCACGGGGTCGAGTACCTGCTGGCGGCGACGATCCTCGCCGGGGCGATCCAGATCGGGCTCGGCCTGCTCGGCGTCGCCAAACTGATGCGCTTCGTGCCGCGCTCGGTGATGACCGGGTTCGTCAACGCGCTGGCGATCCTGATCTTCCTCGCCCAGCTGCCGCACCTGACCGACGGCGGCGCCGCCGTCTACGCGCTGGTCGCCGCCGGCCTCGCCGTGATGTACCTGCTGCCCAGGCTGACCAAAGCCGTGCCGGCGCCGCTCGTCGCGATCGTGCTGCTGACCGTCGTCTGTGTCGTCGGCGGAATCGGCGTGCCCACGGTGGGCGACGAGGGCCGGCTGCCCGACGCCCTGCCGGTGCTCGGAATCCCGGCGGTCCCCTTCTCGCTTCAGACCCTGGCGATCATCGCGCCTTACTCGTTCACGCTGGCGGTCGTCGGCCTGCTCGAGTCGTTGATGACGGCGAAGCTGGTCGACGACATCACCGAGACCGGCTCTGACAAGGATCGCGAGTCGCGCGGGCAGGGCATCGCCAACGTGATCACCGGCTTCTTCGGCGGCATGGCCGGCTGCGCGATGATTGGCCAGACGATGATCAACGTCCGCGCAAGCGGCGCCCGCACCCGGATCTCGACCTTCTGCGCGGGTGCCTTCCTGCTGGTCCTGGTCGTTGGCCTCGGCAGCGTCGTCGCGGTGATCCCGATGGCGGCCCTGGTCGCGGTGATGATCCTCGTCGCCGTCTCGACCTTCGACTGGCACTCGATCGCGCCCGCGACCCTGCGTCGGATGCCACGCGGGGAGACGGTGATCATGGCCGTCACCGTGGCGGGCACCGTCGCCACCCACAACCTGGCGCTCGGCGTCGGCGCCGGTGTCCTCACCGCGATGGCGGTCTTCGCCCGCCGGGTCGCGCACCTGGTCGACGTCGACCGCGTCCTCGACCCCGACGGCACCAGCTGCCTGTACTCGGTCCACGGCGAGGTCTTCTTCGCCTCCGATCAGGAGTTGATCGAAGCGTTCCGCTATGCCGAGGACCCGCCGCGCGTGATCATCGACTTCTCCCGTGCCCACCTCTGGGACGCCTCCGCGATTGCCGCGGTCGACGCGATCGAAGGGCACTACCAACGCCACGACATCGAGGTCTCGATCACCGGGCTCAACGAGCGCAGCGGCGCGCTGCACCAACGGCTTTCCGGCCAGGCCGCGGCAGCCCATTAGCGAGATGCCGCAGTGGGGTGACCGTCACCTCAGCTGTTCATGCGTGGAATCGACGATCCCCGACTGCAGGTAGGCGGTTTCGCGGAAGGGAGTGCCGGCGGGGGCGCCATATTGGTCAGTGGCCTTCGGGCCGAAGATCATTTCGGCCTCGGCGAGGATCTGGCCGGTGTGGGGATCGAAGATGAACCGGCGGCCGAATCCGCTATCCCTGACCCAGCTGATTGCGTCGCCGCGGCGCCCAACGCCATCGGCCACATCGCGCTCGAAACCGATGTCGGGTATTTCAGCGAGGGCGTTGAAGGCGGCCGCACGCAGCGCCGGACTGGCGATCGGTTCGCTGAGGATTTCCAGGAGCCGTTCAACCGTCGCGCCGCCTCGGGCCGAGCTGGCCGGCGAGGGATCGAGCGGCGCGCTCCCGCCGTCGCGGTTTTCGACCGCCAGGCGCAGCGCTTCGGGTTCGGTCGGAAGGTGCGAGAGCCTCGATAGGTATTTGAATTCGTGGCGGCCACGGAACGAGTTGGCTGCGAAGTCCTTCACGGGGCGCCCGGAGCTGTCGCGGCCTACTTGGTGTTCTCTGGGGTCAAAGGCCCAGGGTGGGGGTGAGCCCGCGTCTTCCCAGAGTCTCTGGTTGGCGCTGGAGAGGAAGCTGACCCGGCCGAGGGTTTCGCGAACGCGCGTCGTCCCGTCAGGGGCGGTCCAGACCTCTTTCACCGCCGGCACCAGGGCGTAGCGGGCGCTCGGATCGTTGATCGGCACGAAATACCTCGGGTGTGTCTTCGAACCCGTTCCATGACCTTTGGGGAGCCAGCCCTCCAGTTGGGACAGCTCGGTCTTCGTGTAGAGGAACTGCCCAGGGGCCGGGGGCGCTTCGACCGAAGTGTCGGATGCTTCGGCGGAGTCGGCTGCCTGGCTCAGGTCGGCAGCGATAGCGGCTTGGGGCAGGGCTTTGTCGCCGTGCGGAATGTAGGCGGGCCCGCCCCCCTCGGTGGATTCGAAGGCGCCAAAGCCGCTGGGCAGCGCCGGGACCAGCTTGCAGGGTTCAACCGGGCCTTCGGCGACCCCCATCTTGGTGATGCTTCCGCCTTCGGGGTCGCCGTTGTAGGGAGTGGGCGTGCCGGAGATAACCACGCTCTGGTCAGGGTGGAACGCCTTGGGGTCCAGATTCAGATTTGGCGTTGAATTCCGATATTCCTCGGCGGAGATTTCACCGCGCCTGTATTCCCCAAAGCGCTCGCGCGATGCCTTGGAGCTACCTATCCCGATCGTGAGTCCGCCGGGACCCGACATGGTCCCTCCGCCAAAGCTGCCACCACCCGGAAGGTGCACGACAGCGGGCTTGTAGTGAGGTTCCCGGCAGATCTTTCCGGCCGGCAGCCACGTCACCTGGGCCTGGATTCCGGCGTCTTCGAGTGCCTGTTCGAGGCCGGAGGCGTCTTCGAGGCTGTAGATCTTGATTGTCACACCGCCGCCTTTCTGCGTTTCGACGGCGAAGGCCTTGGAGGGGTTGTCGCCGCCGGCGCTGACGATCAGCGCGACCGCCACGGCGGCGAGGACGACACCGGCGCCGAGCGCCAGGCGCGGGCCGCGCCGTCGCCAGGCCGGCGTTGGAGCCTGCGCCCCTGCGGCCTCCGCGGTTGCCGCGGCCGCGCCGCGCTCGGCGACGACCGCCTTCAGCCGGCGGAGGAGCCTCTGCTCGAAATCGGCCTGTCGTTTCTGCTCCGGGCTCACGATCAGCCCTCCTTTCCTGGGTTCGGTTGTTGGGTCGCGGTCTCGAGCTCGGCGCGCAGCTTGCGCCGCGCCCGGTGCAGGCGCACGCGGGCGGTGCCCGACCGCACACCGACCGCGGCCGCCGCTTCGGCGACCGTCAGCTCGTCGATCGCGACCAGCTCGAGCACAGCCCGCTCCGCCTCGGGGAGGCAGTCCATCGCCTCGTATAGGCGACGCGACTGGGCGGCGGCGTCGATCCGCGCCTCGATCCGTGCCGCGTCCTCAGGGTCGAGCAGGGCGCTACCGCGCAGCCGCTCCTCGCGGACTCGCTCGCGACCGCTGCTGCGGCGGTCGTTGGCGACGAGCACGCGAGCGATCCCGTAAAGCCACGTCTTGGGCGCCGCCCGGCCCGGGCGGTAGCGGTGAGCCGAGTCGATCGCGGCGAGAAAGATCTCCGCGGTCAGGTCTGCGGCGCGCTCACGGTCGCCGACCCGGCGGGCGACAAACCGCTGCAGGCCCTCGACGTGCTCGCGGTAAAACGCCTCGAAGATCTCGGCGTCGGTGCCGATCCAGCGCAACTGCTCGGGCCCAACCCCGTGCTCGCGAGCGGAGACCACGCTGAGGCGGCGGCTGAGATTGCTTGGTGGCCTCGGCAAGGTTCTCTCTGTCTCCATGTCCCTTATTGGTCGCGAGCGCGAAAAGCGTTACCGCGCGACGGTCGCGGCGCGGCTCGGGCAGGATCGCGGGAGTGAGGTTCACACGCGCGGAGCTCGAGCATTACCGCGGCCAGGAGGTCGACGATCTCGTCGGGCCGGGGCTGAGGCTGCTGTTCGTCGGCATCAACCCGGGGCTGTGGACGGCCGCGGTCAAGACCCACTTCGCGCACCCCACCAACCGCTTTTACCCGGCACTGGCCGCGGCTGGGATCACCGATTACGAGGTCGATCGAGTCGCCGGAATGACCGCTGCCGACCGCACGCACCTGGTGGCGCGGGGCGTCGGCATCACCAACCTCGTCCGGCGCGCCACCGCGCGCGCCTCCGAGCTCTCGCGCGAGGAGCTGTCCGAGGGCGGCGCGCGACTGCAGCGCTTCGTCGCTGAGCAGCGGCCCGCGGTCGTCGCGATCGCCGGCGTCACCGCCTACCGCGAGGCGTTCGACGAGCGCGGAGCGGCTTTGGGTCGGCAGCCGGACACGCTCGACAGTGCGGCCCGCTGGTCGGGCGCCGCGCTCTGGGTGGTCCCCAACCCAAGCGGGCTCAACGCTCACGAGACGGTCGCGACGCTCGTCGCCGCCTACGCGGCACCGGCCGCCGAGGCCGACGTCATCGCCACGGCTGCGGTCAAGGCGCCGGGAGGTAGGTGAGCAGGACCACGCCGGAGTCGAAGCGCTTCACGTCCTCGAGTGTCATCCGGACCGTTCCGCGGTCGCCGAGCACGTGGAGGTTTGCTTTGCCCCAGACGAGCGGGTTGAGGTAGACCTCGAACTCGTCGATCAGGCCCTTCTCGGCGAGGGCGTAGGCGAACTCGCCGCTGCCGTGCATGAACAGGTCGCCGTCGACCTCGTCCTTCAGCCTCGGGATCGAGCCCTCGAGGTCGCCCTCGAGCAGGGTCGCGTTCCACTCGAGATCGCCGGAGAGGGAGTTGGAGCCGACGAACTTCGGCATCGGGTTGACCATGTCCGCCCATTGGCCCGATTTGCTCGGCCAGTATCCAGCCAGGCCCTCGTAGGTCTTGCGGCCGAGCACCATGCCGCTGGACCTCGCCTGACGCTCGAACGAGTCCTCGCCGTGGTCCCCGTCCGGCTGCACCCACTCGCCGACCGGGTCGATGACCCCGTCCAGGGTGGCTTGCGTTGTCGCGATCAGCTTTCCCATCTCGATTCTCCTTCGGTCGCGGAGTTCTCTGGCCCGTGGCGGGCCGAGTGGTTGATTGACCCCCTTATAGGGGGGCAAAGCGTTCAGTCAGCGCCGCGCTACACGCGCAGGCGGACCGGAAGCGTCTTGAGCTGGTTGAGGAAGGCCGACTCGACGAAGGTGGGCTTGCCGTCGAGGGTCATCTCCGGGTAGCGGGCGAGAGTCTCCTCGAGCAGGATCTTCAGCTCGAGGCGGGCCAGCGCGGTGCCGAGGCAGAAGTGGCGGCCGCCCGCGCCGAAGGCCTGGTGCTCTGGGTTGCGCCGGACGTCGAAGCGGTCGGGGTCCTCGTAGCGGCCAGCGTCGCGATTCGAGGACGCGTACCACATCACCACCTTCTCGCCCTGCTTGATCTCCTGGCCATTGAGGACGGTGTCCTTGGTCGCGGTGCGGCGGAAATGGGCGAAGGCGGGGAACATCCGCAGCGACTCCTCGACCACGCTGGGAATCAGGGTCGGGTCGTCAAGGACGAGCCGGCGTTGGTCGGTGTCTTCCAGCAGCGCCCGCATGCCGCTGCAGTAGGTCGCCTTGGTGCTGTCGTTGCCGGCGGCGACGAGGAGGAAGAAGCCCATCACGATCTCGTGCTCCTCGAGCATCTCGCCTTCGACCTCGGCATTGACGAGGACCGTGGTCAGGTCGTCGGTCGGGTTCTCGCGCCGCGCGGCGATCATCGTGCTGCAGCGGGCAAAGATTTCTTCGACCGCTTTCTGGATCACGGCTTCGATGCTGTCGGCGCCGTCCGGGCTGTAATCCGGGTCACTCGCCGCCAGGGCCTTGTTCATCAGCTCCGCCCAGGCCGCGTCGTCTTCCTCCGGGATCCCCATGAAGCTGCCGATCACCCGCGAGACCGCGGGCTGAGCGACGTCGGTGACGAGGTCGCATCGCTCGCGGCCCTCAAGCCGGTCGAGCACGTCGACGACGATCTTGCGGATCGACTCCTCGTGGGCGGCGATCCGCTTCGGCGTGAAGCCGGCCTGGAAGAGGGCCTTGAGCCGGTCGTGCTTGGGCGGGTCCATGCCGATGAACATCGCCCGCGCCAGCTCGATCGGGAAGACCTCGTCGATCGCGACGACGCCGCCGAGTTCGGAGGAGTAGGTCTGCCAGTCGCGGCTGACCGCGTGGACGTCATCGGCCGTCGTCACCGACCAGAAGCCCGCCGCCTCCGGCAGCTCAGTTACTTCAGAGGTCCAGTGAACCGGGCAGCGCTCGCGCATCTGCTCGAAGAGGGCGTGGGGTGGACCGTCGACCCAGTGCTCGCGCTCGAGCACGAGCTCATCCTCGAGGCTCCGCTCCTCCTTCGTGCTCTTCGCCTCGTCGGCCACCGCCGCGGATACTACTGGCCGGCTGGCCAGTTTTCGAGGGATCGGCCCAATTCCGCGTTCGGGATCGGTGAAGTCCCTAATGCTCTGGTCGCCGTTGATGGATTGACCCACATATAAGGGGGTCAATCCATCAAACGCTACGCTCGCATCGGCCGAGCCGCGAGCCGAGCAGGGATGGCCGAACGCCCGTGGCCCCCGCTCCCTAGCCTTGCGGGCATGTTGCGCCTTGAAAGCTGGACCAGACCTGCGGGTGAGAGTCCCGTCCGGGTAAGCGCCGGAGCGCCCGGTAGCAGGCCCCAGTCGCCGGGGGAGACCCTTGCGGCCGAGCGGGGCGTCAAGAGCCTCTTTGGAGGAAGCAAGCGCGCGGGCTGCGACTGCAGCCTCGTCAAAAGTAAGACGGAGGAGCCGAGCCGCTCATGCCTCGGTGAAGGCCATGCCCGTCGACCCGGTTCCGAGAACGGTCGAAGGGTCCTCCCGGGGTATGGGAAGTTGCACGCGCGCACGGCCTGGTTCGGAACAAGGGAGACCCGTCTGTCCAGCCCCACGTCGGGCAAAGACCGCCCCTATAAGCCGAAGGTGAAAAGGGACGGAGGACAGCGGGAGTCCGAGGGGGTCGTAGTAGTTGGGATCGGCGTGCAGAACAACGCGCCAGGAGCGAAGGACCCTCACTTTGATCACGCCTGTTGCGGAGGTAAGCGCTAGGCATGGCCGGGCCAAACACCCGACCCAACCACCCCGGCGGTAGCCAACCCGCCGGCGAGCACGCGAGCGAAATGGCACTCGATGCCCCTCGCCGCCCGAAGGTGCGAGAACTCCAACGCAAGCTATGGGCAACGGCCAAGCGATCCCCGGATCGCCGCTTCCACGCCCTGTATGACCGAATCTGGAGGGGTGACGGTCACGTCGCTACAAGTGGTGTAACGAGCGCGTAAGGGGCCGGAACGAAGTTCCGGCCACCGCGGGCCCCAGACTCGTCGGTTGACCACCAAGTCAACGACGAAAGGAAGCACCACGATGGCCGAGAGCCAGAGCATGACGAGCGCCGAGGTCGTAGCCAAGACCCTGATCGACGAGCACGCCGACTTCCTGCGCGAGGCGGTGGCGATGGCCGCCGCGCAGATCATGGAGGCAGAGATCTCCGCCGAGATCGGCGCCGACAAGGGCGAGGTCTCAGCAGCGAGAAGCACCCACCGAAACGGTTACCGCGATCGCCTCTGGGAGACGAGGGTCGGAGAGATCGAGCTGGCGATCCCCAAAAAGCGCTCGGGAGGTGCCTACTTCCCGAGCTTCCTGGAGCCGCGCAAACGCTCCGAGCAGGCGATCGTCTCGGTCGTGATGGAGGCCTATGTCAACGGCGTCTCCACGCGAAAGGTCGACCGCCTGGTCGAGCAGCTGGGAATCGGCTCGATGAGCAAGGACCGCGTCTCGCGCCTGTGCAAGGCCCTTGACGAGCAGGTCACAGCCTTTCGCGAGCGACCCCTGGAAGACCCCTTCCCCTACCTGTGGCTGGACGCCAAGCACGTCAAGGTCAGAGACCGCGGCCACGTCTACTCAAAGGCGCTGGTGATCGCCTACGGCGTGCACAAGAGCGGTCGTCGCGAGGTGATCGGCCTCGACATCGGCGAGGTCGAGTCGGGCGCCTTTTGGGTTGAGTTCGTGCGCGGCCTGCGAGCACGAGGTCTGCGCGGAGTGAAGCTCTGCGTCTCCGATGCCCACGAGGGCCTGAAGGGCGCTATCGCCAGGGTCTTGGCCTGCCCTTGGCAGCGCTGCACGGTGCACTTCGTCAGAGACATGCACCAGCACTGTCGCCCCCAGCAGCGCGGCATGGTCTCCGCCGCCCTGCGCGAGGTTTTCCAGGCTGAGAGCTACGAGCAGGCCCGCGAGCGCGCCACCGTCGTGATCGAGCGCCTGGCGCCGGCCGTGCCCAAGGTCGCCGAGCTCTTGGAGGAGGCCGAGGAGGACCTGATCGCCTTCTACCGCTTCCCCGCCGCGCACTGGTCGAAGCTGCGGAGCACCAACCCGCTGGAGCGGGTCAACCGCGAGGTGGGGCGCAGGAGCGACGTCGTCGGCATCTTCCCCAACGACGACTCGGCGATCCGCCTCGCCGGCGCCCTGCTGATCGAGCAAAACGACGAGTGGCTGATCAGCCGCCGCTACCTCTCCGAGGAGTCGCTCGCCCTGGTCCTCGAGGACCAGGGCGACGGAGCCCCGGCGGGCGAAGAGCAAGAGGAGGTGCCTCAGCTACAAGCCGCGTGAAAGAGCCGGCGAGGAGTTACACCACGACTTGCGACTTGACTGGGGTGACGTCCTCCAGGAGGCATGGAAGCGGGTGCACAAGAACAAGGGCGCGGCGGGCATCGACAAGATGACCCTCGCCGCGGTGGAGGAATACGGCGCAGAGCGGCTGTTGGCCGAGCTGCAACGAGACCTTCGCGAAGGCACCTACCACCCATCCCCGACAAGGCGGGTGGATATCCCCAAGCCACAGGGCGGCAAGCGGCCGCTCGGCATCCCCACCGTCCGCGATCGCATCGCCCAACAGGCGGCGCGGCTCGTCCTGGAGCCGATCTTCGAGGCGGGCTTCTCAGACGCCTCCTACGGCTTCCGGCCCCGCCGCTCCGCCACCGAGGCCATGGAGGAGGTCCGCAAGGGCTTCATCCGTGGCCGCGTCCGGGCGCTCGACGCAGACATCCGGGACTACTTCTCCACCATCGACCATCAACACCTGATGGAGAAGGTGGCGGAGCGGGTCTCGGACCGGAAGGTGCTGAAGCTGCTGCGCAAGTGGCTCAAGGCAGGGGTGATGGAGGAAGGGGGGTACCGCCAGACGGTCGCCGGGACCCCTCAGGGCGGCGTCATCTCACCGCTGCTCTCCAACATCTACCTGCACGCCCTCGACCTTGCCTTCGCCGACGGCACCCACGGCAAGCTCATCCGCTACGCGGATGACTTCGTCGTGCTCTGCCGCTCCGAGGACGAGGTCAGGGCGGCTGAGGCCAAGGCGAGGGAAGTCCTCGCCTCCCTCGGCCTTGAGCTACACCCCGAAAAGACGAAGGTGGTCGACCTCAGAGAAGGCCGCGAGGGCTTTGACTTCCTCGGATGCCACTTCCGAGCTCGCATCTCGGGCAAGCTGCTGGAACGCGGCATTCGCCGCTATTACCTCCACCGCTGGCCCTCCAAGCGGGCAATGAAGTCCATTCGAGCCAAGGTCAAGGCCCAAACAGCCAGCAACCGCACGGGAGTCTCAGACATCCGGTACGTGATCCGGACCCTGAACCCGATCCTGCGGGGTTGGGGCAATTACTTTCGCACCGGGAATGCCGCCGATGCGTTCGTCTCGCTCGACCGCTACGTCGCCTGGCGGCTGCGGCGCCTGTTGATCAGGCGCCACGGCCGAAACCTGCGCGCCGGGCAGGCCGAGCTGTGGACAAGGCAGTGGTTTGTGGAGCTGGGCCTTCACCAGTTGATGGGCACAATTCGATATCCGGGAGTTGCGTAGCCATGCCAAGAAGATCATCGGTAAGCCGTGTGCGGGAAAACCGCACGCACGGATTGAAAGGGGAATGGGGAAACAGGCCAGCCTGGTACTGCGCCCCTGACTACCAATGAACCTCACACTCTCCCAATGCTTCGTACTAGTCCATGACCCCAACCGGGCGCTGGCCTTCTACCGCGACACGCTCGGGCTCGAGCTGCGGGGCGATGTCGCCAAAGGCGAGTTCCGCTGGATCACTGTCAGCGACGACCTCGACGCGACGTTCGAGAAGGTCGACGCCTGCGGCGCCGAGATCGCGCAGGAGCCGGCCGACCAGCCCTGGGGCACGCGGGACTTCGCCCTGCGCGATCCGTCCGGCAACATGGTGCGCATCGACCAGTCCGCCGCGCACTCATGACCACTCCCTCCGAGCAGATAGACGCGAGGATCCGCGAGCTGGGCGATTGGCGGGGCGAGACGCTCGCCCGGATACGAGCGCTGATCAAGCAGGCCGTGCCCGAGGTGGTCGAGGAGTGGAAATGGCGCGGCGTCCCGGTCTGGTACAGCGCGGGGATGATCTGTACCGGCGAGACCTACAAGGACAAAGTGAAGCTGACCTTCGCCAAGGGCGCCTCGCTCGATGACCCGTCGGGTCTCTTCAACTCCAGCCTCGACGGCAACGTCAGGCGCGCGATCGACATCCACGAGGGCGAGGAGATCGACGAGAAGGCCCTCGCGACGCTCATCGGCGAGGCCGTCGCGCTGAACGAGTCCTCGGCGGGCTAGCGGCTCCGGCCCGGGTCGATCGGCCCCGGGAGGTGGGGTTACAATTTCGAGGCTGCAAAACTTCGTGTTTATGGGCGGTGGAGCGAGGGGCATGGCTTCGCAATCAACGGGACTAAGAAACGTTAGGGTCGCGGCGACCGCGGTTTGCCTTGCGGCTGCGGCCGTCTTTGGCCTCTGCTCCTCCGCCCAGGCGACTGCGATCACCCGCTCGGGCGCGCTCCACGCGACCGTCGTCGACAACTTCCGCACCGGCGAGTCGACCACGCGGTACACGCTGCAGTCGGAATCGCAAAAGACGGTGGTGCGGCCGACTGAGTTGGCGGCGGAACCGGGGAAGGGGTCGTGGTTACGGGAGCGATGCGTGACGACCGGCTCGTGGGTGCGGTCAAGGCGACGGACGAGGGTCAGCCCGCGGCGATTGCGGCGGGACCGCGAAAGACCGCGGTGCTGCTGATCAACCCCTCTGGCGGTGGCGCCGGGCCCTGGTCCCAGGAATCGGCTCGCACGGAGGTCTTCACCGGGACCAACTCCGCCAACGCCTTCTACCAGGAGGAGTCCTACGGCGCGATCTCCCTGACCGGCAAGCTGCGCGAAGACGGCGACGTATTCGGCTGGTTCAATCTCAACACGTCAACCGCGGGCTGTCCATTCATGGAATGGCAGAGCAAGGCCAAGGAAGCCGCGGCGGACGCCGGCATCGACCTCAGCGGCTACCAGAACCTGATCTACATGATGCCCTTCCAGGGTTTGCAGGGCCCGTGCCAATGGTTTGGAATCGCGGGCCTCAACTCCGACTGGGTGATGATCAACGGGGACTTCGGGGTGAAAATAGTCACGCACGAGATGGGCCACAACTTTGGCCTTCTTCACGCCGGCAGCTGGACGTGCACGGAAGGCGGCGTCCGCGTCCAGATCAGCGACACATGCACGACCACCGAGTACGGGGATCCCTTCGACACGATGGGAAGCACGGCCGCCCGGCACAGCAGCGGCTGGAACCTGGCCAAGCTCGGCTTCATTGGCCCGGAAAACGTGGAGACGATCGAATCGTCGGGCACCTACTCGATGCACTCCGCACTGCACCCCACCACCGAACCGACGACCTTGCGCATCCCCCGGGAAAGGACCGTCAACGGTGACGTCACCTCGTGGTACTACCTCGAGACCAGGGAGCAAGGCGGCGTCTTCGAGAACGTTACTGACCCCTCTACGACGGGTGTCTCGATTCGGGTCGTGGAACCCGGGAACTCGCCGGAGACGCTGCTGCTCGACGCCAATCCCGCGACCGCCACGTTTGAAGACGCGCCGCTCAAATCAGGGGAGACCTTCGACGCCGGTGGGCCGGTGCAGATCAAGACTCTCTCTGCCGGTGGGGGGAAAGCGACCGTCTCGGTCGTGCTCGACGAAGAACCGCCCACCGCTCCGACCGGCCTCACCGCAACCGGGGGGGTGAAAGGGGTGCAGCTGGAATGGGAAGCGAGCAGCGACAACGTCGGCGTCGACCACTACCTCGTTTTCCGCGACGGCAGCATTGTCGCCACCCCCGCAGGAGCCGGCTTCTTTGACTCCTCTGCCGCGGTCGGCGATCACGAATACGTCGTCTACGCGGAAGACTCCTACGGCAACCGCAGCGCTGCGTCGAACCCGGTCATTGGGACGGTCGCTCCCGACGAAGAACCGCCCACCGTCCCGACCGACCTCACGGCAGCAGTGGGGCCGGAAGGGGTGCAACTGCAATGGAAAGCGAGCAGCGACAACGTCGGCGTCCACCACTACGTCGTCTTCCGCGACGGCACTCAGATTGGCTCCTCCTCAGGTGTGAGCCTGCTCGACTCCCAAGCCCCGGTTGGCGATCACGAATATGCCGTCAATGCCGAAGATGCGGCCGGGAACCGCAGCGAAGCGTCCCTGCCGGCGTCGGTGACGGTTACGGCGATTGAAGGCCCTATCTGTGCGGGCGCCTCCTGCGCGGTCGCGTATAGGCATACGGGCACGGCCGCCAGCTGGATGGTGCCGCCCGGAGTAGTCGAAGCCTCTTTCACCGCCGAAGGTGCGAGTGGCGGGGCCGGTGCCGCTGAAGGGACACTCGGCGGAGCCGGTGGGAGGGTCACGGCGACGCTGAAGTCCCTGGCGGTCGGCCAGCCGGTCACGGTAAGCGTCGGCGGTGTCGGCCAGCCTTTTCTCGAGGGAGGGCTCGGCGGCTTCAACGGCGGCGGGTCCGGCGCGCTGGGAGGTGGTGGCGGCGGCTTCAGCGCGGTGGAACTTGGGTCGACGCTTGAGCTCCTCGCCGCCGGTGGTGGTGGCGGTGGCGCGAAAGGCTTCAACTCGGTCACCGAAAGCACCCCTCGCGGCGGCGTGGGTGGCCAAGGCGGGGAAATCGGCACCTCCGGTCTCGGTGGCGGTGGCTCTACGGAAGCGTACGGCGCAACCCTTCAGGTCGGCAGCGGCGGTCACGCCGGCGGCAACGGCGCCGCCGGCGGCGCGGGGGGCCTGGTGACCGGCGGCACGAGCAGCTGTCCCGGTGGGGCTGCCGAGGGCACCGACGGGTCCCCTGGCACCAGCTTGGCCGGCGGTGGCGGGGCGGTAGGTGCCGGTGCCGGCGGTGGCGGCGGCTACGTCGGTGGCGGCCAGGGTGGCGGTGGGGCGCATGACGCTTGCGGCGACTTCGCGGCCGGCAGCGGTGGCGGCGGCGGGTCCAGCTTCGCGGCGCCGGGGCTCACGGCCACGTTCAAAGGAGGTGCCCGTCGCGGCGATGGGCAGGTGTCGATCTCCTACTCCAACCCGATCAAAGCGGTGACCCACAAATACCTGACTACGCCAGATCAGGAACTCGTCGTCTCCGCTGCCTTGGGGGTGCTCTTGGGCGCCTCCGGCCCCAACGGCGTTCCCCTCTCGCCGAGCGTCGCCAGCCCTCCCGCCCACGGCTCATTGACGCTGGACAACGACGGTTCGTTCACCTACGTGCCCAACTCCGGCTACGCCGGCAGCGATTCCTTCGCCTACCGGGTCACCGACCCCTCGGGCAACTACGCGACGGCCCAAGTGACCGTGACGGTTGCGGCGCCCCCATCGGCATCGATCTCTACCCCCGCCACCGACGGCACCTACGAGGTTGGGCAATCGGTCTCGACTGCCTTCTCCTGCAGCGAGGGGGCAGGCGGCTCGGGCCTGCTCTCCTGCACCGACTCCGGTGGGGCCAAAACCGTGAGTGGTGGCTCCGGCCACCTGGACACCTCGGCGGCGGGGAGCCACGCGTACGCGGTGACCGCGCTTTCCAAAGACGGCCTGACGGAGAGCAGGTCGATCGACTACACGGTTGTGCCGAAGCCCGAGCTGCCGAATCCGCCCGAAAGCCTGCCCGGCCCGGCGGCACCGGCACCAGCGCTAGGGATCGATCTCTCCCTCCGGATCGAGACGAGGTCCCTACGTGAGTTGCTGCGGACTCGGAAGCTGGACGTCGTCGTAACGGTCAACAGAGCGGCGAAGGTGAGGCTGAGGGGAAGCGCGAAGCTGTTCAGGAGCAAGACGGTCCGCTTTTTCGGCGCGGAACAGAGAGAGGTGACGCTGAAGCTCTCGGGCAAGGGTCGCAAGGTGCTTCGAGGCCTCTCCAGGCTGAAGCTCACTGTTGCCGGCAGGGCAAAGGGCGCTCCCGGCGAAGCGGTCAAGAGGATAGTGACCTCGACCTTGCGATCTAACGCCAGCCGAGTCGCTCGGCCCAGGCGCGGCTGCCACCGTGACGGCGCACGGCTTCATAGAGCGCGAGACTGTTAGCGCGGCGGAACTCCTCGACGCTCGGCCAGTCCTCCCGCTCTCGCCAGAGATTGCGCAACTCGGACTCGATTCGGTCATCGGTCCAGGTCCGCTTTCGGCCGCGTCGCTCGCCCTTCGCCGATGATCGCAGACGGTAGCGCGCCGCCGCCCCCTTTCCACGTCGCACAATCAGTCGCTTCTCTTCGAGATTGCGCAGGTCGCGGCCGGCGCTGCTGCGGCCGACCTTGGCCAAGCGCTCGTAGTCGGCGCGGCGAAACTCGACGAGCGAGTTGAGCTTGAGCTGCAGCAACCCCCGCTCCTGGCTTGGGTTGAGCTCAATGGCAACGCTTGAACCGAGGCCGAGCGCCTGCAACTCCGCGATCCGATTGGCGACCCTCTCGTACTCTGTGGCAAGACTGGCGAGGAAGTACTCGAGCCAGGCATTCATGTTGAGGGTTTCGTCTCGCACTGAGCGCAGGGCGGCGTAGTAGGCCGCGCGGTTTTCGGCGTAGTGGCGCTCGAAGGAGAAGAGGCGCCGTGAGATGAAGCCGAGTCGCATCAGGATCGCTGCGCTGAGGAGGCGGGCGACGCGGCCGTTGCCGTCCGCGAAGGGGTGGATATCGGTCAGCGCGTAATGGGCAACTCCGGCGATGACCGGGGGCGGGAAGGCGACGGGGCGGTCCTCGCGCTCGGCGATCCACCTGCATAGTCCGGCTACCCGATCGGGCACCTCCGCGGGGGGCGGTCCCTCGTGCATCACCCTGCCCGTTGTGCGATCGACGACCTGGGCGATCCCGTCGCGCCATGCACCCTCATGGCGGGGTTTGAAATGCGGACTCTCTTCCGAGCCGAGCCCGTTGGTCGTCTTCTTGTGCAGCTCGAGAATCGTCGCGGGTGCGATCTCGATCCCACCTCGTTCGGCCAGCCGGTCGAGGTAACGGAGCGCCTCGACGTAGTTGACCAACTCGATCTTGGCCCTGGTATCCGGGTCCAGCGCCCCACGCGCGGCCCGCTCGGCCTCGATGATCGGCAGTTCGTTGCCCTCGATCAAGGTTGAGTAGTGGACGGTCTCCGCAATCGCCGAGATCCGCAGCTCATCTTCGACCGCGGGCCGGATCTCTGAAGCGTCTACTCGGGCCTGAGCGGCGGCGATCCGGGTCAGCGCGGCGGTGGCCTCAGGGGTGTAGCGGTTGAAGCTGACCTGCAGCGCGTATCTATCTGCCTTGGTTGGCATGGTTGCCTTGAGAGGTGTGGTCATCGATCCAGTATCGGCAAATAGAGGTGGCTAGAGTTGATAACTATACGCATAATAGCCTACCAGGCCGATTAAGCTCTTGAAGTGCTCTATAGAAGGGAAAAATTACACATTTTCCCCCTTTTTGAAGAAAAATCTACCCATCAAAGGCATATATAATTGTGCTGTATTCGGTGCAAATCTGTCACGAGGCTGCTTGACTGGTTTCGCCTTGAATCCGTATCTGCACGAGCGCTTCCCGGCCCTGGCGGAGAGCCTTCCGCATCTGACGCTGTCCGAGCGCCCGACGCCCGTGCGCGAGCTGCCGGGCCTCGGCATCTGGGCGAAGGAAGACGGCGCTTTCGGGGCCGGGGGCTGGGGTGGCAACAAGGTGCGCAAGCTCGAGTGGCTGATCCCCGATGCGCGGCGGCGCGGGCGGCGCTCGATCCTCACCTTCGGCGGGCTCGGCACCAACTGGGGGCTGGCGACCGCGCTCTACGCCCGCGAACACGGGCTTGAGACCGCACTGGCGCTGGTCGACCAGCCGCTCGACGACCACGTCCGGGCCCAGCTCGCCCGGCTCGAGGCCTCGGGGGCGCGAATCCACCGCACCCACACGAAGCGGCGAACCGCGGCGATTCTGCCCTGGCTGATCGCCCGCAACGTCCGCGGCGGGCGACCCCCGTACCTCTTGCCGGCGGGCGGTTCCTCACCCGTAGGCGCGCTCGGCTACGTCGAGGCGGCGCTGGAGATCGCCGCCCAGGTCGAGGACGGCTCGCTGCCCGAGCCGGCCCACGCCGTCGTCGCGGTCGGCACCGGCGGCACCGCCGCCGGCCTGGCGCTCGGCTTCCAGCTCGCCGGCCTGCGCACCCGCGTCGTCGGAGTCGTGGTCAACGACCAGCTCCGACTCGACGGACCGGTGATCGCGCGCCTCGCGCGGCGCAGCGCCAGGTTGCTGGAGCGCCGCGGAGCGCGCCTCGGCCCGCTCCGGCTCGGGCCGGACATGCTCGACCTGACCCGCGACCAGATCGGGGCCGGCTACGGCCACCCCACCGAGGCCGCCAAGCATGCCGCCGCTCTCGCCGCCGAGGACGGCCTCTCGCTCGACCCCGTCTACACCGCGAAGGCGATGGCCGGGCTGCTGGCGCTGCGCGCGGACGGCCACCTCGACGGCCCGCTGCTGTTCGTCCACACCGACGGGCCGCGTTAGGAGGCGGCGGGCGCCGGCTCGGTGCTGCCGCTCAGCGACAGCCGTCGGGCCAGCGGTTCGGCGGCAGCGACGCGCCGTGGCCGGCGGTGACCGCCGGGGTGTTGACGGTCGCCGCGACGTCGGTGCGGTGGATCGCGGCGCGGAGCTCGCTCGCTTGTGACGTCGGCGCCGTCGACCTGTTCGCTGCCGGCCCGGCGAAGGGGTGCCGTGCCGCGCGGACGAGGCGGACCAGGGCACGGGCGCCGCCGTACGAGCGCAGGGTTCTCTCCAGCGAGTAGATCGGTACTTCGCGGGCGCCGAGCGTTGCCGCCAGGCGGACGTCGTTGAGCAGGCTCGAGAAGCGGCGGTAGGGGCCGCGGCCGGCGGAGCCGAGGCTGATCTGGCCGGCGTCGCCGAACTCGTGGCGGGCGGAGCGCAGGTAGGAGGAGACGATGCCCGGGCCGGGGTCCCGCCCCGAGTAGTAGGTGAAGACGCTGCGGTAGGCCTGGAAGTAGAGCTCGTCCCAGGGGGCGTTGGGGAGGATGAAGCCGGTTGCGTCCTGGAGGGCGAGATTGCCGTTTTTCAGGTCGTCGAGAGCCGCCGGCGCGGGCGCCGCCGTGATCTTGACGTTGTGCCGTTTGGCCCAACGCACGATGCGGGCGTAACCGCGCCAGGCGGCGCACTGGCCGGGCGGGTCGATCGACTGCTGGAAGACGGCCGAGAGCGCGGTTTCGCTGCCGCCACCGAGGAGCGAGGCCGTCGTTTCGAAGGGGGTGCGAACCCGGGGCTCGGGGTCGAGGGCGACGCCGCGCAGCTGCACGTGCTTCTTGCGGGCCCAGCCCACCAGCGACCTGGTGGCGGCGAAATGCTCGGCCGCCGCGCCCTCCCAGGCCCAGTATCCGTCGCTGTAGGGGATCAGGATCCAGGCCCAGACCGGCACGCCGAGCCGGTTGGCCTTGCGGATGATCTTCAGGGCGTCGTGGCGGTGGGGCTCGCCCGGGGGGACCGGGCCGAAGTCTCTCTCGTAGCGGAGGTTGAAGTAAAGGGGGATCTGGTTGCGGCGCAGGACGCGCCAGACGGCGGGGGTGTAGGCGTGGAGGTCACGGCGCTTCCAGTAGGTGCCGGGAGAGTCCCAGTCTGTGCCGGGAACCGCCTCGCCCGCCCAGAACCCGATCTCGGTCCCCTGCTCGGAGAGGGCCGCCTGGGGACCGATCGCGCCCTTTCCCTGCCCGAACGCGCTCGGCGGCGCGAGCAGCGCGAGGGCAGCAACGGTCGCGACCACAATTCTCGCCCGCGTCATCTCGCCATCGTAGGCTGAGGCGGCATGAACGCGGCGAGCCGCCCGACGCGGGCGCAGATCAGGCGGCGGCGGACCGCGGCGGCGGGGCTGGTCGGGCTTGCCGTGCTCGCGGTCGCCTACCTGGCCCTCTCCGACGCGATCTTCGGCCCCAGCAACGCCGAGCTGGCCCACGCGAATGGCGACCAGCTCGTCCACATCGAGATTCCGAGCAAGGCCGTCGGCCGTGACCTCGGGGTCAACGTGATCGTGCCGCCGCGCGCCGGGCCGCGCGGCAAGCGCGCCCTGCTGGTCTACCTGCACGGCCGCGGTGGCTACGAGGGGACCTTCAACGACGCCGTCCTGCGAGGCCTGCCGCTGCTGCACGGCCGTGGGCCGGTGGTCGCCTTCCCGGCGGGCGGGGTCCACGGCTACTGGCACAACCGGGGCGACGGCGATTGGGACACCTGGGTCACGAAAGAAGTGATCCCGCGGGTGGTCAAGCGCTTCGGGGTCGACCCGCGGCGGATCGCGATCGGCGGGATCTCGATGGGCGGCTTCGGCGCCTTCGACATCGCCCTGCATCACCCGGGCATGTTCTGCGCCGTCGGCGGCCACTCGCCGGCGCTCTGGTTCGAAGGCGGCGAAACCGCGCCCGGCGCCTTCGACGACGCCGCCGACTTCGAAGCCAACGACGTCGTCGGCACGGTCCAGGAAAACCCAGAAGCGTTCGGTGACGCCCACGTCTGGGTCGACTACGGGAGCGAAGACCCGTTCCGCGTCTACGACGAAGGCTTCGTCGCAGCGATGGACGCCGGGGGCGCCGACTTCACCTCGCACTCATGGCCGGGCGCCCACGAGGGCGGCTACTGGAACGAGCACTGGCCCGACTACCAGCGCTTCTACGTCAAGGCGCTGGCGCACTGCGGTTAGCCCAGGGTGGTGCTGCCGCTCACTGGCCGGTCGACCAGTGCCGTTGTCTTGGCCTTCGGCTGGGAGCGGGCAGAGAAAGAAAAGGCACCTTCAAGGAAGCCCCGCAAAGAAAGGAAAAAGCGTGGCTAAGGAATTGCTAAGAACCCCCCGTTAAAACCAATTTCATTTCGGTCTACCATCGCCCCCCACCGGGGCGTTTTGGCCTCGGAGGTTGGTCGTCAGCAAACGCCATCCTCCCGCGCGCAGACGTTCCCGGTGAGCCGTCGCGCGTGCAGCGCGACGCTGGCTGAACGGTTTGCCACCGTATGCGTGGGCCAATCGACCACTCGGCGCCAGCGCTCGCCGCGGCCGAGTTCTCCTGTCGCCCGGCAGCTACCGGCTTACCGCGGTGCCAACCGCCGGAGGCATCACTGGCAAGGCGGCGCAGGCCACCTTCACGGTGTTGCCGCCGCGCCGCCGAGTCGGTAGCTGACCCGGCGCTACTCTGGCTCCGCCGGCAGGGTCCAGACCGTGATCGGGTGGGTGCGGCCACGGACCTCGAGCTCGCCGACCAGCTCCAGGTCGTTGTCGCCGACCTCCAGCGCCTGCCGGGTCGAGTCGGCGACGTAGAGCTGGTGCCCGGAGCCTTTGGTCATGCCCTCGAGGCGGGCCGCGGTGTTGGTGGTGTCGCCGATTGCGGTGTACTCGATGCGGCGTTTGGAGCCGACCTGGCCCGACATCACCGGGCCGCTGTTGATGCCGATGCCGATCGCGAAGCCGCGGCCCATCCCCGCCTGCTCCAGCCACTGGTTGAAGCGCGGCAGGCGCAGGTCGAGCATCTCCCGCGCCGAGGCGAGGGCGCGGTCGGCGTGGTTGGGCTGCTCCAGTGGAGCCCCGAAGACGGCCATGATCCCGTCGCCCATGTATGCGACCAGGGTGCCGCCGTGGTCCATGATCGCGTCGCTCATCTCCTCCAGGTAGTGGTTGAGCACCTCGATCACGGAATCGGGCGGCAGCGACTCGGAGAAGCTGGTGAAGCCGCGCAGGTCGCAGAAGAGCACGGTGCCCTCGCGCCGCACTCCACCCAGTCGGAGGTCTTGGTCGGTGCGGGCGAGCACGTCGTTGACGACCGCGGCGGGGACGAAGCGCGAGAAGGTGTCGTGGACGCGCTGGCGCTCCATCGAGTTGAGCACGTAGTTGACGGCCAGCGCCCCAAGGGCAGAGAGGACCAGGGCGAGCAGCGGGTAGACGAGCGGCAGCACGGTGCCGGCGTTGAAGGTGAGCTGGGCCGCAACCGCGTAGAGAAGCCCGAGGCCGAGCGCGACGAGCAGCGCCAGCAGCGGGGTCAGGCGCAGGGTCGCGGCCGCCGGGGCCGCCGCCATCAAGAGGATCAGCATCAGGTCGAGCAGCGGGCCGGAGGAGCCGAGCGGGAAGCCGTGCTCGGCCGTCCAGACCGCGTTCGCCTGAATTTCCGGCCCCGCCATCAGTTCGTCGCCGGTGGTCGAGGTCGGGTGCAGATCCTGTAGCGAAGGGGCCGAGGCGCCGACGATGACCGTCTTGCCGCGGAAGACCGCGGCGGGCACCTGGCCGCGCAGGACGCTCGAGTAGGAGACCTGGCGGAAGGTCCCGGGCGGGCCGCGGAAGTCGATCCAGGCGCTGCCGTCGCCTTCCATCTCAGCCGGGTCGATCGGCTCGCCGCTCGCCGCTTCGGCGGCGACGATGGCGAAGCTGGGCAGGCCGTCGAACTCGTAGTGCATCTTGCGACTCGCGCCGCCGGGGTCGGGCTCGATCACGGTGTTGCCGGCCTGGGCGCCGATTTCGTGAACCACCGATTCGCCGCCGAAGATCCTGCTTTCCCCGTGCTTGTCGACTTCGGTGGTGGAGAGGACGACGCCGCCCGCGCGGGCGATCGATTCGATCAGGGTGTTGTCCTGGCGCGGCACGGTCGGCTCGGTGAACTGGATGTCGACGGCGATCGTCTTGGCGCCCGCTTCGCGCAGCCGGTCGATCACCCGGGCGTGCAGGGAGCGGGGGAAGGGCCACTGGGTGTTGAGGTCGCTGAAGGTGCGGTCATCGACCTTGACGAAGACGATGTCGCTGGGCCGCTCCTGGCTGCCGCGCAGCGAGAAGCGGGCGTCGACGCTGCCCAGCTCCAGCGAGCGCATCAGGCTCGCCCCGTAGGCGATCAGCGCCAGCCCGGCCGCCGCCAGGGCGACGACGAGCAGCGCAACTTCACGGCGGCGTCGCAGTGACCGAGGTGCACTCACCGGAGTGATTATCTTGCCCGCACGATGAAAAGGGCGGCGCAGCAGCTGCGCCTCAGCGTCCGGGCCTTGATGCTCGACTTCGAGAACCGCGACCTCGGGCTGCTCGGCCTGGCCCGAATCGGCGTCTCCTTCGCCGGCTGGAGCTTCACGATCGCGCTCGGCGTCTACGGCTTCGAGGCCCACGGCGTCCTCGGCGTCGGCCTCGTCGCCCTGGTCCGCCTATTGCCCGGGGCGCTCGCCTCGCCCTTCGCCGGTTTGATCGCCGACAGCCGGCCGCGGCGCACGGTGTTGATCGGCAGCGCCCTGGCGATGGCGGCGGTGCTGGCCGGGGCGGCGGTGGCAGCCTCGCTGGGTGCCTCGACCGGCGTCGTCTTCATCTTCCCGGCGCTCTTCGCCGTCGTCTCCAGCGGCTACGTCCCGGCCGAGTCGGCGATGTTCCCGCTACTGGCCCGCACTCCGCAGGAGCTCTCGGCAAGCAACGTCAACCACAGCGCGATGGAAAACGCCGGCTTCATCACCGCGGCGCTCGCCACCGGCTTCCTGCTCACCGCCACCTCGCCCGGGTTCGTCTTCGGCGTCGCCGCGGCGGTGGTCTTGCTGGTGGTTCTTGCCCTCCTGGGCGTGCGGCGCGACAGCCGCCCGCGGTACGCCGATGACGATGAGGAGCTCTCGGGCGCGGTCCGCGAGGTCAGCGTCGGCCTGCGCACCCTCGTCGCCCACCCGGCGGTGCGGCTGGCGGCGCTGACCCTGATCGTGCTGCTCCTCTTCGAGGGCTTCGCCGATGTCATCCTCGTCGTCTTCGCGCTCGAGCTGCTGCACCTCGCCGAGGGCAGCGTCGGCTTCCTCAACGCCAGCTGGGGCCTGGGCTCGCTGGTCGGCGGCGCCTGCCTGGCGCTGCTGCTCGACCGCGGCAAACTGGTGGTGGCGATCGCCGGCGGCAGCCTCGTCCTCGGCGCCGCGACGATGCTGCCCGGGCTCTGGCCCGAGCCGGCGGCGACCTACGTCGCCTGGTTCGGCATCGGCATCGGCTTCGTCTTCGTCGAGGTGGCGGCGAAAACCCTGATGCAACGGCTCGGCTCCGACGAGACGATGGGACGGGTGGTGAGCTCGCTGGAATCGGGCCGGCTGGCGGCGATGGCGCTCGGCTCGCTCGGCGCGATCGCCCTGATCGAACTGCTCCACCCGCGCGGCGCCCTGATCGCGCTCGGCGCCCTGATGCCGGTCTTCGTCATCTTCTGCTGGGCACGGCTGCGCGCCTATGAGGTCGGTGCCCCGGTCGCCGAGGGCCCCTACCGGTTGCTGCGCGAGAACTCGATCTTCGCCCCGCTCCCCGTCGCCACGGTCGAGCGGCTCAGCCACGACCTCGATCCGCTCGAGCTGCCGGCGGGCGAGGAGGTGATCGTGCAGGGCGAGATCGGCGACCGCTTCTTCCTGATCGAGCAGGGCGAGGTCGAGGTCTTCGAAAACGGGGTCTTCCGCCGCAACGAGGGGCCGGGAGAATCGTTCGGCGAGATCGCCCTGCTCCATGACGTGCCCCGCACGGCCACCGTTCGCACCACCGCCCGGACCCGCCTGCTCGTTCTCGAGCGCGACCAGTTCCTACTCGCCGTCACCGGCCATCGCCGCAGCCGCCAGGTCGCCGGCAACGTCGCCGAAGCTCGCTGGACGAGCCGGGAACACGAGATCCCCAGCTCGCTCTCGGAGTAGACCGGGGCTGCGCTCAGCAGTGCCAGCGGCCGAGGCCGGTGACCGGGACGCGGTGCGTCTTGGGGTCCAGCGAGAGCCGGATCAGGCGGTTGCAGGTGTAGCGCCCCTGCGCCTTGGTGTGGCGCTGGAGGAAGATGCGGCAGAAGGCGATGTGGGGGCTGTCGCGGCGGCAGTTGAGGACGCCGTTGCGGATGCAGCTCTGGTCCTGAGCGCAGGTGCTCTTGGCGAAACTGGCCGCCTTCTCGCGCGCCGCCGGGATCGTCAGCGTGCTCGCCCCTGCGGCCGCCGGAGCGAGCAGAGCAAGGGCCAGCACGGCCGCCACCAGTAGACGGTGTTGACCGCTCAGGCCGCGGCGAGCAGGGCGAGGAGGAAGAGAAAGACCATGTGGAAACTCTGGTCGAGCGCCAGCCGCAGGCCCCCGGGCGGTTCCCCCTGGACGCGCTTGACCCTGCGCAGGTAGGCGTCGAGCAGGCGACCGTCGTCCTGGACCATGTGCGGCAGGGCGATCAGCGCCGCCACTCCGAGCGCCCAGGCGCCGATCTCGGTCGAGAGCCAGATCAGCGCCGGCACGAAGGCGAGCGTGTAGGTGGCGGTGTGGGCGAGCAGGGCGCGCCGCGACTCGGGGCTTGGTCCCAGGCCGCCGAACTTGTGGGTCGCCTGCCAGTCCGTCTGCAGCATGAAGTCCCCCACCAGGTGGGAAACGGCGAAGACGACGAAGATCTCTACCCAGTCCACGGCGGGCAACGTATCGGCTCCAGCCCCGGTTCCGGGTGCGACTTGCCCTCATCAGCGCAAACGGGGGATCGACGCTTTCGCAACGTAGCGCTGGCCGGGGTGCAGGAAGACGGTGGTTCCCTTGACGAAGTCATCGACGGTAACGATGCCTTCGCGGACGCCGAACTGGGTCGAGTTGTCGCAGCGGTCGCGGACCAGCCAGACGGTGCCGCGCACGGTCGCCGAGCCGTAGTTGCCGGAGGTCTTGAAGTTGCCTTTGCCGCTGCCCCAGAGCTTGCGCCCACCGCCGGAGCTGCCGCGCATGGCGATGCGACTGCCGCGCCCGCGCCTCGACTGGCCGGACGATTTGCGCTTCTCGCATTTGAGCTTGCCGGCCAGTTTCAGTTCGGTCTCGCCGGGGCTCTGGCCGACGGCGAAAGTGCCGCCCCAGAAGTAGGCCGACTCGAAGCCTTCTTCGCCGAGTTTGGCCGCGGTCAGGTTGACGACGCCGTTGCCGGTGTCGACCAGGCAGCCGAGCGGGACCTGCTTGGGGACGTTGAGCGGCACGAAGCCGCTCTCGCCCGGGCACTTCGTCTTGACGCTGCCGCCGGCCGGTTCGAGGTTGACGTTGACGCCGCCGATCGGAGGCGGGAGCCCGGTGTCCTGGGGCACGACCTCGGTCTGCACGGGGGGCGCCGGCGGCGCGGCAACCGCCAGGGTCACTTCTTCTTCGGCGGCGGCGGTGAGCCCGTTGGCGGCGATCACGGTGAAGTCGAAGTTGCCGGATTCGGTCGGCGTGCCGGCGAGCTCGCCGTCGGCGGTGATTTTGAGGCCGGCGGGAACTTTCCCGGAGGCGATCGAGAAGACGGGACCCGGAGCTTGCGGAGTGGTTTCGAACTGGTGGTCGTACGGCGTCCCCACGGTCCCTTCCTCAAGGGCCTCGGCGATCATCAGCGGCTGCACCTGGCCGTCGCCGTTGTCGCCCCAGCACTCGATCCCGCCGGCCGATGCCGTGGCGCAGCTGTGAGCGCCGCCGGTCGTGACCGCGAGGAAGGCCCCGGCGGGGATCGAGTCGAGCTGCCCGGCCGAGTCATCGCCCCAGCAGGCGAGCGTGCCGTCGGCGCGGATCGCGCAGCTGTGCGAGCGGCCGGCGGAGACCGAGACGAACTCACCGCTCGGCAGGCCGTCGAGCTGCCCGTCGGAATCGTCGCCCCAGCAGCTCAGCTCGCCCGCGGCGCTGACCGCGCAGGTGTGGGTGCCGCCGGCGGCGACGGAGAGGAACTTGGGCGGGGCGGGGGGGTCCTCCGGCGGAGGAGGATGGTGATGATGATGGTGGAAGTACCACCACCAGAAGGGATGCACCGGGGCGCTCTCTTCTTCGGGGGGCTCGTAGAGCTGCCCGGCCGAGTCATCGCCCCAGCAGGCGAGCGTGCCGTCGGTGTGGATCGCGCAGGTATGCGACCCGCCGGCAGAGAGCGAGCGGAACGTCCCGGCGGGGATTTCGTCCAGCTGCCCGGCCGAGTCATCTCCCCAGCAGGCGAGGGTGCCGTCATCGCGGATCGCGCAGGTGTGGGTGCCGCCGGCAGAGACCGCGAGGAAGGTGCCGCCTGGAATCCCCTCCAGCTGCCCGGCCGAGTCATCGCCCCAGCAGGCGAGCGTGCCGTCGGTGTGGATCGCGCAGGTATGCGACCCGCCGGCAGAGAGCGAGCGGAACGTCCCGGCGGGGATTTCGTCCAGCTGCCCGGCCGAGTCATCGCCCCAGCAGGCCAGGGTGCCGTCATCGCGGATCGCGCAGGTGTGCGTGCCCCCCGCCGCGACGTGCCCCGGGCCAGGCAGCGGCGATGCCGTCGAAACCGTAGGTGCGTACAGCGCTACAGCAACAGAGGCAAGTGCAGCCAAACGAACTATCGGGTGAAACATGAAGAGACCTCGTCTCTGGGGAGCGGCCAGGCTACACGAATGTTGGATCAGAAATCTCATCTGGTGTTCGAGTCCGCCCCGGCACCGGTCGGCCGCGGCGGTGTCTGAATGAACGCATACATGCCCCTTCTTCTCGCGTTTGCCGCGTCGCTTCGCGCCCTCCCCTGGCGGCCGACTGCTTCATTTGCTTCAATCGGAGGACCAGAGAAAGGAGGTGGTCCTAACTTGATTCACATGCTTAATGGGACTCTGGAGGTGCAGGGCCGCTAGGCGCCGCACTGTTTCGGGGCGCCCGGTGGAATCCACCCCGGGCACCGGCGAGCAGGGAATGCCGGGCTTTGTCCCACCCGGACGCTGCTTTCATGCTCGTTCCAAGCACCTGGCCAGGGCCGCCTTCGGGCGGCCCTGGCGCTTTCGAGACCGGAGGAACCGTGATCACCAAGACCGACTTCATTGGCATTCCCTCGACCGACGCCGAGCGCTCGCGGCGCTTCTATATAGAGACGCTTGGCCTGCGCCCCGACGATCGCGGCAAATTCGAATTCTGGGCGGGGGAGACCTGCTTCGGGATCTGGGAGCCGGCCAAGCTGGGCAGGGAGTTCGCGCCGCAGAAAAACGCGCACCCGGCGCTGCACGTCGAGGACATCGCCGCGGCGCGGGCCGAGCTCGAGGCCAGGGGAGTCGAGTTCGACGGCGAGACCTTCGACACCGGCGTCTGCCAGATGGCCTTCTTCACCGACCCCGACGGCAACGACCTGATGCTGCACCACCGCTACGCGCCCTTTGCGGACCAGGGGTAGGGATGCAGACGCCGCGAACAAAGCTGCGCCGCAAGCCGAAACGGGGGTCGCATGAGACGCCCTGTGTCAACCCCCGCCGTCTGCAGGCGGCCGAAGTTGCCGTGTCGAGCCGGGTCATAGGGGACCCGGTCGCGCCAGCAGCGCCAGAGAACTCTGATCCACGCACGCCCCAGCGTGCGGATCGCGTGCGGGTGGTCCTGACCCCTGGCTCGAGCCTTTCGGTAGACCTCCTTGGCCCACGGGTGCCAGTGGCGGGTGGAGTCGGCCAGGGTGGCGACGGCGACCCGCAGCCGCTTGTCGCAAGCCCGCCTGAAGGTGGCGACCCGCAGCTTTCCGGACTCCAGGGCCACCGGACTCATCCCGGCATCGGCGGCCATCGCGGCCTCGGTCGGGTAGCGCCCCCGGGCATCGCCCAGCTCGGCGATCAGGGTCGCCGGGCAGATCGTCGTCTTCGGGTCGCGAAACAGCGGCCGGAAGATCTCTGCGTCGGGGTGGGCGACGAGGCACTCGCGGATCTGCGAGGTCAGCTCGGCGATCTCCTCGACGATCGGCTCCAGGGCGGCGAGCAGGCCGAGCACGACCGTGCGGCGGGCCTGGCACTCGGCCTCCCCGGCCGTGCCCTCGGGTGCCGCCTTGATCCGCGCCACCAGCTCGGCGGGCTCGGTCCTGCCGCTATAGGCGTTGCGGGTCAGGAAGCCGGCCATGCGCCCGGCGCCCAGGCCCTTGGCATCGGCGGGGCTCGGGTAGCGCGCCAGGAAGGCGAGGGAAATAGGCGAGTCGACCTCGGCGAAGATCAGGGCTCCCGGCCAGAAAGCCTGCAGTTGAGCACGCAGCTGGTTGGCCAGCTCGACCCGCACCCCGACCAGGTCCTCGCGGGCGCGGGTCAGCGCCTTGAGCGCCTTGGTCTCCTCCGTATCGGGCACCAGCGCCCGGAAGCGGTGGGCATCGGTGCGAGCCAGCTCGGCGAGCACGTAGGCGTCGAAGCGATCGGACTTGCCGTGGGCGACCGCGAAACGGGCACGGGCGGCCTTGACCTGGTTGGGGTGGATCGCCAGGACCTCCAGGCCGGCGGCGAGCAGTCGCTCGACCAGGATCCCGTCGGGGCGCTCGATCGCCACCCTGGCGATGCCGGCTCGGGTGAGCCGCGCAGCCAGGCGGGCGATCCCGCGCTCGTCGTGAGGTGCGGAGAAGCGCTCCGCCACCTTGCCTTCGTCGCTGATGCAGACCTCGTGGGCCTCGCTGGCCCAGTCGACTCCCGCAGTTCTCGTTGCTGCCATGCTTCCTCCTCGGTCGATTGCGATCGGCTGATAGCCGGCCACGAGGTGCCGTTGCGCATGCTCATAGGGTGGTGCTCTTGGGCACCACGTCCTGTTGGCGCTTCTGGCGCCTCGCACCGCCGGGAGGCGCTGGTCTCATGCGGGCCGTCTAAGCGGCAAGCGCCACTGGCACTCTCCCGGCGGGGGTCGGCTTCTCTATGCGTTCAACCGGGATCTTCGACGGCCTCGCTTCGCTCGGCCTCCATATCTAGATCTCAGAAGAACGAGGGGAAGGTTCTCCTATGAGCGCGCCGTGATCGAGGCGATCTTCGACCAGGCGCTGGTCTCCCACCTCGGCTTGATCGACGACGGCATGCCGGTGGTGATCCCGACGCTGCACGTGCGGATCGGGTCCAAGGTCTATCTGCACGGCTCCGCCGCCAGCCGCGCCCTGCGCGAGGGGACCGACGCGGAGGTCTGCCTCACCGCGACCCTCGTCGACGGCCTGGTGCTGGCGCGGGCCGCGATGCACCACTCGGCCAACTACCGCTCGGCGATGCTCTTCGGCGAAGGCCGGCTGGTCGACGACGAGGAGGAGAAGGTCGCCGTGCTCGAGGCGCTGGTGGAAAAGATCGTGCCCGGCCGCTGGGGGGACGCGCGCGTGCCGACCGCCAAGGAGCTGCGCGCGACCTCGGTCGTGCGCGTTCCGCTGCACGAGGCCTCGGCCAAGATCCGCACCGGACCGCCGATCGACGACGCCGAGGACATGGAGCTGCCGGTCTGGGCCGGGGTGGTCGGCCTGCGCACGGTCGCCGAGGAGCCCGAGCCCGACGCGATGCTCGCGGTCGGCATCGAGCCCCCGGAGTACCTGGGCGAGTTGCTGCGGGACCCGGCAGGTCCAGCGGGCAACGGGTCGAACTAGGCGACATGAATAGAAAGCTCGATGTAGGCGGCACACTCAGATGAGTAGTTCCACGACTCAGGCCACGTAGTCGACCAGCGCCCGCGAGGAGCGCCCGAGTTGGTGGTTGAGTGAGATCGCCGCAGCCAGCGCCAAGAGGCGGCTGGCGATGCGAGCCCGCAGACCGCGAAGGGTGCGTGCGCCGTGGCGCTCGAGGCCGAGGATGTCCTTGGCGGTCCAGTAGATCGACTCGATTCGCTGGCGCAGCGGCGCGAGGTGGAGCCCGCCTTCGGGCTCGTCTTTGCGACGCGGGCGCACCACGGTCGCGCCGAGGGCGGCAGCGTCAGCCTCGAAGTCTGCGCCGGCATAGCCCTTGTCGCCCAAGACGGTGACCGGGCCTGAGCGGTTGACCCGCTCCAGCAGCCGCAGGCAGACCTCGCGCTCGCCCTCCTTGGGCGAGGTAAGCGCCATCGCGCGCGGGGTCCCGTCGGGAGCCATCAGGGTGTGCAGGCGAAAGCCCCAGAAGTAGCGGGAATGCGAGGCGCAATAACCGTAATCGGCGGCGTCTGAGATCGCGCCGCCGAGGCTGCTGGCCCCGGCCCGCTTCACCGTCTCGCGCGAGCGGGCGCACTCGACCGGAGTGGAGTCGACGAGCAGCAGGTCATCGTGCCAGCCGGGGCTCTGGGAGGCGAAGGCGGCGATCATCGCCTCGATCGTCTCGGCCAGCCGGTCGCGGCGCTTGTGGAAGCCCGAGCGCTTGGTCAGGGCAGGGAACAGGTGTCCCAGCCGCTTGGGCGCGGCCCGGGCAAAGCGGGCATCTGAATTGATGCCCATGATCGCCTGGGCGACGCAGAGGGTGACGACCTCCGCGTCGGTCAGGCTTCTGCGGGCGTTTCCTGGCCTCTCGGGCAGGAGATCGTCAGCGGTGCAGAACACAGAGATGAGCAGCAGGTCGAGGTCGGCGAGCATCGAGGCCCCCTTCGGGTCGGCGGTGATAACTGAGCACCGCCGACTTCGACTCCGCTGCCTATCTCCCCTTGGCACGCCTGGGGCCAACCTCCCAGTGCCGAGTGGTCGATTGACCCCCGCATACGGGGGCAAATCGACCAGTCAGCGTCCGCGCCGCCCACACGGACTGCTCACTCCGAGCTGGGAAGGGTCGGCACGGCAGTCGCCGTGGAACTACTCATCTCAGTCAGGTCTTCTCCACCTATGGCCAGCAGGCCGGCGTGCTTCTGCCGCTTGCCTTCGGCCTCTACCTGGTGGTGGCGATCATCACCGGCCTCTTTGCCGGCAACCTCATCCTCTCGCTGATCGCAATCGGCGTCAGCGTGATCGCGGCGACCCTCTACCAGGGCATGGTTGTGAGCCTCGTGCGCGATGTCCAAGACGGCAGCCGCGATTCCTCGGTCGGCCAGCTGATCGAGGAGACCTGGCCGGTGGTCCTGCCGCTGATCGGCGCCGGCATCCTGGCCGGCATCGGGATCGCCGTCGGCCTGATCATCTTCATCGTGCCGGGCCTGATCCTGCTGACGATCTGGTCGGTGATCGCGCCGGTGATCGTGGTCGAGCGCAGCGGCGCGATCGACGCCTTCGGCCGCTCCCGCGCCCTGGTCAAGGGCAACGGCTGGCAGGTCTTCGGCGTGATCATCGTCGTCTTTCTGATCGCCACCATCGCCAGCTTCGTGCTCCGCGCGATCGGCGCCGGCATCTCCGACAGCGTCGCGATGCTCGCCCTCTTCAGCCTGATCGCCTCGACCCTGACCGCGCCGATCACGGCGCTTGCCGCCTCGGTGATCTACTTCAACCTGATTGCCCTGAATGACGGGGCGCCGGCGGCGGGCGATACAGCCGGCGACGCTCCTCTGCCGCCCGCACCGGCCTAGCCGGCAGGCGAGAGCCGGGCTTGCCGCTGTGTGAGATCGGCACGCCCGGCCTGGCTGACCAGCCGGCATGAGATGATGCCCCCGGCTTGACTGCGAACGGGGAAACCATCGAGCACCTCGACGTGCTGATCGTCGGCGCCGGACTCTCCGGCATCGGCGCGGCGCACCACCTTCAGGAGGCCTTCCCCGGCCGCAGCTACGCGATCTTCGAGGCACGCGAGGAGTTGGGCGGCACCTGGGACCTCTTTCGTTATCCCGGGATCCGCTCGGATTCCGACATGCACACGCTCGGCTATCGCTTCAAGCCCTGGACGGCGGCGAAGTCGATCAGCGATGGCGAGGCGATCCTCGACTACGTTCGCGAGACCGCGCGCGAGGGCCGGATCGACACCAAGATCCGCTTCCAGCATCGCGTCGTGCGGGCCGAGTGGTCGAGCGAGGCGGCGCACTGGACGGTGGAGGCCGAACGCCTCGACAGCGGCGAGCGCGTGCACCTGAGCTGCGGCTACCTCTGGGTCTGCAGCGGCTACTACCGCTACGACGAAGGCTTCACCCCCGAGTTCCCCGGCGCCGAGGACTTCAAGGGTGATGTCGTCCATCCCCAGCACTGGCCCGCCGACCTCGATTACAGCGGCAAGCGCGTCGTCGTGATCGGCAGCGGCGCCACCGCGGTGACGCTGGTTCCGGCGATGGCCGAGAAGGCCGCCCACGTGACGATGCTGCAGCGCTCGCCGACCTACATCGCCTCGCTGCCGGCCGAAGACCCGATCGCCAACGGGCTGCGCCGCTTCCTCCCCGCGAAGGCCGTCTACACGATTGTGCGCTGGAAGAACGTGATGATCCAGTCGCTGATCTACCAACTCAGCCGCCGCCGCCCGCGGGCGATCAAACAGTTCATCCGCAAGGGCGTCGAACGCTCGCTGCCGGCCGGCTACGACATCGACAAGCACTTCAAGCCGAAGTACAACCCCTGGGACCAGCGGATGTGCCTGGTGCCCAACGGCGACCTCTTCAAGGCGATCCGCAGCGGCGAGGCGACGGTCGTCACCGACACGATCGAGAGCTTCACCGAGGACGGGATCAAGCTCGACTCGGGCGAGCAGCTCGAGGCCGACGTGATCGTCACCGCGACCGGGCTCAACCTGCTCTTCCTCGGCGGCATGGAGCTGGTCGTCGACGGCGAGCCGGTCGACGTCTCGGAGAAGATGGCCTACAAGGGGATGATGCTGAGCGGCGTCCCCAACTGCGCCTTCACGGTCGGCTACACCAACGCCTCCTGGACGCTGAAGGCCGACCTCACCTCCGAATACGTCTGCCGCATCCTCGCCCACATGGACTCCCACGGCTACCGCAAAGGCGTCCCCGAGCTCTCCGACCCCAGCGTCGAGGAGCTGCCGCTGCTCGACTTCACCTCCGGCTACGTCCAGCGCTCGCTCGACCAGTTCCCCAAACAGGGCTCGAAGGAGCCCTGGAAGCTGCGCCAGAACTACGTCCTCGACATCAGGACGATCCGCCGCGGCCCGGTCGAAGACGGCGCGATGCGGTTCTCCAGCTCTCCCCAGCGCCGGCCCAGCCTCGTCTGAGTGGCCGAGCTGACCGACAAGCAGGCCGAGCTCTGCGAGAAGAGCGAGACCGACTACTCGGACCTGAAGGCGTTCTTCATCAACTGCACGCTGAAGCGCAGCCCCGAGGTCTCCAACACACAGGGGTTGATGGACATCTCGATCGAGATCATGCGCCGCAACGGGGTGGCGGTCGATTGCATCCGCGCCGTCGACCACGAGATCGCCACCGGGGTCTGGCCCGACATGACCGAGCACGGTTGGGAGCGCGACGAGTGGCCGGCGATCTTCGAGCGGGTGATGGCTGCCGACATCCTCGTCCTCGGCATGTCGATCTGGCTGGGCGAGAAGTCCTCGGTGGCGACCCAGATCGTCGAGCGGCTCTACGGCAACTCGCACCTGCTCAACGACGCCGGCCAGTACGCCTACTACGGCCGCGTCGGCGGCTGCCTGGTGACCGGCAACGAGGACGGGGTCAAGCACTGCGCGATGAACACGCTCTACTCGCTGCAGCACCTCGGCTATGTGATCCCGCCGCAGGCCGACTCGGGCTGGATCGGCGAGGCCGGGCCGGGCCCGTCATACCTCGACGAGGGCTCCGGCGGTCCCGAGAACGACTTCACCAACCGCAACACCACCTTCGCCGCCTGGAACATGCTGCACCTGGCGCGGATGCTGAAGGACGCAGGCGGCATCCCCGCCCACGGCAATCAGCGCCCCGCCTGGGACGCCGGCTGCCGCACCGACTTCCCCAATCCCGACTACCGCGCTTAGCGCGAGCAGGATTTTCCACACCCTGGTGTGGTCAATGTTGCTTGCGTTAGGGCAATACCGCTATGGCGCGGCCGGGGGCGCCGCTGGCGACGGCGATCTTCACTGGTAGGAAGACGAAGGAGGCGCCCCTGGGGGGCAGGCGGTCAAGGTTGGTCAGCCCCTCGACGAAGGCCATTGCGCGGCTGAGGCCGGCGCGGTGGACCTCGTTGCCCTCCTCGGCCGAGCCCATGCTCGGCGCGTCGATGCCGATCGTGCTGACGCCGCGCTCGTGTAGAAAGACCGCGACGGCGGCCTCCGGGGCCGGCCAGGCGGGGCGCGACTGCAGTACGACCGGCTCGTGCAGGAAGGCCCTGCCCGCCTCGCCCTTCACGTAGTGCTTGGACCAGCCGGTCAGCAGCAGCGCGATCTCGCCCGCCTCGAAGCGGCCGTGCTCGGCCTCCCAGCCTTCGAGGTGGGCGACCGTAATCGCCGGACTGGCGCCCGGCTCCGCCGCGCCGTCGAGGCGACGCAGATCGACGACCGCGGCCGGACCGATCAGCTTCGAGAGGTCGAGCTTCTCGGCGCTGGCCTCGCCCAATGGGCCCGCCTCGGGCAACCCCGAGTCAGGAGGCGGGATGTAGTGCGAGGGGGCGTCGACGTGGGTGCCGGCGTGCTCGTCGAGGATGATGAAGTGGGTCACGTAAGGGCCGAGCGAGCAGCTGCTCGCTCCCGTGGGCAGCTCGCTCTCCTCGTGCCAACTCCAGTTCTTGTGGGCGAACGGCATGTGCTCCGGCCAGGTGGCCGGCAGGTGCTCGGAGAGCGTCACCGAGAGGTCGACGATCTTGGTGGGGTCGGCTTCGATCAAGACGATCGAAGTAGTACCACGGAGTAGGGTTCAGGCCTCGGCGAGCAGGCGCTCGGCGAGCCGGTTCATCCCGTGCTCGCGCGCCGCCTTGGCGGCGTTGACCCAGTCGGTCTCGCGATCGGCGGGGGGCTCGACGCCGGCGTCGCGCAGGGTGGCGATGTCCTTGAAGGCGCGCAGGTCGTCGGCTGAATCGATCAGCGAGGCGCGCAGGGCTGGTCGGCGCTCGCGGATCGCGTTCTCGAGCACGGCCTCGAGCGAGCCGTGGCGGCGTAGCAGCTCAGCGGCGGTCTTGGGGCCGACGCCCTTGGCGCCGGGCAGGCCGTCGGAGGGGTCGCCGCGCAGGGCGATGAAGTCGGGGACGAGCGCGGGCGGGATTCCGTAGCGCTCCTCGACCTCCGCCGGGCCGACCGCTTCGGCCCCTTTGCCTTTGCCGCCCGTCTTCACGTAGAGAACGGTGACCCGCTCGCCGGCGCACTGGTACATGTCGCGGTCGCCCGTCATCAGCAGCGCCCGGCCGCCGGCCTCGGCCTCGGCCTCGCGGCGGGCGTAGGTGCCGAGCAGGTCGTCGGCCTCGAGGTCCTCGCTGGTCGCGACGGTCCAGCCGAAGGCGGCGAAGAAGTCGCGCGCGGCGGCGAACTGGGGCGAGAGGTCGTCGGGCATCGCCGCCTCGCGCTCGGCGTGGTAGGCGGGGTAGAGCTCAGTCCGGTAGGAGGCGGCGTCGGGCCCGAAGCAGAGGACGACGGCGCGCGGCTGGTGCAATTCGACCTCGCGCAGGATCAGGTTGGCGGTGCCGAGCAGAGCGTTGACCGGCTTGCCGTCGGCGCCCACGATCGAGTCGGGCAGCGCGTAGAAGGCCCGAAAGAGCATCGATGGCGTATCAACAACAAGCAGCGGCTCGGCCACCCCCGCACCCTACGGGGGCCGACGGGCCGAAAGCGTGTCCATATGTCACGTTTGAGTCCCGTCGGCGGCGGGAGTTGGGGTACGGTCCGGGCTCGATGGCGGATTTTGGGGGACCTCGCGTTGCGCCTGGCAGCCGCCGGCAGCTCGGCCTGCTCAACGCCGGGATCGCGCGAATCGCCGGGCTGGCGACGCGCGGCAAGCCGCCGCACATCTTCACCACCCTGGGCCGCCACCGCGGTCTCTTTCGTCGCTGGCTCTGGTTCGCCGGCGCCCTGATGCCCGGCGGCAAGCTGCCGCGGCCCGACACCGAGCTGATCATCCTGCGGGTCGCCCACAACACCGGCAGTGAGTACGAGTGGGCCCAGCACGAGCGCATGGCCCGGCGCGTGGGACTGAGCGACGACGAGATCTCCCGCGTTCGCCAGGGCCCCGAGGCGGCCGGCTGGTCGGAGCGCCAGGCCCTCTTGTTGAGCGCCGCCGACGAGCTGCACGCGGGCAACCGGATCGGCGAGGGGCTCTGGGCCGAGCTGAGCAAACACCTCGACGAGGTCTTGCTGATCGAGCTCTGCATGCTGATCGGCCACTACGAGATGCTCGCCGTGACCCTCAACTCGCTCCAAGTCGAACCCGACTTCGAGCCGCGCCTATGAGCTTCCGGTGCGCCTTATGCACGTCAGGGGTGCAAAAAGCGCACTGGAACGGGGGTCGGCGGTGGGGGTGAGCGACCTACGGGGCAAGCGCTGCCTGATTACGGGGGCGGCGAGTGGGATCGGGCGGGCTACGGCGATCGCGGCGGCCGGTCAGGGGGCGGAGCTCTTCCTCACCGATCGCAACGGCGAGGGGCTCGAGCAGGTCGTCGCCGAGATTCGTGGCGCCGGAGGGACCGTCGCCCACTTGGCCACCGTCGACCTGGTCGACCACGACGCCGTCGTCACCTTCGCCGCCGAAGTGCACGCGATCGCCCCCAGCCTGGACGTGGTGATGAACATCGCCGGGATCTCGACCTGGGGCAAAATCGAGCGGCTCGAACACGAGCACTGGCGGCGCACGATTGAGATCGACCTGATGGGGCCGATCAGCATCCTCGAGTGCTTTGTGCCGCCGATGATCGAGGCCCGCGGCGGCGGCCACGTCGTCAACGTCGCCTCGGTCGCCGGCCTCTTCGGTCTGCCCTGGCACGCTCCCTACAGCGCCGCCAAGTTCGGCCTGCGCGGGGTCTCCGAGGTGCTGCGCTTCGACCTGCGCAAGAACCGCATCGGCGTCAGCCTGGTCTGCCCTGGCGCCGTCAAGACGCCTCTGGTCGGCACCGTCGACATCGTCGGGGTCGACCGCGACAACCCGAAAATGCGCCGGCTGATCGCGCTCTTCGAGCGGCGCGCTGTCTCACCCGAGAAGGTCGCCGAAAAGATCCTCGAGGCGGTGGAGCGCAACCGCTACCTGGTCTTCACCTCCCCCGATGGCCGCATCCTGCACTGGTTCCAGCGCCACTTCGAACCGGCCTACGTGCTGCTGATGCGGGTGATGAACCGCGAGCTCGACCGCGCCGCACGCTGACTTCCTGTTTCTTCGCGGTATGCGCGAAGAAACAGGAAGTCAGCCGACGGCGGCGGTCCTCTAGGTTTGTCGACGTGCCTGAGGCGGCCCTCGACATTGAGGATTTGGTCAAGCGATATCCGACCGGGGTGGAGGCGCTGCGCGGCGTCTCGCTCTCGATCAAGGAGGGGGAACTGTTCGCCCTGCTCGGTCCCAACGGCGCCGGCAAGTCGACCCTGATCCACTGCGCGACTGGGCTTGCGCAGCCGACCTCGGGGGCGATCAGCGTCTTCGGCCACGACGCGATCGGCGACTACGGCAAGGCGCGACAGGCGGTCGGCCTCGCGCCGCAGGAGCTCAACCTCGACTGGTTCCTGACCGCCGAGGAGACGCTCGACTACCACGCCGGCTACTTCGGCATGCCCAAGCGCGAGCGCCGCGAGCGGACCAAGGAGCTGCTCGAGACCTTCTCGCTGACCGAGAAGGCCGACGAGCGCACCCGCACCCTCTCCGGCGGGATGAAGCGGCGGCTGATCCTGGCCCGGGCGATGATGCACCGGCCGCGCCTGCTGATCCTCGACGAGCCGACCGCCGGGGTCGACGTCGAGCTGCGGCTGGAGCTCTGGCACTACGTGCAGCGGATCAACCAGGAGGGGACGACGATCCTGCTCACCACGCATTACCTGGAGGAGGCCGAGCAGCTCTGCGACCGGATCGCCTTCATCAACGACGGCCAGATCGTCGGCGAGGGGACCAGCGGCGAGCTCGCCGCCCGCTACGGGGTCGAGAGCCTCGAGGACGCCTACCTGGCCCTGGTCGGGCGCAAGGAGCTCTCGCGCTCCCACGCCGAGGTGACGCCGACATGAGCGCCGCCCAGATCCGCTTCGCGACGCTCTGGCGGCGCGAGGTAAACCGCTTCATGAAGATCAAGAAGCAGACGCTGGGCGCGCCGCTGCTGGAAACCTTCCTCTACATCTCGGTCTTCGGCGCTGCGCTCGGCTCGCGGGTCGGCGAACTGCACGGGATCGACTACGTCGTCTTCGTCATCCCCGGCCTGATCATGATGTCGTTCTCGATCAACTCCTTCGCCAACAACTCCTCCTCGATCCTGCAGCAGAAGTTCCAGGGGGCGATCCAGGACCAGCTCTCCTCGCCGGCCTCGCCGTTGGAGCTGCTGCTCGCCTTCACCTTCGGTGGCTTCATGCGCGGGCTGATCGTCGCCGGGATGACCTTCGTCGTCGCCTCGCTGCTGGTCGACCTGCCGGTCGAACACATCCTCGTCCTGATCCCCTCGCTCTTCCTGGTCGGCTTCTTCTTCTCCCAGCTCGGCGTGCTGACGGGAGTGCGGGCGGAGCAGTTCGACGACGTCGCCTTCGTTCAGACCTTCGTCCTGACGCCGCTGATCTTCCTCGGCGGCGTCTTCTACTCGGCGACGCTGCTACCCCAGCCCTACCAGACCCTGACTCACTTCAACCCGCTCTATTACATGATCAACCTGGTCCGCTACGGCTTCGTCGGCTTCACCGAAGTCAGCGTGCCGCTCTCGCTGCTGGCCCTCTTTGCCGCCACCGCGGCGCTCTTCGCGGTCAACCTGCGGCTCTTCTCGCAGGGTTACAAGCTGCGCGCCTAAGTAAGATTCCTGACACATGTTGGGGAGGGGCGCGTTCGGCGCCGCATCGCTTGCCTGCGCACTGGTCGCGCTCACCGTCGCCGTCGGCGATGCCTCGGCGACGACCTTCTGCGTGCCGGGGTTCAGCGCCGCCTGCCCGAACTCGGGCGGCAACAAAGCGGTGGCCGATCTCGAGAAAGCGATGACGCTGGAAGCGAGCGACGGCAAAGCCGACCAGATTCTGGTTGCGCCGGGCGTCTACACAGAGGACGAAAGCCCCGGCTACTTCGAGCCCGAACCGGCTTCCTCCAACCCCTTCACCTTCGAGCTGCTGGGCAGCGATCCCTTGACGATCACCGGCGCGGGCACCGGTTCGACCGTGATGACCAGCGCCGGCACGAAAAACATCTACGTCGTCAACCTCGCCTACAACAACAGCCGCGCGGTCACCATGCGGGACCTGGCGATCCGCATCCCGGCCGGCTTTCCCGACAAAGCCGTCGAAGGGTACGGAGGGGCGATTCAGATGCAGGGCGATGTCCTCGACAACGTCGACATCGTCAGTCGCAATGGCGAGTCGGCCGGGGTCGCCTCGGCCGTTGGCGCTGGAAACGTCTTTCGCAACGGCGAACTGAGAGGTGAAGCCGGTGGCTCGATCGGCGACGGCTTCCACGCCGGCAACGCCGGCGGATCGCTGCTGGTGGAGGACTCGACGGTGAGGGGCGCCAGTTGGGCGCTGATCGCCTCGGAAAACGGCGCGACGCTGACCGCACGACATGTCGACGAGGTCGGGACGCGAACCTACGGCGCGATCGCCGGCGGCGGCACACTCAACGTCGAGAACTCGCGGATGACACTGGACGATGGGATCGGCTTCTTCGCCAGCGCCGCCGCGACCTCGACGGCGCTGAACGCTAACCACGTAACGATTCTCAACTCCGGAGCGTCCTCGCCGGCGCTGGAAGTCAAGAAGTTCGGCAGCGACGCGGGCAGCGCCGTGCTCTCGGTCGCCAACTCGATCCTGCGCGGCTTCTCCTCGGGCTACAAGGCCGAAACCACGATCGGGCCGGGAATTGGCCTGGTCAGCATCAAAGCCCGCTACTCGAACCTGCCTCCGAACGGCACCAGCGTCAACGGCAACATCGATCTCTCGACCGGCAACATCAATGCCGACCCGCTGCTGGGGGCCGATCTCTCGCTGCCGGCCGGGTCTCCGTCGATTGACGCCGGCGATCCGGGCGCGGGCTTGGTCAGCGACTTCGCCGGAGCACCTCGGCCAGTCGATGGCGATGGCAACGGCAGTGCGATTCGCGACCAGGGCGCCTTCGAGTACCAGCCGCCGAAGCCGGCCACGCCGGCGCCCCAGGCCGGTCCGGAGTCGTCGGTCGCTGACCTGGAACCGCCGCAGACCACGATCGCCAAAGGCCCCGGCAAGGCACTCGCCAAGGGCACCGCCAAGTTCAACTTCCGCTCCAGCGAGGCCGGTTCGACCTTCGTCTGCAAGCTCGACAAGCGCAAGGTCCGCGGCTGCAAATCGCCGAAGACCTACAGCGCTCTCAAGCCCGGCAAGCACAAGTTCAAGGTCTGGGCAATCGACGCGGCGGACAACAAAGACCCGACGCCGGCGAAGCGGAAATTCACGGTCCCGGCACCGGCGGCATGAAGCTGCCGCTGGCCACCTGAGGTAGCCCTTGCTGCCGGCGCGGGGCGTTACGCCTCGGCCAGCGGCAGGCGCTCGGCCAGCCCGGTCAACTCAAGCACGCGGGCGACGGCGGCGAAGTCGCTGGGGATGAAGCTGATCCTGTTCTCGCCGTCGTTGCGGTTGAGGGTCGAGACGAGCAGGGCGATCCCGGTCGAGTCGATGAACTCGAGCTCCCGCATGTCGACGACCACGGGAATCGTGGCGTTGGCGAGTGAATCCTCGAGTGCGCTCTCGGCGGTACCGGCGTTGGCAAGGTCGAGCTCGCCGGCAAAGGCGACCACCAGGCTGCCGTCGTTCTCCTGACTGCGAACGACGAGTGTGCCGTCGGCGATTTCGCGTTGCTCGCTGGTCATCTCGTCCCTCGGAAAGACTACGCCACCAGCGGGATTGCTCCCTCTTCATAGGTGCAACGTCTTGTTCCTCTGCCAAGGCCGTAAAACGTTGCACTTCCGGGGAGGGTTACCAGGCGTCGATGTAGCGGTGGCGCTCGTCTCGCTCGCCCCGGTGCGCCTGGGCGGCGGCCAGGGTCGAGGCGATCAGCGAGCGGGTCTCGGCCGGATCGATCACGTCGTCGATCTCGAACAGGGCAGCCGCGTTGAGCGCCTTGGCGTTCTCTTCGGCGGCGGCGGTGAGGTCGCGAACGCGCTGCTCGCGCTCGGGCTCGTCGGCGATCGCCTCGAGCTCCTTACGCAGGGCGAGCCGCACCGCGCCTTCCAGGCCCATCGGGCCGAGGTGGGCCGAGGGCCAGGCGAGGGTCAGCAGCGGCTCGTGCATGCTGCCGCCGGTCATCGCCTGGGCGCCGAGCCCGTAGCCGCGGCGCAGGATCACCGCGATCAGCGGCGTTCGCAGCGCCGCCCCGGCGAGCAGCAGGCGTGAGGCGTGGCGGACCAGGCCTGTCGCCTCGGCCTCGGGGCCGACCATCATCCCCGGCGTGTCGAGGAGAGAGAGGACCGGCAGGTCGAAGGCATCGCAGAGCTGCAGGAAGCGTGCGGCCTTGTCGGCGGCGTCGCTGGTGATCGCCCCGGCGACGTGGCGAGTGTCGTTGGCGATCACGCCGAGTGGGCGCCCCTCGATCCGGATCAGCGCCGTCACCATCTCGGGCGCGAAGCGCTCGCGCAGAAAGGTCGCCGAGCCCGCGTCGGCGAGCGTCTCGACGATCGGCGCCGGCGCGTAGGCGCGGCGCTGCCGCTCGGGCACCGCGTCGCGCAGCGTCTCCTGGTCGGCGGACTCGCCCGGTGGTAGCGCGCCCTGGAAGTAGCTGAGCAGGCGCTTGGTCGCCGCGACCGCCGCGGACTCGTCGGCGACGACCAGGTCGACGACGCCGTTCGCGGCCTGCATCTCGATCGGCCCCACCGCGTCGGGGTCGACCTTGCCCAGACCGCCACCCTCGATCATCGCCGGCCCGCCCATGCCGAGCGAGATGTTCTCGGTGGCGACGATCAGGTCGGCGCAGCCGGCGATCACCGCGTTGCCGGCGAAGCAGCGACCGGCGAGGACGGCGATTCGCGGCACCAGGCCCGAAAGCCCGGCCCAGAGCGCGAAGGCGCGGGTGTCGAGTGCCGAGACGACCGGATAGTCGGTGTCGCCGGGCCGACCGCCGCCGCCCTCGGCGAAGAAGACGGTGGGCAGGCGCATCCGCTCGATCAGCTCGAAGAGGCGGTCCTTCTTGCGGTGGCCGAGGGCGCCCTGGGTGCCGGCCAGCACGGTGTAGTCGTAGGAGAGCACGGCGCAGGCGGCGCGCTCGCCGAAGAGCTCGCCGTTGATCCGCGCTGTGCCGCCGATCAGCCCGTCGGCCGGGGTGTTGGCGATCAGGTCGTCGAGCTCGCGGCGGCCGCGCTGGGCGGCGATCGCGAAGCGCCCGTACTCGACCAAGGAGCCGGGGTCGACCAGGTCCTCGACGTTCTCGCGAGCGCTGCGGGCGCCTTTTTCGTGGCGCCGCCTCACGGCGTCCTCGCGTGCCGCATCGCTGGTCAGGCGCCGCCGCTCCAGGACCTCCGCCAAATCCTCCCTCTCGGCCTCGCTCACACCGGCCATGTTGCCTGATCCGAGCCCTTCAGTCCTCTTGAATGCCGTGCGCGTCCCAGTTACATTCTTTCGTTCATTCGTCCAGGGGGGGACTGCCCCAAAAGGAGAGCAACTTGAGCAAGCGATTTTCTCGCGTTTCGATTATTGGGGCCATCGCGATCGTGGCCGGCCTGACCGCGACCCTCGCCCTGGCACCGGCCCTCGCCGGCGCCACCGACGATCTCGGCAGCGCCAACACCGTCTTCATCAAGGCCGGCAAGGGTGGCCTGCGCTTCGAAGCGCCGAAGACGATCGTCGCCGGCGAAGAACTCGAGGTGCTGAATCAGACGAACCCGAAACAGGTCGGCCCGCACACTTTCTCGCTCGTCACCAAGGGCTCGATCCCGAAGACGCCGAAGGCGCGCCAGGTCTGCTTCACGCCGAAACACATCTGCATGTCGATCGCCAAGTGGCACGGCGTCAAAGGCAACGGTCCGGTCAAGGTGAACCCGGTCGAAGTCGGCCTCGAAGGCTGGGACACGCTCGGCAGCCTGACCAAGAAGGGCGACTCGTGGTTCACCGGGGAGAAGCCGAAAACCTCGATCACCCAGAAGGTGACGGCGGCGGCCGGCACGACGATCTACTTCATGTGCGCGATCCACCCCTGGATGCACGGCTCGATTGAAGTAGTGGCTCCGCCCGTTGGTGTTCCCGGGGTCTAGAAGCACGCCTGGTTCCCGTTCAGATTTACCGCGCCTGGGGCGCCGAGCTTTCCTCGGCGCCCTGGGCAGCGGGGCACTCGCCACGGCGCTGCCGCTTGGCCTGCGTCCGGGTTCCCTGCTGCCGGGGGGCGATGCGCCATCGCCGCGTGACCACCCCGGGCAACCGTTTCAGTTGCCTCTGCCGATCCCGCGCGAGCTCAGCGCTGCTGAGCTGACGATCCCGATCCGTGAGGCGGAGGTCCAGGTTCTGCCGGGACCCAGGACGCGGATGTGGACCTACGGCGGTTCCTTCCCCGGCCCGACGATCCGGCGCCCGGCCGGCGAGCGCACCGCGGTCACCTTCCTGCACGAACTGCCCAAGTCGGTGGGCGAGTTGACCGTGCACCTGCACGGCGGCCACAACCGCACCCAGTTCGACGGCCAGCCCGGCGGCCTGACTCCCTCGCACGCGACCTCCTTCTACTGCCAGATCCCCAGCGGCCTGACGCCGCGGCAGTCCGGCAACGACGTCCTGATCGAGCCGGGGGGGAGGCGGACCTACGTCTACGACCTGGTCGAGGACGGCCGGCCCGAGCGCGCCGCCTTCCAGTGGTACCACGACCACCGCCTCGACCACACGGCTCGCAACGTCTGGCGCGGGCTGGCGGGGATGTGGATCATCGACGACGATTTCGAGGCCGCCCTGCCGCTGCCGACCGGGGAGCGTGACCTGGCCCTGATGGTCGGCGATCGCGACTTCGACCGCCACAACCAGCTGACCAACCCGTTCAGTGGCCGGCGTCCGCCCGCCGACGGGATCTCGGCTCGGACGATTCTCGTCAACGGCGCCCACATGCCCCACCACCGGGTCACCGCCCAGCGCTACCGCCTGCGTCTGCTCAACGTCTCCCAGTTCCGCTCCTACAACTTCTACCTCTCCAACGGGGCCCCGCTGATCCAGATCGGCAGCGACAGTGGCCTGATGCCACGGCCGGTGCGCCGTCAGGAGGTGACAATCGGCCCGGCCGAGCGGGTTGAGGTGATCGTCGATTTCGCCGCCGCGGCGGGGGAGAGGGTGGAGCTGCGCAGCGGCCCTCGCCACGGGGCCAGGCACCCGCTAGGCACCCACACCTACGTCGGCGCGCTGATGCAGTTCCGGGTCGACTCCCGGCGGCAGCAGGATCGCACCCGGGTGCCGCGCAAGCTGCGCCCGCTGCCGGCCTGGACCAAGCGCGCCAAGCACACGCCCGACCGGACCTTCGAGATCTCGATCGGGGGCGCCTTCCGGACCGCCTGGCTGATCAACGGCCGCACCTTCAACCCCGCCCGCGCCGACGCCCACCCCAAGCTCGGCTCGGTCGAGACCTGGGAGTTTGTCAACCGCACCGACGTCGCCCACATGATGCACATGCACCTGACCGACTGGTACATGCTCTCCCGCAACGGCAAAGCGCCGCCGCCGTGGGAAGACTGCCTCAAGGAGACCTTCTTCATCTACCCCCGCGAACGCATCCTCGTCGCCGGCCACTTCGTCGACTATCTAGGCAAGTTCGTCATCCACTGCCACATGCTCGACCACGAGGACCACGGCCTGATGACCCAGTTCGAGGTGGTCAAGGACTAGGAGCTGTGCTTGGCGACGAGCCGCAGCTGAGGCTCCACGGCCGAGACGAGATCGAGCATGACGCCTCGGTCATCCGAGATCTCGATCTGCTTCCACTGTCCGAGGTCGTGAACAACCGTTCCGACCGTGCCCGCGGGCCACTTGCCGACTCCATCAAGCAGTTCAACGACGTCGATCTCTTTGATTGCCTGCTTGGTGATTGCCATCTCCCGATCCAGACTAAGAGCTGTGCTTGGCGACCATTCGCAGCCGATCCTCTGAAACCTCAATCAGATCAAGCATCACGCCACGATCGTCGGCGATCTCGATCAGCTTGGAATCGCCGTGATCGCTGACCACTGCTCCGACCCTTCCCGCAGGCCACTTGCCGACCGGATCGAGCAACTCGATCACGTCATGTTCTCCGATTGCGTGTCTATCAGTTGCCATTGCTCTCTCCAGTCTAAGGCCGTGGAAAAGCGCTCACAAAGGCAATCGGCCGGCCTGCTCGCCGATCAGCTCGATGCGGTAGCCGTGGGGATCGTCACCCAGCTTGGTCGAGCTTCTATTCCCGTTCTTCTTCCTCATCCAGGCTCTCCGGGTATCGAGCTTCGGCGCGCGCAAGCTTTTTCGGCCCGTAGAGATGACGGGCCCACCAGGACTCGGGTCGCGCCAGCCTGAAGGCGGCGATCCACCAGACGACGCCAAGCGTGTTGAAGCCCGCCTCTCGCTGAAGGTCACGGCAGAAGTTCGACCTGCTGGAGGACTAACAGGTGGTACTCGATCACCTCGACGGCCGGGCGGTCGGGCAACTCGCGGCGCAGATCGCCGGGGTCGAGCGACTGGCTTCGCCGCTGGGAGAGTGCGAGGATATTCAGCCGCAGGGGGTGGCGGCGGGCGTGGTCCTGGCGTAATCGAACGCGCTCCGCATGGCGCGTCCCGCTCATGTCGCGTCCCGCTCCGTGGTGTGCAAGGTCGCCCATTTGCGCGCCGCATCGTGGCACGGAGGCCGGGATTGACCAAGGGAGTCGGTAGACGTTTCCCGACCGGTCGGTTTTTGCCGTCAGACTTTCTTGAGCAAAGCGCGTCGGCTCGCTACGGTGCCCGGCGCTCGATGGACAAGGAGAACGGAGACGGGTGCGGCCGTAGCGACCTCATCAACTGGGAGCGCCTTGCGCGCAACCAGTGCGGCGAGCTTCGCGTCGCGATTCTTGAGGTCATGGCGCTGGATGGCGGCCGCACCCTGTCTCCCACCGACCTGAAGCACGAGCTACAGGCGCACCTCAGCAACGTGAATTATCACATCAGGGAATTGGAGAAATTCGGACTGCTGGAGATCGTCGCCGAACAGCCGGTGCGCGGCGCGACGGAGCACTTCTACGCACTCGTCAAGTGACTGCCATCGCGAGGCAGATGGAGGTAGGTCGCTGGCGGCCCCCGCCGGAGACTGGAGGAGTCTCCGGCGGGGCGACCTGAGCCCTAGTTGGACTTCAGGATGCTGAGCAGTGGCACGGTCGTGCCGCAGTTCTTGATCGTCATGTCCTCACCCCCTTCCGCGTCTCCGCGCAGAGGGCGATTGAGCAGCGTCGCCTCTGCTCGCTTGGCCGCTCGAAGGGCGTAGACCGGACTGCCGGGCGAGGCCCGACGAGTGGGGCGGCGCAACCCGCAAACCGCCATCGGTGAGGATATGTCAACCGGTTGGCAGGTACCGACCGGTCGGGTCCGGCCGACGCCGAAGGCTCGGGATCTACCTAGCCTTTAGGTAGGCTTTCGCCCGACCAATCGCGTACCACTTAGCAAAACGGAGGGTTCCCGAATGACGGCGCAGTCCGCTCGGACGCAGGGCAGGCGGAGGGCGGGCAAGGCTGCCGAGAGTGAGGCGCAGCAGGCGAAGGCCCACCCACCGCCCCCGTCCCCGCCATCCCGCGAGGAGGAGAAGGCGCAGATGGCGAGGGCGCTGGGGCACCCGACCCGGTTGCAGATCCTCACCGTCGCGCACCAGCGGGCGATCAGCCCGTCCGAATTTGCCAGGTCGCACGACAAAAAGACCAGCACGGTCTGCCACCACTTCGACAAGCTGGTCGAGTACGGCGCGATCAAGCTCGTCAGGGAAGAAAAAGTCGGCGGCTCCACGCGGCACATGTACGTGGGCACCAAGCGCGCGATCTACACGGAGTCGGCCTGGCCCTCGTTCCCCGAGTCGATCCAGGCGGGGCTCGCGACCGCGACGCTCGAAGAACTGGTGCGCGTCATGTCCCGGTCAATCGAGACGGGCAAGTTCACCAGCCGCGAGGACTTCACCTTCACCTGGGACGAAGTGGGTCTGGACGAGATCGCCTGGAAGAAACTGTGGAAGATGTTGAGGCTCGTCTTCCAGAAGGTCCCGGCCCTCGTAGAAGAGTCGGAGGCGCGCTCGAGTCAGACGGGCGAGAAGCTGCTGAAAGCGGTGGTCGGCCTCATCGCCTTCGAGGCCGCGGAGCCGGAGCGCCCCAAACCGGCGCGGCGCAAACGGGCGAAGAAGAAGGCTCCGAACAAGAACGCGAAGTAAGCGACGCTCAGGCTTCGTCGGCGGCGATGACGGCTTCGAGCGCGGCGGGGTCCGCCGGCGCAAACAGGACCGTTTCGCCGTCCTCCGTGAGGACGAGGCGCCCCTTGCACTGGACCCGCGCGGCGTCCGGACCGGCACCGGCCACCGCGAGGCCCTCTGCGTTCGCGAATGTCGGGTTTCGATTGCGATGCCATCGCGGGCGATCCTACGGCGGCGCCGGGGGCTGCGGGGTGGGGAGGGCCCGGGCGCGGCGTCAAGGATTTCCCCGCGGTCCCGGCCACTCGGCGGGCCTTCGACACCCCGCCGCGGCTCGGGCCGGAGTCTCAGCCGTCGATCAGCTTCTGGGCGAGCGCATAGATGACAGCTCCGGCACCGGCCGCGAGCAGCCACTTTCCGGACTCGGCCAGCCAGTGGCGGACCCGAGACGCCCAACTATCCGGGGCGTCTGGGTCGACTACCTCGAATCGGGGGACGAGGACGGGGTGTAGAAGTCCGAAGCTGATAGCCGCGAGCATCAGGGCGGTGCCGGACCATGAGAGGGCGCGGGTGAAGTCGGAGTGCCAGACGTAGTTGGGGATCGTGAGCGCCAGGCCGACCGCCCACGCGCAGATGGCGGCCACATGGGACTTGACCCGTCTCCCGTTCCGGCGAGCCAGGCGCTGTACCTCCGCGGACACGCCGTTGACCGCGACTGGGTCGGCGCCACGCACGGTGACAGTCACCACTGACATCCCCGGGATGTACGAGCGCGTGGCAATCAGGGTGACATGCACTCCCCGGTGCCGGCCGAGGGCGGCATACACGCGGTGCGCTTCCCCCACCCGCCGGTCTCCGCTGCGGGCAAACTCAGAGAACTCGGCCGCGCTCTCGAACGAGAGGTCGTCGCCCTCCCTCGCGATGGAGATCCTGGTTTCGGGGTCGTCGTTCTCCTCGGCGATGAGCTCGGCCGTTTTGGACAGAAGTTCCGCGAGCTCGGCGGGCGACCCCCGCCACGACTCCCGGGCCCACTCTTTTTCGACTGTGCGTTCCGCCACTGCCCTACCGTAGCCCGGAGGCGGGACGAAGGACTGCTCAGGCGGCGCCGAGCCGCGGCAGCAGGCACCGGACGCTCTCGCGGTGCCATTGGCCGCCCCTGGGCGAGGGCAGGCCGTACTCGTTGAGGCGGTCGGCGGCGCGCTGGGCTCAGGCCCTCGGCCAGCGCGCCGCGCGCCACCGCGGCGACCTGCGGCGGGATCGGCACCGGCTTGGCGGCGCCGACCGGCGGCAGGCCGGGCGCGCGGCCGACGCGCTTGCCCGACTGCGCAAGCGCTTCGCGGACGCGTGCTAGGCAGGCTGGCGGTCCAGCAGTCCTCCGGCACGGTCGTAGGCCGAGATCTCCGTCGGTTCTATCCCTGCCGGGTAGAACTGGTCGAAGAAGCGGACGCGGCGCAACCAGTGGAAACGGTTGGAGAGCGCGGTGGGCGCCAAATGGGTTTCGAAGGTGACGGGCGGGCCTTCGCTCATCGTCGCGACGAGTTTCGCGACACGGCGCCCGGCGAAGCCGCTGGTGTCCGACTCGGGGAATGAGTCGATGTCGCTGCCCGAGTTCGCGTGAAAGGTGAACGTGCGCGGAATCGGCAGGGGAAACGAGGAGATGTAGCCGGCTTCGTTGCTCTCGCCGCGTTTTCCAATCGAGAAAAACAGGTCGGCGTAGCGTGGCTGCCCTTTGCCGTAGGACAGTTCCTCCCCCATCCTGATCCGCCACGGTACGCCGTAGAGGCTCGTGCCGCGAGCTACTACGTACGGCGTCCGGGGCCCGTCGGCGAGAGCCGTCCCAGATCCGATCAACGTCAGCGCGAGGACAACTGTGGCCACGGCTTGCACCCCGCTCTTCGCCAGGGACTGCAAGACGGTTCTACTCGCCAATCAGCTCAATTCGGTACCCGTCGGGGTCGCGGATGAAGCAGATGCGGTGGCCCTCGGTGCGGCCGCCGGGGCGGTAGGGGGGCTTTTCGGGCTCGATGCCGTCGGCGACGAGGGTCTCGAGGGTGGCGTCGATGTCGTCGACCGAGAGGGCGATGTGGTTGTAGCCGGTGCCGTGCTCGTAGCCGCTGACGCCGTGGTTGTAGGTCAACTCGAGCACCGGGTCCTCGCCCGGGATGTTCATGAAGACGTTGATCGCCTCGTCGCCGATTGGCATGCGGCCGGTCTCTTCGAAGCCGATCTTTTCGTAGAAGGCGACCGAGCGGTCGATCTCGCCGATTCGGTAGCAGGTGTGCAAGAAGCGCGCCACGGGCTTGGCAGCCTAGCGGCCTCCCTACAATTTGCGGACGAATGGCTCGCCGAACTCGCCTGCGCAGGCGCAAGTCCCATACCTCGAAGTGGAAGAAGGTGACGGTCCCCCTGGGGGTCCTGCTCGCCGTGGGCGTGGTCGCGGGCGGCGTGGCCGGAAGCTGGGCGGTCAGCACGTATGAGTCGGCGCCGCCGCTCTCCAGCCTGAAACCGGTGCAGAAGGGCCGCTCCTCGGCGATCTACGCCGCCGACGGCAGCCTGATCGGCTTCATCCAGGCCGAAAACATCCGCCAGCCGGTGCCCGGGCGGACGATGCCGTCGACGCTGCGCGACGCCACGGTGGCGATCGAGGACAAGAACTTCTTCAACCACGGCGCTCTCGACCCGGCGGGGATCGCCCGCGCCGCCTGGAAGGACCTGCTGGCCGGCGGCAAGCCGGTGCAGGGCGCCTCGACGATCACCCAGCAGCTGGTCCGCAACCTCTACATCCAGAACCCCCAGGAGACGCTGAAACGAAAGCTGATCGAAGCGCACCTCGCCTATGAGATGGAGGAAGCCCACACGAAGGAATGGATCCTCACCGCCTACCTCAACACCGCCCCCTACGGCACGGTCGAAGGCGAGACCGCGGTCGGGGTCGAGGCGGCGGCGCAGACCTACTTCGGCAAGCCGGCCTCCGAGCTCGGCCTGAACGAATCGGCGCTGATCGCGGGCCTGCCGCAGGCGCCCTCCGAATACAACCCCTTCCTCGATCCCCACGCGGCGCTGCAGCGCCGCAACGAGGTGCTCAACTCGATGCACGAGCAGGACTACATCGACGGCGCCGAATACCGCGAAGCCGTGCACAGCGGCCTCGGCCTCAGTCCCGGCCACAAGTACCAGGTGATTCGCGACCCCTTCCTCTTCGATCTCGTCCAGCAGGAGCTGATCGACAAGTACGGGATCAACACCGTGCGCAAGGGCGGGCTCAAGGCCTACACGACGATCGATCCCGAACTGCAGGAACGGGCGCAGGAAGCGGTCGACTCCTGCAGTGTCTGTTACCCGGAAGGCGGCCCCGCGGCCGGGCTCGCCTCGGTCAACCCCAAGACGGGCGAAATCGTCGCCCTCGCCTCGACCGAAGGCTACGAAAGCGAAAGCGAATTCAACTACGCCTGGCAGGCCCACCGCCAGCCCGGCTCCTCGTTCAAGACCTACGTGCTGACGACGGCGATCAAGCAGGGGATCGACCCCAGCAGCACCTACTACAGCGGCACCTCGCCGATGACCCTCGACACGCCGGGCGGCGGCACCTGGACGGTCAACAACGACGAGCCCGGCGGCGGCACGATGTCGCTCGAAGCCGCCACCTGGGCCTCGGTCAACGTCATCTTCGCCCAGCTTGATCTTGACGTCGGGTCCGAGAACGTCACCCAGACCGCCCACGAAATGGGGATCGAAGCGCCGCTCGAATCAGTGCCGGCCGAGGCGATCGGCGGTCTCCGGGTCGGCGTCACGCCGCTCGAACAGGCCGACGGCTACGCGACCCTGGCCAGCGGCGGCATCCACCACGACCCGACCGCGATCAGCCGGGTCGAATTCCCCAACGGCAAGGTCGAGGAAGCCAATCCCGACTCGGGAGAACGGGTGCTGACCGAGGGCCAGGCCTACGACGTGACCAAGATCCTCGAGGGCGTGATCACCCAGGGCACCGGCGCCGGCTACACCTATATGGGCTGCGGTGCCGAGGCGGGCAAGACGGGCACCTCCGAGGACCTCTCCGATGCCTGGTTCGTCGGCTACACGCCGCTCTACTCGACCGCGGTCTGGGTCGGCCACCCGCAGTCGCGCGAATCAACTGGCTTCGGCGGGCCGACGGCGGGGCCGATCTGGCGCTCCTTCATGGAATCGGCGGTTGCCGGCGACTGCCCCGAATTCCCCGAACCGTCGACCCTGCCCGAACTGTCGGGCCTCGACAGCGGCCACACCTCGGGCTCATCCAGCTCCTCATCGAGCGAATCGGAATACAACGAATACGAAGAAGAAGAATCGGGCGAAGGCCAATCGAAGAAGGGCAAGGAAGAAGGCGAAGGGGCGGCCCCCGAAGCCGAAGCGGCGCCGGAAGCAGCCCCCGAACCCGCTCCCGCACCAGCCGCGCCGCCCTCGGCCGGCGGCGGGATCAGCCCGGGCTGAGTGACCGTCGGGCTGAGCAGCAAGCCGCCTCGCGCCTGGCTCGGCTTGTTGGCGACGCTCGGCGCGGTCATCGCAGGCACGCTGCTCGTCTACCCGCTGAAGTCGATCGCGCCGGTGGTCTCGCTCGGCGTCGTCTACCTGCCGGCGGTCCTGCTGATCTCGATCGTCTGGGGGCTGCGCCTGGGGCTGCTCGCCTCGCTCGCCAGCGCCGTCGCCTTCAACTACTTCCAGCTGCCGCCGCTGCACCGGCTGACGATCGCCGACGAACAGAACTGGATCGCGCTGATCGCCTTCGTCACCGTCGCCGCGATCAGCAGCACGGTCGCGGGCTTGGCGCGGGCCCAAGCGCTCGAGGCCGAGCGCCGGCGCGAACAGGCCGACCGGGCGTTGGCCGAGCTGGCGGCGCTGGCCGAGGAGCGCGACCGGATGCAGGCCGAGATGGTCGAGGCCGAGGCATTGCGCCGCAGCGACGAGCTGAAGACGGCGCTGCTGCGCTCGATCTCGCACGACCTGCGCACGCCGCTGACCTCGATCATCGCTGGTGGCGCCGCGCTCGGCTCGGCAAGCGCAACCAGCGAGGAGCGCGAGGAGCTGAGCGCGGCCGTGGTCTCCGAGGGCGGGCGGCTCTCGCGCCTGGTCGAGAACCTGCTCGACATGTCGCGGCTGGAGGCGGGAAAGGCGCCGCCGCACAGCGAGCCGGTTGACCTCGCCGAGGTGCTCGACGCCGCCCGGGCGGCGATCGGCCGGCCCGAGCTCGTGCGGCTCGCGGTCGATCGCGAGCTGCCGCTTGTCGACGCCGATGCCGCCCAGCTCGAGCGGGCCTTCGCCAACCTGCTGGAAAACGCGGTTCGCCACGGGGGCGGCAAGCCCGTGCTGGTCAAATCGATTCGCCTTGCCGGCAAGATCGCGGTGCGCGTGGTTGACCAGGGCCCCGGAATTCCCGAGAGCGAGCGGCAGCGGATCTTCGAGCCGTTCCAGCACGGCGAGGGTGGCAGCGGCGGTGGGGCCGGACTTGGCCTGGCGATCGCCAAGGGCTTCGTCGAGGCCAACGGCGGCGAGATCGCGGTCGACTCGGTGGTCGGCCAGGGCAGCAGCTTCGTCGTCTCGATGCCGTGCCGGGAGGGCGAGTGAGCGAGCGCCAGCGGGTCCTCGCCTGCGACGACGAGCCGCAGATCCTGCGGGCGCTGAAGGTGATCCTCCGCGACGCCGGCTATGAGGCGGTCCCCGCCGAAAGCGGCGAGGAGGCCCTCGACCTGGCTTCGGTGAAGCCACCGGCTGCGGCGATCGTCGACCTGATGCTGCCCGACATCGACGGCATCGAGGTCACCGAACGGCTGCGCGAGTGGAGCGAGATGCCGATCATCGTGCTCTCGGCCGTCGGCGAGGAGGAGGCCAAGGTGCGGGCGCTGGCGGCGGGGGCCGACGACTATGTGACCAAGCCCTTCGGCCCGCCCGAGCTGGTCGCCCGCCTGCAGGCGGCGCTGCGCCGGGCGCCCGGGGGGGAGGAGGAGCCCACGGTCGAGATCGGCGAGCTGAGCATCGACCTGGCGGCCCACTCGGTCTCGCGCGGGGGCGAGGAAATCCACCTGACCCCGACCGAGTTCCAGGTGCTGCGGGCGCTGGTCCGCAACCGCGGCCGCCTGATGACCCACCGGGCGCTGCTGACCGAGGTCTGGGGCCCGGCCTGGAGCAACGACACCGCCACCCTGCGCACCCACGTGGCGAACCTGCGACGCAAGATCGAAGCGGGCGAGGGCGGCGAGCTGATCCGCACCGACCCCGGCGTCGGCTACCGAATCGCGCTGTAGGTTGAGGGCGGCGACTCCGAACAGGGTCAGCGTGCGCGCATCTTTATGAAATCTGCACGGTGAGGGGCCGATTGCACACACACGCTTGACGGCCTGAGGTGCAAGATCGTCGTGTGCTCTCATTTGCCGACATCTTTCCCGGAGGGGGCAGTCCGATCGCCGATGTTTTCGCGATCGTCCTCTCGGTGGGCCTCTTCGCCCTGATCTACTGGGCGATCGACCTGATCGACCGGATATGAGTGCTGTCGTCCTGGCCACCTTGGCCGGCGCCGACGTCTTCGGATTGGTCGCCTCCGCGCTCGTCTTCGCCTACCTGCTCTACGCGCTGCTTCGCGGGGAGAAGCTCTGATGGCGCAAGGTTGGCTGCAGGTAGCCATTTTCGTCGCGGTGGTAATCGCCCTGACGCCGTTGCTCGGCAAATACATGGCGCGGGTCTTCAGCGGCGAACGTGTCTTCCTCAGCCCCGTTCTCGGACCGGTCGAGCGATTCACCTACCGGGTGCTGCGCGTCGACACCTCCGAAGAACATGACTGGAAGGCATATTCCAAGAATCTCGTCCTCTTCTCCGTCTTTTCCTGGATCGCGCTCTACCTGATCCTGCGCACCCAGGGCATCCACCCCTTCAACCCCGAAGGCTTCCACTCGGGGCCTTGGGATCTCAGCTTCAACACCGCCTCCTCCTTCGTCTCCAACACCAACTGGCAGTACTACGGCGGCGAAACGACGCTGACCTACTTCTCGCAGATGGCCGGGCTGACCGTGCAGAACTTCGTCACTCCCGCGGTCGGCATCTGCGTCCTGCTCGCCTTCATCCGCGGCATCATCGGACGCAGCGGCCCCGGCCTCGGCAACTTCTGGCAGGACCTGACCCGCAGCCTCTTCTACGTGCTGCTGCCGCTCTCGGTGATCGTCGGGCTGATCCTCGTCTCCCAGGGCGTCGTGCAGACGCTCTCCGGCGCCGGCATCGCGAAGACGGTCGAGGGGGCCGAACAGGCTCTGGCGATGGGCCCGGCGGCCTCGCAGATCGCGATCAAGCAGCTCGGCACCAACGGCGGCGGCTTCTTCAGCGTCAACTCAGCGATGCCGTTCGAGAACCCGAGCCAGCTGACCAACTTCATCGAGCTGCTCTCGATCATCCTCATCCCCGCCGCCCTCACCTACACCTACGGGAAGATGGTCGGGCGCCAGCGCGAGGGCTGGTCGATCTTCGCCGCGATGCTGGCGATCTACCTCGCCTTCGTGATTGTGATCATCCCCGCCGAGCAGCACGGCACTCCGGCAGAGCACGCCGCCGGCACGCCGACCAAGGCGATCGCCGGCTCCACCGGCGGCAACATGGAAGGCAAGGAGCAGCGCAACGGGATCGCCGAGTCGGCGCTCTGGGCAACGACGACGACCGTCACCTCCAACGGCTCGGTCAACTCCGCCCACGACTCCTACACGGGCCTTGGCGGCCTCGTCCCGATGTCCGGCCTCGGCACCAGCGAGGTGGTCTTCGGCGGCGTCGGCACCGGCTTGTACACGATGCTGCTCTACGTCCTGCTGGCGGTCTTCATCGGCGGCCTGATGGTCGGCCGAACGCCGGAGTACTTGGGCAAGAAGATCCAGGCACGGGAGATCAAGCTGCTCTCGCTTGGAATCCTCGTCACCCCGCTTGCTGTGCTGGCGACGACCGGGCTGGCGGTCGCGACCCGCGCCGGCCTGCGCTCGATCTACCAGGCCGGTCCGCAGGGCTTCTCCGAGACCCTCTACGCCTACCTCTCCCAGGCCAACAACAACGGCTCCGCCTTTGCCGGCTACACCGGATTCGTACAGCCGAACGCGCCCGGCAACCACGGCGCCTACGGGATCTCCTTCGCCGACCTGCTCGGCGGCGCGACGATGACGTTGGCTCGCTTCATTCCGATCATCCTCGTGCTCGCTGTCGCCGGCTCGCTCGCCGGCAAGAAGGTCTCTCCGGCCGGCCCGGGCACGATGCGGACCGACACTCCGACCTTCGTCATCCTTCTTGTTGGCGTAATCATCCTGGTCGGCGCCCTCACCTTCTTCCCCGCCCTCCTGCTCGGCCCGGTCGTGCAGAGCCTGACCGCGAGGCTTTTCTGAGATGCGCCGCATGGTCGTCACTTCGATTCTCGCCGTGATCGCTTTCACGCTGGTCTTCGGCCTTGCCTACCCGCTGGCGATGACCGGCATCTCACAGGTCGTCTTCCCCGGCAAGGCGGATGGCTCGAAGTTGACCGTAGACGGCAGTTTGGTCGGCTCGAGCCTGATCGGCCAGTCGTTCTCGCGGCCGCTCATCGGCAAGAACGGCAAGCCCGTGCTCGACGAAGAAGGCGAAGAAGTTCTGGCTCCCGACAAGCGCTACTTCCAGCCGCGGCCCTCACAGTCAGGGTATGCCGCCAATACGACCTTCTTCTCCAACTCCGGCCCCAACAGCGTCGAAGAGCGCGAAGCGGTGCGGGAAAACCTCGCCGCCTACGTCAAGCTCAACAAGCCCTACGACAAGTCGCTGACCAAGGAAGACGTGCCGGTCGACGCGATCACGATGTCGGGCTCCGGGGTCGACCCGGAAATCTCCGAAGCGAACGCGGGGATCCAGGCGCACCGCATCGCCACAGTTCGCCAGCTTCCCCTGGGCAAGGTCGACGACCTGATCGCGGCCCACACCAACGGCCGCTTCCTCGGGGTCTTCGGCGAGCCAGGGGTGAACGTCCTGCAACTCAACCTCGCACTCGACGAAGAGGCGCCGATCAAATGAGCACTGAGAACCAGCCCCGATCCCTGTTCGACCCCGAGATCCTGCGCCCGGCGCTGATCGAGTCGCTGCGCAAGCTCGACCCGCGGGTGCAGGCGCGCAACCCGGTGATGTTCGTGGTCGAGATCGGCGCCCTGATCACCACCGTCGCCTGGTTGATCCAGGTCTTCGGCGCCGGCCCGCTGGGCGGCGGTCACGAGCCCTCCTGGTTCACCTTCAGCGTCACCGTCTGGCTCTGGCTCACCGTTGTCTTCGCCAACCTCGCCGAGGCGCTGGCCGAGGGCCGCGGCCGCGCCCAGGCGGCGAGCCTGCGCTCGATGCGGACCGAGACCGTCGCCCGCCTGCGCGACGGCGGCGAGAAGCCGGCGGCCGAGCTGGTTCGCGGCGACGTCGTCGTGGTCGAGGCCGGCGAGGCAGTCCCCGGCGACGGCACCGTGATCGAGGGCATCGCCTCGGTCGACGAGTCGGCAATAACAGGCGAGTCGGCCCCCGTGATCCGGGAGGCCGGCGGTGATCGCAGTGCCGTCACCGGGGGCACGAAGGTGCTCTCGGACCGGATCGTGGTCGTCGCCGAGTCCGCCTCGATCGACAAGTTCTTCAACCCGCGCTCGGTCGCGGTGATCGGCGCCTCCCGTCGCCAGGACACCGTCGGCCAGGCGCTCGTGCGCAACCTCGTGCTCGGCGACTACGCCGGGCGCGTCTACGTCGTGAACCCGCTCGCCAAGGCGGTCTCCGGGTTGCCGGCGTACTCCGCGGTCGGCGACATCCCGGGCGACGTCGACGTCGCGATCGTCGCGGTGCCCGCCGAGTCGGTGCAGGACGTGGTGCTCGACTGCGCCGCGAAGGGCGTGCACGGGATGATCATCATCTCCTCGGGCTTCGCCGAGATCGGTGAGGAGGGCCGACACCGGCAGCGTCGGCTGGTCGGGCTGTCCCGGTCCTACGGGCTCCGCGTGATCGGTCCCAACTGCCTCGGGATCATCAACACCGACCCCCAGGTCAGCCTCAACGCCTCGCTCTCCTCGCAGATGCCCGCACGCGGCCGGGCCGGCTTCTTCTGCCAGTCCGGCGCCCTCGGTACGGCGATCCTGGAGAAGGTCAACAACCGCGGGCTCGGCCTCTCGACGTTCGTCAGCGCCGGCAACCGTGCCGACGTGTCGGGCAACGACCTCCTGCAGTACTGGGAGGAGGACGACTCGACCGAGGTGGTGCTGCTCTACCTCGAGTCGATCGGCAACCCGCGGAAGTTCAGCCGGATCGCGCGCCGCGTCTCGCTGCGCAAGCCGATCATCGCGATGCGTTCGGGCCGGACCACGCAGGGCGTGCCGATGGGCCACTCGGTGCGCACGATCGGCGCACCGCCGCAGGCGGTCGACGCGATGTTCCGGCAGGCCGGCGTGATCCAGGTCGACACCCTCGACGAGATGTTCGACGTCGCCCAGCTGGTCGCCCACCAGCCGCTGCCGCGCGGGCGTCGGGTCGCGATCGTCGGCAACTCCGACGCCCTCGGCCTGCTCGCGGCCGACGCCGCGGCTTCCGTGGGGCTGGTGGTCACCCGCTCGGTCGCGCTCGGCGCCGAAGCCACCGGTCCCGACTTCGAGGACGCGCTCGACGCCGCCATCGACGACGCCGAGGTCGACTCCGTGGTCGCCGTCTACATCCCGCCGATCGACGTCTCGAGCGCGGAGGTCGCCGACGTGCTCGCGGCTGTGGGGGAGCAGTCGGACAAACCGCTGGTCTCGTCGTTCCTCGGCGTGGAGGGCGTCCCCGAGCTGCTGCGCGTGCCCGACGTGGCCGGCTCCACGGCCGGCCGCGGCTCCGTGCCGTCGTACCCGGCCGTCGAGGCGGCGGTGCGCGCGCTCGCGCGCGTCGTCGACTACGCCGTGTGGCTGCGCACCCCCAACGGCCCGACGGTCGTGCCCGCCGAGGTCGACCCGGCCGCGGCCAAGGGCCTGGTCCACCGGCTGCTCATCGACAATCCCGACGGCACCGAGCTCGAACCGGACGACCTCGACGCCCTGCTGACCGCCTACGGCATCGACCTCTGGGAGGCCCGCCGGGTCACGACGCTGGCCCAGGCGACCAAGGCGGGTCGTGACCTCGGCTGGGACGTCGTGCTCAAGGCCACCACCGACCGGCTCCGCGAGCGCCCCGACCTGGCCCACGTGTGGCGCAACATCGACCGCCCGGCCGAGATGCGCGACGCCTGGCAGTCCCTGGTCGAGCTGATCGACGACTCGGACACCGCCGGGTTCGTGGTGCAGAAGGTCGCCCAGCCCGGCGTACCGCTCAGCATCCGCAGCATGGAGGACCCGCTGTTCGGCCCGGTGGTGTCCTTCGGCATCTCCGGGCCGCTGTCGGAGCTGCTCGAGGACCGGTCCTACCGGATCCCGCCGCTCGGCGCGCGTGACCCGGGCGCGATGACCCGTGAGATCAAGGCCGCGCCGATGCTCTTCGGCTACCGCGGCTCCGAGGTCGTCGACATCGCGGCGGTCGAGGACCTGCTCTCACGCGTGGCCCAGCTCCAGCACGACCTGCCGCAGGTCTCGTCGCTGGAGCTGTCGCTGGTGCTGGCCGGCGCCGACCACTGCTCCGTGCTCACGGCGCGCGCGCGGGTCGACCCGGTCTCCGACCCGCGGTCCGACTGGTTCGTGCGTCGGCTCCCGGCCGCGGTCGACGACACCATCCCGGGCTGAGCGGGCTGCCCCCCGGCGTGACAGACTCGCCTCATGCAGGGGCTGAAGGAGGCTATCGACCGCACGGGCTACTACCCCGAGGTGGTCGCCGACGGGGTGATGCGGGCGGTTGCGGGCGAGGACGTCGTGTCGTTCTTCGTCCACCACGAGCCGACCTTCGACCGCGACGAGGTACGCCGTCACCTCACGGTCGTGGTGCTGACGCCGAGCCGGCTGATCCTGGCCCACACCGACGAGCACGAGGGCGACGACATGCTGCCGGCGCCCTATACCTCGACCTCCACCGAGGCGATCTCGTTGGTGTCGGTGAAGTCGGTCGTGGTGACCCGGATGGTCACCAACCCCACCGACGGCCCGAAACCGGCTGCCGAGGCCGTGCTGACGATCGGCTGGGGCGGTGTCTCCCGGCTCGACCTCGAGCCCGCCACCTGCGGCGACCCGGAGTGCGACGCCGACCACGGCTACACCGGCACGATGTCCGCCGACGACTTCTCGATCCGGGTGTCGGCGGCCGCCGATGGCCCCGAGGCGGTGCCGACGCTGCTGGCCTTCGCCGAGTCGCTCTCGGCGCGGACCCAGGGCTGAGCCCGCCTCGATGACCCACCCCGACCCGGAACCTGGGTTCCTCGACCCTGCCTACGGCCAGCGGTCGCTGTCCGACGTGCTCCCCGCGGTGGCTGTCGCGCTCGGGCGTGCCCAGGCCACGGACGAGGCGGTCGGGCTGCACCTGCCCGAGGCGACGTCGTACGTCGTGTTCCTGGTCGACGGTCTCGGCGCCGACCTGCTCGCGGCTCACGCCCACGCCGCGCCGTACCTCTCCGGGTTGCTGGGCGCCGAGGCCACCGGCACCGCCGGTGTCCCCTCGACGACGGCGACCAGCCTGACCTCGCTGGGCACCGGGCTCGCGCCGGGAGGGCACGGTGTCGTCGGGTTCACCTCGCGGGTGCCGGGCTCCGACCGCCTGCTCAACGCGCTCTTCTGGGACAAGGACGTCGACCCGCTCCAGTGGCAGCCGCACCGCACCCGGTTCCAGACGCTGGAGGCGGCCGGCGTGGTGGTGACGACCGTGAACAAGCGCGAGTTCCGCTCCTCCGGGCTGACCGTGGCCGCCCACCGCGGCGGCGACTACGTCGGCGCCGACCGGGCCGGGGAGCGCATCGCGGGCGCGGTCGCCGCCGCTCGGGCCCGGCCGTCCCTCACCTATCTCTACGACGGCGACCTCGACTGGACCGGCCACCGCTACGGCGTCGCCTCGGCCCAGTGGCTCCAACAGCTGGCGATCATCGACGCCGAGGCCGAGCAGCTGCGCGACGCCCTGCCGTCGTACACCCGGCTGCTCGTGATCGCCGACCACGGCATGGTCGACTGCCCGCCGCACCACCGCGTCGACGTCGACGACGACCCCGCCTTCCGCGACGGGGTCGTGCTGCTCGGAGGCGAGGCGAGGTTCCGCCATGTCTACTGCGCGGCCGGTTCGGTCGACGACGTCGCCGCGCGCTGGCGCGGGCTGCTCGGCGACCGGGCGCTGGTGCTGACCCGCGACGAGGCCGTCGCGAACGGGTGGTTCGGTGCGGTGTCGGGCTCGGTGCTGCCACGGCTCGGCGACGTCGTGGTCGCCGCCCGGGGAGACTGGGGCCTGTTCGCGTCGACCGACTTCCCCTACGAGCTGCGCCTGGTCGGCCTGCACGGCTCGCTCACGCCCGTCGAGATGCGGATCCCCTTGCTGGTCGACTGATCCGTTGCGGGTGCGAGGCGAGAGCGACCTGGCGGTGGGCACCGTCCACCGGGCGAACCCGACCCAGCCGATGTGTCGGCATCCGGCCGACGGATTCTGCCGCTGTCGGGTCGCACGCACCGACGATGGGAGGCTGGTACTTCGGACCCGTCGCGACGAAACCGCCTGGCGGAGCGTTGGTAGGTCATGGAAAGGGTGGCGGCTGTCGGACGGCGCGGGGTGGATACGACGGGCGATGACTTCTCCGCCTAAGTCTCAGCGCGGGGCGAGGCCCTGTTGCGGGTTGCCTATGTGCTGACCGGTGAGCACGCAGATGCGCAGGATGCCGTCCAGATCGCCTTGTCCCGGGCCCTGCCCAGATGGGATCGCATCGGGGCTGTCGATGATGTCGACGCCTACGTCAAGCGCATGGTGGTCAACGCCCACGTATCGGCATGGCGTCGGTTCCGGCGCAAGGAGTCCCCGGTGCCGGACGTCCTGCCGGCAGGCGCCGCCTCGAGTCCTGACCCCGCAGACGCAGTGATGGCCGCGGCGTCCGACGAGGCCGTGTGGCGTGCCTGCTCGCGGCTGACGAGGAGCCATCGGGTCGCGATCGTCCTGCGGTACTACGAAGGACTGTCGTTCAAGGAGATCGGCGAGCTTGTCGGATGTACCGAGACGACCGCCAGGTCCCGGGTCTTCCGAGGACTCGACGCTCTGCGACACGAACTGGAGGTGGAGCGGTGATGACCGACCTCGAGGAGCGGTTGAGCCAGGTCCTGGCAACGAGGTCGGCCGACGCGCCATCGGCCGCGGGGCTCCTCCGGGCGGCCGAATCACGTCACCTCCGTCGGCGTCGTGCACAGCGCGGCGTCACTGCCGTCGTCGTCATGGCCGTACTGGTCCCGCTGGGCCTGCTGGGGTACGGCGCTACGCGCGGCCCCGTCCCAACCCGAGCCGCTCGGCCCCTACAAGTACGGCCAGCACCAGAAGATCTCCGAGGCTGTGCCGGCGGCTCAGGCCCCCGGCTTCCGGACCCTCGACTACGGGGTTCCCTCGCACAGCCCCGAGCTCCCCTTGGCCAACGGGGGGACCCAGGGGCCGACCCAGGAGTACTTCGACATCGACGCCCGCGGCCGGCTCACCACCATGCGGCTCCACGGGCCCGCACCCACGGCGACCTACCGTCTTGTGCCCGGGCCCGGCCGACCGGCGCGCCCGATCTCGGATCCTGTGGGCGGTGCCCAGTGGTGGCCCATGTTCACCTCAGACGGCGGACTCCTGTGGTCGGTCGACCAGTCGAGGGGTCTGCACTCTCCCCGGTGGATCACCGGCATCGACGGCAGCGACCCGAAGCTGATCGACCCGCCGAAGACCGACGTGCCCGCGAATGCCAACGCAGACGCGCCCTATCGTGGCAACGCCTGGATCGATGGTGGGCGCGTGTGGTTCAGTGCGGTCACCAAGGCCGACGGCCCGACTGACAATCAGACGCAGTGGGTGTCCCTGTACTCCTACGATCCGGACTCCTACGATCCGGACTCCTACGATCCGGCCCACCCCCAGCAGGTGCGTCGCGAGGCCCCCACCGACGCCAGCGCGATCGACGTCGCGGCTGGCGAGGCGGTGTGGATAGACGAGGGTGACTCGAAGGTCTTTGCCGAGAACCTCGCCTCCCAGGAGGTGCGCCAGGTGTCGGTGCCGCTCGATGACGGCTGCCGGCTGGTGCCGCCTGCTGACGTGACCGCTCCGAGCTCGGAGGGGATCGTCACCAACGGCTCTCTGATCGCCATCACAGAGTTCTGCCCCGACGCGAGCACCAGCCGCGTGGTCGTCACCGACCTGTCGGGTCGAGTGGTGACCGACGTCGACGCCGGCCGCGGCAACCAGATCTACAACGTAGTCATGAGCGACCAGACCATGGCGTTCGTCGTCCAGCAAGGACAGGACAACGGTCGCGGCGACGGTCACACGACGTACCTGGACGACCTCGGCTCCGGTGAGCTGGTCGACCTCGGGTACCAGGTGCCGAACTTCGACATCCCACCCCAGGTCGCCGGCCGCTACGTGCTCTGGTACGCGGGCCCCGCTGGCCACGTCGGCAGGCTCGCGGCGAAGTAACCAGGACACGAGCGAAACGTCCCCTCATCCCGTGGTGCGAGGAACCTGCGAGTCGGGCGATCACGCCGCAGCTTGCGCACTCCGGTGACGAGGAGTGCTTTCGAGAGAAGATCGATGCCCGAACCACGTCGCTCAGCCCGCGGCCATCGCGGCCGCGCTCGCAGCTCAAGGGATGAAGACGAGGCGCGCCTGGAGAGGCGGAGGGCGACACTACGACCGTGACCGAGCGTTGGCTGGACCCCGCCTGGCTGGCCGACGCGACCGCCTGGATCGACGACAGACTTGCTGAGGCTGGCCGGGTGCGCACCGGGGAGCTCGACCAGTTCCACGTCAGGCCGTGGTCGACGGTGGTCCGGGTGCCCACGGCGGAGGGCCCGACGTACTTCAAGGCCAACACCGAGGCGTTGCGCCACGAGGCACTGGTCACGCTCCTGCTGGCCGAGCGAGTGCCCGACCGGGTGCCGCCTCTGATCGCCGACGACCCCGACCGGGGCTGGATGCTCATGGACGACGGTGGTACCCGGCTGCGCGAGATGATCGCCGACGAACGCGACCTGTCCCGCTGGGTCGACGTCCTCGAGGGTGCGGCTGACATCGCCCACGCCATGGAACCCGACGTCGAGCGGCTGCTCGCTGCCGGCGTCCCCGACCTGCGGCTCGCCACCCTCCCCGACCGTTATGCCGCTCTGGTCGAGGAGACTGACGTGGAGCAGCGGTTCCGTGACGCCGTCCCGCGGGTTCGGGAGATGGCCGAGGAGCTCGCGTCGTACGGCGTCACCGAGACCCTTCAGCACGACGACCTGCACGACGGCCAGCTCTTCGTGTCCGGCGACCGACAGCTCATCCTCGACTGGGGCGACGCCGTCATCTCCCATCCGTTCTTCACCCTGTCGGTCGCCCTGGAGGGCACGGTGCAGTGGGGCCTCGACGACGTCGAGGGGTCGGTCGACCTAGCGCCGCTGGTCGCCACCTACGTGCGTCGCTATGACCCGGACCGTCCAGAGCTCGCCCAGGCGGTGCCCCTGGCGCTGCGGCTCGGCTGGGCGGCCCGGGCCGTCAACGCCACGACCGTCGAGGACCCCCAGTCGACCCGCAACAGGCTGCTGATGTTCCTCGACGGCCGGGTCTGCGCGGTCAGGTCGTCACACGTGGGGGAACGACGAAAGCATCCCAACGAGCAGGGGTGAACGGACGAAGCCATTGACGTGCGGTGTGTCGAATCGGGCTTTCGTCGCTCGTGGTTTGAGTAGAGGGTGGACGAAGAGGCCACCTCCGACCAAGGAGCACACATGACCGAGTACCTCATCGCGTTCAACGACGAGTGGGTGCCCGACTACTCCGAAGAGGAGATGGCGGCGAGGTCGAAGGCTGTGAAGGGGTTGCGGGCAGAGATGAAGGCTGCCGGCGTGTATGTCTTCCTTGGAGGCTTGGACGACTCCGCGCCCGTGTTCAGCGTGGATGCGTCCAGTGGCGCCCCTGTGTTCACCGATGGCCCCTACGCCGAGACCAAAGAGCACCTCGGAGGCTTCACGATCGTAGATGTGGCCGATGCCGAGGCGGCTCGAATGTGGGCGGCAAAGGCCGCAGCGGCCTGCGGTTGGCCGCAGGAGGTGCGGCGCTTCCAAGGGCCGAGGCAGCGCCCAGAGGACTAGGGCCGTAGCCGCGGGGCTTCCTCGCTGGTGCGGAGTGTCGCACTCATAGCCGCTGTCCGGGAGCGATCACGTGTGAAGCCTCGTGTGACACCGAGGCTCCACTTCGCCTCGCCGGCGCCGACGCGGTTCGACCTCACGACGAAGCGAGTGAGTCGCCGATCAGCAGAGTTCAGTCGAGGACTGAGTGTGGTGTCGAGTGACCTGGAACTGCTGGCCGTGGGGGCCGTGCCAGGTGTAGGTGCCGTCGCGTTCGCGGCGGTAGCGCCAGCGTCGGCTGGTCTTGAGGCGGTGGTGTCGTCGACAGAGGGGGGCGAGGGCGGTGGGGTGGGTCTGGCCGGGTGGTCCGCCGCGGCCGCGGTCGACGTAGGGCTCGACGTGGTCGAGGTCGCAGGTGCGGGCGTCGCGGGTGCACCAGGGGAACACGCAGTGGGGGTCGCGCAGGATGACGGTCTCCCGCATCCACGGTGGTGGGTCGTGCTGGTCGACGGCGTCGTCGCGGGACAGGTCGAGGACCGGGACGATGGTGGCCCGGGATGCTGCGAGCCAGTCTCGGATCCGGTCGAGGGTGGCGGGGCCGAGGCGCTCGACCTCACCGACCCGGGTTTGGAGGAGGGGGTCGCCCATGGTCAGGAGGTCGGTGAGGGTGAGGTGGAGGTAGAGGCGGGTCTTGGCCAGGCTCGGCCGCGGCACCACCTCGGTGTCGCTGGGGTGACCGAGGTCGAGGGTGGTCTGCTCGTCGGCGATCAGGCCGAGGGCCTTGGCCTTGCGCGCGCCGAGAGGGTCGGGGTCGCCGAGCGCGGCGAGGTGGGCGGCGTGGTCGCAGACCAGGTCGTAGAAGCGGGTCAGGTCGAGGGTGTCGCCGGTGGCCTGGAGATGGCTGGTGCCGGCCCACAGCCCACCGGCGGGGTGGTTCAAGGTCACGTCCCAGGTGTCGCGGGCGGACTGTTCGGCCTCGGCATGGGTGTCGGGGTCGAACATCGCGGCGGCCTGGGCGACGGCTTGGTCCAGGGCGCGCGCGCCGGCGGTGGCGAGCCGACCCTCGAGGCGGTGGTCGACGTGGGCGGCGGCCTCGCGAGAGAGGTGGTGGGTGGCCTGGGCCAGCCGGCGTGCTCGCCAGGCCGGCACCGCCAACGACCGGACTGCGGCCCACGCTCGAGGCAACCGGTAGGCCAGGTCGAGGCCGTCGGCCAGCAGCTGCATCGCCGCCCAGGTCGAGACTCCGAGGGCGGCACCGAACGGCTCGGGCGCGAACGCTGCCACCAGCGGGCAGCCCTCGCCACCCAGGGTCTCATCGCAGTCGGTCAGGCCGGGGAGCCCGGCATCGCCCCACACTGCGGGGCCGGTCTCGGGCGTGGCGGGGTGCAGCACACACCACTGGACCGCCAGCTGGAGCTTGTCACGAGCCGCCACCCGCTCGGCGTGGTCGGAGTCGGCGACCAGGGCCAGCACGTCGCTCGGTCCGAGGTCGTCGACCCCGGTCGAGGGAGCTGTCGCGGTCACCGTCATGCAACGATCCAAGCACCGGCCACCGACAACCCGACCCGCTCGGGAACCCTTGTCCACAAGGCCAAGGGATGACTTGGAGGTGGTTTCGAGACGGCCGCCGAGCGGCCTCCTCAACCACCGGTGCCGGCGGCCGCGAAGGTCCTCAACCCGTGGCGACCGGCCGGGTCGGGTCGGTGATCCAGCCGCTCCAGCTGCCCGGGTAGAGCGCAGCGTCGTCGAAGCCCGCGAGCCGGAGCGCCAGCAGGGTCTGGCAGGCGGTGACGCCCGAGCCGCAGTAGGCGCCGACGGCCACGCCCTCGCGCACCCCGAGGGCGGCGAAGCGGGCGCGGAGCATCTCGGGCGGCCGGAAGCGCTGGTCGGGCCCGGTGACCTCGGCCAGCGGGGCGCTCACTGCGCCGGGAACGTGGCCGGCCACCGGGTCGATCGGCTCCTGCTCACCACGGAACCGCTCCGCGGCACGGACGTCGAGCAGCAGGCCGTCGTCGGCCAGCCGGAGGACGTCGTCCGCCATGACGGTGGGCAGCCGGCCCGGTGTGCCGGTGAAGTCGCCGGGTGCGGGAGCGACCGGCGACGTCGAGAGCGGTCGGCCGGCGTCGCGCCAGGCCGTGAGCCCGCCGTCGAGCACGAGGACGTCGTCGTGGCCGTGGTCGCGCAGCAGCCACCAGAGCCGGGCCGCGACGGTGGCCGGTCCGTCGTCGTGGACCACGACCGTGGACGTGCGGGAGACCCCGGCCCGCCGCATGGCTGCCTGGAAGCGAATCGGTGAGGGCAGCGGGTGGCGACCGCCGGCACCGGGCGGCTCGGCGAGGTCGTCGTCGAGGTCGACGTAGGCCGCGCCCGGCAGGTGGCCGGCGTCGTAGCGCTCTCGCCCACGTGGGCCGGTGAGGGCGAGGCGGGTGTCGATGAGGACGGCGTCGTCGGGGATCGACTCCACGTCGACCAGGAGACCGGGGCGCAGCATCAGGACCCGAACGGCAGCGGCTCGGGGGAGAGGGCGACAGCCTGTGCCCGCGCCGCGGTGAGCCGACGACGGTGGTGCTGGCGGCACAGCACCTCGTAGGCCACCTCGGCGGGCGGACCCTCGGGCGTCTCGACGTCGCCGACCACGATCACCTCGCCATCGACGACCATCACGCCGTCCTCGGTGCGGGCGTTGTGGGTGGCCCGCTTGCCGCACCAGCACAGCGCCTCGACCTGGAGGACGTGCATCCGGTCGGCGAGCTCGACCAGCCGGGCGCTGCCCGGGAAGAGCCGGGTCCGGAAGTCGCTGAGGATGCCGAAGGCGAACACGTCGATCTGCAGCTCGTCGACGACCTTCGCGAGCTGGTCGACCTGGGTCGGGGAGTAGAACTGGCACTCGTCGCAGATCAGGTAGTCGATGCGGGCACCCGCGGTCAGGGAGTCGACGACGTAGCGCCAGAAGTCGAAGTCGTCGGCGACCTCGAGGGCGTCGTGGGTCAGCCCCAGCCGGCTGGACAGGATCGCCTCACCAGCCCGGTCGTGGGTGGTGAAGATCCGCCCGACGCGGCCACGGGCCGCGTGGTTGTGGTTGGTCTGCAGGGCGAGGGTGCTCTTGCCCGAGTCCATGGTCCCGGTGAAGAAGTGGAGTTCAGCCATCGCGCCGGATTCTGTCACGCGCCGCGGACGCATCGGGTGCCCCCGGGGCGGACGGGCGGGCGGGCCTCCCGCACTCGTCCCGGCGACCACGAGTTCCGGTAGGGCTCGGCCTCCCCGTGTCGGTCGAGCCCCCCGGCGATCGTGGGCCTCTGAGCACCCCTCGGTCCAGAGGACTGACTCGACAGTAGGACCGTTCCCGGAGCCTCGTGGGACAACCGGCGAGGAGCGACCGATCGGTCGGCGCGGACTAGTCGCTGGGGGTCAGATGACGCCGACGCACGCACCCTAGGGCTACCAGTGCACGCCCTTGAACATCTTGGCCATCATCAGCTGCTCGGACTCGCGGGTGCCCCCCGAGCCCTGGCCCTTCGCGGCGGCGGAGTCGGGGAAGACCTGGTAGGCCATGTTCAGCACCCGGAACGCCAGCTTCGGGGCGACTGTGTGGAGGACCGCCCCGGCGTTGCCGAGCAGGGTGTTGATCTCGTGGGGCCGCTCGACGATCGCCCGGATCACGAGGTCGGCGGCCTGGGCCGGCGAGATGGTGGGGAACTTGTCGTAGATCTTGGTGGGGGCGATCATCGGCGTCCGCACCAGCGGCATGTGGATGCTGGTGAAGGTGATGCCGTCGCCCACCACCTCGGAGGCCACGACATTGCTCCAGGCGTCGAGCGCCGCCTTCGAGGCGACGTACGCCGAGAAGCGCGGAGGGTTGGTCTGCACCCCGATCGAGGAGATGTTGACGACGTGGCCGCCGTTGCCCTTGCGCATCGTCGGCAGCAGGCCCATCACCAGGCGGATGGCGCCGAAGTAGTTCAGCTGCATGGTGCGCTCGAAGTCGTGGAAGCGGTCGTGGGAGAGCCTCAAGGACCTCCTGATGGACCGTCCCGCGTTGTTGACGATGACGTCGACGTGGGGCAGGTCGGCGACCAGGGACTCGCAGAGGCGGTCGATGGCCTCGAGGTCGGACAGGTCGCAGGGGTAGACGTGGGCGGTGCCGCCGCGGTTCTCGATCGTGGCCCGGGTCGCCTCCAGCTTGTCCTTGCCGCGGGCGACCAGGACCGGGATGCCGCCCGCCTGGGCGACCTTGAGCGCCACGACCTGGCCGATGCCGGAGGAGGCGCCGGTGATCACGACGTACTTGCCGGTGAGGGCCGCCCGAGCCGCGGGGTCCTGGCCCGTGGACTGGTCGAGGTGGTCCTCCCAGTAGCCCCACACGGTGCGGGCGTAGGACTCGAAGTCGGGAACGGCGATGCCCGAGCCCGCGAGCGCCTTCTCGGTACGGCGGGAGTCGAAGACCGGGCGGAACGACGAGTGGCCCAGCACCTCGGCCGGCACGCCGAGGCGGCCGACGGTCTGGTCGAGCACCGCCTGCATCGGCGCCGTCCGGACCAGGGACTCGGCCAGCCGCAGCGGGCGCAGGGACGAGGGGACCAGCGAGAGCAGTGACGTACGGCGGTCGACGGGCGTCGCGAAGTGCGGCGCGCCGGCAGCGACGCACAGGGTGTTGATGACCTCGATCACCGGCTGCGGGTCGGGGTTGACCAGGTGGAACGCCTCACCGTCGTGGCCCTCGAGGTGGGCGAGGTGGTCGATGGACGCGGTGACGTAGTCGACCGGCACGACGTTGGTGTCGCCGAGGTCGGCACCGACCAGCGGCAGCCACGCCGGCAGCCGGTCGCGCAGCCTCTTGATGAGGGGGAAGAAGTAGTAGGGGCCGTCGACTTTGTCCATGTCGCCGGTCTCGCTGTGGCCGACCACGATCGCAGGGCGGTAGACCCGCCAGGGGATCGTGGCCTCCTCTCGCACCAGCTTCTCGGACTCGAACTTGGTGCGGTGGTAGGGCGAGGTGAGGGCCTGGCCCTCGTCGAACATGGTCTCGTCGAACGGCCCGTCGTACTCCCCGGCAGCGGCCACCGAGCTGACCTGGTGGAAGCAGCCGGCCTTCACTGCCTCGGCCAGCTCGAGGGCGTGGCGGGTGCCGTCGACGTTCAGGGCTTGGTTGGTCGCGTCGTCCACGGTCATGTCGTAGATCGCGGCGAGGTGGAGGAAGTGGTCGATCTCGCCGCGGTGTGTCTTCACCCAGGCGGCGTCCACCCCGAGCTGCTCGGCAGTGAGGTCGCCGACGACCGGGACGACGCGGTCGGTCTCCCACAGCTCGATCATCTTCTGCATCCGCGGGAGCGAGCCCTCGCGCACGAGCACGTAGATGGTGCCGTCACGGTGGTCGAGGAGCTCCTCGATGAGGTGTCGCCCGATGAAGCCGGTGGCGCCGGTGACGAAGTACGACATGGCCGTGACCCTACTCGCGCGACCGGAGGCCAAGCAGTGTTCGTCCGGCGTTCACGCCGACGTCGACCCCGGAGTGCCTGGGCTCGCCAGAGTCCGGAGCGAGATCCCGGCAGCGCGCCGGGACGAGCGAGGAGACAGCATGCGACGCAGGACTCTGATGGCGGCGGCCGCCGGTGCGGCACTCTGCACGGCAGTGGCGGTGGCGGCCGCCTCGCCCGGCAACGCGAGACCGGGCAACGGCAACCGCTCCTTCACCTACGCGGTGTACGGCGACGCGCCGTACGGCAAGACCCCGACCGACACGTCCGAGACCGACGCGACCCCGGCGTTCATCGACGCGGTCAACGCCGACCCGGACGTGAGCACGGTGGTCCACGTCGGTGACATCCACTCGGGCAAGCAGTACTGCACCCAGGCTTATGACCGGCAGATCGCTGGGCTGTGGTCCGGCTTCGCCGACCCGATGGTCTACACCCCGGGCGACAACGAGTGGACCGACTGCCACAAGAAAGCGGAGGGCGGCGGCGCCTACAACCCGGTCACCGGGCAGGTCGACTACGTCACGGACGGCCAGGGCAACCTCGTCGGCTACGCCGGGGGCGACCCGATCGCCAACCTCGACCTGGTCCGGTCCCTGTTCTTCCCCCAGCCCGGCGCGACCCTGGGCAGCGGCACCCTGCACACGCTGTCGCAGGCGACGGCGTACGACCCGGCCCATCCCGGGGACGCGCAGTACGTCGAGAACGTGATCTGGAAGCAGAAGGGCTTCGTGTTCGTCACCCTGAACATCCCCGGTGGGTCCGACAACGACACCGACCCCTGGTACGGCGCGCCGTCGATGTCGGCGGCCCAGCAGCAGGAGGTGCAGCAGCGCACCGGTGCCGACCTGCGCTGGCTGGCCCGCGCCTTCGACATCGCCGGCGCGGAGGACGCCCAGGGCGTCGTCGTCGTCGAGCAGGCCGACATGTGGGACCTCGACGGGAAGCCCCCGACCCACCTGACGCAGTACGAGCCGATCGTGGCGAGCCTCGCCCAGCAGACCGCCGACCTCGGCAAGCCGGTGCTGCTGTTCAACGGTGACTCACACACCTACCGCTCGGACAACCCGCTGAGGTCCGGGGCGCCGTGCACCGGCGACGCCGGGGTCTGCTCCTCCGACGCCTGGCTGAGCCACCCGTCGTACGACGTGGCGAACTTCCACCGGGTGACCGTGCACGGCAGCACCGTCCCGCTGGAGTACCTGAAGCTGACCGTCACGCCCGGGGGTCACGCCCCGACCACGGACACCGGCTTCGGGCCGTTCACCTGGTCGCGGGTGATGGAGCCCTGAGAAGAGCGGCGGCCCGGGTCAGGCGCCACTGCCGTCGCCAGGGCCGCCGAACATGATCTCGTCCCAGCTCGGGACCGAGGCACGGCCGCGGGTCTTCTTGACCGGCTTGCGGGCAGGGGGCTCGTGCCGGCGCGAGTCGTCGGCGGCCCCGTCACCTCGAGCCGTCCCCCGAGCGGTCGCCCGAGTCGTCGTCGGTCTCCTCGACCGCGTCGGACTCGGCCCCCGGAGCGGGCAGCTCCTCGTCGAGGTAGGCCTCGGCCGGCAGCTCGGCGCCGAGGGCGGCGCTCTCCTCGGCCCGGTCGTGGGCGACCTCGGCGTCGGGGCTCTCGCTGACCAGCTCGATGGCGTCCTCGCCCAGTAGTTCCGGGGTCCCCGCGGAATCGCGAAGCGATTGCGTGGGGGGAAGTGGCAGCTCGTCGGGAGGTACGGCGGACAGGTGGCGCCGGCGGGCGTCGGACAGGTCGTCGCGGCTCACCGCGGCAGGAGCCTCGGGCTCGTCGGGGATCTCGCCGAGCAGCCAGTGGGCGTCGTCGTCGTCGGCCACGACGTAGTTGCCGGGAGCGTCGAAGGAGAAGTGGGCCGCGCCGACCCGGCCGGTCGTGGTGAAGGAGCCGGTCAGGGTCCAGCGGCCGTCCTCACGACGCCAGGCGTCCCAGGAGACCGTCTCGGGGTCGACGTTGTGGGAGCGGAGGTGGCTGCTCACGGCGTCGCCGAGCGTGCGTGACGCAGCGGTCGCGCCACCCTCGACCGGCCGCCGGCGGATCGAGGCGCGCTGGGCACGCTGCGCGACGTGGGCACGCTCGGCCAGCACCGGAGCGGCGTAGGGCATCACCTTGTCGATCGAGGTGCCGGCCACCTGGGCGACGGACTCGGCCGTCTCCCCGGCCCGGATCCGTGCCTGGATGTCCCGCGGGCGAAGCGACGATTCCATCTGTGTCTCCAACTGGCCGGTCCCTGCCTGGTTGTCGCCGGATGCCGGTCGCTGGCCGGACGCGGCTTCCCGGAGCCGATCGTCGACGTCGACGGTGAACTCCACCCCGGCGTCGCTCACGAGCAGCAGTGATCGGCCGTCCTCGCTCACCCCGGTGAGCCTGAGGTGCACCATGGCTACGACCTACTCCTGCCTCGCTCCCGCCCGTACCTGCTCCCGTGCGCCGAGCCTACGCCAGCGCACGCTCCGCGCTGCGCTCCCGCGACGGCGCGCCACGAGGGGGCCGATCACGGGTCGATCAGTCGCCCAGGACCCGCCGCAGGTAGTCGTTGGCGAACACCCGGTCGGGGTCGAGCCGGTCGCGCAGAGCCACGAAGTCGCCGAACCGCGGGTAGGCCGGCGCCAGGTCGGCAGCGGTCCGGGTGTGCAGCTTGCCCCAGTGGGGTCGCCCGTCGTGGGCGCGCATCACGGTCTCCATGGCTTCCATGTACGCCGCGTGCGTCGCCCAGTCGGAGTGCTGGTGGGTGTGGAACGCGAGGTAGAACGAGTCGCGGCCGTAGGCGGTCGACAGCGGGATGTCGTCGGCCGGGGCGACCCGGATCTCCACCGGGAAGCTGATCTGCCAGTCCGAGCCGTCGACGACCCGGCGTACCTCCCGGAGGGCGTCGAGCCCGGCCTCGCGCGGGACGGCGTACTCCATCTCCCGGAAGACCACGCGTCGAGGCGAGGTGAAGACCCGGTGGGCGACGTCGCTGTAGGTGCGGGCGGAGAGGGCCCGGGCGGCCACCTGGTTGAGCCGGGGGACGATGCGGGGCACCCGGTTGCCGGCCGCGGTGAGCGCTCCGAAGACCGTGTTGGAAAGGAAGTCGTCGTCAAGCCAGCCGCGGAACCTCGAGAGCGGGTCGGCCTCGGAGACGTCGGCGTCGAGCCTGGTGTTGCGCTTGACCAGGAGCCGGTCGGTGTGGGGGAACCAGTACATGTCGGCGTGGTGGCTGCCGGCCACCATCTCGTCGAAGGAGCCCAGCGCCTGGTCCCACGACATCGGCTGCTCGTCGGCCTCGAGCAGGAACAGCGGCTCGACGGCGAAGGTCAGCCGGGTCAGGATCCCCAGGGCGCCCAGGCCGACCCGCCCGCACTCGAAGACGTCGGCGTTCTGCTCGGGGGAGGCGTCCACGACCTCGCCGGTGCCGGTGACCAGCTGGAGCGCGGTGATCTGGGCGGACAGCCCCGCCGTCACGCCGCCGGTGCCGTGCGTGCCGGTCGAGGTGGCTCCGGCCAGTGTCTGCTCGGCGATGTCACCCATGTTGTGCAGCGACAGGCCGAACCGTTCGAGCTCGGCGTTGAGGACCTTGAGCTGGGTGCCGGCCCCGGCGGTCACGGTCATCGCGTCGCGGTCGACGGCCAGCAGCCCGGCCAGGCCCTGGGGGCGGAGCATCGCGTCCTCGGGCGCGGAGATGGCGGTGAAGCTGTGGCCGCTGCCGACCATCTTCACGGTGCCGCCGACGCGACGGGCACCGGTGACGGCCGCGACGACCTCGTCGACCGACGAAGGCGTGATCACGGTCCGGGGCTCGGCGGACTCCAGGCCCGACCAGTTCTGCCACTGCACGCGCGCAGCCTAGGACGCAGGAGATCGGTCGGGTACGGCGGCTCGGCCGCGGGTGGGGACCAGGCGAGGTACCCACAACCCGACGACCGCGGCGACGACCCCGCCGCCCAGCGCGACGAGGTAGGACGCCGAGGCGCCGTACGCGTCGATCATCAGGCCGGCCAGGGCCGCCCCTGGCGCGAGCCCGGCGGCCAGGCCGGTGTGGATGATCGCGATCCCCTCGGTGAGCCGTGGCCCCGGGACGGTCTGCTCGACCGCCGTCATCGTCGCGATCAACGTCGGCGCGATCGCGAAGCCGGCCACGAACAGCGCGATCCCCATACCCACCATCGACCCGATGAAGGACATCGGGACCATCACCAGGGCCAGCACGACGGCTCCGATGCGGACCCGCTCGGCCGACGACCAGGTCCACCGGAACGTGCCGGTGATCAGGCCCGCCAGCATGCTGCCCAGTGCCCACGCGGCCAGCAGCACCCCGGCGTACGGCTTGGCGCCCTGCTCGGCGGAGAAGGCCACCGTGCTCACCTCGGCCGCCGCGAACATCGACCCGAGCGCGAACGAGACCGTGGCGAGGGCGACCACCGGCACCCAGGGCATCGGCGGCCGCGGGCCGGAGTCGGGCGAGGAGCGTTGCGGCGTCGGCTCGGTGCTGCGCTGCATCGCCAGGGCCAGCGAGCCGAACAGTCCGGTGACCAGGCCCAGCCCGAGCGCCGACCAGGGGTGCCACTGTGTCGCGAGCACGGTGGCGAGGGTCGGCCCGATGATGAAGATGGCCTCGTCGATCACCGATTCCAGGGCGTAGGCGGTCTGCACCTCGACCGGTCGTCCGGCGAGCACGTGGGACCAACGGGCTCGGACCGCCGAGCCGATCGGGGGGTAAGACGCGCCGGCCAAGGCCGCGCACCCGTAGGCAACGAGGGCGGGGCCGCCCGACACCACGGTCGAGATCAGGCCGCCGATCCCGATCGCGAAGAGCACCGCGACCACCGGCAGCACCCGCGACTGGCCGAGGTGGTCGAGGACGCGGCCCTGCCAGAACGCGAACAGTCCGTTGGCGATGGTGTACGTCGCGGACAGGCCGCCGGCGAGGGCGTAGGAGCCGCCCATCCCGGTGACCAGGAGCACGATGCCGAGGGTCTCGATCGAGATCGGCAGCCGCGCCACGAACGCCGTGATGCTGAACCGGAGTGCGCCGGGGTGGCTGAGCACGGTCCGGTAGCGGGTGAACATCGCCCAGCGAGCGTAGGGCACGATGGGCCGGTGAGCCCCACCGACGTCACGCCCTATGACGCGCTCCTGCTGGTCTCCTTCGGGGGACCCGACAAACCGGAGGACGTGGTGCCGTTCCTGGAGAACGTCACCCGCGGCCGTGGCATCCCGCGCGAGCGGCTCGAGGAGGTGGGCGAGCACTACTTCCTGTTCGGCGGGAAGTCGCCGATCAACGAGCTCAACCAGACCCTGCTCGAGGCCATCCGCGCCGACCTCGCGGCCCACGAAGTAGACCTGCCGGTCTACTGGGGCAACCGCAACTGGGACCCCTACCTGACCGACGTCGTCGCGCAGATGAAGGCGGACGGGATCACCCGTTCGGCGTGCTTCACGACCAGCGCCTACTCGTCGTACTCCTCGTGCCGGCAGTACCGCGAGAACCTCGCCGACGCCGCCGCGGCCGTCGCCGACCCACCCGTGCTCGACCGGCTGCGGTCCTACTGGAACCACCCCGGCTTCCTCGACCCGATCGTCGACGCGGTGGTGGACGCCGTGCGGGAGCGCGAGGACGCCCACCTCCTGTTCGTGACCCACTCGATCCCCGACACCATGAACGACGGCAGCGGGCCGCAGGGCGGCGCCTATGTGGCCCAGCACCGCGCCGCCGCGGCGTACGTCGTCCACCGGGTCGCCGAGGTCACCGGCCGGGCGCACGAGAACGACCTCGTCTTCTGCTCGCGGTCCGGGCCGCCGCAGGTGCCGTGGCTCGAGCCCGACGTCAACGACCACCTGGAGAAGCTCGCGGGCGAAGGGGCAGGCCCGGTGGTGCTCGTGCCGATCGGCTTCGTCTCCGACCACATGGAGGTCGTCTACGACCTCGACACCGAGGCGCTGACGACCGCCGAGCGGCTCGGGCTGGAGGCGGTACGGGTGCCGACCTCGGGCACCGACCCGCGGTTCGTGGCGATGGTCCGTGACCTGCTGGTCGAGCGGGCGGCCGTCGAGCGCGGCGAGCCGGTCGACCGCGTCGCCGTCGCCGGCGAGCCGGCGTGCTGGGACGTCTGCGCGGCCGGCTGCTGCCCCAACGCACGCGGTCCCCGGGCCGCTCTCGGTGGTCTGGAGTGACCGCTGGGCCGCGGTCGGAGGTCGATCCGGCGGCGCTGCTCGGCCTGGCCCTGGCGACGGCGCGTGAGGCCGGCGAGCTGATCGTGCGGCTGCGGCGCGACGGGGTGGAGGTCGCCGGCACCAAGTCGAGCGACATCGACATCGTCACCGCCGCCGACCGCGCCTCCGAGTGGCTGGTCCTGGACCGCCTCCTCGCTGCGCGGCCCGACGACGGGCTGGTGGGCGAGGAGGGCGACGACCTGCGCGGCACCAGCGGCGTCGTCTGGATCGTCGACCCGATCGACGGCACGGTGAACTACCTCTACGGGCTGCCGCACTTCGCGGTCAGCATCGCCGCCGAGGTCGACGGCGAGGTGGTGGCCGGCGTGGTGCTGGCGCCGGCCCTCGGCCTGGAGTACGCCGCGACGCTGGGGGGTGGCGCGACCTGCAACGGGCAGTCGCTACGCCCCCGGCCCGTCGTACCGCTCGGGCAGCGGCTGGTCGGCACCGGCTTCAGCTACGAGCAGGAGGCGCGCACCCGTGAGGCGACCTACGTCTCGAGACTGCTGCCTCGGATCCGAGACATCCGGCGGCTGGGCTCCTGCGCGCTCGACATCTGCGCGGTCGCGGGCGGCCTCCTCGACGCCTACGTCGAGGAGGGGGCCCACATCTGGGACCACGCGGCCGCCGGGCTCATCTGCACCGAGGCCGGGGGAGTGCTGGAGGTGACCCGGTCGCCGGGCGACAAGCGCCTGCTGATCTGTGCTCCGGCCGACGGTTTCGCGGAGTTCCGCGAGGTCGTGGCAGACACCGGTTTCGTCCGGGGCGAGGGCCCGGACGCGACCACCGACAGCTCCTGATGCCCCAGAGGGGTTGAACACCTCCCGCACGGGGAATAGCCCGACGTCACCGTCTGTTCATGAGACACGGCGCGGCCCGAAGATGCGGTCTGCCCGGTCATCGGGCACAATCGGCGCGCCGACGAGGGCGCCGGGTCACCGGCGCAGGATGGGGAGAGAAGAAAACGCATGGCCACCGACTACGACGCCCCTCGCAAGAACGAGGAAGACCAGTCCGAAGAGAGCATCGAAGAGCTCAAGGCGCGTCGGCACGACAAGAACTCCGGGAAGGTCGACGAGGACGAGGCGGAAGCCGCCGAGTCCTTCGAGCTGCCCGGCGCCGACCTGTCGCACGAGGAGCTGGCGGTCGAGGTGATGCCGCGCCAGGAGGACGAGTTCACGTGCATGAGCTGCTTCCTGGTCCACCACCGCAGCCAGCTCGCCGACGAGAAGCGGCTGATCTGCCGCGACTGCGCCGCCTGAGCAACACTCCACCGACACCCTGACCGGGTCTGTCCCGGCTGAACAGTCCCAGAAGCCCGTCCGGATCACTCCGGGCGGGCTTCGTCCAGTCAGTCCTTGGCGAGCTGCGGCGGGAGGCGGCCGGCGGAGCGGCGGTAGTAGTCAGCGGCGCGGCGCTGGGCGGGCATCCGGGCCAGGGCGACGAAGGTGCCGCTGGCCACCGCCCACGCCACCGCCTCACCGGTGCGGACGTCGGGGTCGGCGGGGTTCTCCGGGGGGTGCTTGCCGGTGGCGGCCTTCCAGCCGGTGTCGAGGGCCTTCTTGGCGACCGCGGCCGCGAGCAGCGCGGACGCGAGGGAGAAGGCGGTCCAGATCTTGCTTCCGCCGGGAGAGTCAGCCATGGCCGCAGGCTATCGCGAGGGCTGATGACCCGAGATCACCCGGATGGCGGTGGCCAGGTGCTCGGGGTCGCGCGTGCTCACCAGCCAGTACGGCGTGGGGTCGCGGTCGTCGTGCAGGGTCACCCGGACCGCTCGCTTCAGGTAGGGCCGCAGGAGGAGGTAGGCGCGCGCGTCCGCACCCGGTCCGGCGACCCGCCTGGTCTCGGCCGGGTCGAGGGCCTCGGCGCCCCCGAGGTACTCCCCGGGGATCCGGGCCCGTCCGGCCCGCAGCCACCCGTCCTCGACCACGACGCGTGGTGCTCCGTAGGTCAGGAACAGCAGGGCCATCAGGCCGGCCAGCACGGCGGTGGCCGACCACGCGACCGCGGCCGGAGTCGAGACCACGAACGCCAGCCAGA
>CAVRGT010000011.1:0-153622 GCA_963720805.1 uncultured Solirubrobacterales bacterium | reverse complement strand
CAGCCCGTTCGCCGGGCCAGCGCGCCAAGTATGTTCTCTATTTGTTCTAGTGTGTCCGAGGCGCTTGAGACCGTCAAGCCGCAAGGGATGGGGGAGGGCCGGTGGTGAGGGTGCGACTGCTTGCGGGTTCAGCCTTTTGCGGGTTCAGCCCTGGCCGAGCCGCTCACGCCCGCGCGCGGTGAGCACAAGTCGCGAGGCCCGCATGCTGGCCCCGTTCTCGAAGCGCACCAGCCCGTCGGAAATGGCGTCTTCCGTGATCGGACCGATGCGGGCGGCTCACGCCGCGAGTCCTGCAGCAGTCCGGCGTCGTTCCGCTCGCCCTCGGCCGCCCCGGCGAGGAACTGCTGCGTCAGCGCGTGCGCGGCGGTCTGCATGGTGGCGGACTTATAAACAATTCGGCCGCGCATTTCTATTCTGTCATTCCGGGGCGCGAGCGCAGCGAGCGAGCCCGGAATCCATAACCCCAGCGCTGCGGAGTATGGATTCCGGGCCCGCCGCTTCGCGGCGTCCCGGAATGACGAAATTGAATTACGCCGGCCGCTCGACGGTTCGGATCTTGATCTCCGAAGTCAGCGTCCGGTGCACCGGGCATTTGTCGGCGATCTCCAGAAGCGCTTGCGCGGTCTCGGCGTCGAGCTCGCCTTCAAAGGTGATTTCGCGCTCGATTCGTTCGATCTTGCCTTCCTTGGTCTCGCAGCTCGGCGCAATCGCTTGGCGTGGATCTTGTCGTGGCGTCAACCGCGACCGTGACGCGCTCCAGCGGCATCGCTTCCGCTCGGCGTAGAGCCGCACGGTCATCGACGTGCAGGCGCCGAGCGCGGCGAGCAGCAGGTCGTAGGGCCTCGGACCGGTGCCGAGCCCGCCGACCGACCCGGCTCGTCGGCCAGGAACGTGCGGCCGGCTGGACGATTTCCTGCTGGAACTTGCCGGCGCCGCGTCTCCGCGCACCTGACCACGCCCGCCTCGCCGTTCGGCTCGGCTGCGGTCGCCGGCACATCGAGATAGCGCGAGGCCCAGGCGGCGATCACCTCGGCGACATAGACGGCGTCCGCTCTTCTGCTGAGCAGGTGGTCGGCGTCGTCCAGCGAGACGAAGCTCTTGGGATGCTTGCGCGGCGAGGAAGATCTGCGCGGCGTTCTCGATGCCGACGATCTCGTCGGTGGGCGAATGCAGGATCAGCAGCGCCTTGCCAGGCGCGGCGATGCTGGTCCTGAGTCGCTGCTCGGTCAGGTCGTCGAGGAATGCGCGCGGATGGTGAACGGCCGCCCGCCGAGCTCCACCTCGGCTTCGCCCTGTTCGCTCGATCTCGTCGGCATGCTCGCTGAACAGGCTGGTGACGTGCGCGGCTCGGCAGGGCGCGGCGATGGTCACCACCGCGCGCGCTTCGGCGATCCGGCCCGCGGCCGCCAGCACCGCCGCGCCGCCCAGGCTGTGGCCGATCAGCAGCGGCGGGCGGCATGCGTCTCGCGCAGATGGTCGGCGGCGGCGACCAGGTCGCCGACGTTGGAGGAGAAATGCGTGTTGGCGAACTCGCCCTCGCTCTCGCCGAGGCCGGTGAAATCGAAGCGCAGCACGGCGATGCCCTGCGCCGCCAGGCCGCCCGGCGATCCGCTTGGCGGCGCGGATGTCCTTGCCGCAGGTGAAGCAGTGCGCGAACAGCGCGAAACCCGTGGCTCGTCGAGCGGACGGTCGAGCAGGGCGCCGAGTTCTCGCCTTTGGCATTGGGAAAATCGAACCGTTCGCTTCGCATGATTAGCCCTTCCAGGTTGGCTGACGCGGATGCACGCAACCCTTGAAGTCGTCAAAAGTTTTCCAGACGGGTTCGGGCGGATCGCTTCTGGCTTCGGCGTGTATATCGACGGCCCCGCAATCTGCATTGCCGGTATATAGCGTGGACAATTGGGGAATATGCGCGCGCGGCGATCCGCACGATGAGCTGCGCGCCGACCGTCTCGGAGCAGCGAATCGGTATCGCTGACGCTGGCGCCGCCGTTGACGCGCAGGCGCTTGGGCTTGTCGTGCATGGCGATGAACAGCAGTCCCGACGTTTGGATTGCGACGTATGTTGCCCAGACTCTTGAACATGCCGTTGCCGTCATAGTCGGGAAACGCCAGCTCGGCCGGTCCGGTGACGCGTACGAAACCCGGCAGGCCGCCCTTGAACGAGCAATCGGGCCGCCTTCGGCATCCGCGGTGGCGAGAAAGAAATACGCCGCACCTCTCGATGAATGCCTTGTCGTCGGCGGTGAATGCCGTGCGGGTGAGCTTTCCTCGAGCTTGTCGGAAATCCGTCGGCTGTCAAACCGGTCCTGAAGCTGCCTGTTGCCGTCGTGGTACATGACGCTCATGGCGTCGCCTCCTGCATTCAACGATCGTTATGCTCCGCTAAAGCGGCATATCGAAGTCATCACGATAGTATCGTGGACGCGCAAGCGCGTCCCATCAAACCATTGCGATTATCGGATGGGACTACTCCGCACCGGCGATGTGCCGACGCCTGATCCGCCGCACCACCCACCAGATGGCGAGCACGGCGACCGGCACGAACAGCGCGGTGACGAGTGGCACGTGGACCGGCACGCCTTCGTCGTGCAGGCCCTTCATCAGATAGGCGAACAGCCCGACCACGTAATAGCTCACGGCGGCCACCGACAATCCCTCCACCGTGGTTTGCAGGCGCAGTTGCAGCCGCGTGCGGTCGTTCATCGATTTGAGCAGATCGCGGTTCTGCCGCTCGAGCTCGACGTCCACCCGCGTGCGCAAGGAGATTGGCGGCGCGCGCCAGCTTCTCCGACAGGTCGGCTTGCCGCGCCTCGGTGGTGGCGCAGGTGCGCATCGCCGGCGACATGCGCCGCGCCAGGAACGACGACCAGGTGGGCAGTCCTTCGACCTTGCGCTCGCCGATTGTGTTCAGGCGCAGCTGCACGATCTCGTGATAGGCGCGGCTGGCACCGAAGCGGAACAGGCTGGCGGCCGCGCCCGCCTCCAACTCGGACGCGAGCTGGGTCAATTCCTCAAGCAGGCGCTGATTGTCGACCAGCTTGCCGGCATGCCGCATTTCGCCGTCGGTCACTTCAGCCAGCCGCGTCTCGATGCGGTTGATCGACGGCATCAGCCGCTGCGCCTCGGGCAAGCCGAGCAGCGCCAGGGTGCGGTAGGTTTCAAGCTCGATGATCCGCTGGACCACCGCCCCGGCGCGCTCCGGCCCGAGCCCGCGGTCGAGCACGAGCACGCGCACGAAGCGTGCCGCGTACGATCATTGGCTTATGGAACTGCCTGAACGCCCGAAACCTCATCGACCCGAAGCCCGGCGCGGCGACGAGCGCCAGAAGGCGCTCGTCGATCTGCTCCCGATTGCGCTCGGTGAGGAAGAGGCCGCCCGTTTCCTCAAGGCGCTCGAGTAACGGTGCGAGGGCACCGTTACTCGGCTCGCAGACCTGCGCAGCCGAACGTAATAGGGGGCAGAGCTGCACCAAGCTGAACGGCCATGTGTTCGGCGGTTGGTCGCACACTGCCCGAAGTGCACTGCAAGTGCTGGAATTGCGGCAATCTTCCTTTCGTCCGTATGCTTTCGCTCGCTTGGCGCCCACACACCTAAGAGTCAAGGTTCCGATGGAGATCGCTGAGGAGCTGATCGGCGATGGGGTCGCGGTGCGGCCAATCGCGACCCGGGGCGCGCCGCTCGCCGAGGTGCTGACGGTCGCGGTCGACTCACTTAACAGTGCGGCGGCGCTTGTGACGATCGCCCTTGGTGTGCCGACGATCAGGAAGCTGGTCGACGCATTGCTGCGGCGCCGCGGTGGGGCGGAGCCCGAGCAGATCACGATGAGCATCAGTCGCGCCGGCGAGACCCGCACGATCTCGCTCGATCGGGATGATCCGGAGGCCGAAGAACGGGCGTTCGACTTCTTCGTGGCCGCTTTTGAAGCTGAATAAAGGGGGCCGCGATCTCACGCGAGCCGAGGTCGCGACCATTTGGGGCACCCTGCTTGTCACTTACGCTTTGCTCTTCGGCGGCTCGGCACCGCTCGCATTGACGTTCACCTACGTTGTGGCCGCCATCCTCGTCTGCGTCGCCTGGGCGACCGGAGCCCCGCTTTTGCCGCTGGTCGTGGCGCTTCTAGGCCTCGTGTCTTGGGGCGCCGCGCTCGCGTGTGTGGCGCTGCTGGTTATCGGCCCGACGCTCGCCCTAGCCCTTTTCGCCCTGGCCGAGCTGCCGAGCGTCCTTGTGCGTAGGAGCGAGCCCGGCCTCGACCGGCTCGCCGGGCTGATGGTATTCGTCACGTGGGGGCGCTGGCTCCTATTCGGTGGTTGCGCGCTGCTCGCTGTGCTCGAGGCAGGGATCGCCGGCCTGGCGGCAACTGCATTGCCAGCGTTTCTGCTGCTGCGCCGCCTGCCAGCGATCAGCCTCGTCGCCGCCTTGGCGGGCTCCTATCTGAGTGGCTGGTCGCTCGCTCCGCTGATTCTGGGCGGTGTCGCCGGGGCGATCGTCGTCTGGCACTTGTTTGCCTCGCCACCAGGTCTCTGGCACCCGTTTCCAGCGATCTCGGCGCTTCGCCGGCCACTTGGCTGGCTGCGGATGAGGCGCTGCGATCAGCGGATCTTTAATGGCGACCTGATCGGTGCGCGTGCACTCCTCCGCGACGAGTCGGCGTCGATCGACGAGCGTCTGCGGCTCGCCTTTCTCGACGTGGAGGAGCGCTCCTTTGGTCGGGCGCTGGCGCTTGAGGCTGAGGTGCTGGGGGTTGAGCAGGGCCGCTGCGCCGCCCTGTTGCGTGCACGGGCTCATTCGGGGATCGCCCAGTTCGAGCAAGCCGGGGCCGATTACCAGGAGCTACTCGAGGCCTGGCAGGGGCGCAACCCCCTTGAGATCTACCTGTTAGTCCTGATCGCCGAGAACGAGCTGGCAGCCGGCGACCTCGCTGGCGCCCACTCCGCGGCCGAGGCGGCCCACGAGCGCTGCCACGAGCGCCGCGACTTCTTCCTGCGCCTGCGTGCCTCCTCGGTACTAGTCGAGTGCGCAGTGAGGGGCGGCGAGGATGCGGTCGGCTTCGAGGGGCGGGTGGAGGCACTGCAGAACGAGACCTTCGCCAATCTCTGGATTGCGACCGTTGGGCTCGGCTCCGACCAGGCGAAGCTGGTGCGAGCCCTGTTCGGGCGTCGCGGCAGCCTGATCCTGTACTTCGCCCGGGTCGACGTGCTAAGCCGCAGTGAGGATGAGCACGGGGCGAGTGACGGCTGGGACCCTGACGCAGTCGGCCTGGCGATGGCAATCGCCGGGCGCTCCGATGAGCTGGTTGACCTACTGCTGCGCGAGGCACGGCGCCAGGGCGAGATGGGGCGGGAGGCGCAGGCACTCGAGTGCGGCGCCCGGGCGCTGATCGAGCTTGACCGCACCCGCTACCTATTGGCCGCGCAGAGTTCTCGCAGCAGCTGGTCGCGGCGCCTTGGGCAGGCACTGTCGATCACCCTCGAGCTTGCCCACCGGTCTGAGGACAAGCGCTTCGTGGCCGAGCTGCTTGAGTTCGCTCGCGTGCAGGCGCTACCGGCGAGCGCCGCCGAAGGCTCGGCTGAGCTGGCGCTCTCAACCCCGCCGGTGATCCGCCTGCGGGGGAGCTCGCGGCTCGCGGGTCCCGGCGTGTCGGGACGCCCGGCGCCCGTCGAGCTCGAGGCGGCCGCCAAGCGGGCCGCCGGCTCGGGCGGCTGGTGGCTTTCCTATTGGCAGGCGGATGAGTGGCTCTACTGGGGGCTGATCGGTCCCGGCGATGCCGAGGTAGAGAGCGGCCGGGTGGCGATCGGGCCCGGCTCGAAGCTGGCCACAGCGCTAGCCGATCTCGAGGCGGCGCTGCCCTTCAGCCAACCAGGGGAGGACCCGGCTGCTGCTGACTTCCGCCTCGCGGCCAGTCCGCTGCTGAGCGATCCGGCGGCTGAGCTAGCGCTCTCGTTGCGGCTCGGGCGTCAGCTCCTGCCCGCTGGCCTCGTCGCTGCGGCGCGAGCCGCCGACCTGCGCCGCGAGCGCCTGGCGCTGGCGATCGCGCCGGCACCCACGCTCGGCTTCGTGCCCTGGGGCCTTCTAGCGATCGAAGGGACGGAGGAAACCTCCGATCGGCTGGTCGAGCTCTGCAACTGGGTAATCGCTCCCTCGGCGGCGCTGGTCGCCAGCGCGCCGGGTGGCGACCCGAGTCAGGCAGCGCCATTGCGCCTGGCGATCGCCGACACGAGCGCAGCGGCGGAGCTGGGCGAGCTACCGGGTGCTCGCGAGCAGGCAGCAACCCTGCCCGCCGAGGTCAGTGTGTTGGGCGGCGCGCACTGGAGCGAGGCGGCCGCAACGATCGACGCCTTTGAAATGGAGCTGCGCCGCCTTGGTCCCGAGCAGACGGTCGCCTTTCTCTGCCACGCGGTGCGCGGCAGCGCCGCCGAGCCCTCACGCGGCGGCCTGGTGATGAGCGTCGCTGGCCGTGAGGAGGTCTATGAGGTGCTGAACCCGACGCGGGTCTTCGCGATGGCTGCCGCCGGGGTGAAGATGCCGGCCCGGGTGTTGCTGGAGGCCTGCGATACTTCGGCGCTTGCCGATGCCGCCTCAGGCGAGTGGCTGACGCTCGCCCCGGCGCTTCTCGCCTGCGGCAGCGCTGAGGTGATCACGACGATCTACCCGACCCCCGATCTCGCCGCGACCGACGATCCGCTGCTTGCCGCGGCGCTCGCCGGCACCAGCCTGCGCGACGCGCTGATGCGCGTCCAGCGCGTTGGCCTGATGCGCTGGCAGGGTGCTGCTGCCGGTGCTCCTATCGCCACCCAGCACACGCCACTCAGCTGGGCCGGCTACGCGCCGGTATGTGCGCTGCCGCCAGTCGCGCTGGTTCCCGAGCCCGAGCACCGGACGCCAACGGAACTGGTCTCGAGCCATTTCTTCCGGGCCCTAAGGAAAGCGGTTAAGGAGTGCCGCGAAGGGCGACGGGCGCACCTACACAGCGGCTATTTGCTCTCTGCGGTGCTCGATGAGTGCCGGATTGACGAACTCTTTGACGGCGGGTCCAACAGTCTGCGGCCCTGGACCTTTCTCTGGACCTTGGGGCCATACGTATGCTCGCGCTTCCTGCCCTTCCGCGACGGATCGAAGCGCCGTTTGCGCCTTGAGGACGGCTGTGAGATCTCCGTTTCGGAGACGGTGGTCGAGGCCTACAAGGCGGCCCGGCAGATGGCTGCTGGCGACGGCCTTCTGCTCGAGCCCGAGTACCTGCTGCAGGCGGCGCTCGCGCGGCGCTCCGCGGCGCGCCGGATTCTGCGTCTACTCTCAGCCCTGAGTCGTCGTCACTTCGAGCTGACCACGCGAGCGCTCGCGCACGAGCTGGCACTGCGAGTCGCCGCCGGGCAGCGTTCAGCAGAGATCTTGAGTCAGGGAACACATGCCGAGGATCGGCTGGCGCTGGCGTTGATAGCGCTGATCGAGGAGGAGGAGGAGGCGGCGACGACGGTCGCCGAGGCTCCGCGCCCGGGGGCGACGGAGAGGCCACCTCGCAGACTTGCAGCTCGGACGTAGCGGAGTCGTCTCAGCCCCGAATCTCAATCCGGTGTCCTTGACGGACTCCTGCCCCGTCGCTCCCGTGCCTTTACTGGTTCCGTAAGGGCATGCCTAAGATCTCCACCAAGCATCAAGTTACCGTCCCCGTCGCCGTCCTGGAGGAGTCTGGGTTTCGGGGCGCTCACCGGCTCCTATCCGCTGGGGTATCTCGATTCTCGAGCCTGCTCGGGGCGGCGAGGCGCGGACCGAGGAGCTGCGATCGAACGATGACGGCGTCTTTGACATCACCGACCTCGGGATCGTCTAGCGGCGCGACGAAACTAGGATGGGTAAATGGCAGACCTTGGATCGAAGCTACGCCCCGTGATCGAGCGACTGCTGGAGCCGGGCGAGGAGATTCGGGGAGTCTGCGTCGCCACCCAGGCGAGCATGTTCAAGGGTCGGCAGGTGGCGCTCGGGGTTACCGATCGGCGCCTGATCGTGCAGGGGATGAATCGCAAGTTCGAGCCAGCGGGTGAGGGGATCTCCCTCCCGCCGGAGCGGATCGCCGCCGCCGCGGCCGATGGAGCCGGCGGCGGTTGGATGACGGTGAGCGCCGCGGTCATGGACGGCGCCGCCGTCACCCTGAAGCTGAAGACAACCGACGGCGAGAAGCTGAAACTGATGCTGATGCACGGCAGCGGGCCGCTCGGCGGTCTCGGCGGCGGGGAGACCCAGCGCGAGGGCGTCGAGGCGCTCGCTCAGTTCCTCGGCGCGTAGCGGTTGTGGATCATCAGGACGTTGCCGTCGGGGTCGGCGAAGGGGACCATGATCGTGGTGGGGGCTGGCATAGCTCTCTCCTAGCTGGTATTCAGGGCAGGTGGTCCTGGGAGACGATACGAAGGCTGTGCTGCTGGCCGCGGCGCTGATGTTCCTCTGGGCGCTGCTATTGGGGGTGCTGAAGTTCCGCCAGATGGACGCTTCCGAGGAGGGGCTGGCACACCCCTACACCGACATCGCCCACCGCGCGGCGTTGCTCTACAGCTTCGCCCTGCTGCTGGTCGCGACCTTCGTCGAGCTCAGTGGCTGGGGGGTGCTGGTCAACCTGCTCGCCGCCGGGGCGCTGGCCTTCTACTTCTACGCCGCCGTCTTGGGCTACATGGTGCATGGGCTCAGGCGTGACACCGACAATCAGTTTCGCCGATCGGGCCGCGGCCTCGAGGCCTTCATGGCCACCCTGATCGCCGCCGAGATCGGCGGCTGGCTGGTGCTGATCGCCGGCTTCCTCGACGCCCAGATTTTCTGAGCGAAAATCGCCAGGTGTCATATTCCTTACTAGAAATGGCGATTAAGACCGAAATTCGTATTGGTACACGGTTGTAATTCGGCTAGATATCCGCAGGGTCACTGAATTCCGTTGCTAGGTTCGCGCCCGCAGCAACGACGACGCATCGAACCGTTAGGCCGTACCTGGTCGCCTGGCCGGCGGGGAGCGAGTGGCGAAACCGACGTCGAATCGTGAGATACGACATGGAGGTTTACGCCTTGAATAAGTCAGTAAAGCTACGGTTTGGGGCCCTGGGCGCCTCGCTAGTGGTGTTGGCGGCCCTGGTCATGGCGGCGACGGGAGTCACCGGCGCCTACTTCAGCGACACGAAGCAAGGTGAAATCAATGGCACCACCGGTTCGATCCGCATTCACACGTCGGGCGGTAGCGGGCCAAATGGGCTGATCTTCAGCTTCAAAAACCTGCTGCCGGGCGAGCCGCAGACGGCGACAGCTGAATACAAAAACATCGGTCACAACCCCCAGGACGTCTGGGTGGTGTTCAACAACGCGGACGCACTGCATGCGCTCAACAACGCCGGGAAATACAGCGAAGTCACTCTGGCCAACAGTGGCGGCGTGCTGTTCCACTCGGCCAACCTGAACGACAACCAGCCGCCGGCATCCGGCTTCTGCGGCTCGGTGCAGTACTCGACCGACGAATTCAGCCCGGCGGGCTGTTGGCCGCTGCAGGCGAAGTACAAGGTCGGCTCCAACATCGCGCCAGGAGCGGGCAGCTACTTCAAGTTCACGTTCGGCTACACCACCTACAAAGGTGGCATAGGCAACGCTCAGCAGGAACAGCCGTTCAACACCTATCCGCCGGAAGTAGCACCGGAAGAAATCAAAGGCAGCGGCCTGCCCTACCAGGTCGTGGCCACCCAGGTCGGGGTCGAACCCTAGTCAAGCCGAGAGGGTGCCGCGCCGCGGTGGCAACTTGGGCGCGGCACCCTCGCCCCGGCCTTCGAAAGGAGTGCAGCCTTGAAGTGGCCGAAGCCCGTCTCGATTCTGCTGGCGCTGGTGCTTATCGGCTCGGCGACCGCACTATTCCTGTACGAGACGGGCCGGCTGCCCTACCGGGTGTACGTGGTGCACACCGGCTCGATGTACCCGAGCATCCCTTCCGAAAGCGCGGTCGTCGTGCGCGAGAATCGGTATCGGGTGGGCGAGGTCGTGTCGTTCACCGAGCACGGCGAGGTTGTGAGTCATCGCTTGTTGGCGATCAAGCCCGATGGCACGATCGTCACCAAGGGCGATGCCAACCGCACCGTCGATCCGTGGCGTGTGCCTGCGTCGAGCATCATCGGCGGCGTCGTCGCGGCGCCACGGCACCTCGGGTATCTGCTGACCTATATGAAAACGCCGGAGGGCGGCATCTCGATCCTCGTCACCCTCTTGTGCCTCTGGCAGATCTGGGCCCTTGCCGGCGATGTCGGTCGGGGTGCAACCGGCAACAGGGCACTGAACGCGGGTGTTGCCAGATTGGGCAAGAGATCGGCGAGGAGGTCCTCCGGATGGCCGGGCATGCTCACGTTCCGGGCGAATTTGCGCCGTTAGCACCGCGTCTCAGCCCGAGACGACGCAGTCCTTGGCGTCGGTCATCTTCAGCGGTCCCGTGTTGGGAAAGGCTTCCAGCAGGGCGTCGGCGATCAGGCGGCCGCGGGCGGCGTAGCCTTCGGAGGTGAAGTGGATGCCGTCGGGGATGAACCATTTGTCCTGGACGTCGGCGGCCCAGTTGTAGATGCGCATGTTGGGGAAGTGGTCGCATGCTTCGCGCAGGGCTTTGTCCCAGCTCACCATGTTGGGCGCCGCGTAGGGGCCGTTCGGTACCAGTGACTTGACGTTGACCCACATCACCGGTTCATCGCCGATCGTCGACATCATGCTTTCGATCCGGTCGCCGTAGGTGAAGTTGGAGCCGGCGGCGACGTTGGCGGCCTCGTTGGTCCCCATCGCGATCACCCAGCAGCCTTTGAAGCCTTCGTTCTTCCACGCTTCGGCGACTTCCTGGGCGTTCGGTTCGCCCTCGAAGTTCTCATAGATCGAGCGCGCGCCGGCAACCTCGAGGTGCGCCGTGGTCGCGCCCACGCGCGCGTACTGGGCGGCGATCAGCTCGTTGCGCGGCAAATATTCTTCGGAGACCAGGCCCTCGGAGGTCGAGTCGCCGATGTGGACGACGCCTTCGCATGAGGTCGCCAGCGGTTTGCGCCTGACCTTCTTGGCGGTGATCGTTTCGGCCACGTTGGCGGAGCCGATCGCGGGCGAGTTGGAGGCGCCGACCCCGGCCAGGCCGGCGACCGCCGCGACGACGACGATCGCCGCCGCGGCGATGCCCACCCAGCCCTCGCGCGAGACCCGCACCCGCCGCAGCTCACCGGCTCTCCAGCGCGTCCAGAGCCTGCCCAGCGCGCCGTGGCGGATCGGGTTCTCGACGTAGCGCCAGGAGAGCTCGGCCACCGCCATGATCGCCGCCACCTGGATGATCGCCCGCAGCAGGTTGGGGCCGTGCGCTCCCTGGGGCGAGGTGAGGACGATGATCGGCAGGGTCCAGAGGTAGATGCCGTAGGAGCGTTCGCCGATCCACTGCATTGGCTTGCAGCCGACGATCGGCCCGAGGCGCGAGGCGGGATGGGCGAACGCCGCAACCGAGAGCGCCGTGCCCAGCGCCAACAGGGCGAAGCCGCCGCGGTAGAGGAAGGGCGAGAACTCGTTCGAGCGCCAGAACATCAGCCCGATCACGATCAGACCGGCGAGCCCGGCCGCGTCGATCGTCCGCCGCGCCTGCGGCGTCACCCTGCCGGTGAGGCGGCGGCTGGGCCAGACCATCGCCAACGCCGCGCCGATCAGCAGCTCCAGCGCCCGGGTGTCGGTGCCGTAGTAGACCCGCGAGGGATCGAGCGAGGGGTGGTAGAGGACCGCCATCAGGATCCCCGAGCAGAGTGCCGCGAGGAGCGTGACGGCGGCCAGCCGCGGCCGCGGCCCGACCTTGCGCCTGGCTTCCGGCACGAAGTGGAGCGCCGCCATCAGCAGGAAGGGCCAAACGATGTAGAACTGCTCCTCGACCGAGAGCGACCAGAGGTGGTTGAGCGGCGAGGGCGGCGCGAAGCGGGCGAAGTAGGAGACGTCGTGGAGGATCAGCCACCAATTGTTGAAGTAGCCGACGGCGCTGAGCACCGCTGTGCGGAAGTCGCTCGGTTGGTGCGGGCCGATCACCGTCACCCAGGCCGTCACCACGATCAGCATCAGGAAGAGCGCCGGCAGCAGGCGCCGGGCGCGGGCCAGCCAGAAGGACTTGAGTTTGATCCCGCCGCGGTTGACCTGGTTGAGCAGGATGTCGGTGATCAGGTAGCCGCTGAGGGTGAAGAAGACGCCGACGCCAAGCAGCCCGCCTTCGGCCCAGCCGAATTTGAGGTGGTAGAGGACGACGCCGAGGACGGCGATCGCGCGCAGGCCGTCGAGGCCCGGCATGTAGCGCTGCCCGCGCCCTACCGGTTCAGGCATCGTTCGCCAGTGAGATTGGGAAGAGCCGCAGCGCCCGGCCGATGATCGAGTCGAGCAACTCGGCCTCGCGCCGCGCCAGCTTGTGGGCGGGCGGCAAGTCGGGACCGGCTTCGAGCGCCGGTTTGGCCACCGGCGCGGTGGCGATGCCGAGGCAAGCCTTGATCCCCCGCGCGATCAGGCGGGCGCGCAGTTCGGCCCCGGCCGCGATCGGGTGCAGGTCGTCGGCCTGCATCAGCTCCGGGTGGGTTTCCTCAGCCCGCGCCCAGTCGGGCACCTGCGTCCCCGGTCGCGAGGCGGCGAATTCCTCGACCACCCTGTTCTTGCCGGCGCTGTCGATGCCGTTGACGGTAAGGCCGTGGATGGTCGGCACCACCATGCAGCGGTCGCCGATCTCGGCCGCCACCTTGCCCAGGTTGCCGGCGAGGATCTCCGGATAGGCGGGGTTGTCGTTGGTGCCGGCGTCGAAGACGATTACCGACTGCGACGGTTCGTAGCTTTCCTGGAAGAGGTCGAAGATCTGGAAGCTGTTGGAGCCGCCGACCGCGTTGACGCTCAGCGGCACGCCCGGCAGGTACTGCCTGAAGTAGGGCGAGGTCAGTTCCTCGAGGCTGTCGCCGACGACCAGCACGCCACCGTTGCCACTCGCCTGCGCCGAGGGAGCGCTCAGGGCGAGAGCAAGCATCGCCATCAGGGTCGCGAGCTTGCGCAAACTCGGCATCCAGCGAATTTCTACACTACGCCGATGCGGCTCAGCTCGGCGGCGACAGTCGGCATCATGCTGGGCCTGGGGCTGATGCTGAGCGCCTGCGGCGAGGATGGGACCACGGCTGCCGAAAAGCCGGTGGGGACGACCAACTCGACCTCGGTCCCGCCGCACGCCACGACCACCCGCGAGTCCTGTCCCCGGCTGCGCCCCTTCCTCGGTTCGATGCTGAAACTGCGCGACAACCTGGCTCGCGGCCTCAGCTACGACGATTACCTACGCGAGGTGCAGGGAGTGCGCTCGGTCTACGCCCGCCTCGACGCCGACAAGCTGAGCGCCCGCTGCCTGCTGGCCGGCGGCGGCCCGGCCGAGCGCGCCCTCAACCTCTACATCGACGCGACCAACACCTGGGGCGATTGCCTGGCGACGGTATCCTGCAACACCCGCTCAGTCGAACCGAAGCTGCAGCGCAAGTGGGCGCTCGCCGCTCGCCGCCTCGCATCCGCCCAACAGGGCCTGCGCCGCGCTTAGCCGGCGATGCGGGCGATGTAGATCGCCTTGGTGTGCGTCGGCTCGAGCGGCTGAGAGGGGATGCCGTCGAGACCGTGGCCGCAGACGTCGAGGCACTCCAGCCCAGCTCCCGCCAAAGCCGCTCGGACCTCGGCTTCGGGGAAGTGGCGCTGGCGGTGGGTCAGCACATCGCCGGGCGCGATTTCCAGCTCTGACTCGCAGATCGAGCCCGCCGCCACATCAGGCGGCGCCGTCCCCCGCCAGACCAGGCTCTGCCCATCGCGCTCGACCACCGTGGTCTCGGCGAAGAAGGTGCGGTAGGCCTGCAGCTCGTTGACGTCGAAGAGCAACAGGCCGTTCGGCGCGAGGTTGGCCCGCATGCCCGCCAGCGCTCGTTCCAGTTCCTCGGGGCTGAGCAGGTAGTTGATCGCGTCATCGAGCGCCCAGATCAAGTCGAACTCGCCGAACACGGGCAGGTCGAGCATGTCGGCCACCGCGAGCGCCACCGCGTCGCCGGCCTTCTCGCGAGCAAGCTCGAGCATTGCCGGGGAGATGTCACAGCCGGTCACCTGCCAGCCCTGGGCCAACATCGGCATAAAGCTCGTGCCGGTGCCGCAGCCGACGTCGAGCAGCCGCTTGCCGGTCAGGCCGTGTTGCTCCAGCAGCTTGAGCAGATCGGCGATCCACGCCTCGCTTTCGTAGTGACCGGTGAAAGCGTCGTAGACGGGCGCCATCGCCTCGTAGGTGCGCTCGGCCCAGTCCCCGCCGGTTTCTCCTAATGCCGCTACCCCCATGGAATAAAGACCAGAACTGTGATCCAAAAAGTTTCAGCAATAAAATTCACCCGTTTGGTTTTAGAAGTAGTACGGTCGATCAATCAACGTTTCGATCATTCAAGATTCGGATCAGGGTGATGGTTGGGAGTGGGATGAGGCGCACCGTTTTTGCCTGCGGATGGCCTACCACTACGCCAGCAATCCCAACGAGGCGGAAGACATCGCCCAGGACGCGCTGCTTCGTGCCTGGCGCCGGCGCTCAACCCTTCGCGACGGCGCCAGGCGCAAGGAGTGGCTGGGCACGATCGTCCGCAACGAGGCCTTCCGCCAGCACTCGCGGTTGCGCCCCGACCCGGTCGACACCGCCGAGGACTGGGAAGGTGCCGAGGACGAGCAGATCATCTCCACGGTCGAGCGGGCTGACCTGCACGCCGCGCTCAAGCGCCTCAACGAGCGCGATCGCAAACTGATCGAGCTGCGCTACGAGGAGGATTTGACCCAGGAGGCGATCGCCCGCCGCCTCGGCGTCCCTGACGGCACGGTCAAGGTTCGCCTCCACCGCTTGCGCCACCGCTTGCGCAAGGAGATGGGCCGCCCCGCAACTCGCTCGGGGAACTAGCGCTCAGCTCGCCGCGGCGACGCGGCGCATCTCCTCGGCCGCGGCGCGGGGACCGATGTAGGGGACGAGCATCGCGAAGAGCAGGTCGGGCAGCATCGCCGGCAGCTGTGCTGCCCGACCGGCCAGGAGCTCGTCGAAGATCAGCCCCGAGACCGCCCCGGCCGACATCAGCGAGATGTTGTCGGGTAGCTCGCTCCCCCCGGAGAGCTCGCGGCCGCCCTCGAGGTACTCGGTGAAACGGGCGACCGCGTCCCAGTGCAGCTGACGCGCCTCGGCACCGGCGGCAGCGACCTCGACCACGGCGGTGCGGGCGAGCTCGGGATCGAGGGCGAAGAGTTTGACGATCGTCGCCAGGCCGTTCTCGACGCGCTGCAGCCACGACTGGGCGCCGTCGCATTCGGCGACGACGACGGCGAAGACCTGCTCGACCAGGACTTCGTAGGAGGCGAGGAAGCACTCGTGCTTGTCCTCGAAGTGTTTGTAGAAGGTGGTGCGGGAGGTGCCCGCCTCCTCGATCACGTCGGCGACCGAGGTCTCCTTGTAGCCCTTGCTGCCGACCACGCGGATCATGGCCGCCAAGATGAGGTCCCGCCGCGATTCGGATGCCATCAGCCCGTCCCAGGTAGGTTGAAAACTCCGGAGTACCTTCATCATAGCGGCTCGGTGTACGTAAGCGTTTATCTAATTTTCTCCGCCCACCTCCCGGGTAGCCGCGGCAGGACCGATATAGGGCATCAGCGTCGCAAATTGCACCTCTGAAAGCAAATTCGGCAGATACTCCGCCCGTCCCTCAATCACCTCGTCGGAGATCAGGCCCGCGACGGCACCGATTGCCATTCGGGATGTGTTGGCCGGCAAGCTGCGGCCGCCGGGCGCGAAGTCGCGTCCCTCGTCGAAGAACGGCGTCAGGCGTTGCAGCGCGGCCCGATAGCGGCGCTGTGCTGCCGGCCCGGCGGCGCCGACTTCGACCAGGGCCATGCGGGCGATCGCCGGCTCCTCGGCAAGCGCCTCGAGCAGGGCCGCCAACCCGGCGCGGGCGCGGTTGGGCCAGCCCTCCTCGGCCTCATAGGCAACCGTGACCCGGCGCACCAGGGCGTCGATGACGCCGTCATAGGCGGCGAGGAAGCAGCCCTCCTTGTCCTCGAACATCCCGTAGAAGGTCGTGCGCGAGATCCCCGCCTCACGGGTCAGATCCGCGACCGTCGTCGCCGCGTAGCCCTTCTCGGCGACGACGCGGATCGCCGCTTCGAGCAAGCGCTCGCGCTGCGAGCGCGCGATCACCTCCGGGGGGAGACGGTGGCGTCCGCGCGGTGGCCGCCACCGCTCCCGTTTCTGCCCCCGGGCCTCAGCCACGGGGTCAGCCGTCGGCGGGAACCGCGGTCCGCTCGGCCTCGCGCGACTGCCGCAAGGCCTCCTCCTGGCCGAGGTAGGGAACCGTGGTGATGTAGACGACGTCGGGGAGCAGCTCGCGCAGGCGAGCCGTGTTTCCGGCAAGGATCTGGCCGACGATCAGCGACTCCGCCGCCGAGAGCGCGGCGCGGCCGGCGCTGGAGGGGATCGCCGCTTCCTCGACCGGGTCGTCGCGGCCGCGTTCGAGCAGCGACTGCAGGACGCGCTTGCCCGACGCGTAGAGCTCGAAGGCGCGATCGCCCGAGGACGGCGCCTCGACCAGGGCCATGCGAGCGAAGCTGGGCCGGCCGGCGAGCAGATCGAGGAAGGCGGCGGCGGCGTCGCGAACCATTGTCGCCCAGGGCTTGTCGGGCGAGTAGACCGCGACGATGCGGCCCATCGCGTCGGCGAGCGCCACCTCCATCGAGGCGTGAAAGCAGTCCTCCTTGTCCTTGAAGAGCTCGTAGAAGGTGGCGCGGGAGACGCCGGCGCCCTCGCAGACGTCGGCGATCGTGGTCGCGCCGAAGCCTTTCTTGGCGCAGCTGCGGGCCATCGCGTTGAGCAGACGTTCGCGCTGGGAGTGCTCGACCAGCGGCTCGGAAAGGTCCTCGATGCCGGCCGGCAGCCGCTCCTGCTCGATCACGGCGCCGAGGTCCTCAGCCGGCGCTGGAGCTGAGTTTGCGGAGTTTGAGGAGGCGGGGGACACGTCGATCTCGCAGGTAGACAACCGTGTTTAGGTAAACGCGATTGTACACCCTGAAGGTGGTCTGTGGACGTTCCGGTACCGATTTAACAAAGCCGGAAACCGCTGGGAACGCCGGCGGAATCGGGGCAGGCCGACTGTACAAGCGGGCGGGGGCGCCGAGACGAACTTCAGACCCCTGTACAAGCGAGTTTTGGCTTTACAGGAGGACCATTTGAGCATGGAGCCTGCGCCTCGTCAGATCGTCGCCTTCGGTGGTGGGGGGTTCTCGATGGAGTCGGGCAATCCCCTGCTCGACGAGTATGTCCTGGGCCTCTGCCGCAGCGAGCGGCCCAAGGTCTGCTTCATGCCCTCGGCAAGCGGCGACGCCGACCACTACGTCGTCCGCTTCTACCGCGCCTTCCCTGCCGATCGCTGCGAGGCCAGCCACATCTCCCTCTTCCGCCGCGAGCAGGGTCCGGAGGACCTGCGCGACCACCTGCTCTCCCAGGATCTGATCTACGTCGGCGGCGGCAGTGTGATCAGCCTGCTCGGTGTCTGGCGAGCGCACGGCATCGACCGGATCCTGCGCGAAGCCTGGGAAGCCGGCGTCGTCCTCTGCGGCCTCTCCGCCGGCTCGCTCTGCTGGTTCGACGAAGCGGTCACCGGCTTCCACGGCGCCCCGCAACGAGTCGAGGGCCTGGGGTTGCTGCCGTTCAGCAACTGCGTCCACTACGAGCCGACCTCGGAGCGGCGACTCGCGTACCACGAGATGCTGCGCGAAGGGATGCGCCCCGGCTACGCCGCCGAGGACAGCGCCGGCCTGCACTTCATCGGCGGCGAGCTGAACCGGGTGGTCGCCTCGCGGCCGGCCGCGCGCGGCTACCGGCTCGACGCGGCCGGCGACCGGGTGGTCGAGATGAGGCTGGCGACCACCTATCTAGGCGACGCGGCGCCAGTCACCCGCCTGCCAGGCGCGACCTCGTCGACGCTCTCCGCCACCTCGGCGGCCTGAGCGGCCGATGGTCCCCCGCATTCTCACCCTCGGCGGCCACGACTTCACCTCGCGCCCGCCCGACCGGGCGGTCAGCGAGCTGATGCTGCGGCTGGCGACCGAGCGGGCCGGCAAGCGTCCGAAGATCTGCATCTTGCCCACCGCCAGCGGCGACACCTCCGAGCAGATTGGCCGCTTCTACGCTGCCTTCGGCGAGCGTCCCTGCGATCCGTCTGACCTCTCGCTCTTCCGCCTCGGCCGGCGGCCGATGGCGCTGCGCGACCACCTGCTCGCCCAGGACCTGATCTACGTCGGCGGCGGCAGCATGGTCAACCTGCTGGCGGTCTGGGAGGCGCACGACCTCAGCGCCATCCTCAGCCTCGCCTGGCGCCAGGGCATCATCCTCGCCGGCCAGAGCGCCGGGGCGATGTGCTGGTTTGAGTCCGGCATCACCAAGTCATCGGGCAAACCCGAGATCGAGGCCGGCCTCGGCCTCCTCCACGGCAGCCTCTGCGTCCACTACAACAACGAGCCCGAGCGCCGCGCCGCCTACCTCGAGGCGGTGGCCAACGGCATGCCCGGCGGCTACGGCCTCGACGACTACGCCGGCCTCCTCTGGGAAGGCGAAGGCCCACCTTCGGCAGTAACCGCCAGAAGGGGCGCCCGCGCCTACCGAGTCAGCAGCTCGGACACAGGCGTAGTCGAGTCCCCGCTCCCCGCAAGCTTCCTTCCCGCGCCGGCCCCCGCGGCCCTACGCGAGGACATCGCCGAGTTCCGCCGGATCAAATGCATGCGCAAGCGGGCCGGCTGGCTCGGTTGATCAGTTGGGCTTCGCCGCGACGGCTGAGAGCAGATCGTCGGCGAGCGCCGCGACGGACGCGGCGACAATCGCCGGCTCACCTACGCCTTCCTCGGCTCGTCCTGCCATGAGCGAACCGACGGAGTCGGGCCCAGCCGCAAAGAGCCCTGCCAGGTAGACGAGCGCCCGTTCCGTCACAGCGGCGCTGAGCTCATCGTCCAGCAGTCGCGAAATCGCTTCCGAGAGTACTTCGGTGTTGATCGCAACCATGAGGCGGTAGAGGTCATGAGCATCCTTGTCGCGGAGCCGGGCACTCCGGCGCTCGTTGCGCTCGCCGATCTTGTGGAGCTTGGCAACCAGGAGCCCTCCCGGGCCCGCCACGCGGATCGTGAAAACGCGATCGTCGAGGGGATCGAACGATCGAATCTCCTGGGCCGCGTTGTCGACGATCGATCCCTCCAACCCGGTTGCCCGGCGCATCGATCCATTGTCATGAGGAGGGATCCGGCGCCGCGCCGGTTCGGGGCATTTGGCCCGGCCATTGCCTCGGGCACCATCAGGTCGACCGGTATCCCGTCCGGGCTGATCCAGGTCCCTGGTTGTGGATTCTCCAAATCCTTTTGGAATCCCGCCGCTTCGATTGCTGCCTCAATCAGCGGGTCTTCGCGGAGCTCAGCTCGGTCGATGCCGATATCGGCGTCCTTGGTTTCCTCTGGAATGGCTACCTCGATGTCGCCGGTGTGGAGGTAAAGAGCTTGAGCGCCAATCAGGACGAGGGCGCTGAGCTGGTCGCTCAGAGCGTCGAGGGCTTCGAGAAGCGCTCGACGCGTGCGAACTCGCAGATCAGCATCGCCAGGCTGACTCATTGCCTTGCATCCAATCAAGCAGGGCGTCGGCCTCCGCGGGTGATCGGCCTGGTCCGTTCAGCAAATCGGCGGCGATCTGGCTGGGAGCTGCAACTTGCAGGCCGTGGCGTTTAGTTGATCTCTTGAAGACCACCTCGTCGGTGGGCCGGACGAGCAGCACATTTGCCCCTGTCTCAACCGCCCTGAGCCCGAGCCGATCGGCCAGTTCCGCCGGCCTCTCCGCATAGATCAGGGCCATGCGGGTTTGGGCGTACTTTTCGAAGAACCCGGCTGCTGCGGAACCGGTCAGAACGTAGCGGCCGTCTGGCTCAGCCGCTCCTAGATTTTTAATCGCCGTTTGGACCCCCCTGGGCTCAAGCATTCGCAATGGGCCATCCTGCAGGTCCAACTCGTAGTCCTCGGCCCATCGCTCGAGGATCGTTCTCCAATCGACGCGCGAAATCGGGCCTCGTTTGCGCCGCTCGAGCAGGCCTTCGCGCTCGAGGAACTCGACCACCCGGTATCCGGCCCCGGTCGATACATCGCTGCGCTTGACCAGTTCCGGCACGGTCATCGGCGGTGCGAAATCAACTAGGCCACGCACAACGCGCGCGGCTATCGAGCCCCTGAAGCTGGCCCGCGGCCGGCCCGGGCCTCGCCAAGGATCGCGAGCCGCCCCTGCGTCACGAAGGAAGAGCGCCGGCCTGGGAAGCGTCAGCCAGAGGTTGCCCGTTGCGTCCACATAGGCGATTTCCTCGGCCTCGAGCCGATCGCGAACCCTTGCGTTGAGGTAGCGAGCGACGACCATTTGCGTCTCGAAGGCGTTGAGCGGACCCGCGGGATCGTTGACTCGGCCCTTGATCCCGGCCACGTCGCGAGCGTCAAGGGCGCCTCGGACTTGCATGGCGATCTCGCCCGCCTCGCCGGTTGGCGCTTCGATGCGGATGACAGCATCGACGCCGCGCCCTACCCCCGGCCCGTCCTCGCGTGTTTCCAACAGCCAGCCCGGCGGAGTCGGTGGCGGATGGCGTCAACGGCCATCCGCTTCGTCTCCTCGGGCGTTGGTGGGGATTCCGGGCGTTGTTGCGCATTCATTCCGATATAAAGCTAGTTCCGCTGCCGGATGAACTAGCTTATATTCGGAATACGCAACCGCGGTTGCAGAACCTCAGGCGCGGTACTGCCTGGACTGCTGGACCCGCCTTACCCTTCGCCACCCGCCATTGGCGGAGCGGTCGGGTCGCCGCCACCCGCTTCACCCAAGCTCTCCCGGGCGATGTAGTCCTCGGCCAGCAGCAGGTTGTCCTTCGAGCGCTCGACCACGTTGAGCAGGTCGCCCATCAGCGCGACCTCCTCGACCTGCTCCTTGACGAACCACTGGAGGAACTGCTCGGCACGGTAGTCCTTGACCTCGCGTGCGAGCTCGAAGAGGGCGAAGATCTCGTCGCTCACCCGCTTCTCCTGCTCGAGGGCCGCTTTAACCGGGGCGACGCCGTCGGAGAAGCTGGTCTGCTGCGAGTTGATGTCGGGGATGTGGACCTCCTCGCCGACGTCGAGCAGGTACTGCACCATCATCATCGCGTGCTCGCGCTCCTCCAGCGCCTGCCGGTAGAAGAAAGCCGCCAGCCGAGGAAGCGTTTCCACGTCGTAGTACACGGCGCAGCCCACGTACTGCTGCGAAGCGGCGAACTCATTCGCGATCTGCTCATTCAGCGCGTCAGCAAAGCTTTTCTCGGCCATTTCGTCTCCTAGCTCGGCGGGGCAGGTTTTCGCAACGTAGCTGAAACACGAAATTCGGCTGGCCGAAGGGTGAGGGGTCGGGTGCCTCTCGAACTGGCGGATACTCAAAGTCGTCGCGCTAATTAGCGCGACGACTGTCAGAGCGAGAGGCACCCGACCCCTCACCCTTCCCAACGGAATCCGGTCATGCTCAGCCTGGGCTCCAGCGGACTAACCGGCAGCCCCGCCGGCGGCTCCGCTTCGTTGTAGCGCCGCGGTGCCGTGTCGTTGGGCGTGTCCGGGTGAAACAGCGAGGCGAGGACCTGGATCTGGCCGCGGCCGACGCCGAGCTCCCACTGGCCGCCGCCGTAGGCGCCGATGCCGTGCTCGGCGCAGTAGTCGTAGGTCTCGCAGAGCTGCTCAGGCCGCCGACGCGGGAGGGCTTGATGTTGACCATCTTCGGCTCCCAGGGCAGCGCCTCGATGTCGGCGATCGAGTGGATCGGCGCGTCCCAGGTGAGGCGGTCGCGGACCGGCTCGAGGACCGGCCGGGTCTCCTCGTTGACGTCGGGGTCCTCGAGCCAGGCATCGGGGAAGGCCTCAATCAGCTTGGCGTAGAGGACCGGGTCTGTTTCGACGTCGACCGGAGTGCCGCTGTAGAAGCCCTTGAGGTCGAGCGAGTCGACGGCGCCGGTCTCGACCAGCTCGGCGATCAGCTCATCGGTCCAGTCGTTGGTCGGGTCGAGCTTGAAGCGCAGGGTGGGGTAGCGGTCGAGCTTCGCCCGCAGGGTGTCGATCGTCGAAGGCTTCTCATCGCCTGGTGAGAGTCGCATCGAGGCGACGAAGTTGACCGGCCGCGGCTCGCGGCCGAGAACCTCGGCGAGGCCCTTGCCTGCTTGGCGCAGCGCCAGGTCGAGCGCTGCCGACTCGAAGGCCCAGCGGCGGTAGAGCCGGGACACGTCGCGCTGCGGCTCGACCGGGAAGGTGTCGAGGTCGCCCATCAGCTCGCAGAACTCGCCGAGGGTGGCGTAGCCGGTCAGGTCGAGCGTCGGGCCTGCGTCCTGCAGGGCGATGTGGTCGACGGGGTCATAGGTGACGTCCTCGCCGAGGCCGTCCTCGCCGGCGCCCCAGAGGTGGATGACGGTGCTCAGGCGTTCGAAGCCGGGGATTTGGAACTCCAGGGTTGGAGCTCGTAGCCGTCGATCTCCAGGGGGAGGTTGGCGAGGGGGTCGAATGTGGACACGCGGCGGAGTGTACGAGGACGCAAGGGTGGGGTCCCCAAACGCTCGGCAGGAGCCTCGCTTGAGTGTTTGGGACCCCACCCTTGCGTCCTGGCAGACTCGGACCCGTGAAGCACGATGCGCACGGGTACTGGCTGGAGGAGGCTCCGGGGGTTGAGGTTGCCCCGGAGTTGCTGGGGCCCCGAGATGTGGATGTCGTTGTGATCGGTGGCGGATACACGGGGATGTGGGCTGCCTGGCACGTGAAGCAGCTGGAGCCTGAAGCGTCGGTGCTTCTGCTGGAGGCGGATCGGTGTGGGTACGGGCCGAGTGGGCGGAATGGGGGGTTCTGCAACCTGATGTGGTTCTCGTTGCCGAACATGCGGCAGCGATGGGGCGACACCGAGGCGTTGACGGTGGCTCGGGCGGCGGAAGAGGCGGCGGTTGGGATTGGGGAGTTTTGTGAGGGGGAGGGGGTTGATGCGTGGTACCGGCATGGGGGGTACATGCAGGTCTCTACCGCCGAGGCGCATGACCATGTTTGGGGTGAGGCGCTGGCGGCTTGCCGGGAGCTTGGGGTGGACGATGCGTTCGAGGCGTTGTCGCCGGGTCAGGTGGCGGCGCGTTGTGCTTCGCCGGTCTTTCGGGGCGGGGTCTTCTATCCCCGTGCCGCGACTGTGCAGCCGGCGCGGCTGGCGTTCGGATTGCGTGAGCGGTTGCGGGCTCGCGGCGTAGAGGTTTGCGAGAACTCGCCGGTGCGGCGGCTCGAGGGGTCTTGGAGCGGGGTTGAGGCGCACACCGCCGCCGGCACCGTTCGGGCTCGAAGTGCGGTGCTGGCAATGGGCTCGGCGGCCAAGGCGGCGGGTGGGCCCTTCCAGGGGCGCCTCTCGGTTGCCTCCTCCCACATTGTCCTCACCGAGCCGGTGCCGGAGTTGCTGGAGGAGGTCGGCTGGACCGGCGGCGAGTGCATCACCGACAGCCGCGCCCTGATCAACTACTTCCGCACCACTCCCGACGGCCGCATCGCTTTCGGCTGGGGTGGTGGCCACATCGCGATGGGTGCGCGCCTGCACGGCCGCTCCGAGTTTGACCCCGAGGTGATCTCCCAAACCGCAGCCCACCTCTGGGAGTACTTCCCGGGCCTCGAGGGCAAGGCGATCACCCACGCCTGGGGCGGCCCGATCGACGCCTCCCCAACCCACCTTCCCCTGGTCCTGCCCCTGCACGGCAACCGCGCCTTCGCCGCGGCGGGCTACACCGGCAACGGCGTCGGCCCCTCCCACATGGTCGGCCGAACCCTCGCCTCACTTGCTCTCGACCGCCGCGACGAGCACTCCCGCTTGGCCTTTGTCGACCCTTCGCCACCGCGAGTCCCACCGGAGCCCTTCCACTGGCTGGGAGGCGAGGCCATCCGAGCCGCCATCCAACGCAAGGAGCAAGCCGAGCTAAACGGCCGCAGCCCCGGCCCGATCTCGTCCCTAATCGCGCGGATCCCGCAGCTGATCGGCTTCCACATCGGCAGGTAGAGCGGGTTGGGAGGGGGTCCCAAAACACTCAAGCGAGGCTCCCGCCGAGCGTTTTGGGACCCCCTCCCAACCCGCCTTCTCCCGGTGGGAGCAGCCGAAGCCCCGAGACCCGACCGAATGCGATGTCGCCGCTCGCGATCACCGTGCAGCCCGCCGCCAGCGCGTGCGCCGCGTGAAAGGCGTCCCGAGGGGGTAGTCCGGGCCTCGACATCAGGGACTTCGCCCGGTCGATCACTGAGTGCTCGGTTGGCTGCAGCTCGAGCGAGAGGGAGTCGACCGCTCGCCACGTCGCCGCCAGCCGCTTTCGCATCGCCTGCATCACCGTGCGGGCGTCGGTCCGGTAGGTCGTCAGCGGATCGCCGTCCCCGTCGTCACGCAGCCAGGCGAGGATCAGCCGGTAGGCGAGCTCGTCGACGACGAGGGCGCTGATCACCCCGTCGCCATTCATCTCATTCAGCACCCGCGCCCGCCAGGCCTCGACCGGCCCCAGGGTCCCGCCTCGTTTCGATCGCAGGTGGGCGTAGATGAAGTTCGTGTCGAGGTAACAGCGGCTCAAGGCGACCGCAGGGCCCGCTCCAGGCCCGGATCGAGCGGCTCCGGCCAGCTGCCGGCGAGGACATCCTCCAGTTCGCCCGCCCTCGCTTCGCCGGCCGCTCCCGCGGTCCGCTCCCAAGCTCCGCTGGAGTTTGGGTCCATCTCCCAAAGCGATCCCGGGCCGACTCCAAGGGCCCGAGACAGGCGCGCGATCGTCTTCAGGTCGACCCGCGTTGCCCGGCCGGCGACGATGTTGCGGATCGTCTTGGGGTCCAGTCCAGTCTCCTCGGCGAGTTGGCTTACGCCCCAGCCATGCTGGGCGGCAAGCTCCTCGACCCTCCAGGTGATTTGGGACATGGGAATATCGTACCTAACAAGGAAGATGTTCTCTACCGGGCGACCTTCGAGGCGAATCAGCGCTTGGCAGGTACGACCAAAACCGGCCGCTCGGCCAGGTGCAGCAACTTGTTGGGAGTCGACCCCAGGATCATCCCCTTCAGCGGCGGATCTCCATAGCTGCCGACGACGATCATTCGCGCGTCGCGTTTCTCCGCCACGTCGACGATCGCCGCCGAGGCCTTCTTGGCGACCAGCTCGACCTCGACCGTGGCTCCCGCTGCTTCGGCCTGGTGCTTTGCCTCGTCCAGCACCTTGGTGCCGCGTTCGGCGATCGCGTCCTCGTGTTCGGCGATCTCGCCGCCCCAAAGACCCGGCGGTGAGTAGCCAAAGACGACGACCACCTCGTCGCCCAGGGCCTTTGCGGTCCGCAGGCCCTCGTCGAGCGCGGCGCGGCTGCAATCGGAGCCGTCGTAACCGACCACTATCTGGCTCATCTCAGTCTCCCTTCCAGTCGTCGGCGATCGGCACCGGCTCCAAGGTGGCTTCACCCTCGAGGAAGCCGGCCGGGACCACTTCCGGCTTGCGCCGGAAGAAGCCGGGCACCTTGCGCCACTGGACGAACATCAGCAGTACTCCCAGCACGAGGAAGAAGGCGGCGATCAGCAGCGGCGGGCCGATGCCGAACCACGAGTTGCCCGATTCCGAGTTGGCCGGGTCGGCGAGTTCGATCCCGTTCTTGACCAGCAGGTAGAAGAGGATCGCGCCGCCGAGGGCCGGCCCGACCCCGATGAAGAAGAAGTTCTTGACGCTGCGGGTCAGCTCGTGGCGGTAGTAGATCGCGCAGGCGAAGCCGGTGAGGCCGATGTAGAAGGAGATCATCAGGCCCAGGGCCGCCAGCGAGTCGAAGAGGATGTCTTCGCTGACCAGGGTCAACCCGACGTACCAGACGATCGAGGCGGCGCCCATCGCAAGGGTCGAGACGTGCGGGGTGAGGAAGCGCGGATGGACCTTGCCGAGGCTCTCCGGCAGCGCGTGCGCGCGCGCCATCGAGAGCGTCGTCCGCGCCGTCGGCAGGATCGTCGTCTGGGTCGACGCCGCCGCCGAGGTGAGCACCGCGATGATCACCAGCTTGTCCAGCGGCGAGCCGAAGACTTCAGTGCCGAGCGAGCTGAGCACGTCTTCCTGGTTGGCGACCAGGTTGTCGACGCCGGCGTAGGACTGCGCCGCCACGGCGACGACCAGATAGATCCCGAGCAGGATCAGGGTGCTGATCACCGTTGCCCGCCCCGGCGCCTCGCCGGGGTCTTCGGTCTCCTCGTTGACGGTCGCCGTCGTGTCCCAGCCCCAGTAGATGAAGACCGCGAGCAGCATGCCCGCCGAGATCTCGCTGGGGCTGAGGCTGAAGGGGTTGATCCAGGAGAGGCTGGGATGAATCGATGCCGCCGGGGCGCCGCCCGAGTAGACCTTGACCAGGGCGACGACGGCGAAGGCGGCGAGGGTGACGATCTCCGCCGCCAGCAGCCCGACCTGGGTGCGGGCCGAGAGCTCGATCCCGATCAGCACGATCGCGGTCATGATCATGATCCAGATCACCCCGACCGCGGTTACCGCGGCGGTCGATTCGGCCGCGGCGGTCCAGCCGAAGAGCTCGAAGGTGTAAAGGCCGGCGATCTGGGCCAGGTTGGCCATCACGATCACGTCGGCGACGACGATCACCCAGCCGGCGATCCAGCCGAGCTGCGGGCCCATCGCCTTGGTCACCCAGGAGAAGCTGGTGCCGCAGTCCGGGTCGGCCTTGTTCATGTAGTAGTAGCCGGCCGCGACGAGGAACATCGGGATGAAGCTGATCAGCAGGATCGCCGGCGACTTCAGGGCGACGGCGGCGGCGATGAAGCCGAGGGTGGCGGCGAGGCTGTAGCCCGGCGCGGTCGAGGCGACGCCGATGACGACGCTGGAGACGAAGCCGATCGCGTTCTTCTTCAGGCCCTTGTCGCCGCCGCTGGGGACCGGTGCGGTGCGCGCTTTGGCCGGGGGGACCGCAGAGCTCTCCATTCCGTCTCCTTCCGTCGATCCGCCGCTCAGAGTGCGCGGCGACCGCTTCAACTTAGGACGGCCGGCCGATTTGCACAAGTTGCGAATGTCCCAAATGTCCAGTAGGTACTTGTACGATTTGTATAGGTCATTAGCTGGGACTCTCCCAAGCGAACATTGCAAGTGCGCTATACCAGTTCTAGCGTTATCCAGAACGTCGTAGCATGAGAGGAGACTGACATGGCCGTTGCGTCGCGACCGGGTTCCGCGCCAGATTCGGCGGCGAGTTCAGGTTTGCAGGAGATGGCGCGCCGCCATCTCTGGATGCACTTCTCGCGGATGGGCTCCTACAGCGCCGAGCACGAGATCCCGATCATCACTCGCGCCGACGGCTGCTACGTCTACGACGACCACGGCAAGCGCTACCTCGACGGCCTTTCCGGTCTCTTTTGCGTCAACTCCGGCCACGGCCGCAGCGAGCTCGGCGAAGCGGCCGCGCGCCAGCTCGAGGAGCTCGACTTCTACACGCTGTGGAGCTACGCCCACCCGCGCGCGATCGAGCTGGCAGCACGGCTCGCCGCGCTTGCCCCCGGTGACCTCAACCGCGTCTTCTTCACCTCGGGCGGCTCGGAGTCGGTCGAGTCTGCCCTGAAGCTGGCCCGCAACTACCACCGGATGCTCGGCAAAGGTCAGAAGCACAAGGTGATCGCCCGTGAGATCGCCTACCACGGCACCTCGCTCGGCGCCCTCTCCGCCACCGGCATCACCGAGCTGCGGGCGCAGTTCGAGCCGCTCACCCCGGGTGGTTGCCACGTGCCCAACACCAACCTCTACCGCTGGCCCGAGGACCGTCACCCGCTCTGGGCGGCGACGGCGATCGAGGAGCGAATCCAGTTCGAGGGTCCCGACACGGTCGCCGCGGTGATCCTCGAGCCGGTGCAGAACGCCGGCGGCTGCTTCGTCCCGCCCGAGGGCTACTTCGAGCGCGTGCGCGAGATCTGCGATCGCTACGACGTGTTGATGATCTCCGACGAGGTGATCTGCGCCTGGGGTCGCCTCGGTCATTACTTCGGCTGCGAACGCTTCGGCTACGTGCCCGACATCATCACCGTCGCCAAGGCGCTCACCTCCGCCTACGCGCCGATGGGCGCCCTGATCGCCTCCGACGCCGTCGCCGCGCCCTTCATGGAGGGCGATGCCTCCTTCGCGCACGGCTTCACCTTCGCCGGCCACCCGGTCTCCGCGGCGGTGGCGATGGCCAACCTCGACGTCTACGAGCGCGAGGACCTCTGCGGCCATGTGCTGGCCAAGGAGGACGAGTTCCGCGGCATGCTGGAGACGCTGCGCGACATCCCGATCGTCGGCGATGTCCGCGGCGCCGGCTTCTTCCAGGCGATCGAGCTGGTCAAGGACCGCGAGACCAAAGAGACCTTCGGCGACGAGGAGGCCGAGGAGCTGCTGCGCGGCTTCCTCTCCGCCGAGCTCTACAAACGCGGCCTGATCTGCCGCGCCGATGACCGCGGCGACCCGGTGATTCAGCTGGCCCCGCCGCTGATCGCCGACAGCGAGCAGTTCGAAGAGATCCATGACGTGCTGCGGGCCGTGCTGAGCGAGGCCTGGGATCGGGTCCGGAAATAGGCGGTCGCGTGCTTACCGTCCAAAGCCTGCTTGACGAACTCGACCTCGAGCTCGTGGCCGGCAGCCACGCGGCCGAGGCGCCGGTGCGTTGGGTCCACATCTCCGAGCTCGAGGACCCGACCCCGTGGCTCTCCGGCGGTGAGTTGATGCTGACCACGGGAATCCCGCTGGGCAGCGCCGCCAAGCAGCGCGCCTTCGTCAAGCTGCTCGCCGATCACAACCTCGCCGGGCTTGGGTTCGGCACCGGCTTCACTCACGACAAGTTGCCCAAGGCGCTCCTCGACGAGGCCGAGAAACGCGACTTCCCGCTCTTTGAGGTTCCCTACTCGACGCCCTTCATCGCGATCACCGAGAAGGCCTTCGCCCGCCTCGTCAACGAGCAGTACGAGGTTTTGCAGCGCGGCATCGCCGTGCAGCGCCGGCTCGAGCGGCTGGTTCTCGAAGAACGCGGCCTGGAGGAGATCGTGGCGACGATCGCCTCGGCCGTCGGTGGGACCGTGGCGATCCTTGGCGGCCGCGGCGAGCGGCTCGCCGGGCGCGGTTTCCGCCGCGAGCTCTCCGCCGAGGCGGTCAACGCGATCCGCGAGGAAGCGCTGCGCCACACCGCCGACGGCCACGCCTTCGTCCCCGCCCATCCGGCGGTCGCCGGGCGGGCGCTCGCTCATCCGGTGATCTCGCCGGGCGGCGGACCGCCGCAGGCGTGGGTCGTGATCGTCCGCGACTCCGGCGGTCTCGGTGACTTCGAGCGGCTGATCCTGCAGCAGGCGGTCGCGGTGGTGGCGCTGGAGCTGATGCGGCGCCGGGTCGCCAGCGAGACCGAGCGGCGCCTCGCCGGGGATGTCCTCGCCGGAGCCCTGGGCGGCCGGCTCGATCCCTCCGAGTTGCGCCGTCGGCTCGAGCCCTTCGGCATCGGCGACGAAGCGGCCGTGCTCGTCTTCGCCCTCGACGACCCGGCCGCCGCCGAGGCGACCCTGGAGCGGGCGCTTGCCGCGGACGCCTGCCCGGCAGTGGTGGCGCCGCATGCCAGCGGCCGCCGCGAGTTGCTCTGCGCGATCGTCGACGCCTCCGATCGCGACCCGGTCGACCTCGCCGCCGACGCCCGCAAAGCGCTGGTCAAAGACCGCGGGGCCGTCCGCGCGGCGGCGAGCCGCCCGGCCCCGCCAGAGGATCTGCGCCACTCCTTCCACGAGGCCCGCTGCGCGCTGGAGGCGACCGCGATCGACAATGGCAGCGCCCCGGATGTGGCGTCCTGGCGCGACCTCGGCGCCTTCACCCTGCTGCTCTCGATCCAGGACGACGAGGCACTGAAGCTCTACTGCGACAGCGTGCTGGGGCCGATCGAGAGCGGTGACGAGGAGTACGGCGGCGAGCTGCTGCGCTCACTCGAGGCCTTCATCGAGCAGAACGGCCAGTGGGAGAAAGCCGCCCGCCAGGTCTACTGCCACCGCCACACGCTGCGCTACCGGATGCGCAAAATCGAGGAGCTGACCGGCCGCGACCTCTCGCGCGCCCACGACCGGATCGAGTTCTGGCTGGCGATACGAGCGCGGGAGCTGGTCACGTGAGGATCGGGATTCCGAGCGAGATCAAGCCGGATGAGTACCGCGTCGCGGTTACCCCCGCGGGCGTGCGCGAGCTGGTCGAACACGGCCACGAGGTGCTGATCGAGGCGGGGGCCGGGGAGGGCAGCGCGATTGGCGATGACGATTTCGAGGCCCAGGGCGCCCGCACCCTTGCCGACGCGGCGGCGGTCTTCGCCGAGGCCGAGATGGTGCTCAAGGTCAAGGAGCCGCAGGCGGTCGAGGTCGAGATGCTGCGTCCGGGTCAGCTGCTCTTCACCTACTTGCACCTGGCCCCCGACCCCGAGCTGACCCGCGGCCTCTGCGGCTCGGGCGCCACCTGCGTCGCCTACGAGACGGTCGAGGACGCCCGCGGGCAGCTGCCGCTGCTGGCGCCGATGAGCGAGATCGCCGGCAAGATCGCCACCCAGGCCGGTGCCTTCATGCTCGAGAAGCCGCTCGGCGGCCGCGGAATCTTGCTCGGTGGAGTGCCTGGCGTCGCCGCCGCCAATGTGATGGTGATTGGCGGCGGCGTCGTCGGCATGAACGCCGCTTTCGTCGCGATCGGGATGGGCGCCGACGTCTTCGTCTTCGACAAGTCGATCGATCGCCTGCGTGAGCTCGACACCGACTTCGGCGGCTCCTGCTCGACCGTCTACTCGACCACGCTGGCGGTCGAGGAGATGCTGCCGCGCGCCGACCTGGTGATCGGCGCCGTCCTCGTCCACGGCGCCCGCGCGCCCTACGTCGTGCGACGCGAGCAGCTGGCGCTGATGAAGCCGGGCGCGGTGCTGGTCGACGTCGCGATCGACCAGGGGGGCTGCTTCGAGACCTCGCACCCGACCACCCATCGCGACCCCACCTTCGAGGTCGACGGGATCACCCACTACTGCGTCGCCAACATGCCCGGCGCGGTGCCGATCACCTCGACCCACGCGCTCACCAACGCGACCCTGCCCTACGCGATCGCCCTCGCCGACGAGGGCGTCGCCGGGGCGATCCGCCGCGACCCCGGGTTGCGCCCCGGCGTCAACGTGGCGGGCGGCGTGGTCACTCACCCGGCGGTCGCCGAGGGAGTCGGCGTCGATTGCGTGCCGGTCGAGCAGGCGCTCGAACTTGAACCTGAAACGACAAAGAGCTGAGAAGGAGAGGAGTCGATGAGCACCTACGCGGTCGTCAACCCTGCCACTGGTGAGAAGGTCAAGGAGTACGAGGAGATAAGCGACGCCGACCTGGACGCGGCGATCGCGCGGGCCGACGCCGCCTACAGGGGCTGGACCAACTCCACCAACGCCGCCGAGCGGGCGGAGCTGATCCGCAGGGTCGGCGAGCTGCACGGCGAGCGGCGCGAGGAGCTGGCCGAGATCATCGTCCGCGAGATCGGCAAGCCGGTCGAGCAGGCCCTTGGCGAGGTCGACTTTGTGGTCGAGATCTACGCCTACTACGCCGACAATGCCGAGCAGTTGATGGCCGACGAGCCGATCACCCTGCTCGGCGGCGAGGGCACGGCGCTGGTCCGCCGCAGCTCCTTCGGGGTCCTGCTCGGGGTGATGCCCTGGAACTTCCCCTACTACCAGGTGGCGCGCTTCGCCGGCCCGAACCTGGTGATCGGCAACCCGATCCTGCTCAAGCACGCTCCGCAGTGCCCGGAGTCGGCCGCGGCGATGCAGCAGATCTTCAGCGACGCCGGCTTCCCCGAGGGGACCTACGAGAACATCTACGCAAGCAACGAGCAGATCGAAGGGGTCATCGCCGATCCTCGCGTGCACGGCGTCTCGGTCACGGGCTCCGAGCGGGCCGGCGCGGCGGTCGCTGAGATCGCCGGCCGCAACCTGAAGAAGGTCGTGCTCGAGCTGGGCGGCTCGGATCCGTTCATCCTGCTCGGCTCCGACGATCTCGAGGCGACGGCGGCCGCGGCCGCGGAAGCGCGGCTCGACAACACCGGCCAGTCCTGCAACGCGGCCAAGCGGTTCATCGTCGTCGATGAGCTCTACGACGAGTTCCTGGAGAACTTCAAGGCCGTCCTCGCCGCCTCGCCGCCAGGGGACCCGGCCTCCGCGGACACCGCGGTCGGCCCGCTCTCCTCCGAGACCGCCGCGGACCGACTCGAGGATCAGGTCAGGCGGGCTGTCGAGGCCGGCGCCGAGGTCGTCGTCGGCGGCAAGCGCGAGGGCAACTTTTTCGAACCGACGATCCTCACCGGGATCGTGCCGGGCGCCGAGGCCTCTCAGGAAGAGTTCTTCGGCCCGGTTGCCCAGGTCTACCGGGTCGGCTCCGAGGACGAGGCGGTCGCACTCGCCAACCAGACGCCGTTCGGGCTCGGCTCCTACGTGATGACGACCGACGCGGCGCAGGGCGAGCGGGTCGCCGACAAGATCGAAGCGGGGATGGTCTACGTCAACCTGGTTGGGGCCGACAGCCCCGAGCTGCCCTTCGGCGGCTTCAAGCGTTCGGGCTTCGGGCGCGAGCTGGGCCGCTTCGGCGCCGATGAGTTCGTCAACAAGAAGCTGATCCGCAGCGCCTGAGCGAGCGCCCGCGCGCCCGATTAGGGTGCGGTGACGATGAAGAAGCTTCTCCTACCACTGACCCTCGCCTTTCTGTTCGCTGCTTTCCTGGCGGCGGCCGCGCCCTCTGGCGAAGAAGAAGTCGAGGAAGCGCGCTGCCACGGTCGGCTGGCGACGATCGTCGGTACTGAAGGCGACGACGTGCTGCAGGGCACTCCCGAGCGCGACGTGATCTGGGGAGGCGGCGGCAACGACACGATCCTCGGCAGCCTCGGCAACGACCTGCTCTGCGGCGGGCCGGGAGCGGATCTGATCCACGGCGGCCGCGGCAACGACATCGCCGACGGCGGCGCCGGCGCCGGCGATCGCGTGATCGGCGACCTCGGTGACGACAAGCTGCTTGGCGGCAGCGGCGATCACGACGAGGTCGCCGGCAGCCTCGGCATCGACACGATCAGCGGCGGACCCGGCAACTTCGACCTGGTCCACGGCGACTACGGCTATGACCGCATGGACGGCGGCCCGGGACACGGCGACATCGCCTCCTTTGCCACCGACGTCGGAGCGGGCCGCAGCGGCCGCGGCGGCGTCAAGGTCAACCTGGCGCGCCACCGCGCCCGCGGCGACGGACACGATCGCCTCTACCGGGTCGAGGACCTCGAAGGCTCGGCCTTCGACGACACCCTGATCGGCAACGGCAAGGCAAACGACATCGACGGCGGCGCCGGCGACGACGCGATTCGCGGCGGGGGAGGCAAGGACCGGCTGATCGGCGGCCAGGGCAGCGACCGCTGCAACGGCGCCAAGGGCCGGACGACCTCTTGCGGCCCCGAAAAGAAAATAAACGCCTCCGCTTACGTCGAGCTCGACCCGACACTCGACGCGGCGCCCAACAGCGGTGGCGGCCTACAGATCGTCGGTGGCTCGGGCGGCGATCACTTCGTCGTCGCCTTCGATGAAGCCACCTCGACCTTTGGCGTCACCGCCAAGAAGGGCATCGCCCTCGGCCCGGGTTGCGACAGGGTCAGCGCGGTGCAGGCGACCTGTCCGACCGATGGGCCGGCCCGCTGGCTGATGGCTGACCTCGGTCCCGGCAGCGACAGCCTCACGGTCGAAGGCTCGCTGCAGGGCGCCCAGAACGTCCGCATCGCCGGGGGGTACGGCAACGACACGATCCACGGCGGCCCCGAGGACGACCTGATCGAGGCCGGCTTCGGCGCCGACAAGCTCTACGGCGGCGACGGCGCCGACGGGCTGGTCGGCAGTAGGCCGGGGCCGACCTTCCTCTACGGCGAAGGAGACGGCGACCTGCTCGCCGCCGGCGGCGGCTGTGCCGGCGGCGCCCTGGTCGGCGGCCCCGGCCGCGACGACGCCTCCTTTGCCGAGACCCCGGCGCACCCCGGGGTCCTGCACGTCTCCTTCCCCGCCCACGCGGCCTGGATCGACGCGATCAAGGGCTGCCACAAAGTCCACCTCTCACCCACCGACGAGGACATGGAGGGCTCCTTTGACTGGGACATCCTGGTCGGCGACGGCCGCGCCAACGCGATCCTCGGCCAGCCCGGCGCCGACCGCTTCTACGGCGGCGGTGGCGAAGACGTGATCGACGCCCGCGACGGCACCAAGGACTTCTCGATCCAGTGCGGCCGCGGCAGCGTCGCCAGGCGCGGCGGCGCCGTGCACGGCGCCCCCGCCGGCCGCGCCCTCACCGACCCCTTCGACCCGGCCCCGGTGCTCTGTGAAGTGACCAAGCACGGCCACCCGGTCGACGGCCTCGGCAACGCCGATGAGCCCTGATTTACTGTGATCCTGTGATACTGTGAATTTGTGAGAAATTTGACTGTTTCGATCCCCGATGACGTCTATCGCGCGGCCCGGGTTCGAGCGGCGGAGGCCGGCAGCTCGGTCAGCAGTCTTGTCGCGGGCTACCTGAGCTCGCTCGGCGATCGGGATGCGGAGTTTGCCCGCCTGGAGGCCCGGCAGGACGAGTTGCTCGGCGAGATCGGCAGCTTCCGCGCCGGCGACCGCTTGGATCGCGACCAGGTCCACCGGCGTGCGGTTCGTTGACACGAACATCCTGCTCTACGCGGTCTCCCGCGATCCCCAAGAGCGCCACAAGGCCGAGATCGCACGCGGGCTCCTCGCCGAGCGGGACATTGCTCTCTCGGCCCAGGTCCTTCAGGAGTTCTATGTCCAGGCGACGCGTGAGGGGCGTCCGGACCCGCTGACCCACGAGCAGGCGCTCGGCCTGGTCGAGTCCTTCCTCCGTTTTCCCGTCGCCGACGTGACTTGCCAGGTCGTGCTCGCGGCGATGGCGACTCGCCGTCGCTTTCTGATCTCCTACTGGGACGCGGCGATTCTCGAGGCCGCCAGGACGCTGCGCTGCGACACGGTGCTGTCAGAGGACCTCAACGACGGTCAGGACTACGCCGGCGTCCGAATCGAGAATCCGTTCCGCAAGGCCTGACGCGCCGGTCAGCGGCCGCGGCCGTCGCCGTTGGCGATCGTGCAGGCCTGCTCGGCGCCGACGAAGGGGGCCAGGGTGATGTAAGCGGCGAGTGGCGCGATTTCCTGCATGTTCTCGGCGCCGCCGCTTTTGATCTGGTCGTAGATCATCGAGTAGATCGCGCCGCCGATCGCCTCGGCGGCGATCGGGCTGACGTCGGGCTTGATCTCGAAGCCAGGAATCAGCAGGCCCTCCATCGTCTTCATCACCTCGTCGCGCTGTTCGAGCGCCCGCCGCCCGGCGGCGTAGACGTCGACGGCGCCGAGGGTCGTGTACTCGGGCTCGGCAGCGCAGAAGGCGAACATCGCGCCGAAGGCGCCGCGGACCGCGTGTGGCCAGTCGGGGGCGCGGCGGAAGGCGGGCAGCGTCGTCGCCAGCATCTGCGCGGAGCCGCTGTCGACCGCGGCCAGCATCGCCTCCTCCTTGTCGGCGAAGTTGGCGTAGAAGGTGGAGAGCGAGATTGAGGCGCGGGCGGCGATGTCACCGATCGTCATCGCCGGGTAGCCCTTCTCGGCGACGACCGCGGCGAGCGCCCGCAGAATCCGTTCGGCCGGGTCATAGCCGTTGGCCGGGCCGCCGTTCTCGGCCGCGCGCCCGCGAGGCCGCCGCAATGGCTCCGGCGGCGGCTCGTAGGAAGCGAACCAGTCCCACATCTGCGGGATCAGCTCGATCAGCTCCTCCTCCTCGTGGCGGTAGAGACGGCTGTGGATCACCTTGCGCACCCCGCCGACCATCGCCCGCACGATCTCCGGCGGCATCCCCTGGCGGCCCGGGACCTGCTCGAGGACGGCTGAGAGGAACGCCTGCACGCCGTCGGTGGTGCGGTCGATTTCTTCGATCGCGCGGGGCCCGGCGGCGTAGATCTCAACCAGGCACATCCGCGCCGCCGCCGCCTGTTCGACGATCAGGCTGATGAAGGCGTCGAACGCCTGCCGGGCGCGCACTTCGTCGGGCGGCGGCCCGCCATCGGCAAAGATCGCGCCGACGGTTGGCCCGACGAAGGCGTGCAGAGCGGCGAGCAGGCACTCCTCCTTGTCGCTGAAGTGCGCGTAGAAGGCGCTGCGCGAGACGCCGGAGAGCTCGAGCAGGTCCTCGACCCGGGTCGCCTCATAGCCTTTCTCGGCGACGACGGCGACCAGCGCGGCGAAGAGTCTCTCCTGCTGATTGCGGGCAACCTCCTCGGGCGGCAGCCGCCGCCCCGGCTGGAGCTTGCGATCGCGCAGTGTGCCTGCGTCCCCCCACGGCGTCGTCACCATCGCGACCGGACCATAACTGGCCATCTAACTACCTCCGTGGATGCTCGAATTGCTCAGAGCGTTTCATGGTACGCATCATTCTTTGGGATCTCAACCGTTCGCGCGGTTTTTCGAGAAAAAACACGTTGGGACTTGATTTTTTTGTATGGCTATGTTTTTATGTGGGTGGCCCAAAGATGCTGCAGCGGCCAGCCGGATCCCTGCCGGCAACCCCCCTGCCGTCGGCCCCCTACCGATGGCGACCAGCAAACATTGACCCGGGCCCGACGCCTCCCTCGTCGGCCCGGGTCGTTTGTCTCGGCTTCCTCAGGGCCGCAGTTCGGTGAAACCGGCCGCGGCGAAGTCGCCATCGAAGGCGCTGCCTGAACGGTTTACCACCGTATGCGTGGGTCAATCGACCACTCGGCGCCAGGGTCGCCCGCGCTTGCGGAGATCGGCTGACCCTTTGTTCACGAGAATCCCGTGGAATCAGTCATCTAGGCTTCAGACATGGCCCGGACCCCGAGCGAGGACGAGGCCGCCGCTATCGCGGCGGCGATCGAGCGGTTTCGCGCGGATACGGCGCCGGCGCCCGGCACGGAGGAGGACGCCATCGGCCCGTGGCAGCGGGCTGCGCTGCTCGAAGGAGTCAGCGCCAAGGGCACTGTCGTGAAGTCAGAAGGAGGAGAGAGATGGCTGTCGTGAAGATCATCGAGCTGGTCGGTAGCTCCAAAACCTCAACCGACGATGCCGCGCGTCAGGCGCTGAGCCAGGCGCAGGGCACCTTGCGCAACATTCGGGCGGTCGACATCGTTTCGACTGGGATCCGGGGTGAGAACCTGGACGAGTACCGGGCTCACGTGCGGGTTGCCTTCCTGATCGAGGGAACGGACATCGACTAACAAGTTTGGGAGAGGGCCGGGTGCCCCTCCCAAAACGAGCGGCAGGAGCCGCTCTTGAGTGTTTTGGGAGGGGCACCCGGCCCTCTCTCTAACGCGTTGGCTAGATTCCGTTGCATGAGCGACGACACACGCGAGGTCTCCCGCGAGGAGGCCCAGAAGCTGATTGAGGACGGGGCGCAGTTGGTTGATGTGCGCGCTGATCATGAGTGGGAGGCGGGGCATATCGCGGGGGCGACTCATCTGGCGCTGCCCGAGCTGGCCGAGCGGACCGGTGAGATTGACAAGGACAGGCCAGTCGTTCTCTACTGCCGCGGGGGCAACCGTTCGACGATGGCAACCGACGCCTTGGCGGACGCCGGCTACAACGCGGTGAAGCTCAGTGAGGGGATTGTTGGCTGGTCCGAGGAGGGTCTGCCATTGGCTCCCGAGGGCGGGGTTGTGGCTGAGTCGGGTGAGGCTGCGTCGATTCTCCATGCGCGTAAGAAGCTGCCTCCAGAGCTGACCAAGCCTTAAATACCCTAATCCCTGTCAGGTTTTGCTATTTTCCTCCTGTGGAGGTAGCCGTCGACCAGCAGAAGGAGCAGCGGGGCAAGGGCCGCACCGGGACTCTGGAGAACCCGGAGACCTATCGCAACGTCCCGGGCCACATCATCCCGATCATCGAGCGCGAGTTCGACGACTTCGAAAACGAAGCCGAGACCTTCCTCGCCGGCCAGATCCCCGAGGACGAGTTCATCGGCTTCCGCCTCAAACAGGGCGTCTACGGCCAGCGCCAGCCCGACGTGCAGATGGTCCGGGTCAAGCTTCCCTTCGGCGGCGTCACCCCGCAGCAGATGGAGGCCTTCGCAAGCGTGGTTGAGAAGTACGCGCCGCTGAACAAGGGCCACATCACGACCCGGCAGAACATCCAGATCCACCACATCCCGCTGCGCGACATGGAGTCGCTGCTGCGCGAGATCGCCGAGGCCGACCTCTCCTCGCGCGAGGGCTGCGGCAACACGGTGCGCAACGTCACCGGCGACCCCTGGGCCGGCGTCGCCCCCGACGAGATCTTCGATCCCACCCCTTACGCCGGCGCCTACGCCCGCTACTTCGTCCGCCACCCGACGACGCAGCTGATGCCGCGCAAGATCAAGACGGCATTCAGCGGATCCGACGAGGATCGCGCGATCACCGGCATCCACGACGTCGCCTTCCTCTCGCGTGAACGCGACGGCATCAAGGGCTTCGAGGTCCGGGTCGGCGGCGGCACCTCGATCATGGCCCGGGTCGCGCCGACGCTCTACGACTTCGTCGAGGCCGACAACGGCGACTACCTCAAGGTCTCCGAGGCCGTGCTGCGCATCTTCGACCGCCAGGAGTGGCTGCGCGCGAACCGGGCTCGCGCCCGGATCAAGGTCTTGGTCGACAAGATCGGCATCGATGCTCTTCGCGAGCAGGTCGACGCCGAGCTCGAGGGCGACTGGGTCGACGAGCGCGACTTCAATGCCGAGCTGGTCGAGCGCTTGCGCTTCGAGGACGACGAGCAGGCCAATGCGCCAACGGTGCCTCCGACCGCGGCTTCGCCCAATGGCGACCGCTCGCAGTTCGACCGCTTCGTCGAAGGCAACGTGCAGGCACAGCGCCAGGAGGGCTTCTCGGCGGTCGAGGTGAAGATCGAGCGCGGCGACCTGACTCCGGAGCAGTTCCGCGGCCTGGCCGCGATCATGCGCGACTTCACCGGCGGCTACGCCCGCAGCACCGTGCAGCAGAACCTGGTCTTGCGCTGGGTCCGCGATGAGGCGCTCTATGACCTCTGGCAGCGGCTCGGCGAGCTCGGCCTCGACGAGGCCGGCGCCGATGAGATCACCGACGTGGTCAGCTGCCCCGGGACCGACAGCTGCAAGATGGGCATCACCAGCTCGATGGGGCTCAACAGGGCGATCAAGGAGCGTCTCCAGGAGATGGAGATCTCTGACGATCTGACCCGCAAGATCCACATCAAGATGAGCGGCTGCCCCAACGGCTGCAGCCAGCACCACATCGCCAACATCGGCTTCTACGGCGCCTCGCTGAAAGTCGGCGCGCGCCAGATCCCCGCCTACATTCCGCACATCGGCGGCCGCTACGAGGGCGGCGAGGTCGTCTTCGGCACGCGGCTGAAGTCACGCCTGCCCGCCAAGCGCGTGCCCGAGGCGGTCGAGCGCTGGATTCGCATGTATGAGGCCGAGCGCTCCAGCGCCGGCGAGGAGTTCAACGACTTTGCCGAGCGGATCGGCGCCGCCCGCTTCGAAGCTGAGGTCAAGGAGCTGACGATGCCGGCTGAGTTCAGCCTCGAGACGATGCAGCAGTTCATCGACTGGAACCGATCCAGCCCCTACAAGGTCGAGAGGGGCGAGGGCGAGTGCGCGATATGAACCCGCTCGCCGCCCCAGCCGCCATCTCCGATCCGGAGGCGATCGCCGCCGAGCTCGAGGGCCGCACGGCCGAGCAGACGATCGAGTGGATGTTCGAGACCTTTGGCGAGAGCCACTACATCGCCTGCTCGTTCCAGAAAACCAGCTCGGTGACCGCTCACTTGGCGAGCAAGGTCAACCCGCAGGCCCGCTTCTTCTACCTCGACACCGACGTCCTCTTCTCGGAGACGTATGAGACGCGCGATCGCCTCGCCGCGTCGCTGGGGATCGAGTTCGACCGCTACCACAACCTGACGCTGGCAGAGCAGGCCGCCCAGCACGGCGACGAGCTCTGGAACAGCGATCCCGACGCCTGCTGCGGATTGCGCAAGGTGGAGCCGATGCGCAGGGCGCTCTCTTCCGTAGACTGCTGGCTCGCCGGCGTCCGCCGTGAGGACTCAGCCAGCCGCGCCAACACTCCGAAGTTCGGCTGGGACAAGCGCTTTGAGCTCTGGAAGCTCAACCCGCTCGCGGACTGGACCGAACGCGATGTCTGGAACTACATCCATGAGCACGACCTCCCGTACAACCCGCTCCACGATCAGGGCTACCCCTCGATCGGTTGCACGCACTGCACCAAGCCGGTCGGTGTCGGCGGTTCGTCCCGCGATGGCCGCTGGGCGGGTCTCGAAAAGACCGAGTGCGGGATCAACTAGCGGCGCCACGCGCCTGAGATAACCCCTTCGTAATCCTTCCCAACCGATTGGTGAGACTTAACGCATGAGCGAGACGATGACTGAGCTTTCTTTGACACTTGACGAGCGCCACACCGCCGACTTCGAGATGATCGGCAACGGTGGCTTCGCGCCGCTGACCGGCTTCCAGGGCTCTGCCGACTGGGAGCGCGTCTGTTCTGAGATGCGCACCACGGGCGGTGACTACTGGCCGATCCCGATCACCCTGGCGAGCGACCTCGAGTGCGAGGTCGGCGACGTGATCGCGCTCTCCAGCGATGAAGGCAAGCCGCTGGGCCGGATCACGGTCGAGGAGATCTGGGAGCGCGACGCCAAGCGCGAGGCCGAGCTGGTCTACGGCACGACCGACGGGGAGCACCCGGGCGTCGCCGCAATCTACGCCGAGGGCAGCCGCTGCATTGCCGGCCCGCTCGAGGTCGACGCGCTGCCGGACCACGAGGAGGCCTTCATGCGCCGCTACAAGACGGCGGCAGAGCACAAGGCCGACTTCGAGGCGCGCGGCTGGAAAAAGATCGTCGCCTTCCAGACCCGCAACCCGATCCACCGCGCCCACGAGTACCTGACCAAGGCGGCACTGGAGACCTGCGACGGGCTCTTCATCCACCCGCTGATCGGCAAGACCAAGGCCGGCGACATCCCCGCCGACGTGCGGATGCGCTGCTACGAGGTGCTGATGGAGAACTACTACCCGAACGACCGGGTGGTGCTGGGCGTGAAGCCGGCGAAGATGCACTACGCCGGCCCGCGGGAGGCGGTCCTGCACGCGATCGTCCGCCGCAACTACGGGGCGACGCACTTCATCGTCGGCCGCGATCACGCCGGTGCCGGGGATTACTACGGCACCTATGACGCGCAGAAGATCTTCGAGACGATCGACATCGACGAGCTCGGCATCGAGCCGCTGATGTTCGAGCACACCTTCTGGTGCAACGAGTGCGAGGGGCTTGCTTCCAACAAGACCTGTCCGCATGACCAAGAGGCGCGCCTGTTCCTCTCCGGAACCAAGGTTCGCGAAATGCTCGGCAACGGCGAAAGGCCGCCGCACGAGTTCTCGCGTGACGAGGTCGCCGACATCCTGATCGACGCTTACAAGGAGGACTGAGAAAGCATGGCTGGCGAGAAGGGCTTCACCCTCTGGTTCACCGGACTCTCCGGTGCCGGCAAGACAACGATCTCAAGGCTCTTGGAGGGCCACCTGCTCGAGCGCGGCTCAAAGCTCGAGATCCTCGACGGCGACGTCGTGCGCGAAAACCTCTCCAAGGGCTTGGGCTTCTCCAAGGAGGACCGCGACATCAACATCCGTCGCATCGCCTTCGTCGCCGACCTGCTCTCCCGCAACGGCGTGCCGGTGATCACCGCGGCGATCTCCCCTTACGCCGAGATCCGCGACGAGGCCCACGAGCTGATGGGCGACCGCTTCATCGAGGTCTACGTCAAGGCCTCGGTCGACACCTGCGCCGAGCGCGACGTCAAGGGGCTCTACGCCAAGGCGTTCTCGGGCGAGATCAAGGAATTCACCGGCGTCTCGGACCCGTATGAGATCCCGGAGAATCCGGCCTGGGTCTGCGATACCGAGAACGAGACTCCCGAGGAGTCGGCGCAGAAGCTGCTGGAGTACTTGGAGTCGCGGGAGCTGATCCCCGCCGCTGCTGTTACTGCATAAAGACCTCGAAGTGAAACGGGGCGGGAGCCCCATCTCAAAACGAGCGGCTGGCGCCGCTCTTGAGTGTTTTGAGATGGGGCTCCCGCCCCGTCTTCGTTCCGGTGTGCTTTATGCACTCCCAGCGTGCACAAGGCGCAGGGGAGCGACTCGATGCACTCCCTTAGCTGCTTGTTGGTTCCGGTGCGCTTTATGTGGCTGTGGGCCGTAAAAGGCGCACCGGAAGGGGGTTGCTGGTCTCGTTACGGCTTGGGGGGGACCTGGGGGTCGGCTAGGCCGTAGGTGTTGTAGTCGCCGAATTTGGAGAAGGTCTTGTGGGTGGGGCCGTGGTAGTCGGAGGAGGCGGTGGGGATGAGGTTTAGCTCGTCGCAGAGGTGGAGGAGGTGTTCGGTCTGCTCTTGGGTGTGGGGCGGGTAGAAGGCCTCTACGCCGTCGGGTTTTAGGGAGCGGATCAGGTCCTCTACCTCGTCGGGGTCGTCGATGTCCCAGTAGGGGTGGGCGATTACGGCGGTTCCGCCTGCCTCGTGGATCAGCGCGATCGCCTGCTCGGCGGTGGGCCAGCGCCGGGGGACGAAGGCCTTGGCGCCGGGGACGAGGTACTCCTCGAAGAAGGGGCCGAGATCGCCGCTTGCGCCGGCGGCGCGGGCGATGTGGGGCCGGCCGATCGAGAGGGCGTCGCCGGCCTCTTTGATCGCGTCCTCGAGTTTGATTTCGAAGCCCCAGTTGCGCAGCCGCCCGATGATCTCCTCGGCCCGGTTGACCCGTTCCTTCTGCGCCCTTTCGCAGACCGGCTTGATCGTCGCCAGGTCGACCCAATACCCGCAGATATGCAGGTCTTCCGCGTACTCGTGCACGCAGGACATCTCGATTGCGGGCACCAGCTCGATCCCAAACCCCTTGGCCGCCTCAGCAGCCTCCTCAACTCCGGCCACGGCGTCATGGTCCGTCAACGCCAGGGTGGTAACGCCGGCCTCCCAGGCCTGGGCAACAACTTCTCCCGGCGCCAGCTGGCCATCCGAGACCGTGGAGTGCGACTGCAGCTCGATCAACATCAGGTCGGGGAAGCTATTGCACCGAATGGCATGGCGGCGGCGCTGCTGGTTTCGCCGGTTGCCAGGAGGGCCGATCTCCCTCGGGCGGAAGCTTGGGAGCGGAACGATCCGAGCCCGAGCACGCGTGCCAGCCGGACGGTTTCCGCCGGAGGGAGATCGGCCCTCCCTTCCATCCGCCCGATAACTAGACTGCGCCGCCGTGTTCCAGAAGGTCTTGATTGCCAACCGCGGCGAGATCGCGATTCGCGTGGCCCGCACGCTGAAGGAGATGGGCATCGGCTCGGTCGCCGTCTACTCGGAGATCGACCGCGATGCCCCGCACGTGCGCGCGGCCGACGAGGCCTTCCTGATCGGACCGGCGGTGCCGGCGGAGAGCTACCTCAACATCGCCGAGATCATCGAGACGGCGAAGGATGCGGGCGCTGAAGGGATCCACCCCGGCTACGGCTTCCTCGCCGAGAACGCCGAGATGGCCCGCGCCTGCGACGAGGCGGGGATCACCTGGATCGGCCCGCCGCCGGAGGCGATCGATGCGATGGGCTCGAAGACGAAGGCGCGCGAGATCATGGAGCAGGCCGGGGTGCCGATCGTCCCCGGCTCGACCGAGGTCGCCAAGGACCTCGACGAGGCCCGCAAGCAGGCCGAGGAAGCCGGCTACCCGGTCGCCTGCAAGGCCGCGGGCGGCGGCGGCGGCAAGGGCTTCCGCGTGGCGATGACGCCCGACGACCTTCAGGAGGCCTTCGAGGGCTCAGGCCGGGAAGGCGAGAAGTTCTTCTCCGATGACCGCGTCTACGTTGAGCGCTACCTCGAGGACCCGCGCCACGTCGAGGTCCAGGTGCTCGCCGACGGGCACGGCAACGTGATCCACCTCGGTGAGCGCGACTGCTCGATCCAGCGCCGCCACCAGAAGGTGATCGAGGAGGCCCCGGGGCCGCACGTCGACGAGGAGATGCGCGAGCGGATCGGCAAGATCGCCACTGACGCGGCCGCGGCTGTCGGCTACCGTGGCGCCGGCACGATCGAGGGCATGCAGGTCGGCGAGGAGTACTTCTTCCTCGAGATGAACACCCGCGTGCAGGTCGAGCACTGCGTGACCGAGATGGTCAGCGGCATCGACATCGTTCGCGAGCAGATCCTCATCGCCGCTGGTGAGCCGCTCTCGATCGCCCAGCAGGACGTGAAACTAAATGGCTGGTCGATCGAGTGCCGGATCAACGCCGAGGCGGCGCACAAGAAGTTCGCTCCCGCCCCGGGCCCGATCGGCGACTCCTACCGCGAGCCTTCCGGCCCCGGCGTCCGCGTCGACTCCGGCGTCGAGGGCGGCTCCGAGGTGACGCCGATGTACGACCCGATGGTGGCCAAGCTGATCGTCTGGGACGTCGACCGCGAGAAGGCGACGAGGCGCATGCTGCGGGCCCTCTCCGAATACGACTCGGGCGGCCTGACCACGCTGATCCCCTTCCACGAAGCGATCCTCGCCACCGAGCAGTGGGCAAAGGGCGAGACCTGCCGCGACCTGATGGAGGACCGCGACTGGCTCAAGTCGACCGCTCCGGCCGACCCGAAGCCGCCCGAGCCCTCCGAGGACGGCGGCGAGATCGTCAGTCGCGACTACAAGGTCGAGGTCTCGGGCAAGCTCTTCGACGTCAAGGTGATCGGTGAGGCCATCGCGGGTGCCGCCGCGGCCCCGGCGGCGGGCGGCAAGAAACCGCCGAAGCGCGAGCGCAAGGCCGGTGGCGGCGGCGGTTCCTCCAGCGAGTCACTGCCCTCGCCGCTGCAGGGCACCGTCTTCAAGGTCGCCGTCGAGAAAGGCGCCGAGGTTGCCGAGGGCGATCTGATCTGCGTGATCGAGGCGATGAAGATGGAGAACGAGATCGTCGCCCACCGCGCCGGCAAGGTCGAGGAGCTCAAGATTGCCGAGGGCGATGCGGTTTCCAGCGGCGACGTCCTCGCCGTGATCAAGTAAACAGCGGCGCTCAGTGTTTCTGCTGTTTGCCCTTTTGCTGTTCTTTTTTCTGCTTTTGTTTTTCCCGTCGTTCCGCCTTGACCTGGCGGATTACCTGTTGGCGTTCGCGGCGCGTTAGCGGGATTTCCGCGGCTTCTTCGCGGCAGCCGCGGCCGACGCAGTCCTCGAGCCGTTCGGTCAGTTCGCGGTGGAGGAAGTTGCGGACCGGGAAGTAGTTACGGATGCGGACCAGGTTGTTGAGCTCGTAGGGGTCGGTTTCGAGGTCGTAGAGCTCCTTCTCGCCGTCCGGCCAGGCGATGTACTTGTAGGGGCCGAGGCGGATTCCCTCGTAGTCCTTGGGCGGCGCCAGAAGCGACGCCGTTGCCCCGCCTCGGCGTGGGTGCAGCTCCGGGATCGCGCTGGTGCTGTGCGTGCGCTGGGCCGCCGTCGCGCTCTGGTCGCCCGGTTCGGCGATCGCCCCCGATTCCTCGACGTCCGAGGTTTCGACGAAGGACTCGAAGAGGAAGGGCCGCAGAGTGCGCAGGTCGGGGTCTTCGAAGAACGGCTTCAGCGAGCGCCCGTCGACGCTCTTGTCGGGCGTGACCCCGGCCAGGTCGAGAACCGTCGGGGCGACGTCGATGTTGCCGACGATCTCGCCCGATTCGCTGTTCGGCTTGATGTGGGGCCCGCGGATCAGGAAGGGCATGTGGGTGGAGGGCTCATAGGCGAGGAACTTGCCGCCAATCAGGCGGTGCTCGCCGAAGAAGAAGCCGTTGTCGGAGGTGAAGATGACGTAGGTGTTGCGCAGCCGGTGCAGCGAGCCGAGCGTGTCGATCAGCAGTTTGACCCCGTCGTCGATCGAGCGCTCGGCGTCCAGCTGCTTGTCCCAGTAGACGCGATAGGTGTGGATGTCACTGAGCGAGAGGTAGGGCGCTTCCTTGATGAAGCTCGGCTTGTCGGAGACGTTGCCCTCGTCGAAGCCCTGGCCGCGGTTGTGGGGGAAGGGTGCGCCTTTGAACCAGTCGTAGTGGCGGGGCGCCGGCTCGGGGCCCGCCGGTTGGCGGAAGTCGCCGTGCGGCGAGGTGTAGTCGAGTTGCAGGTAGAAGGGCTGTTCGGGCGAGGTGTTGCGCAGCTCCTGGGCGGCGAAGTTGGTCAGCGTGTCGGTCTCGTAGAAGCAGGGCTGGCCGTTCAGCGGCGCGAAGGGGCAGCCGATGTCGTCTCGGGTCGTGTACTGGCGCGGTTCCCAGGAGCCGGAGTCGCCGTAGGGCCCTTCGATCACGCCGTTGTTGTTGAGCGAGTAGCCGTAGTAGTAGTGAGTCGTGTCCGCCTTCAGCACCGAGTGCCAGGCGGTCCAACCCGGCGGCACTTCGGCACCGCTCGAATACGGTTCGTCGCCGTAGCCGTTGAGGAACTTGCCGACGTGGATCGTGCGGTAGCCGGCGCCCTGCAGCCAGGTGCCGATGTTGTGGGTGTAGGCGCCCCGGAAGGAGTAGCCGAAGTAGCCGCCGTTGGGCTGGATGTTGCCCTTGACCCCGCTGTTATGGGCGTAGCGCCCGGTCAGCAGGCTGACTCGCGAGGGGCAGCAGAGCGGGTAGGAGACGTAGTAGCGGTTGAAGGTCTCGCCGCGCTTGGCGATCAGTTTCAGCGTGTTCGGCATCGCCTGCAGTCGCGGGTGGCCAAAGGCCGCGTAGAGCCCGTCGAGGGTCTGGTCGTCGGTCTGGATGACGACGAAGCTGGGCCGTTCCGGGGTCGCGGCGGCGGCGCTGGAGCGCAAGCCGGAGCTGGCGAGCAGGCAGAGCAGCGCCAGCATCCCCGCCGCGACCACGGCGAGCCGGATACTCCGTCCTGCCCTGCTTTGTTCGGTTCGATCCATGGAGATTGCCGTCGCGCAGGCGACCTACCTGGTCGAAACAGCTACGCGGGCTGAAGTTGCGAAACGCTAGAGATCGCTCAGGACGCGCCGAGCTTTTTGGCGGCGTCGCGGAAGGTCTTGACGGTGGCGCTTGGCGCCTTGCGGCCTTCGAGTTTCTCGCCGTGGCGGTTGACCCAGATCACCGGCACGTTCATTTTCAGCAGTGGCGCGACATCGTTTGTGTAGTTGCAACCGATGTGCAGCCAGCCTTTCTTGCCGCCGATCCGCCGTGCCGCCTCTTTGAAGTGGACGGGGTCCGGCTTGTAGCTGCGCACCTGCTGCGCGGTGACCACGAGGTCGAGTTCGGTGCGCAGGTGGCGGCGGGAGATGCCGAGCAGTTTGTCGTCGATGTTGGAGACGATGCCGATCTCGTAGCGTTTTCTGAGCCGGTCCATCGCCGCGTTGGACTCGCGGAAGGGCAGCCAGTAGGCGACGCTGTTGGGCAGGAACTGTGCCCGCGAGGGCTCGATCTCCCAGCCCAGCTCGCCGGCGACCTTGACGATCGTGCGGCGCAGCACCTCGGCATAGAGCTCGTAGGAGCCCGCCATGATTTCGGCCTGGACCTCCATGAAGCGGGCGAGGAAGGGTTCCTCTTCAAAGCTGAAGCCGTCTTTCTGCGCCTCTTTCTTGCAGGCGTCGATGATGCCTTTCTCCCAATCGATCAGGGTGCCGTAACAGTCGGTGGTTACCCATTTGACGGTTTTGAGACTGGGGAGAGGCATCGGCGGCGGCGCATTATGGCAGCAGCCCGCGAGGCGGGCGGCGCGCCACCTGAAATCTTGGATAGGCTGCCGCCCCGCGCCAGGCTGGCGCGTCTCCTCCAATGGACCTCCTCGAGTACCAGGGCAAGCAGCTTTTCGCCAAGCACGGCGTCGCCGTGCCGAGCGGCGAGGTCGCTGCCAACGTCGATGACGCCGTCGCCGCGGCGGAGCGGATCGGCTTCCCCTGCGCGATCAAGGCGCAGGTGCTGATCGGCGGTCGCGGCAAGGCGGGCGGGATCAAGATCGCCAAGGACGCCGAGGAGGCGCGCGCCTACGCCGACGCGATCCTCGGCATGGACATCATCGGCCCGCACGGCGAGGGTCCCTTCCGCGTCGACCAAGTCTGGATCGAGGGCGGCTCCGACATCGCCTCCGAGTACTACGTCTCGGTGATCCTCGACCGCGGCGAGAAGAAGCTGCTGGCGATGGTTTCCGCCAAGGGCGGCATGGACATTGAGGCGGTCGCCGCCGAGGACCCCGATGCCCTGGTCAAGGTCCACATCGACCCGACCAAGCCCTTCGATGCGGCCGCGGCGGGGGAGATCATCGACGCCGCCGGGCTCGATGAGGACATCCGCGACCAGGCCGCCGAGGTGCTGGTCAAGCTGGCCGAGGTGGCGAGCTCCGAGGACGCCGGCCTGATCGAGGTCAACCCGCTGATCGTCACCAACGACCGCGAGGTCGTCGCGCTTGACGCCAAGGTGACGATCGACGGCAACGCGCTCTTCCGCCACCAGGACCTGGCCGAGATCGCCGACACCGCCGAGGACCCGCAGGAGGCGATGGCGAAGGAGAAGGGCCTCACCTACGTCAAGCTCGACGGCAACGTCGGCATCCTCGCCAACGGCGCTGGGCTCTGCATGTCGACGCTGGACGTCGTCGCCCAAGCGGGTGGCGCCCCGGCCAACTTCCTCGACGCCGGCGGCGGCTCCAAGGCCGAGGCGATCGTCGATGCGCTGACCGTGATCACCTCCGACGAGAAGGTCACGGCGATCCTCTTCAACATCTTCGGCGGCATCACCCGCTGCGACGAGATCGCCAAGGGCATCGTCACCGCCTCCCAGCAGCTGGAGCTGAAGCTGCCGCTGGTCGTGCGCCTCGACGGCACCAACTCCGAGGAGGGCCTGAAGATCCTCGCCGAGGCCGACCTGCCCAACCTGAACCAGGAGACGACGATGCTGGGCGCCGCCCGTCGCGTGGTCGAGCTCGCCGGGAGCAACGGCTGATGTCGATCATCATCGACAAGGGGACCAAGCTGGTCGTCTCCGGCCTGACCGGCCGCGAGGGCTCCTTCCACGGCCTGCGCAACAAGGCCTACGGCACCGATCTGGTGGCCGGGGTGACGCCCGGCAAGGGTGGCCAGGACGTCGAGGGCGTGCCGGTTTTCGACACGATCAAGGAATCGGTCGAGCAGGCTGGCGCCAACACCTCGATGATCTTCGTGCCGGCTCGCTTCGCCGCGCCGGCAATCGACGAGGCGATCGAGTCCGGGGTCGAGACGGTGATCGCGATCACCGAGGGCATTCCGGTGCTCGACATGCTCAATACCTACTGGAAGGCCAAGGAGGCCGGGGTGCGGTTGCTCGGCCCCAACTGCCCCGGCGCGCTCTCGCCGGGCAAGGCCAACGTCGGCATCATCCCTGCCCAGTTCTTCGACCCGGGCAAGATCGGCGTCGTCTCCAAGTCGGGCACGCTGACCTACCAGATCGGCAACGAGTTGAAGCAGGCGGGCGAGGGCAACTCCTCGATCGTCGGCATCGGCGGCGACCCGATCATCGGCTCGGACTTCATCGACATCCTGACGCTGTATGAGGCCGACCCCGAGACCGAGCTGATCGTGATGGTCGGCGAGATCGGCGGTGACGCGGAGGAGCGCGCCGCCGAGTTCATCGCCGCCGAGATCTCCAAGCCGGTCGTCGCCTACATCGCCGGCTTCACCGCCCCGCCCGGCAAGCAGATGGGCCACGCCGGGGCGATCATCTCCGGCTCCTCTGGCACCGCCCAGGCGAAGAAGGACGCGCTCGAAGCGAAGGGCGTGCGGGTCGGCGAAAGCCCGACCGAGACGGCCAAGATCGCCGTCGAAGTCCTGCGCGGCCTTTAGTCGTCCGGGGCTTCGGCTACCAACTCCGGCATGGAGTTGGAGATTGACGGTGCCGAGACGCGGCCGGTGCGGCTTGTCGTCTCCGACGATCTACGGCGCGGGCGGGGCAGCGTCTTCTTCCGCCTCTGGTTCGCGATTCCGTTCATCCTCTGGCTGACGCTCTGGGGCATCGCCGCGTTCTTTGTCGTCATCGCGAACTGGTTCGCCACGCTCTTCCAGGGGATTTCGCCGCGCTCGCTGCACGGGTTCCTCGCTCGCTTCGTCCGTTTCGCCGTTCACACCTACGCCTACCTCTACCTGGCCGCCGAGCCCATGCCCGGCTTCGGCGGCAGGCCGGGGTATCCGATCGACGTCGAGATCGACCCGCCGGTCCGGCAGAACCGCTGGAAGGTTGGCTTCCGCCTCGTGCTCGCTGTCCCCGCTCTCATCCTCCTGGCTGCCTTCTTCGGCACCGGGGGCGGCTTCAGTGGGCCCTCAGAAGCCGAAACCGGCCGCCTCGGACTGCTCGTCGCCGCTGCCTTCCTCGGCTGGTTCTTCGCCCTCGCCCGCGCGCGCATGCCGCGTGGCCTGCGTGACCTGATCGCTTACGGCCTGTCCTACGCGGCGCAGGCTTGGGCCTACATGGCGCTGCTGACCGATCGCTATCCCTCCAGCGATCCGCTCACCGCGATCGGCCCGCTGCCCGCTCGGGATGACCCAATCCGGCTCGAATCAAGCGACGATTTGCGGCGCAACCGGCTCACTGTCTTCTTCCGCCTGCTGCTCGCGATCCCGCATCTGATCTGGCTTGCACTCTGGGGCATCGTCGCCTTCTTTGCCGCAATCGGCAACTGGTTCGCGACCCTCTTCACCGGCACCTCACCGGCGGGACTACACCGCTTCCTTGCCTCCTACATGCGCTACCAGCTGCACGTGGGGGCCTTCGTGTACCTGGTCGGCAACCCGTTCCCGGGCTTTACCGGCGAGCGCGGCAGCTATCCGATCGAACTCCGAATCGCCGAACGCGCTCAGCAGAACCGCTGGCAGGTGGCCTTTCGGCTCGTCTTGGCGTTGCCGGCACTGCTGCTTGGCGCCGCTTACGGGACTCTCCTCGCCGCCGTTGCCTTCCTCGGCTGGTTCGCCTCGTTGTTCATCGGCGCGATGCCGCTCGGCTTGCGCAATGCCGGCGCCTTGGCCCTTCGCTACGGGGCTCAGATCAACGGCTACCTCTTCCTGGTCAGCGGCACCTATCCCTACAGCGGCCCCAACGTAGCGCCTCCGCCGCTGACCGCCGACCCAACAAACATCGCAGTCCCGCCACGAGGCGCTTGAGGCGGCTGGCCTCCCGCCTCGCCCGTCCCTCGACGCTGGCCCTGCTGGTGGGCGCCGGACTCTGGCTCTGGGCGGCCTACGCGCTCTGGCACTCCACCGCCTCGGTGCCCCATGGACCGTCCTTCTCGCCACACCGTTTCTTCAGCGACTCGTTCCTCGAGCGCAGCTCCTCCTACGAACGCTTCCTCGTCATCGACGGCCTGCTCGCGTCGCTGACGCTGCTGGTCGTGCTCGCGGTCTACGCGCGTCGCGGAGTGCGGCTGATGCGCGAGTCTGCGGCGGGCCGGATCGGCACCGGGATGCTGCTCGGCATGCTCGGCTTCGCCGTTGTCTGGCTGGCCGAGCTCCCCTTTGGCCTGGCCGCGGTGTGGTGGCAGCGCGACCACGGGGTCTCCCACCAGGGCTACCTCGAATGGGCGCTCGAGAGCTTCCTCGGGCTTGGCGGCACCTTTCTCTTCGTTGCCGCGGGGCTGGCGATCGCGATGGGCCTGGCGGGGCCGCTGCGGCACTGGTGGTGGGTCGCCGCGGTGCCGGTCTTCGTCGGCTTGGCGCTGCTCTTCACCCTCGCCGGCCCCTACCTGGTTCCCGACACCTCGGACCTGCGCAACCCGCAGCTCGCCGAAGCCCAGGCGCTCGAGCGCGTCGAGGGGGTGCAGGGAACCCGGTTCGCCGTCGAGGACGTCCATCGCTTCACCACCGCGCCCAACGCCGAGGCGACCGGCCTCGGCCCGACCCGGACCGTGATCCTCTGGAACACGCTGCTGAACGGCGACTTCAGCCGGGCCGAGGTCCGCGCGGTGCTCGGTCACGAGATAGCCCACGTCGCGCACGACGATCCGCTCAAGCAGGCCGGTTGGCTGGCGCTCTTCCTGATTCCGGCAGCGGGTCTGGTCGAGCTTTTCACCCGCCGCCGCGGCGGCATGGCCCGCCCCGAGGCGGTGCCCGTCGCGCTGCTGGTTCTGGTCGCGCTGCAACTGCTGGCGACGCCGATGTTCAACCTCGTCACCCGCCGGGCCGAGGCCTCAGCCGACTGGTCGTCGATGGAAGCGACCCACGAACCGGCGGTCGCCCGCGCGATGTTCCGCCGGCTCAGCACGACGAGCCACGGCTCCCCCGATCCACCCGCCTGGACCGCGCTCCTCTACGGCAGCCACCCGACGATCATGCAGCGGATCGAGATGACCTACGCCTGGGAACGTGCCCACCGGCCCTGAGCGCCGCCGCCGTACCGGTGCGCCTTATGCACGCCGGAGGTGCATAAGGCGCACCGGTACGGACTTGGGGGGCTCGTCGTCGGAGATGGCGGTGCGTTGCTAGGCTCGCCTTCACATGGCCGGCGAGACGATTTCGTTTGCGAGAGGGGCGCCGAGCGCCGACATCCTGCCGCGCGACGCGGTGCGGGACGCGGCCTCTGTGGCGCTTGCCGAGGACTGGGAAAAGGCCCTCTCCTACGGCACCGGGATCGGGCATCCGGGGCTTTGCGAGTGGGTCGCGCAGCGCCACGGGGGGCTCGACAACGGCCAGGTGATGGTCGCCAACGGCTCGCTGGAGGCCGGCTGGATGCTCTTCGAGCACCTGCTCGAGCCGGGCGACCGGGTCGTGGTCGAGCAGCCGACCTATGACCGCACGCTGCTGATGCTGCAGCGGCTCGGGGTCGAGCTGGTGGCCGTCCCGCTCGAGGACGACGGGCTCGACATGGCGGCATTCGAGGCGGCGCTCGCTGCCGGGCCGATCAAGCTCGCCCACATCATTCCCAACTTCCACAACCCGGCCGGTTGCACGCTCTCTGCCGAGAAGCGGGTGCGGCTGGTGCAGCTAGCCGCCGAGCACGACTTCTGGATCTTCGAGGACGACCCCTACCGCGAGCTGCCCTTCGAGGGCGAGGGGCTGGAGACGATGCTGGCGATCGACAAGGCGGAAAAGGTCGTCCACGCCTCCTCCTTCTCAAAGACGGTCAGCCCGGGCGTGCGGGTCGGCTACCTCGCCGGCCCCGCGGCGGAGATCGCCAAGCTCGCCAAGCGGGCCAACGAGACCTACATCTCCCCAAACATGCTGGCCGAGGCAGTGGTGCTGCAGCTCTGCCGCTCGGGCGGGCTCGATCGCAACATCGAGTTCGTCAAGGGCGCATTGCAGGCGCGGCGCGACGCCCTGGTCGAGGCATTGGGTGAGCAGATCCCCGAGGCCGAGTTCGTCGTCCCCGGCGGCGGCTACTTCCTCTGGCTCGACCTCGCCGAGGGCACCGACACCAGCGCCCTACTGGCCGAGGCCAAGAGCGAGGGCGTCGCCTTCGTCGCCGGCCCCGACTTCATGATCGAGGGCGGCACCAACAGCCTGCGCCTCTCTTTCGCCAGCGTGCCGCCCGAGCGGATCGGCGAGGGCGTCGGCCGCATCGCCCGCGCGCTGGACCGCATCCGCGCCGGCTCGCCCGCCTGAACAGGCGCTCTCCAGCAACGATCGGTTCATCCGCCGTCAGCGTCGGCTGATCCAGCTGCGCCCACTCCCCGTAGGTGGGGTTAACGACCCACTCGCGACCTAGGAGGAAGCATGGCTGTGGCTAACAAACCGAGTGCGCTGGAGCGCGTCACGAGCGACCCGGTGTCGCGACGCAAGCTGCTCGCCGTCACCGGCGGCTCGACCGCGTTGGCGGCATTTCTCGCCGCTTGCGGCAGCGACAGCAGTAGCACGACGACGGCGCTGGAAAGCAACGGCGCCGGCAAGACCGGCACCGAGCAGTTCGGCAAGGGCGACGTCGGCATTCTCAACTACGCGCTGACGCTCGAGTACCTCGAGACCGCCTTCTACGAAGACGTGGTCAAGAGCGGGCTCTTCAAGGGCTCCGACCTGGCGACGATCCGCAAGTTCGGCAGCGAGGAGGCCGAACACGTCACCGCGCTGACCGGCTTCGTCAAGCAGATGGGCGGCACACCCGCTCCCAAGCCGAAGACCGAATTCCCCCTCAAGAACGCCAAGTCCGTGCTCGAACTGGCGGCGACGGTGGAGAACCTCGGCGCCGCCGCCTACCTCGGCCAGGCGCCCAACATCAAGGGGGCCTCGGTGCTCGCCGCGGCGCTCTCGATCCACAGCGTCGAGGGTCGCCACGCGGCGGCGCTCAACACCCTGCTGGGCGAATCGATCACCCCTGACGGGGCGTTCGCCAAACCCGCCGACGCGGACGAAGTCCTCAAGTCGGTCGAACCATTCATCGTCGGTTGACCCGGCGAAAGCGCGAAAGGAGAATCAGATGAGCGACCAGACCATGGCCCAGCCCGAGCTCGCCGGTGTGCATATCGACACCGACAGCGAAGACATCTCCCGCAGCGAGGTGATCCTCAAGGGAGCGCTGGCGGCCGGTGCCGTCTACGGTGCGCTCGCGGTTGGCCCCTTCGTCGGCCGGGCGCTGGCGATGGCCGAAAGCGGCGACGTCGGCATCCTCAATTTCGCCCTCACGCTCGAGTACCTCGAGTCGGCCTTCTACAAGGAAGCGAAGACCCGGGCCAAGGCGAGCGGCGACCTCAAGAGCCTGATCGAACTGGTCGGGCGCGACGAGGAAGAACACGTCGGGGCGCTGACCGAAACGATCAAGAAGCTCGGCGGCAAGCCGGTGGCGGAGCCGAAATTCGACTTCCCCTACAGCGGCACCTCCGGCTTCCTCAAGTTGGCCCAGACGTTCGAGGACACCGGAGTGAGCGCCTACAACGGCGCCGCGCCGCAGATCAAGGCCAAGGAAGTGTTGGAAGCGGCCGGCTCGATCGTCCAGGTCGAGGCCCGTCACGCGGCCGCGATCCGGCTGCAGAACTCAGAAGAACCGGCACCCGTGGCGTTCGACCCGGCTCTGCCCGAAGCTAAGGTGCTGAAGGCGGTCGAACCCTTCATCGCCTAGCGCAATCCCGCCGAAACGGTCCCAGGAGAAGTCGAAGATGCGCGCGAGCAAAGCAGAGCGCCTTGCTGATGAGGAGCTGATGCCGCTGATCGGGGCGAAGAACCCGAGCGCCTTCGAGGTCTTCTACGACCGCCACGGCGGCGTCGCCTACTCGCTCGCCTACAGGATCGTGGGCGAGCGGGGGGCGGCTGAAGACGTGACCCAGGAGGCCTTCATCTCGATCTGGCGCAGCGGCGCCCGCTACGACGCGGCGCGCGGCAGCGTGCGGACCTGGATGCTCGGCATCGTCCGCAACCGGGCGATCGACTTCCTGCGCAGCAAGGCCGGCCGCGCGCCCAAGCTCAACTTCGACGACGACTCGATCCTCGAGCAGCGGCCGTCCGGGGAGCTGACCGATTCCGAGGCGTTGCGGCGGGAGACGGCGCAGGAGGTGCGCGGGGCGCTCGGCGAGCTGCCCGGCGAGCAGTCGAAGGTAATCCAGCTGGCCTACTTCGGCGGCTTCAGCCACTCGGAGATCGCCGGCATGCTGGGGGTGCCGCTGGGCACGGTCAAGGGGAGGATGCGACTTGGATTGGAGAAGATTCGTGGCGAGCTGGCGGAGGGGCTGACATGAGCGAGAACGGACACGAGCGCCATCGCGACGAGCTGGCGGCCTTCCTGCTGGGCGCGCTGGAGCCCGGCGAGGCGGCCGGGCTGGAACGCCACCTGGCCGGCTGCGAGGAGTGCCGGACCGAGCTCGAGTGGCTGCGCCCGGCGGTGCAGCTGCTGCCCGAGTCGGTGCAGCGGGTCGAGCCGCCGCGCGAGTTGCGCGGGAGGCTGATGGAGCAGGTTCGCTCCGAGGCCGAGGGGGCCGCCGCGCCGCGCCGCGCGCGCCGCTGGCGCATCGCTGGCTGGAGCCTGCGCCCGGTCGCGGGCTTGGTCGCCCTGGTGCTCGTAGTGGCGGGGATTGGGGCCTACGCGATCGGGACGGGTGGTGGCTCGAACGAGGGTGGCGCCAAGACGACCACGGTGGTCGAAGGCCACTCGCCGGGTGTCATCGCCCAGGTGGTGCGGGAGGGAAGCTCCGGCACGCTGCATCTGACCAACCTCCACCAACTGCCGCCCGACAAGGTCCTGCAGGCCTGGGTCCAGCGCGGCAAACAGGTGGTCTCGGCAAAAACCCTCTTCGTGCCCAATCAGGACGGCACCGCCTCGGCCACGATCGACGACATGGAAGGCGTCAACACCGTGATGGTCACCGCGGAGCCGCGTGGCGGCAGCGTGCAGCCGACCTCGCCGCCGATCGTCAGCGTGTCGATTCCGCAGTAGGTGGGGCGGCGCTCGGCCTAGCGGCCGTAACGGTCAGAAGACAGCACGAGCTGCTCGGGGATCGTCGCCCGCGGCGGCGGCGCCGGGTCGGCGCGGACCGAGACGGTCTCGGCGACGCTGCGTGAGACCTGGTGCGTGCCCTCGGCGGAGGCAATCGTGACGCCCTCCTCGCCGGAGCTCTGCACGCTGCCCTCCAGGCCGGGGTACAGGCCCGCGTCCTTGAGGTAGTGGAGCAGCTCCTCGGCCTCGTTCTCGAAGCGCAGGACGTGGACCTTGGCGCCGGGCTCGACGTCGGAGAGCAGGGCGCCCTGCTCGCGGGCGCCCTCGACGATCGGGTGGCCGTGGGGGCAGGTGGTGGCGTCGCCGATCGCGGCGCGCATGCGCTCCTCCAGCACCGGCGACATCGCGTGCTCGATCCGCTCGGCCTCCTCGTGCACCTCGTCCCAGGGAATGCCCAGCACGTCGGTGAGGAAGCGCTCGATCATGCGGTGGCGGCGGACGATGTGACTGGCGTGCTCGCGGCCCGACGCGGTGAATTCGAGCGACTTGTCGGGCTTGCGCGCGACGTAGCCGTCGTCGCTGAGCCGGCCGATCATCTCGTGCACGGTCGGCGGCGAGAGCTGCATCGCGCGGGCGATGTTGGCGCCCGTCATCGGCAGCCCGGCCTCCTCGAGCCAGAACATGATCTCCAGGTACTCCTGCTCGGCGACTGTTGCCTGCTCCATTGGCCCGATACTAGCTATCCACCGAATAAGGCCCCCTATTGTGCCAGCCCAACCATCTATATATTCGAAATATCGAAGCTAATAGCTCTAAAATTTGTTATATTGAAGAACATGAAGAGGGCAAGAGCGTATTCCCCCTACGCGACCGAGGCTGCGGAGCTGCTCGGGGAGCAAATTCGCGCCGCCCGTCGCGGTCGCCGCTGGTCCCAGCGTGAGCTCGCCGAGCGGGCGGGAATCACACCGGGCACTCTGATCAAGATCGAGCGGGGCGATCTGAGCGTTCGTCTTGGCACGGTCTTCGAGACCGCGGCGCTGGTCGGCGTCCCCCTGTTTCACGCTGATCGCTCGCGACTGGCCCTCGACCTCGACCGCACCCGGGCCCGCAGTACGTTGCTGACAGAGCGGGTGCGGCCTCGTAAGGAGGATCTGAAGGATGAGTTCTGAGCTCGGGCCGGATCCGGACGAGGCCTATGTCTGGACCTGGTTGCCGGGGACGACGGAGCCAGTCGTCGCGGGCCGAGTCCACGTCACCGGCGATCTGGTCAACTTCAACTACGGGCAGAGCTACCTCGAGCGCGCCACCGCGATCCCGCTCTACCTGCCGGAGCTGCCGCTGCGGCCGGGCTTGATCGCCCCACTGGACACGTTGACGCTGGCCGGCTGCATCAACGATGGGATGCCCGATGCCTGGGGGCAACGCGTGGTGATGAATCGTCTGCTCGGCGCCGGGGCCGATCCGGCGGATTCGGCGGTCTTCGGCCCGCTGACCTACATGCTCGAATCCAGCTCCGATCGGATCGGAGCACTCGACTTCCAACTGTCCCCCGCGGACTATCTCGCGCGGGGAAAAGACGAAGCCTCCCTGGAGGAACTGCAGGAGGCCGCGCGCTTGGTCGACGAAAAGAAACCCCTCTCGGCAGGCCTGGATCGAGCCCTGCTCCACGGAAGTTCCGTCGGCGGCGCCCGCCCGAAGGCGTTGATCGCCGATCGGGGGCGGAGGCTGATCGCCAAGTTCTCCTCGACGACCGATACCTACTCCCTGGTCAAGGGAGAGTTCGTCGCGATGCGGCTGGCTGCTCGCGTCGGCCTCGATGTCGCCGCCGTTGAGCTGACCAGCTCGCTGGGCAAAGACGTGCTCTTGGTTGAGCGCTTCGACCGCGTCGGCGGAGCGGATGGGGAGACCCGCCGGGCGATCGTCTCGGCCCTGACCATGCTCGAGCTCGATGAGATGGCGGCGCGCTACGCCAGCTACGCCGATCTCGCTCAGATCGTGCGCGAACGCTTCCGCGAGCCGCGGGCGACGTTGCGTGAGCTCTTCGGCCGGATCGTCTTCAACATCCTCGTTGGCAACACCGACGACCACGCCCGCAACCACGCCGCCTTCTGGGACGGCGAGGCGCTGGTGCTGACGCCCGCCTATGACATCTGCCCGCAGCCGCGCAGTGGCGGGGTCGCCTCGCAGGGGATGATGATTTCGCCCGACGGGTTCAGGCTGAGCCAGCTGAGCGGCTGCGTCGAGGCGGCGCCTACCTATCTCCTCAACGAGGCCGAGGCTCGCCAGATCATCGACCGCCAGATCGAGACGATCGAGGCGGAGTGGCCGGAGGTCTGTGAGCAGGCGCGGCTGAGCGAGGTTGAGCGCACTTACTTCTGGCGTCGGCAGTTCCTCAATGCCTATGCCCTCGAGGGCTACCGCTGATCCTCAGCGGCGCTCGACCAGGGTCGAGACGACCGCCTCGTAGAAGCCGTCGCCCATCGCTCCCTCGGTGACCGTGGCGTTGTCCCAGGCGCCGAGTGAGGCGCGCAGGCCGGGGTCGCGCTCGGGCCCGTTGGCGACGACGAAGAAGCGGCCGACCGCGGCGGCGACCTCGAGATCCTCGACCGAGTCGCCGACGGCGATGCACTCGGCGGGGTCGTAGCCGCGGGCGCGGGCGTGGGCGGCGACGGCGCCGGCCTTGCTGACCAGCTTGGGGACCAGGTGGTAGGCGTGGGTGGGGCCCTCGACGGTGGGCATCTCGCGACCGATCGCGCCGTTGTCGAGCAGGCGCAGGTCGCCGTGGCCCTCGCGGCCGAGCAGGTCGTTGGCCTCGGCGACGTCGACCTTGCCGCGGAAGAGGTGGGAGAGGACGCGGCCGTGGTGCCAGGGGGCGTGGTACTCGAGCCGCCCGTCGAAGTGGGCAAAGAGCAGCTTGGGAATGCCGCGAGCCTCGATCTTCTCGTAGACCGTGCCGTCGGAGTCGGGGACGAGGTCGCCGGTCAGCAGGGTCGTCTCGCCCTCGATCGCGAAGGCGCAACCGGCCTCGTAGATGTAGGAGGTCTGGCCCATCAGGCGGGCGGCCTCGTGGACCTGGGGCTCGCGGCGGCCGGACATGATCACGACCTCGACCCCGGCCCGGTGACAGGCCTCCAGCCCGCGCGACTGGGCCAGCGAGAAGCCGCCCTCGGCATCGCGGAAGAGCGAGCTGCCCTTGCCGAGCAGGGTGCCGTCGAGGTCGGTGTAAACGCAGCTCAGTGCCATCGGTGGGTCGCTACGGTAGCCGGATGAGCTGGCGCCTCGCCGATCGCAGCCTCGACCTGGCCCAGCCGCTGGCCGCCGGGATCGTCAACGTCACCGCCGACTCGATGTTCGAGGGGGCGCGCAGTGGCACCCCGGAGCAGGCGATTGCCGACGGGTTGGCGCTGGTCGAGGCAGGGTTCGACATGCTCGATGTGGGCGCGGTGGCGGCAAAAGCGGGGCCGCCGGTTTCGCCGGAGGTCGAGGCCGCGGCGCTGGTACCGGCGATCGAGGGGATGGCGGGCGCGGGGGTGCCGATCTCGGCCGACACCTTCTCGGTCGAGGTGGCGCGGGCGGCGCTGGAGGCGGGTGCGGGCGCGGTCAACGACATCTCCGGCGGCTCGGAGGAGATGTTCGAGCTGGTCGCCGAGACGGGCTGCGGCTACGTGCTGATGCACATCGAGGGACCGCCGCGGGTCGACCGGCCGGCGCCTGAGTACGGCGACGTGGTCGCGCACCTGGTCGAGTGGTTTGGGGGGAGAGTCGAGCGCGCTCGCGAGCTTGGCGTCGACGAGGAGCAGATCGCGATCGATCCCGGACTCGACTTCGACTTGACCACCGAGCAGGACCTGGAGATCCTGCGGCGCCTGCCCGAGCTCGCCGCGCTCGGCCTGCCGCTCTACGTCTCGCTCTCGCGCAAGGACTTCATCGGCGCCGTCGTCGCCGGCTCCTGGGAGGAGCGGCTGCCGGCGAGCGAGCGCGAGTGGGGGACGGTCGCCGCGGTCGCCCTGGCGGTGCGCGCCGGCGCCGACGTCCTGCGCATCCACGACCGCAGCTCGCTGCAAGCGATGCGTATCGCCAGCGCGATCCGCAACGGGGTCGATGGGCCGATTTCGGGACATATCGACACGTTTGAGTCCCGTCGGCCCCCGCCGGAGGGTGCCGGGTGACTTCGAGGTCGTTGTTGGGGGCGCCCTGGTCAATCGCGCTGGATCCGGCGCGGAGGGACGGGCGGATCGTTGCTGAGAGCGGTGAAGAGGCGCGGGGGGCGCAGGAGGTGGCGCTGCCGCGCTCGCTTGATCCCGGCTTCGTCGAAGCGCTGAAGCGAAGTGGCGTCGAGCGGCTCTACTCGCACCAGCGCGAAGCGCTGCGGACGGCCGCCGACTCGAACCTGGTGATCACCAGTGGCACCGCCTCGGGCAAGAGCCTCGCCTTCAACCTGCCGGTGCTCGACGGGATCGCCCGCGATCCCAAGCGCCGCGCCCTCTACCTCTACCCGACCAAGGCCCTGGCCCAGGACCAGGCTCGCAAGCTGGCGGCGTTGCGCCCGCCCGGCCTGCGCGAGGCGATTTACGACGGCGACACTCCGAAGGAAGAGCGGCCGGCGATCCGCCGCCGCAACAACCTCGTCCTCACCAACCCGGACATGCTGCACGTCGGGATCCTGCCCAACCACAAGAGCTGGGGCGATTTCCTCGCCAACCTCGAGTGGGTCGTGGTCGACGAGGCCCACACCTATCGCGGCGTCTTCGGCTCCCACGTCGCCAACGTGCTGCGGCGGCTGCGGCGGGTGGCGCGCGCCTACGGCTCGGAGCCGCGCTTCCTGCTCGCCTCGGCGACGATCGCCAACCCGGTCGAGCTGGCCGAGGAGTTGGTCGGCACGCCGTTCGAGCTGATCGACGACGACGGCGCGCCGCGGGCCGGGCGCGAGATCGCGATGTGGAACCCGCCGCTGATCGACAAGGCGACCGGGACCCGGCGCTCGGCGCTGTCGGAGGCCGCTGACCTGCTCGCCGAGCTGGTCTCCCACGGCGTGCGGACTATTTGTTTCCTGAAGAGCCGGCGCGGGATCGAGCTGATCCAGCGCTTCGCCCGCGAATCGCTGGAGCGGCGCGGCAAGCCCGAGCTGGCGGCGCGGATCGCGCCCTACCGCGGCGGCTACACACCGCAGCAACGGCGCGAGATCGAGGCGCGGCTGAGCGCCGGCGAGCTGCTCGCGGTGGTCGCCACCGACGCGCTCGAGCTCGGCATCGACATCGGCGAGCTCGACGCGGCGATCTGCGTCACCTTCCCCGGCACCGTCGCCAGCCTGCGCCAGATGTGGGGGCGGGCGGGGCGCCGGCGCCGCGGCCTGGCGGTCTACGTCGCCGGCCAGGACGCGCTCGACCAGTTCTTCTGCCGCCACCCCGACGAGTTCATCGGTCGCCCGGTCGAGGCGGCGATCCTCGACCACGCCAGCGAGCAGATCGCCGGGCGGCACATGGTCGCGGCGGCTTACGAGCTGCCACTGAGCGAGGCGGACGCCGAGGTCTTCGGGCCGCAGTGGCGCGAGCGGGTGCAGCGGTTGATCGCCGCCGGTGAGCTGCGCCAGGCGGGTGGGCGGATCATGCCGCGCAGCAGTGAGTTCGTCGCCGCCAAGGTGCCGCTGCGCTCAGCCTCGCCCGACTCGGTCGCGGTGATCGAGCGCGAGTCGGGCGAGATGCTTGGCCTGGTCGAGTCCGAGCGCGCCTTCACCACGATCCACCCCGGGGCGATCTACCTCCACCTCGGCCGTTCGTATGAGGTCGAGCAGCTCGACGTGCAGGGGCGGCGGGCGATCGTCTCGCGCTTCGACGGCGACTGGTACACGCGGCCGAAGAAGGAGACTGAGATCTACATCGAGCGGGTGCGCGAGCAGCGCACGACCTCGGGGGTCGAGCTGCACTTCGGCGAGGTCTCGGTGACCGAGCAGGTGATCGCCTACCAGCGGGTCTCGATTTCCGAGCAGGAGCCCTTCGACATCGTCTCGCTGGAGCTGCCCGAGCAGCAGTTCGCCACCCAGGCCCTCTGGTACGTGCTGCCCGACCGGCTCAGCGGAGCGCTGCCGCCCGACGTCCTGCTCGGCGCCCTGCACGCCACCGAGCACGGCCAGATCGCGGTGCTGCCGCTGATTGCGATGTGCGACCGCTGGGACATCGGCGGCCTCGCGACCAACGTCCACTTCCAGACCGGCCGCTCGACGATCTTTATCTACGACGGCCATCCCGGCGGGGTGGGGATCACGCTGCGCGGCTACGAGCAGTTCGAGCGCCTGCTCGGCGACGCCGAGCGACTGATCGACGAGTGCCCCTGCGAGTCGGGTTGCCCCTCCTGCGTGCAGAGCCCCAAGTGCGGCAACCTCAACGAACCGCTGCATAAGAGCGGCGCGTTGGAGTTGATGAGGCTGATGAAGGGGGCGCAGTGACGGGAGAGGGTGGGCCTCACCGTCACGAACAGCAGGGAGGTTCCGGTGAGGCCCACCCTCTCCCGTCCGAGCGCCGGCGTCAGGTCGCCGTCATCGGTTCAAGCGGCGCCGAGCTTGGTTCCGAGGTGGAGCGGCTGGCGAGGGACGTCGGGCGGCTTCTGGCCGAGGCGGGGGTGACGGTGGTCTGCGGCGGGATGGGTGGGGTGATGGAGGCTGCGTGCCGTGGGGCGAGAGAGGCCGGTGGCGAGGCGATCGGAATCGTTCCGGGGCACGAGGTGGACGAAGCGAACGAGTTCTGCACGCACGTGGTGGCGACGGGCATCGGCCACGCTCGCAACCTGGCGGTCGTCTCCTCCGGCCAGGTCGTGGTCGCGATCGGCGGAGAGTGGGGGACGCTCTCGGAGATCGGCTTCGCGCGGGCGATCGGCCGCAGCGTGATCGCCCTGCGCAGCTGGGAGCTGAACGGGCGCGAGCGGATGGCCGACGCGCCGGGCATGACGCCGGCCAGGTCGGCCCGCGAGGCGGTTGAGTTGGCACTCGCGGCGCTGTAGTCGCAACCCTCTCGGGGTGTGCAACGTTTTACGGATCTCTCACAGCCGTAACGCGTTTCACTTTGGTTCAGGCCAGAGCCGGCGCAGGGCGAGGATCGTGAAGGCGTGGGACCAGGCAAGGGGCGTGGTCGAGGTGGGGGTGCCGGTGCTGGCGTCGACGCGCTCGGGGAGCAAGTCCGACGGTGTCGCCGCTCGCCGCAGCTCTGCCATCAGGTGCAGTGTCGCCCGGCGCTCGCCGAGCGCGGCGAGGCTCCAGGCGGTCCAGGCGGTGGGCGCCGTCCAGGGGTCGACGCCACCGTCCCAGTCTTCGGAAGGGACGATGCCGAAGCGCCCGCTGGTCGCGGCCAAGTGCAGCAAGGTGCGGCGCACGAGCGGGTAGAGCGCCGGGTGCGGGAAGGGACGCACCGCCCAGGCAGCGGCCGAGTCGAGCCCTGAGTCAGGATCGCCCGCGCGGCGCGAGAGCCGGCCCGACGGGGTCTCGAAGAGCGCCCGCACGTGCGGGGACCCTGAGGCGATCGCGTTGGCGAGGAAATCGCCGGCGCCGTTCTCTTGGTAGTCGTTCAGTCCACGCCAAGGCTGCTTCACCTGCGGGCTTGGGAGGTGCGCCGCTTTGGCCGCCGCCGCGATCCAGCCGGCCGCGTCGCCTTGGGCGGAGCGTCCCCCGACCGGCGCGCCGTTGCTCTGGAATCGCGCCGCGGCGCTGATGTCGACCCCCTCCAGGAAGCCGACGATGCGCCTCGCGTCGCCCCGGTAGCCCGCTCCCGCGAGCGCGATCGCAACCGTGCCGGCATCGCGGGGCCAGACGTAGTTCCAGCCGACCCGGGCGCCTGCCTCCACCGCACCAGTGCGCTCGTCAGTGAGCGCGTGCAGGACCAGCAGCGAGCGCCGGTACATCCGCCGTGCCCAGGCCGGCGCCCCCGCGCCCAGCGGTCGCGCCGCCGCGAGCCAGCGGGGATCGGCACGAACGGCGTCGGGCTCGCCCAGCGAGTGGACCGTCACGGTTTGGCCCGTGCCGAACTTCGCGACAGTCCGCAGCGAGTTGCTCTGCGGCAGGTAGCGCTGCCGAACCGTGTCGGCGCCCGAACCACCCGAAGCAAGAGCCGCGCCGATGGCGAACAGTGCCGCCACCCCGATCGCTGTCCGCATCGATTTCACCGGCCCAATGCAAGCAGCCTCCTCGCCGCCCGGTCGCTAGCCTTCGCCCAGCAAGCTTCGGCTTTGCGCTTCCAGGCGAGGTAGCTCAGTTGGTAGAGCACACGACTGAAAATCGTGGTGTCGTGGGTTCGATTCCCACCCTCGCCATCGCTTTCTGCCTGCACGTGGACAGGTTTGGGTCGTTCGAGGCTCACGCCAGAAAACGCTGATTGGGCTCCGGCAGACCTGGCTGTGGCCTAGTGCGAAACCGTGATCGGCAAAAGATCACGGACGCCGATTCGTGTCTGGAGGTCGAACTGAGGCGAACACGACTCTCGATCTGGGAATCGAGACCTCCCCCGTTCGAGCCAGCATCCTTCGCCGGGCACGATGACGATGACCTGGACGCTCTGAGATCGAGGGCGGCACCGAGGCCTCCGTTCGGGCCGACCATGTGCCGTCGGGTACCTCGGCATCCGATCACGAGGCCGGGGTCGCCTCGTCGCTCGCCAATCTCGCGGCATATCTCGATGCCCGCCGGTGGATGAAATCCTGCACATGTAGCTTCTAAGTGTGTAGACTTTCATCCATGAGATCGAGCGAGGTGATCGACATCGCGCGTCGTGCCGGCGGGATTTCATCGGCCGCAGAGTTGATCGAGAGCGGTGCGCGCTGGGAGGACCTTTACCGGCTGCGAGACAGCGGCGAGCTGATCGAGTTGTCGCGGGGCGTCTTTCGCGTCGCCGATGCTCCGGCGACCGCTCACCTCGATCTGGTAGCCGTCTGCCACCGGGCGCCGGAGGGGATGATCTGCCTCAACTCTGCCGCCAGCTTCTGGGACCTGAGCGACGAGATGCCCGGCGCGGTTCACCTGGCGATAGCTCGCGGGAGGCATCGTCCGAGGATCGTCTATCCGCCCACGCGGGTCCACGTCTTCGCTGCGGCGACGTTCTCGCTCGGGCGCGAAATGAAGAAGATCGACTCGGGCGAGACGATCGCGATCAGCTCCAAGGAGCGGACTGTGGTCGACCTCATGCGCCTTCGCTCGCGCGTGGGTCGAGATCTGGCGCTGGGCGCGCTCCGCAGGTACCTCCAGGGCGGCGATGCCAGGCCGGTTGAGCTGCTCGCGCTGGCACGCCATCTGCGCGTCGGCTCCGTCATGGCCGAGGCGATGGAGCCTCTGTTGGCGTGACCGAGCGCACGCCCCAGCGGGCCTATCTCGATCTTCAGAAGCTCGCCCGCGACCAGGGTCGCAATACGCAGCAGCTCTTCGAGCTCTACATCCACGAGCGCTTCCTGGCCCGCCTGGCCGAGTCGCGATTCGCCGACAAGCTCATCCTCAAGGGTGGGATGCTGCTCGCGGCCTTGGACGTGCGGCGCGGAACGCGAGACGCCGACCTGCTCGCGCGCGGCCTGGCCAACGACGAGCGCAGCCTCCGAGCCGCGATCAAGGATATCGCCTCGATCTCGATGGCCGATGGCGTTGGTTTCGACACCACCGCGATCTCGATCGCGACGATCCGTGAAGGGGCCGACTACGAGGGCATACGCCTCGCGCTGCCGGCGAGTCTCGGCGGTGCCGAGCTCAAGCTCAGGCTCGATCTGTCCTTTGGCGACCCGGTCGAGCCGCAGCAGATCGACTATCCGACGCTTCTCGGCGACCAAGGCTTTCCGCTCTTGGGCAATCCACTGGAGAGCGTGATCGCCGAGAAGGCCGACACGATGATGTTCCTCGGCGACGCAAACACCCGCGACCGCGATTACGGCGACGTCTATCTGCTCTCGCAGATTCACCCCGTTGAGGCCGAGTCCCTGCGCAACGCACTGCGCAGGGTTGCCGAGCACCGCGGCCACGAGGTGCATCCCCTTGGACCGCTTCTCGAAACCCTGCGGGCGACACGCCAGCAGCCCTGGGAGGCGTTCCGGGCTCGCGTCAGCCTGCCAGGCCTGCCAGAGCGCTTTGCCGAGGTCGTCGATGCAGTGGTCGACTTCATCGACGGGCTCCGGGACGCGCGCGGCTCAACCTGGAATCCGGCAGTCCGGCGGTGGGAGTAGGGCCGGCACAGTCGGTCGTCGCTATGACCGAGAAGCACAATGGCGAGCAGTCCAGCGAGCGTGACGAGCGCGTCGTTGCCTCTCGTTCGCTGCTCGATCGCGCCGCCGCGTTGCCGGCGCGCCAGCGGGTGTCAAGCAATGCCGTCGTCCTCGCTGGTGAGGCGCGCCAGGAGCTGGAGTTGCGCACCTCGCAGCGGTGAGAACCACCCAGCAGCGCGTGCTGCTCATGCCGCGCAGGGCAACACCAGGTACCGCACCTTCGCCACAGGAGAGCTCCCTTCATTCGGTGTCTCCCTATGTCTCGAAACAGGTGCAGACACCACCTCGCCATCGCTGTTGTCTTGAGCGCGGGTGGCGTTGACTGAACGGTTTGCCCCCTTATGCGGGGGTCAATCGACCATTCGACGCTGAGGGTCGACGCACGCTTCCGGCGGTCGGCACGGTTGCTCTATCACCTCTGAGTCAGGCGTTCGGCAATGCTTGGGCCAAGCGCATGTGGCACTAATCGGCGCCGGAACCGATCAACTTGAACTGATCGTTCCCAAATTGGTATCTGGCGGTTCCTCGGTCGTTAGATCCGTCCCAACAGCAGCAGAACGAGCAGCACGATCGCGATCAGGCCGAGGATGCCCCCGGCGACGGCGACCTTGAGCAGGACGAGCACGATCGCGATCAGGATCAGCAGTCCGATTACCGCACCAACCATTTGATCTCCCTCCGAGGTATCCCAAAAACGGGCTGCAGTTTGGAACGCCGGGGTCGTCTGTTTGTCAGCCATTACCCGGCAAGGCACTGACAACTTGGCCGGCGGGCCGTTTCGGCAATGAGCCAAGGCCCCTACCCTTGAGGAGATGGCACTCGATGCGCACAGCGTCAGATGAGCAGCCTGCTTTCCGACGAGCGCTTGGTGCAGCGGGCGGCCGATGGGGAGGAGCGCGCCTTCGCGGCGATCTTCGAGCGCTACCACCAGCCGCTCTACCGCTACTGCGCGTCGATCGTCGGCGACTCGCAGGACGCCCAGGACGCGCTGCAGAACACGATGCTGAAGGTGTTGCGGGCGTTGCCCGGCGAGCAGCGGGAGATCAAGCTGAGGTCCTGGCTCTACCGGATTGCCCACAACGAGTCGATCGAGGTGCTGCGCCGCCGCCGCGATACGGGCGAGTTGGGCGCCGAGCTCGCCGCGCCGGGGCCGCCGCTGGTGGACGACCTGAGTTCGCGCGAGCGCCTGCGCGGCCTTCTCGCCGATATCGACGAGCTGCCCGAGCGCCAGCGCGGCGCCCTGGTGATGCGCGAGCTCGCCGGGCTCGACTTCGCCGGGATCGCGGGCGCACTCGACACCTCCCCCGCGGTTGCGCGCCAGACCCTCTACGAGGCGCGCCTCAGCCTGCACCAGATGGATGAGGGCCGGGGCATGGACTGCGTGACGGTGACCGAGGCGCTCTCCGGCGGCGATGGCCGCGTCACCCGCCGCCGCGACATCCGCGCACACCTGCGCTCCTGCCCGGACTGCCGGCGCTTCGGTGACGAGATCGAGGATCGGGAGCGGAACTTCGCCGCGCTGGCGCCATTGCCGGCTGCCGCCGCGGCGAGTCTCTTCCAGAGCCTGCTCGGCGGTGGAGCCGCCGGCGGCGCCGGCGCAACCACGGCCGGGGCGGTCGTTGCGGGTGGTGCCGCCAAGACGCTCGGATCCTCGGCGGCATTGAAAGGCGCCGCCGCTGTGCTGGCGATCGCCGCGATTGGCACCGGTGCGGCCGAGCGCGGCGGCCTGATCGACCTCGGCCTGCCGGGCGGCGGCGACTCGAAGGCCGAGTCGCGGCGGTTGCCGGCGGCAGAGTCGCAGGCCGATTCAGGCGTGACGCCGGGGGAGGCGACAACGGTCATTGCGCACGGGCAAGCCCGACCGGCCAACTCCACGGGTTCCGCGCGCCAGGCGGAATCCCAGCCGAACTCGGGCAACGCCGGGCAGGCGACCGAACACGGGCCTGCGAAGCCCGCAGACGCTCCGGCGAGCACTGGCGGCGGCCAGGGGGGCGCACCCGGTGCGAATGCGAGGGCGCCCGGGTCCTCCCATGGAAAGGCCGGCGAACGCCCCAGCGGCAAGGGACATGTGAAGCAGCATCCCGCCGCGGCCGAGCACGGCCAGGAAACCGCCGCCGCCCACAAAAACTCCGGCCACGGCTCTTCCGCGGGAGTACCCCCCGGGCAGTCCTCGAAGCCCGTCCATCCGGAACACCCCGCTCCTCCGAGTAAAGGCGAAGAAGCGGGTCCGTCGAGCGAATCCGGCCCTGAGGACTCGGCCGCGACCGCAGCCGGAGCAACGCCGCCCCAGCACGGGGTCGGCAAGAAGCCCTGACGGCCGCAATCTCAGGTTAGGCCCTGACGGGACCCCTCCATCGCCGTTCCTGCAATTGAGCGATTACGAACGACGCCCGCTCGGGCGGATCGAACAGGAGGCAGATATGAAGCTGCAGACGAAGGTAGCCGCGACGCTCGCGGCCCTGGTTCTGACCGTGGTGCCGGCCACGGTCGTCGCGAATCCGCCCGCCGGCCACGGAAACGGGCACGGCAACGGTCCGGAATACAACCCGGCTCCCGAAAAGCCCGAAAAGACCCCGGGCCCAAGTGCCGGGATGCCGGAAAAGGCCAAGGCCTATGGCGTCTACTGCAAGGGCCAGAGCAAGAAGCACGTCAAAGGCGAGACGGGGACGGCGTTCTCGCGCTGCGTCAAGGGTGTCGCGAAGCTGAGAAAACACCAGCAGGCCTGAGGGCGGCCGACGGGCGGCGGGTGCGAAAGGCGGCGCTCAGTGACCGCGCGGAGCGCGCCCGCCGCAGGCGCCGCACCCCGAAACGGTCCTCGAGCGTCGCCAGCAGGGAGTAGTGGGAGTAGGGACGCGGGAGCCGGATGCCGCGACGGACCTCGGGGCCGGCGAGGATCGTCGCCACCCGGCCGCCGACCGCGCCGTCGCAGCAGGCAGCATCGGAGGTGCCCTCGTCGAAGCTGACGACGAGCAGCCCGTGCGGGCCAAGCTGCGCCAGCAACCGTGGCAAAAGCTCCCGCAGGTATTCGTTGGCGACACTGAAGTCGCAGCTGTGGCCGTCGTCGCAGAGATTTGGGCCGATCCAGACGAAGCTAGGCAGAGAGCGCCTGGCGAGCGCCCGTTCCAGCCCCGTTTCCGGCATGACTCGGCGGCAGAGGCGCGGCCGGGAGACGATCGAGGGGAAGTACATGAAGGGGTTGTGCCGCTTCACGTACTCACCCGCTTCGGCGCCACGAAAGCAGGCTTCCGGCATGCTGCCCATGTAGGCGCGCCAGGAGATTCCGGCGGTGGAAAGCTGGGTCGCGAGGTTCGGTCCCGAGGCGTGGCAATCGGTGCAGTCGTCGCTGATCCCGAAGGTGGAGCCGCCCAGTAGCGCCAGATAGTTAGGCAGAGAGGGATGGGCGATCGCGTGGTAGTTCGTGGCCAGGGCGCCTCTGCGCGCCAATTTGCCGAGGGCGCTACCGGCGCCGATGACTTCGCCCAGCTCATGGTTCTCGAGCACGAGGACAACGGTGTGGGAGGCCGCGTCGGCCCTATTGCCGACCGCGGCAGCAGGCAATAGGGCCGCGATGGCGAGGAGGAGGGCTGTCGCGCGCGCGAAGGTCAAGTTCAGTCAGGCTACGCCCCCGGCGGGACTGGTAAAAATTCACCTTTTTACTCTCAATTATGCTAAGTGAAAATACGTACCTGTAATAACAGGCGTATCGATAAACAGTGTGTACTGGCAGATCACCTGGGGACTGTTACCGTCTAACCCGACTGTGCAACCGGCAGGAAGGAGTGAGCCGGACAAACTGTGGAAAATCCAGCCGCCACTGGAATTACCACTTCGACCTTCGGGCAGCTGCTTGAGGCGGTCCCCGACGCGATTGTCGGAGTGGATGACAAAGGTCAGATCGTGCTCGCCAACGGTCAGACAGAGGTTCTGTTCGGTTTTTCGCGCGGTGAATTGCTCGGCAGGGATGTCGAGGATCTGATCCCCGAGCGCTTCCGCGCCTCGCACCCCGACCATCGGCGCGAGTACTTCGAGGAGCCGCGCACGCGGCCAATGGGAGCGGGCGTGGAGCTCTTCGCGATGCGCAAGGACGGCACCGAGTTCCCGGCCGAGATCAGCCTCTCCAGCATCGAGACGGAGGAAGGGACCCTTGCCACCGCGGCGGTTCGCGACGTCAGCGAGCGGGCCGAGAGCGAGCGGGAGCGGGCGCTGCAGCGACAGCTCGACCGCGCTCGCCGGCTCGAGAGCGTCGGCCAGCTCGCCGGCGGTATCGCCCACGACTTCAACAACATCCTCGGCGTCATCCTCAACTACGCCGAGTTCGTCGCCGATGACCTTGACCCCGAGTCGAGTGCCCAGAAAGACGTCGAGGAAATCCGCCGCGCCGCCGAGCGCGCCGCGGCCCTGACCCGCCAGCTGCTGATCTTCAGCCGCCGCGAGGTGGTCAAGCCCGAGGTCCTCTACCTGCGCGACGTCGTCGCCGACCTCGAGAACCTGCTGCAGCGAGCGCTGGGCGAGCGGATCGAGTTGACGACCAGATACGGCGAGGAGCGGGTGGCGATCGAGATCGACCCCGGCCAGCTCGAGCAGGTGTTGGTCAACCTCGCGGTCAACGCGCGCGACGCGATGCCCGAAGGCGGTCGGCTGGTGGTTGAGGTCGAGTCGACCGAGCTCGACGAGGAATACGCCTACATGCATCCCGACACCAACCCCGGCTCTTACGTGCGGCTGAAGGTGAGCGACACCGGGGTCGGCATGGATGCCGAGACTGCCGAACGGATCTTCGAGCCCTTCTTCACCACCAAGGACGACGGCACCGGCCTGGGGTTGGCGACCGTCTACGGGATCGTCACCGGAGCGGGTGGGCGGATCGACGTCTACTCGGAGCCGGGGATCGGCACGACGATGAAGATCCACCTGCCGGTCAGCTCGAAATCCCCCGACGAAGGGCGGGTGCACGCCGCGCCGGCCCCGCAGGGTCGCGGCGAGGTGATCCTGGTCGTCGAGGACGAGCCGGACGTTCGCCGCATGGCCGAACGGATCCTGACCAAGAGCGGCTACAGCGTGATCGGCACCGGTGTCGGCGAGGAGGCGATTGCGGTATGCCGTGAGCAGGAGCAAGCGATCGACCTCTTGCTGACCGACGTGATCATGCCGGAGATGCTCGGCACCGAGCTGGTTGAGCGGATCAAGCCGCTTCGCCCCGGAATCTCCATCGTCTTCATGTCCGGTTACAGCCACGAGGTGCTGGCGCCCGGGGCGCTGGCCGAGCAGAACGGCAGTGCCTTCATCGAGAAGCCGTTCAGCGCCGGCGAACTGCTGCGGGCGATCCGCGAACTTCTCGATCGCAAGGGCAGCGGGGCCGAGTCGACCTCGTGAGCCCCCCGCGCATCCTTGCCACCGACGATCGGCCGGAGGTGCTGCGCTTGATCGACCGCACCCTGGGCGAGCACTACGAGTGCGAGTTCGCCGGCAACGTCGAGGAGGGACGGGCGAAGCTGAGGGAAGGCGAGTTCGATCTCGCCCTCTGCGACATCCAGATGCCGGGCGAGTCCGGGCTGACGCTGGCGGAAGAGATCATCGGGGACAGCCCCCTGACCGCCGTCGTCCTGGTCACCGGCGTCGACGATCCGGAGGTCGCCAGAAGGGCCTTCGCCTTCGGCGTGCACGGGTACCTGGTCAAGCCCTTTTGGCCGGGTCAGCTGCAGATCACGGTGATGAGCGCGCTGCGCCGTCGCCGGCTCGAACTGGCGCAGGTGGCGCACAGCAGGGCCCTGGAGGAGCGGCTGCAGCTGCTGGTCGACAGGGCCCCGGTGTCGATCTACGTCAAGGATCGGGAGCGGCGCTACGTGCTCGCCAACCGGGTTGCCCACGAGGTGGTCGGGCAGACGCCGAACGAGATGATCGGGCTCAGCGACGCCGACCTCATGGCGCCCGCGGCGGAGCAGCTCGTTGCCGAGAGCGATCGCAGGGTGCTCGAGCAGGGAGCCGGCTTCGAGGGCGAGGAAACGCTGCAAATTGGCGACGAGCCCGAGCGGACCTTCCTCACCGTCAAGTTCCCTTTCGTCGATGACTCCGGGGAGATCACCGGGATCTACGGGATCTCAACTGACATCTCCGACAAGAAGCAGTCCGAAGACCTGCGCGAAGAGCTGGCGCGGGCGCAGGAGCGGGCGATCGAGGAGATGCGGGCCTCGCGCCAGGAGACCGTTGAGCGGCTGGCCAAGGCGCTGGAGATGCACGACGAGGAGACCGGCAGGCACGTCAAGCGGATGGCGGATATCGCCTTACTTCTGGCGACCCACCTGGGCCTCGACGAGGACCGCGTCCTGCTCCTGCGCACCGCCGCGCCGATGCACGACGTCGGCAAGGTCGCGACCCCGGACCAGATCCTGCGCAAGCAGGGCCCGCTGACCGCGGAGGAGCGCGAGGTGATGGAGCGCCACACCACCGTTGGCTGCGCGATTCTCACCGACTCCGAGAGCGAGCTGCTGCGCCTTGCCGCGACGATCGCGCTCACCCACCACGAGCGCTGGGATGGCAGCGGCTACCCGCAGGGTCTGGTCGGCGAGGCGATCCCGCTCGAGGGGCGGATCACCGCCGTCGCCGACGTCTTCGACGCCCTGCTCAGCGACCGCTGCTACCGCCCGGCGATGGCGCTGGATGACGCGCTCGAGGTCATGCGGGCGGGGCGCGGCAGTCACTTCGACCCGCGGGTGCTCGACGCCCTGCTCGATCACCTCGACGAGGCGCTCGCCCTGCGCGGCTAGCTCGGCGGAGGGTCTGCCGACGAGGCGCTAGGCTCGGCCGCAATGCGAACCGCGGTGATCACGGGCGCTTCCAGTGGCATCGGCGCGGCGACCGCGCGGGCGCTGGCCGGCGAGGGCTACAGAGTGGTTCTTGGCGCCCGCCGCCTCGACCGCCTCGAAGCGCTGACGCAGGAGTTCGGCGGCGAGGCGGTCGCGCTCGACGTCACCGATCCGGCCTCGGTCGAGTCCTTCGCCGCCGCGCTCGACGCCTGCGACGTGCTGGTCAACAACGCCGGCGGTGCCCTCGGTCTCGACTCGATCGCGGAGGCCGACGAAGAGCAGTGGTTGACGATGTATGAGTCGAACGTGCTGGGGCAGATGCGGATGACGCGGGCGCTGCTGCCGAAGCTGATCGAGTCCGGCGACGGGCACGTGGTCGGCGTCACCAGCATCGCCGCGATCGAGCCCTACCTCGGCGGCGCCGGCTACAACGCCGCCAAGCACGCCCAGCGAGCGATGCTGCGCGTATTGCGCCAGGAGCTGCTGGGCCGGCCGGTGCGGGTCACCGAGGTCGCGCCGGGGATGGTTGAGACCGAGTTCTCGCTGGTTCGCTTCGGCGGCGATGAGGACGCGGCGGCGAAGGTCTACGACGGCATGCGGCCGCTCAGCGCCGAGGACGTAGCCGAGTGCATCCGCTGGGCGCTCGCCCAACCGCCCCACGTCAACGTCGACGAGATCATCGTCCGCCCCCGCGACCAGGCGACCGCGACCGCCGTGCACCGCCGCTAGCGGTCCGGCGGCTCCGCGAGGTAGCCCTCGGGCTCCTCGACCACGGTGTTGACCAGCTCGCCGATTCGCTCGATCTCGACCCGGACCGTGTCGCCGACGTGGAGCACGTTCTCGCGGATCGGCTTGCGGCCGATGCCGACTCCCGCCGGGGTGCCGGTGGCGATCACGTCGCCGGGCTCGAGGGTGAATGCTTCGGAGAGGTGGGAGACCTGCTGGAAGCAGTCGAAGACCATCTCGGCGGTGCTTGCGTCCTGGCGCAGCTCGTCGTTGACGTAGCAGCGCACCCGTAGGTCCTGTGGATCGCCGACCTCATCCGGGGTGACCAGCCATGGCCCGAGCGGCCCGTGGGTGTCGAAGGACTTGCCGATCGTCATCGTCTGCGCCCGGCCCTGCCAGTCGCGGACGCTGAGGTCGTTGGCGCAGGTGTAGCCGGCGATCACCTGATGGGCGCGCTCGACCGGCACGTGGCGGCAGCGCTCCCCGATCACCAGCGCCAGCTCGGCCTCGTAGTCGAGCAGGGTCGAGACCTTCGGCATGTGCACCTCGGCCCCCGGCCCGGTCACGCAGGTCACCTGCTTGTTGAAGAAGACCGGCCACTGCGGCGCCTCCATCCCCATCTCGGCGATGTGGTCGGCGTAGTTGAGCGCGATCGCCAGGTACTTGCGGGGGGCGGCCGGGGCGAGCAGGCGCGTCTCGGAAATCGGCAGACGCGGTGCTCGGGCAGCGAGCTCCTCCAGGCCGCCCTGTCCGGCCGCGGCCATTGCGGCCGCAGGTTCAGCCGGAACCCTGGCCCCGGAGAGGTCGACAACCTCCTCTCCCTCGACGATCCCAAGCCCGCGTATGCCTTCAGATGTGGCAACACTGCAGAGCTTCATCGCAGGCACCCTGTCAGAACCTCGCACGCCGTGCGAACTCGGGGTGCAGCCATTGATCAGGCTGGTTTATATGTTGAGGAATTGAGCCCTTTTTTCTCAACATAAATTCCACCACCATGGCTCGATGGCAAGCGTTTCCGAAAGCGTCAAGCTGGTCGACGGAATCGTGCGGTTGCGCCGCGCAGAGCGGATTCCGCAGGCTGCGGCAGATATCGCGCCGGTGCGGCGCGAGCTGGAGGCGCGGCTCGGGCCGACCCTTTCGCGCTCTCGCGCCGCCCACATTCTCGGCGTCAGCCAAACCGCGCTCGACCGCTGGGTAGCCGCCAAGCAGATCCCGATCGTGCTGACGCCGCGCGGTCGCCGCGAGGTGCCGAGGCAATTCGTCGTCGAGCTGCGGGGGGCGATCGATGAGCTGATCGACGAAGCGCGCCACCGGCACCCGCTTGCAGCGGCGCTGGAGCAGCGCAGGGAGGCCGCGTCGAAGCTTGGTCGCTTTGCCGACCCCAGGGGAGAGATCCGGTCCTCGAAGGCGGATGCGCACCGCACTGCGGAGCGGCGCGCCCTCCTCTACCACGCACTTCTCGCCGACCGCCTTGACGACCGGATGGTCGAAGATGCGGGGGAGAGGATCGAGCAGCTTTCTGGCGCGGGTCGATTCCACCCCCGCTACGCCGAGCGCTGGCGGGCGCTGCGCGTCCGGCCCATCGCCGAGATTGCCCGGGCGATCGCCGCCGACAGCCAAGAGGGCAGGGACCTACGCCAGAACAGCCCCTTCGCCGGTGTCCTCAACGAGCAGGAGCGCCGGCGGATCATCGAGACGACGCGGTAGGGGCATTTGCGGCGGAGTTCGTCGAGGAGGCGCTCCGCCACGGTCTCGCCGATCCGGCGGAGGTGCGCCGGAGAACCGCTGATCTACCGATCCCCCCTGGCCGGATCGAGGCAGTCTGGAGGATGGTTGACGGGATCGTTGCGCGAGTCGGGGATCCGAGCGGTTAACCTCTCACTCGAGCGATGGGGCTCGCTCCTTCATAAGCGCGGATTTGGTCCGCTGACAGTCCCTACCAACGTCCATCGACGCTGATAGGAGACCCCCGATGCGCCCCACGTCATTCGACTTTCGCCGCCTCGCCGCGATCTACGTTGGCGGCGTGCTCGGCGCTCTGGTCCGCGTCGGCCTCGCAGAGGCGAGCCCGCACGCTGCCGGCGGTTGGCCCTGGGGAACCCTCGTCGTCAACATGGTCGGCGCGCTGGCGCTCGGCTACTTCTTCGCCCGCCTCAGCGACCACCCCGAGGACAGCCTCGCCCACCCGTTTCTCACGACCGGAATCTGCGGCACGCTGACCACCTTCTCGACCATGCAACTGGAGCTGTTCGAAATGGTCGACGGCGGGCACCTGGGCCGGGCCGTCGCCTATCTCGGCGTCACTCTTGCCGCGGGCTTTATCGCCGTGCGGGCCGGGATCGCGCTCGAGCGCCGCCCCGAGGTGGCCGAGTGAGCCCCGCCGGCTGGGTCGCGGTGGCCCTGCTCGGCGGCGCCGCGGCCACGGCGCGCTTCCTGATCGACTCGGCCTTTGCCGCCCGCAGCGACCACCCATTCCCGCTCGGGGTGCTGGCGATCAACCTCGCCGGCACGCTCGCACTCGGCCTCGTCGCCGGCGCCGCGCTGGAAGGACAGGCGCTGGTGATCGTCGCCGGCGGCGGCATCGGCTCCTTCACCACGTTTTCCACCTGGATGCTGGACTCACACCGGCTCGCCGACGCCGGCCACGCACACCTCGTCTGGCTCAACCTCGGCCTGTCCCTGATCGTCGGCTTCGCCGCGATCGCCGCCGGACACTGGCTCGGCTCAGTGCTCTGAGTTTCCTCCGTTGCGTTGCATTACCCCTGCAAAGTGCGGGAAAGTGTGACGTCACATAACCGTCCGCAGCGGTCACTACTTTGGATTACAGATGGAACAGCAAGCCCTCACCGACACACTGATCGCGGCAAGGGTGCCGCTCGGCGAGCTGCAGGACGGGCAGCGGGTCGGCAGCGTTTACGCGGTTCGCCAGCGCGAGCTGCGGCGCAAGCGCAGCGGCGAGCCCTGGTTGCGGCTCGTCCTCGGCGATGCCGGCGGTAGCGCCGAGGCGGTCGCTTGGGAGGAGGCCGAGGATCTCTACGCGCTCGCCGCCCCGGGCACCCCGGTCCACGTCAGCGGCGTCTTTGAGATGAGCGAGCGTTGGGGGGCGAAGATCAAGCTCAGCGGCCTGCGCGAGGCGGCGCCCGAGGAGTACCGCGAGGAGGATCTCGCGGTCGAGTCCGAGGTCTCCTTCGAGCTCCTCGAGAGCGGCCTGCGCGAGCTCTTGGCGACGATCCAGGATCGCCAATTGCGTTACCTGCTCGAGCGCTTCTTCGGCGAGGACTCCGAGAACTGGGCCCGCTTTCGTGACGCCCCCGCCGCCAAGACATACCACCAGGCTTACCGCCACGGATTGCTCGAGCACACCGTCTCGGTCGCCCAGGCGGTCAGCGCCGCCGCCGCCTACTTCCCCGGCATCGATCGCGACGTCGCCGTCACCGGCGCCCTGCTGCACGACATCGGCAAGACCGAGGCCTACAACGACGACCCGCTCGCGATCGACCTGACCGACGCCGGTCGCCTGCAGGGCGAGATCCCGCTCGGCTATTACAAGGTGCGCCGCCAGATCGAGGACATCCCCAGCTTCGATCCCGCCCTCGCCCAGGCGGTCCTGCACATCATCCTCGCCCACCACGGCTCGCTCGAACACGGCTCCCCGGTCGTCCCCGCAACCCGCGAGGCCGTCCTCGTCCACATGATCGACAACCTCGGCGGCCGCCTCGGCAGCTTCGACCGCCTCGAGCGCCAGCTCCCCGCCGGCGAGTCCTGGTCTGGCTTCGACCGAGCCCTCTCCGGCTCCGCCTACTTCGGTCAGCGCGCCGCCTGACGAGCGCTTTGACGCGTCGCCGTTCGATCCTGGTGCTGGTCGGCGCGATTGCCGCCTCGACGCTCCTGCTGCTCTACCTCGGTCGCGGCCAGACCCCGGTCGTCGACCAGTGGGCCTACATCTATGCCTACCTGCCGTGGTCGCTGGAATCGCTGCTGACCCCGCATGGCGGCCATCTCATCGTCCTGCCGCTGATCGTCCAAAAGGCGATGTTCGAGATTTTTGGAATCGAATCTCAGCTGCCGTACCAGTTGCTCAACCTGGCCCTCTCGGCAGCGGTGGCGAGCATGCTCTTCGCCCTGATCAGGAACGCGGTCGGGGATCTACTCGCCCTTGCTGCAGCGACTTTGATCCTCTTCTACGGCGCTGGCGCCGACGTGCTCATCCCGACCTTCCAGATCACCAACCTGATCGGCATCGCCGCCGGCCTGGCGATGCTCCTCGCCCTGCGCCGCGAAAGCCTCTGGGGGGATGTCGCTGCCTCGCTGTTCTTGGCGATGTCGCTTGCCTCCTTCAGTATCGGCGTCGCCTTCGCCGCCGGCGGCGCCCTGGCGCTCGTCCTGCGCCCGCCGGGCCTGCGGCTGAGCCGCTGCTGGGTTGTGCTCGGCCCCGTCGTCCTCTACGGCGCCTGGGTCCTTTGGGCGCGGAAGTTCCATGAGCAGACGATTTACGTACACAACCTGAAGGTGCTCGGCTCGGCCTTCTTCGATCAGCTCAGCGCGGCGCTCTCGGGGATCACCGGCCTCTTCACGACGCCGAACGGGCCGGGGCCCGACGCCAACCCGGTGCCGATCCGGACTACCTGGGGGCCGGCCCTGGTCGTCGGCCTGGCCGCACTGCTGATCGTGCGCCTGCGCCGCCCGCCGAAGCCGAGCCGCGACGCCCTCGTCGCCGTCGTCGTCTTGGTCGTCTACTTCCTCTTGGTCGGGATCGCGCTCAACCAGTTCCGCAACACTTTCGACACGCGGCTCGTCTACCTCGGCTCGATCCTCACCCTGCTCGCGGTCGCGGAGCTCTGTGGGCCCTACCGGCCCAGCCGCACAGTGCTCGCGGTGGTCGGGGTGGCGTTTGTCTTCTCGATCTGCGCGAATATCGCCGAACTCAGCGACAGTGCCCAGTTCTGGCGCGGTCAGGCGGCGACGATTCGCGCCAAGCTGGCGGCCGTGGAGGTCGCCGGCAACGCCGCCCCAGCACCGGTGCTGGTCGAGGATCCACCGGGCGCGATGACTTTCAACATCGAAACGGCGCACCAGCTGAAGGCAGACTTCGGCCTGCCCGCGTACTCCGAAGCCGAACTGAGGACGGCCTCGCCCGGTGATCGCCAGATCGCCGACGAAGAGCTCGCCCGCATCTTTGAAATTGCCCCCCACCCGGGCGCTGCCCTCGATTCCTCGGGGCGGAGCGGCAAGGTCATCGCACTCTCCGCCGGGCGTGGCAAGGCCGTGCGGCACGGCACCTGCGTGACCCTCCTGCCCGCCGGCGGCAAGGCCGAAGCGGTCCTGCGGCTCCCACCGGGCGGGATGGCGTACGCCTCGTCCTCGCCGGTCGCCGTCTCGCTGGGGAGGTTTGGGGACACCTTGGCCCTCTCCTTGTCAGAACGGATTGGCCCCACCTCTCTGCCGATTCCCGCTGATAAGAGCGGCGTGCCCTGGCAAGCCGGCATCGTGGCCGGCGCCCGCACCGTCGTGTGTCCGGCCGACGCCCCGGTCTAGACTGCCCGCCGCATGGGTTCCAGGGACACGAGGCCGGAGCGGATCGATCCGAGCCCGCAGGTCAACCCGCTGAAGACGATCGATGCGCTGGTGGCGCGCTTCGCGGGTTGGGCCCGCCGAGTCGGCGAGATGCGGGTCGCCTACGCGGTGCTCGCCCTCGCCTTCGCCCTCGCGGCCGTCTTGATCCTTGCCTGGGGAACGGGCCAGACCTTCATCAACGACGAGTGGAACTACCTAGTCGTCTACCGGGGCTTCGCGCTGGAAACGCTGTTCGCGCCCCAGAACGGCCACCTCATAATTCTCCCCCGCCTGATCTACAAGGGGATGTTCGCCACTTTTGGCACCACCTCCCACGTCCCCTACCAGGCGGTCTCGGTCGTCTTTCACCTGATCGTGGCGGCGATCTTCTTCCAGCTCGTGCGCACCCGTGTGCAGCTCGCCGTTGCCGTCGCGCTCACCGTGCTGGTTGCCCTCTTCGGGGTCTGCTGGGACACCCTGGTGGGTGGCTACGAGCTACCCAACCTGACCGGGATGGCCGGTGGCCTGGGGATGCTCTTGGCGCTGCAGCGCCGCACCCGGGGTGGCGACATCGCCGCCTGCCTTCTACTGGCGGCCTCCCTTGCCTCCTTCAGCGTCGGCATCGCCTTCGGCCTGGGGGCCCTGGTCTCGATCTGGCTTGGCGGCCGATCCCAGTGGCGGCGAGTTTGGGTCGTCCTCGTTCCCGCCGCGCTGTACGTCGCCTGGTTCATTTGGGCCCGCAAGTTCGGCCAAACGGAAGTGACGGCCGAATCGATCAGCGCGCTTTTCAGCGGCGCTGCCGATCAGATGGCGGCGATCACCGCTGCGATCACCGGCCTCTTCCGGGTTCCCGGGAGCATCGGACTGCCTGTGGTGCTCGAAATCCGCCCGGACTGGGGTTACCCGCTGGCTCTGATTTTCGCCGGGCTGATCGCCCTGCACGTCCGCCGCGCCCCGCGCTCGATCTACTTCTGGACGGTCATCGCCACGCTGGTCATCTACCTCGCCCTGGTAGCCGCCGGCCTCAGCCCGGCGCGCACCCCGAGCTCGGGCCGCTACGTCTATCTGGGCGGCATTCTCAGCCTGCTCTTGGTCGCCGAGCTGGCGAGGGAGATCAGGTGGACGACGGCGATCGGAGCGTTCGCCACCATCGTCTTCGGGCTCTCGTTGATGGCGAACGTCGCCGACTTTCGCGCCGGCGGGCAGCTCTTTCGGGCCGAGGGGGAAACCAATCGGGCAACCCTCGCCGCGGTCGAGCTGAGCCGTGGGAAGGTCGACCGCTTCCGCGTAGTCGAGGATGAAAAAACGACCCACTCGCACGCGGACATGCTCTTCCCGATCTGGGCGTACTACGAAGCGGCGGAAAAGTTCGGCTCCCCCGCCTACAGCCTTGCCGAACTTGAAGCGACCGGCGAGCAGGCGCGCGAAGCGGCCGACGAACAGCTGTTCAGGGACTACGAAATCGCTCCCGTGTCCACCACGAGTCCCAAGCTCAACCGAGAAGGTCCGGCACTGAAACTGCTGGCGGCGACAGGGGGCAAGGCGAAGCCCGCTCAATCCTGCCTCGCCCTAATCCCCGGCCGCGGCAAGTCGGCCTCCTTCCAGATCGAACTGCCCCCCGGCGGCTTCAACTACCGGACCGCTCCCGGCGCTGAAATCGGTTTGAAGGTGGCGCGTTTTGGCGAACTCTTCGCCACCGCCCTCCCGCAGGCCACGGGTTCAGCCGAAGTCTCAATCCCGACCGACGCCAGTGACGTCCCCTGGCGAGTGGAACTCGACGCTGCCGCGAAGACGCTCGCCTGCCCTCGCTGAACCGGGATCGACCCGGCTTGAGGCGCCGGTGATCGTGCCCGCCGCCGCTCAGAAGCGCCGCGTGCAGCGTTCTATGCGGTGAACGTTGCCCTCGGCCCGCTGAACGCAGTGGACCAGCTTCTTGCGCTGGCCGCCGGGGCTGGTCACCTCGAATGAGCGGTGGACCTCGCGTTTGACCTCGGTGCTCATCCCTTCCAGCGACTTGCCGATCTGGTCGAGACCGGTCGAGTGGATCGCGTCGGTGGTCGTCTTCAGGACCGGCTTGACGATCAGGAGATAGAGCAGCAAAAGCATGCCGGCGAAGACCGCGAGCCGGATAATGCCCGAAGTTACGTTGCCGAAGAGGTTGCGGAGCAGGTCCATGAGACGGGCCGCACACTATCCTGCGACCCGTGGCAAAGGACACCGAGAAGCTGATCCGTCAGCTCTCGCTGATCTCGTTCCTGATGGCTCAGGGGAGGCCGGTTTCGGCGCTCGAGATCAAGCGCGAGGTTGAGGGCTACAGCGATATGAACGACGACGCCTTCGCGCGGCGCTTCTACGCGGACCGGGCCGAGCTGGAGAGCCTCGGGATCGAGCTCGGGGTCGAGAAGCCGGGCGAGGGGTTCTTCGAGGCCGAGCTCTACTCACTGCCGCCGGAGAACTTCTACCTCGACCCGATCAAGTTCTCCGACGACGAGCTGGCGGCGATGAGCACGGCGCTGATGCTGCTCTCCGAAGGCGAGTTCGCCTACGCCGAGCCGCTGCGTCTCGCCCTGCAGCAGGTCGCCTGGGGCCACCCCAACCCGCTCAAGGAGGGCGAGCGGGCGCCGGTGGAGATGGCGATGACCGCCTCGGCCGGGGGACGCGACCTCTCCCAGCGCCTCTCCAAGATCGAGACCGCGATCTCGCGCCGCAAGACGGTCGAGTTCACCTATTACACGATGGAGCGCGACGAGACCGAGAAACGCAAGGTCGACCCCTACCACCTGGTCTTCCGCGGCGGCCAGTTCTACTTGATCGGCCACGCCCATGAGCGCGAGGCGGTGCGGGTCTTCCGCCTCTCCCGAATCCAGGGCAAGGTCGGCTACGCCTCCAAGGCCGAGCACGACTTCTCGCCGCCGGAGAACTTCGATCGCCGCGACTACGGCCAGCGTGCCGACTGGCAGCTGGGGGAGACCCGCGGCCGGGCGCAGATCTTCGTCCGCGACCGCATCGCCTGGCTGATCGAGCGCGACTTCGGCGCCTACGGCGAGCTGCGCCCGGCGAAGAAGGCCGACGGCGCCCCGGGCAAAGGCTCGGTCTTCGAGACCGACTACGCCTCGCCCCGCGAGCTGATCGCCTGGGTGCTGCGCTGGCGCCAAAACGCCCAGGTTCTGGGCCCCGATGCGTTGCGCGAGGAGGCCGAGAGTCGGCTCGGGCTGCTGCACGAGCGCCACGACAACGGCTTCCAGCAGGCCGAGATCGTCGACCGGCCGTTGCGCGAGGTGCCGCGCCGCGCTCGCTCCAACGGCCGCGGCGAGGCGGCGATCCGCCCCGAGCGCTTCGCCCGCCTGGTCACCCTCGCCGGCCTGCTGATCGAGTCGGCCAAAGGCGAGGAGCGGCTGCGCCTGAGCGAGCTACAGCAGCGGCTCGAACTGACCGACGAGGAGCTGCGCGAGGACATCGACCTGCTCAACGTCGTCAACTTCGGCGGCGGCACCTACGTGCTCTACGCCGAAATCCTCGGTGACGAGATCGAGGTCGACTCCCAGCCCTACGGTGACAACTTCGCCCGCCCGGCGCGGCTGCTGCCGCTCGAGGCCAAGGCGCTGGTCGCGGCGATCGACCTCTTCGGCGACCACCTGCCCCAGGGCGGCCTGCAGAGCGCCCGCACCAAGATCGTCGCGGCGCTCGGCCACGACCCCTCCGAGGAGGGGCTGGAGATCGCCTCGGGCAGCGGCGGCGACGCCGAGGTCGCCCGCGTCGTCAACGACGCGATCGGCGGCAGCCGGGTGCTTGAACTGCAGTACTACAAGGAGAACGAGGACCAGTTCACCAAACGCGCGGTCGAGCCCTATCGCCTCGAGAACGGCAAAGAGGGCTGGTACGTGGAGTGCTACGACCTGACCAAAGACGGCGTCCGCCACTTCAAGCTCGACCGGATCAAGGAGGCGACGCTCTCTGCCGACTCGTTCGAGCCGCGCCCGGAGGTCGAGGAGCTCGCCGGGGTCGAGGGCTGGATGACCCACGGCGAGGTGCCTACCGCCCACGTCGCCCGCGTCTGGGTCTCGCCCGAGCGGGCCCGCTGGCTGCGCGAGGAGCGCACCGTGGTCGAGGAGCTGGCCGACGGCGCCGTCGTCGTCGAGTTGCCCTACGCGGGCACCTCGTGGTTGGTCCGCGAGATCCTCCGCGGCGCCGGCGACCTCGTCGTGCTCGAGCCCGAGGAGGCGCGGGAGGCAATCGCGAAAGAAGTCGGCGCCTGACCGAGGCGGCCCCGGGGCACGCTGAGATCCTGCGGCTGATCGCCCCCAATCCGGGGCCGATGACGCTGGAGGGAACGAACACCTATCTGTATGGGTCGGGGCCATGTGCGGTGATCGATCCGGGGCCGGATGACGAGAGTCACCTGGCGGCAGTACGAGACGCCGCCGAGCAGCGGGGCGGAATCGGCCTCGTGTTGCTCACACACAGCCATGGCGATCACGCCGACGGGGCGGAGCGGCTCGGGGTCGAGGTCGTCCAGCCGGGTGACGGTGAGGAACACCTCGGCCTGCGCGCGGTCGCGACACCCGGTCATGCCCCCGACCACGTCTGCCTGATGAGCGCTGACGGGGCCTGCTTCAGCGGCGACCTCGTGCTCGGCGCCGGCTCGACCTTCGTCCCGCCCGATGGCGGCTCGCTCGGGGCCTACATGGACTCGCTGCGCCGCATGCAAGCCGAGCCGATCGAGCTGATCGCCCCCGGTCACGGCCCATGGATCACCAACCCCGCGGCGAAGCTGGCCGAGTACGTAGAGCACCGCGAGATGCGCGAGCGCCGCTTGCTGGCCGCCCTGGAGCGCGGCGAGCGCTCCCGCGCCGCCCTCCTCGCCGAGGCCTGGAGCGACGTCCCTCCCGAGCTACGTGAAGCTGCCGCCATAGTCATGCAGGCCCACCTGGACAAGCTCGCCGCCGAGGGTCGCCTGCCCCCAGACATCTCCCCCTAACCGATCGCCCTTCCGTTTCCGGTGCGCCTTATGCACCGGTGGGGAGCAAAAGGCGCACCGGAACAGGTGTCGTCCTGGCTGGGCAGCCAGTAGGGTTGGGAAATGGCGCGCGGGGGTGCGATGCGAGCGGGACTGACGGTCGGCTTGGCCGGGACCGGGCTTGCTGCCGTTACGACCGCGGCCGCTTGGCACTGGCTGGCGCGGCGGCCCCTGCCAAAGCAGAAGGGGACGATCTCGCTCGCCGGGCTGGACGGGCCGGTCAGCGTCGAGCGCGACCGCTGGGGCGTGCCGCACATCGCCACCGACAATGCCCGCGACCTCTGGTTCGCCCAGGGTTTCTGCCACGGCCAGGACCGGCTCTGGCAGATGGACTTCTACCGCCGCGTTGTCTCCGGGCGGGTCTCCGAGATGGCCGGGCCCGAGGGGCTGCCGATCGATCGGCTGATGTTGACGCTCGGCATCCGCCGCACGGCAGAGCGCGAGGCTGAGAACCTCGACCCCGAGCTGCGGGCCCTGCTCGAGCGCTTCTGCGAGGGCGTCAACGCCGCCGCCGCGAGCGCCAAGGCGATGCCCTTCGAGATGCAGCTGCTGCGCCTCGGCTGGAAGCCATGGCGGCCGGTCGACATCCTCAGCCTTGGCAAGCTGCTCGCCTTTGGCCTCTCGACCAACTGGGAGCGGGAGCTGCTGCGGGCCGACATGGTGCGGGCGCTGGGTGACGAGCTGGCGGCAAAGCTCGACCCCGGCTATCCCGCCGACAACCCGATCGTCAGCCAGGAAGCCTGGTCGGGCGACGGCCTCGCGATCGTCGAGCAGATCGACGCCGTGCGCCGCTCGATCGGCCTCGCCGCCGAGGCCAGCGGCTCCAACAACTGGGCCGTCTCGGGCAAACACAGCGCCAGCGGCTCACCCGTGATCGCCGGCGACCCGCATCTGCCCCAGAGCATGCCGGGCATCTGGTACCAGGTCGGCCTCACCCTCGGCGATCGCTTCGTCCGCGGCGCCTCGCTGCCCGGCATGCCCGGCGTCTACATGGGCCAGAACAACGACGTCTGCTGGACCTTCACCAACGTCATGGCCGACGTCGAGGATCTCTTCATCGAGCGGCTTGACGGCGACCGCTACCGCTTCGAAGACGAGTGGCGCCCGCTCGAGCTCGTGCGCGAGGAGATCCCGGTCAAGGGCCGCGACGCGCCCGAGGTCCTCGACGTGCGGATCACCCACCACGGGCCGATCGTCAACGAGGCGCTCGGTGCCGACGCGGCCGAGCCACTGGCGTTGCGCTGGCAGACGCTCGACCAGCCGACTGCCTTCGCGGGGATGTTCGAGCTGCACGGGATCACCTCCGGCCCGGAGCTGATCGAGAAACTCGCTGCCCACAGCTCGCCCGCCTCGAACCTGATCTGGGCCGACCGCCACGGCTCGATCGGCTACAAGCTGATCGGCCGCCTGCCGCTGCGCAGGGGCGGCTGCCCCGACCTGCCGAAGCCGGGCTGGAGCGGCGAGTTCGAGTGGGAGGGGACGATCCCCTACGAGGAGCTGCCCGAGACGGTCGACCCCGAGAGCGGCTTCCTCGTCACCGCCAACAACCGCATCGTCGGCGACGACTATCCCCACCACATCACCAGCGAGTGGCTCGACGGCTTCCGCGCCGCCCGCATCGAGCAACTGCTGCGGGCAAGCGACGAGCACGACATCGAGAGTTTCGAGGCGATGCAGTCCGACAACCTCTCGCTGCCGGGGATCGAGGCGGCGCGCCGGCTGGGGCGCCTGACGCCGACCGGCCAGCGCGAGCTGAGCGCGATCGAGCGGCTGCGCAGCTGGGACGGGCGGCTCGACCCGGACTCGATCGCCGGCACGATCTACCAGGCCTTCCTGCTGCGCCTGGCCCGCGAGGTCGCCCGCGCCACGATCGGCGACCGCGACCTCGCCGAGCGCTGGCTCGACCGCGCCGACAACGGCTTCACCCCGCACGTGACCTCGCCCTGGCGCTGGCACTCGCACCTGATGAAGCTCTGGGAAGAGGGCGACGAGGAGCTGATCGGCCGGCCCTGGGAGGAGCTCGTGCTGGAGGCGCTGAGCGGCGCCCTCGACGACCTCAGCGAGCGCTTCGGCCCCGACGCCGATGGTTGGCGCTGGGGACAGGTGCACGAGATGGAGTTCCCGCACCCGCTCGGCGAGGCCAATCCGCTGCTGCGGCGGCTGCTCAACCGGCGGGTCCGCGCCGGCGGCGCCCAGGAGACCGTGAGCCAGATCGCCTACGACCCCAACGACCCCTACAAAGCCGTCTGGGCGCCGAGCTGGCGCATGGTCGCCGAACCGACCGCGCCCGAGCGCTCGCGCTGGCAGATGTTCACCGGCCAGTCCGGCCACCCGGCCAGCCGCCACTACGACGACCTGCAGACCGACTGGCTTCACGGCCGCACCCAGCCGATGGCGGGCGAGGGCCCCTGGCGCAAGCTGAATCTCGTCCCCGCCTAAATCCGAACTGCATCAACTTCTCCATCTGCCAGGCGTACAAGTTGATGCAGTTGCGGGTTGGGGAGGGCGAATCGATTGGTGGGTGCAATGGTTGAGGACGTATGCGCCTGCTTCGTCCAGCCGTCGCGGCCCTCGTGCTGCTCGGTCTCCTCGCCGCGCCGGCGATGGCGAAGACCGTCCACTTCGGCGGTCGTGCGGTCGACGTGCCACGCGGCTGGCCCGTGCTGCGGCTGGCTGAGCAACCCCACGCCTGCGTCAGGCTCGACCGCCGCGCGGTCTACCTGGGGACGCCCGGCGCCAACCAGCGCTGCCCATCAAGCGCGATCGGTCGTCGACGCGCGATCCTGATCGAACCGCGCTCGGCGGCTCGCCCGCGGGCCTCTACCAGCGCGGTCGCCGCGCCCGCGCCGGGCCCCGTCTCCTCGCCCGAAGCCTTCACCGGACTCGGCTTCGACGCCTGCGCGGCCCCGTCCTCCCGGACGATGGCCGCCTGGGCGGCCTCGCCCTACCGCGGCGTCGGCGTCTATATCGGCGGCGCCAACCGGGCCTGCTCGCAGCCCAACCTGACCGACACCTGGGTCAGCGAACAGGTCGCTGCCGGCTGGCACCTGATCCCGACCTACGTCGGCCTGCAGGCGCCGACCAGCGCCTGCGGCAGCTGCGCGAAGCTGAGCACCAGTTACGCCAAGGCGACCGCGCAGGGAGCCGAAGCGGCCGGCGATGCGGTCGAAGAGGCCGCCGAAATCGGCATGGGGCCTGGCAGCCCGATCTACTTCGACATGGAGGCCTACACCCGCACGACGAGCGCCAGCGCGGCGACGCTGACCTTCCTCTCCGCTTGGACCAACCAGCTGCACACGCTCGGCTACGTCTCCGGCGCCTACAGCTCCAGCTCATCCGGGATCGCCGACCTCGGCCGCGCCGTTGGCAGCAGCTACACGCTGCCCGATCACATCTGGACCGCCAATTGGAATGGGCAACAGAACACGCTCGATCCCTACCTGCCCTCGAGCGCCTGGCCCTCGCACCAGCGCATCCATCAGTACCGCGGCGGCCACAACGAGAGCTACGGCCTGATGACGATCAACATCGACAACGACTACATCGACGGCGCCACGGTCGGCGCCTCGATCGCCGCACCGGAGCTGCCGCCGTTGACGGTCAAGCACGTGCGGCCAGAAGGCGGCAGGGTGCGGGTCTGGGTCCGCTGCGGCTGGGCCGAAGGCGAAACCTGCCCCGGCCAGATCATCCTCCGCACCCATGCGCGGGTGCCGCTGCGAGCCCGCCGCGGCAGGCCGTCCCGGGTCATTCGCCTCGCCGCTGCCCACCGCACCTTCCGCCTCGCCGGCGGCAAGTCCCACACCTTTCTCGTCACGCTCAACCGACGTGGCAAGCCGCTGCTGCGGGCCCGAGGCCTGCTCAAGGCGCAGCTGCTCGTTGCGATTCCCGACGCCCGCACCACGCGGGCGGTGCGGCTCAAGCGTTAGCGGCGGCTTTCAGCCACTCCTCCCGCTCACCGGCGACCTGTTCAACCAGCTCGACGATCGGTCCGGGCGCCTTCTGCGGCGAGCCCGAGTCGAAAGGGGGCTGCGGGTCGTACTCGAGGCCGAGCTGGATCGCCTGGGAGACCTCGGGGCCGGCCTCGCGGGAGACCAGGTGCAGCGCCATGTCGATTCCGGCGGTGACGCCGGCGGCGGTGATCAGCTTGCCGTCCTCGACGTAGCGGCCGCCGACCGGCTCGGCCCCGTATTCGGCGAGGCGGTCAAGGGCGAGCCAGTTGGAGGTGGCGCGCTTGCCCTCGAGCAGGCCGGCGGCTCCGAGCACCAGCGAGCCGGTGCAAACCGATGTCGTCCACTTGCTGGCGGCATCGATCTGCCGCACCCACTGGAGCACCCGCTCGTCGCCGAGCAGCGGGCGGTTGCCTTCCCCGCCGGGGACGAGGACGATGTCCGCGGACTCGATCTCGTCGATCGAGTAGTCGGCCTCGAGTCCGAGTGCGCCGCTGTCGGTGCGCAGCGTTCCCTTCTCGGGCCCGACGAACTTCACCTCCCAGCCGGGGACGGAACGCAGGACCTCGTAGGGCCCGATCGCGTCGAGGGCGGTCAGTTTCTCGAAGATCAGGATGGCTATTTGCATAGAGGCAGGTTCTCGCGCCTGGCGGCCCGCGTCGAGTGGCAGAAATGCCAATATCCGTTAGGTTTCTGCCATGCACCGCGTGGTCGCACTCTGCCTCAAAGGCGTGGTCGCCTTTGACCTGGCTGCCCCCGCGCAGGCTTTCTCGGTGGCGGCGACGCCCGGCGGAGAGCCCCACTACGCCTTCTCGACCTGCTCGCTGGATGGCGGTGAGCTGACCTCGACTACCGGTTTTGGCGTGGTGCCGCAGGGCGATCTCTCACTGCTGCGGGCGGCTGACACGGTCGTCGTCCCGGCCGCCCTCGCCGTCTTCTCCGAGCCTCCCGAGGACGCGCTGGCGGCGCTCCGCGCGGCGGCCGAGCGGGGCGCCCGGGTGATCTCGGTTTGCACCGGCGCCTTCGCGCTCGCTCATGCCGGGCTGCTCGACGGAAGGCGGGCGACGACTCACTGGGCCTTCGCCGAGGAGATGGCCCGGCGCTTCCCGGCCGTCGAGGTCGACGCCGCCGCGCTCTACGTCGACGAAGGTCAGGTGATGACCTCGGCCGGCCTCAGCGCCGGTATCGACCTCTGCCTGCACGTGATCCGCGAGGACTGCGGCGCCGCGGTCGGGGAGCAGGTTGCCCGGCACATGGTTGCGGCGCCACACCGTGAGGGCGGACAGGCGCAGTTCATCGAGCGGCCCGCCGCCGGCGCGGGCGCCCGACGGGTTCGCTGGAGCCGACTCGGCGCTGGGCGGCCGAGCGCCTGCACGAGCCCCTCGACGTCGCCGCGATGGCTCGCCACGCCAGCGTCAGCCCCCGTACCTTCGCCCGCCGCTTCCGCGAGGAGACCGGCACGACGCCTCTGCAATGGCTGCTCAACCAACGCGTGCAGGAGGCGCGGCGACTGCTCGAGGAGACCGACCTGCCGATCGACGCGGTCGCCTGGCGGGCCGGTTTCGGCACCGCCGCCTCGCTGCGCGAGCACTTCCGCCGCGCCACCGCGACGACCCCCACCGCCTACCGTCGCTCCTTCACGCCGCTCGCGGCTTAGCCGCCAGTCAGTCCCAGGTTGCCTGAGGGAGGTTGGCGAGGATGTTTCGGTCGGCGGTGAGCAGTGGCGCGTCGGCGACGATCGCCTGCGCCGCGATCATCCGATCGAACGGGTCGCGGGTCCAGGCAAGCCCGGTTGCTGCCTGCACCAGCGCCGCGGTGGAGACGTCGGAGACCTGCAGACCGATCGTCTTTCGGAGCGCGGCGAGTGGCGCCGCGGCCGGCTCGGTCACCCTGCCGACTTCATAGAGGTAGGTCAGCTCCAGCTCGACAATCGGGGAGACGAAGGGCCGGCCGGACTCGATCAGGTCGCGGATCGCAGCGGGAATTCGCCGCTCGGCGCCCTCGTAGAGCCAGCCAACCACATGGGTGTCAAGAAGGATCAGGGTTCCACTCCGAGGACCAGTCGATGTGGATCAGCTCGTCCGGGTCGCCGACGATGAAGCCCTCGCGGCGCGGCAAGCGATCCCAGATCGACTGTTCCTCCTTCGGCGCGATCACCAGCGTCCTCCCGTTGCGCTCGATCTCCAGCGGCTGGCCGGTCTCGAGGATCTCGTCCAGCATTCGGTAGATGTTGGCGCGGAGCTTGGAGGCGGTGGTTGCCAAGGCGGTCCCCTCAATCTTCGTACGTACGTTTTGTGGAAAAGACATACGTACGTTAGCACTGAGAGTGGAGTGCCGCTGCGCTTGGCTTTGCATCGCCATGCCGGTCACGCTACAGATCGATTTCAGACCCGTGGTGCGCACAAACGCACGGAACCGCGCCGCGTTCGGCACGCGGATCGGGCAGGCTTCACCCGGTGAGCCGCCGCGACCAGATCAAGCTCAGCGATGCCGAGCTGCTCAAGCTGCTGGCGAGTGAGCGGATCGCGATTGTCTCCAGCCTCGGCCCCCGGGGCTGGCCACACTCGATGCCAATGTGGTTCGTGCCGCGGGAGGGCGAGGTCTGGATCTGGACCTACGCCAAATCGCAGAAGGTCCGAAACCTCGAACGCGACCCGCGGGCGACGCTGCTGGTCGAGACCGGCCGTGAGTACGGCGAGCTGCGCGGGACGATGATCGAGGCCGAGGCGGAGATCCACCGCGACGGCGAGACCGTGCTTGGCTTTGCCGAAGAGCTGACCCTGCGCTACGCGGAGGGAATCTCCACGATCGAGGGCGACGCCAAAGCGGCACTCGAGGCCCAGGCTCCGAAGCGCGTCGCGATCCACTTCAAACCGGTCCGCACCGCGAGCTGGGACCACCGCAAGCTGGGCGGGTCGTACTGAGCGCCGCGTACCCCAGTCGAACTACTCAGACCGCGGCGAGGGCTGGGGCGAGATCCTCGGCGCTGGTCTCCACGGTCTCGGGAATGGTCACGACGATGCGACCTTCTTGCTCGAGGATGCGGCGGGCCCCAAGCAGCGTCAAGCCGACAATCTGGCTTGTGTCCTTTGCGTAGCGAATGACATGTCCCTCGGGAGTCTCCTCACCCTCCCCCTCTTGAGGTGAGCCCACATGCAGATAGAGGACGTCATTTTCGGCGTCGTAATCGGCGTGGTCGAAGAGGACCGGACCGATCTTGATCTTCACCTGTTCCATGACTGCGGATCCTTTCGGTTCCCGAACGCGGTGATGATCCGCGCCGGCTCCTGTTCGTAGCTTACGACCACGAGTAGCCACCGGCTTGGACCGGTCGTTCGCCGGTCAAGATCTTGAGGCACCAGATGCGACCCAGCAGCACTACGCGAGTTCCATCTGGATCCATCGCCTCGCCCAGGACCGGATCATCCGCGAGTGGATCGTCGAAGTTTCTGACCATGGACCGACGCTACAAGTCGCGGGCGCACCTGAGGCGCGCAGATTGAGTCGATACGCCGACAAGAATCGAATCGACCCGTTAACTTCCTGGCGATACTGACGGCCGATTCGCGTGTTAGGAAGTGACCTGCACGCCGCCGCCGTCCACCTTTCCGAGTTGAGACCCGCCAAGACCACCGTCCTCCTGCTGGCGCTCGCCGCCGCCCTGTCGGCGCCTGCCGCGGCGCAGGCGTTGCCGCCGAGCTTCTTCGGCATCGCCCCGCAAACGGCGCTGACCGACAAGGACGCGTCGTTCATGAAGGCGGGCGGCATCGGTGCCGTGCGCTGGCCGGTCAACTGGGCAACCGTGCAGCCCACCGCGAAGGGCGGCTATGACTGGAGCAGCGTCGACCCGGCGATTACGGCAGCCTCGCGCAAGGGCCTGAAGTTCCTGCCCTTTCTCTACGGCACGCCGCGCTGGATCGCCAAGCAGCCGACGACGCTTCCGGTCGACAGCGGCCGGGCGCGCAAGGCCTGGCTTGCCTTCGTCGACGCGGCGGTCGCTCGTTATGGGCCCGGCGGCGAATTCTGGGCCCAGCACGCTCCCAGCCAGGCGGCGGTCAACTACGTGCCGGCGGTCCCGCGACCGATCCCGGTTCGCACCTGGCAGGTCTGGAACGAGGCCAACTTCTTCTATTTCGCCTACCCGGTCTCGCCCAGCCGCTACGCCAAGCTGCTGAAGCTGACCTACAAGGAGATCAAGGCCGACGACCCACTCGCCAAGGTCGTCCTCTCGGGCCTCTTCGGCAACCCCGACGAGGGCGGCAAGCGCGGCATGGACGCGACCAAGTTCCTCGCCGCCCTCTACCGCGTGCCGGGCATCAAGAGCTATTTCGACGCGGTCGCCCTCCACCCGTATGCCTTCCACGTCGACAACCTCGAAGAACTGACCGAGGAAATGCGCGAAGTGAGCGTCGAAAACCATGATCGCGCCGCCGGCCTCTACCTGACCGAGATGGGCTGGGGCTCCCAGAACGACCCCAACAAGGTCGCCTTCGAGCAGGGCATCCGGGGCCAGGCCCGCGAACTGCGCAAGGCCTACGCCTTCCTGATCGCCAACCGCCGGCGCCTCGACCTCAAGGGCACCTACTGGTACTCGTGGAAGGACAACCCCGAATACACCGCCTGCTCCTTCTGCGACTCGGTCGGTCTCTTCAAGGCCGGCAAGGGCTTCCGCCCGAAGCCCGCCTGGCGCGCCTTCGTCGCCCTCAGCGGCGGCCGGGCCCGGCCCTAAAGCTCATTGCAAGCGCACGCGTATGATACGTAGATGCTTGCAAAGCCGGGGAGCCTAGTCGGGAGGGACCAGGAGTGGGTGGCTCTCGGGCGTTTCGTTGCTCGTAAGCAACGGCTCGCAATCGTCTTTGGTCCACGCAGGGTGGGGAAGTCGTTTCTGCTCGATGCTCTGTGTGCGGCCTCGGGGGGGTTTCGATATCAGGCAATCGCGGGTGTCGCGAGCACCCAACTCGAGGATTTCGGCCGGGTGCTCGGCGACCGGTTGGGGGCCGGGCCACTGCGCCTCGATAGCTGGGCCGATGCGCTGGACCGAATGACCCGCCTCGAGGTCCCATTCGTTGCGATCGACGAGCTCCCCTACTTGACCGAGGTCGCCCCGGAGTTGCCCAGTTTGCTCCAGCGCTATGTCGATTCCACCGAGGGCCCTCCGCTGATTCTCTCTGGAAGCGCGCTCTCGGTGATGAGCGATCTGATCGAAGCCCGGGCGCCGCTTTACGGGCGGGCAAGCGCTGTTGTTGTGCCCGCACCACTCGAGGGCGCGGAGCTCGCCGAGCTGTGGCAGACACGCGATCCGACCAGCGCCCTCTGGATAGACGCAGCCCTGGGAGGGTTGCCCGGATACCGACCGCTGGTCGAGCCACCGGGGAGAAAGCGAGGGGCCTGGATGGTTGAGGAGGTGTTGGTGCCAAGCTCACCCCTGCTCGATGCCGCCGAAGCCGACCTGGCCGGGGTGCCCGACCCGCCCGCCCTGCGCGGGGTCTACCGGGCGATCCTCGCCGCGCTTGCCGCCGGCGAGCGCACCTTTAGCGCGATCTCTCGGGTTGCGGGCTTGCCATCGGGCGCTCTCAGCCGTCCACTCGCGGCCCTGCAGCGAGCCGGCCTGGTCGAGCGGATCCCCGACCCGCTGCGCCCCCGCCGCTCCCGCTATGACCTCGCCGATCCGTATTTGCGGCTCTGGTTGGCGATCATCGCTCCGAACCGGACGCTGTTGCAGGCCGGCGGAGCGGCCGAGGTATGGAGCCGGCTGGGAGAGACAACCTGGCCTTCACAGGTGCTCGGTCCGCGTTGGGAGGGAGTGGCCCGCGCTTACCTCGCCACCGCCCCCAAGCCGCTGGGCCCGGTCGACGTGGTGGGCACGACCGTGGTGGCCGATCCGGCTCGCAAGCAAAGTCAAGAGGTTGACTTCCTCGCGGTTCGTGACGGCAAGGTGGTGGCGCTCGGCGAGGCAAAGCTGAGGAAACTTGGCCCGGCGGACTTCGAGAGACTCATACGGATCAGAGGTCTGCTCAAAGCTCCCAAGGCCAAGATCGTTCTCGCCTCGGCCACCAGCGTCGACCTGGAGACGGGACGGAGCTCCGGCGTGACCGCGATCGAGCCTGCGGATGTCTATGGCTGAGGCCGATGTGTCGCCTTATAGACTCGCGCGGTGCTGAGGTTGGGGGCAGGCGACGATAAGCGGCAGGAGAAGCTCGCCGTTGCCGGATTGTTGATCGCGATGGCGATCGCGGCTGCCCTGCTCGTCTGGGAGGGGCGCGGCCTCACCCTCCTGATCGACGACTGGCAATTTGGCTTTGCGGCTCGGACCAACTTCGATGCCTCGGCGTTCCTTTCGGACCACAACGGCCATTTCGTCGCGGTGCCGATCCTGCTCACCAAGGCCTCGCTGCAGCTCTTCGGCGCCGACGCCGCCCTGCCGCTGCGCCTTCTCGGGGTCGCGGTCCACCTCACCGCGGTTGCCTGCCTGTTCTGGCTCCTGCGCCCTGCACTCGGAGCGGTTGGCGCGCTTGCTCCCGCGGTTCTCGTGCTCTTCCTCGGGGCTGGCAACGACGTGCTGATCGGTTCGCACGGACTCCCTTTCACGATCTCGGTGGCAACGGGCCTCGCGGCCTGGCTCGCCCTCCAACAGGGGCGCCTCGGCTGGGATATCACCGCCGCGGTTCTGCTCACCGCGGGGGTTTGCTCCGACGGGACCGCCCTGCCCTTTGTCGTCGGCGCGGCGGCGATCGTGGCCCTTGCCGGTGGCCCGCGGGCCCGTTACTGGGTCGTTGCCGTGCCGGCGATCGTCTACGGGCTCTGGTGGTTGAAGTACGGCGGAGAAAGCGATTTCGCGATAGCCAACCTGGCGGGCCTGCCCTCCTTCGCGTTTGACTCCCTGGCGGCCGCGCTTGGCTCGATCGCCGGGGTCTTCACCACGCCGGGGGGCCGCACGGTTGGCTTCGACATGTCGGCGGGGCAGGCGCTGGCGGGTGGATTCCTCGCCGTCGTCCTCGTCGGGCTGCTCGCCCGCCGCCTTCGTCCAGGAGCCCCGATCGTGCCCGCTCTTCTCGCTCTGCTCCTGTTCTGGGTCTTCACCGCGAGCGTCGCCAGCCCGGCCCGTCAACCGTTCTCCAGCCGCTACATCTATGTCAGTGTGGTTCTCCTCCTGCTGGTGCTTGCCTGGGGGATCGCAGCTACACCGGTGCGCCAACGGGGGACGCTGGCGCTCTCGGCGATCTGCGTCTTCGCGCTGCTGCCAAACATCCGAGAGCTCACCTACGGCGGCGACTACGCCCGCGAACAGGCCGAAGACAACCGCGTCGCGATGGGAGTCGGCGACCTCTTGACCGGTCAAGCGCCCAATCGGACGCTGCTGGAGACAGACGCGGAGCGCGACCGGGGCGATATTCCGGACGCCGCCTTCTCCCTGGACGCCTATGAGGCAGCGAAGCAGCGCTTTGGCACCGATTCGTACTCGCCGGCCGAGATCGAAGCCGCCGAGCCCAGGGCCCGCGGCGTCGCCGACGGCATCCTCGCCCGGGCGCTGGCCCTTGAACCGCACCCCGCCGCGGCCCCTCCGCGCGGGCTGCCGCGACCGCGCCTGGCACACCAGACGGGGGGTGTGCTGACTCAACGGGACGGCTGCCTCCTCTTCGCCCCGCTGGTCGCGGGCGCTCAGGTCAACCTGCCGGTGCCACGCAGCGGGCTCTGGCTGCGTCCGGGGCCGGGACCCGCCGTGGAAATCGGCCTCAAGCGCTTTGCCGATGAATTCGACACCCCGGTTGGCTCAGTGCTCGGCGGTCGGGCCTCTGTTCTTGGTTTCCCCCTCGGTTCGGCGAGCGAAGGCTGGCGAGCGCAGATGGCTCCGGAGCAACAGATGTTGATCTGCGCAGCCTGATGGGCTGGACGGGGGACGCCATCAGGCGGCTGAGAGACATGCTCAATCGGGTGGTCTTCCTTCCTTCGCCGCCGGCGACGCTCAGGTTCAAGGGCTGGGAAGGGGTCGTAGTCCTCGTCTCCTTCCTGGCGCTGGCCGTCGTTCTGCAGCTGCTCAGAATCGGCCCCTCCAGCGCCTTGAACTCACTTTGGGCGGAGGACGGACCGGTCTTCCTCGAAAAGGCGATGACACACGACCTCCATGGCGTCCTCACCACGCCGTGGTCCGAATACCTCGTCGTCGTCCCCAGCCTGATCGGTGAGATCGGGGCGCTGGTGCCCCTGCGCGACGCGCCGGCGGCGATGAACCTGGCAGCGGCCCTCGTCGTCGCGCTCAGCGGGGTCGCGATCTGGTTTGCCAGCGCCGCCCACATCCGCAGCCCCTACCTACGGGCGCTGCTGGTGGCGCTGACGGTCCTGACCCCGATGGGCAGCATCGAGACGGTAGCCTCGCCCACGAACGTCTCCTGGTACATGGCCGTGGCGGTCTTCTGGCTGCTGCTCTGGCGACCCGCGACGACATTGGGCGCCTCTCTCAGCGCCGGGCTGATCCTGCTTACCGGCTTCAGTACGCCCGTCACCTTCTTCTTCATCCCGATTGCCTTCCTGCGCGCGTTCGCGATCCGCGATCGCCGCGACGCGCTGGTCGTCGCTGCCTTCGCGGTTCCCACAGTGGCGCAAGTGCTCACCGTGATCAACAGCCCGCACATCGCCGCCAACATGTGGAGCGGCGGCATCCTCACCACCTTCCTGCAACGAATCGTCAGCGGCTCGGTCCTCGGGCTTGAACTGAGCGTATCCCTCTGGACTGCCTGGGGATGGCCGTTTCTGATCGCGATCTCCGCGGCGGTGACCGTTTGCCTGATCGTGCTTGCCCTGCGCGCCCCCTCCAATCGCCTCTTCGCCGCGATCGCGATCACCACCGCGGTGGTGATGTTCCTGGTCTCGAGCTACCAGCGCGGACTGGGCGTGATGGCCTGGCCGGTCGACGCCTACAGCAATATCGGCGCCCGTTACACGGTGTTGCCCACCCTCTTGCTGATCGGCGCCGCCCTGGCCCTGTTCGACGCTCGCCGCCGGTCGTCAAACGGTCGCCCCGTGGCGGAGATGGCGATAGCCGCCGTACTGTTGGTTTCGATCGTCACCTCCTTCGACGCTGGCGCCGGCGATGCCCGCGGCGGGACGCCCTGGGACGACAGCCTGAAGGCAGCTGCCGGCTCGTGCGAAGCAAAGCACCACGACGAAGTACCCGTTCACACTGCGCCCGCGGGATGGACGATCAACATCGCCTGCGACCGCCTGATTGCCGCAGAGGGCGGCGGTCGGGCGCCGTAGCGTTACGGGCTCGAGTGCGTCTTGCGGCCCCCGCGCCATGTCCCGCGTGGGCGCACGGTCGGCGTCCCGTCGCGCCGGTAGTCGCCGCGGCTGAGGTGGTGCTCGAGGAAGACGTAGAGGACGATGAAGAGGTAGCGGCTGCCCATCTCGTTGAGCCGCAGCTTCGAGGTCCCGGCTTTGCGGTTGGTCCAGGAGATCGGCACGATGCCGTAGCTGTAGCCGCGGACCACGGCCTTCAGCGGCAGCTCGACCGTGAGGTTGAAGTGGTGGGAGAGGAAGGGCTGGACGTTCTCGATCACCTCGCGCCGGTAGGCCTTGAAGGCGTTGGTGGTGTCGTTGTAGCCATGCCGGAAGAGGACGCGGATTCCGAAGTTGACGATCCGGTTCATGATCAGCTTCGAGCGCGGGTAGTCGATCACGTTGGAGCCGTGGACGAAGCGCGAGCCAAAGGCGCACTCATAGCCCTCTTCGAGCAGGCGTTGGTAGGAGACGATGTCCGCGGGGCTGTCGGAGCCGTCGGCCATGACAATCGCCACCGCGTCCCCCTCGAAGGCCTCGAGACCGGCTCGCACGGCAAAGCCGAAGCCGTTTTCATAGGGCGAGGGTAGGCAGCGGACCTGGGGGTTCTCGGCGGCCAGCCGCCCGACCACTGCCGCCGTGCCGTCCGTGCTGGAGTCGTCGACGACGAGCACCTCGTGATCGATGCTCTCGCGGGTCAGGGTCGAGACGATGCCCTCTACGGTCTCGGCGACCGTCTCCTCCTCGTTGTATGCGGGGATGACCAGCGAGAGCTTCATGCCGGAGCGGAGGCCCAGCGCTCGGCGTTGGCCTCGTAGATCTCGCGCAGGATCGTCTCCAGATTGCGCTGCGGCCGCCAACCGCCGTACTGGGAGCCGAACTCGTCGAGGTCGCTGATCCACCAGCGATGGTCGCCGACCCGCGCCTCGTCGCTCATCTCCCAGTTCAGCTCGCGCCCGGCGACGCGCTCGCAGAGCGCGATCGCCTCCAGCATCGAGCAGGCATTCTCGCGGCCGCCGCCGATGTTGTAGACGGCCGCCGCACGGGGGTTCTCATGGAAGAGCAGGAAGGCGTCGACGAGGTCGGCGCTGTGCACGTTGTCGCGCACCTGCTTGCCCTCGTAGCCGAAGACCGTGTAGGGGTCGCCGGTGACCGTGCACCTCATCAGATAGGCGAGAAAGCCGTGCAGCTGGGCGCCGGCGTGGTTGGGGCCGGTGAGGCAGCCGCCGCGGAAGCAGACCGTGGGCATGTCGAAATAGCGGCCGTACTCCTGCACGAGCAGGTCGGCAGCCGCCTTCGAGGCGCCGAACAGCGAGTGCAGGGTGGAGTCGATCGACATCGTCGTGTCGATGCCGTCGAACCACTGGTGATCGGCGGGCAGCTCGAGCCGCGTCTCCAGCTCTTCGAGTGGCAGGTAGTTCGGCCTGTCGCCGTAGACCTTGTTGGTCGAGGTGAAGATGAAGGTCGCCTCGGGGCAGTGCTTGCGGGCGGCCTCGAGCAGGTTGAGCGTGCCGTTGGCGTTGATGCCAAAGTCGGCCTGTGGGTCGCTGGCTGCCCAGTCGTGGGAGGGCTGCGCGGCCGTGTGGACAACCAGCTCGATCTCCTTGCCGCTCTCGGCGAAGACGCGATCGATGCCGTCGGCGTCACGGATGTCGAGGTCGGCTGTGCGGAAGGTCTCGAGCTCGCGGTTGAGCCGCTCCGTCACCGATGCGGTGGACGCTGAGGGTCCGAAGAGAGTGGCGCGGGTGTCGTTCTCGATCCCGACCACGTCAAAGCCGGCTCCGACGAGCCTCGCTGCTGACTCGGAGCCGATCAAGCCCCCGGATCCTGTGACTATCGCCTTCGGCATAGCTTCTTATTGCCCCTTTCGCCTATCGCTCGAAACCCAGTGCCGTCCGCAGCGAGTCCTCGTGCGCCGCCGACCAGTCAAGCAAGTCGGCGAGCACGTCGCGTGGTCCACGGCGGGGGCGCCATGAGGTTAGAGAATGCAGGTGCGAGCAGTCGCTGAGGTAGACCGGCACGTCTCCGGGACGGGTCTCGGGCTCGATCCCGATCGGCACCTCGTTGCCGGTCAGCTCGCGGCAGATCTCGGTTGTCTCCAAGAGCGAGAGGCTGCACTCGCGGCCGCCGCCGGCGTTCGCGGTGACGCCGCTCCAGCGCTCCGGGTCGTCGAGCTGCTCCTCGACCAGGTCGATCAGATCGTCGATGTGGAGCAGGTCGCGTACCTGCTTGCCGTTGCCGCCGTAGCCGATGTAGGAGAGCGGCCGGCCGAAGCGGTGGCTGAGCAGCCACCAGGAGAAGACGCCCTGGTCGACCTTGCCCATCTGCCAAGGACCGGCGATCACGCCGCAGCGGTTGGTCACCGCGCGCAGCCCGAAGGCGTCGGCGTACTCCTCGATCAGCAGCTCGGCGGAGAGCTTGGTAGCGCCGTAGAGCGTGCGGGCGCCGCTCAGCGGAAAGTCCTCGGCGATGCCCGCCGGGCCGGCGCCGGCGACGGGCTGGGAGGCGCTCAGCTCGAAGCGGGTCTCGGCCTCCTCCAGCTCCAGCTCCAGCTGGGGTGCCACCGGGTAGACCCGGCTGGTTGAGAGGAAGACGACGAAGGCCTCCTCGGCCCGCGCCCGCTCGAGGCAGTTGAAGGCGCCAAGCAGGTTGGTCTGGACCGAGTAGGAGGGATCGCCGAAGCCGGCGAGGACGGAGGGCTCGGCAGAGCACTCGACCATCGCGTCGAAGGACCCGGCCGCCTTGAGGTCGGCGGGCTCGCGCACGTCGCCGTGGAGGAACTCGACCCCGGCCTCGCGCAGCCGCGGCAGGTTCAGCTCCGAGCCGCGCCGCATCAGGTTGTCGAGCGCGACGATCTCCCAATCGGCGTGGCGCTCGGCCAGCGCGACGACGAGGTTGCCGCCGACGAAGCCGGCGCCCCCTGTCACCAGGACGCGCAAGGCCTCAGCGGCGCCCGATCACCAGGAACTGCTTGCCGAGCAGCTTCCAGGCAAGGGGCGTGCGCAGGTAGAGGCCGGTGAGCCGCGGCGAGGGGGGCAGGATCCCCCGGAAGGAGTAGGGCAGGTAGCGGGGGATGACGCGCTGCGGCTCGAAGCCGGCGGCGTAGAGGTGCTCGGCGATCGCCACGTGGGTCAGGGCGACGTAGTGATCGGCGCAGTCCCAGTACTCCTTCGAGCAGTAGCGATAGTTCGGCCCCATGATCGCGATCCGCCCGCCGCTCTTCATCGAGTCGCGCATCTTTTCGAGGAACTGAGAGATCGCCTCCTGGTCGTAGAGGTGCTCGAGGAAGTTGGAGGCGAAGACGCCGTCGAAGTGCTCGCTCGGCAGCTCGGCGTCCATGATCTTCGAGGTGACGAATTTGACCCCCTCGGTGCGCTCGGCCTCCGAGTAGGCGACCTCGTCGACCGACCAGCGCTCGGCCGCCGGGATCGAGCAGATGAACTCGCCGCGGCCGGCAGCCGCATCGAGCACCGTCTGGGGCGAGCCCATCAGGCCGTGCACGTGGGGGGCGATCTCCTCCCAAACCCGCAGACGGGCGGCCTGGTCGATGTCGCGGAAGCGGTATGAGTAGAGGCGCTCGTAGTTCATCGGTGGCCCGGGCGTCAGCCGAGCCGGGAGATCCTATTCAGTGACCGTGTCGCCCAGCCGTGCGGTCAGCATCGGCTTGGCTATCCGCAGCGCCGCTCGCAGCTCCGCCCGCATCGTCAGTGTTGCCAGCGCCGTCCAGATGCAGCCGACGAGCGCGAGCTTCCCGACCAACCCGGCCAGGTCGTCGCCAAACGGTGCCAGGTAGCCCGCCGCGGCGGCGAGTGAGCCAACCGCGAGCGCTCGGATCAGCGGCGACGCCGCGGCTCGTATCTCCGGCTCCGCCCGCAATCCGAGCACCACCAGGCTGACCAGCGCCGAGGCGCTCATCGCCAGCCCGACCCCGGTGGTCCCCAGGGAGGGAACGGCAAGGATCGCGACGATCGCCAGCGCCGGCGCCGAGCAGAGAACGGCCGCGACCGGCACGCCGGGGCGTCCCTCGGAGAGCGCCAGGGAGACCATCGCCGGAATCGCGCTGGCCGCGAGCAGCACGCCGGGCGAGCTGGTCAGCACCAGGTCGACCGTGGGCAGCCAGCGCTCGCCAAGGACGACCGTCACCAGGGCGTGTGAAGAGCCGGCGAGCAGCGCCAGCGGCAGGCTCGCCAGCGTCGCCGAGAGCGCCGCGGCCCGACCGGCACGACGGGGCCGCTCCGCTGCCGAGCGCGCCAGGGCGGGAAAGGAGACGCGCTGCATCGCCGAGGCGATCGCGGTGGGCAGGGAGAAGAGACGGGAGGCCATCGCGTAGAAGCCCGCCGTTGTGGTGCCGCCGATCGCGGTGATGAGGGTGACGAAACCAAGACCACGGGCCAGGGTGAGGAGCTGCAGGAGGCTTGCCCGCAGGCCAAAGTGGGCCAGCGAGCGGACGGCCTCGAGGTCGAAGGAGAGGCCGGCCCCGGGGCGGGTGAGCAGCGCCGCGCAGATGAGCCCCGCCGCCGCCGCGGCGGGAACGGCTCCGGCGAGGCTGAAGGCGCCGAGTCCTGCCAGCGCTCCGACCAGGGCAAAGGCGTTGAAGGAGAGCGTCTCGGCGGTCTCGACCAGGGCGACCCGGCCGAACTTCAGGTGCCGCTCGAGCAGCACCATCGGCACCGCTCGCAGGGCGTAGAGCGGGACGGCCAGGGTCGTGGCGGCGATCACATCGATCGAGTGGCCGTGTACGCCCACCGCCGGCAGTGCCCCGAAGGCGATCGCCAGCATCGCCAGGGCGAAAGTCGTGCCGGTGGCGAAGAGGAAGCCCGACACCGCCCGCTGCTGGCGCCGGGTCGGGTCCTCGGCTTGGCGAATCAGCGCCGCGCTGAGCCCGGCGCCGCTGGCCACCTGGGCGACGCCCTGAATCGCGGTCGCCACCGCGAAGAGCCCGTAGTCGGCGGGCGAGAGCAGCCGCGCGAGGACGAGGGTGACGCCGACGGTCAGCACCTGCAGTAGCAGTGTGCGGCTTACCAAGATGCCGACGCCCCGAGCGGCGGTTACTGCGAGCGGTCCGTTGGGCGCGTCGGTCACGGGGGGAAGGCCCTCGCTGGTCCGACCGGGGCGCTCAGGCCCGTGCCGGCGAAGCTCGAAAGGACGCCACCGTCCGCTTCAGCCCCTCGGCCAGGCTCGTTCGAGCCCTGAACCCGATCGTCGTCTCGGCGCGGCTGACGTCTAGATAGCGGACCGGCTGGCCGTCCGGGCGGGAGCTGTCCCACACCGTTTCGCCCTCGAAGCCAGCCGCGACCGAGACCAGCTTGGCGAGGTCGCGGATCTTCGTCTCGACCCCGGTGCCGACGTTGAAGGGCAGCGAGGAATCGGCATGCTCGGCGGCCAGAATCAGCGCCCTCGCCGCGTCGTCGACATAGAGGAACTCGCGCGAGGGCGAGCCTGTTCCCCAGAGCACTACCTCGGGCTCACCGCCGGCAGCCGCGCTCACGTACTTGTTGACCATCGCCGCGATCACATGCGAGTCCTCGAGGTCGAAGTTGTCCTCGGGCCCGTAGAGGTTGGCGATCACCGGCACGCAGGAGTCCAGCCCGTACTGGCGCCGGTAGGAGTCCGAGAGGACGATCAGCATCTTCTTGGCGAGCCCGTAGGGGGCGTTCGACTCCTCCGGGTAGCCGTCCCAGAGATCGTCCTCTTTGAACGGGACCGGGGTGAACTTGGGGTAGGCGCAGACCGAGCAGGCGGCCACCAGCTTGCTGACGCCGAGCTCCCGGCAGGCCTCGAAGACGTTGAGCCCCATCGCCATGTTGTCGCGGATCAGCGGCCCGGGGTTGCGCCGGTTGTAGCCGATGCCACCGACGTTGGCCGCCAGGTGCAGGACCACCTCTCCACCGGCGAGTGCGTCGCGGCAGGCGAGGGGGTCGGTGAGGTCGTGCTCGGCGGAGCGCGGTACCCGCACCTCGGCACCGAGCTCGCTCAGCATCCGCACCGTCGGCTTGCCGAGGAAGCCTGCCCCGCCGGTGACCACGACCGACTTGCCCTGCCAGAAGCCGACGCTCGGCTGACCCTCGCTCAACTCAGGTGACCTTCCCGGAGAGCTTGTCGTCGAGCTCGTCGATATCGGCGTCGACCATCAGCTCGACCAGCTCGCGGAAGCGGACCTTCGGCTCCCAGCCGAGCTTCTCGCGCGCCTTGGCGGGATCGCCGAGTAGCGAGTCGACCTCGGAGGGGCGGAAGTAGCGGGGGTCGATCTCGACGTGTTGCTCGTAATCGAGGCCGGCGTGGGCGAAGGCGACCTCGAGCGCCTCGCGCACGGAGTGCTTCTCTCCGGTGGCTACCACATAGTCGTCAGGCTCCTCGGCCTGCAGCATCATCCACATTGCCTCGACGAAGTCCGGCGCGTAGCCCCAATCGCGTTCGGCGTCGAGGTTGCCCATGTAGAGCTTGTCCTGCAGACCGGCCTTGATCCGCGCCACCGCGCGGGTGATCTTGCGGGTGACGAAGGTCTCGCCGCGGCGGGGCGACTCGTGGTTGAAGAGGATGCCGTTGACCGCAAACAACCCGTAGGCCTCGCGGTAGTTCACAGTCGCCCAGTAGGCCGCCACCTTGGCCACGGCGTAGGGGCTGCGGGGGTGGAAGGGAGTGCTCTCGTTTTGCGGCGGCGGCGTTGCTCCGAACATCTCCGAGGAGGAGGCCTGGTAGAAGCGCGTCTGAACCTCCGATTCGCGGATCGCCTCGAGCAGGCGCAGGGTCCCGGTGCCGGTCACGTCGAAGGTGTACTCGGGTATGTCGAAGGAGACCCGGACGTGGCTCTGCGCGCCCAGGTGGTAGATCTCAGCCGGCTGCAGCTTGTAGATCAGCCGGGTCAGGGCGACCGGGTCGCTGAGGTCGCCGTAGTGGGAGAAGAGTCGCGCTCCCTGTTCGTGCGGGTCGCGGTAGAGATGCTCGATTCGCCCGGTGTTGAAGCTCGAGGAGCGGCGGATGATGCCGTGCACCTCGTAGTCCTTGGCGAGCAGCAAGTCGGCCAGGTAGGAGCCGTCCTGGCCCGTCAGTCCAGTGATCAGGGCGCGCTTGTTCGCGTCACTACCCATTCGCTGCGCTGATCCTTTCAGACCGGCTGGAAGAGGCCGTTGACCTGCAGTAGCTCGCCGCTCTGGGGGTCGACGAACTCCGGCTCCAGGTGGGTTGGGCGAAAGCCTTTATCCCGCATCAGCTCGATCATCTCGCCGATCAGGAGCTGGCCCTCGTAGATCGGGGCGAGCGAAAGCTCCAGCTCCACCGCCAGGCAGTTCACCAACGTCTCCGAGGCCCCAGCCAGCACTTCGTGCTCGTAGCCCTGTGTATCGGCCTTCAGGTAGGCGGGGCGAGATTGGGCGGCGCGCTCGCGGAGCGCCTCATCCACCGTGATCAGCTCGATCGTCTGTGTGCCCTCGTAGTGAGAGCCCGGCGCCGCCTGCTCGTGCACCTCGGTCATCCCGAGCAGCGAGCTGCTGTGACCGTCGTTGGCCGAGATGTTGATCGTCGCCGTCTCGGTCCTCGCGCCGCCGCCACGGTTGAGGCAATCCCAGGCGCTGTCCCCAGTCGTTGCCGCGAGCAGCAACTCGAAGTGGCGAGCAACCGGCTCCAAAGAGAGGATCTCGCCGCGATATCCGGCGGTTCGCAGGGAGTTGCCGTATTCGCCCTCGTGCGCGCCGACGTCGATCACCAACTCGACCTCGCCGCCGCCCAGCAGCGCTTGGCGTGCTCCAGGCAGGGTGTATCTGTGCCTGCCGACGTGAATGCCGGCCCGATGGAACAGCGATTGCAGTCGCTCGGTCGTTGACATCTCAGATCCGCTTCAGCATCTGCTTGACGGCTCGCATTCCACGCGGGAAGAGGCGAGTCAGCCAGAACGAGATTCGGTGCCGCTCCAGAACCGACGGCATGAACCTGAGACCGGTCTCAGCGGCCCGCGAAGCATCGCGGTAGCGGCCGTCCGCCAGCGCCTGCTCGATCTCTTCGGAGATCTCATAGCGACCGGCGAGCGCAAGCGCCGCTCCTGCCTGCTGGAACATGCCGTGCTTGAGGTAGATGTTGTGCCGCTCCAGGGCGATGTCGCGCAGCGCCACCTCACCGCTCTTGGTGCCGTCGTAGATCTCGAGCAGGGCCAGCGCCCGCGGCGTGTAGCGGGACGGCACCTCGGCCTCGAGCAGCCGCAGCGAGAGGTCGAGGTCCATCTCCATGCGGAAGTCCTCGTCGAGGTCGCCGACCTTCTCCAGGGCCCAGCGGGCGAACATCGTGCCGGGGGCGATCAGGCCGATGTTGTTGAAGTCGAGCGCCTCGCGCGAGGCCCGCGCGGGAGGCTTGATCACGTGCCGGTGGCCGCGCCGGTCGACGTCGAGGTTGCCGTAGACCCAACCGAGGGCATCGTCCTGGCGGAACAGCGCGGCAGCGTGCTTGATCGAACCGGGGTAGAGGACGTCGTCAGCGTTGAGCCAGACGACCAGCTCGCCCGTCGACTGCTTGAAGATCGCCTTGTTCATCGCGTCGCACTGGCCGCGGTCGGGCTCGGAGATCCAGCGAAGGTGCTCTCGCTCGGCGAGGACGTCGAGGGCGCCGTTGGTCGAGCCGCCGTCGACGACGACGTGCTCAATGCGCGGGTAGTCCTGGCTCTCGACGCTCTCGATGCAGCGCCGGAGCTTGTCGAGCGGCGGATCAAGCGCGGCGGTGACGACCGAGACAAGGGGGGGTCCGGAGTCATTGCTCATCGAGGCGGGCATCCTTTCAGGCCGCGTGGCCGCTGCTGCGCCTCGCCAGGGCCTGGCGCAGGCTCAGCGAGGTCACGGCCCCCTCCGGCAGCCGGCGTTGGGGCAGCCCCTTGGCGGCTCGCCACCCTTTTAGCCTGCCGCGAGCGCCTGCGAGCGTTCGGTCGCGAAGCACCTGGCCGGCGCAGATCGTCGCCTCCCGGGCGAGCGCCTGCGGTGCCGAGGCCGAGGAGGTGATCCCGTAGCGGCGCAGCAGATAGCCGCGGCTCCAGCCGGTCATCGCGTACTTGCGCCCGCTTCGCGCCCCCAGCGTCATCGAGTAGCCATGAATCGCCCTCGCTTGCGGGGAGAGGACGCAGTTGGCGCCGTGGGAACGCAACCTCAGGGCGAGGTCGACGTCCTCGTAATAGAGAAAGATCCGTTCGTCGAAGCCACCCACGGCGTTGAAGGCATCCCGGTCATAGAGAGCTGCGCCGCCGGTTGGTCCGAGTGGATCGGCAGCCGTCTCCACGCCGTCGACCCCCTCGCCGCACAGGTAGTCGAAGGCCATCAGGGTCTGGTCGACGACTACTCCCGCCGAGTCGATCCTCGCTGGGTCCCGTTCGCTGAGCAGTACGGCCGCGACCATCTCGCCGCGGGCGCTGTCGGCGACGAGTCGCTCGATCATCTGCGGCTCCGCAACGGCGTCGTCGTTGAGCAGCACGATCGGCCCTTCGCCGGCCTCGCGGATAGCGCGGTTGAGCGCGTTGCCGAAGCCGAGGTTGCGGCCGAAGCCGACCCTCGTCACCTGCGAGAAGTTCTCGCGCAGCAGCGCGGCGCAACCGTCGCCATCGCCGTTGTCGGCGACGACCACCTGCGGTGAGACGGTCTGTTGCTCGAGCGAGCTGAGGCAGCGGCGCAGGTTCTCGCCGCCGTTGAGTGTGGGGATGTAGACCGTGGGGATTGCGAGGCTCATTGGGCTGCCCGCCTCGGCGCGAGCCCGCGGATCATGCCGACTACGCGCAGCACATCCTCGTGGAGGAGCGCCGCGGCAAGCCCCAGCCAGACAACCCCGCTGGCACAGAGCGCGGCGAGTAGGCCGGTCGCGTCGTAGCTCACCGGCAGGAGCTGCCCCGTCGCGGCGGCGAGGAAGGTGATCGCGATCACCCGGGAAACCTTTCCGGCGCCGCCGCGAACCTGCCGATCCGCCGTCAGCAGCAGCACGGAGGCGGAGGCCACTGCGCCGACCGACATCGCGATGCCGATTCCGGTCTCGTCGAGGCCACCGATCAGTGCCGCGACGAGGACGAAGCCGAGGGTCAGCTCCACCGCGATCGCCAGGACCGGGATGTTCGGCTTGCCCTCCGCCAGGCAGTAGCTGTTGATCGGCGAGGCCACGCTCGCTCCCAGCATCATCGCCAGCGAGCCGTAGAGCACGATGTCGGTGGTCGGCAGCCACTCCGGTCCCAGTACGACGTCGATAAACGGTTGGATCGCGCCGGCGACGAGGGCCAGCGGCAGCCCGCAGATCAAGGCGATCTGCCCGAGCATGCGGGCTGCCCGGGCGGGGCGTTCGTCTCCGGATTGGCTGAGGGCGGGGAGCATCACCCGGGCCACGGCGGCGGCGAGGGCTGTAGGAAAGGAGAAGAGGCGCTTTGCCATGCCGTAGAAGCCTGCCATCGGCGCTCCACCGATAGCGCCGATCAGGGTGACGTAACCGAGGTCGCGGCCTAGGTACAACATGCCGAGCACGCTCACGCGGCTGCCGAATCCAATCAGTGGCCTCACGCGCGAAAGCTCGAAGCGGGGCATCCGGATCGTGTTGGGCGCAATCCATGCAACCGCTGCTCCCAGTACCGCCCCGACCGGAACCGCGCCGGCGAGGCTGAACACTCCGAGCCCGGCCAGGGCCGCCGCCAGCGCGAAGAGGTTGAAGCCGATCGTGTCGGCAGCCTCAACGGCCGCCACCCGTCCAAAGCTCATCTTGCGGTCCAGCATCGCCATCGGCACTGCCCGAGCGGCGTAGATCGGCAGCGCCAGGAGGGTGATGGAGACGACGCGAAGGACATCGCCGGAGGCCCCGAGCGCCGGCAGAATCACGAATGTCGTCACCAGCACGGCACCCACCGCGGCCGAGGTCACGATGAGCAGGAAGCCCATTGTCGAAGCCTGCAGATCCTCTGACGGGGGCTCGGGCATGCGCACAAGGGCGGCGGGTAGCCCGAGCTCGGCGATGTTCTGGCCGACCAACTGCACGGAGAGGGCGATCGCGAAGAGCCCGTAGTCCGCCGGCGTGAGCAGTCGCGCGAGTACCACCGTGACGCCCGCGGTGAGCAGCTGGAAGCCGAGAGTTCGTCCGACCAGCAACGAGACACCCCGAGCTGCCGATTGACCCAGGGCTGCCCCGTCCGGCGGCGCCGCAGCCTCGAAGTTCTCGATCTGTGGATCGGGCTCTGCTATTGGAGCGCCGGTGGATTCGTGAGGCCGTACACCTTCAGGTGAGGCCCGTTCGCACCCCGGCGTTGGACTTCGTAGATCGCCGTGGCGCCCTGGTGCGAGCCGATCAGGAATTCGGTGCTCTTGGGTATCGAGCCGGAGTTGTCGAGGTCACGACGGACCGCATCCCACTCGAAGCCCGTCTCACCGAGCAGGACGTGCACCATGCTGTGCTTCTCTCCAGGGTCATGATGGATCATCACCAGGTCCAATCGGTCGCCCTTGAAGATGCGCTGTTCGCTTTTCTTCGGCAGGCCGACGATCGGGGCGATCTGCATCGACCAGGTACTCGGGGAGAGTCCCCGGTAGGGCAATCTCGTGGCGTAGAGCTGGCGATGGAAACCCGACTCGCTGGAAAGGATCTGCAACACCGGGCGCGATTCCGGGTCGCCGCGGCTGATCACAAAGAGATCGGGGTGCAGACCTCCCCAGGCGGCGATGAAGAATTCCCGGGTTGTTCCCTTCGGGGGCGCGGAGAGGGGCGCGACAAAGCTGACCGGCGAGCCGTCTGACTTCCAGGTCGGACTCACCGTGATCGAGAGGTTCTGGGGGCGCTGTTCGAAAGAGAACAGCGCCTCTGCCCTCCACGGGTACCACGAGCTGACGTCGAATTTTGCTCGCGAGGCATTCTGTGGGATAGCCATCCTCGCGACATGTTCGACTTGCGATTGGGGCTGGCCGGGGATCTGGCTAAAGACATCCACTGTATGACCGTGGCCGCGTACCCACTGGATCGGCTCATTGTCGTTTGGACGATCGCTGTTGGTCATCACTTCGGAAGCGGTGGCGATTCCGGCTGGGAGTCGAACCGAGGAGAGCAGGGGATACGGTTCCTTCAGCAGCGGCTGGATCAGCAGTCCCGCCACGACCAAGAGTGCGACAACCCCGACCCCGGCGACGACCAGGCCCCTGCCCAATTTCCTGTCGCCTTTGTTTCGCGGACCATCGTCGCCCGCCCGCATCGAAATGGAGTCCGAAGCTCCCCCGCGTCCCTTCATGCGCAGGATTCTCTCCCATGCTCGTCCTGTAAGACCCGGCGGTGCGTTGGGATCTTCGGCGAACGCTCCGACGATGAGCAACAGTGGGACGACCAGCAGCCAGTCGAGCTGCTGGGTCCAGAGGTTCGTATACAGGCCGAACACGGCCAGGTACAGCAGGTAGGCGGCAACCATGCTCCACCTGAACGACTTGCCCCTCGCGGCCATCGCGAAAGCGCCGGCCGAGAGGAAGCCCGTCGCAGCAACGCCGGGGATCAACGCAATGAAGCCGCCGTCGGCCCAGAGCGGACCGGCGATCGTGCTCGTCACCCAGGGCGGCGTGATCGTCGCGGAGACGTCGGAGACGTTGCGGGCTCCGTGAAAGACGATGTTGAGCCCGATCGCGTTGAAGGCTCCGTTGCCGAACGCTTCCCCGGTTGGAAAGTGCCCGACCACTCCCTGCAGGGCGAGGAAGTTCGTCGTGATCGCCAGGTAGATCGGGATCAGCGGCTGGAGGAAGAACGGGGTACCGGGAATGATTTCCCCGAACAGTTCCGACTCGAACGGGTTGTAGGGGTTCTGCCGGGTGCGCAGGTAAAAGCCAAAGACGACGGCGACGAAGGCGAGCAGTCCACCGGCGACGAAGATCGCCGTGCGCGGCCTTCCCCGGTAGAGCCAGCGGGCGGCGATGGCCACGATCACCGGCAGCAGGACGCTGCCGCGACCCGCTTGGAGGGCGAAGCCGCCCACCGCCGCGAGTGCAATCAGCAGCTCGAACCGGGACTCGCGAGCGAACAGGGCACTGGGCCTGACGAGGGCCACGATCGCGGCGACGGTGAGGCCGTCGGTGAGGATGATCGTCGGGCCGCCCTGACTGAAGCGCAGCGTGCCGCCGTTGGGAGAGAGCAACGGGATGCCGCCGATCTTGGCGAACTGGTGGGCGAGCTCGAGCAGGCCGACGACGAGCAGGGCAATCAGAATCCTGCGCAGCACCCGGCTCATTTGCGGCTCGCTTCGAGTCGAGCTCGCGGCGGTCTGCCGCAGTGCCAGGCCCTCGCCGATCAGGCCTCCCGCGAGGAAGGCGAGGGGCACCGCGAAGACGACGACGACCATGATCGTCGACCACGGCACCTCGCCGTTGAGCAGGCGGTACTGACTGAGCATGGCGGCGAAGGCCCAGGCGCCGGTGAAGGCGACCAAGGGCGACAACAGGGTGCCGTTGAGCCTCGCGACGCGCCTCATCGTCCCGCCGCGGGTCCGAGTCGGTAACCGCGGGCGTACCCGGCGCGCGTCATCGCCAGCCAAACCCGCTCGCGTAGCCCCTTCGGCAACGACAGGCGAGCGAGTGCGCCGAGCAGGGGCGCCGCGGCGCGCACCGCCGACCAGGCTAGACCCCGCGGCGCCTGCACGCCGGGGTGTGGGCGGTCGGGTCGCAGCTGGTTATATAGAGCGGCAGAGCGCCCGACCGCGACCGAGCGACGCATTGACTGCTCCGGCGTCGTCGGGTGGTCGTGGAGGACGAGCAACTGGGGGTGGTAGTCGAGCTCGAGGCCGGCGTCGGCGAGGCGTACGCCGAGCTCGGTGTCCTCGACCGCAGCGGTCGGGAAGCGGACATCGAAGCCCCCGACCTGCTCGAAGATCGCCCGCTTCAGCGATGCGTGGGAGCTGTAGAAGTAGCTCGCCGCGTCGACCGGGCCGGAGTCGAGCCGGCAGTAATGGAACTGGGGCCCGCCGTTCTCGAGCCAGCGCATGAACGGGGTGACCGGCTGCCGCGGGGTCCATGTGATCCGCCCCAGCACTCCGTAGCCCGGCTCGGGCCGTGCCGCGTGCAGGTCGAGGTGAGCGCGCAGCAAGCTCTCGTCGGCCGGCTCGGTGTCGTCGCCGAGGAAGAGCAGGACATCGCCTCGGGCTGCCTCGGCGCCGGCGTTGCGGGCCCCGGCGGGGCCGCCCTGCGGCCGCTCGAGCAGCCGGATCGGCAGGGAGCTGCCTTCGGCCCGGCGTCGTACCTGAGCGACGGTTTCGTCGCTTGAGCCGTTGTCGATCACGATCGCCTCCAGCTTGGCGTCACCTGCCTGCTGTGCTTCGAGTGCATCGAGCGTCCGCGCCAGCGCATCGGCGCGATCCTTGGTTGGTATGACGACGGAGAGGGAGTTCATCGGGCGCCGCCCGCTCTAAGGCGCCGGGAGAGCCTAAGTAGCGGCGCGGCTATTGGCATTGCGCCGCGGTGATGGAGGCGGATGTAGCGCTCGACCGAACGCAACCGGATCGCCTGTTGCTCGCGGCGGTCGATCTGGACAAAGGCCTTGGCGCCGACGTGGCCGACCCTGGCCGAACCCGCGATCAAGTTGCGGTAGCCGGCGTTGTGCAGGCGCTTGGCCAGGTCGACGTCCTCGTACCAGAGGAAGAAGCCCCCGTCGAAGCCGCCGAAGGCTTCCCAGGTGTCGCGCCGCACGACGAAGCAGGCGCCCGAGGGCTGGCCGACCTCGGCCACCGCGCCCGGCGCGGGGCTGGGCTGGGGCCGTTCGCCAAAGGAGCCGGCGAAGATCCGCGCCAGCATCGTCGCCGTTCCCGGCAGGGCGGCGTGGTAGCGGTCGGTCTCGCCGCCGAAGACCGGCCCAACCATGCCGGCACGCGGTTCCCGTCCCGCGACCTCGGCCAGCACCGCCAGCGCGCCCGGCTCCGCCACGACATCGGGGTTGCTGACGCAAATCAGCTCGGCGGCGCCGTCGCGCAGCGCCCGGTTTGCGGCCCGGCCATAGCCAAGGTTCTCCTCGCACAGCTCGAGCCGCACGTCCTCCGGGCAGTCCACGCGCAGCTGTTCGCGCTGCTCCGGACGCGAGTCGTTGTCGATGATCGTCACCTTCGTGTCGACGCTCTCGGAGCACAGATAAGCGCGCGCCGCGGCGACCGCCGCCTCGGCGGTGTTCCAGTTGACGATCGCGATATCGATTGCGGGCGGGGGGGCATCCGGGCTCATCGTCGGCGCGACGATAGCCTTCCGGCGACGTGCAAGACCTCAAAGGCCTGATCCTCTCGGGAGGGGCCGGGACGCGACTGCGCCCGATCACCCACACCTCGGCTAAGCAGCTGGTTCCAGTTGCCAACAAGCCCGTGCTCTTTTACGGGATCGAGGCGCTGGTCGATGCCGGGGTCACCGAGATCGGGATCATCATCGCCCCCGAGACCGGCGATGAGATCCGCGAGGCAGCCGGGGACGGCTCCGCCTTTGGCGCTGAGATCACCTACATCGTCCAGGACAAGCCCGCCGGGCTCGCCCACGCCGTCCTCACCGCGGAGGAGTTCATCGGCGGCTCGCCCTTCGTCATGTACCTCGGCGACAATCTGCTCGCCGACGGCCTGCGCGGCCTCGTCTCCACCTTTCGCGAGGAGGAACCGGACGCGCTGATCCTGCTCACCCCGGTCGACGATCCGCAGTCCTACGGCGTCGCCGAGCTCGACGGCGAGCGAATCGTGCGCCTGGTCGAGAAGCCGAAAGACCCGCCCTCGAACCTGGCCTTGGTCGGCGTTTACCTCTTCGCGCCGCCGATCTTCGAGGCGGCCCGCGCCCTTGAGCCCTCCTGGCGCGGCGAGCTGGAGATCACAGAGGCGATCCAGAGCCTGATCGAAGAGGGCAAGGCCGTGAAGTCAGAGGTGGTCAGCGGCTGGTGGAAGGACACCGGCCAGCTGGCCGACATGCTCGAGGCCAACCGCCTCGTGCTCGAGGAGATCGAGACCAAGATCGAGGGTGAGGTTGACGAGGCCTCGAAGATCGAGGGCCGCGTCATCGTCGAGCCCGGTGCCGTGGTGAGCAACTCGGTTGTCCGCGGCCCGGCCGTGATCGGCGCCGGAGCTCGGATCGAGGACGCCTACGTCGGCCCCTACACCTCAATCGGCGACGACGTCTGCATTCGCCGCTCCGAAGTCGAGCACTCGATCATCCTCACCGGCTCCGTGGTCGAGGATCTCGGCACTCGAATGGAGGCCAGCCTGCTCGGCCGCGAAGTCAAGCTGACCCGCAGCGACGGCATGCCAAAGACGCTGCGAATGCTGGTCGGCGACAAGTCCGAGATCAAGATCATCTGACTCTTCGCGATAAGTTGTGAGACAACTGAGCGAAAAACTGTAAGGTAACGGGCAGTAAATACGTAAAGTACAAGTCCGAAAATCTGTATAGTTGAATTATGGAAGCAGATCGGACTGGCGCGGAGCCGAGGGTCGACTACCGCTTCCGCATCGTCGATGGTGAGCTCGACGAGCTGTTTGCCGGCCTTCCGGCCGTCTCGATCGAAGGCGCGAAGGCGGTGGGTAAGACCGCCACTGCGCTACGGCGTGCTGCCAGTGCGTTCCGGCTCGACAATGCGGCCGAGCGCGCGATAGCCGAGGGAGATTCGCAGCGGCTCGTCGAGGCGCAAAAGCCGACGCTGATCGACGAGTGGCAGCGAATGCCCGAGTCCTTTGACCGGGTCCGCCGCGCCGTGGACGACGGCGCCGGCGCCGGCAGTTTCCTGTTGACCGGATCCGCGACCCCGACGGAACTGCCGACTCACTCGGGAGCGGGAAGGATCGTCAGGGTTCGGATGCGCCCGATGACGATTCTCGAGCGCGGCGTTGGAACCCCGACGGTAAGCCTGGCTCACCTGCTTGACGGGCAACGCGCTCGCCTTGAGGGAAGCACCAACGTTCGGCTCGAGGATTACGTCGAGGAGATTCTTCGCTCGGGTTTCCCGGGTATCCGCGAGCTTCCTTCCCGCCTGGCCCGTGCCCAGTTGGACGGATACGTGGACCACATCGTCGAGCGGGAGTTCGAGGATCTCGGTCGCAGGGTGCGGCGACCGGCGACTCTGCGTCGTTGGATGGCGGCGTACGCGGCCGCGACCGCGACCACGGCAAGTTTCGAGAAGATTCGCGACGCGGCGACGTGCGACGAGGTGAATAAGCCCTCCAGGGTGACCGCCCTGGCATTTCGCGACATCCTCGAGCGCCTCTGGGTCCTCGATCCATTGCAGCCCTGGCTGCCCACTCGCAACCAGCTCAGGCAGCTTGCCTCGCCTGCCAAGCACCATCTCGTCGACCCCGCGCTGGCGGCTCGGCTCTTGGGAGTGGACGTGGACGCCCTCCTGCGGGCTGCGCCAGCGCAACCGAGCGTCGTTCGCGATGGCACCTTGCTCGGGGCGCTGTTCGAGTCCCTTGTCACCCAGAGCGTTCGCGTCTACGCGCAGGGGATCGAGGCCCGAGTCGGGCACCTTCGCACCCGTCGAGGAGAGCATGAGGTGGATCTGATCGTCGAGCGCGGCCAAGCGGTGGTTGCGATCGAGGTAAAGCTCGGCGCTGTGGTCGACGACCGCGACGTACGTCAGCTGCTCTGGCTGCGGGAAAAGCTGGGAGACGAGCTCGCCGACGCCGCTGTGGTGACGACCGGCAGAGAGGCGTACCGGCGCGAGGACGGCATCGCGGTCGTGCCGGCGTCGGTGCTCGGTCCGTGACGCATCTGAGCCTCGGCGAGGACGAAGCCGGCCCCTTTTCAATCTTTGCGTGGTTTATCAACTTTCGATAAAGCTTGAAAAGGTTGATAAGGTTGCGGCGTGCGCCCACACGACAATCCGTACACGCCTAATGCGGGCGCTCGTCCGCCGGCATTGGTCGGACGTGATGCTGAGATGGAGTCCTTTGAGATCCTCCTCGACCGATTGCGCCGCGGTCACACCGAGCAGTCGATGTTGATCACCGGCCTTCGGGGAGTCGGCAAGACCGTGCTGTTGACGAGCTTCGAGGAGCGAGCACGAGAGCGGGATTGGACCACGGTCGAGGCGGAGATCACCAAGAGCACCGAGTTCGGTACGCGAATGGCCCAGCTTGTTCGCCGGGCCCTCTTTCAGCTCGCGCCTAGGGCGCGTTGGAGGGAGCACGCCGCTCGAGCTGCAGCTGTCCTTAAGTCCTTCCAGATCACTGTGGCAAGCGATGGAACGCTGAGCGCAGGGCTCGACGTTGAGGCGGCCGAGGGATTTGCGGACAGTGGCGAGCTCGATGACGATATGACGGACCTTTTGGTCGCCCTCGGAGAGGCGGCGCGCGAACACCAGAGCGGCGTGGTCTTTCTCATCGACGAGGTGCATTTTCTTACTACGCCGGAGCTAGAGGCGCTAATCGCGGCTCTCCACAAGACCGTTCAGCGCCAGCTCCCAATTACGCTGGTTGGCGCGGGGTTGCCACAGCTTCCGCGTCTTGCCGGCGAGGCTAAGTCCTACGCCGAGCGACTGTTCAAGTTCCCGCAGATCGGTCGACTCTCTGCCGCCGAGGCGGAGCAGGCGCTGGTTGACCCAGCCGAGCGGTTGGGCATTGCATACGAGGAGAAGGCAGTCGAGGCGATCATCGACTACACCGAGGGATATCCCTACTTCCTACAGGAGTACGGAAACGTGTTGTGGAGCTTCGCAGAGTCATCGCCGATTACCGAGAGCAACGTCAAGGACGCACGCGTGGCCGTGGAGGCAAAGCTCGATGGCAGCTTCTTTCGTGTCCGCGCAGAGCGAACCACAGAGCTGGAGTTGCGCTATATGAGGGCTATGGCCGAGCTTGGCCCAGAGCCCCAGCAAGCCAAGGATGTCGCCGCCCTCCTGGATCGCACATCTGAGCAGATGGGCCCCACCCGATCGCGCCTGATCGACAAGGGCCTGCTCTACACCCCGGGCCACGGCCTCGCAGCCTTCACGGTGCCGCAATTTGACCGCTTCATGCGGCGCTCCTATCAGCTTTAGGTGGCGCTGCTTGAACCTTGAGACGCCGATACCCTTCCGGCCGATGAAGGTCCTCGTCACAGGCGCCGGCGGAATGCTCGGCCGCGATGTCGTCCTCGCCGCCGGCAACGCCGGCCACGACGTGGTCGGCTTCGGCCACACCGAGCTCGACATCACGGAGCCGGATGCGCTCGGCGCGAAGTTCGAGCTTGAGCGGCCCGACGTGGTGATCAACTGCGCCGCCTGGACTGACGTCGACGGTGCCGAGGAGTCCGAGGAGGCGGCGCTCGCCGTCAACGGCACCGCAGCCGGCAACGTCGCCACGGCCGCCGCCGCGGTGGGCGCCAGCATCGTCTTCGTCTCCAGCGATTACGTCTTCGACGGCAGCAAGGGCGCGCCTTACGTCGAAACCGACCAGACCGCGCCGCTCTCGGCCTACGGGCGCACCAAGCTCGCCGGCGAGGAAGCCACCGCGGCGGCCAATAAGCGCCACTTCGTCGTCCGCTCCTCCTGGCTCTTCGGCATCGGCGGCTCCAACTTCGTCGAGACGATGCTGCGCCTCGCCTCGACCCAAAACGAGGTCTTGGTCGTGCGCGACCAGGTCGGCTCGCCCACCTACACCTGGCACCTCGCCTACGGCATCGTCCGCCTGATCGAGGGGGTCGAGTTCGGCATCCACCACATGGCCGCCGCCGGCACCTGCTCCTGGTACGACTTCGCGCGCGAGATATTCGAGCAGGCCAAGGTCGAGTGCCGGGTCATCTCCGCGAACGACCGAGATGCTCGGCCGCCCGGCCCCGCGCCCGGCCTACTCAGCGCTCACCAGCCAGCGCGAACACGCGATCGAGCTGCCGTCCTGGCGCGACGGGCTCGCCGCCTACCTCTCCCAGCGCGCCACCGAGCGTGAGGCGGCCGCGTAGTTCGTCCTCTCTCCTCGCCGATTTCACTCGAAGTGAAAACAAAGTGTGTCAAAACGCATACATCGAGATTTAGGCAGAAATTCACTGTTAGGCTCGCCGCCAGGAGGGCGAAGAAGACGGGTGTCTTCAAGTGATTGACACTCACTCTGTCCGACTAGCATCGGATCCGGTTCGAGTCCGGCGCCCTCCGCAAAAAGATCGCCGGAACGGGTTGAGTCTGGGGTGGGTCGTGATAGCCTGGATCACGGGTATCAATCACCTGCGGGGTAGCCCCCGCGTCGCCAGACTCGACCCGCTCCGGCGGGTCTTGTCGTTTCGTGATCGCTAGTCTTCCGCCCCCCATGAAGCTCCTCGTCACCGGCGCCGCCGGTTTCATCGGTTCAACCTACGTGCGGCTCGCCGGTGCCGAGCATGAGATCCGCGTGCTCGACAAGCTCACCTACGCCGGCCGCCGCGAGAACCTGCCCGAGGGGACCGACCTCGTCGTCGGCGCGATCGAGGACCCGGCCGTAGTGCGCGAAGCGATGGAGGGCTGCGACGCGGTCGTCAACTTCGCCGCCGAGTCTCACGTCGATCGCTCGATCGATGACCAGGACGCCTTCGCCCGCACCCACGTGATCGGCACCGGCACCCTGCTCGACGCCGCCCGCGAGCTCGGCGTCGGCCGCTACCTGCAGGTCTCCACCGACGAGGTCTACGGCTCGATCGAGTAGGGCTCCTTCACCGAGACCTCGCCGCTCGACCCCTCCTCGCCCTACTCGGCGACCAAGACCGCCGGCGACCTGCTCGTCACCGCCCACGTCCACACCTACGGCATCGACGCCTCGATCGTGCGCGGCTCCAACAACTACGGCCCGCGCCAGTACCCCGAGAAGCTGATCCCGCTGATCGCGCTCAACGCCCTGCACGGCGACTCGCTGCCTGTCTACGGCGACGGTAAGCAGGTCCGCAACTGGCTCTACGTCGAGGACTTCTGCCGCGGCATCCACACGGTGCTGAGCAAGGGCAAGGCAGGCGAGGCCTACAACGTCGGCGGCCCCGACGAGTGCGAGAACATCGAGGTGATCAAGCGCGTGATCGAGCTGACCGGCAAAGACGAGTCGCTGATCGAATACGTCGCCGATCGCCCCGGCCACGACCGCCGCTACTCGCTCTCCTCGGCCAAGCTGAAGGAGCAGCTGGGCTGGGAGGCCCAGGTCCACTTCGCCGAGGGGCTGGAGAAGACCGTCGCCTGGTACCGCGACAACGAGGATTGGTGGGGCCCGATCCGCTCCGGCGAGTACCGCGAGTACTACGAAAAGCAGTACGGCAAGGCCCTGGGCTAGTGCTGGAGCGCCTGCCGACCAAGCTCGACGGCGTCGTCCTGCTCGGGCCGACCGTCCACGGCGACGAGCGCGGCTTCATGGTCGAGACCTACCGCCGCGACCTCTGGGCCGAGCACGGGGTCGAGGTCGAGTTTGTCCAGCACAACCACTCGCGCTCCTCGGCGGGCACCCTGCGCGGCCTGCACTTCCAGACCGAGCCCGGCCAGGCGAAGCTGGTCCGCTGCCCGCGCGGCAAGATCTTCGACGTCGCCGTCGACTTGCGCCGCGGCTCGCCCACTTACGGCCAGTGGGAGGGCTATGAGCTCGACGACGAGACCCATCGCCAGCTCTTCGTACCGGTCGGCTTCGGTCACGGCTTTGCCGTGCTCAGCGACGTCGCGGATGTCACCTACCTCTGCTCGAGCACCTACGACCCGGCGACCGAGTCCGGCATCGCCTGGGACGACCTCGGCGTCGGGGTCGAGTGGCCGGTCGAGGAACCGCTCCTCTCCGAGCGCGACAAGGCCGCACCGACCCTCGCCGAAGTCGGCGAGACGCTGCCCTTCTGAGCAGAAACGCAACCGAGGTTCACCGGACGCTCAAGGTTCGCGCCGCAGCCGAGGGCCTCTCGCTCTCCGACTACATCAAGCGCGACCTCGAAGAGCTTGCCAAGCAGGCCACGATCGAGGACGTCTTCGCCAGCGCTCGCGCCCGCGGCAGCTCCGACATCACCACCGAGCTGCGGCCTACAAAAACTCGCCAATCCACGATCGATATGGCCCGATGAATTCGCGAGCGCTTCCGAATATCAGCTCGGCCGCTCGGTGAACGTTCCCAGCAGGAACCTCGACATAGGAGTGCTCGACCATGCTCCGAGCCTTCTGAGCTCGGGTCAACCGGCGACAGAGGGCGCCATCGATCACTTTGGTGTCTCGCAGCGTTGCGAAGGCGCGTTGGGCCGCGCTCTCATCTCCAACCGCGGAAGCTTCCAGGTTGGCCAACTTGACGCCCGCGATGGCGAGGTCGGCGACGTAGTTCTGAACGCGTCCCAGGGCCCGCTCAACCGCCTGCGCCCTGTTGTAGGCCTCCATGTCGGTCCTCGTCTCATAGGCGGTCTTGAACCGCTTCAGCTCGAAGCTCTCGCCAAACGCCGCCATCGCGGTCTCGAGTGCTGCGTGCTGTCGCGGGAAATCCTCGAGGTGGTCGACGATTTCACGTTGCCAACGGACAATGTCCATCTTGCGCGGGGGCCGGCCTGCCATCAGGACGCCAGAAAACGATCGATCCCGGCCAGGGCCTCGTGGGTGCGGCGGCGGTCTCGCTGACGGCCCCGCCGGATCAAGGCGTCCCTACGCTCGCCAAGCCTGGCCCAGAGATCCTCGCGATCGACCAGGACCCGTCCGTCTCTCACCGCATCGCCAAGCAGCCGCGGATTCACCTCGGCCTCTTCGATCGACACGATGTCCACGCGACGACCCAAAAGGCCTTCGAGCTTCACGCTTAGGTCGGCTACTCGCTCCAAGCTTGGAGCGCGCATCTCAACGAGCAGATCGAGATCGCTCTGTGGTGTGTCCTCGCCCCGAGCGGCAGACCCGAAGAGCAGCGCGAAGCGGACATTGGGCTCAGTGCGCAGAGCTGTCCGAAGGGTCGCCAAGAGGGCCCACGAGCGGCGTACATACTGTTTCTCCGTCGAGGAGATGGTCAGCTTTCGTGGCGAGGGCCGCTCTGCCCGCAGAGTCCCTTGGTTAAAGGCCCGGCGCAGCGTCCGCTCGTTTGCATCAACCTGTTCGGCCAGAAGCCCGAGCTCCGTCATGTGTCCATTGTAGGGACTTCGTATGTCCGATAAGCCCAGGAGAACCGCCGTCAGCGGCCGCTGACGGCGGTAATCGCGAGGCTGGTTACAAGCTTCGCCCCGATCCCCGCGTAGACCGCCGCGTTGACCATCGGGTGGTGCTCCTCGGCGTCGAAGCGCCGATAGAAGCGGCCCATGCCGCGGTGGAAGGCGATCTCCTGTTTGGGCGCTCGGCGCTTGCCGCTGGAGCCCCCCTTTACGTGCAGGGCAACGCCGGCCGGCTCGTAGAAGACCTTCCAGCCGGCCTGCCAGAAGCGCCTGCACCAGTCGAGGTCCTCCATGTAGAGCCAGTAGCCCTCGTCGAGCAGGCCGACCTCGCGCACCGCCTCGGCGCGGCAGAGCATGAAGGCGCCGTTGACGGCATCGACCTCGCCGGGATCGTCGTCACCGAGGTGGGTCGCCCGGTACTGGCTTAGTGAACCATCCGCGTCGTCGCCTCGGCCGATCCCGGTGAAGTGGGCGAGCGCGCTGAGCGGGGTGGGGAAGGAGCGCTTGCAAGCGTGGTCGAGCTCGCCCGATTCGGTCACCAGCTTGCAGCCGACCATGCCGATCCGCTCATCGGAGTGCAGCCGCGCCAGTGCGGCATCCAAGGTCCCGGCGTAGACCTCGGTGTCGGGGTTGAGCAGCAGCACCGCCCGCGCCTCGTCCTCGCGCAGGACGACGTTGTTGGCGGCCGAGAAGCCGATGTTCTCGCGGCGCAGCAGTCGCACCTCGGGAAACTCGCGCTCGACCATGTCCGGCGTCGAATCGGGGCTGCCGCTGTCGACCACAGTCACCCGCGTGTCTCCCTCGGCCGGATGTTCCTCCAGCGAACGCAGGCAGCGCCGCAACAGCTCTTCGGCGCCGTGACTGACGATGACGATCTCGAGGTCGAGCGGGGTGGACACAGCCCGGAGTCTCTAGTAGGCGCCTTCGCCGCGGACGATTGCCCGTGGCGTGCGCAGGAGGATTGCCAGATCGCCGGCGACCGAGAGGTTGTCGAGGTAGTCGCGCTCCATCGCCAGGCGCTCCTCGAAGGTGAGGTCGCCGCGCCCGTAGACCTGCATCGGCCCGGTCAGCCCGGGCTTGATCGCGAGGCGGCCGCGCTGGCGCTCGTCATAGAGGGCGACAACGGCCTCCTCCTCGGGCCGCGGCCCGACCAGTGACATGTCGCCGCGCAGCACGTTGATCAGCTGCGGCAACTCATCGAGGCTGGTGCGGCGCAGCAGGCGCCCGGCGCGGGTGATGCGGGGGTCATCGACGATCTTGAAGGCGGGCTCGTCGAGCTTCTCCAGGTCGACCAACTCAGCCAGGCGCTCCTCGGCGTCGGCGACCATGGTGCGGAACTTCAGCATCGTGAACGGCTTGCCTTCCTTGCCGATTCGCGTCTGGCGGAAGAAGACCGGGAAGCGGGAGTCGAGCACGATCAGCGCCGCGATCGCCGCCAGCAGCGGCGAGAGCAGTGCCAGCATCAGGCCCGAGACGAGCAGGTCGAGCCCTCGCTTCAGCGCCAAAGTCGAGCGCGGCGGGTCGGAGAAGCGGAAGTCGAGCACGGGCAGCTCGGCCAGCCGGTTGAGCTCGATCCCCGGCCCGAGCAGCCCGTAGTGCTTGGGCAGGAAGGTGAGGCCGAGCCCGGCGCTCTTGCACTCCTCGATCAGGTGCTCGACGTCGCGCTCGCCCATCTCCTGCTCGGCGACGACGACGCGCTCGACATCGTGCTCGCGGGCCACCCGCGAGATCTCTTCGATCGAGCCCAGCCTCGGCAACGTTGCCCGCCGGTCCTTGTCGCGTGGGGCCGAGAGGTAGCCGACCAACTGCAGCCGCGCCTCGGGGTGGGTGGCGATCCGCCGCGCGACAACGTCGGCCAGCGCGGCGGGGCCGATCACGATGCCGGTCGCGACCCCGGTCAGTCGCTGCCAGACGAAGCGCAGCACGGCCCTGGCGACGAAGCAACCGAGCGCCGCGCCGATCCCGACGATGATCGCGCTCTTGGCCGAGAGCGCCCCGCCGGGACTGAGCCAGAGCAGGCCGTCGACGACGATCGTGCCCAGGGCGCTGGCCGAGATCAGCGAGGGCAGCTCGTCGAGGGTGCTGTGGCGGATGCGGCGGTGGTCGTTGTCGTAGAGCCCGTGCAGCTTCAGCACCAGCAGCCAGACCGGGGTGAAGAGGACGGCCCAGAAGAGCTTGGCCACGTCGGTGGTCGAGGTCAGCGCCGTGGCGACGCAGAGTGCGACCACGATCGCCACCCAGTCGCCGGCGGCGAGCAGGCGTCGCAGCATCGCGCCGCGGCGACGCGAGCCGCTGGGGCCGGTGAGCCCGAGCCGGTTTGCCATCTCGGTCTGGGCGCGCGTTGATTCTTCCGGCGCGCCGCTCGACTCGGTATGTCGGCGGGCCTCGTCGCGGGTCTTGGCGCTCATCAGCAGGTCCATTCCCCGCCCAGGCATTTGGCCACCGGGTTGAGTTCGCGCGCCTTTTCGAGATCGGCGAGAGCGGCCTTGGATTCGCCCGCCTCGTGCTCGACCCGGGAGCGCAGGTAGTACCACTGCCAGTTGCGGTCCTCGCGTTCGATCGCGTGGCCGAAGTGCACGATCGCGGCCGGGTAGTTGCCCTGGCGCTCGGTGAGCAGGCCGAGCTGAACGTAGGGGGAGGCGGCCCACGGCTCGATCGATCGAGCCGTTTCGGCGCGGTCGACGGCGGTGCCGAAGTCTTCCCTTGCCGCCGCGGCTTGGCTGGAATCGATCTCGTGTTCGACCAGCAGCGGTCCCACCAGCGCCACGGCCGAGACCCAAGCCAAGATCACCGCGGTGACCGTGAGTCCGAAGCGACGACCCTCGACCCTGTTGCCCTCTTCGCGGCGCGGATCGGCGGCGATCTGGGCGCAGCGGGCGGCGACAACCACCCCGGCGGCGAGGAAGAAGACGGCGCCGACGGCGGCAATCTCCCAAAACCAGTCGAACGCCGCGCCGACCGCGAAAGCAAGCATCGCCGCCAGCAGGGCCGCATAGCGGTCGCGTTGTGGCTCGGGAGCGGCGCGCCAGGTGGCGAAAGCGCACCAGAGCAGGGTGGCGATCAAGGCGATCACGAGCAGCCCACCGAGGACGCCAAGCTCGGCAAACGACTCGAGATAGAGGGAGTGCGCGTCGTGGACCGGGAGTTCGATCGAGCGCAACTGATTCCAGGAGAACTGGTAGGTGCCGGCCCCGTGACCGAGGACCGGCTTTTCGCCGAAGGCTTCGATTGCCACCTTGTAGAACTCGTGGCGTCCGGCGCCGGAAAGGTCGGCGAAGTGGGCCTGCGGATTGCTGGGGAACTGGATGTCGGGGCTGGAGAACTGGTTCCAGGCGCGACCGCCAACCGCGGCGAGTACCGCAATCACCACCAGGGCCGCGGTAAGCGCGATCCCCTTCAGGACCACCGGGTTGCGGGAGATCGCCACGGCACGGCCGCTGAGGGCGCCCTCGCGGCGCTCCTCCCAGCGCAGCGCGGCGTAGAGCAGCAGCGAGACCACGATTCCGGCGAAAAGGATCAGCGAGACCGTGACTCCCTGGTCGATCGCGGCCTGGCCACCGAGGTTGTCGGCGAGGCTGTGGCGCGATTGCGCGGCCAGGATGGCCGGGAGTGCGCCGAGTGCACCGATCGCGAGCGTGGCCAGCAGCCAGAGCCGGTCGCTTGAGAGGACGAGCAGGCAGCCGCAGGCAACCATCAGGGAAAGCAGGCCACCCCGCGAGTAGGTGAAGTAGAGGGCGAGCAGGCAGATCGGAATAGTCGCCACGGAGAGCCGGCGCAGAGCGGTGGAGAGGGCGCGGCGGCTGGTCCAGAGCAACAGGGCGACTCCGATGCCGAAAATCGCCCCGTTGGCGTTCCAGTAACCGAGCGGATAGCTCAGCCGCGGCCCGCTGCCAACCGACTGGGCGACGTCGAGCAGATGCGGCAGCAGGCGCCCTCCGAGGCCGAGCAGCGCGACCAACGCCAGGGCAATTGCTAGACCTTCAGCGAAACGTTGGCGCCTTTCGTCGGTTTGGGCGATTAGGAACGCGGCAATGAAGAACCCGAGGTAGACCGCGACGCGGTCCGCCTCGATCACGCTGAGCTCGACCGAGCCCGACCAGAGGGATGAAATTGCGCACAGAAGTGACAGACAGACGATCAGTCCGCCTGCCCAGTACAGCGGTCGCTCTGGCTTCACCGCCGAGCCCGCGCCAAAGACGAGCAGGGCAACCACGACCAGCCAGACGGCAAGGCCGGCAATGTGACGGCTGCTCACATCAAAGCCACCGCCGGCCAGGGCGAGGGCACCGATCAGCGCAACCGGCGCAAGCAACGCCGCCGTTTGGTCTAACCTTGCGCGCGATGAACGTCGGGATGCGCCATCGCCGGGCGCCGCAATGGGGCCGCCTTTCTGTGCTGATGTCAGTGATTGCTCTGGCATTGGCTTGCTTCCCCGCGCTCGCTCAGGCCGAATGTACGAGCTCGAGCTGCGTCCAGTACACCGAATCTATCCCCAAGCCCGAAGGCGAAAATACGCCCACGCACCACCAGAAAACACCGGCCAAGGCTTCGAAGACCGGTGAAGGCGGCGGTTCGAATCCTTCCCAGCAGGGCGGCTCGAAGAGCGCCAATGAAGCTGAAGGGTCTGAAGGAAATGAAGCATCGGAAAAGGTAGGCGCCGCGGCGGCTGGAAATGGCGGCGGCAACAACGGGCAGGGTAAACCAGGCGGCAGCGGGCATGACGGGGCTAAGCAGGCCATGCACCCCGGCGCTCAGAAGCAACCGGGCGTCCAGGCTTCCCAGTCCAGCGAAGGCGGTGGCTCCTCGCCGCTCGTCCCGATCCTGATCGCGATCGCCGTTCTGGCCGCGATCTCGGTGGCCGTGGTGATGCTCAGACAGCGGCGCCAGCGTCGCGGACCGACCGCAACCGCCTCCCCCGAGGCAAACTGACCATGGCTCAGGAGCGGAAGCGCCCGCTTGGGCAAGCTCGCGCGTGGTTGACGGCGATCGTCCTCTGTCTCGCCTGTATGGTGGCCGCTGCGCCTGCCGCGATCGCGCTGCCGAGGGACTTCTGGGGTGTCTCGCCCCAGAACCCGCCAAGCGTCGAACAGTTTCAGCGCTTGGCCGCCGGCGGCGTCGACAGCGTGCGGATCCCGATCTCGTGGGGCGCGGTCCAGCCGACCGGCGGCGCGGAAGCGAATTTCGACGCCTCCGATTACCTCGTCTCCGGCGCCGCTGCCGCCGGGCTCAACGTGCTGCCGTTCGTCTACGACGCGCCCTCATGGGCGGTGACCTCGGCGCGCGTTCCCCACAGCGGCGCGCGGGCGCCAAAGACCCTGCCGGTCAAGACCGGTGCCCAGCGCAGTGCCTGGGCCAACTTCCTCAAGCTCGTGGTCGGACGCTACGGCCCCGGCGGCAGCTTCTGGGCGGCAAACCCGGCATTGCCGGAAAGTCCGATTCGGACCTGGCAGATCTGGAACGAGGAGAACTTCAAGTACTTCGTCGTGCGGCCCAGCCCGTCTGACTACGGCAAGCTGATCAACGTCTCCTACTCGGCGATCAAAAGCGCCGACCACGGCGCCAAGCTGATCCTCGGCGGCATGTTCGCCCGGCCAGGGGAAGCCAAATACAAGAGAAAGCCGCCGGAAGCCTATTACGCGAGTGACTTCCTGGATCAGCTCTACACGTCGACTCCCGGCGTCAAGAGGAAGTTCACCGGCGTCGCCCTGCATCCGTACACGACCAGGTACCAGCAGTTGACCCCGGACATCGAAGAATTCCGCAACGTGCTCAAGGCAAACCACGACGCCGGCAAGAAGCTCTGGATCACCGAGATCGGTTGGAGCTCGGAACACCCCGATCCAGCCCATGACGCTTTCGCCAAAGGCCCGGCCGGCCAGGCGACTCAGCTGAAGGGGGCCTTCAACCTCTTCAGGCACAAGGCGGCGAAATGGAAGCTGCAGCGGGTCTACTGGTTCTCGGTCGACGATCAGGCGGACAGCTGCAACTTCTGCGGCGGTTCGGGCCTCTTCGGCGAAGGATTCGTGCCGAAGAAGTCCTGGTACGCCTACGTCAAGTTCGCCGGCGGCCACCCCTAAATTTGTCGCGCGGCTTAGGCGCCGCGTAAGATCGGTGGGTTGGCCGCCGATACGAAACCGAGTACGGGATCTGATCCCCTAGCGCCCTTCAGCGCCCCCGTCAGGCGCTGGTTCGAGGCGTCCTTCGAGGGCCCGACGCCGGCCCAGGTCGGCGGCTGGGAGGCGATCTCCAGCGGCGCCAACACTCTGATCTGCGCCCCGACCGGCTCGGGCAAGACACTCGCCAGCTTCCTCTGGGGCATCGACAAGCTCTCGCGGGAGACCGATCGGGGCGATGGCGTCCGTCTCGTCTACGTCTCGCCGCTGAAGGCGCTCTCCTACGACATCGAGCGCAACCTGCGGGCGCCCCTGCGCGGCATTGGCGCCGACATCACGGTCGGGCTGCGCACCGGCGACACGCCGCAGAAAGAGCGGCGGGCGATGCAGAAAAAACCGCCCGACATCTTGATCACCACCCCCGAGTCGCTCTACTTGATGCTCTCCTCGGGGGTGCGCGAGATCTTCTTCAGCACCGAGGCGGTGATCGTCGACGAGATTCATGCGGTGGCCCAATCCAAGCGGGGGTCGCACCTGGCGCTGAGCTTGGAGCGGTTGGAGCATCTGGTGAAGAGCGGGGCGGATCGGGCGGCGGGTCCTGTCACGGCAGGGGACCCCCCACCCCTTCCGGTCGCTAAAGCGTCCTCAGGGGCGGGCCCCCCTACCGCGCCACCCGCCGCAGATGCGCCTTCTCTTCAGCGAATAGGTCTCTCAGCAACACAACGCCCGCTCGAGCGAATTGCGCAGTTTCTGGTTGGGCCGAAACGCGAGTGCAGGATCGTGGATGCCGGTGTGGCCAAGGAGCTCGATTTGGAGATCGTCGTGCCGGTGGAGGACATGGCGGAACCGGGAGCACCCGCCTACCCCAACGAGGACGGCAACCCCACCGATGGTGAGCCCCTGGCTCACGTCCGCTCGATCTGGCCCGCGATCTACCCGGAGCTGCTGAAGCTGGTCCAGGAACACACCTCGACCATCATCTTCGTCAACAACCGCCGCGCCTCCGAGCGCTTGGCCAAGCGCCTGAACGAGCTCCACGCCGACGAACCTGAGCAGGAGCTCCCGGCCACCGAGCAAGCCGGAAATGCGCCTCTGCCGGGGGGTGGCGCGGTAGGGGGGCCCGCCCCCGAGGACGCTTTAGCGACCGGAGGGGGTGGGGGGTCCCCTGCCGTGACAGGACCCGCCGGCCCGGGGCCCATCGAGGAAATTGCTAGGGCGCACCACGGATCGCTCTCCCATGAGGAGCGCACCATCGTCGAGGAGTTGTTGAAGTCCGGTCAACTCCCGTGCCTCGTCGCGACGTCGTCCCTGGAGCTGGGAATCGACATGGGGGCGGTGGACTTGGTGATCCAGGTCGAGTCGCCGAAGTCGGTCAGCCGCGGCCTGCAGCGGGTCGGCCGCGCCGGCCACTCCCTGGGCGAGGTCTCGCGCGGTCGCATCTTCCCCAAGTTCCGCGCCGACCTGCTCGAGTGCGCGGTCGTCGCCAAGCGCATGCGCGAAGGGGCGATCGAGGAGACGGTGATCCCGCAGAACCCGCTCGACGTGCTCGCCCAGCAGCTGGTCGCGATGGCGGCGCTCGACGAGTGGGAGATCGACGAGGTCGAGCGCCTCGTCACCGCTTCGCAGCCCTTCCACGACCTCTCCCGCGAGCAGCTCGAGAACGTGCTCGACATGCTCGACGGCCGCTACCCCTCCGACCGCTTCGCCGAGCTGCGCCCGCGGATCGTCTGGGACCGCGCCCAGGGCACCATGCACGGCCGCAAAGGCGCCCGCTCGCTGGTCGTCACCAACGCCGGCACGATCCCCGACCGCGGCCTCTACGGCGTCCACCTGCCGGACGGCCGCCGGGTTGGCGAGCTCGACGAGGAGATGGTCTACGAGGCCCGCCCGGGCCAGACCTTCCTGCTCGGCGCCACCACCTGGCGGATCGAGGAGATCACCCGCGACCGGGTCATCGTCACCCCGGCCCCGGGCGTTCCCGGCGCCGTGCCCTTCTGGAAGGGCGACGGGATCGGCCGCCCGGCCGAGCTGGGCAAGGCGATCGGCGCTTTCGCCCGCGAGGCTGTCTCGCGCGAGCCAAAGGAACTGGCAGCCGAGTACGACCTCGACCGCCGCGCCGCCGAGAACCTGGTCGCCTACCTGCGCGAGCAGCAGACCGCGACCCGGGTCGTCCCCTCCGACGAGACGATCGTGGTCGAGCGCTTTCGCGATGAGATCGGCGACTGGCGCCTCTGCATCCTCTCGCCCTACGGCGGGCGTGTCCACGCCGCCTGGGGCCTGGCGCTCGCGGCCAAGATCCGTTCAGAGCGCGAACTCGAGGCCGACGCGATCTGGTCCGACGACGGCATCGTCATCCACCTGCCCGACGCCGACGAGCCGCCACCCGCCGACCTGGTCCTGATCGAGCCCGACGAGGTCGAAGAGCTGATCGTCGGCGAGCTCGCCGGCTCGGCCCTCTTCGGCTCCCACTTCCGCGAGAACGCCGCCCGCTCGCTGCTGCTTCCCCGCGCCTACCCGGGCAAGCGCACGCCGCTCTGGCAGCAGCGGCTGAAGTCGCAGGGCCTGCTCGAAGTCGCGCGTGACTTCCCCCGCTTTCCGGTCGTGCTGGAGACCTACCGCGAGGTCCTGCAAGACGTGCTCGACCTGCCCGCCCTGGACGAGCTGCTGCGTGATCTGCACTCGCGCAAGCTCAGCCTGGTCGAGGTCGAGACCCCGACCGCCTCGCCCTTTGCCTCCTCGCTGCTCTTCGACTACGTCGCCGCCTATATGTATGAGGGGGACACGCCGAACGCCGAGCGGCGGGCGGCGGCGCTGGCGCTCGATCGCGACCTGCTGCGCGAGCTGCTCGGTCAGGAGGAGCTGCGCGAGCTGATCGACCCCGAGGCGCTCGAGGACGTCGAGGCGCAGCTGCAGCACCGCACCGAGGCCGGCCGGGCCGGCGATCGCGATGCCCTGCAGCAGGTTCTGCGCAACGTCGGCGACCTCAGCGCCGCCGAGTGCGAGGAGCGCGTCAGCGAGGGCTACTCGGCCGCATCGATGCTGGCGAAGCTCCTCGACGAGCGCCGCGCGGCACTGGTGCGGATCAACGGCGAGGAGCGCTACATCGCCGGTGAGGACGCCGGTCTCTTCCGCGACGCCCTCGGCGTGCCGCCGCCCGCCGGCCTGCCCGAGACCTTTCTCGAGCAGCACCCCGACCCGCTCGCCACCCTGGTGCGTCGCTACGCCCGCACCCACGGGCCCTTCCCGACTGTCCAGCTCGCCTCGCGCTACGGGGTCGATCCGATGCCCGCGCTGCGTGAGCTCGAGCGGGCCGGCACCCTCGTCCGCGGCGAGCTGCTGCCGGGCGGCTCCGAGCGCGAGTGGTGCGACGCCGACGTGCTGCGCCGCGTGCGCCGCTCCAGCCTCGCCCACCTGCGCCGCGAAGTCGAGCCCGCCGGGCGCGACCGCTTCGCCCGCTTCCTGCCGAGCTGGCAGAACGTCGATGCCCACCGCGCCGCCGGCGCCGGCCCCGACCGCCTGCGCGAGGCGTTGGAGCCACTCCAGGGCGTCACCCTGACGCCAAAGATGTGGGAGGCCGACGTGCTGCCGCGACGGCTCGGCGCCTACTCGCCGGTCTGGCTCGACGAACTCTGCACCAGCGGCGAGGTGGTCTGGATCGGCGCCGGCGCCCGCGGCCGCAGCGACGGACGCATCGCCCTCTACTTCCGCGACGACGTCCGCCTCGCCGGTCCGCCGCCGGCCAACGTCAAGCTCCAAAAGCCGGAGGGTGAGGTCCACAAGGCGATCCGCGAGCGCCTCAGCGCCGGCCCCGACTTCTGGCTCGACCTGCTCGCCGACCTCGATCACCCGCCCGACGAGCTGCACACCGCCCTCTGGGACCTCGCCTGGGCGGGAGAGGTGACCAACGACGCCTTCTCGCCCTTGCGGGCGCCACGCCGCCGCGCCACGCCGCCGCCCGAACAGCGTGGCCGCCGCTTCGCCCGCCGCCGCGCCGCCGGCGCGGCCGTGCAGGGGCGCTGGTCACTCACCGCGCCGCTCTTCGCCAACGCCCCCGCGACGGGACCGCGCCTGCGCGCCCAGGCCGAGCTGATGCTCGAGCGCTACGGCATCGTCACTCGCGAGACCGTGCTCGCCGAGGGCATCCCCGGCGGCTTCTCCAGCCTCTACGCCGAGCTCGGCAACCTCGAGCTGCTCGGCACCGCCCGCCGCGGCTACTTCGTCGAGGGCCTCGGCGGCGCCCAGTTCGCCCTGCCCGGCGCGGTCGAGCGCCTGCGCTCGCTCCCCTACGAGGACGGCTCCTTCAAGCTGCTCGCCGCCACCGATCCCGCCAACCCCTATGGATCCTCGTTGCCCTGGCCGAAACCGGCGACCGGGCGCCGCCCCGCTCGCACCCCCGGGGCGCACGTGCTGACCCGCGACGGCGCGCCGCTGATCTACATCGAGCGCGGCGGCCGCGGCCTCGTCCGCCTGGTCGAGCTGAGCGCCGATGAATTGACCGCCGCCGTCCACGCCCTCGCCGCCGAGGTCAGCGCCGGCCGCCTGCCCAAGCTGGCGCTCGAGAAACTCGACGGCGACCCCGTGATCGGCTCCGGCCAGGAGGACGTCCTGCTCGAGGCCGGTTTCAGCCGCGGCCCCCGCAAACTCACCCTCGCGGCCCGCTGAGGCGATCAGCGAGAGCGGCCAAGGCCAACCAGGAGCCCGATTCGATTTGCCACGCTTTCGACGGTGTCCATGGAAGTCCGGCCCAGCCGCCGCTGCAGGCGCAATGACGAAACCGAACGGACCATCTCCGGCATCGCAAAACTGACTTTCTCCAGCCCCCCTTCAGGCGGCTCCACGCGAATGTGCAGCTTGTTTCGACGATCAGTAGTCGTCAGCGGGACCGCAATTGCCATGCTGGCCGGAGAGCGATTCATCTGCTCGATTGAAACGACCAGGAAGGGGCGCCGCCCCCCCTGCTCATGGCCGATGACCGGCTCGGGGTCGCCGATGTAGACGTCGCCGCGCTTGATTTTTTTGCGCTCAGTCGACATCGGGCGACCTGGTGGGAAAGTCCAGCCAATCTTTCATCTCCTCGTGGATCTCGTCCCCGTACTTCCGATAGGACTCGTCCATCGAGTCGAGAAGTCGCCGCTCTTCCCATAGGTCCACGGCCGCATCAAACATTTCGGTCAAGCTCTTTCCTTCGAGCTCGGCCTCGTGAGCGAGACGTTCCTGCGTGCTGCGACGCACGCGGATCATTGTCGTCTCGACTGCAGCCATGGTCTGAGTCTACAGATCCGTATACAAGCTTCTTTATTTTGTTCATTTCCGGCTAAGTCGTCGTCTCACCGAAGTTCTCCCCTCATCGCAGGGATAATCAAAGCGATGGCAGATCGTCAGGAGGGGTCGGGGCCGGTCGCGCTGCTGCGCAGCGTGCCGCTCTTTGCCGACCTCGAGGAAGGGGAGCTGGAGCGTTTCTCCCGGGTCGCGGTCGCTCGCTCCTTCCCCGCCGGCACCCGCGTCTTCCACGAGGGCGATCACTCCGACGCCTGTTACATCGTCCGCGACGGCAGCTTCCGCGTCACCCGCGAGCACTCCGACGGGCGGGCGATCACGCTGGCGAGCCTCGGGCCCGGCGACATCTTCGGCGAGCTGGCGATGCTCGACGGCGAGGTGCGCTCGGCCAGCGTCGAAGCGCTCAGCGACGGTGAGCTGCTCGCCCTGCCGGCGGGCGAGGTGCGGGCGCTGCTGGCCCGCCATCCCGAGATCACGGTGAAGTTGATCGCCGCCCTGGTGCGCCGCCTGCGCACCGCCAACGAGCGGATCTCGCGCCAGTCCTTCCAGACCGTGCCCAGCCGCGTCGCCGGGGTTCTCTCCCAGCTGGTCGACGAGGAGTCGCCGCGGGAGGGGGAGGGCAATGAGGTGACGATCCGTATGAACCAGGCCGACCTCGCCCAGCTCGCCGGCACCTCACGCGAGAGCGTCAGCCGCTTCCTCGCCGACCTCGAGCGCGCCGGTGTCGTCCGCCCCGGCCGCGGCCGCGTCACCGTTCTGGCGCCGGAGAAGCTCCACAACTACATCTTCTGAGCTCGACCGCTGCTCAGCAGTTGCGCGGCTTGGGGTCGGACGAGTCCTTGCTGACGTTGTCGTTGCCGCCGCCGCAATCGATCAGCCTGTCGCGCTGGCCGTCGATCGCTTCGATCGAGTCGTTGCCGCCCTTGCCGATGAAGCTGTCGGCACCGGTGTGGCCGAAGAGGCTGTTGGCGCCGTCGTCGCCGATCAGCACGTCGGGACCGTCGGAGCCCTCGAGATCCTCGTTGTCGCCAAGGACATGGTCGGGCGTGGCGCAGCCGGGGGGCCCGCCGGTTCCGTTCAGCTCGATCCGCATGTGGGCGTTGGAGCGGCCGTAGGAGACCGTGTCCTCGCCGGGGCCGCCGCTGTAGGTGTGGCCCTGGCAGACCGCAACGGAGGAGACCAGCAGGTCGTTGCCGGGACCGCCGCTGAGCTGGTCGGCACCGGGGTCGGCGTAAAGGACGTCGCTTCCGCCGTTGCCGATCAGGGTGTCGTTGCCGCTATCGGGCCCGTTGTAGTTCTCGCCGGCTTCCAGCACGTCGTCGCCGGGCCCGCCACTGAGCGTGTCCGACCCGGCGTTGCCGTTGGCCCTCACTTTGGTCCCCGCCGGCACGCTTTCGCTGATGTTTATCGAGTCATCACCGGCGCCGCCGGTGACGACCAGGAGGCCGGTCGCGGTGGCGGTCGGGCAGTTGACGGTGGCGATCAGGCTGCTCGCGGTCGAGGACTGACAACCTTCCCCGGAGACGATCGGACCGCTTTCGGTCACCGTCCAGGTTCCGTTGCTGAAGTAGACGTGGATGTCGTTGGCGCGGGCATCGCCCTGCACGATCAGGCTGCTGCCGTCGAGGCCCTGGTTGAGAATGACGAAAGTGCCGTTGCCCGGCGGTGCCTCTTCGGGCCCGCAGGAGTGCTCGGTGGTGAAGCCTTCACATTCGTCGGTGCCCTCACCACCGAAACCTTCGTCGGGCCCGCCCATCCCATTGAGAATGTCGTTGCCGACGCCACCGTCGAGGCGGTTGACTTCTTCGTCGCCGACGATGTCGTCGGCCTGCGGCGAGCCAACAACGTCCTCGAAGCCCTGCAGGGTGTCGTGCCCGTCGCCTTTCGAGCGGCCCGAGGCGAGGTCGACGGTGACGCTTCCGCGTGTGGCGCTGGCGTAGGAGACGATGTCGTTGGTGCCCGGCCCACCGTCGAGCGTGTCTTCGCCGCTGTCGCCGCGAACGATGTCGCCGTCGCCCTCGCCGCCGCCGGCGTGGTCGCTGCCCGCCCCGCCGTAGACGAAGTCGCTGCCCGGCCCGCCTTCGAGCATGGGATCGTCGCCAGGTCCGCCTTCAATCTGATCGTTGCCAGGTCCGCCGTCGATTTCGTCGTTCCCCTTGTCGCCGAGGAGCGTGTCGTTGCCGCCGCCGCCTTTCTCGATGTCACTGCCCTTTTCGCCGTTCGCGTAGTCGTCCCCGGCTCCGTCGATCAGGGTGTCTGGGCCTTTCTGACCAAGCAACTTGTCGTCTCCACCGCCGCCGAGGAGGTTGTCCTTGCCCTTGTCGCCGAGCAGTTCGTCGTTGCCCGGGCCGCCCTCCAGATGGTCGGAGCCGGTGCCGCCGTCGATCTTGTCGTCGCCCCCTTCGCCGAAGATCTTGTCGAAGCCCTTGCCGCCGTCGATCTTGTCGTTGCCGGGCCCGCCGCAAATCGTGTCGTTGCCGTTCGGCCCGCCGCTGATTCGGTCGTTGCCGCCGCCGCCGTAGATCACGTCGCTGGCCCCCTTGCCGACGATCACGTCGTTGCCGGCGGTGCCGACGATCGTGGCGTGCTTGCCGTGGCAGGTCGCGGCGCTCGCGCTCGCGACAAAGGCGAGCAGGAAGAGCACGACCGCCGCGATGGAAACGGGCACGGAGCGGGGAAGACCCCTGGCTGCAAATCGACTCATAGCTTCCCCATCGACCGTTTCCCGGCGATCTACACCTCTGGAAGACGAAGGTTCAAAACTGCGTAAGCCGTTCGTCCAGGCCTACTACCCGAATCGACCCTGGGGATCGCGCTGAGCGCGAGGCCGGTCCCGGCGCGGTCAGATACGCTCGCTGCCGATGCGGGGCGGTATCTACGTACTCAACTTCTACTCGCCGGTCTTCGTCGACCAGCTCAAGCGCGGTCGCAAGACGGCGACGATCCGCGTTGGCGACAAGAGCAACAAGTACGAGCGCGGCCAGGTCGTCTGGATCACCGTCGGCTTCCGCCACAGCCCGCGCGAGAAGATCTTCACCGCGGTGATTGACGACGTCGAGGTCAAGCGCGTCTCCGAGCTCTCGCCTCGCGATATCGAGCACGACAATCCCGAGTTCCGCCGGCTCGAGGACGAGATCAAGTTCCTCGAACAGATCTACGGTCGTCCGGTCGCACCGGACGAATCGGTCACCGTGATCCGCTTCTCGCAGATCGTCGAGCCACCCGGCGCCCACTTCGGCAACGGCGAGACGCCGCACCACAACTGATCGCCCAGCCGGCCTGATCCGTATCCAGATCCGGTGGCCGACTACTCCTTCCTCACGACCTGGCTGCTGGAGTCCCCCCGCGAGCCGGTCTTCGAGGCGATCTACGACCAGGCGCGCTGGCCCGAGTGGTGGCGCGGGGTCGAGGAGGCCGAAGAACTCCGCCCGGGCGGAGACGGCGGCGTCGGCACCGTCGCTCGCATGGTCTGGAAGAGCCTGCTGCCCTACCGGGTCGAGTTCGAGGTGACGACGACCCGGATTGAGCGACCCCACCTGCTCGAGGGAAAGGCCGTCGGCGAGCTGAGTGGCGTCGGCCGCTGGCGCCTCTACGAGCAGGACGGGGTAACGGCCGTCCTCTACGAGTGGAACGTCACCACCAGCAAGGCCTGGATGAACCTGCTGGCGCCCGTCGCCCGCCCCGTCTTCGAGTGGAACCACGACTGGGTAATGGCCCACGGCGCCGAGGGAATCGCCAACCTCCTCGGCTGCCGCCTCCTGGCCAGCGGCTGATCCACCGCCGACGGGACTCAAAACCGAGATATAGACCGCTTTGAGGCCCATCGACGGCTCCGAGGCGCCCCACCCGCTATCTTTGTCGCCTTGGCACTCTCCGTGGGAGAGTGCCAAGAGTTCCGACCTTTCTATTCCCAGCCACTACCGATCCATGATGGAGGTATACGGATGAAGCTGAAGCCCCTCGGGGACCGGCTGATCGTGAAGCCGATTGAGGAGGAGGAAACGACCGCTAGCGGCATCGTTCTCCCCGACACGGCGAAGGAGAAGCCCCAGAAGGGCAAGGTCGTCGCCGTTGGCGATGGCGCGATCAACGAGGACGGCACTCGCCGCCCGCTCGATGTGAGCGAGGGCGACGAGGTCCTCTATTCCAAATACGGCGGCACCGAGGTCACCGTCGAGGACGACGAGCTGCTCGTGCTGCGCGAGTCAGACGTCCTCGCCAAGCTCGGTTAACCAGCCGCCCAACCAGGACTTAGAAGAACCAAGGAGGACTGAAAACACATGGCTCATAAGGAGCTGAAGTTCAGCGAGGAAGCACGGGGGGCCCTGCAGGCCGGCGTCGACGCTGTTGCCGACGCGGTCAAGGTCACTCTCGGGCCGAAGGGCCGTTACGTCGTGCTCGACAAAAAGTTCGGCGCGCCGACGATCACCAATGACGGCGTCACCATTGCCCGCGAGATCGAGGTCGAGGACGTCTTCGAGAACCAGGGCGCCCAGCTCGTCCGCGAGGTCGCCACGGCGACCAACGACGTCGCCGGTGACGGCACCACGACGGCGACGCTGCTGGCCCAGATCATCGTCCGCCAGGGCCTCAAGAACGTCGCCGCCGGCGCCAACCCGCTGGCCCTGCGCCGCGGGATCGAGGCGGCGGTCGAAGACGTAGTTGAGACGCTGCGCGAGAAGCAGTCAAAGGAGGTTGCCGGCAAGGAGCAGATCGCCCGTGTCGCCGCGATCTCCGCCGGTGACGATGAGATCGGCAACGTAATTGCCGACGCGATCGAGAAGGTCGGCAAGGACGGCGTCGTCAACGTCGAGGAAGGCCAGACCTTCGGCATGGAGCTGGAGTTCACCGAGGGGATGCAGTTCGACAAGGGCTACATCTCGCCGTACATGGTCACCGACCAGGACCGCATGGAGGCGGTGCTGGAGGACCCCTACATCCTCATCGCCAACCAGAAAATCGGCTCCGTGCGGGACATCCTGCCGATTCTCGAGCAGGTCATGCAGGGTGGCAAGCCGCTGCTGATCATCGCCGAGGACGTCGAGGGCGAGTGCCTCGCGACCCTGGTGGTCAACAAGCTGCGCGGCACCTTCACCGGCGTCGCGGTCAAGGCTCCCGGCTTCGGCGACCGCCGCAAGCGGATGCTCGAGGACATCGCGATCCTCACCGGTGGCGAGGTGATCACCGAGGAGATGGGTCTCAAACTCGAGAATACCCAGCTCACCCAGCTCGGTAAAGCCCGCCGCGTCGTCATCTCCAAGGACACGACGACGATCATCGATGGCAACGGCGAGGCCGATGACATCAAGGGCCGGATCGGTCAGATCAAAAACGAGGTCGACAACACCGACTCCGATTTCGATCGCGAGAAGCTCCAGGAGCGCCTCGCCAAGCTGGCCGGCGGCGTCGCCGTGGTCAAGGTCGGCGCTGCTACCGAGACCGAGATGAAGGAGAAGAAGCACCGCGTCGAGGACGCGCTGCAGGCGACCCGCGCCGCGCTCGAGGAGGGCGTCGTGCCGGGTGGTGGCGTTGCCCTGCTCAACGCTCAGGCCAGCCTCGACCCGGACAAGCTCTCCGACCCCGATGAGGCGACCGGAGCACGGATCGTCCACCGGGCGCTCGAGGAGCCGGTCCGCCAGATCGCCGAGAACTCCGGCGAGGAGGGCTCGGTCGTGGTCAACAAGGTCCGCGAGTTGAAGGACGGCGAAGGCCTCAACGCGGCCAACGGCGAGTACGGCGACCTGATCGCCGCCGGTGTGATCGACCCGACCAAGGTGACCCGCTCAGCCTTGGAGAACGCGGCCTCGATCGCCAAGAACATCCTCGTCACCGAGGCGATCATCGCCGAGCCGCCCGAGAACGAAGGCGCCGCCGGTGGTGGCATGCCCGGCGGTATGCCCGATATGGGCGGCATGATGTAAGACGCCCTTCGGGCGTACTCTCGCCCCAACAGGCGAGCGCAGTTCAGAGAGGCCCGGCAAACGCCGGGCCTCTCGCGTTTCGTATGCATCACGCGCGCCTGCGCGCACCACCCGCGCGCCTACCTCTGCCACGGTCCCCCCATGCCAACCACCCGGGGCCGACGGGCCTCAAACGTGACATATCGACACGGTTTCGGCCCGTCGATGTCCAGGGACGGGCAAATCGCGCGGATCGCCGAGGCGCAGCATGGTTTGGTGGCGCTTGGGCAACTTGTCGGTGTTGGCGTCAGCGCCGAGGCTGTCCGCAAGCGGGTGGAGCGGGGTCGCTTGCACCTTGTGCACCCAGGCGTATATGCCGTTGGGCATGCATTGCTTGACCGCGAGGGTTATCTAATGGCTGCGACTCTGGCGTGTGGTCCAGGGGCAGTAATTTCCCATGTCTCTGCTGCTGAGCTTTGGGGGTTGATCGAATCGACAAGAGCCGACATCGACGTAACGGCTCCGAACCGCCGTGGTCGCGCTCCCGCTGAAATCTCCGCCCATCGCGACGGTGCGCTGGTCGATCACGATTGCACCGAGCGGCACGGTATCCCCTGCACGACCGTGGCCCGGACTCTCCTGGATCTGGCCGGGTTCGTCACGCCCTGGGAACTACGCAAGGCGGTTTCGGAGGCAGAAGTCCTCGGCCTGCTCAACATCCCCGCGGTCCGGGCGCTGATGCGCCGCTGTCGCGGTCGCCGCGGAGTGGCGCGGTTGCGAGTTTGCATCGACGAACTCGATCCATCGACGAAACGGACTCGCAGCGAACTCGAGCGAATTTTCCTGAAATTGTGCAAACGGGCCGGGCTCCCTCGGCCAGAGGTCAATGTGCCGCTGGAGGCGGCCGGTCTTCGTCTTCGACCCGACTTCCTCTGGCGAGACGCCCGCCTGATCATCGAAACCGATAGCCGAAAGTTCCACGGCACTGCGGCCGCCTTCGAGCTGGACCGACAGCGCGAACAGCGCTTTTTCGCCGCTGGCTGGCAAGTCTTGCGCTGCACCTGGCGCCAAGTTGAGCACGACCCAAACAGTCTTCTCCCCCTGCTGCGTGCCGGCTTCATGCGCGTCCAGCAGTCCGTCAAAGCAAGGGCCGATGGGCCTCAAACGTGACATATCGACACGGTTTCGGCCCGTCGGCCCCCGCGTCGGGGTTATTTGGCCTTGGCGGCTCGCGGGGGCGGGGGTAGCGGCGGGAAGAGGCTGGCGTTGTAATCGGCGTACTGGAGGAAGGTTTCTCGGCGCAGCTTGAGGCGCAGGGTGTTCGTCGTGCGGGGGTAGAGGCGCAGGTCGTAGGTGTTGGTTCCGGGGCCGAAGCCGGCGTAGTAGACGAACATGCGCACCCGCGGGCGCTTGATCGTCCAGGCGATCAGCTGTTTGACGAAGCGCGGTTCGTCTTTGCCCGAGACCGCCCACTCGGTGATCGCCAGCGGCTTGCGCTTCCACTGCTTGCCGGCGTAGAAGCGCTTGAGGTCTTTCCAGACCGGATATTCGGAGTAGAAGTCGGTGCCGGCCCAGTCGACCCAGCGGGCGCCGGGCCAGAAGTTGCCGGGGAAGTTGCCCTTCACCCGCGGCGAGCCGCCCGGCAGGGGGCTCCAGATAATGCTCACCGGCGCCGCCAGCAGTTCGGTCGGGTTCGGCCCCTTGGTGCGGTTGAGCGGCGGCAGGCCGATTTCAGCCAGCGTCGCGTTGATCCCTTCCAGAGTCTGGCCGCCGCGGACGATCGCGGCGATGCGGCGGAAGGCCTGTTTGTACCAGTAGGGGGTGTGTTCGCCGCCCTTCTGACTGCCGTCGCAGTTGAACGCCGACCAGGCGTTGAGGCAACGGTTGGGCTCGCCCAGCGGCCGGATGTAGGCGGGCAGCTGGTATTTGGCGAAGAAGCCGTTGATCTGCAGCAGGTAGTCGTCCCCCGCTCCGAGGGCGATCTGCTCAGGGGTGATCAGCTCGCTCAGGGTCTGATCGTCGGCGGTCGAGATCGCCAGGACCGGTCGCGTGCCGGTTTCGCGCCAGCGTTCGAAGGCCTGGTTGAGGCTGTTGCCCCAAGGATGGAAGGTCTCCAGCAGCGCCGGGTGCTTGGCGAGCAGTTCGGTGAATTCGCTGAACTGCTGCGTCGTTCCCTGGTCGCTGACGCCGAAGAGCACGTCGGGCTTGGGCGGGACCAAGGTCAGCGCTTGCGCAGGCGTGGCGCCGATCGCGCCGATCGCCACCGCCAGCACCGCTGCCTGTCTAATCCTCCTCCAGTACATCGCCCATCCTTCTTGGCTCGACTCCGAGCTCCTTCGCATCGGCCGTGCCGCGCTCGCTGGTCATCGAGACCTCCATCAGCTCGGCCTCCTCCCAGGTTGCAAACACGGCCTCGCCGAAAAGGGAGCGCATCGCGATCAAGCCCGAACGGACGATCGGCAGGGGGATGTGGACCAGCGCCCGCGGCCGGCCGGCGATCTGGCTGACCAGGTCGGACATCTGGTCGTAGTCGAGAGTGTCGGGGCCGGCCAGCTCGTAGCGCTGCCGCCCGCCTCGCTCCAGAGCGCTGACCACGCAGCGGGCGGCGTCGTTTGCCCAGATCGGCTCGAAGCGGGCCCGGCCGTCACCGGAGACCGGCAGCACCGGCAGAAAGGAGAAGCGGCGCAGCAGCGTGATCCAGGGATCGGAGCGGTCATAGACGATCGAGGGAGCGAAGACCGTCGTCTCCAGCGCCGAGGAGGCAACGGCCTGCTCGGCCAACCACTTGGCGCGAAAGAAGCGCGTGCGCTGGGCCTGCGAGGCGTTGAGGGCGCTGAAGAAGACGAAGCGCTTGACCCCGCTGCGCTCGGCGGCGCGCAGCAGGCGCACCGTCGCCAGCCCGTTCAGCTCCTCGATCCGGTGCGGAGGCTGGTCGCGGATCGTCGCCGCCAGGTGGACGACGGTGTCGACGCCGCGCAATGCCTGGCGCACCAGGTAGGGGTCCGACATCTCGCCGAGATCGCCGAGGGCGATCTGCACGTCGACCCGGCGCGGGCCGAGGCGCCGCGGCTCGCGCACCAGGCAGCGCACCTTGTGCCCGCGCTCGAGCAGTAGCGGCAGCAGCCGCGATCCAACGCTTCCGGTTGCCCCTGTCAGCAGCAGCATCGCCGAGCGATGCTAGTGGTGGTGCTTCTTGGGCTTCGGCTTGGGCCCCAGCGTGAGGCTCACCTTGCCCGACGAGGAAAGCGAGCCGGGAGCCGGGTTCGAGGACTTGACCACGAGCGGCGGCAGCCGGTGACCCTTCGTGGGCTTCGGCTTGCTCACGCTGCCCAGCGTGCAGTGGGCGGCCGCAAGCTTGGCCTTCGCCTGGCCGAGGCTATTGCCGGACAGGCTCGGCACTTTGCAGCCCGGCTTCGAGAGTTGCGCAACCGCGGCAGGCGGATTGGCCGCGCGGATCGCCGCTTCCGCTTTTTCAAAAGTTCCCGGCGGCAGTTCTTCGTCGATCGGCGGCGTCAGTTCGCCCTCGAGGAATTCCATTGCCCTGGCGACGTCGAGCCTGCCGCCGGTCGTCGTTTTGCCCGTCAGCGACGGGACGGCATCGACACCCCCCAGCAGCGCGTCGCGCACTTCGGTGACGCTCGCGCCGGGCTCGAGCGAAAAGAGCAGCCCCGCGGCGCCGGTGACGTGTGGAGCCGCCATCGAGGTGCCCTGGAGGAAGTCGTATCCGGGGGGTGTCGACAGCGGTGCGTAGCAGGCGAGCTTTATGTCGTCGAGCCAGATTCCGCTTTCCGCGGTGGGCGAGGAACCGGCGTTGTAGCTGAAGCTGACCTTCACCGAGTGACCGCCCAGGCCCTTGATCGGCACGGTGTTGAAGGACGCCATCTGCGAACCGCTGGTATTCGTTGCGGCCGTGTTGGTGAACGCGGGCACGCCGTCGCTCAAGACCGAGTAGGAGAAGCTCGAGCCGGCATCGGCGTGGCGAAACCTCAGCCCGCTCAGCGTGCAGGCACCGGAGCCGGCGGGAACCGGGATTCCGGCGGCAAGTGTCGACTGATGGACCGAGCTCGGGGCCGGCGCGGCGCCGGGCGAGTCGTTCATCCCGAACGAGGTCAGCGGCCCGTCCCCGGCAGCAGCACGGCCCATCCCCGTGCCCGCGGTGGTTTCCCACTTCGACGAGAAGTCGTTTGCCTCGAAGTTGTCGATGACCGTCGTGGTCACGACCGGGAACGTGCTCAGCGTCTGGGTACCCGGTGCTCCCAGGTCAACCGAGCCGGCGCCCCAGTCGGAGAAGCCGGCCAGCTGATCGGCCTGGTCGGTAGCGGCGACACAGATCACGTTGTCGACCGCGCTTTTGCCTTCGGCGAGCGGGTTGTAATTGCATGGGTAATGGGGTTGAGAGTCGTTATCGGCAGCGTCGTTGCCGGCCGAGATCACAAAGAGCGTCTGCGGATTGGCCGCGATCGCGTCTCGCTCGAGCGTGTTGAACGAGGTCCCGCCGAGAGACATGTTGGCCGCCCTCGCGCTCATCTCGCCCGCGTAGTTGATCGCCGCGATTTGGGACGAGAAGGGGCAGCGGGCTTCATCGTTGTTCGTGGCGGAGTTGGCGCAGACCCGCAGTGCCATGATCCGCACATTCTGGGCAACGCCGGTGATTCCGATGTTGTTGTTGCCTGCTGCGCCCATCGTCCCGGCGGTGTGCACCCCATGGCCGCCTGAGATCAGATTGTCGTCGGTTGGGTCGCTGTCGTTTGTCGGCGCGTCAGCGCTGGCGCCAACGAAGTCGTATCCATTCACGTCGTCGACGAAGCCGTTGCTGTCGTCGTCGGTGCTGTTGGCGGCGATCTCACCGGGGTTGGTCCAGGCGACTGGACCAAGGTCGGGGGCGTCGAAGCGGTATCCCGAGTCGAGGTCGGCGATCACCGTGGAGGGCGATCCGATTGTGCGCTCCCAGGCGAGCGGGGCATTTACATCGGCGCCGGCAACCGCACCGGAGAAGCCACCGATTCCGGCGCCGCTGTTGCTGAGTCCCCAGAGTTCTCCGAACTTCGGATCGTTCGGCACCGAATCCAGCGAGCTGTAGCCATCGCGGGATGCAGCCAGTACGGCCGGGTCGCCGCGCAGGGCTTCCAGAACTTCGCCGGCATTCTGCCCCGGATCGATTGCAAGCAGCTGGAACAGGGGGTCGCCCAGCGGTCGCATCGAGGTCACGTTGGCGTCCTGGCGCGCCGCAATCCGCTCGCCGCGACTCGCGCCAGATGCCCACTCGACGATGACTCTGCCGGGAGAGAAGGTCGTTGCAGCTGTGGGCGTTGCCCCACCAAGTCGCAGAGTCTCGCCGCCGGCGAGCGCGGCCGGAGCGAAGAGCAGCAACGCGAACAGAACGGAGGCGAGTGGGAGATGCAGACGGGACACACGACGACGATATCCCGATCTGGGCTTGATCGACCGGCCCCAACCGAATTTCCTCCGGCCCGCGACCGGGTGCCGGGGTCACGCCCCCGCCGCCAGATCCCTAAAATGTCCGCTCGCGCTTGTCGGGGGCCACAAGCCTCCTCCGGCACCGAAACGACGACTCAGGAGAAAGCCTCGAATGACCTACGTCATCGCCGAGCCTTGCATCGGCCAGAAGGACAACTCGTGTGTCGAGGTCTGTCCCGTCGACTGCATTCACCCGACGCCGGACGAGCCCGACTACGACTCGGTTGAGATGCTCTACATCGATCCGGACGAGTGCATCGACTGCGACGCCTGCGTCGAGGCCTGCCCGGTGGACGCCTGCTTCGCCGAGGATCAGCTTCCGGCCGAGTGGGCCAAGTACGCCGAGATCAACGCCAATTACTACAAGAGCAAGGCCAGCGCCTAACTCGAATTGTTTAGGCACCTCTCGCGTACCAAATAACACCCTTTCGGCCACTCTGCAGTACAACCGGGGTGGGCGTTATCACCCATGTCCACACTCGGCCCGGTGAACTATTTTTTAGCCTTAAGATCGCTAATGCGTCGGGTGACCCGCTAGGTCGTCAGCATGAGGCTTCCTGGCAATGGGGACTCGATGCTTGCTCGATGGACTGGGGGGGCGGCGCTGTACTGGCCGCCCTCCTAGCTGTCACCGGTGGCCAAACGCTCGCCCGGCGGACGACCGGAGCGACTGCGTTCGAAGCTCATGGCCGCAACCACGGTCGAAGTTCCTGGCTCCTCGGACTTGACCAGGCGGGCGGCGCTTTTTGCCTCGATCTTCTCGACCCGTGCGTATGAGGCAGCCATCTCGTCGGCAACTTCGCGCCGGCCCTGCTCGTCGAGACTGACCGAGCGCCAGCTCATCCAGATGTCCTCATCGGAGTCCATCTTGTCGGCGCGCAGCGCCGCCAGGCCCTCGGCCATGATCGCCTGCAGGATCAGGGCGGCGAACTCGTGTTTCGTCTCGGCCGGCAGCTTGCGGGCTTCCTCGTCGCTGATGAACGGCCGCGCGATCGCCCGGTAGAAGTGCTCGGTCGCGCCGCGCCGCTGCTCGGTGCCAACGAATTCGATGCAGCCCGAGTCGAACAGTTCTTTAACGTGGTGGCCGACCTTGCTCACCCCCTCGCCGATGATCTTGGCGATTTCGTTGGGGCTCGCTGTGCCTTCGTTGAGGATCGCGAGAGCGTCGATCCTGATCCGGTGACCGACGGCGTAGGCCACCGCCTCGTCGATGCTTCTCTTCTGCCCGTTTGCGGTCGTCGCCAAGGCTGATCCTCCAGTCAAGAGCTATCTAATTGGTAAGGCTGGCGGAGGATAAGCAAGTTTCCCTGACTGGAGGCAGCCACACTCAGCCAAGCCTCAATACTTAATGTCTTCTTAGTATTCGCCCGGAATCCCGATCGGACGGGCAGGAGATGGGAGGGGAGGTGAGCTTGTGAGGATCACCACCGTGAGCACGGTGTTGCCGTGCGTGCACGTCTTCAAGCACAACTGAGGGTTAGCTACTGGACGACGGGAAGCGGCGTGCCGCTGACCGGCGGCGGCTCATCTGTCGCCGGGGTCGCCTGCAAGACCGGCAGCTCCTGTGGCGTGGCCGCGATGATGCCGCGCGCGGCCTGACGAATTGCCTGCGACGCGGGAGAGTCGGGCTCTGCCGTAACCAGCGGGGAGCCGCTGTCGGCGTGTTCGCGCAGCGGCTCGGAGAGGGGGATCTTGCCGAGCAGGGGAATGTCGAGTTCGTCGGCCAGCAGCTGACCGCCGCCCTCGCCGAAGATCGTCAGCCGCTCCCCGTTCGGTGTGGTGAAGCCGGACATGTTCTCGATCGCGCCAAGCAGCTCGAGATCGAACTTGGCCGCCATGTCGGCGGCCCGCTTGGCCACGGTCTGCGCGGCGGGCTGCGGTGTCGTGACGATCACGAACTTCGCCTGCGGCAGCAGCTGGGCCAGGGTCATCGAGACGTCGCCTGTCCCCGGCGGCAGGTCGAGCAGCAGGTACTCCAGCTCTCCCCAGGCGACGTCCTCGAGGAACTGCTGGATCGCCTTGTGCAGCATCGGGCCGCGCCAGACGACGGCCGAGTTCTCCTCGACGAAGAAGCCGATCGACATCACCTTGACGCCGCCCGGTGAATCGAGCGGTAGGATTTTGCGCTCGCCGTTGACCTCGGGCTTGTTGTTGACGCCGAGCATGCGCGGCATCGAGTAGCCGTAGACGTCGCAGTCGAGGGCCCCCGCGGGGTGACCTTCGGCGGTCAGGGCGGCGGCCAGGTTGGCGGTCATCGTCGACTTGCCGACCCCGCCCTTGCCGGAGGCGACGCAGATCACGTTTTTCACCTGGGCGAGCGCCCCGGCCGGCAGCTTGGCGCGGCCGAGCGTCTGCTGCAGGGACGATTTCTCCTCGTCGGAGAGGACGTCGAAGCCGACGGCGACCCCGGTCACCCCGTCCAGCTCGGAGACTTGTTTGGCGACGGCCTGTTCGAAGTGGGAGCGGATCGGGCAGCCCGCCGTGGTCAGCGAGACCACGACCTCGACCCGGCCGTCGTCGCGAACCTCGATCGAGCGCACCATGCCCAACTCGACGATCGAGCGGCGCAGCTCGGGATCGATCACGGCTCGGAGCTTCTCGGTTATCTGATCCTGCGTCGGAAGTGACATTGGAGCCATTCTCGCAAAGGCGCCGGGGCGGCAGCCCCCGGGTGCGGCAGCGAGGGGGGAGAGAACTGACCGCCCCCGGCTTAGTCCCCGCACATGCCGTCGAGTGAAGGGAGAGTTATGTCGGGCACACGGGGTGGCGTCGGCCGCATCGTCGCAATGGGAATCGCGCTGGCGCTGGCTTTGCTGCTGCTGGTCGCCAAGGAGGCGACCGCGGGCAAGTACTCGGTCGCCCAGTGCGGCTGGTACGTCGGCGCCGACGCGAACTGGGCCGACAGCACCGGCGGGGCGAAGTTCCGCCCCGACGCCTGGTGCGTGCCACCGGCCGGGCAGGACCCCTTCGACGGGGCGCACCTGAAGAGCTTCACCCGCGACGGACAGGGGACGGTGTCGGGGACGCGCTACGCCCGCTGGCGCTGGGACGCCCCGGCGGGGACCGGGATCGCTCAGGTGCGGGGAACCTGGTGGCACGCGCTGCATGACGGCGTCGAGCAGCGGCTCGGTATGGCCAACTGGGGCGGCGGTTTCGATGTCTTTGCCGCGGCGGGTGGCACCGATACCACTCCCCGCGAGTTCGTCGCCGGCTTCAACCCGGCCCAGCCCGCTTTCGAGGATCGCCTGCTCTGTGCCAAGGCCGAAAGCAAGTGGTGCAGCCTCGATCCCGGTTCCTGGTCGGCGATCCGGGCGCTGACGATCACAGTCCAGGACGACCAGCCGCCCGCGGCGGGGATCGGGGGCGAAATCACCGCGGGGGGATGGCGCCGCGGAACCCAGAACGTCGGCTTCTCCGGCAGCGACGTCGGCGGCGGCGTTCGCTTCGGCGAGACCGCGGTCGACTGGGGCCGGGTGAACCTGACCGAGTACGGCTGCGCCAAGGCCTCGATCGGCGGCGAGTGGCGGGCGACGCAGATGCGTCCCTGCAGTCTAGCCGTCTCCGGCAACGCGCCGATCGACACCACCCGCTTCAGCGACGGCCCGCACAACATCCACCACTGTGTGACCGACTTTGCCGCCAACGTGGCCTGCACGGCGGTCCAAACGTTTCTGATCGACAACAACCCGCCGGCGCACCCGCGCGAACTCAGCCTCGCCGGCGGCGATGTCTGGCGGCGCAGCAACGACTTCGATCTCTCCTGGGTCAACCCTGGCCAGGGCCCGGCGAGCCCGATCGGCGGCGCTCACTGGCGCATCACGGGAGCGTCCGGCTACGACAGCGGGGCGAAATGGGTGCCGGGCCACGAGCTGGGCAGCCTGCAGAACCTGTTCGTGCCCCGCGCCGGTACCTACTCGCTCAGCGTCTGGCTACGCGACGAGGCGGGCAATGAATCTGCATCCTCGGCGGCATCGCTGCCGCTGCGCTTCGACGACGTGCCCCCAGGCGTCGCTTTCGAGCCGGCAGCCGCCGGGGATGCAGCCGCGATCCGCGCCGAAATCAGCGATGCGCACTCCGGCCCGGCGAGCGGGGAGATCCACTACCGCCGCCTCGACGCTCAGCAGTGGAGCGAGCTGCCGGCCAAATTCCAGCGCGACGCCGCGGACAAGGCCGAGCTGCTCGCGCATCTGCCGAGCGACCTCGGTCCCGGCACCTACGTCTTTCGCGCCGACGCGGCCGACACCGCCGGCAACACCGCGGCGACGAGCCGCCGCAGCGACGGCACCGAGATGACCGTGCGCAAGGTCGCCGGCGACCCGATCGCCGCGGTCAAGCGGGCCGAGGCGGTGCGAGGCAAGGCGCGCATCTTCGCCCGCCTGCGCTGGCGCGGGCGCGGCGGCACCGAGCTGACCGTGCCGTTCAGGACGGCGGCGACGTTGAGCGGCCGCCTCGTCGATGACGACGGCGCCGGCCTTGCCGGCCGCACCCTCCGTGTCACCGCCCATCCCTCGCGCGGCGCCCTCGGCCGGGCGCGGGTCGAGACGCTGCAGACGGGTCCCCATGGCGGCTTTCAACTCAAGCTGCCGGCTGGCACTTCCCGCCGGATTGCCGTCTCCTTCTCCGGCGACTCGCACCTGGCCGCGGCCGAGCGCAGCCCGCTGACGCTGCGGGTGCGCAGTGGCGTCGAGCTCGAAGCGGCGCCGCCGCAGGTGCGAACCGGCGCGGCCGTGCACTTCAGCGGACGCGTTCGCAGTCTCGGCGCGCCCGTGCCGCGGCGGGGCAAGCTGGTCTCGATCCAGTACTACGAGTCGGCGGCGCATCGTTGGCGGCCGGTGCTGGTCACCCGCACCGATCACGCGGGCCGCTTTCGGGCCGCCTACCGGTTCCGCTACATCAGCGGCTCGGCCCGGATCAGGATCCGCGCGGCCGTCTTGCCCGAGGAGCGCTGGCCCTATGCGCCGGGGGCGTCACGCCCGCTTCTCGTTCGCGTAACCGGGTAGGGTGATGGCCGATGTCGCAGGCAACACTCCACACCAGCGCCGGGGCGATCGTGCTTGAGCTGCACGACGACGAGGCGCCGAAGACGGTCGAGAACTTCCGCAAACTCTCGGCCGACAAGTTCTACGACGAACTGGTCTTCCACCGCGTGATCCCGGACTTCATGATCCAGGGCGGTTGCCCGGAGGGAACCGGTCGCGGCGGCCCCGGTTACACCTTCGAGGACGAGTTCAACGACCACAAAGTCGAGCGCGGCGCGCTGGCGATGGCCAACGCCGGCCCCAACACCAACGGCTCCCAGTTCTTCATCGTCACCACCCCCTCGGCGCCCTGGCTGGACGGCAAGCACACCGTCTTCGGTCGGGTTACCGACGGTATGGATGTGGTCGACGCGATCGAGGCGTCGCCAACCGACGCCTCCGATCGACCGCTCGAGGCGCAGCTGATCGAGCGCGTCGAGCTCTCTGAGTAGGCGCCCCTACCGAGAGGGGCTCTTGGCCGCATGGCTGAACTGGACTTCCGGTAGCGCGCGGTTGAGCCAGTTGGGCTTGTACCAGGCTGCACTGCCAGCGAGGCGGAGGAAGACGGGGAGCAGCAGCAGGCGGACCAGGAAGGCGTCGAGCAGGACGGCGACGCCGAGGATCACGCCCATCTCCTTCGGCGGCAGCGGGCCGGAGAGGGCGAAGGTGAAGAAGACCGCGACCATGACCGCCCCGGCGGCGAGGATCACGCGACCGGAATGGGCGAGGCCGCCGACCATCGCCTTGTGCGCGTCGCCGGTCTCTTCCCAGTGCTCGCGCGCGGAGGAGAGCAGGAAGACGGTGTAGTCCATCGCGATCGCGAAGATCATCGCGAAGAAGAAGATCGGTCCCCAGGCATCGAGGAAGCCCTGGGATTCGAAGCCGAGCAGGCCGGAGAGGTTGCCGTCCTGGAAGATCAGCGTCGCGACGCCGAAGGCGGCTGCGGTCGAGAGCAGATTGGCGAGCACGCCGATCGCGGCCAGGAGCGGGGCCTGGAAGGCGATCAGCAAGAGCAGGAAGCCGAGCCCCAGGATGACCCCGATCGCGAGCGGGGTCTTCGCCGACAGAGCCGCTTCGAGATCGCGGTTTTCGGCTCCGGCACCGCCGAGGAGTGCGGTCGCCGGCAGCTCGGAGCGCAGCCTGTCGACCGTGCCGGTGAAGGCGGTGCTCGACGGCCCGGCGACGGGGATCGCTTCGACCATCTCGACGCCTCCGGAGCCGACCTGGGGCGGCAGCGTGGCCGCGATTCCGCGGTCCGCCCGCAGCGTTGCCTGGACGGCACCGGCCTGCCTCGCGGGCGCGATCACCTGAAGCGCGCCCGGAGCGCCGGGGCCGAAGGCGGCCGTCACCTGCCGGTAGCCGACTCTGGAGTGATCGCCGCTGGGCACGACCTTGATCGAGGGCATGCCGGTTCGCAGGTTGAGGATCGGCAGGGCGAGCAAGACGAGGGTGACCAGGGCCAGGCCGCCGAAGACGAGCGGCCGGCGCCAGAGCAGCTCGCCCCAGCGGGCGAAGCGGGCCGAGCGGTGCTCACCGCTGTGCGCCCAGGGCAGGGCGAGCCGGTCGATCTTCGGGCCGAGCTTTGCCAGCACGGCGGGGAGCAGTGTCAGCGTCGCCGCCAGCACGAAGAGGACGGAGACGATGATCCCGAGTGCCACCGAGCGAAAGGCGGGGCTGGGGACGAGCATCACGGCGGCGAGTGAGACCAGCACCGTGATCCCGGAGAAGAGCACCGCCTTGCCGGCCGTGTCCATCGTCTCGGCAACAGCCTCGATCGGCGCCTCGCGCTGCCCGAAGAGGGCGTTGCGGAAGCGCATGACGATGAAGAGCGCGTAGTCGATGCCGAGCGCCAGGGCGAACATCAGGGCGAAGTTCATTGCCCAGATCGAGATTGGCGAGAGCTTCGTGCCGAGGTAAAGGACTCCGGCCGAGGCGATCAGGCTGACGATCGTCAGCATCAGCGGCAGCCCGGCGGCGACCAGCGAGCCGAAGGCGAGGACGAGGATCGCCAGCGTCACCGGCCAGGAGATCAACTCCGACTTGAGCATCGCTTCGCGGTTGGCTTCGTTGAAGTCCGACCACATGCCGGGGGCACCGGTGAGGTTTGCTTCGACTCCGGGCGCGGCTGCATCTGCGAGCTGTGCCTTGAGGTCGTTGGCGGCAGCGACCATCTCGTTTGGGCCCTTGGCGGCGCCGGCACGGATCACGGCGGTGTGGCCGTCGCGGGAGATCGAGAGGCCGGGGCGGGGTGGTGTCACCGTGCTCACCGCGGGGTTGGCGGCGAGGATGCGGGTCGCGCGCCTGATTGTGAGGCGAAACGCCGGAGACGCGGACGTGAGCCTGTCGGAGTGCAAGGCGACCTGAAGCGAGTAGGCGCCGCCGCCGGCAAAGGCGCGGTCGATCTTTTCGCGCGCCACGACCGATTCGGAGCCGTTGGCCTGCCAGCCGGCGCCCGAGAGCGCGGTCTCGACTCGAGGCGCGAGGAACCCAAGGCCAACGGCGATCAAGGCCCAGCCGAGGAACACGCCGCGCCGATGCTCGGCAGCGAAGCGCCCGAGTCGGCCGATCGGGCCTCGATCACTCATGCCTGCCCCTTCCGGTGCGCCTTATGTGGCCGTGGACCGCAAAAGGCGCACCGGAAGGTCGTTGGGGTGGGCATCGCTATCCTCCAGTTTGGTCACTTAACTAGTTAACAACTTTACAGTTGTGAAATGGTAAGATAGCAGAATGATGCAGAGCCCGCTACAGCCCGATGCCGCAGAGTTGATCGCCGGGCGCTTTCGCGCCCTCGCGGACCCGACTCGCCTGCGCATCCTCGATCAGCTGCGCCGCCACGATGAGGTCTCGGTCGGCGAGTTGACCGAGACGCTTGCCACCTCCCAGCAGAACGTCTCAAAGCACCTCGGTGCGCTGAGGGCGGAGGGTTTCGTCTCGCGCCGCAAGCAGGGGACGAGCTCGCTCTACCGGATCGCGGACCCCGCTGTGCTGGAGCTCTGCGACCGACTCTGCTCAGCGATGGAGTCTCAGCTCGCCGAGCTGGGCTCGCTGCTCTCCGGCTGAGCCTTGGCCGCGTGGCGGCGTCGCAGGCCCTCGCCCGGTCGCCAGAGGCTGACCAGGCCGGCGACCAAGGTGACGAGGAAGATCTCGCCGATCATCATCTCCAGGCCGGAGATCAGCCGGCCCGGTTGGCCGCCGGGGACGAGGTTGCCGTAGCCGGTGGTGGTCAACGTCGTGTAGCTGAAGAAGAGGAAGTCGGAGCCGATCGGGTGCGGGTGGCCTTCGAAGAACGGCCCACCCTGGACCCGGTCGATCACCCCGTAGAGGAAGGTGAAGAGGATGCCGAGGACCGCGTAGACGCTGAGCGCGCCGAGGATCGTGCGGGCGCCGACTTCGGGGGCCATCACGACGCGGCGCAGGACCGCCGCCATCGCCAGCGTCAGCAGCGAGACCTGAATCAGGGTCGCGAGGTTGAGCCAGTCACGATTGTCCGTGGCGGCCCCGATCGCGGCAAGCGCGACGGTCAAGGCGGAGAGGGCGAGGGCGATGCGGACGAGCCGGACCCGGGCGTGCGAGCTGGTCAGCGCCACCACCGAGGTCGCGCTCGTCGCAATCGTCAGCACGACCGAGGTCCAGCCCCGGTTCTCGAGCAGCGAGGCAAGCACGTAGGTGGTCATGACCAGCACGAAGACGAGGCCGAAGGCGTCACTGACGCGTTCCCCACGCTGCAACCATCGTCCACGCCTGCGCGCCCGGCGCGAAGCTGTCTCCATCCCCGCAGGTTCGGCTGGGACCCCTGGTTTCCTTCAGCCTGACCCGCGTAGCCGGGTTTGGCTAGGACGCGGCCTGCTCTTCGGCCCGTTCGATCAAGCTCTCGATGGTGTCTTCGTCCCCGTCCCAGGAGGCCACTCCGACGCTGGTTGTGTCTTCGGGGTGCCGCTCGGCAATTTCAGCGCAGGCGTCGGAGAGCCAGCGCCGTGCTTCCTCGGGGTCGACCTCGGGGAGGGCGCAGATGAACTCGCTCTCGCTCCAGCGAACGATCGGGTCAAATGGGCGGAGCCTCCCCCACAGGGAAAGGAAGAGATTGCGAGCCAGGTCGGCGAGGCCCGAGCCGTCTTGCTGTTGCGGCGAGGTGGTCTGCCCAAATGCGACGACACCGAGCGCCAGCGGGCGGCCCATCCCTTGGGAGCGTTCGAGCTCGTGGCGCAGCAGCGTCTCCCCGAGCCGTCGCCCGTAAGCGCCGGTTGACTCGTCTCTGTGGGAGCGCTCGATCTCGGCCATCAGTAGCTCGCGGTCGCCGGCAGCCTCTTGGCGGTCGCGTGCCGCTTCCTCGCGGTCGCGAGCGGCCCGCTGGCGGTCCTCGGCCGCTCGCGTCCTGGCGGCGGCGGCGCTGGCCCTCGCCACAGCCGCAACCTTTGCGGCTGGGCCGTCTTTGCCAAGTTCGCCTGCCATCTCCTCGGCGGCTCCGTCGACTTCCTCGGCCTCGCGGTCGCGAGAGGCGGCGACCTCGTCGCGGTGGCGGGCCATCTCGTCTCGGCGCCATGCTTGCTCGTGGCGTTCAGCGGCAACCTGCGCGCGCACCGTGGTCGTCGCCATCCGGGCCATCGTCCCTTCTCCTCGGCCGGCCTTGGCCTGATCATGGGCAGTACCCCGGCTGAATCGGTGAGCGGATTTGCCTCCAGCTCACGGTCGGCGATCACCTGGTCAAGATCGGAGGTGCGCTGGTCGGAGTCTGAGGCCGCCTGATCACGCTCGGCCAGGCTCTGGTCGGTGTCGGAGGAGGTCTGGTCTGCGTCCGAAGCGGTTTGGTCTCGATCCGATGCGGTCTGATCGGCTTCGAGTTGAACGGAGCGCCGGCGCCACGGCACTTTTGGAGTGATGTTGGTCCCTT
>CAVRGT010000010.1:0-355289 GCA_963720805.1 uncultured Solirubrobacterales bacterium | reverse complement strand
GCAAGGTAGACGGGGGAGTTGAGGACATGTTGTTTAGGGCGTTGTTTGACGTGCTGTCTTCCGCTATGATGCGGGTGTCATGCAGGCAACCCAAGCACCCCCTACCGCTGGCCTCTACGCCCACCTCGTCGACGATCTGCGAGGCGGCGTTTTGAACAACGCCGAGCTGGCGACAATCACCGGCGTCAAGACCCGACAGGTCCAACACTGGGCCGCCGGCACCCACCGGCCCCAAGGCGAAGCGAAAGATCGACTGCTGGAGCTGCACTACATCCTGGAGCGACTGCGCGACGTCTACACCGCCGAGGGCACCGACATCTGGATTCACGGCCGCAACCGCGACCTGGGCGGCGAGAAGCCGATCGACCTGCTCGCCGCGGGCCAGTTCGAGCGAGTGCTCGCCGCCATCGAACGCCTCAGCGCAGGGGCGATGTAGGAGTGGCGCGCGACATCGCCGCTGCGGTGTCGCGCGCAGGCACGGCCACGGTCGCGGGCCGCTTTCAGCGCCACGTCTCGCCGCGTCAGGAACCGCTCCGCGGTAGCCGCTCCGGGGGCCGTTGGGGTCCGGAGGGCGCCTATCCCGTCCTGTACCTGGGGCGGCCAACCGACTCGGTGATCGTCGAGGCCTACCGCCACCTGGTCGAGACGGTGGAGGGCATGCAGCCGCAGATGGTCGGCCCCCGCCACCTGGTCACGTGCGAGATCAAGATCACCAGCGTGCTGGACCTGCGCGATGGAGCGAGCTGCGACGCGGCCGGCCTAACGATCACCGACTTGTGCAGCGAGGTCGGTGACTACGGGACATGCCACCGCATCGGCGAGGCCGCGCACGAGCTCGGCCTGCACGGCATCATCGCCCCGGCCGCCGGTGGCCTCGGCGAGACCCTGGCGATCTTCGAAGACCGGCTGCCGGAAGGCGAACAGCCGGTGCTGATCGAAGAGCAGACCTGGGAGTCACTCCCGGGTGATCCCCGAGCCGAGAACCATCAGCCCTAGGGCTGATCAGCGGCGGCTGCCGGGAGGGGCTCAAGGAGATGGGCATCGCACGTACAGTCTGCTGATGTGGAGTATCCCGAGGAAGGAGCCCTCAACATCTACACCGACGGCTCGATGCTTCCCGGCCCGCGCCGTGGCGGCACGGGGATCATCTTCGTCCTGCTCAATTCCGATGGGGAAGAAGAGAGCTACGAGCCGCCCACGTCCGGCTTCATGGGCGCAACCAACAACCAGATGGAGCTGCAGGCTTGCGTTGAAGCGCTTCGCTTGGCCACCGCCCAGAATCCCCACTTCGACCCCCGCCGCTACCGCAAGATCATCATCTTCAGCGACTCCCTCTACGTTGTCGACAACTACGCGACCGCGCTCTTCACTTGGTCAAAGAACGGCTGGACGAAGCGAAACGGCGCTCCGGTCGACAACGCCGCTCAGTGGAAGGATCTCGTTCGCCTGATCCTCAAAGCCGACCGACGGGGGAAGCGTGTCGAGATCCGCTGGGTCAAGGGGAAGAAGAGTCCGCGAACCAAAGCCGTCGACAAGCTCGCCAAGCAGGCCGCCAGGACCGCTCCGGACCGGCAGCTGACCCCGGCCCGGACGCGACGCAAGCGTACGAGTCAGGTCCTTGACCGCGGCAGCGTCAAAATGGAGGGCCAGCGCCTCACGATCCGCATTACCAAGACTGAGTTCCAGCGCCTGCACCAGCTCACGAAGTGCTGGTACGAAGTCCTCTCCGCTAAGAGCCCGTTCAAAGGCTGCTTCGATGTGATCTACGCCGAGCCCGCGATCGATGTTCGGGCTGGGCACACATACTACGTCAGGGTCAACGAAGAGACCGCGAACCCCCGAATCGCAAAGCTCTTCCGCGAGGTCGAAAAAATCAGGACTCCAAGCGGATGATCTTTCCATCCCCGAACCCCTCGTCTGGCCCTGGCTCTGGATCGACGGTGCAAGCAATCTCCCCGCTTTGCCTGATGTTCCGAAAGGCTTTCGTCAGGGCCCTGTGAACCCCGTCACCCGATGGGAACGGCTCGATCAATTCCGGCCATTGGAACGTTGTCTGGCCTTTTTCGCGCAGGTCTTCCAGCCGTCTGTGCAAAAGCGGCTTAACGAGTGCCACCTTTTCGTCCATGTCGGGGGCGTCTTTTACCTGGGCGACCGTGGTTTCGAGCAATTCCTGCAGCTCTACGCCCGGAGGCTTGCGCTCGGGTTCCTCAGGCTTTGGACTGGGCCTCGGCGGAATCGACGAACTCCCGAAGATCGTCTTGCGCAAGCTCTTGGCGAGCGACTTGACAAGACCCTCATCTTCGCCGAGCTGGCGGCTAAGAAGTTGCTTCCGTTCGTCGGTATTGGCTAGCTCGGAGAGTGACTCGATAACCGCCTGACCATTTTTTCCTTTGCCGACCAAGCCGAGGTGATCGACGGCCAACCGGAAGCCATCGTCGTCACGGGAGGCAAGCGGCAGCAGGAGCTCCTCGCCGATTCGCCGCTGGATCTCAGCGACACCGCTCGTCAACTGCTTACAGATCTCAAGGATCACCCGCCAGCTGGATTCGTCGAAACCTTCCCTCTTCGACCTCTCCGCGAGCTCGTCGATAACCCAGCCCGCCGGCAGGCCCCGCAGATCGATTGCCTCCCAGTTGGAAGGTGCCGGCACACCGTCGGCAAAGACGCGGTCGAAGGCAAGGCCTGCGAGCTCCTGGTGTTCATCGTCGCCGAGCTTCTGCGCCGCAGCCATCGCCGCCTGGCGCACTGTCGCTGGGATCTCACCCGACCAGTACGGCCCGAGCAGCGCCCAAAGCTGGCGCGCAACGTGCGCGCCGCTGCTAATCCAGGCGACCACGGCATCAATCGCGCGTTCCGGGGTGGATTCGATCTGCGCGACGACTGCTTCCTGAACTGGGTCAGGGTCAAACTCGACACCCTGCTCGTGGAGGGCGCTAGCCGCAACAACCATCGCTTCGACCCGGAGTGGACCAAGTGTTTCGGCGGCTGAGCTCTCTGCGTGCTGAAGCAACGAGCGAAGCGAGTCCTCATCAGCCTCTCGAAGTTGCGGGCCGATTACCGCCAATGCTCGTGAGAGGTTGGGCCGACCGTTCGCGTCGCCGCCGGGAACGACAGAGAGCGCGCCGGCAAAGGCGCTCGCCAGCTGCGAGGCAGTCTTCTCCTGGTCGGCGAGGCCGCCCCGGACGAAGCGATCGGCGATTTTCGCGGCAAGCTCCAACCGCTGCGAAGCCGGTTCATCTACTGCCTCGGCTTGAAGAGACTCAGCGATTGCCTTGTCGAGCGGAGCCGTGTCTATCGAGTCCTCAGGCGAGGCCAGACGCTCTATCTCTTGGAGTGCAGCGTCAAGACTCTCGGCGTCCTCAAGGTTCTCATCGATGGCATCGTTCCAGGTCACGGTGGCAACGGCACTCAGACGCTGCGTCGTGTGAGCATCCATCTCCCCGGCGGCTAGCGGCGCCAACCAATTGCGACGTCGAGCAAGCGGACGATCGCCCGCCTTCGCTAGCGCTAGGCGGCGCAGTCGCCCGTCCCCAACGGGAGCCAGGGCATCGAGCCGCTCTCCCACGGCGTCGCTGAGGTCGCGACGGTTCAGGGTCAGGCCCGCGGATGCAAGCTGGATAGCCGCCATAGGTGCACGCTCGACAAACAGATCGAGAGCTGATTCCAGCGGCGGCTTCCACAGCGCCGCGACCTCGTTCGCTGGGTCGACCTGAGGCTGCGGCTCGCCCTCCGGTGCCTCCGCACTCTCCTCGGCTTCGGTTTTTGCCCTTGCAACCTCTTGCTCGAATAGCTGCTTGATCGCCGGGTTGGCCGCTTCCATCAGTTCAGTCTGAACGGCGCCGTCAAGCTCGACGACCTCGGTTAGTGCATCTTTCTGTTCGTCTCTTATCGCCCTGCTTGCCGCTTGTGAGGCGAGCGAGCGAGCGGCGCTTTGGAGTCTCGCGAACTCTCGGATCAGCCGGATCCTCGCCAGCGGGGTGAAGAGGAGATTCTCGTTTTTCGCCACAAGTTCGATCAGGGAGGCCCCGCGCCGGGCGCTCGCCCGGACGGAGAGTCCGACTGCTTGGGCCAGGTCCCGATCCTCTAGGTCTCGTCCGCCGCGCTGGCGAATGATCTCGTCCGCCGCATCATCAATGCGAGCGGGGTCGAGCTTTGGAGTGAGCTCACAGGCTTCCAATAGGACGTGGGTCGCGTTAGTCGCGCCAAGGGATCCAGGCTCGGCCGCCGTAAGGATCGAGGTCAGTAGCCGGATCACGTCACCCGCTGCTTGGTCTGCGTCTTTGAGCAGTTCTTTGATCCGCTCAGCCGAGCCATCGCGGGCCGCTTCTTCGACCCGGTCAGCGGTCAGCGGCTCCAGGTTGATGCCCGAGGGAGCTGCGCTGTGGAGATAAACGAGATCCCGGGTGACCCCGGGTAGCGGCTCGACTCGCCGCAGGTAGCCGAGCAAGTTGTCGAGATGCCTATCGTTGACCGTTTCCTCAACCTTCTGCACATCGGCGCCCTGGCCGTCGACGCTAGCCACAGCACTCCGGCGAAACAACAACGGGACCAACGGCAGCTTCCCTTCCCGGAATTCGGTTGCACGCTTCCAGGTTTCCGGCGCCTTGCGGACGAGGCCGTCGTCCTCCTCCTCGTTGCGATCCTGAGCGAGGATCGCCTTGGGCAACTGCGGGTAACGGTCAAGCTCTTCAGCGAAAAGCGGGAACTCGGTACGCAGGCAGACAAGCTTCGCGAGCGCGGCGGCACGACCATCGAGCGGGCTCATCTTGTCTGCGGCGATTCGCTTTGCGGCGAGGTGGTAGGCCATCACAAACGAGTTGAGAAGCACCTTGATTCGACGCGGGCTCGTGACGTGGGTCGGAGCCAGTGCCCCGATCACATCCTGGAGTTCATCCCGATCCCCTAGGTCTTTCCACAGACCCGGCCGATCAGCAACGAGCTCTCTTACGAAGCCCTCCATGTCACGCGAGCGCAGGGGCGGGAGCGCAACCTGGTACTGGAAGATCTTGTCGATGTAGGAGCCCGCCGAGCTGAAGTAGGGATGGGTCTCATCGACGGGAGTCTCCTGGCGAGCCTTTCGGCGCAGCGCCTGCTCGAGGGATTGCTGGTCAATCGCGACGACGAAGACGCAGTTCGTCGTCTCGAGGAAGATCCGCATCGTCTCTAGGGCCTCGACCACGTCATCGGCCGAACAGCGATCGAGCTCGTCAACAAAGACCACCACCCGCTTTGGCCCATCGACGAGACTCTTGAACTCGCGCTCGAACTCATCGTCCTCGGCGACGGGCGTGCTCGTCCTCGTGACCGAGTAACCGTTGACAAGGGAGGTGAGGGCAACACCAATCAAGCCACCGACGAGAGCGAGAACCCCGCTGGTCTTGGCGAAGAGACCGGGGAAGTCCTCGTCAAACGGCCCGGGGTGAAGCTTGCTAAGGCCCAGGCTCACAAGCCCCGCGATCACAAGGGCGCCGAGCACCCCGCCGACAATCATCCAGAAAAGCCTCTTCTTGTCGGATTTGTTGAGAGTTTGGGTGGTGCGCTCGCCGTAGAGCTTCGTGTCGACGGAAGCAAGTGAGCCTGAGTCGAGCTTGCGGACGACGGTCCGCAAGAAACTGCGTCGTAGTGGCGTTTTGCGATGCTTGAAGGCGTCGAAGTAGACGAAGCGCTGGTCGGCTTTCTCGATTCGTGGTTCGAGGAGTTTTGCGATTCCCGACTTGCCCGTGCCCCACGGGGCGAAGAGTGCGATGTTGCTCGGTGCCGGGCCTTTGAGGGCTAGGTCGGCGAGCTCGGCGACGACATCCGCGTGGCGAAAGGAGTCCTCGCTCGCGTCATCGATCGAGCGATCCTCGATGTACTCTCCCTTTGCTAGCGGTGCTGCCATTGCAATTTGATAGCCGTTGCCCGAGCGCATCCACGATGGACACTTTCGGCCTTGGTTAAGTGACCCTATAGGCCCCGATCTGGGGTCGCTCCGGAACCGTCAAAGTCTCAGCAGGTCCGGATGTGAGTCCAGCAGGGCGAGCGGCAGCCACAGGCGGGGCTCGAGAGGCATCCCCGCGCATCCCCGCTAATCGGCTCGCTTCATGGCCGCAGCAGAGCTAACGTCAGCCGCGACCAAGACATAGCGGCCCCGGCGACGCGACAACGCCCCGGGGCCCGGCACCGAAGAACCATCCTTCGATGCGCGACCGATTCTCCCAGAGCACTTCGGGTGCTCGGGTAGATCGCCGGCCCTGATCTGAGGCGGCTCTTCGGTGCCCTACCGAAAGGGGGCGCCATGCCCAGCATCACCGCGACGATCGACCGCGACCAGCGAGACGGTCTCTACGAGCTGGTCCGCAACCACCTCGGCGGGATCGGCGACGTCTGGATCGCGCTGGAGGAGAACGAGGACTTCGCCACCGCCGAGCGGCTCGGTATCGAGTTCGGCGAAGACTTCCGCCTGCTCGCCGACATCGGCTGGCGGCCGAGCGAAGACCGCGAGGCCTTCGAGCTGACGATGCCGGCGCATGACCTGATGGAAGTGCTGAAGCGCCTGCACGGCGAGGCCGAAAAGGTGCTCTTGGAGTCGGGCACCGAGCGCGAGTCCAAAGAAGCCGACGCCGAGACCAACGCCCGCTTCCAGCTCGGCCTCGACGCCTGCGAGGAAGTCCTCGTCGACCTCGACCAGCGAGAGGACGAGCGAGCGTGACCGCCGCGAAGGCGAAGCGCCTGCGACCCGGAGAGCTGGACGGCCTCGTGCTCTCCTACCTGGCCAGCACAAGGACGACGGTCCGCTGACCGCCACGGCGATCGGCAAGGGCATCCAGCGCTCGGCTGGCGCGATCGCCAACTGCCTCGTGCGGCTGGCGAAGGACGAAAAGGTGCGCCAGGCCAAGAAGCGTCCGCGTGCCTACGTCCTCAAGGACGCCAAGGAGAGATGAGCCGGACGAGTTGCACCTGCGGTTTCCGAGGGCCGAGGCGCAGGCCACAGCAGAGGCACGCGGGCGTCCGCTGGTCGGTCGCCACGGGCACCTGCCTCGGCGCCTCGAGAAACCGCAGGTGCGCGTTGGAGGTGGCACGCCTTCGCGTCATGGAGATCGAGTTCCCGGTGGCCGACCCCGGGCTCCGCGACCTACTCGCCGCTCCGCCCGACCGAGGAGATGCAGAAGCTCCGCGCGCCAGTTCGGCCAGAACCTGGCGCGCTCGCACCGGCGCACCGAGGGAGCCGCCAGTCTGGCGCGCTCGCCGTGCTCCCAGGAAGAGCTGAGCTTCCGCGCCTCGATCCACCGCACCGAGGTGAGCCTGTTGGAGCGCGGCGAGCGGATGCCGCGCGTCGACACGGCGCTGCGTATCGCCGGCAGTCTCGGCGTGCCGCTCAATGATCTCGTCGCCGGGCTGGAGTGGCGGCCCGGCTACGAGATCGTCGTGCCCGGGTCGTGGGAGGTGGTCGAGCGGAACGGCCAAGGGCCAGAGAGGCCCGACAAGGATCGGGTCAACCCGGCCGCTGTCGAGACTCCGAACGGCTCGCGATGACGGCGGGTTCGCGATCGAAGACGCCGTTTCCGTTCAAGGCGCTTGCTCGCTTCGCGGACAACGTCTACCGCGGCCGTGAGCTGGCCGGCCTCGACCAGAAGGAGGCTGCCAAGCGCGCCGCCCTCACCCGCTCGCGACTCGACAAGATCGAGAGCGGCGAATACATCCCGACCCTCGACGTCCTGGTTCGCCTCGCCGGTACCTACTCGACCTCGGTCGGCGACCTCGTCAACGGCGTCACCTGGAGACCCGGCTGGGTCGAGCACTCCGGACCGGCGGAGTACCTCGTGTCCGAGGATGCGCCGGGCATTCCCGGTAGCGCTGCCAAGGCCACCGCGACGGCACCCCGAAATCCGCGGCGCAAAAACCTCTCTTCGTCCGACAGAGAGGTATGAGCACCACGAAATCCAGCCTGAGAGGGCTGGCAAAACGTCGGATTCGTCACATAAGGGGGTCCACTTTCGTTACTCGCCGCTCTGTAGTTATGTGAGAGCCGAATCTAAAAATCGCCGCGAATCACTGTCCACTTTTGCCGCTGCCTGCTCTGTAGTGGTGGTGGAGAAGGCAGCGAACAGGGCGAGCAGCGGCAACCGGCCAGCGGTCGAGCGAGAGGCCGGGCGTGGGGTCGACCCTGCGGTTGGTCCTCGGGTCGGGACGAAATGCGCCGAGATCGGCGCTCTCCCGCACCGCAGCGGCGATCGCGGCCCCGGCGTTTTGCCGACATACCTACCTCACCCAAAGGTCGGCGCGTGATGGGCGTCGATCCTCGCGATCCGAGGCCGATGCTGGCGCTCTTCGCGCTGCTCGTCATCGCCGTGATCGTGCATGCCGCATCGAGCATCCATCCCGCTCACCTGGTGGCCTCCGCGGCCTCGCTCGCGCCCCTCGCTCTCGGCGCCATCGCTATCGCCTCCGCGCTGGCTCCACAGCGCTTCCGCGCCACGCGCCGCACGCTGGCGACGCGAACCGCCGTGGCCGTGGTGCCGGCCGATGAGTTCGACCCGAAAGCCGAGGCGGTGCAGCGCTTCGCCGCCGAGCTGGCGCGCAGCGATCGCAGCTTGCGCGGCTGGTTCGACCGCCGCGCCCGCGCCCTGCGCGTGCGACTGACCAACGACCGGAAAGGGCGCCTCGTCTATCTGCTCGAAGTCCCAGCCCGCTCGCACGAGCTGCTGCGGACGGCGCTGCGCGATTACGAGGGTGTCGAGCTGCGCGAAGTCGCCGAGGTGCTGCCTGCGCAGCCGGAGCAGCCGGTCCGGCTGCGGACCGAGCTGGTGCTCGCCCGCCCGAGCATCGAACCGCTGGCTCAGCTCGCTCTCGACCCCGATCCGCTCCAGCCCTTCGCCGCGGCGATGGCCTCGCTGAGGGCAGAGCACGGCGAGCAGGTCAGCGTCTGCGTCGACCTGCTGCCGACTGCCGGGTTGCACCGCGCCCGCCTGCGGGCAAGGCTGAAACGACAGGCCAAGCGTCTGCACGGCGAGAAGCGCAGCCTGACGGAGATTCTCAACAACGAACGGCCGCGACGCGGCAAGAGCGACCCGACGGCCCTCTTGGAGCGACGCATGGTCGGCCAGGCGCTCGACGCAAAGCTGCGGGGATCGGAGCCGCTGTATGAGGCACAGGTACTGCTCTGCGCCGAAGCGGCCGAGAAGCCGCGCGCGAAGCTCGCGATGCAGCTCCTGCTCGCCGCCTTCGAGCCGCTGCGCTCCCACAACTGGCTGCGCCCCTCGGGCATCGGGGCGGGCGAGGTCGTCTTCTTCGGCTCGGACTTCCCGACCCGGCGGCGCGGCTTCGACCGCCGCCTCGCCACCGGCCTTCACCGCCCGGCGGAGCGCTCGGTCCTCACCGCCCGTGAGGTCGCGGGGTTCCTGAAGCCGCCGAGCGCCCACTGCGTCTCGACCAACGTCGTGCGCTCGGGCACGCTGCTGCCGGCGGCGCCCTCGCTGCCGATCTTCGAGGAAGGCCGAGCCGACCTGATCCCGCTGGGCAAGGTCAGCGGTGAGCACGGCAAGCGCATCGTCGGCGCCCGCACCGCCGACACCTTCTTCACCTACATCGCCGGCCGCAGCCGCTACGGCAAGACCGAGACGGCGATTGCCCAGTTCGTCCACCTGGTCCGCTCCGGCAGCGGCGGCCTCTTCCTCGATCCCCACGGCGACGCGCTCGAGCGGATCAAGCCCTACCTGGCCGAGCCCGCCGTGGCGAGCCGGGTGGTCGAGATCGACGTCAGCGAAAGCGGAGCTTGGGAGCTGCCCGGCTGGAACCTCTTCGAGTTGGGCGGCGAGAGATGCCGCGGAAGTCGAGTCGCGGGTGGCGGCGATCGTCGGCGCCTTCGCCTCGACCCTGCAGTGGGGCGATCAGTCGACGCGGGCGATCAACCTGACCACGCAGGCGACGCGGGCGCTGGCCCACGTTGCCCGCGTCCTGCCGCCCGAGCTCTGCCCGACGATCTTTCAGCTGCTGCCGCTGCTCTCCAGCGAGCGCTGGCGCGAGGCGGTGCTGCCCTTCCTGCCCTTCCTCAGCCCAGGCGTTCTGGACCGAGCGCTTCCCGCGCCTCTCCGAGGAGGCGATCACGCCGATCACCAACCTGGTCGACCGCCTCTCGGGCTCAACCCCGATCACGGCACTGCTCGGCCAGAGCCAAAGCACCTACCGGGCGCGCGAGGCGATGGACGAGGGCTTGATCGTCCTCGCCCATCCCGGATCGAGCGATGTCCACGAGCGATTGGTCGCCAACCTGCTGCTCTTCGACCTGCTGCACGCGGGGAAGGGGCGCGGGTCGGAGCGCAAGCCCTTCTGGGTCTTCCTCGACGAGGTGCAGACCTACGACAGCGTCGCCTCGGGCAACCTCGCGGCGCTGCTGGAGCAGAGCGCGAAGTTCGGCCTGCGGGCCGTCGTGCTGAACCAGAACCCCGAGCGGCTGAACCCGCAGACGCTGACCGCGCTCGCCACCAACCGCTCGCACCTGCTCGCCACGACGATGAACTCCCGCGCGGCGGCCCTCGTGACCAAGGAGTGGGCGGGCAAGCCCGACCCGGCGGCACTGACCCGCCTGCGGCGCTTTCATTTCATCGCCCAGGTCACCGACCGCGGCGAGCTGAGCGAGCCCTTCGCGCTGGAGGGGATCAGGGTCGAGGACGTCGCCGAGCTACCTGCTGCCGGGAGCGGAGTGCCGCTCGGCGGGGCCGTGTCACAGACCGAGGCCGCCGAGGTGACCCGGCACCTGGAGACGCTCGACGAGCGCATCCTGGCCGAGCTGACGGAGCGACGCCGGAAGTCCGCGAAGGCCAAGGGGTCGGCGCCCGAAACCCCGGCGTCGGCGGACTCCGGCGAGAAGGAAGCGGCGACCGAGCAGCCGAGGCTCTGGGTGCCCGGCGGAACGAGGCCGAAGCAGTGAGCAAGCCCGCGAGCGTCCAGGACGCTCTCACCGAGGCGGGGATCGAGGTGACCGCCTCGCTCGCCCAGCATCGCGTGCTCTCCACCGCCCAGGTTCGCGCGATACACCTCCCGGGCCGCGGCGAGCGCTGGGTGCAGAGGCTGCTGGCGCGGCTGGGCCAGGCCGGGCTCGCCGGCTACGTGCAGTCGCCTCGCTCCCACCGCCGCCTCTGGCACGTGACCGAGCTGGGGGCGAGGCTGGCGCGGAAGGCTGGCGTGCTGGACGGCGAGCCGCGCCTGATCGGCGCCGAGGAGGCGGCCGGGCCGCTTCAGGCCCACACGCTCGCCGTCAACGACTCGGCGATCTGCTTCATGGAAGCGGCTCGCGAGCGCGGCGACGATTTCGGTCCCTTTGCCTGGCGCCACGAGGTCTCCCATCGCCTCTCGCGCGGGCGGGGCCGGCGCCGACGCAGGCTGATCGCCGACGCGGTCTTCACCTACCTGCGGATCGAGGAGGGCGGGGTCGCGATCGAGCAGCGCTTTCTGGAGATCGACCGCGCCACGCTCACCGTCGACCGGCTCGCCGCCGAGCTGGCGCGCTACGCAGAGCTGTACCGGCTCGGTGGCTCCGATGGCGAACCGCTGTGGCGCTCGCTCTATCCGTTCTTCCCTCCCGTCCACTGCGTGCTGACCGGCGGGCGAAGGGCAGCACTTGAGCGCCGCCGCTCCACCGTCCTCGCCTTGCTGCGCAGCGACCCGCGGTTCTCACGCACGCCCGAGGTCGGGATCTCGATCTGCCTGCTCGATGACCTGCAGCGGAAAGGCCCCTCCGCGCCGATCTTCTTCGACGCCCGCGACCCGAGTCGCGCGGTTGACTGGCTCGGCGGCGACGGTCGGGGAGCCAAGGAGAAGCAGCGATGACCGGGGCTTCCCGCCCGCCGCGGCAGGCCGATCGGGCAACCCTGTTGAGATCTCGGGCACGTGGAGCTAAACGTGTCCGAAGCGACGGAGCCGGCGTCGCCGGCAGGCAGCGGCCGATGGCCCGAGCGGACCAGGAACCGAGGAGGCGATCATGACAGCAACCCCCCACTCCACCCCGAGATCGAGGCGTTCGCGCGCTGGTTCTGCGACTGGTGGCTGCGACGCGGCAGGCAAAGTGCCGACGAAGAGCGCTGAGACGCCGATGCCACGCGCGGTCGCCTACATCCGCGAGTCGACCGAGGAGCAGGGCCAGGGCTTCTCCCCCGACGCCCAGCGCGAGCAGATCCGCAAGTTCGCCGCCGAGAACGGCCTCGAGCTCGGCGAGGAGTACTCCGACTTCCACTCCGGCTGGCGCAAGGCCGACGCCCGACCGCAGTTCCAGAGGCTGATGTCCGACGCCGCCGAGCAGCGCTTCGACGTCGTCCTCGTCTACCACACCTCCCGCTTCGCCCGAAACCAGGTCGAGGCCCGCCACTACAAGCAACTGCTGCGCGAGCGGCTCGGCATCCGCGTCGTCTCGGTCACCCAGCCGATGGGCGAGGACCCGACCGACCCCTCGGCCTTCCTCGCCGAGTCGATCCACGAGATGTTCGACGAGTACTACTCGGTCTCGCTCTCCTTCTGGACCCGCACCGGCCTGCGCGAGAAGGCCCGCCAGGGCCACCTGCTCGGCCAGCTCCCCTGGGGCTATGTGCGCGACCACGACTCCGGCCTCGCCGTCCCCGACTCCGAGCGGGCGCCGCTGGTGCGCGAACTTTTCGAGCGATACTCGACCGGGCAGGAGTCCGACCGCACGATGGCCGCCTGGCTCAACGCCAAGGGCGCGCGGACGAGCCGCGAGCGGGCGTTCGGGAAGGACACCGTGCGCGACATGCTCTTGAACGCCGCCTACTGCGGCTACGTCACCGGCATGCGCAGCAAGGACCGCTCGATCAAGGGGCTGCACGAGCCGCTCGTCTCCGAGGAGCTGTTCGACCGGGTCCAGCAGATGCGGACCTGGCGGGCGCGGGTGTCAAACCGGGCCGGCCCTCGGAGGAGTACCTGCTGCGCAAGCTCCTCTACTGCGAGCGCTGCGACGCGCGCATGCACGGTCAGAAGGGCTCGACCCCGCAGGTCCGTCGCTACATGTGCTCGACCCGCCGCTACGGCGGCGAGTGCGAGCAGCCGATCACCAAGGCCGAACCGCTGGAGGCGCAGATCGTCGAGTGGCTGCGCGGCTTCCAGCCCGACGAGGAGCTGCGGGCTGTGGTGCTCGCCTCGCTGCGCCAGGCCGCCAAGCGAGAGGGCGGCGATGGCGCACGGCGCAAAGAGCTGGGCGGCCAGCTCGAACGACTGCGCGAGCTCTACGTGATGGGCGACCTGACCAAAGACGAATACGAGATGCGCTGCCAGGCCATCGCAGAGGAGCTGGAGCGGATCGGCCCGCCGCTCGATCCCCAGATCGAGCGCGCCGATGCGATCCTGCGCGACTTCGCCCGCTTCTGGGAGGTCGAGCCGAAGGCCGCGGAGCGGCGCAAGCTGATCGCCTCGCTCTTCGACCGCGTCTGGCAGGACGAGGGCCAGATCGTCGCGGTCAAGCCGCGCGAGCCGTTCCTGCGCTACTTCAAGCTCGCCGACGAGGTCGCCCAGCTACGCACGGGTGTCAATCGCGGGAGCAAGGGCGGGGGTGGTCAAACCCGCAAGAAAGCCACCAAACCGCATAACCATGCGGCAGGTGTCAATAGCGGGAGCGACGGGACTCGAACCCGCGACCTCTGGCGTGACAGGCCAGCGCTCTAACCAGCTGAGCTACGCCCCCGGAAGGAAGGGCAGACTAGCGCCCGGGGGGCATTATCTCAGGGTCGCTGGATTTGGAGCCTGAAGGGTCCGCCGTGGGGGCGGTTTGAGGTGATGACGAGGCGGAGGCGGTGCTCGCCGCAGACGGTGTAGTCGAGCTGGTGGGAGGGGTCGAGGCCGTTGCGGGAGCCGCGCAGGAGCCTGCCGGCACGGCTACGAAGGGCCAGTTCGTAGCCGTGCCTGGACAGACTGCTTGGGCGCAGGCTGACCAATCCGTCGAGCGGTGTGCGCAGGGACTCGACGGCTGCGCCCTCCCCCCTGGCCGGAACGTGCCCGGACAGCGTCAAGCTGGTCCGCCCCTGCCAGGGCGTGAGGGTGTCTTCCCGAATCGCCTTGAAGGCGGCCTGATTTGGCTTCAGCGCTGGGCTGTAGCGCCAGGTGACCGGGAGGTCGGGGAAGCGGTAGTGGGCGAAGGCCTCGGCGAAGGCCTCGCCGGGGTCCTCGAAGTAGTGGGTGCCCTCATCGCCCGGGTAAAGGCGACCGCTGCGCTGGCCGCGGCAGACGCCCTCGGCGCTGGCCCAGCGCTCGGTCCCCCAATCGATCGCGCTGCCGAACGGCGCCGGCATCTCGCGGTGCTGGGCGACGTGGTGGCCGTACTCGTGGGCGAGCACGAAGTCGAAGCTCGCGCCGTCGCCGTCGGCTTCTTCATAGCCGCCGATGACGATCTTGTTTTCGCCGCTGAAGTAACAGGCCTCGGCGCCGAAGCCGCAGTCGAAGCCAAGCTGGAATTCGCTGTCGAGCTGGACCGTGAGCAGGCTGACCTCGGGGCCGTGGATCAGCGTGCCGATGAAGTCGGCGACCTGCTGTGGGTCGGTGACGTTGCAGACCTCGGCGCAGGCTTCGGTCACAGAGACGGCGATCGTCGCCCCACTGCCGTCGTTGATCGAGTAGCGCTGCGACGACGCGGATGCCGATATCTGCGCCGCCGCAGCGCCAGGCTCGCCCAACACGACGTCGTGCATCGGTACCGCCGGCGACGGCACCTCGAGCACGGCGCCCGGATTGGGACGCTCGGCGACGGCCCCTCCCGGGACCGCCAGGAGAAGCAAGGTCATGGCTATGCCCGCAAGCGCCCCCGCCGGGCGCCCGCTCACGGAGCGGGACCCGGCCTTATCTCGTAGGCGTGGGCGGGAAGCGTGGCGGAGATCGGGCGGCGCGCAGGAAGCGTCCGCCCCCCATTTTCCGTCCCTGAGACGGAAAAAGGAGAGTTGGTCCTGCTGCTGGTGCCCGTACGGCCCCTGGCCGGTCGCGCCGCCCAGCGCGGCCGCGCCGGTTCGGCGTTGAGCAGCGGGGACCAGGTGGTGGTGCCGATCGCGCCGTCGACCGGCAGGCCGTTGGCGAGCTGGAAGGCGCGCACCGCCGAGTAGGTCTGCTTGCCGAAGACACCGGTGACGGGAAGCTGCGTCTGCCCGGCGCCGACGAGGTGCTCCTGAGCCCAGACGACGAGGTCGCCGCGATTGCCGCGCTTGAGCAGCGGATGTTCAACGATCGGGCGATAGCCGACCAGCGGATTGGCAGCGGTCGAGCCCAGCGCGCCCCAGCCGGCGTTGTTGGTCTCCTGCCAGTCCCACCAGCTCGGCTCCAGGCCGTAGCTGGCGGCGAAGCGGCGGAAGCGCAGGACCTGGGCCCGGCCGGGGTTGTCGTAGGTCTGCCCGATCGGGTAGACCGGCCGGCCCCAGAGTCGGTTGAAGAGGTAGGTGTGCTCGAAGACGGTGCGCACCGAGGTGCCGATCGCCTTCCAGTACATCTGCGGCTGGTTGAAGGTCGCCCCTTCGGGCCCGAAAAAGACCGAGTAGGGAAAGGCCGGGTGGTAGTCGACATAGGGGAAGCCGGCGAGCGAGAGTGGGAATTCGGCGCCGATGCGGGCGCGCAATGCGCGGATGTAGCTTTCGGCCGCGGCGTAGCGGCCTTCGTAGGAGGCCTCGGCGTCGATCACCAGGCAGTCGGCCCCGTGGCGCGCCGCGGCGGCGCCGATCTTGGCCTCGGCCAGCGGGTTGTCGCCGTAGACGAACTGCCAGGCGCAGACGTCGAGTCCACCGGCGTGGAGGGCATTGACCAGGTTGGAGCTGAACTGGCTCCAGTAGCTGCCGGCGTCGCCCGACTTGACGTAGAGCGTGCCGATGCCCGCCCGCTTGGCGCGGGCGACGATGCGACCGATGCTGCCGCCCTCGGAGCGCTCGACGTACCAGACCCACATCCCCTGGCGGTCGAACGGAGTCTCGCCGGCGGTTTCGGTCGCGGGGACGGCGGCTTCACCGGTTCCACCCGGAATTGCGCAGGCAGGGGTTGGCATGTACGCGAGGAGCGACATTGCGAGAACGGTGATCGCGAAGAGCACTGGGCGGAACCCTGGCGCCGCGGAAGAGCTGGTCTTCACGTCAACGGGAAACACGGTAGCGACGATCTGGCTGCGGGCAAAGAAACTGCCATACCATTGGCGTACCGAAACTGGGCACGGCGGTCTGGGCGCTTGCGAATTGTCGATCGGCGAGCACGCGGGCCTAGTATGGGACACGTCCCTCGAGTTAGTCAGCCGGACCGAAGCCATCTCCCCTTCCCGCAAGATCCTGTGCAGTGCCGCCCTGATTGGCGCCTCACTGGCGACGGTCGCCGCACCGCTATCAGCGGCCGCCTCGCCGCCCGTTCCGCTGCGCGCTCACCTCTCCCAGGCCGGGCGGCGACTGCTGATCAGCGTGCGGACGTCAAAGCCGGAGGCGCTTGCCGGACTCAATCGGCTGCCGACCGGCGGGCGCTCTTCCTCCCTCTGCATCGAGCTGCGAGCGAGCGGCGGCGCGGGTGAGCGACGCCTCTGCCTTGGCGGTCCCGGCAAGACCTCACGGCGCGCCGGGCTCGAGCTGCTCAATGCCGCCGGTGAAGTGACCGCCAAGGAGACGGTTCCGGCGCGACTGAAGCGGCCCCAGCCCGACAAGCTCGTCCTCGCCCTGCTCCCCGCCGATGCCGGCCTCACGCCACAGCGCTACCGCTGGCGCTTTGTCGCCACCCGCGGCGGTTGCCACGCCAGGCGCCCCGATGCCTGCGAAGCGAGCCTGCCGGCCGGCGGCACTCGCCCCTTCCGCCTGCGACCCGTGCGCGCGGTCGGCTGCGACGGCGGCAGCGCCGGGCTCGACACCAACGGCCCGCGCCAGCGCAACGTCGTCGCCCTCACCTTCGACGACGGCCCCAGCGAATACACGCCGGGCTTCCTCCAGGTGCTGCGCGAAAAGCACGTCCCCGCGACCTTCTTCGAGATCGGCCAGGAGATGTCGCGCTACCCGGCGGCGATGCGCCAGATCCTGCGCGAAGGCGACGAGATCGGCAACCACACGATGCACCACACCGAATTCCCCGGCTACAGCGCAATCGCCCCGGCGACGACGCTGGCCGAGTCGATCACCCACTTCCGTCCCTGCCTCTTCCGCCCACCCGGCGGCGCGGTCGACTCCTCGGTGATCGGAGCCGCCGGCGCAGACGGCCTGCGCACGATCACCTGGGACGTCGACCCGGCCGACTGGTCGACCCCCGGCACGGGCGCGATCTACAGCCGCGTCGTCAGCGCCGCCCAGGCGGGCTCGATCATCCTCATGCACGACGGTGGCGGCCCGCGCGGCGAGACCCTGGCGGCGCTGCCGCAGATCATCGACACCCTGCGCGCCCGCGGCTTCGGCTTTGCCACCGTCAGCGGCCTGCTCGGCCGGCGGATGATCTACAGGCCCTACGGCTGAAGCAGGTGCAACGTTTTGTTCCTCCAGTGGGGCCACAAAACGTTGCACCTCGACAAGGCGAGCGGATTCATCCAATCGTCGCCCAACTGCGTAGGCAAGAGGCGATGAAGATCGCGATCATCGGCACCGGCATCTCGGGGCTCGTTGCCGGCCATCTCCTCCACCCCGAGCACGAGATCACCGTCTATGAGGCGGGTGAGCGGGTCGGCGGCCACTCGCACACGGTCGAGGTCCAGAGCGGCGGCGAGAGCCACCGGATCGACACCGGGTTCATCGTCTTCAACGACCGCAACTACCCCAACTTCGAACGGCTGCTGGAGCAGCTCGAGATCCCCAGCCGGCACTCGCACATGGGCTTCTCGGTCTCCGACGGCGGCGACTTCGAGTACTCGGGCACGCCACGCGGCATCTTCGCCCGCAAGGCCCACCTGCTCAGCCCCGCCTTCCTCGGCATGCTGCGCGAGTGGCGCCGCTTCAACCGCGAGGCGCAGGCACTGATCGGGATGAACGGCACCGCGCCCTCGCTTGGTCAGTGGCTGGAGCAACAGGGCTTCTCGCGGCACTTCATCGAGCGCCTGATCGTGCCCCAGGCCTCCGCCGTCTGGTCGGCGGACCCGGAGCAGATGTGGAGCTTTCCGGCCAGCTTTATGGCCGAGTTCTTCGACAACCACGGCATGTTCAGCCTGCGCGACCGGCCACAGTGGCGCACCGTGGAGGGCGGCTCGCGCAGCTACGTCGAGGCGATCACGGCGCCCTGGCGCGATCGCATCCGCCTGCGAGCGGCAGTACGCCGCGTCGAGCGGCTCGAGGACGGCGTCCGGATCGCCGCCGAGGGCTGCGAGAGCGAGCGCTTCGACCAGGTCGTGATCGCCGCCCACTCCGACCAGGCGCTGGCGATGCTCGCCGACCCGAGTGAGGCCGAGCGCGAGATCCTCGGCGCGATCCCGTACCAGCGCAACGAGGCCATCCTCCACAGCGACACCTCGTTGCTGCCGCGGCGACGCAGCGCCTGGGCGAGCTGGAACTTCCACCTCACCGAACCGGCCGGCGGCCGGTCCACCGTCACCTACTGGATGAACAACCTGCAGCGGCTGCGCGCCGACCGCGAGTTCCTCCTCACCCTCAATCGCAGCGAGGCGATCGACCCGGCCAAGGTGCTGCGCCGCTTCACCTACGAGCACCCCGTCTATACCGCCGAGGGCGTCGCCGCCCAGGGCCGGCACACCGAGATCAGCGGCCTGCACCGCACCTACTACTGCGGCGCCTACTGGGGCTGGGGCTTCCACGAGGACGGCGTCGTGAGCGCGATCCGGGCCTGCGAGCGAATCGCGCCGGCCGTCGAGGCGAAAGCAACCGAGGCGATGCCCGCGTGAGCTTCCGTTGCGCCTTTTACTCGCCCCGGGTGCATAAAGCGCACCGGAAGGTGGCCGTATGAGCGCCTCTGCGGTCTATGAGGGGTGGGTGCGGCATCGGCGCTTCGAGCCGGTTGAGCACTCGTTTCGCTACCCGCTCTTCCTCATGTACCTCGACCTCGACGAGCTGCCCGGCGTGCTCGACCCCTTTCCGCTCTTCTCGGCCCGCCGCTCGGCCCCGGCGCACTTTCGTCGCTCCGACTACATGGGCGACCCCGCGCGTCCCCTGGCCGAGTGCGCGCGCGACGCGGTCGAGGCCGCGACCGGCGGCCGGCCGGCCGGGCCGGTGCGCCTGCTCGCCAACCTGCGCTACCTGGGCCACGTCTTCAACCCGGTCAGCTTCTACTACTGCTTCGAGGAGACCGGGGAGCGGGTCGAGGCAATCGTCGCCGACGTCAACAACATCCCCTGGGGCGAGCGTCATCCTTACGTCCTGGCGCGCGGATCGCGCCGTGGGGCCGTGCTGACCGACGAGCTCGACAAGACCCTCCACGTCTCCCCGCTGATGGGGATGGACCAGACCTACGCGTTCCGCGCCGGCGAGCCCGGCGAGCGCCTTGGCGTCCACATCGAGTCGCGCCCGGTGCAACCCGCTACGACTCGAGGAGGGACGCAAGACGTTGCGGTTCGAGAGGGCAAGGCCTTTGACGCCACCCTCTCCTTGCGCCGTCACGCGCTCAGCCGTGCCCGGTTGGCCGGGATGCTGGCCCGCTACCCGGCGATGTCGCTGCAGACCGTCGCCAAGATCTACGCCCAGTCGCTGCGGCTGAAGCTGAAGGGCGCGCGCTACTTCCCCCATCCCGAGGGGAAGAAGCCGAGGGGGTTCCTCTCGCCGTGAGGGACCAGGTCTCCCGCGCCGCCGTCTCGCAGGTGCTGAAGCGCCTGCGCCATGGCCGCATCGACGTCGTCGAGGCCGGCCGCGAACGCGGCTTTGGCCCTACCGACGCCGAGCTGCAGGCGCGGATCGTGGTCCACGACCCCGCCGCCTGGCGCGGCGCCCTGCACGGCAGCGTCGGCCTCGGCGAGACCTACGTCGACGGTCTCTGGGAGACCGATGACCTGGTCGCACTGATTCGCATCGCCGCCCGCGAGCTGCGCGAGACCGGCGGCGTGCGCGGCGCCGTCGCCCGGCCGCGCGGCTGGGCTCACCGGGTCCGCGGTCTGGTCCCCGACAACACCCGCACCCGGGCGCGCAACCACATCGCCGCCCACTACGACCTCGGCAACGACCTCTTCGCCTCTTTCCTCGACGAGCGCATGCTCTACTCCTGCGCCTACTTCCCACATGAGGAGGCGAGCCTCGAGGAGGCGCAGCTGGCAAAGCTGGAGCGGATCTGCGGCGAGTTGCGGCTTGGGCCGGAGAACCACCTGCTGGAGATCGGCAGCGGCTGGGGAGGGCTGGCGATCCACGCCGCCCGCGAGCACGGCTGCCGGGTGACGACGACGACGATCTCTCCCGCCCAGCACGAACTGGCCGCCCGCCGGGTGCGCGAAGCCGGCCTCAGCGAGCGGGTCGAGGTACTGATGGAGGACTACCGCGATCTGCGCGGGAGCTATGACCGGCTGGTCTCAGTGGAGATGATCGAGGCGGTCGGCTGGCGCCACTTCGACGACTACTTCCGCCGCTGCAGCGAGCTGCTCAGCCCCGAGGGCCTGATGCTGCTGCAGGCGATCACGATCGACGACCGCCTCTACGAGGCCGAGAAGGCCGCCCGCAGCTTTGCCAACACCCATGTCTTCCCCGGCGGCTGCCTGCCCTCGAACAAGCTGATCGCCGACTGCCTGGCGCGCGTCACCGACATGCGTGAGGTATGGATGTCCGACATCACCGCGCACTACCCACCCACCCTCGCCAGCTGGCGTCGGCGCTTCCTCGGCACCTGGGAGCGGCTGCGCGCCCGCGGCTACGACGAGCGCTTCCGCCGCCTCTGGGAGTTCTACCTCTGCTCCTCGGAGGCGGGCTTCCGCGAGCGCCGAATCGCCGACGTGCAACTGCTCCTCGCCAAGCCCGGGTGGCAGTGAGCGAGGGGTGCCGCGAGCCGCTGCTGCTGCTGCATGGCCTCGGCGGCTCGAAGGAGATCTGGACGCCGGTGCTCGGTTTGCTCGAGGCGGAGCGCGAGCCGCTGGCGCTCGACCTTCCCGGCTTCGGCGCCGAGCCGCCGCTCGCGGGGCAGGTCGAGCCGAGCGCCGCCAACCTGGCGGCGGCGGTGCACGAGCGCTGCCTCGAGCTGGGCATCGAGCGGCCCCACGTCGCCGGCAACTCGCTCGGCGGCTGGGTCGCGCTGGAGATGGGGCGGGCGGGCTGGGCCGCCTCGGTCACGGCGATCTCCCCGGCCGGCCTCTGGCGGGCCCCGATCGGCGAGCGCCGAGTCAACACCCAGCTCTGGGCGCGGCGCCTGCGCCCACTCGTCGCCGTCGCCCTGCATAGCCGCGGCCTGCGCGAGCGCATGCTCGCCACCTTCGCCGCCCACCCCGAGCGCATCCCGGCCGCCGCGGGGCGCCGCCTGGTCCTCGGTTGGATCGACGCCGGCGGCTACGACGGCGCCAACCGGGCGATGCGCACCCACGTCTTCGACCCGGCGGGTTACCCGGAGATCCCGGTCACCCTCGCCTGGGGCGAGCTCGACCGCCTCCTCGGCCCACCGCGACCGGAGCGCCGGCCGACCGGCGCTCGCTACCTCGCCCTGCCCGCCGTCGGCCACACCCCGATCTGGGACGACCCGGAGCTGGTCGCCGCGACCCTGCTCGAGGGCAGCGCGGTCCCGGTTGCCGGCTGATTTCCCGCTGGCGAGTCGAGTCTGGGAGAGTTTCCACACCCGCCCAGCCGTGAGTATTTAGCTCCCCGGAAGGAGACGCCGTTGATCATCGAGAGGACCGAGAACCCGCAGTGGCTGTCCAACGCTTACCTCGTCGCCGATGAGACGGGCGGCAAGGGGGTGCTGATCGACGGCAACGATGACCTCGGGCCGCTGCTCGAGCGCGCCGCGCAGGACGGGATCGAGGTCACCCACATCCTGATCACCCACCCGCACGCCGATCACATCGCGGGCCTCGCCGCGGCGCAGGAGCAGCTCGGCGGTGTGCCGATGGTTGCCCACGCCGAGGCCCTGGGCGAAATCGAGGACGAGGTCGCCGAGACGATCGCCGACGGCGAGACGCTCAGCACCGGCGACCTGCATATCGAAGCGATCTCGACCCCGGGCCACGCGTCCGGCCACGTCGCCTTCCTCGTCAACGGCACCGACCTCTTCACCGCCGACGTCCTCTTCAAGGGCACGGTCGGCGGCACGATGGCGCCCGGCGCCAGTGGCTTCGCCGACCTCAAGGTCTCGGTAATGAAGCTGATGGAGTTGTCGCCCGGCACCACCGTCCACCCCGGCCACCGCGAACCGACCACGATTGGCGATGAGCGCGAGGGCAACCCATTCGTACAGATCTGGCGCGGCGAGGCCGAGACCGGCGAGGAGCCGGTGACCGTCTGGGGTCGCCCAGCGACCCTGAAGCTCTGGGCGCCCGACTACGACGGCGGCAACAAGGCCTGGATCGTCTTCGCCGACGATGGCACCGAGGCCATCGTCGGCGGGTCACAGGTCGAACGAACTACTTGATCACTGCTTCCATCAGGAGCCAGCAGCCGTCGGTGTCGGTGGCGGGGAGGAAGGGGCCGCTCGGCTTGGCGTTGAGGAATGGCGAGTAGATCAGGGTGTTGTCGCCGCCTGAGGAGCAGCGGACCAGGGAGGCGAGGCTGCCACGCACGGCCAACTGCTGGCCCTTCTTGATCGGCAGGTTGGTCTGGAAGGACTCGACCCGGTAGTGATCGTTTTCGAAGTTGGCTTCGGTCTGGCCCTTGTAAAAGATCCGCCGGCCATCGTTGACGACCCTCGTCCGGTCGGGACCAAACATTCCCCCGTCCCTCACTTCGGCGAGCTGCAAGCGGAAGTTGCCGGGACCGCCGGCGATCAGGCGGATTTCCTTGATCGTGCCGCGGCGCGGTGCCCGCTCGCCGCCGTTGGGTCGGCCGTAGGCTTCGTTCAGCACCATCGTGCACCACGCTTCAGGGTCTTCGGGCTCACAAGCCAACCCCGGCAGCGAGTTGGAGGGCTGCACCGTCGGGTTCAGCTTCGAGCCAAACTTGACCGGCGCCTTGGCCATCCCGCCGGCCGGAACAACGGCCAGGACGAGACAGGCGAAGGCGGCGATGAGGCCGGCGCGGCGGGCGATCTTCTGGGCGGTGCGATTGCGAGTCATCTGAGTCTCCTTGGTGTCGGTTTGGCGAGTGATTGCCGTGTGCAGACACCTTCGCCCCCATCCGCCGCCCCTCCCAGACCCCCCAGGGGTGGACCCCTTCACCCCCTCATCCTGGCCAAGCCGTTTCGGTGCGCCTTATGCACCTCCAGAGAGCAAAAGGCGCACCGGAGCGAGGCGGCTCGTAGGATCAGCGCCTGTGAGCGCCGAGCCGCGACAGACCAGCGCTGCCGAGTTGAAGGCGCAGATCGAGGCCGAACGGGGCGGGCGGCCCTTCCTGGTGCTGCGCGACGGGGCGGGCGAGCAGCGGATCGTCGTGATCGAGGACGGCAGCGCCGAGCTCTGGGTCGGGCGCGGCGAGGCGGCCGGGCTGCGGATCGATTGGGACGAGGAGGTCTCCGCCCTGCACGCCCAGATCGAGGTGGTGGCCGGCGAGTGCACGCTGCTGGACGACGGCCTCTCGCGCAACGGCTCCTTCGTCGGCACCGAGCGCGTGCACGGCCGCAAGCACCTGCGCGACGGCGACACGCTGCGCTTCGGCCGCACCACCGTGCTCTTCCGTCGCCCCGGCGAGTCCGCCCCGGAAGCGACCGTGATCGCCGGCGAGGTCCCTGCCGCGGCGAGCGTCTCGCCCGGCCAGCGCCGCGTCCTGCTCGCCCTCTGCCGCCCCTTCAAGGACGGCACCGCCTTCGCCACGCCGCCCACAAACCAAGCAATCGCCGCGGAGCTCCACCTCAGCGTCGACGCGGTCAAGACCCACATGCGAGCCCTCTTCGAGAAGCTCGAGCTCGAGGACCTGCCGCAGAATCGCAAGCGCGTCGCCCTGGTTGAGCGGGCCTTGCAAAGCGGCGTCGTCGCCCCGCGCGACCTGTAACGCGCGGCCGACCTTTAGCTCTCAGGCCCGGTCTGGACATATGTGCGATGGGAGTGCGTGCACTTTGTGCGCACACTGCTCGTTAGTTCAGCGAATCATTCCTTTTTCAACCGCAAGGGAAATCCCATGACGCTCGCCATGACCACCGACCAGATTCAGGAATTCGCCTTCGACTGGTACCCGGTCTTCGGCGTCGTCTTCATGGCGATGCTCCTCTTCGTCTTCTTCAAGCTGATGCGGACGACGATGGGCACGACCAAGCCGGAGACGGTAAAGGCGAGCAAGACGGCGCCGGTGCTGTGGGACGACGTGCAGGGCGTCGATGCCGCCAAGGACGAGCTGATGGACGTCGCCGAGTGGTTGCGCGACCCCAAGCGCTTCGCCGCGCTCGGGGCGCAGCCGCCGCGCGGGGTGCTGCTCTTCGGTCCTCCCGGGACCGGCAAGACGATGCTGGCGCGGGCGGTTGCCGCGCAGGCCGGCGTCGACTTCTTCGCCGCCTCGGGCTCGAGCTTCGTGGAGATGTTCGTTGGGAGGGGTGCCGCCCGCATCCGGCGGCTGTTCAAGGAGGCGCGCAAGTCCGGCCGCGCCGTGATCTTCATCGACGAGCTCGACGCAGTCGGTGGAGCGCGTAGTGGCGGGGGCGGCGATGGTGGCTCTAGTGAGCGCGAGCAGGCGCTCAATCAGCTGCTGGTCGAGCTCGACGGTTTCGAGCGCGATCCCGGCACGGTGATCGTCATCGCCGCCTCCAACTACGTCGACAAGCTCGACAAGGCGCTGCTGCGCCCGGGGCGCTTCGATCGCCAGGTGCTGGTCTCACCGCCGGACCGCGACGGGCGCGAGGCGATCCTGCGCAGCCACGCCAAGGGCAAGCCGCTCGCCGACGATCTCGACCTCACCGACGTCGCCCGCAAGACCACCGGGATGACCGGCGCCCAGCTCGCCAACTCGCTCAACGAGGCAGCAATCATCGCCGGCCGCGCCGGGCGCAAGGCGACGGCGCGCGAGGACCTCGACGAGGCGCTGCTGCGCCAGTCGGTCGGCTCCCAGCAGGCGCGGCGACTGAACCAGAAGGAGCGCCGCATCGTCGCCTACCACGAGGCCGGCCACGCGCTATGCCGACGGCTGCTCGGCCTCGACCCGCCGGAGATCCTCAGCATCGTCCCGCGCGGCCCGGCGCTCGGCTTCGTCGGCCACTCGCCGGAGGAGGACACCTACCTGAAGTCGCGCGACGAGTTGCTCGACGAGGTCGTCACCCTGCTCGGCGGCCGCGCCGCCGAGGAAGAGGTCTTCGCCGATTCCTACTCGGGCGCCGCCGACGACCTTGCCCGCGTGCACGCCGTCTGCAAGCAGATGGCGGCCGAATTCGGCATGGGCGTCTCGATCGACGCCGACGGAGCGCCGCCGATCGCGCTGCCGACCGGCGACTACGCGGTCTCCGACCAGACCCGCCGCGACGTCGACCGGGCGGCGATGATCGCTCGCCCGCGAAGCGCACCGCCGCGCCCGCGCCCTGCTGGCGAGCAACCGCGAATGCCTCGACAACCTCGCCGCCAACGCGCTCGAGCGCGAGACCCTGACCCGCGAGGACCTCGACGAGATCTTCGCCGCCCACGAGCTGCACACCCCCTCGCGCTCTGGAATGATCGACCGCGCCGTCGCCGCGCTCGCCTCGGAGGCGCCCGAGCCGAGCTAGCATCCTCGGCAGAGATGGCGCCCCCGACAGACCCCGACTCGCACTACTTCCCTCCCGGCCGCTCGATCGCGCGGATGGTCCACGGCGAGCGCTCGGTCGGCCTGCTCTACGGCCAGCGAGCGCTGCTGATCGGGGCGCTGGAGCCGCTCACATACACCGGCACGATGATGAGCACGGGCTCGGCCAACCGGCCCTTCCAGCGGCTCGCCCGCACCGCGAAGATCCAGGAGACGATCCTGCTCGGCACCCGCGAGGAAGCCGACAAGGCACTGGCCGTGGTGCAGCGGCTGCACGAGCGGGTCAAGGGCACGCTGCCGGAGGCCGCCGGCGTCCACCCTGCCGGTGCCGCCTACTCGGCCTTCGACCCGGAGCTGATGCTGTGGACGCTGGCGGTGATCGCCGACTCGGGCCGGGCGATGTACGAGGCGATGGTCCGACCGCTGAGCGCCGCTGAGCGCGAGGATCTCTGGCAGGACTACGTCCGCTTCGGCGAGCTCTTCGGCCTGCCCCGCAGCGAGGTCCCCGGCAGCTACCTCGAGTTCAGCGCCTGGTGGGGGGAGCGGCTCGCCTCGCCCGACCTACAGGCGACCGCGCACGGGCTCGAGATGGCGCCGCTGGTCGCCTTCGAGCAACCCGTGCCGCGCGCGGCGCGCGGCAACATCGTCGCCCAGAACCACATCATCAAGGGCACGCTGCCGCCGCGGGTGCGAGAGATCTTCGGCATCCGCTGGAGCGCCGGACACGAGCGCGGCTTCCGGGCGATGACCGCGAGCCACCGCCGCGCCCGCCGCTACTTCCCACGCAAGATGCGCCGCGGCCGCAACGACGTCTTCTTCGACGCGGTCAGCAAGACCGAGCACCAGCGCGGCGGCACCGCGACCCCGCAGCTGCACGCCGGCGCCTGAGCCGATGGCGCGCCGGCCGACCGAGGCCGGGCGCCCGCCGGTCCGCTGGTGGTCGATGCGCCGCGCCCAGAACATGAAGCCGGCGACCTATCGCTGCCCGATCTGCGGCAAGCACCTGCCGGCGCTCAGCGAGCACGTCCTGATCGCGCCCGAGGACGACCGCAGCCGGCGCCGCCACGCCCACACCAAGTGCGTGATGCGCGAACGCGAGGCGGGAAACCTGCCGACCGAGGAAGAGTGGCGACGGACGCAACCGCGCCCGCCGTCGCTCTGGCAGCGCCTCCGCGCGAAGCTCGGCTAACCGCTGCCGGGCAGCACCTTGCAGGGCCGGAAGAAGGTGCCGGTGAGGAAGGTGCCGTCCTGGAAGAGGAATTCGCCGCGCGCCTGCAGGCGACCGGTTTCACAGCGAGCGTTGACGTAGCTGTGCTTCTTGCCCTTGAAGGTCCATTTGCGGTTGACCGTGACGTGACCCGAAACCGGGTGACCGTAACCGCCGGCGATCTTGGGGATTCTCGCTTTGACCCGGTAGCCGTAGACGCCCTTGTGGATTTTTTCGATCACGACGGGGACGATGAAGGTGGTCGCCACCGGAACCGTCGTGAAGGCGTGGGCGAGAACCGTGTCGAAGCCGTGCTTCTTCGGGCCGTTGAAAAGGGTGATCGGCGAGGAAACCGGGAACGGCTTCTGTTCGGGAAAGGCGACGCTCGCAGTGCCGTAGCCCTTGCCGACGATCGCGTGTGGACAGGCGCGGCGGGCGGCGGGCACATCGGTTGCCTGCAGCTTCCCCGCGGTGCAGACTTCGAGACCGGTGGTGTCGACGTGACCGTGCTTGTCGAATTCGAAGGTGAGCGTTTCCAGGATCGGCGGCAGTTCGCCGGAGATCGTCGAGACCTTGCCGCCGCCGTAGATCTTGATCGGCGCATCGTGGTGCTTGGGCAGTGTTTCCGGCCTGAACCCACCGCGGCCGTTGATCAACAGGTCGCCGACGCGGAGTTTGACCGTGTCGTTGTCGCGACGAGCGGAGACGACCGTGGCGGCCAGCGCAAGTGCCGCCACGGCGACTAGCCCGAGGGCGAAGAGATTCCTACGCCGATGTCCCGTCATCCCAGTCCCTCCTCCTAGTTGCGAACCTTGCAGGGCAGCAGGAAGGAGGCGTTGAGAATGCTTTTTGCCTCTTCCGCCTGGGCGGCCGAGTCTTCCGGGCCGCCTTTGAAGCTGAATGCACCGTGGACGACAAAGTGGCCGGTTTCACAGCGAGCGTTGATGTAGCTGTGCTTCTTGCCCTTATAGGTCCATTTTTGCCCGACTTTGGCCGAGCCTTCGATCGGGTGGCCATAGCCGCCGGCGATCTTGGGGATTTTCACGTTGACCCGATAGCCGAACGAGCCTTTGTGGATTTTTTCGATCACGATCGGGACGATGAAGGTCGTCGGCCCGGGGTAGTCGAGGTGGGCGTGGGCGATGATCGTGTCGTTGCCGCCCTTCTTCGGGCCGTTGAAGAGGGTGATCGGCGAGCCGACTTTGATCGGGCCCTGTTCGGGGAACTTGACCACGGCGGTGCCGAAGCCTTCGCCGACGATCGCCGGGCCGCAGGCCTTGCGGGCGGTGGCCACGTCGGTGGCAACGAGTTTGCCTTTGGTGCAGACCGCGAGCCCGGTGGTGTCGAGGGCGCCGTGCTTGTCGAATTCGAGCACGAATTTGTCGAGGATCGGCGGCAGCTCGCCGCTGAGGGTCGAGAGTTTGCCGCCGCCTTCAGTCATGATCGGCGCGTTTTCGTGCTTCGGCAGCGCCTTCGGCGCGAAGTTCCCGTGAGCGTCAAGCACCAAGTTGCCGATGACGACGTGCGCCTTGAACGCGCTGGCCGTCGCCGCAGCGACAAGCAAAGCGAGCACAGTCACTACAGCGATCCTCTTCTTCATAGAACTTCTTCCCCTCCCGTTGGCCCAAATCTCAAGATAGCGAACACGTCACAAATCGATGTTAAGGTCGAACACGACCATCATCTGATGGGCGGTGCTGGGTTCGAACCAGCGACCCCCTGCGTGTAAAGCAGGTGCTCTCCCAGCTGAGCTAACCGCCCAGGCGCAACGCCCTGATTATGGAACACACGGGAGGAGGAGGTGGCGCGGTCGCTGGAATGGGAGAATCCCCGCCGTGAGATTCGAGGTCTTCTGGCGGGTCGCGGTCGTGCAGCTGGTTGCGGTAGCGCTGCTCTCGCTGCTGCTCGGCCTGATCTTCTCGCACGGGTTCTTCGTCAGCTGGGGCTGGCTGGTGGGTCCCTTGGCCTGGCTTGGCTGCGCTTGGCTGACGGCAAGGATCGTCGGACTGGAGCCGGAGGCAACGCTGGTGCGGGCGATGGTGGCCGGGGTCGTAAGCCTCCTCGCCGTGCTGATCGGCCAGCATTGGCTGGGTGCCCTGGTCGCCGTTGGTCTCTTTGCCTACCTCTGCGCGATCAATTTCCGCGTCGTCGGCCTGAGGCCCCGATGAGTGCCGGCGCGAATCGAACGTGTTCGTGAGCTGGAACGCCGCCGACATCCCCGACCAGCGCGGCCGCAGCGCGGTGGTGACCGGCGCCAACGGTGGGCTGGGACTCTCCACCGCGCGGGCCCTTGCTGCCGCGGGCGCCGAGGTCGTGATCGCGGCCCGCAACCAGGAGCGTGCCGCCGAGGCGGTGGAGCGAATCCAGGCGGCCGTCCCGGGGGCCGGCTTGACGATCGTCAAATTGGACCTGGGCTCGCTTGACTCGGTCAAGGAGGCAGCGGAGGAGATGCTGGCGTCCCACGAGACGATCGACCTGCTGGTCAACAACGCCGGCGTCATGGGCATCCCCGAGAGCCGCACCGCCGACGGCTTCGAGATGCAGCTCGGCGTCGATCATCTCGGCCACTTCGCGCTCACGGCGCGACTACTTCCGGCCCTGTTGAAGGCGCCGGCGGCGCGCGTGGTGACGGTGACCAGCACCGCCCACCACATGGGTCGCGCGGTCGACCCGGACAATCCCAACCTCGACGGCCGCTATGGGCCCTGGCGCGCCTACGGGCAAGCCAAGCTCGCCAACTTCCACTTCGGCCTCGGGCTGGACCGCAAGCTGCGAGAGGCCGGTGCGTCCGCCGCCAGCCTCGTTGCCCACCCCGGCCTCTCCAACACCGAGCTGCAGGCGGTCAGCGTCGAGCAGACCGACGGCGGCCTCTCTCAACGGTTCTTCCTGATGCTGGCCCGCACGGTCGGCATGTCGCCCGGCGAGGGCGCGCTCTCGCAGCTACGCGCGGCGACCGACCCCGGCGCCAAGGGCGGCGAGTTCTACGGGCCGCTCTTCGTCAACAGCGGCCCGCCGGTGCGCAAGCCGGTCTTGCGGCGGCTGGGAATGGGCCGGGCGATCGAGAAGCTCTGGCAGGTCTCCGAGCGCGAAACCGGCCTCGAGTTGCGGCCGTGAAGCTCGGCCTGGAGAACCGCGTGGCGCTGGTGATGGGTGCCAGCCGCGGCATTGGCCGGGCGATCGCGGCGGCGCTGGCGCGCGAAGGTGCCAAGGTTGCGATCGTCAGTCGTTCGGCGGAGAAGCTGGAGGAAGCGGCGGCGGAACTCGGCCCCGCGGCAACGGCGTTTACCGCCGATACATCCGATCTCGATCGCCTCGCCGCACTGGCGGGCGAGGTCGAGAGCAAGCTGGGCCCGATCGAGATCCTCGTCCTCAACACCGGCGGCCCACCGTTTGGCGGCGCCCTCGACCACGAGCTCGAGGACTGGGAGGCCGCCTACCGCTCGCTCGTCCTCGCCCCCCGCATCCTCACCGGCGCCGTCGTGCCGAGAATGCGCGAGCGTGGCTGGGGCCGGATCGTCAACGTCGGTTCCACCTCCACCCGCGAGCCGATTCCCGGCCTCAACCTCTCCAACGCCCACCGCATGGCCGCGGTCGGCTTCCTCAAGACGCTCTCACGCGAGGTAGCCGCCGACGGGATCACCGTCAACACCGTCGCCACCGGCCGCTTCGCCACCGAGCGCCTGGCCGATGCCGGCGGCTCCCTCGCGGGCGCCGAAGAGGCGGCAAAGCAGGAAGTCCCAGCCGAGCGCCTCGGCCAACCCGAGGAGTACGGCGACCTAGTGGCATTCCTCTGCTCCGACAAGGCCGCTTACATCACAGGCACTGTGATCCCTATCGACGGCGGCCTTCTCCACTCGGTGTCCTGAGGCCGGTCCCGGCAGGGGTGGAGCGTCTTGCACTTTTTCGTCGTGAGCTAGCGGCGCCAGCCCACCGACTCTCCACCGAAAAAGTTAAGCGGAACCCCTGCCGGGATCGGCCTCGCGCATCGAGGGGAAGAGAATGACGTCCCGCAGGTTCTCGGCGCCGGCCAGGATCATCGTCAGGCGGTCGATGCCGAGGCCCGAACCGCCCGCGGGCAGCGAGCCGTATTCGAGCGCTCGCACGAACTCGTCGTCGCTCGGGTAGGGCGCCTCCTCGCTCTCGGGGTGCCGGCGCCGGCGCTGGCGGACGAAGTTCTCGCGCTGCATGTCGGCGTCGTTGGTGTCGGTGCCGCCGCCGATGATCTCCATCCCGTCGACGACCCCGTCGAAGGCCTCGCCGAGCAGGTCCGGATGCTCGGGCACGGGCTTCACTGTCGGCCAGAGTTCGCGTGGCAGGTCGACCAGGAAGGTGGGCTGGATCAGCTTCGGCTCGATCAGCTTGCCCTGGATCCCGTCGACGATCCAGGCCCAGTCCGCGTCCGGGGCAACGTCCTCGCCGAGCAGCTCGACCAGCTCCTCGCGGCTCGCGGTGAGGATGTCGACGCCGCTCTCCTCGTCGATCGCGTCACGCAGGGTGACGCGCTTCCAGGGCGCCTTGAAGTCGATCGTTTGACCGTCGCGCTCGACCACGGTCCTCCCCAGCACCTGCTCGACCACGGTCGAGATCATCTGCTCGGCGAAGGTCATCACGCCCTCGTAGCCGGCGCAGCTGAGGAACCACTCGAGCATCGTGAACTCGGGGTTGTGTTTGGGCGACATGCCCTCGTTGCGGAAGAACCTGCTCAGCTCGTAGACGTTCTCGAAGCCGCCGACGATCGCCCGCTTCAGGTAAAGCTCGGTCGCGGTGCGCAGGAACAGTTCGCGGCCCAGCGCGTGGTGGTGAGTCGCGAACGGGCGCGCCGCGGCGCCGCCGGCGAGGGTCTGCAGGATCGGCGTTTCGACCTCGACGAAGTCGCGCTCGTTGAGGTAATTGCGGATCGCCGCGACCAGCTTGGCCCGCATCGCGAAGATCTCGCGCGAGCGCTCGTTGGCCATCAGGTCGAGTTCGCGCCGGCGGTAGCGGACCTCGGGGTCGGAGATGCCGTGGAAGAGGTCGGGCGGGTCGCGCAGGGCCTTGCCCAGCATCGTGCACTCGCGCACCGCCAGTGCCAGCTGGCCGCGCTTGGTCACGTAGAGGTCGCCCTCGATCCCGACCGCGTCGCCGATGTCGAGCGCGTCGATGCGGCCGAAGGCCTGCTCGCCGATCGCGTCGAGGCGAGCGTAGGCCTGGATCGAGCCGCTCAGGTCGCGGACGTCGAGGAAGATCGTCTTGCCGTGGCCGCGACGGCCGACCATGCGACCGGCGATGCGGTAGGAGAACCCCTCCTGACGGCCCTCCTCGAGCTGCTCGGGATCGTGCGCCGCGTGGATCGTCGAGATCTTGTCGCGGTCGGGGAAGCCCGCGTGTGGATAGGGGTCGATCCCTTCCCCCCGCAGCCGCTCGAGCTTCTCACGGCGGACGCTCTCGGTTGAGCCCTGCGAAGGCTCGGCCTTCGCGGGTGCTCCGTCGCTCATGGCGCCAGGCCGACCGTGACCCGCTCGTCGCCCCGGTAATCGGTGCGCGTCTCGGCCTCGCGCAGCAGCTCGCGCATCGCCGGGCCGTGGTGGGTGTCGTGCTCGAGCGCCATCCGCCAGCCGCTCGGCGTTTCCTCGATCAGGCCGCGGATGATGTCGAGCCCGTCGGCACCGGCATCGCCGGCGTCAGGGTCCCCCTGGACGGCGACGCGCGGCTCGCGGCGAATCTCCGGCGAGCGCTGGTCGATCGAGGTGTTGGTGATGTAGGGAAGGTTGGCGATCAGCAGGTCGACTTCCTCGACGTGATCGGGGATCCCCTGAGCCACGGTCAGCTCGAGCGCGAGGCCGAGCCGCTGCGCGTTCTCGCGCGCCTTCTCGGCGGCCTCGGGCGAGAGGTCGGAGGCGGTGACGCGCAGATCGGGCCGCTCGCTGAGCAGCGCCAGGGCGATCGCCCCCGAGCCGGTGCCGACCTCGTGCACGCGGGCGCCCTTGGGCAGCTCGGCGCCGATCTCGACCAGCAGCTCGGTCTCGCGGCGCGGGATCAGCACCCGCTCGTCGACGGTGATCTCGATATCGCGGAAGCGGCAGCTGCCGAGGATGTACTCGAGCGGCTCGCGCTCGCGGCGGCGGGCGACGTAGCGCTCGATCTCCGCCTGGACCTCGGCAGTGACGACCGTGGTGCCGTCGCGTTCCAGCTCCTCGACCCGCACCGATAGCGCCTTGGCGACTAAAAGCTTGGCGTCGGAATCGGGCGTCTCGCAGCCCGCGGCTGCGATCGACTCGGTTGCCTGCGCGAGGATCTCGGCGGGGCTCGCCGCCGCGGGCGCTCCCTCCATCTGGGCTCCCACGGCTACAGCCCCGCTGCGGGTCTGATCGGTTCGGTGCGAGCCACGATCGCAAGGCTACCGTGTCGGCGCCGCACGACGAGGATCCAGATCGTCCCGATCGCGATCATCCCCAGGCTCTCGAACTGGGCGCTGGTGAGGCCGAGCGCGACCTCGCTGTTGCGGCGCAGGAACTCGACCGCGAAGCGCTCGACCCCGGCGTAGATCAGGTAGATCGCGAAGAGGACGCCGGCGCGGAAGCGGTCGCGCAGCTGCCAGAGGACCCAGGCGCCGAGGCCCATCGCCAAGGTCTCGTAGATCGGCGTCGGGTGGACGGTGTGGTCCGTGGGCACGGTTCCGTTGGGGTAGGACATTGCCCAGGGCCCGTTCCACGGTTTGCCGTAGTCACCGTCGCCGGAGAGCTGGCAGCCGCAGCGGCCGATTGCATAGCCGAGCGCGAGGGCGGGCGCGGCGAGGTCGAGCAGGGTGAAACCGAGGAAGTCGCGGTACCAGGCCCAGGCAAGCACGGCGAGGGCGCCGCCGATCGCGCCGCCGTACCAGACCAACCCCGAGCCTGAGAAGAGGTTGCCGATCAGGTCGCTCTTGACGCTGCTGTAGTTCTGCACGATGAAGTAGATCCGCGAGCCGACGATGCCGCCGATCAGCGCCGCAAAGCCCATCTCATAGGCCCAGTCGACGGGCTTGCCGATCTCCTTCAGCCGCTTGCCGATCAGCGCCCCGGCGGCGAGGAAGGCGAGGGCGAACATCAGCCCGAAGGTCTGCAGGGTGAGCGGGCCGATCTGCAGTTCGGGGTACATCGCTCAGCCGGCGATCAGCATCTCGAGCAACGCCTTCTGCGTGTGCAGGCGGTTCTCGGCCTGACCCCAGACGGCGGAGCGCTCGCCGTAGAGCACCTCGGCGCTGATCTCCTCGCCGGGATGCGCCGGCAGGCAGTGGAGGACGATCGCGTCGTCCTTGGCCGCGGCGAGCAGGTCGGCGTCGACCCGGAACGGGGCCAGGTCGGCGCGCCGCAGAGCCGCCTCCTCCTCGTCGCCCATGCTGACCCAGACATCGGTGTAGATCGCGTCGGCGCCGGCCGCGGCGTCGCGCGGATCGGCGGTCAGTTTCGCTTCGTGCCCCTGCTCGAGCTGGTAGCCGGCCGGCGCCGCGACAACGACCTCGACCCCGGCCAGCTCGCCGGCGATGGTCAGCGAGCGGGCGACGTTGTTGCCGTCGCCGACGTAGGCGAGGCGCTGCCCGGCGAGGTCGCCGCGGCGCTCGCGCATGGTGAGCAGATCCGCCAGCGCCTGGCAGGGATGGTGGAGCGGCGTCAGCGCGTTGACGACCGGGACCTCGGCGGCGGCGGCCAGCTCGTCCACCGTCTCGTGCGAGCCGGAGCGGATCACGATCGCGTCGACGTAGCGTGAGAGCACCCGCGCGGTGTCGGCTGGCGACTCACCGCGCGAGAGCTGCATTTCGTCACCGCGCAGCACGATCGGGTTGGCGCCGAGCTCGGCGACCCCGACCTCGAAGGAGATCCGCGTCCGGGTCGAGGGCTTCTCGAAGACGAGCGCGATGCTGCGCCCGGCCAGCGAGTCGGCGCCGAGGCGCTTGCCGCGACCCGCCTTCAGCGCCGCGGCGCGGTCGAGCAGCTTGCCGAGCTCGAAGGCACCCAGCTCTTCGCCTGTGAGGAAGTCACGCTTCAAGCAGCGGATACTACGGCGGTGGAATTCACCGCCGTCAGCTGGAACCTCTTCCACGGCCGCGACTTCCCACCCGATCCGGCCCTCTTCACCAGGCGCTCGCGTCTGCTGGGGGTCGAGGAGCGAAACGAGACCCACGTCCAGGTCAACCGCGACCTGATCGCCGAGTTCGCCGAGCTGCTGGCGGACGCCGAGTGGGACGTCGCCCTCTTGCAGGAGTGCCCGCCCCGCTTTGCCGCTCCCCTGGCCGAGGCGTGTGGCGCAGAGGCGCACCGCGTCCTCACCTCCCGAAACTCGCTCAGCTCCCTGCGCACCTTCATCGCCCGCCGCAATCCCGACCTGATCGCCTCCGGCGAGGGCGGCTCAAACCTAACCCTGGTCCGAACCCCGTTCCGGTGCGCCTTATGCACCGAGGGCGAGCAAAAGGCGCACCGGAACGGGGGGGTTGTGGAGCGGCGGGAGTTGGCGATTCACCCGGGGCGGCCGGAGCGGCGGGCTATGGCGTTCACCCGGATTGCGCTCGGGACGGGTTCTGATCTTTGCGTTGCCAATCTGCACGCGACCAACGACCGGCCGGACCTCGCCACAGCCGATGTCCTGCGCGCCGCCGAGGCCGCGACCGAGTGGGCGGGGGACTCGCCGCTGCTCTTCGGCGGCGACCTCAACCTCCGGCCCGCCGAGGACCCGGGCGCCTTCGAGGCGCTGCGCGAGCGCCTCGACCTCGACGGCCCGACCCACCCCCGCGCGATCGACCACCTGCTCACGCGCAACCTGGAGATTGACGAGCCGCCGAGAGACTGGTCGGCGGAGCGGCGGGAGCTCCCCCGCGACGGCCTGCGGCTCCGCCTCTCCGACCACGCTCCGGTCCAAGCTCGCTTCAAAACGGGCAGCCCATAGTCGTCTGGACGGCAGGAATGCGATAGTCAGACGGGAAGATCCGCCCAAACGACCAGGAGGCGACGACGGAAATGGCCGCGAAAAAACAGTCCACCGGCAAAGCGACGAAAAAAGCAAAAGCCGGCGCGCGAGCCAAAAAAGCGGCGCCGAAAAAAGCTGCGGCTAAGAAATCAGCCGCGAAAAAGAGCGAAAGCCAAAAAAGCGGCGAGCAAAGGCTCGACCACCGGACTCGACAAGAGCGTCGAGCAGTTCCGCGAAAGCCTCGAGCGCAACGTCACGGTCAGCCGCGACCGCCTGCAGGAGGTCGTCGACGACGCGGTCAAACGCGGCCGCATGACCCGCAGCGACGCCGAGAAAATGCTCTCCGAACTGGTCAAAAAGGGCCGGCGCCAGACCGACTCGCTGCTCAAGGAACTTGAACGGCTGGTCCACCAGGCACGTCGCGAGGTCGGCGGCCGAGCCGAGCCGGTGCGCAAACAGGCGACGCAGGCCGCGCGCCGCGCGCGCAAGAAACTGCCCTAGTGGAGCAGGCCAGCGGTGAGGCACCGGCGCCGCCGCCATCGGGGCGAGCAGCTCGAGGTGGAGATCGACTCGCTCGCCTTCGGCGGGCGTGGGCTGGCGCGGGCAGATGGACTGGTCGTCTTCGTCTCCGGAGCGCTGCCCGGCGACCGGGTGCGAGTCGAGATCACGAAAGCGAAGAAGCGCTTCGCCGAGGCGCGCACGGTGGAGCTGCTCAGCCCCGGCGCCGAGCGCATCGCCGACCGCTGCACCCACGAGCGGCGAGCCTTGTCCCGGCGCGCCCTGGCAGGGCCTCGCCTACGAGCGCCAGCTGGCCGAGAAGAGCGACCAGGTCGGCGAGGCGCTGCGGCGGATCGGCGAGCTCGACGGCTTCGAGCTGGAGCAGATCGAGCCGGCAGTCGAGCAGTGGCGCTACCGCAACAAGCTCGAGTACTCCTTCGGCGAGCGCGACGGCGAGGCGATCCTCGGCTTCCACGCCCGCGGTCGCTGGGACCTGATCGTCGACGTCGACGACTGCAAGCTCGCCTCCGAGCGCGGCAACGCGGCGCGCAACGCGGTCCGCGAGTGGGCCCGGCTCGAGTCGATTCCGGCCTACGACGGCCGCGAGCGCGACCGGGCGTGCTGCGCAACCTGATCGTGCGCGAGGGCTGGCGCACGGGCCAGATCCAGACCCGCCTGGTCACCTCGGCGGCACGCTTCCCCAAACCCCCGGTCGACCTGCACACGGCGATCGAGGGCGACTCCGGCGGCACCGACGGCCCGACCGGGGCGCTCGGCGAGGAGCGCCTGCGCGAGGAGCTCTGCGGCCTGAAGCTGGAGATGTCCCACGGCGCCTTCTTCCAGACCAACACCGAGATGGCCGAGCGCCTCTACGCGATCGCCGCCGAGTTCGCCGGCCTCAGCGGCAGCGAGCGCGTCTTCGACCTCTACTGCGGGATCGGCACGATCGGCCTGACGATGGCGAAGCGGGCCGGCGAGGTCTGGGGCTTGGAGATCGTCCCCGAGGCGATCGCCGACGCCGAGCGCAACGCCGAGCGCAACAAGATCGAGAACGCCCACTTCATGGCCGGCAGCGCCCGCACCGGCGTGCGCCCGCTGATCGAGAAGGCCGGCAAACCCGATGTCGTCGTCATCGACCCGCCCCGCGCCGGCCTCTCGCAGAAGATCGTCCGCCGCGTGCTCGAGTGCGAGGCGAAGAAGATCGTCTACGTCTCCTGCAACCCGACCACCCTGGCCCCCAACGCCGCCCAGCTGGTCGAGGCCGGCTACAAGCTGAGCCGCGTCAAACCGGTCGACATGTTTCCCCAGACCCCGCACATCGAGTGCGTGGCGCTGCTGGAGAAGAACGGGTAGCGCGGAACTAGGTGTCGACGGCGACATGCCTCGCCTTGCTGGAAGCGCAAGTCGCTCAGTTCCACGCCTCAACGAATGAAGTTCAGCACGTCAACTCTCTGCGGAGACTACACGAACGTCATCGTTGATCGCGAAGCGACGTCCCGAGCCACTCCTTTTCCAGATTCTCCACACGTCTTTCGGTCCAGTTGCTCATGTCTCCAGACGTAGATAGAAACTTATTGTCTGTGGTTGAGGCCAGGTTGAGAAAGAGTCACAAGATCCGCGCGAAAGTCAGTCACTAGGCTTCGCGCCGTGGCAGACGGGAAAGGCAGAGGCTTCGGAGTTGCAGCAGGACTGGACCCTGACGTCGCACGTCCGCTGGCCGAGCGCTGCGCGGAGCTCGGCTACGACTCGATCTGGTCGAACGACCATCCCGGCGCCAAAGGACTCGACACGCTGGCCGAGTTCGGCGCCGCCGCGCCCGGGCTCGACCTCGGCGTTGCCGTGATCGCGCTTGACCGCACGCCGCCGGAGACGATCGCCGCCGACATCGAGCGGCTCGGCCTCGACCCTTCGCGCCTCTGGCTCGGCGTCGGCGCCGGCTTCTCGGAGAAGCCGCTGACGCGGATGCGCGAGTCACTGCCGGAGCTGCGCGAGAAGCTGCCCGGCGTCCGCCTCGTCCTCGCCGCGATGGGCCCAAAGATGTGCGCCCTCGCCGGGGCCGAGTTCGACGGCGTCTTCTTCAACTGGATGACCCCCGAGTTCGCCGCCGGCGCCCGCGCCAAGGTCGAGGCCGGCGCCACAGGCGGCCGGCCGCCCGACCCCACCGGTCTTCGGCTACGTCCGCACCGCAGTCGGCCCCGACGCCGCCGAGCGCCTGGCCAAGGAGGAGTCCTTCTACCGCGACCTCCACGCCGGCTACCGCAACCACTTCGACCGCCTAGCCGAACCCGAGGGCACCGTAGGCGTAGCCGCCACCGACCCCTCAGACGCCCAGCAGAAACTCGCCGCCTACACAGCCCTCGACACCGTCGTCGTCCGCGGCCTAGCTTCCGCGAAGGTCGATCCAATGCTGGCCGTAGCCGAGGCAGCCGCCCCTAATCCCGTAGAGGAGGGACCGGGTGCCCCTCGACGCGGCGGCGTCCTGGTTTTCGCACAGCCCACTCAGCGAGAGACGAGAAGTTAGAGGCGAAAACCCCAGCAAGACGGAGGGGCACCCGGTCCCTCCCCCACCTCAATAGGGCGGCAAATCCTCGTACCACTCGCCCAGCATCTTGAACGACCGCCAAAACCGCGCCTTGGCATCCTCCTCATCCAGCGAGTCGTCAATATCCGGCGTGTAAAGCGCATCGATGGTCGGCGTAAAAGCCTGGATCTCGCCCTCGCGCGGCTCGATCGGGCGCGAGAGCGCTACGCTCGAGGCCGTTGAGCACGCGCAGCGCCGGCTCGCCCATGACGACGACGATCTTCGGCTGCACGATCGCGATCTCTTCGACCACGCGGTGCATGCAGGGCTCGGCGGCGAGGTCGGGCTCCGCGATCGGGCACTTGACGCAAAGCGTGCCGTAGACGACAAGCGGGTCGATCCCGAGCCGCTTGAAGCTCTTCATCAGGGCGTTGCCGGCGCGGCCGTAGAAGGCGACACCCTCTTCGATCTCGGCCGCCATCGGCGCCTGCTTGAGCATGAAGACGTCGGCCTGGGGGTGGCCCGAGCCGAGCACCGGCATCAGCTTGCCGCGCGGGCAGTGGGGGCAGGCCTGGAGATCGTGGGTCAGCTGGTTGAGCTCGCGGATCGCGCGCTCGAGGTACTTCTCCTTGATCTCGTCGTCGGTCGTCGGCATGGGCTGGGCGCTCTCTTTGACGAGGCCGCCCGCGGCTCCTCTCGCCGTGCCCCGACTGCATCAGCTCTTGCTCGCCGGCCGCCGTTTGCGCGGCCGACCCCCGCGCACCGGCTTGGCGTTGGGAACGCTGCGTTTCGGCGCCTTTGGCCGGCCCGCCGTCTGCAGCAGCTTCAGCGTCTGCACGTAGACCAGGTTCTTGTGCTTGCGGGTGATGTCGGCGTCGCGCATCGCCTCGAGGAACTCCTCGGGACCGTCGAAGTCGCGGATCCGCACCCGCACGCTGCCGAGCCCCTGGGCGACGTGGCTGTCGGAGCCCGCCCCCGGGACGATCCGGTACTTGCGGGCGAAGCGCTCGGCCTCCTCGTTGAAGGCGGTCAACGCGACGCGCGGGTTGAAGACCTCGAGCATGTCGATCTCCTCGACCATGTCGAGCAGGTGCTCGTAGTCGGGCACCGAGTGGAAGCGGTCGAAGGGGTGCGGCACGTAGACCAGTCCACCCTGCGCGCGGATCTCCGCGATCGTCTCCGCCATCGTCAGCCCCTTGCGGGATCTTCTCCTCGAGGAAGAGGCCGATCACCTCACCCTGCTCGGCCGTCTTCACCTCCTCGGCGACGATCACCTTGATGTCGTCCATGCTCCGCGGCGATCCGGCGCGCCTCCAGCGCGCCGGAGACCTCGTTGTGGTCGGTGATCGCGATCGCGCCGAGGCCGCGGTCGCGCGCCGTCTCCAGCAGCACCTCGACCGGCGTCGCGCAATCGGTCGAGTGGTCGGTGTGCATGTGCAGGTCGACCTCGATCAGCGGCCGCTCGGCGACGCGCGGCGCACCTCCGCGTTGCCGGTCGGGTCGTGGCGCCGCGCCGCCAGGCGCGGTAGATCGCCTCCAGCTCATCGGCGACCTGCGACCACTCGCGACCTCCGCCCCGCCGGCTCCACCAGCTCGTAGGAGGCGGGGAAATAGCGCTCCAGCAGTTCTCCCGTTGCCGGCGGGCCACCGTGCGGGCGTCGAGCCGGCCGAAGAAGATCTCGACCAGCGGCCGCGCCACCTGGGTCGAGAGCACCCGCTCCTGCGGCGCGTGGAAGGTGGCGACATTGAGCGACGAGGAGTGGCGCAGGGCCGCCGAGGAAACCCTGCGGCGCGAACGGCTCGTGGACGTGGACGATGTCCGACCGTTGAGGCCCGCAGCAGCTTTTTGACCGGGTCGCCGACGCCGACGCGACCGCACCCGGTGGCCGCGGTGCTTCCAGCTCGCCGGAGACGCGCTCGACGAACTCGTTGACCGGGTTTTCGGTGCCACGCCGGTGCGGCGTGACCTGGGCTATCGAGAGCGATTCGCACGGACGCGCAAAGCATAGGAGCCCGCCGAGGCGGCTTCGTTCAGGCCTCAGCCTGCGCAACTCGACCGGCCGCGACCGGCGTCTTGCCGCGCGCGTTGGCCGCGATGAACTCCTCGGTCTGCTCGCGCGCTTCGTCGTCGGGGCGCTGGCTGTGCGGCGACTTCATCAGGTAGCTGGAGGGCCCGTCGAGCTGGCCGGCGATGCCGTTGTTGAGCGCCAGCTTGATCAGCCGCACCGCGTCGATGACGACGCCGGCCGAGTTGGGCGAGTCCCAGACCTCGAGCTTGAGCTCGACGTTGAGCGGCACGTCGCCGAAGGCTTTGCCCTCGAGGCGGATGTGCGCCCACTTGCGGTCGGTCAGCCAGGCGACGTAGTCCGAAGGACCGACGTGGACGTCCTCGGCGGGCAGGTCGTGGCCCATGATCGAGGTGACCGCGTTGGTCTTGGAGATCTTCTTCGAGTCGAGCCGCTCGCGCTCGAGCATGTTGTAGAAGTCCATGTTGCCGCCGACGTTGAGCTGCGAGGTGCGCTCCACGCGGACGCCGCGGTCGTGGAAGAGCCGGGCGAGCTGGCGGTGGACGATCGTCGCCCCGACCTGGGACTTGATGTCGTCGCCGATGATCGGCAGGCCGGCCTCCTTGAAGCGCTTGTCCCAGTAGTCCTCGCGGGCGATGAAGACCGGCAGGCAGTTGACGAAACCGACGCCCGCCTTGAGCGCCTGCTCGACGTACCACTTGGTCGCGTCCTCGGAGCCGACCGGCAGGTAGCAGACCAGCACGTCGGCCTTGGTCTCCTTGAGGATGCCGACGATGTCGGCGGTTTCCCCCGGCGCCTTGGTGATCTTCTCCTTGAGGTACTTGCCGAGGCCGTCGTGGGTCATCCCGCGCTCGACCTTGACGCCCAGGTTGGGCACCTCGGCGAACTTGATCGTGTCGTTCTGACCCGACCAGATCGCCTCGGAGAGGTCCTTGCCGACCTTCTCGGAGTCGATGTCGAAGGCGGCGACGAACTCGACGTCGCGGACGTGGTAGCCGCCCAGGTCGACGTGCATCAGGCCGGGCACTTCCTCGGATGGGTCGGCGTCCTTGTAGTACTGGACACCCTGGATGAAGGAGTTGGCGCAGTTGCCGATGCCGACAATCGCGACGCGGACCTTCTCGTCCGTGCGGCCGGCGCCGTTGCTGCCATTTGCTCCGTTGCTATCGCTCATGTAATTCGAAGTCCTTCCTCGATCGGGCTAGGTGGCAAGGGACACCCTGGGCCGCGACTGGTTACAGATCTGGCTGGGTCCGGCCGCCTCGCTTGAAAGCTGGTTTCGGACGTGCCATACACGCTGGATCGTGGTGATGATGGTCAACGCCGCGATCAGGTAGACCGAGGGCGCCAGCAGTTCGAAATCGCCGATCCCGGCACCCTTGGCGAAGACCAAGCCGACCGAGAGTATGACTACCCGCACGGGACGCGTGGCCAACCCCACCTTGCACTCGACCCCGAGCGCCTCGGCGCGGGCGCGCGTGTAGGAGACCATCAGCGAGCCGAGCACCGCTACGACGCACATCGCCGCGGCGAAATCTTCGCCGTTGGCGGCGAAGTAGCCGGCGACGGCGGCGAGCACGATCCCCTCCTCGATCCGGTCCAGGGTCGAGTCGAGGAAAGCGCCGAAGAGCGTGCCCTTGCCCGACATGCGCGAGTAGCGCCCGTCGAGCGTGTCCATCACCGAGCCGGCGATGAAGGCGACGCCGGCGAGGAAGAAATAGGCGCTGAGTCACCAGGCCGGCGGCGACCAGGTTGCCGATCAGGCCGGCGATCGAGATCGCGTTCGGGGTCAGCCGCGACTCGATCAGACGATCGCGAGCGTAGGCGCGCAGCTCCTGGCCGTTGCGTGCCTGGCGACCGTTGCGGCGTGGACCGGGGGCCCGAGGGGGCGCCGAAGACTCCATTGGCGTGAGGCTAGACGATCAGGGAGATCGGCGGCCGAACGGTGGCCTAGGCCTCCGCCTCCTGCGGCGCCAGCGGCTGCGCCAGGACCAAGCGTGAGGTCGGGCTCGGGCGAGCAGGCGCTGAGCTACGAGGGCCGAGGCGGCGGCGACCATCCAGCCGAGCGCGACGTCGACCCAGTAGTGGTTGCCGGTGACGATCACCACCCAGGCGATCAGCAGCGGCCAGGAGGCCCACCAGGCTTTCGACCACCAGTGGCGGCAGACGCGCACCCCGGTGATGCCGATCATCGCGGCGAAGGCGCAGTGCATGCTCGGCACCGCCGCGTAGGGGTTGATGAAGATCTTCGCCAGCGAGGAGTCATGGTTGACGTTGGAGAAGTCGGTGATCGTGTCGACGAAGCCATCGTGGGGGAACATCCGCGGCGGCGCGGTCGGGAAGAGCGTGTAGCCGATCAGGGCGAAGCCCATCGAGACGACGAACATGTTGCGCACGAAGTAATAGGACTCGTTGCGGAAGAGGTAGAGCCAGACCAGGAAGCCCAGCGCGATCGAGAACTGGGCGTTGAGGTAGAGCTGGTTGGCGAGGTCGATCACCCAGTGCGCGGGCAGGAAGAAGGCCTGCACGCTGGGCTCGAAGAGGGAGTGGGCAGAGCGCTCGAAGTCGATCACCTGCTGGCCGTGCGCGATCGCCTCGGAGCGCTGGCCGTCGGCGATACCGCGGACGAGCTCGTAGGCGATGTCGACCAGGACCAGGATCCCGAGCTGGCGGCCGGCGTCGCCCCAGCCCTGGGGCAGCTTGGATCCGATGCGGGCGAGGGCGCGAGACACGAATGGGAATTGTAATTCCCCGGTTAACGGCGGCGGTCAAGCGATGAATTCCAAGACCCGGTCGATTACGCGAGCATCGTCGATCCAGGGCCAGTGGCCGCCGCCGGGGACGATCTCCAGTTGGGCGTTGGGGAGGACTTGGGCGTAGGCCTCGGCGAAGCGGGTGGGGAGGTAGGGCTCGCGGTCGCCCCAGAGGATCAGGGAGGGGCAGGTGAGCTTGGCGAGGTCGCTGCCGGCTCGGGCGAGGTCGTCGGGATCGGCGTGGCGGTAGAGGGCGAGGACCGCGGCCGCGGTCCCCTTGTCCCAGTACTTCCAGATCATTTCGACGAACTCCGTGGGCATCGGGCGGCGGTCGCCGTTGGCCTGGCGCAGGAGCAGGGCCATCGAGGAGCGGGTCGTGGTCGCGTTGGCGAACTCACCGAGGCCGCGTCGACGCCAGATCTGGGCGATCCAGTGCCAGCGATAGCCCGGCAGCAGCGGCACCGCGTCGATCACGACCAGCCTCTCGACCAGCTCGGGCCGCCGCTGCGCGCCGATCAGCGCCAGCGCTCCCCAGTCGTGGACGACCAGCTTGCGCTTTGTGACCCCGAGCTCGTCGAGGCACTTCTCCAGAAACGCCGAAAGCCCGTACATCGAGTAGTCGAACCGCGTCGGATCCGGCCGATCGGACCGCCCCCACCCCGGCATGTCGATCGCGATCGCCGGCACCACCGCGTTCCAGGAACGCCAGCCAATCCTCGCCGTGCGCCGGGTTGCCGTGGCAATAGACCACCGGCGTCCCCTCGCCTGGCACGCGCCGGTAGAAGACGCGCACCCCGTCCACCACAAGCTCCGCCTCTTCGATCACACCCGCCATCGCTCAACCCTACGGCGTCTGCCCGTGACGGCATCTCGCGCCGATACCGTCCCGCCGGTGCCCTGGAAACGCCCCGACAAGCGCCGCGTGCGCGCGATCCGCGACCGGCTACGAGAGATGTACGGGCGGCCGGTCAACGAGCCGCACGGGCACCCGATCGCCGAGCTGATCAAGACGGTGCTCTCCCAGCACACCAACGACCGCAACCGCGACCGCGCCTTCGCCGCCCTGCGCGAGCGCTTCCCCTACCTGGGAGGAAGTGCGAGACGCGCCGGTCAGCGCGGTCGAGGAGGCGATCCGCCCCGGCGGCCTCGGCAAGCAGAAGGCGCCGCGGATCCAGGCGATCCTCGAGCAGCTCGGCGAGCATCCCGACCTCGACTGGACCGAGACGGCGCCGCGCGGCGAGTCGATGGCCTACCTGGACTCGCTGCCCGGGGTGGGGCGCAAAACGGCGGCCTGCGTGCTGATGTTCTCCTGGGGCATCCCCGAGATCCCGGTCGACGTGCACGTGCACCGGGTCGGCGGCCGGCTCGGCTTCTTCCCGCGAGAAGGCCTCCTTCGAGCGCGCCCACGACGAGATGCAGGCCATCGTCGACCCCGACGACGCCTACGAGCTGCACATGAACCTGATCCGCCACGGGCGCGAGGTCTGCCGGCCGAAACCGCGCTGCGGTGAGTGCGAGCTACGCCGAATGTGTCCCTGGTACCGTGCCGGGCGCAAATGAGCAAAAAAACGTTCATCGTCTTCGGGCTCTGGTCCTCGTCCTGGCGGTCCTGATCCCCTGGCTCGCTTTCCGCAATGACGGCGACGCCGCGCGCGGCGCCCAGGACGTGCCCGCGGACCTGAAGAGCGGCCAGAGCCTCTTCCAGACCAACTGCGGCACCTGCCACACGCTCTACGCCGCCGGCACCGACGGCAACTACGGGCCCAATCTCGACGTACTGCTGTCGCCCTCCGGCCCGGCAGAGGGCAAAGAAGTGGGCCAGGTAGAAGGGCGCGTCCTCAACGCGGTTGAAAACGGCGTCGACAGCACCACCACCCCGGGCCGGATGCCCGGCGGCATCCTCAACGAAGAGCAGGCCAAAGAAGTCGCCGAATTCGTCGCTCATACGGCAGGAGAGGGTTGAGCGGGGCAGATCCCGGAAGGGGTTTCGCTTAACTTTTTCGGTGGATCGTGGTTGGGCTGGCGCCGCTAGCTCACGACGAAAAAGTGCAAGACGCTTCACCCCTTCCGGGATCTGCCCTGAATCAGCTCTTAGCCTCCGAGACTGAGTTCGCTGACGACTCCGGCGTGGTCGGAGGGCCAGAACGGCGGGGTTGCCTGGAAGGGCGTGTCCCCGATTAGTTCGGCGTCATCTCCGTCAGAGCGGGCGGCGCCGCGGGAGAGGATCAGGTCGATCCGGGTTCGGAACGTCGAGACCGGGTTGTTCAGCGCCCCGGGCGCGAGTGGCGGCGTGTTCGACTCCTGGCAGCAGGAAAGGCCGGGCCCGAGCAGTTTCTCGTTCCAGCTGTCGCGGAACTTGCCGGGCGCGGTGAGCTGCGCGTAGGAGGTGGTCGTGGAGCCGTCCGAGGCGGAGTTGAAGTCGCCGGTGGCGACGACCGTCCCGCCTTTGGCCGGGCCGGCGAGGAATTCAGCCGCCTGCGCCTGTTGCACGAGCGGCGATTCCTCGGTTTCGAGGTGGGTGTCGACGAAGTGGAACGGCTGGTGCTTCAGCTTCGCGTCGATGCTGGCCCAGCCGCGGTCGAACGAGAGCGGGCCGACCGGCGATTCGATCGTCTGCTGAGCGGCTGTAGCGGCCGCTTTGCGGGTTGCTCCAGGTCAGTCCCGGCGTGTCGTTGTTGACCAGGATCACGTCACGGTCTTCGAGCTGCACGGAGCAGGTGAACTGTCCCGCCAGCGACCGGGCACGTTCGCCGAGACGAGCGGCGCCGGGCCGATGTTCGCGTTATGCGCGATCGCCGCCGCCGTGTAGTGCAGCCCCCGGGCGTTCGAGATCGCTTTCCAGGATCGGCGAGGAAGTCGTAGCCGGCGGGCGGGTTGAGGCCGGCCGTCGTCCACTTCGTGACCTCCTGCAGGCCGATCAGGTCAGGTTCGTTTTCCTCGATCTCGTTGGCGATCGCTTCGGCACGCTGGGGGAAGTTCGTGTACTGCACGGTCGCGTAGATCCGCGCGACGCCTTCGACGAATGCTTCCGGGGTCGCGCGCTTCGAGCGCCGGCCCGAGGCTGGACCCCAGATAGAGGTTCTGGGTCATGACCGTCAGGTCGCGCTTGCCGTGGCCGTGGCCTTTGCCGTGATGGCCGTGTTGCTTGCCGTGGTGCGCGTGGCCTCTGTGCGTTGCCGTGACCTTTGCTCGAGCCGGCCGAGGCAAGCGCCGGCAACAGGGCGAAGGTCGAGCGCGGCGGCCAACACGAGCAGCGCCGCCGAACGCCGATGATGCGTGACTTCGATTCACTTTGGCTCCTCTTCGTTGGCGACCCGCCGTTTCCGGCGGTCGAGTTCGTCGAGGCGCCTCCCACCGTGCGCCCATCCCCACGGGCAACTCGGCTCGCAAGCTCTCAGACCACTATAGGCAACGATTGGCAATCTGTTTGCGATCTGCCATACTGCCGCTTAGATTTCTTAGGCAGAACGAACTAGAGTTGGAGGTATGAATAGTGGGTAAGACGATCGGGATCGATCTGGGCACGACCAATTCCTGCGTCGCCGTGCTGGAGGGCGGCGAGCCGACGGTACTGGAGAACGCCGAGGGCGGGCGCACGACCCCTTCGGTGGTCGCCTTCAGCGAGTCCGGCGACCGCCTCGTCGGCACCGTCGCCAAGCGCCAGGCGGTGATGAACCCCGAGAACACGATCTTCTCGATCAAGCGCTTCATGGGCCGCAAGGAGGCCGAAGTCAAGGAGGAGGAGACGATCGTCCCCTACAAGGTCGAGGCCGGCCCCAACGGCGACGTCCGCGTCGACGTGCGCGGCAAGCAGTACAGCCCGCCGGAGATCAGCGCGATGATCCTGCAGAAGCTCAAGGCCGACGCCGAAGCGAAGCTCGGCGAGGCGGTCGACAGCGCCGTGATCACCGTCCCCGCCTACTTCAACGACGACCAGCGCCAGGCGACCAAGGACGCCGGGAAAATCGCCGGCCTCGAGGTCAAGCGGATCATCAACGAGCCGACCGCCGCCTCGCTCGCCTACGGGCTCGACAAGGAGACCGCGGACCACACGATCCTCGTCTTCGACCTCGGCGGCGGCACCTTCGACGTCTCGGTGCTCGACATCGGCGACGGCGTCTTCGAAGTCAAGGCGACCGCCGGCGACAACCACCTCGGCGGCGACAACTGGGACAAGGCGATCGTCGAGTGGCTGGTCGCCGAGTTCAAACGCGACCAGGGCGTCGACCTGGCCGCCGACAAGAACTCGCTGCAGCGCCTCTACGAGGCGGCGGAGAAGGCGAAGATCGAGCTCTCCTCGGCGCAGGAGACGCAGATCAACCTGCCCTTCATCACCGCGGTCGAGGGCCAGCCCAAGCACCTCGACATGAAGCTCTCGCGCTCGAAGCTGAACGAGCTGACGGCGGACCTGCTGGAGCGGGTCGTCGGCCCGGTCAAACGGGCGCTCGACGACGCCGGCGACGGCGAGTCGACCACGTCGTCCTGGTCGGCGGCATGACCCGGATGCCCGCGGTGCGCGAGCGGGTCAAGGAGCTGACCGGCAAGGACCCGCACCAGGGCGTCAACCCGGATGAGGTCGTCGCCGTCGGCGCCGCGATCCAGGCCGGCGTGCTGGCCGGCGACGTCAAGGACGTGCTGCTGCTCGACGTCACCCCGCTGACCCTCGGGATCGAGACCAAAGGCGGCGTGATGACGAAGCTGATCGAGCGCAACACGACGATCCCGACCAAGAAGTCGGAGATCTTCTCGACCGCCGACGACAACCAGCCCTCGGTCGAGATCCACGTGCTGCAGGGCGAGCGCGAGATGGCCTGCGGCAACAAGAGCCTGGGCAAGTTCCAGCTCACCGGCATCCCGCCGGCGCCGCGCGGCATGCCCCAGATCGAGGTCACCTTCGACATCGACCCGAACGGCATCATCCACGTCACCGCCAAAGACCTCGGCACCGGCAACGAGCAGAAAATCGAGATCCAATCCGGCTCCGGACTCTCCGAGGAGGAAATCCAGGGCATGGTCTCCGACGCCGAGGCCCACGCCGAGGAGGACGCGAAGCAGCGCGAGCTGGCAGAGGCGCGCAACCTGGCCGAGAACGCCGCCTACCAGTCCGAGAAACAGCTCGAGGATCTGGGCGACAAGGTCGAGGCGGGCGACAAAGAGGCGATCGAGGCGGCGGTCAAGGAGGTGCGCGAGGCGCTTGAGTCCGAGAGCGTTGAGGAGATCAACTCGAAGACGGAGGCGTTGACGGCGGCGTTCACCAAAGTGTCGGAACAGCTTTATGCGGCGGCGCAGGCTGAGCAGGCGGCGCAGCAGGCGGCTGACGGGGGTTCTGCTGAGGGAACGACCTCCGATGACGACGAGGAGGTTGTCGACGCTGAGGTGGTCGATGAGGGTGACGACAAGTGATCGATCAGGACGATCAGGGACGGGAGGCATCGGCCACGGGTCCTGTCGGTGCAGGGGACCCACCACCCCCTCCGGTCGCTAAAGCGTCCTCGGGGGCGGTACCCCCTACACCGCCACCCGCGGGAGATGCGTCTGCCCAGATCGAGCAGGACTTCGATGCGTTGCTGGCTGACACCCAGAAGGAGCGAGACGAGTATCTCGACCTCGCTAAGCGGACTAAGGCCGACTTCGAGAACTTTCGTAAGCGAATGACGGCGGAGGTTCAGGCGGCGTCGGCGCGCGGGAAAGCTGACGTGATTCGGGAGGTAGTGCCGGTCCTGGACGATCTTGAGCGGGCTATTCAGGCCGCGGGGCTGGACCCCGAGGGTGACTCCGAAGATGGGCTTTCCCATGGGGTGTTGCTCGTGTTCAGGAGCTTGCGGGACTCGTTGGGGCGGAACGGGGTCGAGGCTGTGGATCCCAAGGGGGAGAAGTTCGATCCGATGCAGCATGAGGCGCTCTCTATGGCAGCCGGCGGAGGGGGTCGAGTCCGGGACGCGTCATCGAGGTTTTGCAGAAGGGGTACCGGCTCGGGGAGCAGTTGATTCGGCCTGCGCGTGTGGTGGTGAGCGAGTAGCTGGTGGCTGAGGATCTCTACAAGCTGCTCGGGGTCCCGAAAGGGGCCTCCGAGGAGGAGATCAAGAAGGCGCACCGCAAATTGGCGCGCCAGTACCACCCTGACCGCAACCCCGACGATCCCAAGGCGGAGGAGCGCTTCAAGCAGATCCAGGGGGCCTACGACACGCTCTCCGATCCGGAGAAGCGCAAGGAGTACGACGCCGGCGGCATGTTCGGCGGGTTCGGCGGCGGCGGGCCGGGCGGTCCCGGTGGGGCCGGTCCGTTCGGGCCTGGTGGACCCGGCGCGGCCGGTGGCTTCGACGTCAGCGACATCTTCTCCAACCTCTTCAGCCGCGGCGGTGGCGGCGGGCGGGCACAGGCCCAGCAGGTGCGCGGTCGCGACCTCGAAACCGAGCTCAGTCTCAGCTTCGACCAGGCGGTCAACGGCGCCCAGGTCTCGGTCACGGTGCCGAAGGCCGAACGCTGCCCGACCTGCCACGGCAACGGCGCCAAACCGGGGACCAGCCCGGTCACCTGCCCGCGCTGCGAAGGCCGCGGCATCGACGCCCAGAGCCAGGGCTTCTTCTCGATCAGCCAGCCCTGCCCGCAGTGCGGCGGCCAGGGCCAGATCATCGAGGACCCCTGCCCCACCTGCGCCGGCTCGGGCGCTGACCAAACAGACCAAGCGCTACAAGGTCAACATCCCCGCCGGGGTCAAGGACGGGGCGCGGATCCGGCTCGCCGGCAAGGGCGAGGCCGGCCAGCGCGGCGGGCCGCCCGGCGACCTCTTCGTCGTCACCCGCGTCGCCGCCTCGCCGATCTTCAAGCGCCTCGACGGCGGCAACCTCGAGGTGACGGTGCCGATCACGATCGCCGAGGCATTGCGCGGGGCGACGATCGAGGTGCCGACCCTGGCCGGCACGAAGAAGATCAAGGTCGGCGCCGGCACCAAGCACGGCTCGATCCAGCGCCTCAAGGGCGAGGGCGCGCCGAAGCCAAAGGGCCGCGGCAACGGCGACATCCGCTACCGGCTAGAGATCGAGATGCCGGCAGAAGCTGACCGAAGGAGCAGGAGGAGGCGGCCGACAAGCTGGCCGAGGCCTTCAACGGAACCGATCCCCGCGCCGACCTCCTGCGCAAGGCGGGGCACGATGAGCTTCCGGTGCGCCTTTTACTCCGTGTGGGTGCATAAAGCGCACCGGAACGGGGGTGGGCGATGAGTGCGCGGCGGGAACGGATCGAAGTCTCGATCGACTCCGATCAGGGCGTCTTCATGATCTCGGTCGCTGCCGAGCTCGCCCACATGCACCCGCAGACGCTGCGGATCTACGAGGCGCGCGGCCTGATCGCGCCGAAGCGCTCGCCGAAGAACACCCGGCTCTACTCCCAGCGCGACGTCCAGCGGCTGCGGCGGATCCAGCAGCTGACCGCCGAAGGCCTGAACCTGGCCGGGGTGGAGCGGGTGCTGGCGCTGGAACGCAGGCTGAGAGAACTTGAAGGAGGCGCGGATGCAGCCGGATAGGTTCACGGTCAAGTCGCAGGAAGCCGTGGCCGCCGCCCAGGCTCTCGCCGCCGAGCGCAAGAACTCGGAGGTGACGCCGGCCCACGTCCTGGTTGCGCTGCTGCGACAGGAGGACGGCCTGGTCGTGCCGATCCTGCAGAAGCTCGGCGCCGATCCGAACGCGATCGCGAGTCGTGCCGTGGCGGCGGTCGAGCAGTTGCCGAAGCTGAGCGAGACCGCCGAGGTGCGCCCCTCTTCGGCCCTGGTTAAGACGCTGCAGCAGACCGAAAAGGAGATGGCAAAGCTCGGCGACGAGTACATCTCGACCGAGCACATCCTGCTGGCGCTGACCGATGCCGGCTCTGGCGTCGCCGACCTCCTCCCCGACCGCGGCTCGCTGGAGAAGGCGATCGCCGAGGTGCGCGGCCCGCACAAGGTCACCTCGCAGAACCCGGAGGACAGCGTGCAGGCGCTGGAGAAATTCGGCCGCGACCTCACCGCTGCGGCCAGAGAGGGGAAGCTCGACCCTGTGATCGGTCGCGACGAGGAGATCCGCCGCGTCGTCCAGGTGCTCTCGCGGCGGACCAAGAACAACCCGGTGCTGATCGGCGACCCCGGCGTCGGCAAGACCGCGATCGTCGAGGGCCTGGCGCAGCGGATCGTCGACGGCGACGTGCCGGAGAGCCTGCGCGACCGGCGCGTGATCGCGCTCGACATCGGCTCGCTGCTGGCCGGCTCGAAATACCGCGGCGAGTTCGAGGAGCGGCTGAAAGCGGTGCTGACCGAGGTCCAGGAGGCGGCGGGCCAGATCGTCCTCTTCCTCGACGAGCTGCACACGATCGTCGGCGCCGGCGCCGCCGAAGGCGCGGTCGACGCCGCCAACCTGCTGAAGCCGATGCTGGCCCGCGGCGAACTGCGCGCGGTCGGGGCGACCACGCTCGACGAGTACCGCAAGCACATCGAGAAGGACGCGGCGCTGGAGCGGCGCTTCCAGCCGGTGCTGGTCGGCGAGCCCGACATCAACGACACGATCGCGATCCTGCGCGGGCTCAAGGGCCGCTACGAGGAGCACCACGGCGTCCGCATCACCGACTCGGCGATCGTCGCCGCGGCGACGCTCTCGGAGCGCTACATCGCCGACCGCTTCCTGCCCGACAAGGCGATCGACCTGATCGACGAGGCGGCCTCGCGGCTGAAGATCGAGATCGACTCGATGCCGACCGAGATCGACGAGGTCAAGCGCCGCATCCAGCAACTCGAGATCGAGCGGGCGGCGATGAAGAAGGAGACCGACGACGCCTCGAAGGCGCGGCTGGAGGCGCTCGAGGCCGAGCTCGCCGAGCTGGACGAGAGCTTCAACGAGATGAACGCCCGCTGGCAGAACGAGAAGGGCGCGATCGACTCGATCAACGAGGCCAAGGTCCGGCTCGAGGAGGCGGGCCGCGAGGCCGAGCGGGCCGAGCGCGATGCCGACCTCGAGCGCGCCGCCAAGCTGCGCTACGGCGAGATCCCGGAGCTGGAGAAGGCGGTCGCCGAGCAGGAGGCGCGGATCGCCGAGCTGCACGCCGGCGGCGCCTCGATGCTGGCCGACGAGGTGACCGAGGAGGACGTCGCCGAGGTCGTCGCCAAGTGGACCGGGATCCCGGTCAGCCGCCTGATGGAGGGCGAGGTCGAGAAGCTGATTCAGATGGAGCAGCGCCTGCACGAGCGGGTGATCGGCCAGGACGAGGCGATCGAGGCGGTCTCCAACGCGCTTGCGCCGCTCCCGCGCCGGCCTCTCCGGATCCCAACCGGCCGATCGGCAGCTTCCTCTTCCTCGGCCCGACCGGGGTCGGCAAGACCGAGCTCGCCAAGAGCTTGACCGAGCTGATGTTCGACTCCGAGCAAGCGATCGTCCGCCTCGACATGTCCGAGTACATGGAGAAGCACACGGTGGCGCGGCTGATCGGCGCCCCGCCCGGCTACGTCGGCTACGAGGAGGGCGGCCAGCTGACCGAGGCGGTGCGGCGCCGGCCCTACGCGGTGGTGCTGCTCGACGAGATCGAGAAGGCCCACCCCGACGTCTTCAACACGCTGCTGCAGATCATGGACGACGGCCGGCTCACCGACGGCCAGGGGCGCACGGTCAGCTTCACCAACACGGTGCTGATCATGACCTCCAACGTCGGCAGCGACCGCATCGTCGGCGAGCAGGTCGACGAGCAGATCCGCGAGCAGATCGAAGAGGTGCTGGCGGCGACCTTCAAGCCCGAGTTCCTCAACCGGATCGACGACACGGTGATCTTCCACCGCCTCTCCAAGGCCGACATCGGCCGCATCGTCGAGCTCCAGGTCAACCAGCTGATCGGCCGCGTGCACGAGCGCGGGATCGAGGTCGAGCTCTCCGACGAGGCGAAGGCGCTGCTCGGCAACCTCGGCTACGACCCGACCTACGGCGCCCGGCCGCTGAAGCGCGTGATCCAGAAGCAGCTGGTCGACAAACTGGCCCTGACGCTGCTCGAGGGCGAGTTCCGCGAGGGCGACACGGTGCAGGTCGGCGCCGCGGACGGCGAGCTCGCCTTTGAGATGGGAACTTAGACCCATTATTTGGTGTTAAGGGAAAGGCTTGAGAATCCGAAATAAGCTCTCAACCTGACCAACCCATGCTCGGACGCCGTCGCATCGATACCCCTGCCCCACTCCGCTCTTCGCTTGCCGATGCCGCTTTCGCGGTAGAGGAGCGCGCTGGTCTGGGGCGGCGCCGACGTTCTGCGCGGCATCGTCGAGCTGATCAAGTGGCCCTTTGAGCGAGTGATCTGGGCGGTCGAGCGAGGCCTCGTCTGGCCGCTGGAGGAGCGCACCGGGGAGTGGAACCCGCAGCTGCGGGCCTTCGGCGTCGCGTGCCTTGGCCCTGCTGGCGGCGGGCGCCGGAGTGCTCGGCCTGCCTCTGGGCCTCCGGCAGCGGCGGCGGCGGGACCACCCCGGCGCCGCAGGCGAGCGCACCGGTCGCGGCTGCCGATCGTGCGGCAGGCCGTCCAGCCGAGCGGCCGCCGCGGCGGCGCCAGTGCTGCAGGGAGCAAAGCCCGACTTCGCCGACGCAGCCGCAGACGCAGCGTCTCGAAGAGCTCGGGCGCCGGCGCCGAAGGCCCCGTCGCGAGCCGCGGCTCGACCACCGAGAGCTGGCTCGACCGCGGAAGTGGCGAAGTCGGCAGGCCCGGGCGGCGGCGGCACCGCGAGCGCCGCCACGGTCAAGCCCGCCGGGCCACCGGCGGCCACGGTCGCCCACCAGTTCGCTGGCGCCTTCGTCCTCTATCGAGATCGGCCGCAACAACGCGCGGGTCGAAACGACCTTCAACGACACCGCTACCCCGCGAGCTGGCCCACGAGCTCCTGCAGCGCCCGCCGCGGCAGCCGGCAGGCGTCAAGGTGCCGCAGGGCGAAGGTGCTCAACGTCGTGGCCGGGCCGCACAAAGGCGACACCTACACGCTGAGCGTCTCGCTGCTGCGCGTCGGCGTCACCAGCGAGCTGCGACTCGAGATGCAGCGCAACCCGAAAACCGGCGTCTGGCAAGTCGACGGACTCGCTCGGCTGATGGGACGGCTGCGCAACACCCTCGCCGTCGCAGCGGTCGGCGCGGCGCTGAGCGCCACCCAGGCGAGCGCCGCCGAGCCGCCCGCACCGAGCCGGCAACCGATCGCGCCGGCGCTCGAACAGAACGAAACGCTCACCGCGCCGGACGGCAACGCCGGCGCCGAGCGGTGGCACCGCCGGTAGAAGCCGCCGGTCGAAGAACAGACCGAAGCGAACGAAGCGGCGCCCGAAAGCGAACCCGCCGCCGGCGCGGTTCCCGCCCCGACCCCCTCCGAAGTCTTCGAAGTCCCCTCGATCCCGAGCTCCAGCTGCGCCGGCTCGGGGGTGCCGCCGGTCCTGATCCCGATCTACCAGCGCGCCGCCAACGCCTACGGGCTCGGCCCCCAGGGCGCCTCGATCCTCGCCTCGATCAACGGCATCGAGAGCGCCTTCGGCACCAACATGGGACCCTCCTCGGCCGGCGCGGTCGGCTGGATGCAGTTCCTGCCCTCGACCTGGGAAACGCTGGGGAGTCGACGCCAACGGCGACGGCGTGCGCGACCCCTACGACCCCGAAGACGCGATCTTCGGCGCGGCGCGTTACCTCAACGCCTCGGGCATGCCGACCGACACCTACAACGCGATCTTCTCCTACAACCACGCCGACTGGTACGTGGCCGAGGTTCTGGCCAACGCCAGTTGCTACGGCTCGCTCGGCGGCGGCAGCGCCGGCGGCTTCGCGCTGACGCCGCAGATGCCGGTGCTCGACTGCCAGCCGGCCCCGGCCTGGCGCGACCGGATCCCGGCCGACTACCTCGCCGCCTTCGAGGACGCGGCGGCTCGCTACGAACTCGGCCGGCGCGGCGTCTGGGCGCTGGCCGCGGTCGCCAGGCTCGAGTCGAACTTCGGCCGCGGCATGGGCGCCAAGCAGCTGCGCGAACGCGGGCCGCTCGGGCTCGAACCGAGCGAGTGGAACCCCTACGCGGTCGACGGCGACGAAGACGGGCACATCCGCCGCGCCGACCCGGCCGATTCGGCGGCGACCCTGGCGCGGCTGATCTGGTCGAAGGGCAGCCTCCGCGCCGGCATCTTCGCCCACAACCAGGCCGCCTGGTACGTGCAGGCGGTGCTCGCCGACGCCGAAGACCTCGAAGGCAAGTGCAAGACCAGCTACGTCGATTGGCGCGTCGCCCCGCTCGCTTCCGGCTTCGAAACGCCGGGCCCGAGCGCCGTCCTCGACAACGGCTTCGCCAGCGCTCCCGAAGACGCGCCGGCCGCGGTCAAGGCGGCGATCTCGGCCGCCAACTCGATCGCCACCACGCCCCTACATCTGGGGCGGCGGGCACGGCTCGCTGGTACGCCTCCGGGTACGACTGCTCGGGCGCGGTCAGCTTCGCCCTCTACGGTGCCGGGCTGCTCGACACGCCGCTCACCTCGGGTTCGCTGGAGAGCTACGGCGAACCGGGGCCGGGGCGCTGGATCACGATCTACGCCAGCGCCACCCATACCTATGCCGAGATTGCCGGGCTGCGCTGGGACACGGTCGGCGACGCCCAGGGCACCGGCCCACGCTGGCATCCTGAGCCTCCTTACCCGGAAGGCTTCGTCGTGCGTCACCCCGCTGGGTACTAAGACGCCGTCGCGACTCACGGAGCGTCGGGGGTCCCTCCCCAGGCCGCTTCGCGGGAGTTCCTGGGGAGGGACCCCCGACGCTCCTTGGGCCGGGTAACGTAGGCTCGGAGTCCCTGTCGAGAGGAGAGCTGCGATGCCTACCTATGTGATGCTTACCAACCTGACTGCCGAGGGTGTTCGGACGCTGAAGAACAACCCCGGCCGGGTTGCCGAGGTCAACAAAGAGGTCGAGCAGATTGGGGCGAAGGTTGTGGCCCAGTACGCGACGTTGGGGCAGTACGACTTCGTCACCATTGTTGAGGCGCCTGATGAGAAGGTGATGGCCAAGGTTTCGGTTGAGCTTGGGTCGCGGGGGACGATGACCAGCCAGACGCTGGCTGCGATGTCGACCGACGATCTGACCGGCTCGCTCTACGGGACGACGCTTGAAGATTCTCGTCGTCGGGGGGGGTGGGCGCGAGCACGCGATCGTGCGGGCGCTGGCTCGCTCCGCTCATGCGCCGGAGTTGCTCTGTGCGCCGGGGAACGCGGGGATCGCGGCGGACGCCGAGTGCCTGCCTGAGATCGCGGCGGATGACGTCGAGGCGATCGTCGCCGCGGCCCGGGAGCGCGGGGTCGACCTGGTCGTGGTCGGGCCCGAGGCGGCGCTGGTGGCCGGCGTCGTCGATGCGCTCGAGGACGCCGGGGTGCCGGCCTTTGGGCCGAGTGCGGCGGCGGCGGAGCTGGAGGGGTCGAAGGCGTTTGCCAAGGAGCTGATGGCCGAGGCCGGGGTGCCGACCGCGGCGCATGTACTGCTGCGCAGTCATGAGGAGGCGATGGCCGAGATCGGCCGCCGCTTCCTACCCGGCGGTGCTCAAGGCTGACGGCCTGGCGGCAGGCAAGGGCGTGATCATCTGCGGCTCCGAAGCGGAGGCGCGGGAGGCGGTCGACGTCTTCTTCACCGAGCAGCGCTTTGGCGAGACGACCGTGGTGCTGGAGGAGTTCCTCGAGGGCGAGGAGCTCTCGCTGCTGGCGCTCTGCGACGGCGAGAACGTGGTGCCGCTGGCGCCGGCCCAGGACTACAAGCGGATCTTCGACGGCGATGAGGGGCCGAACACGGGCGGCATGGGCAGCTACTCACCCGTGCCCGGCTTCGGCGCGGGGGAGGTCGAGGAGATCGTCGACGCTGTGCACCGCCCGATCGTGGCGGCGATGGCGCGGCGCGGGCGGCCCTTCCACGGCGTCCTCTATGCCGGCCTGATGATCGGCCCCGACGGGCCCAAGGTGCTCGAGTTCAACACCCGCTTCGGCGACCCCGAGACGCAGACGGTGCTGCCGCGGCTGCGCTCCGACCTGGTCGACCTCTGCCTCGCCGCGCGCGAGCCCGGCGGCCTCGCCGGAGCCGAGGCCGAGTTCGCCGCCGAGTGGGCGGTGACCCTGGTCCTCGCCTCGGCCGGCTACCCCGAGTCCTCCTCGAAGGACGACGTGATCGCCGGCCTCGGGGCCGCCGCCGAGCTGGCCGAGGTCACCCACGCCGGAACCGCGGAGCGCGACGGAGAGATAGTCACCGCCGGCGGTCGGGTACTCAACCTGACGGCATTGGGAGCGACGCCGGCCGAGGCTCGCGATCGTGCGTACGATGCCGCGGGCCGGATCGAGTTCGCGGGTATGCAGATGCGGTCCGACATCGCCGCCCGCGCGGTCGATCGAGTCGCCAGTTAGCCAGTCACATAGAGAGGATCAGATGAGCGAGATTTCAGACGAGCCCCAGCCCACCGGAGGCGAAGCCAACGAGCCGCAGGTCGGCGAGGCGCTGACGATGCCGGCGGTCGAGGAGGCCTTCGAGGAAATTGACGTCGACGAGCCCCTGGTCGGGATCATCATGGGCTCGAAGAACGACAAGCCGAAGATGCAGCCGGCCGGCAAGGCCCTGCACGAGGCGGGCATTCGCTACGAGGTGCGAGTGATGAGTGCCCACCGCGATCCAGAGTTGGTGCGCGAGTACTGCACCAACGCGAGGATGCGGGGCCTGAAGGTGATCATCGCCGGTGCCGGCATGTCCGCCGCCCTGCCGGGCGTGGCCGCCGCTCACAGCGACCTACCTGTGGTCGGCGTGCCGATCCTCGGCAAAAGCCTCGGTGGCCTCGACGCTCTGCTCTCCGCCGTACAGATGCCGCCCGGGATCCCGGTCGCCTGCGTCGCAATCGATGGCGCCAAAAACGCCGGCATCCTCGCCGCGCGGATAATCAACGCGTGATCCCCCGCTATACCCGCCCCGAGATCGGCGCCGTCTGGTCTCCTCAGCGCAAGTTTGAGTGCTGGTTGGAGGTCGAGCTGGCGGCGACGGAGGCTTGGGCCGAGGAGGGGGCGGTGCCGCGCGAGGCGGCCGAGGCGGCGCGGGCGAACGCGGCCTTCACGGTCGAGGCGGTCAACGAGCGCGAGCAGGTGACCGATCACGATGTCGCAGCCTTCGTCGACGTCGTCGCCGCCTCAGTTGGAGAGCACGGGCGCTGGATCCACTACGGGCTGACCTCCTCCGACGTGCTCGACACGGCGCTGGCGCTTCAGCTGCGTGAGGCCGGCGAGGTCGTACTTGCCGGGGCGCGCGCCTATCGCGACGCCTTGATCGAGAGGGCGCTCGAGCACCGCGAGACGCTCTGCGTCGGCCGCACCCACGGCGTCCACGCCGAGCCAACAACGTTCGGTCTGCGGCTCGCCGGCTTCGCCTTCGAGGCCGACAGAAACCTGGAGCGACTGACCGACGCCTTCGAGCAGCTCGCCTTCGGCAAGCTCTCCGGCGCCGTCGGCACCTACGCCTCGGTGCCGCCGGCGGTCGAGGCGCGGGTGATGGAGCGGCTCGGGCTGCGGCGCGAGGACGTGGCGACGCAGGTGATCCCGCGCGACCGCCACGCCGTGCTCACCTCACAGGTCGCGATCGCCGGCGCCGGCCTCGAGCGCTTCGCCACCGAGGTCCGCAACCTGCAGCGCACGGAGGTGCGAGAGGTCGAAGAGCCGTTTGCCTCCGGCAAGCAGAAGGGCTCCTCGGCGATGCCGCACAAGCGCAACCCGATCCGCACCGAGCGGATCACCGGCCTCGCCCGCGTCCTGCGCGGCTACGCGCAGACCGGCCTCGAGAACGTCGCCCTCTGGCACGAGCGCGACATCTCCCACTCCGGCGCCGAGCGGGTGATCCTGCCCGACGCGACGATCTGCCTCGACTACATGCAGGACCTGGCAACCAAGGTCGCGGCCGGAATGACGGTCCGCACGGACCGCATGCGCGAGAACCTCGAGCTCACCCACGGCGCCCTCTTCAGCCAACGCGCCCTAACCGCCCTGGTCGAGTCCGGCCTCACCCGCGACGAGGCCTACCGCGTCGTCCAGGAGAACGCCCAGCAGGCCTGGGACAGCGGCACCCACTTCCGCGAGCTGCTCGGCGAGGCGGCCCCCGAGCTCGACCTCGACGCCGTCTTCGACTACAGCGCCTACCTCACTCACCTGCCCGAGATCTTCGCGCGACTGGAAGCGCTGCGCGGTTAGGAAGGGCCCGGCCTCAGACCGGGATCACGGTCAGGCCTTCAACACCGGAGAGGGCGTCGAAGTCACCGTCTTGAGTAAGGACCGGCATTCCATGCGCCGCGGCCGTCGCGGCAATCCATAGGTCGTTTGCACCAACTCGCCGCTCTGATGCCACGAGGTATGCGCGCATCGCCGCCCAGGCGCGGGCGGCCCTTGCTTCGACCGGCAAGATCGTGACCCCTGCAACCCCTTCCAGGGTCGTCATACGTCGATCTCGGCTTGCGATATCTGGTGCCGCCAAGACGCCGGCGCGTAGCTCGGCAATGGTGACGATCGAAACAGCGGAACGTTCGGGAAGCGCCTCCTCTCGCAATGGGCGGCCCTTCTCGGCAGCAACCAGAACGGATGTGTCGATCAGACCGAACGAGGGGCGCTTGGAGGTCACCAGATCGGGCCCAATTCGTCGGTCGTTCCTTCGCTCAGGCGGCGCAGATCGGCCCCAAACGTAGGATCGCGATCAGCTGTATCGCGAATTGCAAGAACGTCCGAGGGCGTAAGCCAGCGAGGCTCACTCGCGTGGGGAACCAGGTCGGCAACCGGCCTGCCCCGCACGGTGATCACCATGCTCTCGCCTGCCTCCACGCGTCTGAGCAGGTCGGCAGTTTTGTTCCGCAGGTCTCGTGTGGCGACTTCTACGATAGTGCGACGATCGTAGCATCCACTGCTGATGCCCATTTAGGCTGGCGGAGAAGGCACTCGATTTGGCCCCTGAGCACCGTTGCGGTGCGCCTTTTGTGGTCCATAGCCGTACAAGGCGCACCGCAACGGACAGGTAGGGTTCGCGCCGTGCTGCTCTACACCTGTGGACAGAAGACGAGTGGGCCGGCGTTTGCGCATCCGTGTGCGAAGGCGGGCAAGGCGCTCGACGCGGCTGGCTACACCTACGAGCTGAAGGTGATGGGCGGCTACCGGATGGCGCCCTGGACCTGGGGCCGCCGCGACGGGGACCGAGCCGAGGTGAAGAAGCTGAGCGGCACCAACGAGGTGCCGATCCTCGTTCTCGACGACGGCGAAGTGATCTCCGGCTCGAGCACGATCGCGCGCTGGGCGCAGGAACATCCCGCCGCTCGCGCCGCGGCCAAGAGTTAAGCCGCGACCGAGCTGCGGTAGGCGACGACCGGCTCGGCCTTGCCCTTCAGGGTCAGCTCCAAGCGCTCACCGGGAGGCTCCGCCAGGCGTTCGGCGAGGCGGCCCGAGACGAGGATCTCGCCGCCGGCCGCCTCCCCCTGCAGCCGCGCGGCGACGTTGACGACGTCGCCGATCGCGGTGAAGTCGTTAAGTGAGCGGCGGCCGACCTTGCCGACGAAGGCCTCGCCATAGTCGAGGCCGATTCCGACCTCGGCGAAGGGGCCCTCGACACTGCCGTAGCCGATCCGGCGCAGCAGTTCCCGGGCGCTGTCGAGCATCACCGGCGCGGCCTCCTCGAAGCGCCCGTACATCGGCAGGTAGAGCGCCATCACCTCGTCGCCGATCAGCTTGTCGATGATCGCCTCGGGGAAGAGGACGTCCTCGGCGCAGGCGTAGAAACGGCGCAGCAGCACGCTGACCGCCTCGGGATCGGTCTCCTCCGAGAGGCTGGTGAAGCCGCGCAGATCGGCGAAGAGGACCCCGCCCTCGGTCGTCATCCCGCCGGGCGGCGCGGTCTCGACACAGGTTGCGCAGAGGTTGGGGCTCTTGCGCGACTGCCGGTAGCCCAGCGGCCGGACCAGGTGACTGCCGAAGCCGGCGAACGGGGCTCCGCAGATCCCGCAGCGCGGACTGGACGGAAGCGCCCGCAGCAACCGGCTCATCCCCCTCCCCGCCCTGCCGGAAACCAGCTCGAAGTAGGCGGCCCAGTCCTCGGAGCTGAGCGGCTCGTCACGGGCCTTGCGAGCAGCCTTGCGGATGCGGCGCAATGCCAAGCGCTGCCAGGGCGTCAGCCGACTCGCGTCGGGATCTTCGGCCATGGCCTGATCATGCCCTGACGGCGGGCGCCTGTCGAGGGCGACAGCCTGGCCGGGCTAGGCCGGAACCAGGTCGCGCTCGCGCGCCGGATGGCGAGCGGTGACGAGGACCGGGGTGCCGGCGCGAGGCGAGAGGGTGATGTTGCGGCGGCCGATCTTCTCCGGCGCCGGGCTGGCCTTGTGCAGCTCGCAGCGGCTCAGCACCTCGCGCAGGGCAATCCGCATCTCGAACTCGGCGAAAGCGGCGCCGATGCAGCGGCGGATGCCGCCGCCGAAGGGGATCCAGGCGTAGGTGTCGGGTGGATCCTCGAGGAAGCGCTCGGGGCGGAATGCGAAGGGCTCCGGGTAGGAGTCGGCGCGGGTGTGGGTGAGCCAGATCGCCGGGGTCACGTCGGTGCCCGCGGGGAGCTGCAGGTTCTCGGTCTCGAGGTCGACGCTGAGCCGGCGGCCGGCCAGCGGCACGACCGGGCGCAGGCGCAGCGACTCGCTGATCACGGCGCGCAGGTAGTCCTCCTCGCCCGCCTCAAGCGAGTCCTGCAGGCGCTGCCTTGGCCCGGCGTGGCGCAGCAGCAGGTCGAAAGTCCAAGCCAGAGCGGTGGCGGTGGTCTCGTGGCCGGCGAGCAGCATCGTCATCAGCTGGTCGCGCAGATCGGTATCGCTCATCTCCGAGCCGTCCTCGAAACGCGCCTGCATCAGCAGCGAGAGGATGTCCTCGCGCTCCTCGTAGTCGCCGCGATCACGGTGCTCGGCGATCTCGGCGTAGAGCAGCTCGTCGGCCAGCTTCAGCTGCTTTTCGAACTTCGCCCAGGGTCCGCGGCCGCCAAAGCGGCGCGAGGCCAGCCCGCTCAGCTGTGCAACCGGCGATGCGGTCTCCTCCAGCACCTGGGTAAGGACGGTGCGCAGGCGCTCGAAGCGGGGGCCGTCGGCGACGCCGAAGACGACCTTGAGGATCACCTCGAGCGTTATCGCCTGCATCCGCGGGTGGATCGGGAACTTCTCGCCGAGCGGCCAGGAGTCGATCTCGCGGTCGACGATCTCCTCGACCAGGGGCTCGTAGGAGCGCATCCGCTCGCCGTGGAAGGGCGGCAGCATCACCTTGCGGTGGGCGAGATGATCGGCGCCTTCGGTGACCAGCAGCGAGCGGGCGCCGACGATCGGGGTGAGGATGATCTCGCGACCCGGAGGCAGCCCATGCGAGCGCTCCATGTAAAGCGCCTTGATCGCCGCCGGATCCGAAATCATCACCATCGGCCGCTCGAAGGTGAGGAACTTGACGCTGAAGTTGTCCCCGTAGCGCTCCCGGTTCTCCTGCATGAAGGGGAGTGGTCTAAAGCTCCAGCGCAAGGTCTGTACCAAGGGCGAACTCTTCGGTTCCGGGGGCAGGCTCACGATCTCGAAGGATCGCAGACCTGGAGGGGTCGGGGGGTCTCTCCCGCAAGCGGCGTCCTCTTTTTCGCCCCACTGACATCCCTCGGACGGCCCTCCAACTCCTCAGGCGAAAAACCCAGCGCCGCGGGAGAGACCCCCCGACCCCTCCCCGCCTCGCTCCCCGCTAGCATCGCGCCAATGCCACCTCTTACCGACTTGAAGCTCCACTCCTCAGGCAAGGTCCGCGAGATCTATGAGTGGGAGGACGACCTGCTGATGGTCGCCTCCGACCGGATTTCGATCTACGACATCGTGATGCCGACGGCGATCACCGACAAGGGCAAGGTGCTCAACCGGATTTCGGAATTCTGGTTCGAGCTGACCGGCGACATCGTCCCCAACCACTTCATCTCGGCCGACGTGCCGGAAGAGGTGGCGGAACGGGCGATGCGGGTGCGGCGACTGGAGATGTACCCGGTCGAGTGCGTCGTGCGCGGCTATCTCTCCGGCTCAGGCTGGAAGGAATACAAGAACGGCGGCGCTGTCTGCGGGATCGAGCTGCCGCCCAACCTGCTCGAGTCCGACAAGCTGCCGGAGCCGATCTTCACCCCGGCGACCAAGGCCGAGATCGGCGACCACGACGAGAACGTCGACTTCGACCGCGCCGCCGAGATCGTCGGCGACCGGGCGCTGCTGGAGGAGCTGCGGCGGATCTCGATCGAGGTCTACAGCCGCGGTGCCGAACACGCGGCCGAGCGCGGGATCATCCTCGCCGACACCAAGTTCGAGTTCGGCCGCCACGCCGGCGCCGAGATCGTCCTCGCCGACGAGGTGCTGACGCCCGATTCCTCGCGTTTCTGGCCGGCCGACCGCTACGAACCGGGCAAGACACAGCCGTCCTTCGACAAGCAGTACGTGCGCGACTGGGCAACCGAGAGCGGCTGGGACAAGACCCCGCCGGCCCCCGAGATTCCGCCCGACGTGGTCGAGCAGACGCGGGCCAAGTACGTCGAAGCCTACGAGCGGATCACGGAGCTGTCCTTCTAGTGCCGCGGGCGCGGGTCTTGATCCGCCCCAAGGAGGGGATCCTCGACCCTCAGGGCAAGGCGGTCGAGCGGGCGCTGCCGGCGCTCGGCTTCGAGGGCATCGAGCACGTTCACGTCGGCCGCATGGTCGAGCTGGACGTCGAGGACCCGGAGCGGCTCGGCGAGCTCTGCGAGAAGCTGCTCGCCAACCCGCTGATCGAGGACTACGAGATCGAGCAGCTAGACGGCGCCGCCTGATGCGCTGGGGAGTGCTCCAGTTCCCCGGCTCCTGCGACGAGCGGGACGCGCTGGCGGCATGCGAGCGCACCGGCGCCGAGGCGCGCCTGGTCTGGCACGAAGAGCGGAACCTGGACGGGATCGACGCCGTCGTCGTCCCCGGCGGCTTCTCCTACGGCGACTACCTCCGCGCCGGCGCGATCGCCCGCTTCTCGCCGGCGATGGAGGCCGTGAGCGAGTTCGCCGCCGGTGGCGGGCCGGTGCTCGGCATCTGCAACGGCTTCCAAGTCCTCTGCGAGGCCGGCCTCCTCCCCGGTGCCCTCCTCGTCAACGACACCATGCGCTTCACCTGCCGCCAGCTCGACCTGGTGGAGGAGGAATCGTCGTTTGATGCATTGACCACCGAAAAAGGGGGTCAATCGATCAAACGCCATCTCTCGATCCCGGCCAAGCACGGCGAAGGGCGGTACTACGCGCCGGATGAGGTGCTCGATGCGCTGGAGGCAAACGGGCAGGTCGCCTACCGCTACGCGCCGGGGCAGAACCCGAACGGCTCGGCGCGGGACATCGCCGGGGTGCGCAACGAGGCAGGGAACGTGGTCGGGCTGATGCCCCATCCCGAGCACGCTGTCGATCCGCTGATCGGCTCAACCGACGGGCTGCGCGTCTTCGAGGCCGTCGCCGCGGCGGGAGTGGCGGCGTGACGGTCGAGCTGGCCAAGCACCGCGAGTTGGGGCTGACCGATTCCGAGTTCGAGCTGATCGTCGAGCAGCTCGGGCGCGAGCCAAACGACGTCGAGCTGGCGATGTTCAGCCTGCTCTGGTCCGAGCACTGCGCTTATAAGCACTCGCGCAAGCTGCTGGGGCGACTGCCGACCGAGGGCGAGCGGGTGGTGATGGGGCCGGGCGAGAATGCCGGCGCCGTCGACATCGGCAACGGCCACGCGATCGCCTTCAAGGTCGAGTCCCACAACCACCCCAGCGCGGTTGAACCCTTCCAGGGCGCGGCCACCGGCGTCGGCGGCATCCTTCGCGACGTCTTCGCGATCGGGGCGCGGCCGATCGCGATCCTCGACTCGCTCCGCTTCGGCGAGCTCGACTCGGTCCGCTCGCGCCGGCTGCTCGACGGGGCGGTGCGCGGGATCGGCCACTACGGCAACTCGATCGGCGTGCCCAACGTCGGCGGCGAGATCTACTTCGAGGCCCCCTACGAGCACAACTGCCTGGTCAACGCGATGTGCCTCGGCATCGCCAAGCAGGAGGACATGGTCCGCGCCGCCGCCGCCGGGATCGGCAACGTGGTGGTGCTGATGGGCGCCTCGACCGGGCGCGACGGGATCGGCGGCGCCTCGGTGCTGGCCTCGGCCGAGCTCGGCGAGGGCGACGATGCGAAGCGCCCGACGGTGCAGATCGGCGACCCCTTCGAGGAGTCGAAGGTGCTCGAGTGCTGCCTCGAGCTGCTGGAGAAGGGCCTGCTGGTCTCGCTGCAGGACCTCGGCGCCGCCGGGCTGACCTCCTCGGCCGGCGAGATGGCCTCGGCCGGCGGCGTTGGCATCGACCTCGACGTCGCCCTGGTGCCGCTGCGCGAGGCCGACATGGAGCCCTTCGAGATCATGGTCTCCGAGTCGCAGGAGCGGATGCTCGCCGTGGTCGAGCCCGACAAGGTGGCCGCGGTGCTCGCGGTCTGTGAGAAATGGCAGACCGGCTCGGCCGAGATCGGCGTGGTCACGGATTCCGGCCAGATCCGCATCCTGCGCAACGGCGACGTGGTCGGCGAGATGCCGGTCGAGGCGCTGGTCGACGGCTGCCCGCTCTATGACCTGGAGCCGGCCGAGCCGCAGGGCTGGATGTACGGCAACCGGGCGACGCTTGCCGGCGACGCCCCCAGCGAGGAGACCCTGCTGGCGCTGCTCGCCTCGCCCAGCATCGCCTCCAAGCGCTGGGCCTTCGAGCAGTACGACTCGGTGGTCGGTTCGCGCACCGTGCGCCGGCCCGAGTCCGCCGACGCCGCCGTGCTGCAGATCCCCGAGGCGGGCAACGCGATCGCGGTCTCGATCGACGGCAACGGCCGCCGCGTCGCCTGCGACCCGCACGCCGGCACGATCGAGGCGGTGCTCGAGTGCGCCCAGAACCTCGCCTGCGTCGGCGCCGAGCCACTCGGCCTGACCAACTGCCTCAACTTCGGCAACCCGGAGAAACCGGCCCCCGCCTGGCAGCTCGACCAAGCGGTCAGCGGTCTCGCCGAGGCTTGCGAGGCGCTCGGCGTACCGGTCGTCGGCGGCAACGTCTCGCTCTACAACGAGGGGCCGGAAGGCCCGATCTACCCGACCCCGGTGATCGGCATGGTCGGCGAGCTGCCCGATCCAGCCGTGACCTGCGGCAGCGCCTTCCTCCGCGAGGGCGACGCGATCGCCCTGCTCGGCCCCTTCGAACCCTCGCTCGCCGGCTCAGAGCTGGCGAAGCTGCGCGGCGAGCTCGATACGGGTCTGCCGCGACCCGACATCGCCGCGGTCGCCGCCGCCTGCGCGACGATCCGCGACGCGGTCCGCGCGAGAAAGCTCTCCTCCGCCCACGACGTCAGCGACGGCGGCCTCGCCTGCGCCCTGGCCGAGTCGGCGATCGCCGGCGGCCTTGGCTGTCAGGTCGACCTGCAGCCGCTGCGCGAACGCGGCTGCTCACCCGAGGAGGCTCTATTCGGCGAGGGCCCCGGCGGCTTCCTGCTCAGCGGCGACCGCGAGGCGCTAAAGGCGCTCGGGGCGACGCTGATCGGCGAGACCGGCAGCAGCACGATCGAGGTCGCCGCCGGCGACCGCAGCTTCACCGTCGGCCTCGGCACCGCCGAGAGCGCCTGGCTCTCGTTCGGCAAGCGACTCGAAGCCGACAAGATCTGATTCGCGAACATTCTCCCGGTTGAAAGCGGGATATTCTCCCGGTCAAAATCCTTATATTTTCTTCCTTATAATGCTTATATTTTTCCCTCTGTAGATCTTCTATTTTATCCGCTATACTGCTGATATGGCCTATCTAGAGCGGATCGTGGACAAGGAGCTCTCTGACGATCTTTCGGCCATAGGGGCCGCCGTTATCGAGGGTCCGAAGGCGTGTGGAAAGACCATGACTGCACAGCACGCAGCCACCAGCGAAGTTCGTCTCGACGTCGACCCCAAAGCTCGCGAGACAGCCGCTCTTGAACCTGCGCTCATCCTCGATGGGCCCACCCCCAGGCTGATCGATGAGTGGCAGTTGGAGCCGATGATCTGGAACCACGTGCGGCGGGCGATCGACGACCGCGGCGAGGCGGGCCAGTTCATCCTCACCGGGTCGGCCGTGCCCGCGGACGACATCACCCGCCACTCCGGCGCCGGGCGGCTAACCCGCCTTCGCATGCGGCCGATGAGCCTTTTCGAGAAGGGCCTGAGCACGGGACGCATCTCGCTCGGTCGACTGCTGGAAGGCGAGAAAGAGGGCACTCCCGAGGCAAAATTGACGCTGATGGAGATCGCCGATGAGATCTCTATTGGTGGCTGGCCGGGCTACCTGCAGAAAACCAGGGAGCAGGCGCTCACCGCCGGCCGGCGCTACCTCGAGGAGATCCGGCGAGTCGACATCAGCGAGGTCAGCGGAGCACGGCGTGATCCAGTCAAGGTCGGCCGCCTGCTGCGCAGTGTCGGGCGCAACGTCTCTACCCAAACAGCAATCACCACACTCGCGCGCGATGCGGGGGGAGTCGATGGACCGCTGAAGTCCGAAACGGTTGACGAATACCTCAACGCGCTGAGACAGCTGATGGTGGTCGAGGATCAGCCGGCCTGGGGCGTCCACCTGAGGACCACACACACCCTGCGCAAGGCATCGAAGCTCCACTTCGTCGACCCATCGCTCGCCGTGGCAGCGATGGGCAGTGGGCCGGAGCGCCTAATTCGAGACTTGAACGCCCTCGGCCTCCTCTTCGAGTCGATGGTGATCCGCGACCTCCGCGTGTACGCCCAGGCCGCCGACGCGGAGGTGCTCCACTACCGCGACAGCGACGGACTGGAGGTCGACGCGATCATCGAAGCCCGTGACGGCCGTTGGGCGGCCTTCGAGGTCAAGCTCGGCTTCAACCAGGTTGACGAAGCCGCGGCCAGCCTACGGAAGTTCGTCAAGCGGATCGACACCGACAGATGCGGCCCCCCGGCAGCGCTCGGTGTGATCATCGGCAGCGGTTATGGCTACAAGCGGGAGGACGGGGTCCACGTCATCCCGATCGGAGCGCTGGGCCCTTAAACGGTTGCGCTCAGCTCCTCGGGCGTTTCGGTCTCGGATGGCGAGTCACCGGCCTGAACGAGGGGACGCAGCGCAAGCACGACGACACCCGAAACCAGGGCGGCGATCGCGGAGAAGAGGTAGGCGTCGTTGGAGACGTTGAGGGCGGCCTGCAGGGTTGCCGGTTCGCCGACTATGGCGACGAGGATGGCGGTGCCGAGGACGGCGCCGACCTGGCGGAAGGCGGCGTTGACGGCGCTGGCGGTGGCGAAGCGGTCGTCGGGGATGTCGCGCACGGAGGCAGCGCCGAGGGTCGGGAAGGCGAGGCCGATACCGATGCCGGTGAGGCAGGCGCCGGGCAGCCAGAGGCCGAGCCAGTCGGGGGTGGCGCCGGCCGAGCGCAGCACCATCACGCCGGCGGCGAAGAAGAGGGTGCCGGGGACGATCACGGCGCGGTGGCCAAAGCGGTCGGCGAGCTTGCCGGCGGGGCCGGCGACGATCGTCGAGAGCGTCGGCCCGGGCAGCGTGGCGGCGCCGGCCTGGAGCACGGTGTAGCCCCAGATCGAGGTGAGGAAGACGACGTTGCCGAGGATCAGCGAGAAGAAGGCGGCGGCGAAGAGCAGGGTGCCGAGGTTGCCGACGCGGAAGGAGCCGTGGCGGAAGAGCTCCGGCTCGATGATTGGGCGCGGGTGACCGCGGCTGCGCCAGATCATCCCGGCGAGCAGAAGGGCGGAGGTGGCGAAGCAGCCGAGCGTCGCGGCCGCGGTCCAGCCCCAGTCATTGCCCTCGACGATTCCAAGCGTGACAAGGGCGAGGCTCAGCGCCAACATCAGGGCGCCGGGCAGGTCGGGCAGGCGGCTGTCGAGCTGGGGGCGCTCGCGCAGCGCCTTGGCGCCGAACCACACCACGGCCGCGCCCAACGGCAGGTTGACGAGGAAGACCAGGCGCCAGTCGTAGAGCTCGACCAGGGCACCGCCGAGGGTCGGGCCCACCGCCGCCGCGGCCGCCGCGGCCGCGCCCCAGATGCCGACCCCCGCGGCGCGGCGCTCCGGGGGAAAGGCGTCGAGGACCAGCGCCAGCGAGGTCGGCGCGATCATCGCCGCGCCGATGCCCTGGACGACGCGGAAAGCGATCAGGAAGCCGAGCGAGGGTGCCAGGGCGCAGAGCAGGCTGGCGGCGGTAAAACCGCTGACGCCGAGCAGGAAGATCCGCTTGTGGCCAAAGCGATCGGCCAGCCCACCGGCCGGCACCAAGAGCGCCGCGATGACGACGAAGTAGCCGTCGAGCACCCAGGAAAGCGCATCCCGCCCCGAGCCCGCAAAAGAGCGCGAGATGTCAGGGAAGGCGATGTTGACGATCGTCGCGTCGAGGAAGGCGAGGAAGGCACCCGCACAGGCGATCGCCACGATCCCTCTATGACCACGGTCATACATCGGGCCGGACTATAGACTATGACCGTGGGCATAGCGAGAATCGCCGATGGGGAGCCGAGGGAGAGCAAGCGCCGCGACGGCCGCGCGCTGCTGCTTAAAGGCGCCCGCCAGCTGCTCGCCGAGAAGGGCTACGCCGGCATGGAGCTGCGCGACGTGGCCGAGCGCGGCGAGGCGCCGCGCGGCTCGATCTACCACCACTTCCCCGGCGGCAAGGTCCAACTCGCCCGCGAGGCGGCCGAGCTCGAGGGCACGACGATCCGCGACCTGATCGAGCGCTCGCTGGAGGAGCGCGGGCTGAAGCAGACGCTGACGATGTTCGGTGAGATCTTCCGCCGCCGCGCCAAGGACCACCCGGAGAGGATCGGCTGTCCTGTTGCCGCGGCGGCCCTGGCCCGCCCCGAGGACCCCGAACTTGCTGCCGTTGCCACCGCCGCCTTCCAGAGTTGGGAAGGCCCGATCGCCGCGGCTCTCCGCGACGAAGGAGTCAACGCCAGGGACGCCGAGACCTTCGCCGGCCTGGTCGTCTCCACGGTCGAGGGCGCCCTGCTGCGGATGCGCGCCGCGGGCAGCCAGGAGCCGCTCGACTCGGCGATCGGCGGGCTTGGAAAGGCATTGGACCGGCTGCTCGAGGGCTCGCCGGCATCGCCTTAGCCGTCTAACCTTCCAGCGGTCGTCGTCCAAGCGGGGAGGAAGCAGATGCGGTCGCTGCGCTGTGCGGGTGTTTTGGGGGTCCTGATGACGGCGGCGTTGATCGGCGCGGCGGCGGCCTCAGCCTCGATCGAAATCGGTGACGAGTGTGCCGCCAATGTCGCCGAAGGCCCGTACAGCCTGGTCCCGGAGGCGCGTACGTCCGGTGGAACCCTGCCGCTGGCGACCCCGACCGGCGGGGTGATCACGTCCTGGAAGGTCAACTCGGCTTTCTCGGGGCCGGTCTTCGAGCGGATGGCCGCTTTCCGGCCAACCGCTGAGCCCGGCTCGTTTCAAGTTGTCGGCGAGAGCAACGAGGAGACCGTCAACCAGGGCCTCAACATCTTCTCGACCCGGATTCCAGTCCAAGTCGGTGACCGCTTCGGCCCGGTCGGCATCGAAGTCGACAGTCCTGTCTACTGCTTCACTGGCAACGAAGGTGACCACACCTGGGCCTACAACGGCAGCGTCGGCGTCGGCTCGAGCCACACCTTCATCGCCTCAACCCAGCTCCGCGTGGCGCTGGTCGCCGTGATCGAGCCCGATCGCGACGGCGACGGCTACGGCGACGAGACCCAGGACAAGTGCCCGCAGAGCGGCGCCTACCAGGGACCGTGTCCGACGATCACGCTGGAAACCTTCCCGATCGCGCTCAAGCGCTCGGTGCTCGTGTTGGTCAGCGCCAGCGAAGCCGGCTCGGTCCAGGTCTTTGGTCAGGTGAGCTGGAGGCTGCGGCAGAAAGGCCTCGTCCACATCTCGAAGCTGAACCCGGGCCACGGCAAACTAGTCGGCCTGATCGTCGGGCTCTCCGGCGGGACCCAGACGGTGAAGCCGGGCCAGGTCGCTCGCTTCAACGTCAAGCTGCCCAAGTCGGTGAAGCGCAGGCTCGGGCGCATCCCGCCAGGCAAGTCCCTGAAAGGGACGATCACGGCGCGGACAACCGACCTCGCGGGTCGGGTGACGGACCGCGTGGTCGGCATCCACCTCAAGGGCCAGGAGACTCCCCACCACTAACGCCGCCGCAACGGCCGCAAATCGCGGCCTTCCGCCGCCGACTTGCCGCCCGACCGCCGTTGCTACCCTGCCCGGGTAGGCAGTCTGCCTGCGCGTCACGTCCTTCCCCAACCGCGAGGAAAGCGCGCTTGACTCCGCCCCAGGGGCAGTTCATAGACCGCGAAGGCCCGCGCGAGGAATGCGGGGTGTTCGGCGTATACGCACCCGGGCACGACGTCTCGCGGCTGGCTTACTTCAGCCTCTACGCGCTGCAGCACCGCGGCCAGGAGTCGGCCGGGATCGCCACCTGCGTCGGCGGCCACATCACCACGATGCGCGATTCGGGCCTGGTCTCGCAGGTCTTCGACGAGGAGAAGCTGAAGGCGCTGGAGGGCGACATGGCGATCGGCCACGTGCGCTACTCGACCACCGGCGGCGGCTCCTGGGAGAACGCGCAGCCGGTCTGGCGCGACGACGGCCGCGAGCTGGCGCTGGCCCACAACGGCAACCTGACCAACGCGGTCGAGCTCTGGGGCGAGCTGAAGGAGCGCGGCATCGCCTTCCGCGGCACCTCGGACTCGGAGATCATCGCGGCGCTGCTCTCCTCCCACGACGGCAAGCTGATCGAGGACGCGGTCTGCGACGTGATGCCGCGGCTGGAGGGCGCCTACTCGACCGTGGTGATGACCAAGCGCGCGATCGTCGCCTTCCGCGACCCGCACGGGGTGCGGCCGCTCTCGCTCGGCCGCCTCGACGATCGCTTCGTCGTCGCCTCGGAGAGCTGTGCCTTCGACATCATCGGCGCCGAGCTGATGCGCGAAGTGCACCCGGGCGAGATGGTCTCGCTGACCGAGCGCGGATTGGAGACGCGCCAGGTGGTCAAGGCCGAGCGGCCGGCGATGTGCGTCTTCGAGCACATCTACTTCTCCCGCCCCGACAGCCGGCTCGAGGGCAAAGTGCTGCAGCAGGTGCGCGGGCGGATGGGCGAGATCCTCCACCGCGAGTCGCCGGTCGAGGCCGACCTGGTGATCTCGGTGCCGGACTCCGGCAACCCGGCGGCTGCCGGGTTCGCCCGCGCCTCGGGGCTGCCGCGCGACGACGGCCTGATCAAGAACCGCTACGTGGCGCGGACCTTCATCCAGCCCGGCCAGGAGCTGCGCAAGCACGGCCTGAGGCTGAAGTTCAACCCGCTGCCCGAGATCGTCTCCGGCCGGCGCATCGTCGTCGTCGACGACTCGATCGTGCGCGGCAACACGACGCGGCAGATCGTCGGCATGCTGCGCGACGCAGGCGCCCGCGAGGTCCACCTGCGGATCTCGGCGCCGCCGATTCGCAACCCCTGCCACTACGGCGTCGACATGTCGACCCGCGAGGAGATGATCGCCCACAAGCGCACGGTCCAGGAGATCGCCGACGAGCTCGACGCCGACTCGCTCGCCTACCTCTCGATCGACGGCGTCTACGAGGCGATCGGCACGCCGCCCGAGGATCACTGCGACGCCTGCTTCAGCGGTCGCTACCCGTTGGGCGACCCGGAAGACGCGAACGGAAAGTTTGCGTTGGAGGTCGGCATTTCGGCGGGCTGACCGTGGCGCTGCGCATCTCGGCGTCCTCGGTCGCTCACGTGCAAAGCACGATTCGCTCCCTGCGTCCTTGATCTGCTTGACCACGATCAGCCTTTATGAGCACTTTCAAAATTGTTGTCCTGGCGTCGGGAACCGGCTCAAATCTGCAGGCGATCTTGGATCGCGTGCATATGCGCGAGGGGATCGAGGTGGTCGGGGTCGGCTCGGACAAGCCCGGGGCGCCGGCGATCGAACGGGCCCGGGCGGCGCGGATCGCGGTGGGTCTCTTCCCGCGTGAGGACTTTGGCGATCGCGAGGAGCGCGACGCGGCAATGGCCGACTGGATCGAGGAACGCGGCGCCGACCTGATCGTCCTTGCCGGCTACATGCAGCTGCTCAGCCCGCCCTTCATCCAACGCTTCCGCAACCGCATCGTCAACGTCCACCCCGCCCTGCTGCCCGCCTTTCCCGGACTCGACGCGGTTGGCCAGGCGCTCGCCGCCGGGGCCGAGGTCACCGGCGTCACTGTTCACTACGTCGACGAGGGCGTCGACACCGGGCCGGTGATCGCGCAGCGGGAGGTCAGCGTGCCCGCCGATCGCGACCGCGGGGCGCTCGAGCTGGCGATCCACACGGTCGAGCACCAGCTCTACTCGGAGGCGATCCGCATGATCGCGGCGGGCAGGGTTAGGATCGACGCCGACGACCCGCGCCGGGTCGTAGTCGATGACTGAGGCCGCCGCAGACACCCGATCCGAGACCGTCGACGACGGCGCGATCCGGGTGCGCCGAGCGCTCGTCTCGGTCTCCGACAAGACCGGTGTCGCCGACTTCGCCCGCGGCCTCGCCGGCCTCGGGGTCGAGATCCTCTCCACTGGCGGCACCGCGGCGGCGTTGCGCGAGGCCGGGCTCGAGGTAACCGACGTCGCCGAGTTCACCGGCCAGGAAGAGATCCTCGGCGGCCGGGTCAAGACTCTTCACCCTCGCCTGCACGCGGCGCTGCTGGCGCGGCGCGACGACAGCGAGCACATGGCGACGCTCGAACGCGAGGCGATCGTGCCGATCGACCTGGTCTGCGTCAACCTCTACCCCTTCGAGCAGACCGTCGCCGCCCAGGACGTCGAGCCCGGGGTCGTGGTCGAGAACATCGACATCGGCGGGCCGACGATGATCCGCGCCGCGGCCAAGAACCACAGCGGGGTCGCCGTCGTGGTCAAGCCCGAGTCCTACGACGCCGTGCTGGCCGAGCTTGAGGAGTCCGGCGGCGAGGTATCGGCGACGACGCGCCACTGGCTCGCCAACGAGGCCTTCGCCCAGACCGCCCGTTACGACGCCGCGATCAGCCGCTGGTTCTCGGCCGAGTACGAGGACTACCCCGAACACCTCGCCGTCGCCTACGAGAAGGTGCTCGACCTCGCCTACGGCGAGAACCCGCACCAGCGGGCGGCGCTCTACTCCGAAGCCGGTGTGCGCAGCCACGTGCTCTCGCGCGTGGCCAAGCTGCACGGCCGCGCCCTCTCCTTCAACAACGTGCTCGACCTCGACTCGGCCCGCCGCCTGGTCGAGGACTTCGAGCCGCCGGCCTGCACGATCGTCAAGCACAACAACCCTTGCGGGGTGGCGATCGGCAAGGACGCGCTCGAGGCCTACGAGAAGGCACTCGCCTGCGACCCGATGTCGGCCTTCGGCGGTGTCATCGCCTTCAACCGGCCGGTCTCCGAGGAGCTCGCCAAACGGCTGCACAAGAACTTCGTCGAGGTCCTGATCGCGCCCGACTACGAACACGGCGCCCTCGCGGTGCTGCAAGAAAAGGAGGCGATCCGCATCCTCTGCGAAGAGGAGCGCCGCCGGCGCGAACCCGATGAACGCGACGTCAAACGGGTGATGGGCGGCCTCTTGATCCAGGACCGCGACGGCGACCCCGAGCCGCGCGAGATCATGGAGGTCGTCACCAAGTCGCAGCCAAGCGATCGGCAGTGGGACGACATGTGCTTCGCCTGGACCGTCGTCCGCCACGTCCGCTCCAACGCGATCGTGATCGCCAAGGACGGCGCCACGCTCGGCATCGGCGCCGGCCAGATGAGCCGGGTCGACTCGGTCCGCCTCGCGGTGGAGAAGTGCCGCGACGCCCGCGGCGAGGACGCCGACGCCCTGCTCGCCGACTCCGCCGTCGCCTCAGACGCCTTCTTCCCCTTCGCCGACGGTCCCGAGCTGGCGCTGCAGGCCGGCTCCACCGCCGTGATCCAGCCCGGCGGCTCGAAGCGCGACGCCGAGGTGATCGCCGCCTGCGAAGAGGCCGGCGTGACGATGGTCTTCACCAAGCACCGGCACTTCCGGCATTGATTTGCTAACTCTGCTTATCTGCAGAGATATCGCTAATTATCAGCTTAAATCGTCATTTAAGCTGACTTAGCAAATCAATTTTAATTTCGGATGCTATTCTTATATCTCTGCTTATCTGCAGAGATATCCTCGAAATAATTACTTAATTCTTCAGTTGAGTTGAGTTATGAAAATAGAAACCAGTCTCAATGACGACGCCGTCCTCGAGGAGCTTGGCAAGCGCCTCGCCCAAACTCGCTTGCAGCGGAACCTGAGTCAAGAGCGGCTGGCACTGGAGGCAGGGGTGTCGAAGGCGACGATCGAGAGGCTGGAGGCAGGCGAGCCGGTGAAATCGACCAGCCTCATCCGGGTCCTTCGTTCGCTGGGACGGCTCGAGGCGCTCGACCAACTGCTGCCTGAACCCCTCCCCAGCCCAATCGAGCGAATCCGCCTGCAAGGACGGCGACGGCAGCGCGCGCGATCCCCCCGAGGAGGACAGGGGGAGGAGAAAAAGGGGCCGTGGCACTGGGGCGATGAGCCGGCGGCCGGCGGGACCGGATGAGTGAAGACGCCGAGGTTCTGCTCTGGGGCCGCGCGATCGGTGCCGTCTCCCTGGAACCCGGCGAGCAAACCGCCGTCTTCCAGTACACGCCGGAGTTTGCCGCCAGCGGAATCCAGGTTTCGCCTCTGACGATGCCGCTGCGGCCCGAGCCGTACTCGTTCCCGGAGCTCTCCTACCGTTCCTTTCGCGGCCTGCCCGGCATGCTGGCGGACTCGCTGCCCGACCGCTACGGCAATGCCCTGATCAACACCTGGCTGGCCCGCAAGGGGCGCGGGCCGGAGAGCGCGAACGCGGTCGAGCGGCTCTGTTACATGGGGCGACGAGGTGCTGGCGCACTCGAGTTCGCGCCGGTCAAGGGGCCGGAACCCAGCGTCGAGGGGGACATCCAGGTCGGTGAGCTGGTCGAGCTGGCTTCCCGGATCCTCGCCGAGCGCGACGGCTTCGAGACCTCGCTGGCGCCGGGCAACGAGGAAGCCGGCCTGCTCGAGATCCTCAGCGTCGGGATGTCCGCCGGGGGGGCGCGGGCGAAGGCGATGATCGCCTGGAACCCGGCGACCAACGAGGTCCGCTCCGGGCAGGTCGCCACCGACCCCGGCTTCGAGCATTGGCTGCTGAAGTTCGATGGCGTCAAAGCAAACCGCGACAGGGAGCGCTTCAACGACCCCGAAGGCTACGGCGCGGTCGAGTTCGCCTACTCCCGCATGGCCGCGGCGGCAGGGATCGAGATGGCGCCCTGCCGGCTGTTCGAAGAGAACGGGCGGCGCCACTTCATGACGCGCCGCTTCGACCGGCCCACCGGCAACGCCAAGCTGCACATGCAATCGCTGGGAGCGCTGCGGCACTTCGACTTCAACCAAGCGGGCGCCTACTCCTATGAGCAGGCGCTGATGACGCTCCGCGAGCTGGGCCTGCCGATGGCGGTGATCGAGCAGCAGTTCCGCCGCACCGCGTTCAACGTCATCGCCCGCAATCAGGACGACCACGTGAAGAACATCGCCTTCCTGATGGACCGGGCCGGCGAGTGGTCGCTCTCCCCCGCCTTCGACGTCACCTACAACTACCGCAGCGACGGCGAGTGGACCAACCGGCACCAGATGTCACTAAACGGCAAGCGGGATGGCTTTGTCACCGACGACTTCCTCCAGTGCGCCGAGGTGGTCTCGATGCAGCGGAACAAGGCGCTCTCGATCGTCGACGAGGTCGCCGCGGCAGTTGCGGATTGGCTCGACTACGCAAATGAGGCGAAGGTGCCGGACCGCATGGCCTCCACGATCGGCGACACCCTGCGGCTCGAGCTGCGGCCGCGCTAACCCGCCTGCTGCGCCAGCTCTTTCTGCTTCGAGCTCGCCCGCTGCACGTGCTCGCAGACCTCGTCGGGGGTGTCGACGACGACGAGCAGCTCCTTGTCCTCGGGGCCGATCATGCCATCGTCCTCGAGGAGGAGCGCCGCCAGCGCGAACCGGGCGAACGCGACGTCAAACGAGTGATGGGCGGCTTGCTGATCCAGGACCGCGACGGCGACCCCGAGCCGCGCGAGATCATGGAGGTCGTCACCAAGTCCGAGCCGACGGACCAGCAGTGGGACGACATGTGCTTCGCCTGGACCGTCGTCCGCCACGCTCGGCATCGGCGCCGGTCAGATGAGCCGCGTCGACTCGGTCCGCCTCGCGGTCGAGAAGTGCCGCGACGCCCGCGGCGAGGACGCGAGCGCCTTGCTCGCCAACTCGGCCGTCGCCTCAGACGCCTTCTTCCCCTTCGCCGACGGCCCCGAGCTGGCGCTCCAAGCCGGCTCTACCGCGGTGATCCAGCCCGGCGGCTCGAAGCGCGATGGCGACGTGATCGCGGCCTGCGAAGAGGCCGGCGTGACGATGGTCTTCACCAAGCATCGCCATCTTCGCCACTAGCGCAGCGACCTCATCGATCCGGGCTTCGAGCTGTGGAAGCGGCGCGCCGAGATCCACTCCCTCGACGCGAAGGCTCACACCGGCCTCCTCGACGAAGTGTGCCACCGGGCTCGCCGCCTCCGCGTAGAGCAGGAGCCCTTCTGGCACACCCGCCGCTAGGCAGTAGGCGAGGAGCTGATAGAGGTCGGCGCTCTCCCCGCTGTCGGTGCGCTTGTACTTGGCGTCGCCGACGAAGAGACAGCGATCACCCCCCCACAAGGAGAGGTCAGGATTCATCCCCACCCGTCGATTGGCATCGAGGAAGAGTTGTCTTCCGTGCACCCACCGCGGTCCGCGCGCCAGGCGCCGGCCGATTGCGGTGAAAAGGAAGTCCTCGAAGAGATCGTTCATGTCGACCAGGAACTGGCCGACCATCGTCTTCCCCGCCCGCAGCTCGATCGACGAGCTCCGCAGGATCAGCTCGGCGAGCTCGATTGGAGTCCGGTAGTGCCGGTTCAGCCGGGTGAAGGAGATCTTTGGAAGGTGTCGGGACGAGTAGCGTGGCGCACCTACTTCCGCCAGCGCCGCCAGCGCCTCGTCGATCCCGCGGCGCAGCCGCCCCCGGCGGATCGGCAGCCTGCTGAGGCGCAGGAAGGCGGCCTTCAGCAGCCTGTTCTCCTCGATGTCGATGGTGAAGTCGTCGTAGCTCATCTCGACCGGGAGCGCCAGGCCGAGATGGCGCCTCACCTGGTCGCCGGCGCGCAGCCGACCCCGAAATGTGCTCGAGGCCTCTTCCCGCGGGACGTATCCCTGAAGCGGGCCTCGCGAAAGGACCCTTCCGGCCGCCGAGAGGTAGGCGGCGGCGAAGCTTTCGACGATGTTCGCCTCAGGGTCGAGGCCGGCCGTCTCGCTGGAAAAGCTCAGGCCGCCCGAGTACGAGAGCAGCTCGAAGAGGCGCTCGACCGGGATCTTGGGTCGGATCAGCACCTCGACCGAGGAGGAACGGACCACCCCGACGACGCTGCTCGGGGTGATCCGAAACATCCCCGGGCGCCCCGTCACCTCCACCTTCAGGCGAGCATCCCGAAGGGCCTGCAGATCCGCGGCCTGTTCGGGACGGAGGGCGACCTCAGTCGGTTCCCACTCCGTCAGCTGGGGCAGCCTCAGCGATTGCATCCGTTCCGCTCCCGTCGTCTTGGACCTTGGCAAGGAGTCTTTCCAGATCGAAATCGCCGACGCGCTCCGATTCGTCGAAGAAATGCTCCTCGAGATAGGGGATGACGGAGTACTTCCAGATCATCTCCAACCATTCGTCGTCGAGCTTGTCGGTCATGAAATGCGCTGGCCCGATCTGGAAGTCGCGCTCGTCGAGGAGCTCGTTCGCCGCATCGAGCAGCTCGGCGACGTAGACCATCTCGGGCTTGTTCGCCTCAAGCCAGCGCGCCAGGAGGCCTTTTACTGGCCACTCGTCGGGGAAGAAGGGAACGAAATGGAAGCGCCGGCGCAACGCTGCGTCGATGAAGGCGATCGAACGGTCGGCGGTGTTCATCGTGCCGATCAGAACGAGGTTCTCCGGCAGACGGAACTTGTCGCCGTACTGGAGCCTGATGTCTTCGTCCCTGTACTCGAGTAGGTAGTAGAGCTCGCCGAAGATCTTCGCCAGGTTGCCCCGGTTGATCTCGTCGATCAGCAGCACGCACTGCTTGCCGGTCTTCTTGGCTGTCTTGGCCAGGTTCAGAAGGGGGCCGGGCTGCAGATCGAAGTCGACCTTCCCCCCTTCTCCTTTCACCGGCCGAAAGCCCTGCACGAAGTCCTCGTACGTATAGGAGGGATGGAACTGGACGGTCTCCACGCAGTCGTCGTCGGCGTACCACTCGGCGAACCTCTGCGCTACGAAGGTCTTGCCAGTTCCCGGCGGCCCGTAAAAGATCACCTGTCGCTTGTCCTCGAGCAGCTCGCCGACCTCCTTGAACCAGCGCTCGTCCAGATGCAGCTCGCTGGCGAGATTGACCGGATCGCTTCCATAGGTGCGAAGCCACCACAGAAAGGAGGCCTGAACCCAGGGCTCTTCCGGCGCGAGGGGCTCGGTGCGTTCACGCAAAGCGTCGTTCGAGCGCACTGCCTTTTCGCCCATGCTCATGGATCTGTCATCCCCGAGTCGAGCCTCGAGCAGCTCGAGGATGTCCTTCTTCCCCTTGCCCTCGCTGCTCCCATACATGAACAGGGGAAGCCAACGCTCGGGAAAGGCAATGGCAAGGCACTTGGTGAGAACAGCCTCCCCCAGGCCGAAGACACGCAGCTCGGAGTCCACGTCCGTCACCGCATCCAGCCGCTCGGCCTCATCTCCGTCCCCGTACAGGACGTACGAGATAGCTCGTGTCAGTTGCGCGACGCCTGGCTCTCCCGTTTCCTTGAGGTAGCGGTTGAGATTTGCCTGGTTGCCTGGATGGCCGTAGTTGTCGGCAATCAACTTGCGAAAGAGATCGAGGTCGAAGTCCTCGGGCGATACAAGGCTCTCCTCGGAGAGCAGACCGGCGAACTCACCCTGCATCTCTAGATGATGCTTTTCGTCGCCGTCCGGAAATTCGCGATCCTTGCTCCACTCGTCGAACCGTTCCCTGAGCCAGACCGAGTCATGAGTGAGGCCCTTCAGGCTTGGCATCAGCGCTTCCCGGAACTCCTCGTCGCTCGGACGCTCATCGAGCAGGTCGCCGGGCCATGGAACGTCTCCCGAGACCCTGAACCGGACCTCGTATCCGGAGGGGAAGCGGCCGCCGGGCCCAAGAGTCCGTTCCTGAAAGGCATTCGACAACTCCTCCCAATCTTGGACCTCGTCGGCAATGCCGGAGAATGAGAACAGCCAGACGAGGAGCTCCTCGAAGCGAAACGAGGACGGCAGTTCCGCCTGCCACACGGCCCAGAAGCTCGGGTCGATCTGCCAGGTGGAGCTTTTGTGATCAAGGATCAGATCCTTGTCCCGCAGCATGTTGTAGCCGTTCCTCGAGTACTGGTTTCCCCATAGCTTCTGCCGCTGGTGGACGACGTAGTCGCCGGGGCTCGCCAGGTTGCCCTTGATCTCACTGAACCGCGGGCGCAGGGTGCTGGCCCCGTTGGGGAACGGGTCCAGCCCGATCGCCTTGCCGCTGAAGTACTCGTCGAAGAAGGCGTCGGTGCCCGCCTTGCCGGCTCCCTGGACGCGAACCGGCCCCTCCTCTCCAACGCCGTTGACCGCGAAGATCAGCGGGATCAGAACCCACTTCGAGTCGTAATTCTCAAGGTGCTCGATCGCGGCCTTGATGCGATCGATCGAGAAGAAGCGCATGCCGCCTGCTCTCAGGCCTTACGGCGCGGCTTGCGGAAGTTCTGGCGATTACCGCCCCAGTCCTCCCAAGCAACAGGTTCAGGGTCGATCGACTCCATCGCCGCCTTCCAGGTCGCTCGCTTGCAACCCTCCACTTTCAGCCGCTGGATGATCGCGTTCGTGTACTCACTGCTGAGGTCTATACCCACACAGTTCCTGCCCAACTCCAGCGACATCTCCAGTGTGGTCCCGCTGCCTACAAATGGATCGAGCACGCTGCCGCCGGGCGGAGAGCCGGTGAGCACGCAGCGCCGCACCAGCTCGCGCGGGAAAGCCGCGTTGTGCTCACTGCGCCGCCCGCGCTCGATCGGAATTGTCCAGACGTCCTGATCGCCGTCGAGGCGACTGCGGTCATACGAGTACCAGCGGCTCTTGGAAAAGAGGAAGACGTGCTCGTACTGACGGTGGGGTCGGTCGCGCGCGGTCGGCTCGACGAAGGCATTGACACGATTCCAGATGATGTCGCTGCGCAGGGTCCAGCCGCGCTGCTGCAGCTCAAAGGCGATCTTCCAGGGAACGCCGATCATGCTCTTCTTCGGAATCCCCCACCCCGACTGATCGACCGGCCTCAGTTTCTTGCGGATGAAATTCCGCGACGGGCTGCGTGGATCTTCACCGTGCGGCTGTCCATTGCCCGAGTAGTAGGTGTCACCCACGTTGAGGTAGAAAACACCGTCTGGGTGGAGAACCCGCATCACTTCGTCGAAGACGTCGGCAAGAGCCTCTACGTAGGCCTCAACCGTGTCCTCGTGGCCGATCTGGCCATCGACGTCGTAGTCGCGCGCCCAGTAGTAGGGGGGCGAGGTGACGACCGTGTTGAAGCTCTCGTCCGGAAACCGCGCCAGGCTCTCCAGGGCGTCGCCGGTTATCACCGCGGCGGTGGCATCGCCGTTGGTGAGCGCCGCCTTTTTCCACCGCTCGCGACGTCCCTCAGGACGCTCTCCGATAACCGGTTGAATGTTCGGACGGCTTGCCATCAGATGCCCGACCACCTCAACCACAGACCCGGTGGTGTTCCGAGGCCGGTTCGCCGAACCTACCAGCGCCCTCGGCGGGAGCCCTGCGAGTCGCCGCCGAGACGGTTGCATCGAAGCCGCCCTCAAGAGGCGGCCAGCTGCTTCTGCTTCGAGCTTGCCCGCTGCACGTGCTCGCAGACCTCGTCGGGGCTGTCGACGACAACCAGCAGCTCCTTGTCGGCAGCGGTGATCATGCCGTCGTCCTCGAGGCCGTGGTCGATCCAGTCGAGCAGGGGTCGCCAGTGCTCGGAGTCGACCAGGATCGTCGGGAAGTGCTTGATCCGGTTGGTCTGGATCAGGGTCAGGCACTCGAACATCTCGTCGAGGGTGCCGAAGCCGCCCGGCATGATCACGAAGGCACGGGCGTAGCGCACGAACATCAGCTTGCGGGCGAAGAAGTAGTGGAACTCGAGCGCGCGGTTGACGTAGGGGTTGGTCTGCTGCTCGTGCGGCAGCTGGATGTTGAGTCCGACTGAGAGGCCGCCGGCCTCGGCGGCGGCGCGGTTGGCCGCCTCCATCAGGCCGGGGCCGCCGCCGGTGATGATCGAGAAGCCGTGGTCGACCAGGCAGGCCGCGACCTCGCGGCAGAGCTCGTACCAGCGGTGGCCCTCGCCAATCCGGGCCGAGCCAAAGATCGTCACGCCGTCATCGATGTCGCGCAGGGCGTCGAAGCCGCGCTCGATCTCATCGTGAATGCGCCCGAGGCGCAGATCGTCCTGCTCCTCGACATCGCAGGGCGTACGGAGCAGCAGCTCGTCGCGCCTTGCCCCCTCACTCCCGTTCGACCCGGCCAAAGTGCCCCCGGCGGGATTCGAACCCGCGCCGCGCGGCTTAAAAGGCCGCCGCTCTAACCAACTGAGCTACGGGGGCGTGGCCGCTCATGGTAGACGGGCGCCGGGGAACTCGGACTTGCGGTCAGGAAAGTTCGGGCAAGCCCTGCTCAGGGGTGGACGCCTCGGCGTGGGTGCGGCGGGGGATGCGCCCGGCGCCGCGGGCGGCATACCCCGCCTCGACACCGAGCCGCAGGGCGGTGGCCATCGCCACGGAATCGGCAGCGCCGAAGATCGAGCTGGCCGCCATCACGGCCGAGCAGCCCAGCTCCATCGCCAGGGCGGCGTCGGAGGCGGTGCCGATGCCGGCGTCGAGGATCACGGGCACGCCGGCGCGCTCAGTGATGATCGCGATGTTGTACGGGTTGCGGATGCCGGCGCCGGAGCCGATCGGCGAACCCAGCGGCATCACCGCGTCGCAGCCGGCCTCCTCGAGGCGGCGGGCGAGGATTGGGTCGTCGTTGGTGTAGGGAAGGACGGTGAAGCCCTCGCCGACCAGGGTCTCTGCCGCATCGAGCAGCTCGACCGCATCGGGGAAGAGGGTGCGGTCGTCGCCGATCACCTCGAGCTTGATCCAGTCGGTCTCAAAGGCCTCGCGGGCGAGCTGGGCGGTGCGGACCGCGTCGCGGGCGGTGTAGCAACCGGCCGTGTTGGGCAGGACGGCGAGCCCGAGCTTGTCGAGCACGTCGAGGACCGAGCCCTTGGCATCGGGGTCGATGCGGCGCAGGGCAACGGTGACGATCTCCGCCCCGGAGGCCGCCAGCGCGCTCTCCATCTGCTCCAGCGAGCGGAAACCGCCGGTGCCGGCGATCAGGCGGGAGCTCCAGGCCTGCCCACCGAGCTCCCACCCCTCGGCGCCGCCCTGGATCGCCGCCAGCACCTCGACCTTGCTGCCCTCCGCCAGGGGCATCTGGGCCCACTCGCCGCGCGGGGCAACCTCGCCGTCGAGCGCGACCGCCACGCCGCGAGCCTCCTCGGCACCGGCGGCACGAGCGGCATCGGCCAGCGTCGCCCCCTCCGGCAACTCAGCCCCCCGGCCGTTCAACTCAATCCTCACGAAACCACCTCCCGCTGACTTTGTCTTTTGGTGTCCATATGGACACCAAAACGCGAACTCACCGGCTGGGCGGGGGCTAGGGACTCGGGGAGCGGCTTGCCGGCGACGACGCCCGCGATGGCTTCGGCGGTTATTGGGGCCAGCAGGATGCCGTTGCGGTAGTGGCCGCAGGCGAGAATCAGTCCGTCGAGGGCGCCGGGGCCGATCAGGGGCAAGTTGTCTGGTGTCCCCGGGCGCAGGCCGGCCATCGCTTCGACCAGCTCCATCTCGGCTACGTCGGGCAGCAGGCGGTAGGCCTCGCGCAGCAGCTCGTGCACACCGCCGGCGGTGACCGTGGCGTCGAAGCCGCGCTCCTCGGTTGTCGCGCCGACGATCAGGCGGCCGTCGGGACGGGGCACCAAGTAGACGCGCTCGGAGGCGACGATCCGCTCGCAGGGCGCCGCGCCGTCCGGCGATCGCAACTCGAGAATCTCGCCTTTGACCGGGCGCACCGGCGGCCGCGCCGCCTCGGGCAGCCAGCTCTCCGCCCCCGCCCAGGCACCGGTGGCAAGGACGACGTGGCCGGCCCGCAGCTCCTCGCCCGCTGACGTCCGCACGCCCTCAAGCCGCTCGCCGTCGAGGATTGGCGCCACCACCTCGGTGCCGCCGCGCACCTCGGCTCCCTCCCCCGCCAGGGCCGCCAGCAGCGCCACGGTCATCCGCCGCGGGTCGATCGCCGCCTCGTCGGGTGCGTGAACGCCGCCATTGAAGGAGGGGGTCAGGCCGGGCTCGAGCTCGCGGCAGCGGCGTGGCGGCAGCCACTCGGCGCCGAGCCCAAGCGAGCGCTGCAGGTCGTGGACGCGACGCAGCTCCGACGCCTCGTCGCGGTCGAGGGCGACGTGGAGGGCCCCGTGGCGGGCGTAGCCGCTATCGAGCCCGGTTGCCGCCTCGAGCTCGGCGACGAAGCCCGGATAGACCTCGGCGGCGGCGATCGTCATCCGCAGCAGCTCGGGCTCGCCGAAAGCGAGCTCGCCGATCGGCGCCAGCATTCCCGCTGCCACGCGGGTGGCGCCGGCCGGCGGTTTGGCGCGGTCGAGCACGACCGTCCTGGCCCCCGCCTGGGCGAGCCGCCAGGCGCAGCAGAGGCCGATCGCTCCGCCGCCGACAACAACTACGTCATAGGTACCTCTGTCGCTCAAGCCTTGCCTCCGCCGGCATTACCCGGATCAGGTTCAGACGGTCGGTGGCCTCGTTGCCACCCTCTCAGCCTCTTCGGCTCCCGTACTTCTCCGATGCTACCCGGCCGGCAAGGCAAGCAAGCGATAATGGGCCGGTGAGCCTGGCACCACCTGAGGCCGAGGGACCGCTGCGACGCGAGCGGCTGCGCACGGCGCGGCTCTATCTCTGTTGCGAGGCGCGACCGGGCGGCGAGGATCCCGAGCCGTTGCTGGCGGCGGCTCTGCGCGGCGGCGTCGACATCGTGCAACTGCGCGAGAAGTCGCTGCCGCGGCGCGAGGTCGAGCTCGCCGCCCAGACCTTCCGCCGCCTCTGCGACAACAACAGCGCCCTCTTCATCGTCAACGACGACCCCGATCTGGCGCGCGCCTGCGACGCCGACGGGGTCCATTTGGGACAGGACGACACGACCGTCGAGGAAGCAAGAGAGGTGTTGGGGCCCGACGCAATCATCGGGCTTTCCACGCATTCCAAAGAGCAAATCGCCGCTTCCGGGACGGCGCCGGATCAAGCAGATCAAGGACGCAGGGAGCGCGGCGTGCTCCGCACGCAAGCGACCGAGGACGCAGATATGCGCCGGTCCGGTGCGCTCCCGGATTACATAAGCGTCGGCCCAATCTGGGAGACGCCGACGAAGCAGGGGCGGCCCGCGGTGGGACTGGAGCTGATCTCTCACGCAGCGTCCAACGCGCCCCACCCGTTCTTCGCGATCGGCGGCATCGACTCGTCGAACGTCTCCCAGGTGGTCGAGGCCGGCGCCCGGCGGCTCTGCGTGGTGCGAGCCGTCCGCGACGCCGGGGACCCCGCCGCTGCCGCCGAAGCGCTGCGCGCCGCCTTCGCGCCGCTCGGCGAGGAGGCGCCCGGTGCCTGAGCACCCGCGTAAGCGCAAGCAGCGCGGCCCTGCGCCGACCCCGCGCGAGCGCATGGAGCGCGGCTACGCCCGCGCCGAGGAACGCAACCAGGCGGCGCGCGAAGCGCTCGAGCCGCTGGAGGAGGGCGAGCGGCCGCTGGTGGTGACGATCGGCGCGGTCATCTCCGCCCTGATCGTGCTCTCAATCGTGATCGGCTACCTCGCTGGGACCGAGGTGAACGGCGAGAAACCGGCGTTCGTCCAGGTCCTGGCGCCGTCCCTGCTGCTCGGGCTGATGGCCTACGGCATGTGGCGCGCCCGCTACTGGGCCGTGCTCGGCTTCCAGCTGATCCTCGTCTTCCTCATCTTCAGCGCCGTCTACGGCCTGGCCCTGCAGGCGGCGACCGTCGGCCAGATCCTCGCCACCCTCGGCCTGCTCGCCGCCACCGGCACCTTCTTCTACTTCATGGTCAAGGCGATGGCGCGGATCCAGATGCCGACCCGCGAGTGACCATCGCTCCGGTGCGCTTTTTGCTCTCCACGGGTACATAAGGCGCACCGGAACACGGCTTCTATAGGCTGGGGTGCAGTGGCTGAATCTTTCGACGTAATTGTCATTGGCGGGGGGCCGGGCGGCTATGTGGCCGCGATCCGCGCCGCCCAGCTGGGCAAGAAAACCGCCGTCGTCGAGCGCGACAAGGCCGGTGGCCGCTGTCTCAACTACGCCTGCATCCCGGCCAAGACCGTGCTGCGCACGGCGGAGATCTACGAGCAGGCCCGCGAGGGCGCGGAGCTCGGCATCGTCGCCAAGGGCATCTCGATCGACTGGGAGGCGCTCGAGAAGCGCCGCGCCGCGGTCTCGGAGTCGCTCTCCAGCGGAGTGAAGATGCTCTGGGACAAGAACAAGATCACGCTGATTGAGGGCGTCGGCTCGCTCACGGCCGAGGGCAACGTCAAGGTCGGCGACGAGGTCTACGAGGCGGGTGCGGTCGTGCTCGCCACCGGCTCGGTCGCGCTGCCGATCCCAGGGGTCGAGTTCGGCGGTCGCGTAGTCGACACCTGGGGCGCCTGGTCGCTGCCCGAGCAGCCGCAAAAGATCGCGGTTGCCGGGGCCGGGGCCTCCGGTTGTGAGATCGCCTCCGCCTACGGGCGCTTCGGCACCGAGGTGGTGCTGATCGAGATGCTCGACCAGATCCTCCCCGCAGAGGACAAGGACATGGCCCGCGTGGTCGAGCGCGCCTTCAAGAAGCAGAACGTCACGATCTCCACCGGCACGCCGGTCTCAGACGTCGAGGCGGGCGAGAGCTCGGTCAAGCTCAGCTACGGCGAGGAGAAGATCGAGGTCGACTACCTCTGCATCGCTGGCGGCCGCGCCCCGGACGTCGAGGGTCTAGGCCTCGAGGGCGCCGGCGTCGAGCTGACCGACAAGGGCAAGGTCAAGGTCGACGAGTACAACCGCACTTCGAATCCCAAGGTCTACGCGATCGGCGACCTGACGGGCGCCAAGGCGCTCGCCCACAAGGCCTCCGAGGAGGGCGTCGTCGCGGCCGAGCACGCGGCCGGCGAGCCGGCCCACCCGGTCGATCAGAACCTCGTCGCCGGGGCCACTTTCTGCCATCCGCAGGTCGCCAGCGTCGGCCTCACCGAGGCGGCGGCGAAGGAGGCCGGGTTCGACGTCAAGGTCGGCAAGCAGAAGCTCGGCGGTGTCGGCGGGGCCACCGTCTACGACGACAAAGACGGCCTGGTCAAGCTCGTCGTCGACTCCAAGTACGGCGAGCTGCTCGGTGCCCACATCGTCGGCAACCGCGCCTGCGACATGATCGCCGAGCTGGTCGCGACGATGGCCCTGGAGGGCGGCTACCAGGAGCTGGCCCAGATCGTCCACCCCCACCCGACGATCTCCGAGGCGATTCCCGAAGCGGCACGGGCGGTCGACGGTCGGGCAATTCACGCCTAACGGCGAGCGCGAGCCGTGTCAGCCTGAGCTGGGCGGCAGCTCGATCGTCACGATGCGGAGCTCGGCGGCGACGGCGAGAACATCGGAGTCGGGGCTTGCGATCTTGTCCGCCGGACGGGCTGCGGCCAGCAGGATCACGTCTGCGAGGGACAGCGGCCGGGTCTTGCGGTGGTAGTGCTCGAATCGGATTTCGGCGGCGCGGCGAGCAAGACTCGCGTCGAGGGGAACCTGCTCGATCGCTCCCTCGAATAGTGGCTCCACGAACTCGGCCACTCGCCCGATTGGAAGGCCTTCACGTCGAGTCGCGATGTCGTAAACCTCAACGACGTTCGGCGCGGCCATGGCGGCACTGCCCTCGCGAAGCAGACCTCGCACCATCGCCATAGCGGGCTGCCCAAGAATCACCGCCACCAGCGCGTTGGCATCCAGCAGCGTCCTCACAGGCCGAACTTGCGTTCTTCCGCCTCGAGTTCCGCTTCGCGCTCCTCCCGGCGGATCGTCTCCAGCCCCACTCCGCGGCCTTCGCCCGCGAACGCCCCTGCGGCGGCCTCGATTGGGTCGTCTGGAACGGGCTTGAGGACGATCTCCTCGCCCCGGTCCTCGAGCGTCACGGTGGTGGTCCCCCAGCGCTTGCGGATCGGAGCCGGGATCGAGACCTGGCCACCCTTGCTGATTTTCATGCGCTTCTTCATGAGCATTGAAATTACCATGAGACTCCTCACGCAGTGGCCTGTGCACCTGCGCATAAGGTCTTGCCATGGCAGATTCCTCCCCCCGCGCGAGCTTCTACTTCGACCTCGGCTCGCCCTACGCGTACCTGAGCGCCGAGCGGGTCAGCGCGCTCTTCACCGAAGCGGGCTTGGAGCAACCGGAGTGGCAGCCGATCCTGCTCGGCGGGCTGTTCCGGCACTTCGAGCGCGACTCCTGGGGCAACGGCGCCGAGCGCGAGGCGGGGATGGCTGAGGTGGAACGGCGGGCCGCCGCGTACGGGCTGCCGCCGCTGGTCTGGCCCGAGCCGTGGCCGGGCAACATGCTGATGGCGATGCGGGCGGCGATCTTTGCCAAGCAGACCGGGCGCACCGTCTCCTTCGCCCTCGCCGCCTTCCGCCAGGCCTTCGCCGCCGGGCGCGACCTGAGCGAGCCAGACAACGTGCTGATCGCCGCCGCCGGCTGCGAGCTGCACCCCAACGCGCTGCTCAAGGCGGTCGAGACCGAACACGTTAAGAAGGCCCTGCGCGAATCCACCGACCGCGCCGCCGAGCGGGGTGTTTTCGGCGTCCCCGCGCTTCTCGTCGGCGAGCAGGTCTTCTGGGGTGACGACCAAGTCGAGGAGGCGGTCGCCGCGGCTAGCTAAGGTGGCCTCAATGGCAGATTTGCCTGACGCCACCACCTCTTACGAGCTCCTCGCCCGCATGGCGCTGATCCGCCGCTTCGAGGAGGAGGCGGGACGCCAGTACCAGCGGGCCAAAGCGGGCGGCTTCCTACATCTGGCGATCGGCGAGGAGGCGACGATCGTCGGCACCACCTCGGTGATGCGCGAGGAGGACTACCTGATCGGCACCTACCGCACTCACGGCCACGCGATCGCCCGCGGCACCGACCCCAAGCGGGTGATGGCCGAGCTCTTCGGCCGCGTCGACGGCACCAGCGGCGGCCGCGGCGGCTCGATGCACATCTTCGACGCCGAGCGGCGCTTCATGGGCGGCTACGGGATCGTCGGCGGCAACCTGCCGATCGCCGCCGGCCTGGCCCTCTCCGCCGACTTCAAGGGCGAAGACGCGGTCACCGTCTGCATGTTCGGCGACGGCGCTTCCAACGCCGGCAACTTCGGCGAGACGATGAACCTGGCGGCGCTCTGGAGCCTGCCGATCCTCTTTCTGGTCGAGAACAACCTCTACGGCATGGGCACCTCGGTCGAGCGCCACTCGGCCCAGACCGACCTCTCGAAGAAGGCCGAGGGCTACGGCATCCCGGGTCGGCGGATCGACGGCATGGACGTGATCGCGGTGCGCGAGGGCGTCGCCGAGGGCGTGCGCCTGGCCCGCGAGGAGCGGCGGCCGACCCTGATCGAGGTGATCACCTACCGCTACCGCGGCCACTCCGCCGCCGACCCCGAGGTCTACCGCGAGCGCGACGAGGTCGAGGAGTGGCGCCAGAAGGACCCGATCGAGAGCTTCGCGCGGCGCTGCATCGAGGCGGGCGTGCTCGGCGAGCGCGAGCTGCAGGAGGTGCGCGACAAGGCGGAGGAGACCGTACTGGCGGCGGTCGAGTTCGCCGAGGCCTCGGCAGAGCCGGAGCTCGACACGCTCTACGAGAACCTCTACGTGCTTGGCAGCGACGAGGGCTGGTACGCGGTCGACGAGCGCAGCCCCGAGCCACACCGGGGCGAGCGCGAGAGCAACATGCCCGACTCTGCCCGCGAGCTGGCCGAGGCGGGCGCCGCCTACGCGGCGCAGGACGACGGGCCGCGCCCCAACCCGGCGACGCATGGCGACGCCCAGGAGGGCGCTGAGCCCGAGGTCGCCGAAGAGGTCGAGGAGGCGGCGGACTGATGGCCGAGCTGCGGATGCGAGAGGCATTGCGCGACGCAATGGCGGAGGAGATGCGCCGCGACGAGGCGGTGCTGGTGATGGGCGAGGACGTCGCCGTCTTCCAGGGCGCCTTCAAGGTGACCGAAGGCCTGCTCGACGAGTTCGGCGAGCGCCGCGTGCGCGACACGCCGATCTCCGAGAACACGATCGTCGGCGCCGGGGTCGGCGCGGCGATGGGCGGCCTGCGACCGATCGTCGAGCTGATGACAGTCAACTTCTCGCTGCTCGCCCTCGACCAGATCATCAACCACGCCGCCGCAATCCCCTACATGTTCAACGGCCAGGCGCGGGTGCCGATGGTGGTGCGGATGCCGGGCGGCGGCGGCCACCAACTCGGCCCCACCCACTCGCACAGCTTCGAGGCGCTCTTCCTGCAGGTGCCGGGCCTGCTCGTCGCCTGCCCCTCGACCCCGGCCGACGGCAAGGCGCTGCTGAAGGCGGCGATCCGCGACGACAACCCGGTGATCTTCATCGAGCACGAGAGCCTCTACGGGGCGCGCGGCGAGGTGTCGGATGACGATGACGAGGTGCTGCGCTTCGGCGAGGCGGCCGTGCGCCGCGAGGGCGACGACGTGACCATCATCGGCATCCTCAAAATGGCCCACACGGCCGCCGACGCGGCCCAGACACTGGCCGACAAGCACGGCATCGAGGCCGAGGTGATCGACCCACGCACCCTGCGCCCACTCGACCTCGACACGATCCTCGCCTCGGTGCGCAAGACCAACCGCGCGGTGATCGTCGAGGAGGGCTGGCCGCACGGCGGCGTCGGCGCCAACCTGGCGACCCTGATCACCGAGCAGGCCTTCGATCACCTCGACGCACCGGTGCAACGGGTCACCGGCGCCGATGTGCACATGCCCTACTCGCGGCGGCTGGAGCAGGCGGCGATTCCGCATGAGGAGCACGTGGTCAAGGCGGCGCTGGCCGCGTTGGAGGGGTCGATCTGATGGCCGAGATCGTGATGCCCAGGTTGTCCGACTCGATGGAGGAGGGGACGATTCTCCAGTGGCTGAAGAAGCTCGGCGATGAGATTGCCATGGGAGACGAGCTCGTGGAGATCGAGACCGATAAGGCCAACATGGCCTACGAATCTGACGTTGCGGGGACGCTCAGTGAGATCTTGGTGCAGGAGGGCGAGACGGTTGCGATCGGGACCCCCATTGCGATGGTTGGGGATGCATCCGGGGCCTCCAGCCGGGACGGGGAAGGGACCGACGCCTCGGTCGCGGGTCCTGTCGCCGCAGGGGACCCCCCACCGCCTCCGGTAGCTAAAGCTTCCTCGGCGGCGGGCCCCCCTACGGCGCCACCCGCGGGAGAGGCGATCAACGCGCCTTCCGATTCGAACGGAAGCAGCCGTCCGCATGCGTCGCCGGTAGCTCGCCGGATGGCAAAGGAGAAGCAGCTGGACCTGTCGCAGCTTCAGGGCTCCGGGCCCGGCGGGCGGATCGTCAAGGCCGACGTGGAACGAGCGGCCGCTGTCGCGGGTGGCACTGTAGGGGGACCGCCCCGAGGACGCTTTAGCGACCGGAGGCGGCGGTGGGTCCCCTGCAGTGACAGGACCCGCGACTGGGACGGCTAGTCCCCGCCAGTTGGGGGCGCACCCGAAACGGCTAAGGGGACCGTTAGCTACGAAGACCCGTCGAAGCTGCAATCAACGGTCGCCCGGCGGATGTCGGAGTCGAAGGCGACTGCACCGCACTTTTACCTGGAGGCCGAGATCGATATGAGTCGGCTGGTTGCGGCTCGAGGCGCAGATCAAAGCCGGGGCGAAGGAGGGTGATGTGGTGCCTTCGTTCAACGACATGGTGGTCAAGGCTTGTGCGCTGGCTCTGCGGGAGCATCCGCGGGCCAATGGGGCTTATCGGGACGGGCGGTTTGAGCTCTACTCGCGGGTGAATGTCGGGGTTGCCGTAGCCGCGCGCGATGCGCTCGTGGTGCCGACGATCTTCGATGCCGATCAGAAGAACCTGCGGCAGATCGCCGGGGATTCGCGAGCGCTGGCGCAGCGGGTGCGGGACGGGCAGATCACCCCGCCGGAGCTCTCGGGGGCGACCTTCACCGTCTCCAACCTGGGGATGTTCGGCATCGACAGCTTCGCCGCCGTGATCAACCCGCCGCAGGCGGCGATCCTCGCCGTCGGCGCGATCGCCGAGCGCCCCGTCGTCCGCGACGGCGCGATCAGCGCCGCCCACCTGATGCGAGTCAACCTCGCCTGCGACCACCGCATCCTCTACGGCGCCCCCGCCGCCGAATTCCTCGCCCGCGTGCGCGCGCTGCTCGAAGAGCCCCTCTCCCTGGCTCTATAGAGGTGCAACGTTTTTCGGCTCCCTCGGAACCGAAAGGCGTTGCACCGCGTCCGGCGTCCCAGACCCCCTCCATGAGTGCAACGTTTTGCGGCTTTCCGAGGACCGAAAGACGTTGCACCTCGGGAAGGGTCAGCAGGTCTTGCGGGCGCCGGTAACCGCGTTCCACGCTCGGCCGAGGGAGAAGTCGGCTGAGACGCGGAGGATGCCGGGGTGCGAGGCGCGGGCGACCGTCCACTCGCCGTGGCGCAGCAGGCAGCCCGCGCCGCGGGAGATCGACCAGTAGGGGGTGAAGTTGACGCGGACGAGGAAGTCGCCTGGGCGGGTGACGTCGAGGCCGAAGCCCTGGCGCCCGACCCAAAGCGTGTGGGCCGCGGCGTCGCCCATCGGCTCGACCAGCGGCTCGGGGTTGCGCACCGCGTAGATCCGCCAGTGGGGCGAGGTCCAGCGCAGGTGCAGGTAGCCGGAGGCGCTGAGGATCAGGCGCCGCTCGGCGGTCGAGGAGTAGTCGAGCGGGGCGTCGGGCAGGGCGACGTAGGAGATCGCGTTGCGGTGCAGCCAGCGTCGGTAGGCACGCCGGCGGTGAGCTCGTCTTCGTCGTAGAAGATGTCGTCGCGGGTGGTGTCGAGCTGGCGCAGCCAGCCGCGGGCCAGCTCGAACTGGGTCGCCAGGTAGGCCGACTCCCAGTGGTTCGCGGTCGGCGGCACCTCGACCCGCACGCCGCTGCCGCCGTGCGCGCGCAGCCACTGGGCCGGGGGCTGGAAGTACTCGCGCGAGGTCGAGGGGTCGCCGACGCTGCGGGCGATCTGGCTGACGCTCGCGGTCACCTGCCAGTAGAGGCCGCCGGCCATGGCCAGGGCGAGGACGACGACGGAGAAGGCGCCGAGGCGCGGCCGCCGAGCCAGCATCACCGCGGCCAGCACCGGGCCGCCGAAGAGGGCGCCGAGGCGGACGGCGTTGCCACCCAGCGGGTTCGGCGCCACCAGCAGCAGGGTCGCCGCGGCGACGTAGCCGATCAGGGCCCAGCGCAGCTGGCGCTCCTCGTCCCCAAGCCCGCGGGTGACGAAGAGCGCGCCGCCGCAGAAGAGCGGGATCGCGAGGTAGGAGGAGAAGGCGAAGGGGAACTGGCCCGATTCGGGGAAGGCGAGGTTGGGGCCGAGGGTCAGGGCCAAGGCGATGGCGGACACCCAGAGCGCCTGGCCGCGAGCGGCCCGGTCTCGGGGGGCCCTGCGGGCGGGGGCTGCGCCTCCGTTCTCGGCCCCCCCGAGCCCACGCCACCCGCGGACGAGACCGCTCCAGTCGACAGCCGACGCCGAGGCCGCGAGCACGACCCCAGCCAGGAAGACCGCTGCGACGGGGCTGGAGAGAGCGCAGGCTGCGGCGGCCAGGAGGGCCAGAGTCCGAGCGCCGAGTCTGCAGGCAGCGCAGCGCCGCCAGGCCGCAGGCGACGCCGAGGGCGAAGGTGAGCTGGCCGTCGGCGAGCAGGGTGACGACGCCGGCGGCGAACCAGAGCGTCGCCCAGCGGGCCGGCGTGCCCCAGCGGTCGCGGACGAGGCGGTCGAAGAAGTAGGAGGAGGCGACGACCGAGATCGTCCCGACCAACTGCGGGCCCAGCAGCGAGGCGAGCGGCGGGAAGAGGAAGCTGTAGGTGAGCGTGTAGTGGCCGCCGTACCAGCTGCCGTTCCAGATCGCCAGGCCGGCGTGCTGGAAGAGCTCGGTGCGGAAGACCTGGGCGGCGAGGTCGCCGACCTGCGGGTTCCACAGCCAGCATCGCCAGGGCGAGCAGGGAGCTGAGAGCGACGGCCGGAAGCCAGTCTGGTCGGAGGGCCTTGGACTGGACCATTGGGAGGGGCACCAAGGATAGAGCGGCGCCATGCAACGATTTCGAGGATGAGCGCAGAAGTCCTCGTGGTCCGTTGCGGCACCGTCGCCTACGACGAGGCGCTGGTCGCCCAGCGCTGGCTGCGCGATGCGCGCGCAGGACGGCTCGATTCCCGACGTGCTGCTGCTGCTCGAGCACCCGCCCATCTACACCCGGGGGCGCCGCTCGACGCCCGAGGAGCTGCCGATGGCGGCCGAGTGGTACGAGCTGCAGGGCATCGCGGTCCACGACACCGACCGCGGCGGCCGCGTCACCTACCACGGGCCCGGGCAGCTGGTCGCCTACCCGATCGTCGACCTGAGCGCCTACGGCGACGACGTCCACGAGTACGTGCGGCGGCTCGAGCAAGTGGCGATCGAGGCGCTGGGCGACCACGCCGTCCCCGCCCAAACGATCAAGGGCCTAACCGGCGTCTGGACCGACCCAGCCGAGGGCCGACGGGACGAAAGCGTGTCGATATCTCGACGTTTCCGGCCCGTCGGCGGCGAAGATCGGGTCGATTGGGGTGCATGTGAGCCGGGGGGTCACTACGCATGGGCTCTCGGTCAACGTCAGCAACGATTTGCAGCCGTTCGAGTGGGTGGTGCCCTGCGGGATCGAGGGCTGCCAGGTCAGCCTCGCTGAGCCGCGAGCTCGGCGCCGAGCAGGACATCGACGCGTTCGCCAACACCGTCGTCGCGCGCTACGCCGAGGTCTACGAGCGCCAGCCCGCGGAGGCAACGCCGGCCGAGCTGGGCCTCGACAACGCTAGGCTCGGAGTCGCATGAGCGAGTCGACCACAGAGCCCGCTGAGCACGACGCTCCCGCCGCGGAGCGCGTCCACGTCACCCGCTCCCGCGCCAAGCCGGGCGGGATCGCGGCCGATAGCGACGGCACCGTGCCCTTCCGCCGCGCCCGCAAGCCGCCCTGGCTGAAGGTGCCGGCCCCGGGCGGGCCGACCTACCGCCGGCTCAAGTCGATGATTGGCGCCGACAACCTGCACACGGTCTGCGAGGAGGCCAACTGCCCCAACGTCGGCGAGTGCTGGGAGCGCGGCACCGCGACCTTCATGATCCTCGGCGACGTCTGCACCCGCCGCTGCGGCTTCTGCAACGTGAAGACGGGCGTGCCTACCTGGAACGACCCGCTGGAGCCGCTGCGGGTCGCCAACCAGGTGAAGAAGATGGGCCTGCGCCACGCCGTCGTCACCTCGGTCGACCGCGACGACCTGCCCGACTACGGGGCGAGCGCCTTCGTCGGCGTGATCCGCTCGATCCGGATGCAGGCGCCCGGCTGCAAGGTCGAGATCCTCACCCCCGACTTCCGCGGCCAGGAGATGCCGCTGGCCAAGGTGATCCACGAGCGCCCCGACGTCTTCAACCACAACGTCGAGACGGTGCCGCGGCTCTACCCGGTGGCCCGACGCGGCTCCAAGTTCCTGCGCTCGGCGCGGGTGCTGAAGATGGCCAAGGAGATGGGCGGCGCCGACGTCGTCACCAAGTCGGGGCTGATGGTCGGGCTGGGCGAGAGCTTCGAGGAGATGGTCGAGACCTTCGGCCTGCTGCGCGAGCACCGCGTCCAGGTGCTGACCGTGGGCCAGTACCTGCGCCCGACCGAGAACCACCTGCCGGTGGTCCGCTACTGGCACCCGGAGGAGTTCGCGGCGCTGGAGAAGGCGGCCTACGAGCTCGGCTTCGAGTCGGTCGCCTCAGGCCCGCTGGTGCGCAGCAGCTACCACGCCGACCAGAACCTGCCCGACCGGGCGCTGCGCCGGTCAGGACGCCGCGAGCAGGTTGCGGCGGGCCATCTCGCGGGCAAAAGCGACGACATCGCCAAGCGCGCGGCCCTCGTCGATCTCGAAGTGCGCCGCGAGGCCGCTGGCCAGATCGCTGACCTGGCGCGGCTGCTGCGAGCTGCTCCCAGATCCAGGCGCCGGTCGAGTTGAGCCGCACCGCGGTGCCGGCATCGACGTCGAGCAGCACCGTCTCCTCGGGCAGATCGCCGTGCACGGCACGGTCGGTGCGCTGCAGCGTGGTCCCGGCTTCGATCGTCGTTCCCTCCATGTGTCCATACCCTAAGACCGGATGAGCAGCCTCTATGGATTCGAAGTTAAGAGCGATTTGCCGCTGTTGCGGCTTAATTCGGCGCCGGGGACGCGGGGGGAGCTGCGCATCGAGGCTGCCCGGGAGCCCCTCGAGCCGCCGGCGGGGGAGCCGACCGGATCGCTCGTCACCGACGACGGCCACTGCTGGTTCGCCTCCTACGAGCTCGACGGCGGGTCGTGCCTGCTGCAGATGCCGCCGACCGCATCGTTCCTGCTCGAGCCGACCGTGGGCCGGGTCATCGTCGATTCGCCGGGCGGGGACCACGAGCTGCTCGAGCACCGCATCGCCTCCTCGGCGATCTGCACGCTGCTCGCCCTGCGCGGCGATCTTGCCCTGCACGCGGCCGCGGTCGAGCGCGACAGACACGCGATCGTCTTCTGCGGCCCGACCATGCGCGGCAAGTCGACGCTGGCACGGGCGCTGGGCGAGGCGGGCTGCCGGCTGCTCGGCGAGGACGGGATCGCGGTCGAGATCGGCGAGGACGGGCCAGTCGCCCATCCGGGCGCGCGCGGCGTGCGCATGCGCAACGGCGATGGAGGCGGCCGGGTTCGAACGGTGCTGGTCGAGGATCCCGGCCCGGGGGAGCCGGGCGCCAGCCCCGTCGGGGCCGTCGTCCTGCTGGGCGAGCGCGGTGCCGAGCTCGAGGTCGAGCCGCTGGAACCCGCTCGAGCGCTGGCGCTGCTGACGCCCAATCTCATCCACAGCGGCGGGCGCGGCTCGATCGCCGTCGCCTTTCAGCGGCTCGCCGCGCTGCTTGGATCCGTGCCCGCATTCGAGGTCTCGCTACCCGACGATCTCGAGGCGCTGCCGGACGCATGCCGGGCACTTCTCGACGTGACGCTCGTTCGGGGCTAGACTCCGCGCCAGGGTTACACCAACTGAGAAGGGGAGAGATGAGCGAGAAGCAGTCTGAGCCTTACGAAGCCCCCAGCGTCGAGGAGATCGACACCGGCGGCTACCCCATCAGCACCGCGGCCGGCACGAGCCAGATCGGCTAGGAAGGCCGAGATGACTGATCAGATGACCCCTTATGAGGCCCCCAGCGTCGAAGAGATCGACACGGGCGGCTTTCCAATCAACACGGAGCCCGGCGCCGGCAGCATCCAGATCCCCGGCTAGGAGCACTGCATGGCGGCCCAGCGAGTGGCTCGACGCGTGAGCCGCCCGGTGGGCCGCGCTTTGCGTCGCGATGAGCGGTTCGGCTGGGGCCGCCTGCTCTGGCGGCTCGGCCGCCGTCCGCCGCGGGCGCTGACCGAGGCGCCCGAGCGCCCGATCGGGGCGAAGCTCGAGATCACCTACGCCTGCAACCTGCGCTGCGGCTTCTGTTACACGGACTCGCCGCGGCACACCCTGCAGCGCACGCCCGAGCTGAGCGACGAGGAGTGGCGCGAGGTCGCGCGCCAGTCGCTCGAGCTGGGGATCGTCGAGGCCGTCGTCACCGGCGGCGAGCCGTTCCTGCGCAAGGAGCTGACCCTCGGCCTGATCGAGGACCTGGCCGAGGCGGGAGTCGGCGTCACACTCAACACCAACGGCTGGTTCGTCGACGAGGAGGTGGCGAGCCGGCTGGGAGCGCTGCGCGGGGTCACCGCGCACGTCTCGCTCGACGGCGCGCGGGCGGGCCTGCACGACGGCTCGCGCGGGGTGCCGGGGAGCTGGCGGCGCGCGGTCGAGGGGATCGACCGCCTGCTCGGCGCCGGGATCGGCGTCTGCGTCGTCCACGTGGTGACGCCGGGCAACGCCGCGGCGGTGCCGGAGTTCCTCGAGCAGATGTGGGCGCTGGGGGTGCCCTGGGTGCGGGTGACGCCGGTGGTGGTGACCGGAGCGGCGGCGCGCGGCGGCGACTGGCAGATCTCCCGTGGCGCGCTGGAGGACGCGGTCGAGGAGTTCCGGCGGCGGCACGGCGGCGCGATGCGGATCGTCCTGCAGCCGGGCACCGGCGGCAGCGTCACCCTGCAGGGCCGCGAGGCGCCGGGCAGCTACCTGGTGCGGCCAAACGGCGACGTGCGCCCGGACTCGATGCGCCCGTTCAGCTTCGGCAACGCGCTGCGCGACGGCGTCGCGGCCTGCTGGAAGTCGATCCAGAGCGACTGGGACGACGAGCGGATCAACCGCTGGGCGGACTCGCTGAAGCGGCCGGGGGATTTGGCGAAGTCGGATTTGGTGGCGTATCTCGACGACGAGGTGGATGTGGTTGACGGTCCCCGAGCCGGGAGAGCCGTCGGACCCGTCTCGCCGGAACAACAGCGGGGAGGTTCCGGCGAGACGGGTCCGGCGGCTCTCTCAGGGTCGGGCAACGGTCAACCGCGTGGAGGTCGAGATGCTCCGGTGCCGGAGCCGACCGCACCAAAGCCGGTCGAGCCAGCTGAGGAGATGCGAGAGGCTCAGGAGAAGGTGCACGCACTGGCGGCTGCGAGGCGGTACCGGCACGCGCCGTTGCGCTGGAGCGGCAGTGAGCGGCAGCGGTTTGTCCGGCTCGCCGGTGACGGCAGCTACCTGCGGCTGAACGAGTCAGGGGGCGTGGTGATGGACGCGCTCGACGGCGGGACGCTGGCCGACGCCGAGAGCGCCCTACGAGCGCGCTACGGCATCGACCAGGATCGCGCTCGCCAAGACGCGATCACCGCGACCCGCGACCTGATCGACCGCCGCGTCGTCATGGCCGCCGATGCGAGCGGCTCGTTCCCGGCCGAGCCCGGGACGACGGACTTGCCGGGCTCCGAGCCGAACGGCTGAGGCCCGGCGCGGCTCAGGCCGGGGGCAGGACGGTGAAGGTCGTGCGCTTGATCGGTCCGACACCGGCCCCGCTCTTGGCGCTGGCGGTGAGGCGGTAGGTGCCGGGCCGAAGGTCGGTGAGCTTGCCGGCTCGGCGGTACTGGCCGCTGAAGGCGACTGAAGTGCGCCCCGCGGATGCTTTCTTGGTCAGGCGGGTGACGACGTGGAAGCGCCGGCCCTGCCGAGCTTCGAACGCGAGCGTTACGGTCGCCGCTGAGGAGAGCGAGAGCTTCACCTTGGTCCCCCATTTGGCCCCCGCCGTGACCCTTCCGAGCGGCTTGGCGTGGAAGTTCTTCGGCTTTACCGCCAGCGACCCGATCTTCGGGAGCGGCGGAGGAAGCTTTTCAGGGCCCGGGGGCCGCGGGCACGGTCCTTCGTGGACCGAGGCTGAGGTCGGGCACGAGTCCTGAGTGACGTCGCCGTAGCCGTCGCCGTCGACGTCGGGCTCGATGTCGGCGTCGTAGAGGATCGCGCCGTTGTGGGATTCGCCGACGACCCCGGTGATGCCGGGGAACGGCGCTTCCGTGCGCGAATACTTCGCCTGACCGCCGGCGCTCGATTGGAAGCCGGGGACACTGCCACCCGGCACCGTCAAGCCGACATAGGCGCCCGCCGGGATCGGCAGCCGGGTCGGGAAGCTCGAGATCTGCGAGAACGCCGAGTTGGTGGGCGCGGTCACGGTCACGGTTTCGCCGATGCTGAGCACGTGGTAGGCGTGGAATGCCCCGCCGCTTCCTCCCGGGTTGTCGGTCAGCACATTGATCCGGTAGGCGCCGCTGCTGCCGTTCAGTACCCGCCAGCGAACGATCACCCCGGGCATGGACGTCGCGGTGGAGGCGCCGCCGAGGGCGGTCTGCACGTATAGGCAGGAGGGCCCGCAGGCCGCCGGCGGGGCCGAGCGTTCGCCCTGTAGGTCAGTGCCGAAGAGCGAACCCGAGCAGGCCGAGGTCGCGATCGGCGAGCCGGGGCAGAGGTCCTGCGATGCGTCCCCGTAGCCGTCGTGGTCTTCGTCGGGCTCGAGCACGGCTTCGAGGTTGACCCGGCGTTCGGGCACCGGTGAACCGAGTGCCGAGAGGCTGCCGCCGGCTGCCGTGGGACTGGACACCTCGACTTCGTCCCCGCCGGCGGTGGCCTTGAAGAAGAAGGGCGTCGATTCGATGTACCCACTGTCGTGGAAGCGCGCCGCGAGGACGTCGCCCTCGTGAGCAGGCAACCTGTCGTAGAACCGATTCACGGCGCTCGTCGTCAATCCGAGCAGGTGGTGGGCGGTGCCCGCGCTGGCGACGGTGCCCGTCGTCGCGCCGGTCCTATGCACCGTCTGGACCTGCACGGTGTCGGTGTCGGCCGGTGCGACGTAGCCGCCGACGTAGGTGCCGCTGGACACGATCACCCCGTCGTAGGGGAACACGTAGGACTTGCTCGCCGGACTTGCCTCGTGCATCTGCGCCACGGTGCAGTCGCACCCGCCCGCCGAGGTGGCAGACCCAGTGGTGGACGCGCTGCCGACTTGGCCCACCAGCACCGGCAAGGGTGCCGCGGCAGCGGGCACGGCGAAGAGCGCAGCCGCAAAAACGATCGGCAAAAGCACAGCCCCAGCGAGCGATCGGACGAGACGCACGACCCCATTCAACACCGAAACGCGGCGGCCGGTGTGAACTTCCCAACCGGCCGGACGAAAGTTGCCTCTCGTTGATGATGATGGAGCCAGCCGGGATCGAACCGGCGACCTCGGCGTTGCAAACGCCGCGCTCTGCCAGCTGAGCTATGGCCCCGTACTCAAATTGTAAGCGGCCAGAGCTGGGCCGACACGACTCGCTCAGTCGTCGAAGTCGAAGTCCTTTGGCGGCTTCTGCTCGAACCAGAGCTGGTCGTCCTCGGGGGTCTCCTCGAGGAAGTCCGGCGTCTCCTCGAGCACATCCTCCTCGTGGTGGGCGGCCTCCGGCTCGGATTCGGCAACGGGGGCCGGCTCTTCGGCCGTCTCCGGCTGCGCCTCGTATTCCTCGGACTCGGGCTCCTCGTCGGGCTTGACCGGCTCCTTGATCTCCGGCTCGGGCTCTAGCTCGGCCTCGGCCTCCGGCTCGATCTCGACCTCGGCCGCCGGCTCGGGCTCGGCCGCCGGCTCCGGCTCGGCATCGCGCGGCGCCTCGAGCGCCTGGTCGAGTTCATCGGAGAGCCGCTGCTCGTTCCAGAAGGCGTCGTCCTCATCGTCGTACTCGTCATCATCGTCGGGCGCGGGGCCCTGGACGCTGACCTCGGCCTCTTCGGTCTCGGCCAGGCCGGCAAGCGGATCGGTGGGCGCCAGGCGAGGCTCAGCGATCTCCTCTTCGACCAGCTCCTCGTCGGTCGGGCTCGGCGGCCCGCTCAGCTCCTGCTCGACGTCGAACATCTCGGTCGGCTGTTCGGCGATCGTCTGACGTTCCTCGGTGCTGGGCCCAGAGGCCTCGACGGCATCGGCGATGATCTCGTGCTCCATCGCCGGCTGCTCCTCCTCGGCGGGGGCCTCATCGACGGGCGCGGGCTCCGGCTCGGCGAGGTCCTCGACCACTGCCGTCTGTTTCGGCTCGGGAAGCGGCGGCGGCTCCTGCAGATCGGCGATCGTCGGCTCACGGCGAGCGCTCTCGTCCTCGGCGATCTCCGGCTGCTCCATGAACTGCGTCGGTGCCTCCGCCATCGGATCCGCCGCCTGCTCGTCGCCCGGCCGGTCCGCCTGACCGAACGCCTCGTCCTCGAGCTGCTGTAGCTCGGAATCGCCCGCGCCGTGCTGGCGCTTCAGTTCCAGGTGCTCTCGGATTGCCTCGTCAAGGATGCCCATGGCTGACTCCCAAAGCGGGAACCTAAAGCCTATGCGGTTATCCTTCGCCTTGCGAGGGCGCTGGGACGAACCTCCCACCCACGCACCCCGGGGCTATAGCTCAGTTGGCAGAGCGCTTGGATCGCACCCAAGAGGTCGCCGGTTCGAATCCGGCTAGCTCCACTGGAATGGCCTCACTCGAACCAGCGCCAGAAGAAACGGCGTTGCCGGTGGCCGCCGTGCCGCTGAGGGTCTTGGGCAGCTGCGGATCGGCCAGCGTGGCGAACGGCTCGGCGATCTTGGTCTCGCCGATCTTGTCGTCGTAGACCACCAGCCGCTCGAACAGCGCCTGGTTCCATTGCCGCCGTAGGTGCCCTGGCGCCGCCAGGTAGGCACGTTGGCAACTTGCCAGCAGGTCGAGCGCCTTACCGAGCGTGTCCTCGATGTCGGAGAAGGAAGCCTCAGCCGCATCGATATGCCGTTCGGCCTGCCCGGTCTCGGCCGTAAGCCGGTCCTGCTCGGCCCGCAGCAGGTCGACGGGGACCGCCCCGGCGTAATAGGCGTGAAGCAGCTTCTCGCGTTCCTCGGTGAGCTTGGCGAGACGCTTTCGCTGGCGGGTCGCCTCGGCTTCTGCCTGCGTGCGCATCCCGGCCAGCGCGTGGTTCAGTTTCCCCCGCACCCGCTCAGTCTGTTTGCGCGGAAGCTTCACATCGCCGTAGGCGTTCTCCACCGCTGTCTCGATCAAGTCGACGGGGACATAGGGCTGCTCGCAGCCGGTGCCCCGGGTGCGCCCAAGGCAGTAGAAGTAGGCATAGCCCCCGCCGTTGCCTTTCGCGTAGGTGAAGCTCATCCGCGAGCCGCAGCGCCCGCAGTAGAGGGAACCCTTCAGGTAGTGGTGGTGCTTTCGGTCCTTCTCTGAGGAGCTGGCATGGGCGGCAAGGACCGCCTTGGCCTTGGCGAAGGTGTGCTGGTCGATCAGGTGCTCATGGCGGCCCTCATACTCGACCTTGGCATAGCGGACAACACCCACGTAGTAGGGATTCTGGAGCATCGAGGCAAGCTGCGTACGCGACAGCGGCTTTTCGGGCTTCCTTGGCGTCGGCCGGGTGCGCAGGCCGCGCTCGGTCAGCGCGGCGAGCAACGTATCGAGCGTGTAAGCGCCTGAGCCGTAGGCGGCGAAGGCCCAGCGGACATGAGGGGCTCGCTCGGGGTCGATCTCGACCGTGCGGATTTCGTGGCCCTCGATCAGCTTGCGGACATTGAGGTAGCCGAGCGGCGCCTTGGTCGGGGTTCCTCCCAGCTTGGCCTTCTGAATCTGCCCCTTCTTCGCCTCGGCTGCCAGGTTGGCCGAGTAGAACTCGGCGTTGGCGGCGACGATGGCGTGCATGAAGGCCCCGACCGGGGTGCGGTCGATGTTCTCAGTGACGGAGACCAGCTCGGCTCCGGCTTCTTGCAGCGCGTAGGTGATCGTCGCGTCGTCATAGCGGTTGCGGGCGAGCCGGTCGACCTTGTGGACGATCACGAAGTCGAGGTCGCGCTTCTCCTCCAACCGGGCCAGCAACGCCTTCAGCTCGGGCCGATCTGCGGTCTTCGCCGACTCGCCCCGGTCGACGTACTCGGCCACCACCTCGGCATCAAGCTCAGATGCCTTGCCCTGGCAAGCCTCGCGTTGGGCAGGGATCGAGTAGCCCTCCGGCTCCCGTCCCCTGGTCGCCTGCGCGGCCGTTGAGACCCGCAGGTAGATCGCCGCCCGTTTCATCGCCGACATGATTGCTCCGTTCGCGACGACTCTCCAGTCGTCTTGTGACGGCGCCCCGAATGGGCGCCCGGTTCGGCGGCCAGCGCCAGCAGCGCGGCGACGAAGCGGTCCAGGTCGACCTCCTTGCGGTGGACGGCCATCACCCGCGCCGAATGCGCCCTGGCGCGCGGACGTCGGCTCTCCGGGCAACCTTCGCCCCTACGCGCCATCGCCAAGCAGGCGACCAGCGGCACCACGACCGCGCCGCACCAAGCGGCGCCGAGTCCATGCCTGCGCGGTTTTGCGGAGAAGCGTTGTGGAGCCAGCGCGGAGGCGATGGTGCGGATGCCGGGAGAGGCGGCGAAGAGAAGAGGCAGATATCGAGATCGCATCGAACTCCCGCACCGACCTTGTTGTGACGTAGATATGTCGGCAAAACGCAAAGCCAGCAAACGCCGCCACGCTCGCGAAAACCCGCCCTTGCGCGAGAGCGCGATGCGACCGCACGGGTGACCGCACGGTCGACCGCAGGGGCGACCGCACGAACGACCTCCAAACGTCACCCGGCAAGCCTCGGCCGGGCCGCACAAAGCGGGGTGGCGGCGGTCGCGCAGTTGGCCGAGGAGGCGCTGCGTAGCCAGCGCGGAGGCGATGGCGAAGGCGCCGAGAGCAAAGGGCGCGTAGGTGATCGAGAGCGAGGCGAGCGTGGGAATGACCGACTGACTACGGCGATCCGCAGAGATGTCGGCAAACCTCGAAGCGCGCAAATGGCGCTGTGTTTGGGCTTGGGCACGCAGGCTCGAATTTGAAGCGGAAGACCTGCTGGAAGGGCTGGGGGAAGGGCCACCGGAAGACCCGGTGGAAGCGCGAGGAGAAGCCGGTTCGAAGTTCATGCCATCTCCAATAGCTCCGTGACGCGCAGAAGTCCAGTCGGACGTTCGACGACTCCGTAATCGCCGCACATCCCCGCCTATCGCCGCGCAAATACGAACTCGCTTTGCTTGCGCAGTCGAGCTAACGTCGGCGAAAATCAAAACGCCCCGGCAGCGTTGGAGCGCCCCGGGGCCGGCACCGAAGACAACGCTTCGATGCACGAAGAACGCTACTCGCCGAAGTACTCCGGTGAGGCATCGCGGCGGCCTTCGGTGCCCTTACCGAGAAGGAGGGGCATCGTGCCCGGCACCACGACAACCATCGGCAAGGAGCAGCGAGACGGGCTCTACGAGCTGGTCCGCAACCACCTGGGTCAGATCGGCGACATCTGGATCGCCCTGGAGGAAGACGGCGAGTACGAGCGGGCCGAGCGAATGGGGATCGAGTTCGGCGAAGACTTCCGCCTGCTGGCCGACATCGGCTGGCAACCGAAGGACGGCCGCAAAGAGGTCGAGCTGACGATGGAGGCCCACGACCTGGCCGAACTGCTCACCCGCCTGCGATGCGAAGCCGTAGGCGTCCTCGACGGCACCGCCTCCATGCACCTCCAACGCGAAGAAGAGGAACGGGCCAGGGCGCTCTACCAGGGTGCCAAGAACACCTGCGAGGAGCTGCTCACTCGCCTCGACGGCGAGAGGGGCTGACCCGATGACCACCAAGCTGAAACGCCTGGGCCCCGGCCAGCTCGAGTGCCTCGTCTTTGACTACGTGAAGGCGCACCGCAAAGAAGCGCCGCTGACCGCCACTTCCATCGCCAAGGGCCTCGGCGGGCGCTCTGCCGGTGCCGTCGCCAACTGTCTTTCGCGTCTGGCCGAAGAGGGGAAGGTCCGCCAGGCCAAACGAACTCCTCGCGCCTACGCCCTTAAGTAGGGGCACGGCGCGGAGAGAAGCGGGGCCGACCGGGGAACCGCAGGCCACACCCGTAAGGGGGAGTTCCCCGTGTCGGCCTCGCTTGATTCAGGCACTTCCAATGCCACAGGGAGCAGCTAGCCTGAAGGGAGTGTCCTTTGAGCAAGACGATCCCATTTGGATTGCAAATCCCGACGAGGGCGGGCGCTCAGCTGGCACCTTCCTTGCCGCCGGAGAGCCCGCCGACGCAGAGATTGACCCCGCGCTCGGAGTGGCGCGCGACATCGCATGGGTCAGATATGACGACGGCGCACGCGCCGGGGACATAGCAAAGGTCTTCTATCGTGAGCTCACTGCCCGAAAAAACACCCTCTAGCATTCTCTCGGTCACTACTGGGCAGGCTCCGCCGGAACGGGCGCTACCGTGTGACCTATGAGGATCGACTTCACCAACAGTCCGCTGCTCGCAGCATTTAGGCGTGATCCGCCTCCAAGTCTCGAGGCGGCAGTGATGTACCGAGACCGCTTTACGTGCCACTACTGCCCGGCTCCAGCCACGGAGATCGACCATGTACAACCTTGGGGCAAAGGCGGCTTGACAACCTTCGACAACCTCGTGGCTGCGTGCCAGCGCTGCAATCGGGAGAAGGGCGAGAGAACGCCCGCGGAGTGGGAGCGCGACAAAGCCCTAAAGGCCATAGCGGCTGCGGTCAAACACCGCCGGACTCGTCGGGGACGGCTAGAGACTGCGGTAGAAAGGTCGCGCCGGTCGCAGTCTCGCGCATACTTGCGCCATCTTCAGCTCTGAGTCTCAATTCAGCCCGCCGTCTGATTGCTGACGGCGATCCTTGCAGCGGCGCCAGGCCCGCTCCGTTCGTGCAGACTGCGGATTGCTCGCGCGGAGCCTTCACTCAAATGCCGTCCGATAGGCTCATTTTCGGAAGTCCCTGTACATCGGCCCACGCCTACTGGCTCTGATCCAGCGCCGACTCTTTGGAGTTCGGAATTCGGGGATACCAGTGGTGGTGGATTAATTGGAGATACCGTCGCCCTGTGGCTAGTAAGGAAGATGCTGACCCCGCTGTCGCGGCGCTCACCGAGCTTCAGCGTCTAGTTCGGCGCAACGCGACAGTCCGAGCCGACGAGACTGCGATGACGATCTCGATCCCGGAGGACCTAGCCACGCCGGACGCCAGGACTCTCATCCTCGGGCGCATTGAAGCTGAGGCTCTGAGCAGGGCGAAGACGATGCTGGAAGAGGATCTGCGGTTCGAGCATCTAGGCGGGCAAGTCGCAGATCCGCTACAGCGCAAGATGAATCGTTTTGCCAGTCAGTGCGCAGTAGCCCCCAGTAAAAACCACGTTCCCGCATTTGTCGCAGAGAATGAGCAGGCTCCAGAGGAGCGGATTTGCTTCCTCGGCGTCGAGTTCCTCGAGGTCAAGGAACCATTCGAGCTGTTCGGCTTGAGGCTGCTGCCAACCGACCACGAAGAGATACCCGATTCGACCACTTGGTTTTCGGTGGACCCGCCGGTGGGCTCGGTGCTCGCGGTTCCGGTCAAGGGCACCAACCTCGCGCTGATGAAAGACCGGGCAAGCGCGATGGCCGAGCGCTCGTTGCGGACGCTGAGAATTGGGCTGCGAGAGGATCGCGAGCTGAATCCGCTGCAGTTTCGTTTTCGCCTTTCTGAGGGCTATTCGTTTGGCGGGAAGCTTGCAGGCTGGGAGACGAGTCCAGATGCGCGGTGGGAGGTAACGCTTGACCGGGAGCTGCTCACGATGGCCGAGTCCCAGGCAGTCGCCGACCTGGCACAGGAGCCGCGCAATGATCTCCAGCGGCACGCTGCGCGAGCGATGTCTTGGATAGAGGACTCGATGATCGAGGCTGACCCGTTGAAGTCGTTGCTCTTCTTGTTTTTCGCGCTGGAGGCAATGCTTGGAGATAGCTCCGAAGGCCTAAAGGCGCATGGGCTGGCATACCGACGGACCCTGCTGAGCCAGGCGACCAAGGAGAGCTTCACGGACCCTGGCCGTGCCTCCTTTCTCTATGCCGAGGTCCGCTCGGCTGCTGTTCATGGGGAAGAGGCGCAGCCGGTCTCCGACGACATGTGGGGCGCCCTCCTGTGGGATGTGCGCCCTGCGTTGAACGAGTACTTGGAATTGGCAGCAAGAGAGGGCTTCCAAACCCGGCGTCGGATGCTCCGCTACCTCAGAGGACATCCTGACCGTCCACGCCTCGATGATCGGCTGCTTGAGTTCGACGAGGAGACCTGGAAGGACTTTCTGGGTTCTGGGCGACCTTGGGTCCGAACAGTGCAATATCGAGCGGCTCGTGCAGTCCGCTTAATCTCCGACCACATCGGGCTGCCCTAGGAGTTTTGGCTGGCGTGCACCGCCTTGATGGCCCGGACCCGGCTGTGGTTCAAATGCCGTCCGGTTAGGCCCATGTGAGCATCGACGAGCAACTCATCACCGAGGCTGGGAGACGGATAGTCGCCGCTGCGCCCGACGCCCGGATCATTCTCTTTGGCTCCCACGCAAGGGGGGACGCCGACCAACGGAGCGACCTCGACCTCCTGGTGATCGAGCCGGTGGTCAAGAATCCCGCCGAAGAGTCGGTGCGCCTGCGACGTAGCCTGCGGGGCCTTGGGGTGCCGGCCGATGTCGTTGTCGTCGATGCGGAGCTCGCCCGCCGCCGCTCGGTGGTGGCAGGCACGATGATCGAGCGCGCCATGCGCGAGGGCCGGGTTCTTGTCGACGCCTGAGGGCTTGAGCAAACCGCCCTCGCCCACCCAGACGCCGGCTCTTAAACTCGGCCTAATTATCCTAACTGTTAGGATGTTGAGGGCATGGAGCTACCTGCTCGACCCCTGCTCGCCTCGGCGCTTGACGGTCGGCTGTTCGTCGATCGCAAGGTCGAGCTTGAAACGCTTGAGCGCAATGCCGAGAGTCGCCTCAACAGCCTCGTAGTCGGACCTCCCGGCATCGGGAAGACCTCCCTTCTGCACCAGCTCGAGCGCCGCCTCGATAGCCATACGGAGCTTGAGCCCATCTTCGTCGACGGTGCGGGGCGCGCGGCAAGTCCGGAGGAGCTGCTCTCGCTCATCAATTACAGGCTCGATGAAGATCGCGCCCGGTTCTCCTACATAGGCGAGGCGATGCAACCGGCGGGGCGTCGGCCGCCACGCACTGGGACCGAGCAGTTGCTCGCCGCGTTGCGAACCGTCCGCGAAGCGCTAGCCGCACGGGAGCGGCGAGCCGTCCTGATCATCGACGAGCTTCCCTCCGGAGAGACCGCCCATGCCCTCTTCGGGCAGCTTCGCGACGAGCTGTGGAGCCTGCCCGCCACCTGGATCGTCGCCGCCCGTACCAGCGAGCAGGCTGCCTACCGGCGCCCGCCGGCAAGCGCCTTCTTCGAGTCGGTTGTAACGGTCGAACCATTGCCAGAAAAGGCTGCGATACAGCTGCTCAAGAAGCGGACTGCAGACACCGAGATCGACGGCGATCTGTTGCGGAAGATCGTGACCGCAGCAGATGGCCAGCCGGCCCTGCTCATCTTGCTCGCACGTCAGACGCTGCTGGAAGGCCGAAGTTTGAACGACGCGCAGGATGCTCAGGATGAGCGGATGCAACGAGCGAAACAGCTTGGCGACGCCGCGAGCCGCCTCGTGGCTTACATCGAAGCGAACGGGCCTGTCAGCGCATCCGACTCTCGCATGCTCTCCGAGCTCAGCTGGACCCGGGGCCGCGCGACTCAGGTTCTGCGCCAGCTTGAGCAGGCCGGGCTGGCCGAGGTGAGCAACGAGCGGGTAGGTTCGAGTCGCAGGAAGGTCTACACGCTGAAAACGGAGCTGAAGGGAGCTGCATGAGCAGGGAGCTGATCGAGGCGCTGCGCGCAGCCGCGGCCTTTGACGCGACGCCGTTGCCGGAGGATCTCGCGGCGCTGCATGTCCCCTTCGATGACCTGCTCGGCGATGAGAAGACCGAGCGCGAGCTGCGAAAGGCGGCCGAGGCAAGTGGACGAATCGCTCTCGTCGGCGCGATGGGCGCAGGGAAGTCCAGCGTGCTGTCCTACGCGCTGACGCCCTCGGAGGGCTTCGCGCCCATTCCCATTTCCGTCGCGCCAGAGAGCGATGAGACTGTCACCGATCCTGGTCGGTTCGCCCAGCACGTCGTCCGGGTGATCAGCACCTGGGCCGCCGAGGTCGAGATGCTGTCCTCGGAGCAACGCGACGAGCTGCTGCGATCCGTCGCGGAGGGGCGGGTGATGTCGGCTCGCTCCAAGCAAACCCACGCCGGCCTCTCGCTTCAGCTGCCTTGGATCGTCAAGGGCGAGCTCGCCCGCGACATCAAACGGGATCTGGCGCCGGCAGTCGAAGTCGAGCGCTCGGCCGTCGAGTACCTCGACGCTCTCAAGCGGCTGATGCGACTCATACGCACGATCGAGCTGCAGCCCGTGCTGATCATCGACGACTCCGATCGCTGGCTGCGCCGAGGCGAGCCGCGCCCGGACATAGTCGGCGCGTTCTTCGGCCGGATCGTCAGAGAGCTCGCCGAGCTGGAGACCAGCCTGGCGATCGCCGTGCATGAGCACTACATCAGCCTCGACGAGTATCGCGACAACACCGTTGGGGTGATCAACACCCGCATCGATGTCCCGGAGCTGACGGAGGAGGGGCAGCTCGCGCGTATCCTCGACCATCGTGTCCAGGTGATGGGTGGAGGCGAGGGCTCGGCCGAGATACTCGACGCCGACGGGCTTGCCCGCCTGTGGCAGTTCTACGCGGACGAGTGCGGCCGGAGCCTGCGCAAGACGCTGCAGATCGCGCACACGGCTCTCAGCGAGGCCGCGCGATCGGAGGCAGATCATGTTGGTCTGGCGCTGATCGAATCCTCAATCGCCGCTTGGGAACCGCAGGAGACGTAGAGGTCGAGATTCAAGTTGCTTGCGCCGAACTGAACAAACCTTTGGCTGGCCAGCGCCCACGATTCCGTCGCGTCGTTCATCGGCTTCGCGTCTCCTGGTACGTCGCCAAGCAATTCTCGGTACGCTCCCGGTCGCCGTGGGATCGACGCGCCAACTAGATACATTTGTCGCGATAGGAAAGCGGGCGAGGCTTCCCATCGAGAGACTCCTCTCGCGCGCCTCGTTGGTCCCAACGACCCCGTTCCTTGATCCACATCTATTCCCTTGGACCCAGGAGCTAGAGCATCACTGGCTTGAGATCCGACGTGAGCTTGATGAGGTTCTTGATAGCTCCCGACCGATCCCAAGCTTCCAAGAAATCTCGGTTCGTCAGTCCGCACTCACCACCGACCACGGCTGGAAGACGTTCTTCTTCTTCGGCTACGGATTGAGGGCCGACACGAATTGCGCTCGCTGCCCCAAGACGTCGGCGTTGCTGGAAGCGATCCCCGGGCTGCGAACCGCGTTCTTTTCGATCCTCGCACCAGGGAAGGAGCTACCCCCTCATCGCGGCCCATACAAAGGCGTTCTCCGCTATCACCTCGCCTTGCGCATACCCAATCCGCTGACGTCATGTGGCATTCGGGTTGGTGATACGCAGCGTCACTGGGAAGAGGGGCACAGCCTGCTCTTCGATGATAGTTTCGAGCACGAGGCGTGGAACCACGGTGACTCGGTTCGGGTTGTTCTCTTCATCGACATCGAGCGGCCTCTGAAGCCACCAGTCAATCGGCTTAATCATGGCGTCCTGAAGCTCATTGCATCATCGCCCTACGTGCAACATGCGAAGCGCCAATTTCTTGCTTGGGAGCAGAACGCGACCCTGCACAGCACCGCGGATTCCTCACGATGAAGCCCATTACCCCGGCCGAGCTGGCAGCGTTCGCGTCTCCCTATCTCGTTGATGGATATAAGCAAGACGAGTTGCGTCTAGAAGAAGCGACCCTCACAGACACCGGCATCATCGGCAGCTTCGGAATAGGACACCACTTCGTCCCCTCCGACGGTGTCTTCCACTTTACCCTGCTCCTCGCCTTCGTAGGGGTGGCTCAGCTCGCGATCATCTTCGCGCACCTTGAGAGCGGACTGACTACACGACACGGTGAGGTTCTGCTCACAAAGCTTGATCTTCGGTGCAGCCGAATGATCACCGACACTGAGGGTCTAGGCATTTCGCTGCGATTGAAGGATAAGAGGCTCTCCTGACGTTTCCGTGGGTCACGTAACGGTGACTCTCCCCGGCAGAGGCGGACACAACCCACCCAGCTTCAGCATCGCCAGGGAGATCAGCGCCTGAGGTGAGTGAAACCCGAAGGCGCGGCGGGCGATCAGGCGGATCTGGGTGTTGATCGCCTCCACCCGGGCATTGGAGAGACCATGGCGAATCGCGGCGACGATCCCCTCGCGTTGCGCAGTGACCGTGCGGGCGAGCTTGACGAAGGGCTTCAGGCGAGAGCGCCGCGCCCAGGAGAGCCATTCCTCGAGCAGGACGATCGCCTTTCGAACCGGCAGGCGGTAGATCTGGCGCAGCTGCTCCTTCAGCAGGTAGGCGCGGTAGAGCGGCCGGTTGAGCCGCTCGACGTCGGCGAGCTTTGACTGCTGGCGGGCTGTCAGGTTCTCGGGGTTCTTCCAGAGGGCGTAGCGGGTGCCCTTGAGCTCGCGGGCGACGTCGCCCTGGCCTTGACGGCGCGCTTCGCGCCAGACCTCGCGGCGGATCTGATCGAGCGCCTCGGTGGCGAGCTGAACGACGTGGAAGGGATCGACGCAGCGCTTGGCCTGCGGGCAGCGCTTCACCAGCGCCGCCTCGATCCAGCCCGCCATGTCGCAGGAGACGAGCTTCAGCTGCTTGGCACGCTTGGCGCCGAGCGCGTCGAAGAACGCCCCCACGGTCGCCTTGTCGCGGCCCGGTGCCGCCCAGATGAGCCTGCCGGTGTCGTGGTCGACGACCACGGTCAGGTAACGGTGGCCCTTGCGGTGCGATATCTCGTCGATTCCGATCCGCCGCAAGCCGGCGAGCAGGTCGACCTCGCGGCCCGCCTCGTTCGCCACTCGCTCGCAGATCGCCCCGACGCTGCGCCAGGCGATCCGCATCAGCTCGGCGACGGCGCTGCCCGAGGTGTTCACCGCCAGCCAGGCGACCTGCTGCTCGAAGGCGCGGGTAAAGCGCGAGTCGTGCCGGGCCCAGGGGACGGCGCCCACCACGACGCCATGCTCGGGGCAGCGCACCCGCGGCGCGTCGGCCTCCAGGTAGGCGATCGTCGTGCCGAGGTCCAGCGCCCGCCAGCGCCGCCGCCCCTCGCCGAGGTCGAAGCCCGGGGAGCGGCGCCCACAGACACCGCAGCGATCCCGTTCCCGGTGGTGGGGGCGAACCGCCACCACCACCTGCTTGCTGTCGCCGATCTCGACGCTTTCGACGACCGCCCGCTCCAAGCCGAGCAGGCGTGCCCATACCCTTTCCTTGCGCACGTCGTTGCCGCTCCTTTCGCTTCCGACTCCTTACAAGCCGGAAACCTAGGCGCGGAGCGGCGTGCGCCTTCTCTCAACTGCTTACGTGACCCACGGAAACGTCAGGAGAGCCGGATAAGAACACGCTTGACAATGCCGCAGTTTATCGTGGGGATATAGACATCTGCGACGGCGCTTTTGCCGGCGAAGGTGAGTTTTACTTTCCCCTTCCGGACACAGGGGGGCAACATGCCTGATGGAGTCATCGACAGGTTTTGGAGTCACGACTACGAGCTCCTAGTTACTGAAGCTATGGATGAAGCACCGGTCCTATCCGATCTGCGGCAGGGCAAGGTGCCCGATGCTGACCCAAAGACCCTGTTGAAACGACACTATGCCGAGGTGCGCACCGCACTCGACCTAAAGATTCCGAGCAGAATTCGCCTCTGCCCACCGGATGCGTTCACGGCCAAGCGCTTTTTCTGGAAGCTCTATGCAGAGGAGCAGGGTGAGTTTGTAGGAGATGCCAATCACGCCAACCTATTCGCCCTCTTCTGTCGCTCTCTGGGAGTAACGAATGACGAACTAGAAACCGAGTTTGCCGACTATTGGCCACATTACTCCTATCTACTCACAGAGCAGCCTTCCCATGCGATCCTTGTACGGGAGTTGACGATTTCATGCGTGTGGGAGTCGGTCATACTGAGGCTCGGGCCTAACTATCTAGAGGCGATACGAACTGCATTCGCAAGCACGGACGATGACCTGAGGTACTTTACTGTCCATGAGGCTGACGACGCGTATCACTCGGTCGCGGCCCTAAACGTGTTGAAGGAGTACGTGTATGACGAGGCCGACCTCGCCACGGTTCAGGCGACCATCCGCGACACGCTCGTCCTGAAAAATCCATGGACCCTCGGGCTCAGTGCCAAAGCAGTGTAGGTAAGTGACAGCGAACAGCCAGAAGCTGCTGGAAAGAATCGCGCGCCGACATCATGCTTCACTGCAACGGTTCTGGCTACCGGTTGAGGGCGGTGAACTCACGGTAGCCGTTTTCGATCCCGCGGGCATATCGGCGGCCAATCCTACCGTCGTCGTCGCTCCGGGCTGGGCATCGACCCCAGCAACCTGGCGATATTTTCTCGGGCCACTTCTTCGCGACTTTCGCTGCGTTTACTTTGAAAGCCGAGAGAAGACGACCGCCCGGCTCAATCGAGGGGCGACGCATTCGATATCCACCCAGACGGTCGACCTGCTGGAAACGCTGGCGAAATACGGAGGGGGGAATGCAATACTTGTTGGCGCCTCCACGGGTGCCAATCTGAGCCTGGAGGCCGTTGCTCGTGATTCAGAATGCTGCAGAGAAGTGTTTCTGCTTGCGCCGCATAGGCGTGTACCCCTGCCAGCATACCTTCCACGACTCGCGAAACTTCCAATGCCGCTGGCGGCGACGGCAAAGACGTGTGCACGGGTTGCCCTTCGCGTCAGAGGCCCTGCGAGCCTTGAGGACCAGCAATATCACGGACTTGTAACTGCTGTCGATGCCGCGAACTTGAAACGCCTGGGGGCGTCCGCAAGCGCATGGCGCGATTATTCGCTAGCCGACGCAACGGCAGAGTCAATTACCGTGCGTGCAACGATCATCGTTTCACGCTCGGACAGCTTTCACTCGAGCCGGTCTGCCTTGGAAATCGCAGCGGCAATCCCGCAGAGCAGCATTGAGGAAGTTTCGGACTTTAGTGAGCTGCATTCCTCCCGGACGGGCGCAAGAGTTGGGGCGTTGATCTCTTCCGTCACCAAGGCGGGCGCTCGGTGAGTGGAGACGGGCACGATGCCCTCAGCCCGCGGGGTTTCTGTTTTGGAGAGCCCATACGGGTGGGTGATCGGACCGTGGTAACCGTCTCCCGAGGATGGGCCTTGGCCACCTTCGCCGGAGGCGGAGGCGGCGGACGAGGCGGCAAAGGCGGCGGTGGAGGACTGGCGCTGGGCTTCAAGGCCGAGCCCGTTGGCTATCTCGTAATTGAGCCGAGCGGCGTCACCTTCACACCGCTCCGGCCAGACAGCGTGCGACCCGCAAGGAGCCTGATTGCTGGTCTGCCGCCGGTGGCGTGGCTGGCTTGGCGCCGACGCCGGCGAACGGGATAGCCCCTGTGCTGCCGCGCACCGAGAAGCTCAAAACGGTTTTGCGAGAGATGCTTGCCGCCTAGAGTTCGGCCCAGTCGGTCCGCTCAGGCACTTGTCGCCAGGAGTGCCCGAAACGCCGACAATCCCCGCTAATCCGTGCATATCCGCGCCGACGGCGACTCCGGGCCGCGTCCGCGAACCCCCTGCTAATCGCCACCTTCTAACACCGAATCCAGCGCCAGAGCCGAGTCATCGCACCCAGGAGGTCGGCGGTTCGAATCCGCCTAGCTCCACTACCGAACTCCCTGTATAGCGCCAACTTCTGCCGCTGGAGCGAGCCCACTTCGCGCACTCCGGCTCGATTTCGTTGCTAGCGTGGCAGCCTTGAAGCGGCTGGGGGAATGCATAAGGGTGTTCACCGCTGCCGCGGTCGTCTCGCTGGCGCTCGCGGCGTCGGCGAGCGCCGCTTGGCAGGCGACCACCAAGGTGCCGAGCTCGGGCGCAGTCGCTGATTTCACCGCTCCCGCGGTCGGATTGGCCGGCAACGGCGCCGCCTCGATCCTCTACCGCGACGGCAGCGACATGTACGTCGCCAGCCGCGAGTCGGCCGCTGGCGCCTGGACGCGCAAACAGCTATGGCCCGAAGCAGGGGGGAGCCGCAGTCTCGTTCTCGACATGAACGCCGCGGGCGACGCCGTCGCCGCCTACCGCCTCAGCGACGGCAGCGGCTTCGTCGGCGTCGCCTACAAGCCCGCCGGGGGAGCCTGGGAAGCGAATGCCTTCCTCGACAACAGCGCCGGCTCGAGCAGCGGCCAGGTCGATGTCGAGATCAACTCGGCCGGAACCGCAATCGTCGCCTGGGGCTCGACCAAAGCGGGCTCCCCGGTCAAGAACCAGGTCCGTGTCGCGTTCAAGACCAAGGCCGGGTCCTGGCCGGCGCTCAACGGCTACTCGACGGCAGTCGACGAAACCGCCGACTGGACCGGCGACGTCTACGCGGTGTCCTGCGGTGGGCCGGCCGTCGCGATCGACGACCTGGGACGCGTCTTCGTCGCGTACGCCAGCCCCTATGCATCCTTCAACGCCCTCTTCGACGAACCGGTCGTCTGTGGTGTGCGAACGGCGCTGTGGAACGGGAGCACCTGGTCGGCGCCGAGTGACCTCACCCCGCGACCACCGATCGGCTACGAATCGGGCAGCACCGAAGCCGCGCCGGACGTGAGCACGCCGGTCGCGAGCGCCGACTCGGCCAGCGGCAAACTGAGCCTGGCCTTCCGCTTCAGCGCCGATGCCTACGACCAGGACGCGGAAGAGTTCTTCAATGACCAGGGCTGGAGCACGGCGATCTACGGCGGCACCGTCGCAGCCGGAGTTTCCGGAGGTCCGCTGGAAACGCCGTCGATTGGCGCGATCGGCGAACTCGCGGTGGAGGCACAGGGAACCCACGCCGCACTTGCCAGCTACTGCCTTCGACGGCCAGTTCGAAGGCGAATATCCTGGCGAGCGGCGGCTCCGGCGTCAGCCGGCTCTCCCTTCGGCATCGGCCCGCTGCTGAGCAAAGACCTGAAACAGCCCGGGGCCGCGATCGGTGGCGACGGGCGCCCGTTCTACGTCTTCGAAGACCCGGCGGGCGCAAACTCGGCGCTCGCCTGGACCGGGCCGGCGGGTCAAGCGTTGTGCGCGGTGCGAACCCTTCTGGCGCCGACGACGAGCTCGGTTGCCGTCGCGGCCAACGGCGGAGGAGACGGAATCGCCGCGGTCGGCAACAACACCGGGCTCTACTACGCCGATTTCCTAGCCGCCGAACCCGGTTGTGAACCGGGTGGCGGTGGCGGTGGCGGCTGGCGCAATCAGCCCGGGGGCGAGGGCAATCCACCCGCACCGCCAGGCCCCCCAGCCCCGCCCAGCCACGCAATCACCGTCAAAGCACCGAAATCGCTTACCGATGGCAAGGTCGAACTGGCAATCGCCTTCCCCGGACCCGGCAAGGTCGTCCTGAAGGGCACCGCCAAGGTCGCCTCATCGGACCTGGCCCGGGCCGCCGCGACGAAGACGATCGTCGTCACCCAGAAGAACGCGACCGTCAAGGGCGCGGGCAAGGTCATTTTCAAACTGGTGCCCAACTCCAGCGCCAAGAAGGTCATCAAGAAGAAGGGCAAGCTGAGCGCGAAGCTGGCAATCGTCTTCACGCCGAGCAGCGGCGGCTCCGCCACGACGATCAAGACGATCGTCTTCAAGGCGCCGAAGAAGTCCGGCAAATAGCCAGAGCTAGACCCTGTGGCCGGCCGGGGAGGGACGCGGGATCGCATTGATTGCCGCGAAGTGGGCAATCAATCGAGGTCGAATGCGGCCGTGATCGCTTTGCTGAGGGCTGGCTCCTGACTGTCGAGCAGGACGCCTATCTGCTCTCCCACGGCATCGGTGGGAATCGTGGTGATGTTGTCGCAGCTGACGACCGACGGATCTGCGAGGCCATTCGCAGTATCGACGCCCACCTCGCTGGACAGGCCGCGGATGGTTGTCGTGATCGGCGCGACGGTCACCGTTTTGAGGTGGGACCGGACGAGCTCACGCGTGAGGATCAACACGGGCCGCGCCTTGTCGAGCCGCGCGACGTGGATCGGCCGCATCAGGCCAGGTCACGCGGCAGACCCGCCGCATACTCGGCGAGGCCTGCGAGCTCTGGGTCCGGACCGGTGCGGGCGAGGATCCGGGCATCGCGTTTTGCGACCTCGCGACGGCGCTCGCGCTCGAGCGCCCGGGTCACGACAGCGGCCCGGCTGCGCTCGGTGCCTGAGTCGACGATCTCGTCGACGAAGTCAACGAGATCGTCTGGGAGTCGCACTGCGATCTGCCTGCTCATCCCAAAATGGTAGCAAAATGGTAGCGCCCATTCTGAGGCCCGCAGGACTCGCCTGGCGTCTCGGTTCAGTTCGTCAACGCCGAGCTGAGACGCACGTCAATGCTCTTGAGCGCGCGACGCACCCGTTGGTCGAAGCTGGCCAGGTCGGCGCCCACCCGCTCGGCGGTCGCGAGCGCGAAGCCGTCGGCAAGGCTGATTCCAAGGGCCCGACGCCGTGCCGCAATGCGGGCCAGGGCGGCGTCGGGCGATGACGTACGGATGCCGAGCGACGCAATCGCGTCGACGGCGGCGCGAAGGCTGCGCTCGTCTTCGGCCGGGCGCACCAGGGCCTCGGCATAGTTGACCGTGCAGATCACGAGCTCCGTTCTCCCGGTGATGAATCGTTCGAAGGCCTCCGCGGCGGCGGCGTGGTGCGCGTCGGCACGGTCGAGCGCCGCGATCACGATGTCGGTGTCGAGAACGCAGGTTGCCACGTAGACGTTGGCGTTCTCAGCTGCGCTCTTCGGAGCGCAGCTTCTCAAGGTAGTCGTGCCCGTAGAGGCCGTCGAAGACGCCGAGCGCGGACGCCAGATCGGGTGCCGCCCGATGCACGACGATCCGATCTGCTCCCTCGGCCTCAATCACCACGTCGTCTCCCGGCCGCAGGCCGGCCGCCTTGAGGCTGTCGACCGGCAGAGTGACCTGGTGCTTGCTGGAGATGCGTGGCATGTCTTTACCTTAACGTAAAGGAAAAAGACCAACCGCCATTCGATGAGCAGGGTAGCCTGGCCTGGATGAGCAGCCCTCGCGTTCCCGGAGGTGTGGTGCACGATCTGCCTGCGGACCTGCGGGAGGTGCTGATCGCCGACTCGGCCGTGCTCGATGCCTGGATTGACATCACGCCGCTGGCCCGCAATGAGTTCATCTGCTGGGTCGAGGACGCCAAACGGGAGGCGACCCGGGAGCGGCGGATCCGGCGGACCCGGGAGGAGTTGGAAGAAGGTCAGCGGCGGCCCTGCTGCTGGCCGGGGTGCAAGCATCGGGAGCGCAGCGGCCGGTAGCGGGCTTGGCGCTCGAACCGGAGCGGCGGAGTCGTCGGAGTCGGGATGAGCTAGTTGCTGCCGACGACCCCCGAGCTGCACTTCTTCGCGTGGCGCACCAGCAGCCGGTCGATGAAGGCGGCCGAGTCGTACTGGCGATCTCCCTGATCGAAGAGGGAGATGTAGAGCAGGTGCGTTCCGGGCTTGACCGGGGTCGAGGCCCGCAACTTGCCGGTCGCCGCGTCGTAGGTGGTGCCCTTCGCCGCAGCGCGGGAGACGCGGGCGACGCCGGTGCTGTTGATGCTGATCAGCTTGCCGTCGCGGGTGGTGGCGAAGTTGTCCGGGGCCTCGATCGTCGGGTCCTGGTTGCTGCCGGCGCTCCAGCTCGGCGAGTGGCCGACTTCGGCGAGCAGAGCGTCGCTGTATTCGGAGCCGACCCACTCGGGGTACTCGTCGGAGAGGAACTTGAAGCGGAACGAGAGGCAGTTGGCGCCCTTCGGCACCCGGAAGCGGATCCGCCAGATGACCACGTCGCGGGCGCCGCGGGTCTTGACGCCGCCATTGGTGCAGCCAGTGGAGCCGGACTTGTTCGGCTTGTCCGCCAGTGGCGCGCAGCCGGTGGAGAGGATCGCGAAGGAGCTGCCCTTGCGCGGGAAACCGCTGAGCCTGCTCTGGCCAACGGCGACCGGCTTGCCCCCGGGCGGGACCGTGACGAACTTCGCCTGCGCCACCGTCGAGGGGTTGCCCTGGACGATCGAGCGAGCGAGCTCGGTCGCCGCCTTGTCCGATCGATCCACCGGCCTGATCGGCGCCTTCGCGGCCGTTGCCGCCGCGGCAATGACCAGCGCCAGCAACCCCACCGCCCCAATCAGAAAGGTTGCATGCCTCCGGCTGCGCTCGATCATCACGGCTCCTCGCGGTAGGAAGTGCATTGCACTCCCCCTACCCCGCGAAGGATTTGTAATCCAATCCCTGTCAGCAACCTGACAATCGCGCCGCACCAGAGGCGCCCCGTCGCTCAGCCGTGCTTCGGCTACTTGGCCTTCAGCTTTTTCGTGAAGCTCTGGGTGCGGGGGGTCCTGCGGCCGTCGCTGATCGTGAGCGTGATCCGCACCCTCAGGGAGCCTGCCTTCTTCAGAGCCGTCTTGCCCTTGGCGTTGAGCTTGACCGTGACCGTCTTCTTCGCGCCGGGGGCGATGCCGATGAACCTGGTGGCGCCGTAGCTCGGCGGCTTCTTCGGCTTGGCGGAGATGCGGGCGCCATTCAGCGGCGCGATGCCGACCGTGCCGGAACAGCCGGCGACAGCAGCCACCGAGCAGCTGACGGCGAGCTTCACCGTTTTGCCGTCGGGCCCGACGGTGAGCAAGCCGAGGTTGCCGAGCGTATTGGGCACCGGCGTGGGGGCGGGCGGGTCCTGGGCGCCGACGTTCGGGGGACCCAACGCGCCGGGATCCGAGGGACCAGGGTCTTTGGGTCCCGGCTCTTCGGGCTCGGGTTCTTCGCCGCCGGGGTCGGTGCAGCCGACTCCACTCGACGCCCCCGACGGGTTGGTCGCGACGTAGACCTGGTAGCCGGCGGTCGAGCCGGTCGCCATGCCTGCGAAGGCGTTGCCGCGGCAGTCGACCGAGGCCGAGACCGTCTGGATCTGTCTCGTGGTGATTTCGACGCCGCTGCCGAACTGCTGCCCCGTCCCGGCGCTGTAGCCCCAGAGCCCCGTCGTAAGGCTGGTGGCGGTGAGCAGCTGAGCCTCGCCGGAGGGGCCGAGGGCGATCGCCGAGCTGACTGAGAGCGGCTTGTCGGGGGTGAGCGGGGCGAGGCCGGGGATCGAAGCGCCGACACCGGCCGCGAGCGGGCTTGAGCCGCTCTGGCTCGCAACCGCGACGAAGCCGTTGCGCAGGGCCGCGATGCCGTTGATGTTGGAGCCGAGCAGGGTTCCCGGGTGGGGCACCCCGCCTGAGCCACCGAGCGAGATCCGCAGCTGCGTATCGGTGCGGCGGCAGTAGTCGACGCCGGCAGCGCAGGTCGTTTTCAGCGCGTCGTCGAGGCCGACCGCCATCAGCGCGACCTCCCCCGTCACCGGATCGACGTTCATCCGCGTCAGCCTCCAGTCGGGGATCGCGCTCGACGGCGTCTCGTTCCAGCCGATCGCGGGCCGCGGCGTCACGTTGACGACCGGGCCGCCCGTTGTCGCCATCTGCACCCCGCAGACCGCCCACTCCTGATCGGACGGGGTCGGTTCGGTGCCGTGCGACTTGAAGGAGCCGTAGGGCGAGTCCCAGGCCGCGATCGGCGTGCCGTTCGGCAAGACGGCAGCCCCCAACACGACCGGGCCGCAGTTGGCGAAGATGAAGCCGCCGCCACCATCGGGGATCTGCGGGTCTGGCTGCGCGATCGGCGCCAACTGCGTGGGCGACGCCGGCCAGGTGCCGGTCGAGGTGCTCGACTGCATCACCCGGTCGGGGGCGATCAGACCGCTGGTGCTGCGGTCGATCCAGATCGCCGCCGCGTCGCCTTTGTCGTCGATCGCCGCCACCGGGCCGGCGTCGATGCGCTGCACGACGGCAAGCTTGGTCACCGCCCCCCAGCTGCCGCCGGCTTTGCGGTAAATGCCCCAGACCGTGTCTTTGCCTCCTTCCTGGGCGCCCTCGAAGACGACCGCTGCCGAGCCGTCGCGGCCGAAGGCGAAGCTTGCGTCGGGCGGCCCGCTGCCGAGGAAGGTCGGCGTCCAGGTGGTCGCTTCCGGCGCGCGGCCCAGCACGTACATCCCCGCGCCGCCGGGCGCGGTGGTCGCGGTGAAGCCGAGCTGCGCGGTGCCGTCGTCGAGCAGGCTGGCGTTGACGTTGCGCTGCGAGAGGTAGCTTTTCACCTGTTCGGCTCCGCTCCAGGCCGCTTTCGCCGGGTCGCTGCCGCAGAGACCGGCCAGTGCCGCCAACGCACCCAACATCGCCACCTTGAGTGCGTTCGGCCCCGCCATGCCCGAGACCGTATCGCGCAGAAAGGGCAAGGGCCCCAACCGCCGAGTCGGCGCCCGGCATTGGGCAACCTCCAGAATCCGATGTCGAGAAGCCGTGACCGGCTCCGCTCACCAGGTGAAGGCCGCGAAAGGCGCGGCCGCCGACGCTAGGAGACCACGATGCCGAAGTATCTGCTGCTCAAGCACTACAGCGGCGGCCCCGAGCCGCACCACCCCTTCCCGCCGATGGACCAGTGGGCGCCCGAGGACGTGGAGGCGCACATGGCCTTCCTGCACCAGGTCAAAGCGCTGCTGCAGGAAAACGGCGAGTACGTCGACGGGCAGGCGCTGACGCAGGCGCAGACTTGGGTGCGCTACGGCGGGCCGGACGCCGCGCCGGTCACCACCGACGGCCCGCTGCCCGAGACCAGCGACCTCGTCGCGGGTTGGTACATGGTCGACGTCGAGTCGCGCGAGCGCGCGATCGAGCTCGCGGCCTACATCTCCTCCGAGCCCGGCCCGGGCGGCGGGCCGCTGTACGAGTGGATCGACGTGCGCGAGGTGATGTCCGGGAAGTCCTCGTCGGAGGACTGACAGGGGTCGTGGCCGACGAGCCGATCTCGGAGTGGGACGAGGGCACCCTGCGCGCCCTCGTCCCACAGGTGCTCGCGGGGCTGGTGCGGCGGGGGGAGCAGTTCGACGCCGCCGAGGACGCGCTCCAGGAGGCACTGTTGGAGGCGCTGCGGGTCTGGCCCGAGCGGCCGCCGCGCGACCCACGCGCCTGGCTGAGCACCGTGGCGACCCGGCGGCTTATCGACGCCCGCCGCAGCGAGGCCGCGCGTCAGCGCCGCGAAGAGGAGGCCGAGGCCGAGCCGCGGCCCGAGGCCCCCTCGGAGGAGGTCGGCGACGACACACTCTTCCTGCTCTTCCGCTGCTGCCACCCAGCGCTGGCGCCGGCCTCGCAGGTGGCGCTGACGCTGCGCGCGGTCGGCGGCCTGACGACGCGCGAGATCGCCGACGCCTTCTACGTCCCGGAGGCGACGATGGCGCAGCGGATCAGCCGCGCCAAGCGGACGGTGCGGGGGCGCCGGCTGGACCGGCCCGGCGACCTCGCCGTCGTGCTGCGGGTGCTCTACCTCGTCTACACGACCGGCCACGCGGGCCGGGTCGACCTCGCCCGTGAGGCGATCCGCCTCGCCCGCCAGCTGACGCTCGCGACCGAGGAGCCGGAGGCGCGCGGCCTGCTGGCGCTGATGCTGCTCAACCACGCCCGCCTGCCCGCGCGGGTCGACGCCGAGGGCCGCCTGGTCACGCTCGACCGGCAGGACCGCGCCCTCTGGGACAGCGACGAGATCGCCGAGGGCGTGCGGGTGCTGCGCTTGGCGCTGGCGCTGCAGACGGAGGCGCGGCCACCGGGCCGCTACCAGCTCGAGGCCGCGATCGCCGCCCTGCACGACGACGCGGCGAGTGCCGAGGAGACCGACTGGCCGCAGATCCTCTCCTGGTATGACGACCTCGTCGCGCTCACCGACGACCCGGTCCGCGAGGACCCCGCCGCCGTCCTCGGCCGCGCCGTCGCGGTCGGCCACGTCCACGGCGCCGCCGCCGGCCTGCGCGAGAGCGACCGCCTGCGCGACGTGCTCGGCGAGCGCCACCGCTGGCACGCCGTCCGCGCTCACCTCCACGAACTGGACGGCGATCGCCCCGCCGCCGCGGAGGCCTACGCCGAGGCCGCCCACCGCGCCACGACGCTCGCCGAGCGCGACCACCTCGTCCGCCAGGCGGCGCGGGCGCGGCGGTGAGCGATCAGCCGGCTTTCAGCCGTTGACGGCCTTCTTCAGCTCCGCTCCGGGACTGAACTTCGCTGCCGTCTTCGCAGCGATCTGAATTGACTCTCCGGTCTGCGGATTGCGGCCTACCCGAGCCGGGCGGGCGGCGGTCGAGAACTTTCCGAAGCCGGTGAATTTAACCTCGTTGCCGGCCGCGAGCTGAGCGGTGATCTCTTCGATCGTCGCGTCCACCGCAAGCTTGGCCTGCCCCGTCTCGAGCCCGGTCCGCGCGGCTACCTGCTTTGCCAAATCGTCCTTGGTCGTAATCGACATCTCGTCTCCTTGAAGTAGCTGGCGCACGGCCCGGCGGGCCTGCTGTCACATGCTTTCTACAGGCTCGGGCGGCGCCTGCGGGCTGCCGGGCGGGAAGGCGTGCGAGGCGGGGCGGAGAATCTCCTTCTGACGCTACGCCAGGTTTTGAGTCGACAGAGGAGAAAGAACTTGCTTTCACGCCACGCACCCGGCGGTCCTCGGCCAGACCCGCAGCGCTCGCGGCGGCGCCTTCACGCTGCGCTACCGCCGCTCGGGCGCGGGCACCGTCAAGTACCTGCTCGTCAGCCGTCCCGGCGGCGGCGCCGAAGCCGGCTTCCGGGTCCCGCGCAGCTCCTACCGCCTCGCCGCGGCGCTGGGCGTCGGCGGGGTGCCGCGCGTGGCGAAGGCGGCTGGGAAGTCGGCGACATCTTCTGGCCGCAGGCGACCGTCGCCGACGTCAACAACAACATCTGGGTCGCCAATTTCAGCGGCCGCCGGCTGACCGAGCTCTGCGGCACCAGCCCGCGGAACTGTCCGCCGGGCAAGAGGCAGACGGGGGCGGCGATCTCACCGGAACGAACCGGCTACGGCTTCAACGGCCTGGTCCGCAACACCGGCGTTGCGATCGACCCCTCGGGCAACGTCTGGCTCGCCAACAACTGGAAGGACGTGCCGATCCAGACCAACCCCGGCGGATACCAGATCGTCGCCTACCTGGGGATGGCCGCCCCGCTCAAGACGCCGCAGATCGGCGCGCCCGAAGCGCCTTAGGCACCCCGGCGGCTCAGCCGCCGGGGTGGGACTGGACCGCGACCCGATCGCCCTCTCGTGTCGCGCGGGACGATTGGTCGATTTGCCCCCGTATGCGGTGGTCAATCGACCACTCGTTGCCGAGTCGCTCTGGTCGGACCTGGTGCTTCCTGAGAATTGCCTACTCGTTCATTCATCTGCGCTTAAGCAGGTGCGGTGATGGTCGCGACGTGAACCGATCGCGGCGGCGGCGCCCGACCTCTGCGCGGGCGCGACGGCGGCGTCTCGTCTTCCTGACCGGGATCGTCGCGCTCGTCGTCGTCGCGATTGCGATCGGCGGCAGCTCTGGTGGGGGCGGTGCGTCCAAGGCCGGATCGGCACCCACCACTCGGGCAGTGCTCGTCGCCCGTCTCGCTCATCCCCTGCCCGCACCGATCTCCGGAGAGGCCGTCGTCGCGACGAAGAAAGGCCCGCTGATCCTCGGCGGCCTCGATTCCACGAGCAACTCCGCCGGCGGTGTCTTCCAGCTGGACTCCGTCGGCGGCAAGCTGAGCGAAGCGGGATCGCTGACGGGCCCGCTGCACGACGCCGCCGCGGCGCTGCTCGGCGAACGCGTGCTTGTCTTCGGCGGCGGCACGGAAGCGAGCACCGACGCGGTCCAGGCGCTCGCGGCGCCGGGCGGAGTCGTTGCGGCCGGAACCAGTGCCGAAGCGACCGGGCAGCTGCCCAGCGTGCGCTCCGATCTCAGCGCCGTGACCGTCGGCAAGACCGCCTACGTCCTTGGTGGCTACGACGGCAGCAAGCCGCTCGACTCGGTCCTGGCGACGAGCGACGGGTCGAGCTTCACCCAGGTCGCGCGGCTGCCGGCGCCGGCTCGCTACCTGGCGGTCGCCGCACTCGGCGGGCGCATCTACGCCTTCGGCGGCGAGACGGCGAGCGGCTCCGCCAGTGACGCGATCCAGGAGATCGACCCTGAGGCGAGAGAGGCCCGGGTCGTCGGCCGGCTGCCGCAGGCGCTCTCCCACGCAAGCGCCGTGGCGCTCGGCGGCAGCATCTACGTCCTCGGCGGGGAAGCCGGCGGCTCGCCGCTGTCGCAGATCTGGCGCTTCGAACCGGGGACCAAGGGCGTCTCCGCCGCCGGCAAGCTGCCCCAACCGATCTCCGACGGCGGCGCCGCCGTGGCCGGCTCCTCCGCCTACCTGATCGGCGGCACCGGTTCCGGCGAAGCGCCCCTGGCGACGGTGGTCAAGCTCGAAGTGGCGCACAAGACGGTCGCCAAGCCGGCCAAACCCGCCGCCACGGCGGCCGCGCCCTTTGCCGGGCAGATGATGATCGCCGACCGCGGCAACAACCGGCTGCTCGTCGTCGACGCCAAGAAGCACGTCCTCTGGCGCTTCCCCTCGCGCGCGCACCCGGCGCCGCCGGGCGGGTTCTACTTCCCCGACGACGCCTTCTTCATCCACGGCGGCGCCGGGATCATCTCCAACGAGGAGCAGAACGAGCGCATCGTCCAGCTCTCCTATCCCGGCGGCAAGCTGCTCTGGTCCTACGGCCACCCCGGCGTGACCGGCTCGGAACCGGGCTACCTGCACGAGCCCGACGACGCCTACCTGCTCCGCAACGGCACGGTCACCGTCGCCGATGCGCAGAACTGCCGGGTACTGATGATCTCCGAGGCGAAGAAGATCCTGAAGGAATTCGGCAGCCACGAATCGTGCAGCCACGAACCGCCTCGCCTGCTCGGCTCGCCCAACGGCGACACCCCGCTCGCCAACGGGAACATCCTGGTCTCCGAGGTCAACGGCTCCTACATCGATGAGATCACGCCCACGGGCAAGCTGGTCTGGAGCGTGCAGCTGCCGATCGAATACCCCTCCGACCCCCAGCAGCTCGGGTCCCGACCGCTACCTGGTCGCCGACTACACCCGCCCCGGCGGGATCTACGAATTCAACCGCGCCGGCAGGATCCTCTGGTCCTACAGCCCCTCCTCGGGCGAGCGGATGCTCAACCACCCGAGCCTCGCCGAGCGGCTGCCCAACGGCCTGATCGCGACCAACGACGACTACCGCGACCGGGTCGTGATCATCAACCCGAAGACGAAGAAGATCGTCTGGCAGTACGGCGTCACCGGCGAACCCGGAACCGGCCCCGGCCGGCTCCACATCCCCGACGGGTTCGACTTTCTCGCCCCCAACAACACCACCCCCACGCACCCCTTCACGGGCTGACGCCGAGGCTCAGAGGCGCCGGGCGGCGATCGGTCCCACCGTCTCGACCTCGCCGTCGTCGCGGACGAGCAGGCCACCAAACTCGGCGAGAACTTCGCGGCCGAGCTCGGGGCCGGAGAGGAGCGCCGCCTTGGCGAGGGACTCGGCCTCGACCGCGGTGGCGCCGAGGGCGGTGGCGCCGATCAGGCCCGTCCAGGCCGGCTCGCCGCTGGACGGGTCGAGCAGGTGGTGGCGGCAGCGACCGTCGGGCCCTCGCCAGATCCGCACGTTGAGGCCGGAGGTGGCGACGCCGCCGGGACCGAGCTTGAGCGCGTAGGCCCGCTCTCCGCTGAGCGGGTGCTCGACGAAGACGTCGTAGGGGTCGAGGAGCGCGGCGGTGCCGCCGATTCGGATGTCACCGCCGCAGTCGACGACGAAGCGCGCGTAGCCGCCAAGCCGGCCGGCGATCAGGTCGGCAGCGAGGCCCTTGCCGATCCCGCCCGTGTCAAGGCGGATGCCCGGCGGCCGGGTGATCGTCTCGGCCTTGTCGTCGACCTCAAGGCGACGCCACGACGGGTCGGCCCTGGATCCCGCCGGCCGGCGTGGCGGCGCTGCCGCGAGGGCGGTGCCAAGCGGCACGCCGGGACCTTCCGGCGAGGCGAGGTAGCCGGCCGCCTCGATCTCGCCGAGCAGGGTGGAGTCGACCAAGCCGCCGCTGAGCTCCGCCGCCTCGATCGCGGCGCGCACAGCGGCCCGCAGCAGCTCCGAGGCGGGGACCACTTCGCGCGGATCGGCGTTCAGCGCGCAGAGCTCGCTGTCGGGCTTGAAGCGCGACAGCGCTGCCTCGAAGTCGGCCACGAACCGCCGGGCGCGATCGGCCGCAGCCGCAGCGGGTTCGGCGTCCCTCCGCGGCTCGCCGATGAGCAGCCGGACCTGCGATCCCATCGCCTCAAAGACGACATCGTGCTCGGCCATAACCTCGAGAGCCTCCTTGCCGAACTGCGGTTAAACACCGACAAAACCACGGCGGACCCCGGATGTTTACGGTAGACGGCCCTCCTAGCGTGGTGACATGGCCGTCCGGCTCGCATCCATCCTCGTCATCGCGCTCCTCGTCGCGAGCTTCGCAAGCTGCGGCGGCGACAAGCGGCGCGGCGAGGCAGAGACAACCGAAGCGACGACTCGGGCGAGCGCCGCGCAATCACCAGAATCCTCATCGCCACGGTCGGTCAAGCCGGTCCAGGTGACCAAGGTCACCGACCCCGCCCGCCGCGCCTACGTGGCCCGAGTCGACGCGATCTGCGCGCAGGATCGACCCCGAGCGCAGCAAGGAGCAGGAGCGGGTGGGCTCCGCCGCCGACTCGGCCGAGGCCGCCAAGGCCTACGAGGGCACGGTCGCGCTCGGCTGGCAGGAGCTGCGACAGATCGAAGCGGTCCCCGAGCCGGCAGGCGAGAAGGCGCTGCTGAAGGCGAACGTCTTCGAGCCGATCAAGGGCCAACTGGCGCTGCGGGCAACGGATCCGCGCGGCGCCCTGGCCGCGGCCGACGTGCCGCTGCTCCGCCGCCTGCGCGCCGAGCTCGACAACTCGACCCGCGCCCTGACCGGGTTCGCCCGCGGTTACGGCTTCCAGGCCTGCGGAGAGGAGTGAGCACCGTGCCCGACAAGCCGGCCCCGAACGGCGCCCGCGGGCCGGTCAGCCCCCTGGCCGTGATCACGACCTCGCTCGGCCTCTTCTTCGTCGTGCTGACCCTGCTCGCGATCCAGGTGCGAAGCGGCCGGGACCCCTCCCTCGGCCCCGGCATCGTCTCGCCCGCCGCGATCACCCAGCCCGCCGCCGGCAAGGGCGGCACAGCGCGCCGGCCAAGGAAGCCGCGGCGATCGTCACCAAGACCTCACCGGTGCCGCCGCCATGAGCACGCCTCGCCAGCCGTGTCGCGGACGAGGGGGCCGAGCCTGAGGACCAAGCTCGCCGCCGTCGCGGTCGTCCTGGCGCTGGCCGGCCTCGCCGCGTACACGATGTTCTCGGGCCCGACCACCGTGTCCGGTCCCGACCCAGAGCGGCGCGGCCAAGCCCGCCCCGAGCAAGGTCGCCCCGGCGGGCGAGGAGCAGTCCGGCGAGGGCCGGGAGGGCGGCGGGGTCGACCGAGCCGGATCCCGCCAAGTACCCGTGGTGGCTGGCCTCGCGCTCGGCCGCGATCGTCGCCTTCCTACTGATCACCGCGGCGGTGGTGATCGGCCTGTTGATGGCCTCGAAACTGACCAAGCAGGCCGGGGCTGAACCGCAAGCTGGTCAAAGTCCACGAGCAGGTCGCCCTGGCGGCGCTGGTCGCGATCGGCGCCGCACGGCGTGCTCCTGCTCGGTGACGCCTGGCTCAAGCCCGGCGTCACCGGGATCACGATCCCGTTCACGCTCGAATACCGGCCGCTCTGGACCGGGATGGGAATCCTCGCCGGCTACCTCGCCCTGCTGCTGGGTCCGACCTTCTACTGGCGCCGCAAGATCGGCGCCAAGCGCTGGCGCCAGATCCACCGCGCCACGGTGGTCGTCTTCGTGCTCGCGGTCGCCCACTCGCTCGGCTCGGGCACCGACGGCGCCGGCACCTGGTTCCGGCTGATGGTCCTCGGCAGCGCCGCGCTCGTCCTCGCGCTCGTCGTCGCTCCGCTACGGCCGCCGGGCGCCGCGACGAAGGCCGAAGAAGGCGGTGCCGGGTCCGCCGGCAGTGAAGCCCACTCGAACTCCGGCTCATCGAGCCGACTCGCCCCAGGCGGTGGCAACCAGCGAGCGCGGCTCGCCGTGATCGCGGTGCTCGCAGAGGTAGATGCCCTGCCAAGTCCCGAGCGCTGGGCGGCCGGCGCTCAGCGGCAGCATCAGTGACGGCCCGAGCAGCGCCGCCTTTATATGGGCCGGCATGTCGTCTTCGCCCTCCAGGGTGTGCGTCCAGTAGGGGGCGCCTTCAGGGACGGCCCGGTCGAACCAGGCCTCGAAATCCCGCCGCACTTCCGGCGAGGCGTTCTCGCTCAGCGCCAGCGAGGCCGAGGTGTGCTGGATCAGCAAGTGCAGCATCCCGACCGAGATCTCACTCAGCTCTGGAAGCGCCTCGAGGACCTCCGCCGTGACCAGGTGAAAGCCGCGCGGCCGCGCGGCGAGTCGGATAGTCCGTTGAATCCACATCGGCGCGTCGATAGGTGTCATCCTCGCACCGGAGCGAATCCCAGCCAAAGGAGAGCGATATGTACGCACGAGTGGCAACGTTCAAGGGCGGCGACGGAGCAAAGGCCGCGGCCGAGATCAGCGAACGAGACCAGGCCGAGAGCGGACCGCCGCCAGGAGTGCCGGCCAAAAAGCTCATGATCCTCAACGACGCCGAGGGCAAGGAGACGCTGGCGATCGCCTTCTTTGAGAGCGAGGGCGACTACCGCCAGGGCGACGAGACGCTGAACTCGATGTCGCCGCCAAGCGGAGAGAACACCATGGGCGAGCGCACCGGCGTGCAGAAGTTCGAGGTGGTGCTGGAGCTCGAGGCCTGAACGCTAGGTGTTCAAGCGATCGACGGCGGCGAGATCGAGATCGAACTGGCCTCCGTCCATCGCCTCGAACAGCGCTTCGGCCGAAGCACGCCGGTCACGCCGCGCCTCCAACTCGTCCTCTGCCCGCTCAACGGCGGCGGGCGGCGGCTGTGTCGAATCGGCTTTACGAGGGTCTTTGGAAAGCATCGAGAGAACAGGGTAACTCCACCGTCCCTCCTGGCGATCGGCGCCGAGGCGTGAGCGATCGCTTGGAGCCGAGTGGTCGATTGACCCCCGCATACGGGGGCAAATGGTTCAGTCAGCGCCGCGCTACATGCGCGGACAGCTCACTTACGGCTCGAGAAGGGGTCGGCCACAGCCGTCGCCGTGGAATCAATCATCTAGAAATCCGCCCAGTCGTGGCAGGGTCGGAGTCTGTCGTGGGCAAGGACCCGTTCCATCAGCTCAAGCGAAATCTCCACTTCGCGGTATTTGTCCTCGCCGCAGTACTCGAAGACGCGACCGTCGGTGCTCAGGTGGAGGTAGCGCCTGGTTTCTCTGTTCTTGTAGGCGTGCAGACGGGTTCCGTCCTTCATCTCGACTTCGTGCATCCACATAAAGTCGGCGACGAGGTACTCGGATAGGAGTTTGAGCAGCGGGTCCCAGTGAGGTTTGTCGTATTGGGTGACCTCGCCATGCCTTTTTCGTTTAGTCATCGGGCGATCCTCGGCGGCCCGCTGTCACGCAACAAGACCCAAAGCTGCCGAAACTGACAATTCAGCCAATATGGCGGGCGTGCAGACCACGATCACCGACGACACCGACGGCCAGCGCTACGTGATCCGCGTCGACGGCAAGCGAGCGGGGCTTCTTCAGTACCGGCTGCACCCCGAATTGATCGAGCTGGTGCACACCGAGATCTACGAAGAGTTCGAGGGGCGCGGGCTCGGCGGCCAGCTGATCTCGTTCGCCCTCGACGATGCGCGAGAGCGGGGCTTGGCGGTGCTGCCCTTCTGCCCCTTCGTCAACGACTACATCCAGCGCCATCGCCAGTACGTCGACCTCGTGCCCGAGGGACGGCGCCAAGAGTTTGGGCTGTAACGACCTTGGAGGCCCATCGGTCATATGAGCGGTTCGAGGAGGGGCACCGGGTCGCCGCGGCGACCGACGGCCACGGTGGGCCGCACTACGGGCGGAACGCGGCGCTTGCCGTCGCGGTGATGGCGGCGTTCCTCGCCCTGGCGACCTTCCTCTCCAACGAGGCGGTTAAGGAGGTCGTCACCGGTGAGACCCACCGGGCCGACACCTCGGCCCGGCTGGAGAGCAACCGGGTCAAGATCGACATTGCGAGCGGCAACGCGGGGCTGCTGGAGGCCCTCAGCGCGGGCAGCGCGCAGGTGCGCCGCGCCTCCGCTGAGGCGCTGCGACACGAGAACCGGATCGCCCGGGAGCTGGGGCCCGCCGACGCCCACCTCAGTGCCGAGATCCAGGCCGACGAAGACGCGGCCGACCACGCCAACACTCAGCACCTCGACTACGAGCTGGCCGAGGTCGGCCTCCAGGTTGGGATCGTGCTGGCCTCGGTCTCGATCATCGCCCGCAGGCGCTGGCTGCTTGCCTGCGGCGGTGCCGCCGCAACAGCAGGCGTCCTGCTGCTCCTCGTCGGCCTGCTCGCGTAGCCGCCAAGTAGGGTCATGGTCGATGGCAGACACAGTCCTCGTAACCGGCGGTTCCGGGTTCCTCGCCGGTTGGTGCATGGTCGAGCTGCTTGGGCAGGGGTATGAGGTGCGGACGACGGTGCGGGACCTTGGCCGCGAGGCGGAGGTGCGCGGGGCGGTCTCGGCCGGCGGCCAGGCGGGCGAGAAGATCGCGGTCCTCGCCGCCGACCTGACCGCCGACGAGGGCTGGGAGGAGGCAGTTGGCGGCTGCGACTACGTCCTGCACGTCGCCTCGCCCTTCCCGCCGGTGCAGCCGAAGGATCCCGACGAGCTGATCGTGCCGGCGCGGGAAGGGACGCGGCGGGTGCTGGGCGCGGCGCTCGCGGCGGGCGTCAAGCGCACAGTGGTCACCTCCTCGGTCGCGGCGATCGCCGGTGGCGCCAAAACCCCCGGGCCGCTGAGCGAGGAGGACTGGACCGACCTCGACTTCGACGGGCTCTCGCCCTACGTGCGCTCGAAGACGATCGCCGAGCGGGCGGCCTGGGAGCTGGTGCGCGAGCAGGGCGCCGAGCAGCGGCTGGCAACCGTCAACCCCGGCGCGATCCTCGGGCCGCTGCTCAGCCGCGACGCCTCCTACTCGCTGGAGGCGATCGAGCGGCTGCTGAAGGGGATCCCGGGCACGCCGAAGGTCGGCTTCAGCTTCGTCGACGCCCGCGACGTCGCCGCCCTGCAGGTCAAGGCAATGGTCGCTCCCGGGGCAGGCGGCCAGCGCTTCATCGCCGTCGCCGAGTTCCTCTGGATGGCCGAAGTCGCCGCCACCCTGCGCCGCGAGCTCGGCGATGACGCCTCCAAGGTGCCGAGTCGCGGCGTGCCCAACCTGCTGGTGCGGGCGATGGCCCTCTTCGATCCCGGCATCCGCTCGATCACCAACCAGCTCGGCAAGAAACTGACCTACTCGAGCGCCAAGGCCGAGACGACGCTCGGCTGGGCCCCGCGCCCGGTAGAGCAGACGATCGCCGAGACCGGCCGCAGCATGGTCGACCTCGGCCTCGTCTAGTTCCAGACCAAAACTGCTCAAATGTCAGAGGGCTTCTGAGCAATTATCAGATAGAATCTGAGCAGATATCAGATATGGGACTGTACCCCAGGCACATCAAGGTTGGGCTGGACGCTGCCCTCGACGACACCCCCGTAGTCATCGTCGTCGGCCCGCGGCAGGCTGGGAAGAGCACGCTCGCGGCACTCGTGGCCGAGGAGAGGGGCGCGCGCTACGTGACCCTCGACGACGGCGGGCCGCGAGAAGCGGCGAATGAGGATCCGACGGGATTCGTCGAGAGCGCGGAGCTGCCCCTATACATCGATGAGTTTCAGAAGGCGCCGGGGCTGCTGCCGGCAATCAAGGCGCGGGTCGATCGTGAGCGTGCCGGCGGCAAGCGGCCGGCCGGGCTGTTCATGCTCACCGGCTCGGCGAACGTCTGGGCCACCCTTCGCATCTCCGAGTCCCTCGTCGGCCGGGCCGAGCGGGTGTCGCTCTGGCCCTTCTCGCAGGGCGAGCTTCTGGGCAGGCGGGAGACTTTCCTCGACGATCTCTTCGCCGGCCGGGTAGCCCAGCTCACAAATGAGCCGGTTGGCCGCACGGCGATCGGCGAGGCGCTGAGCGTGGGTGGCTACCCGGAGGCGCTTGCCGCTCTGAGCCGCGGCGACGAGGGCGTGGTTCGAGGAGTACGTCGCGATGACCCTCGAGCGCGATGTACGGGATCTCACCCGCAACGCGCAGCAACTCGACGAGCTTCCCATGCTCCTCCGCCTGGCCGCCAGCCGCGTCTCCGGGCTTCTCTCGTCCAGCGGGATCGCCCGCGACGCGGCCATGAACCGCGCCACGGTCCAGCGCTATCTCGCGCTGCTGGAACAACTCTTCCTGCTCGTTCGAGCCCGAGCGTGGAGCCGCAACATCGGCCAGCGGCTGATCAAGGCCCCGAAGATCTGGCTCCCCGATACGGGGCTGGCCTGTCACCTGCTCGACTACGACCGGGCTCGCTTCGAAAGCGACGAGACGGCTCTCGCAGGCGCTCTGTTCGAGAACTTCGTGGCGATGGAGCTGGTCAAGCAGTCTGCCTGGTCCGCGACCACGGTCCGCATCCATCATTTCCGGACCGCCGGTGGCCGTGAGGTCGACATCCTGATCGAGAAAGGCGACGGCACGGTCTGCGGAATCGAGGTGAAGCTGGGTGCCACAGCGCGCAGTCGGGACTTTGGCGCGCTGCGGCACCTGCAGGGCAAGCTCGGCGACCGCTTCAAGCTCGGTGCCGTCGTTCACACCGGTCCCGAGACTTTGCGCTTTGGACCGGGCCTTTGGGCCGTGCCCGTGTCAGCCCTGTGGACGCCTGCATAAGTCGACGACGCCTAGTCCGATCAGGTCTCGCTGCCCTGGCCCGAGTAGCGCAGCGACCCCGGCGTGGTCAGTTCCTCGCCGGTCTCCAGCAGCGTCTTCAGGCCGGAGAGGATCATCGGCCAGCCGCCGAACAGTTCGGAGTTGGCGCCCTCGGGCAGCTGGTCGTGGGTGACGGTGAGCTGGCAGGAGTCGCCGACCGGCTCGATCTCCCAGGTCACCCGTGAGGTGCCTTCGCCCTTGACGTCCTCGCTCCAGAGCGCGGTGAAGCTCTGCACCAGGCGGCGCGGTGGCGAGACCTCGAGGTTCTCGCCGGCGGCGATCTTGACCCCGGCGACCGGGTGAACCGACTCGTAGCTCGAGCCCGGCGTCCACTCGGAATCGACGCCGACGCCGAAGTTGTACTTCGCCCGCAGCTCGGGGTCGGTGATCGCCTCCCAGAGCCGCTCGGGGGTGGTCTTGATGTAGATCTCGAAAACCTTCTCCATCATCGTTACTCCTCCTTCTCCAGTTCTTGCTTGAGGCCGCTCAGGGCCGCGGTCCAGGGCTCCGCGTACTTGCTCACCCAACGGTCATGAACGAGCCGGATCGGGACGGGGTTGAGGAAGTGCAGCTTCTCGCGGCCGCGCTTGCGGGTCTTGACCAGGCCCGCCTCCTCCAGCACCCGCAGGTGCTTCATCACGCCGAAGCGCGTCATCGGCAGCCGCCCCTCAAGCTCGCTCAGGGTCTGCCCGTCGCGCTCGAAGAGCGCATCGAGCAGGCCGCGGCGAGTGGGGTCGGCCAGCGCCTTGAATACCTCGTCCATGGACTTGACTATAGGTGACTAATTAGTCACATGTCAAGGCCGACTCAATTGGCGGCAGCTCGGCGGGCCTCGGTGCTGCCCAGATAGGGAGTGAGGACGAACTGGATCGCCTCGCCGGCGATTGCCGGCAGCTCCCCCTGCTTTTCGAGCGAGAGGCGTTGAGCGACGAGCATCGTCACTCCGCTCGCCATCGCCCGCTCGGTGATCGCGGGCAGGCGCTCGCCATGGTCGGCCTGCTCACGGCCGGGCTCGAGCAGCTCGGCAACGTAGGCGATCATCCGCTCGTATCGCTCAAAGCCGGCGCTGCCTCCCGCCAGGGCGTCATTGGTCAGCAGCTGCGCCGCGACCGGCTCGGCCGCGGCCCAATCGAAGGCGGCCCTGATCCCGGCGGCCACCTGCTCGGGCCACTCGCTCGTCGCTGCGCAGGCCGACTCGATCCGCACCTGCAGGACCGCAAAGGCGGAATCGAAGGCGAACGCGAAATCGTCTGCGTCTGGTTGCCGTGCCGTGTCGCCCATCCCCCGCCCCCGCTGCCGTTAGGAGCGCCGATGGTAAACACGAATGTCTGTTAGCGCAAGCGGCTCAGCCGAAGCGGCGGCGCATTGGCTGGAAGGCGCGCCACCAGCCGTCGTCGAGGACGGCATGGTCGACCCGCTCGATCACGACGCCGTCATCGTCCTGCAGCTCGTAGCTGACCAGCGGACGCCCCTCGGCCTGCTCGACCCCGAGTACATGGGCGATCAGCAGGTACGGCGGGCAGCTGAGCCAGAACTCGCCGGGCTTGGGAATCGACTTGGTGTCGACCATGGCGACTTCATACCCGTCTATTCGGAAGGAAAAACCACCCAAACCGGAGCCTTCCCACGGTTGGAAAACTTTTGCCGTAACGTATTGAGCGCACTCCTCGAAGAAGGCTGAACGTTTAGCCAGCTTCGAAGCGGGCAATATGAAGCATGAGGGACACCAAAAACCGCGGCGCAGTCGCCCCGATCGGCGGTCCGGCCATGGACCCCGATGAGGGCGCGGCCGAGCTCCGGCTAGAGCAAGTAGAGACCGGCCCCCAAGATCCGAAGCTGATCAGGCAACTCGCGGGCGCGCACGCGATCGGACGCCAAGCACTGGTCCAGTTGCGGCGAGCGCCGCTTGTCGCAGGTGACGAGCGGCTGGCGGCGATCTTTGCGGCACACGCCGAGGAGACCAAGGCCCATCAGCAGCGCCTGCGCCAACGGCTGCGGGCACACGGCGTCGGCGTTCTTGAGGGCACCGCCGAGCAAATCGGCGGAATCGGCGTGGCGGTCTTTGCCGCCGGCGAGCCCGACACTCCCGGCAGGTTGGTTGCCCACGCCCTCTCCTACGAGCACATGGAGATCGCTGCCTATGAGCTGTTGCAAGCGACGGCCGAGGAGGCCGGCGACAGCGCAACCGCGGCAACGGCGAGCCAGGTCGCCGGGGAGGCGCGGCGGATGGCCGACCGCCTCGAAGCTTCGTTCGACCTCGTCGTCGACGCCTCACTCAACGGTGGCGGCGAGATCGATCTCGCCGGCCGGCTCGACCGCTGCCTGGCCGATGTCCACGCGATCGAGAAGCAGGGCCTGCAGCTGCTCGAAATGGCACCGGGGTTGGTCGAGGAGGAGAGCCTGAAGCGATTCTTCGTCGCCCACCTGCGCGAGAGCGAAGAGCACGAGGCGATGCTGCGCGAACGGATCGAGGTGCGCGGCGCCGGCCCGGACAGGGCGGGGGACGCCGTGCTGCAGCTGACCGGCATGCAGGTCGGGGCATTCTTCGCCGCCCAGCCCGACACGAGGGAGAGGCTGGTCGGCTTCGTCGCCGCCTACGAGCAGCTCGAGATCGCTGCCTACGAGCTGCTCGAGCGCCTCGCCCGACGGGCCGGCGACAGCAAGGTCAGCGGCGTCGCCGAACGGGTTCTGGTCGAGGAGCGCGCCGCGGTCGCGGCGCTCGCTCAGGCCGCCGCGGGCTCGTAGGTCAGCAGGGCGATGCCGTCGCCGAGGGTCACGCATCGGCACCCTCGCTATGCTTTCCGCGCTCGAGTGCCCTGGCGGCGCCGAGCATCAGCCAGGCACGAGGGTCTCAAGGCTCGCGCGCAGGGTGCGACGAATTCGAAGCCAGGGCAAACGGCTCATCTACAAGGAGCCGTAGCTTGGATCGTCCGAACCCTCCAGAACCACCGGAAAGCCCCACCGCCCACGGGGCACTCGTTTCGCAACTCTCACGCGAGATCGTGCAGCTGCACGCGCGCCTCTACGGCCGCGGGCCGACCAAGGCCCGCAGCTACCTGCAGAGCGACTACGCGGTCTGCATCCTCGAGGAGATCTTCACCACCGCCGAGCGCACGCTGATCGGCGCCGGCTCCAGCGAGCACGTCAGCGAGACCCGGCGGAAGTTCCAGGAGGCGGTCAAAGAAGAGTTCATCGGCGTCGTCGAGCGGATCACGGGGCGCACCGTGCGGGTCTTCCTCAGCCAGGTCGACGTCGAGGCCAACCTGGCGCTCGAGTTCTTCCTCTTCGCCGAGCCGGCCGGCAGCTAAGGACCTTAAGCCGCGGGGCCCTCGCCGAGCAGGAAGACCTCGATCGCGACGTCGGGGTCGACGTGGACGACGCTGAGGAAGGCCTCGACCGGACGGCCGAGGATCGCTTCGATGCTGGCCTTGTACTCGGCTTCCAGCGCTTCCTGATGCAGGCTGCGAGTGCGGCGGACGTGCTCGGCCTGCCCGGCCGCGATCAACGTGCGCTCGACCGCCGTGTAGATGTCGGTCAGCACGCAGACGACCATTTCGTCGTTGACGAAGCTCTTCGCCGCGCCGGGACCGCGGCCGAAGTACTCGCGATGGAGCGCCACCATCGCATTGGAGAGTTCGACCAGCGCCTGGCCTCCTTTTGGGGTCTCTTTTCCAGCCATCGGGTCCTGGGAGCTCGGGGTTCGACAAAACCGCCAACCTCAACCGCTCCTCGCGCGACCTCTGCACGGGTCGCGTTGGATCGAGATCCCCCGCAACCCGGTCAGCTCTTGCAAGTCATGCGCGCTGGCCCGTCTGTTCGGTCGGAGAGTCAGCCTACTAAGTCAATGGATATGCAGTCCCGAGTGGTACCGTTTGGGAACGCTGGAGGGGCTCGCCGCAACTCTTCCCCTTCGACGCCGTGGACAAGAGGGGCGGAAAAGGAGTCGGGTTGAATTCCGGGCACCCCGAGGGGGAGGCGCTGGCAGCAATATCGAATGGCCTCGCGCAGCTTCACATGCGCTTCTACGGTCGCGGGCCGGCCAAGGTCAAGACCCACTTAGCCGAGGATCTGATCGTCTGTGTGCTCTGGAACGGCTTCACCACGGTCGAGCGGACCCTGCTCTCACGCGGCGAGGCAGCCGCGGTCGAAGCCTTTCGCAGCACCTTCCAGGACACGATGGAAGAGCATTTCGTCGAGGTGGTCGAGGAGGCGACTGGCAGGCGGGTCCGTGCGTACATGAGCCAGGTCCACGTCGGTCCCGACCTGGCGGTCGAGATGTTCATGCTGGAGTAGCTTTGTTCGGTGCACTCATCGCCCGCAAAGGGAGCGCCTGCCCCCGCTCGCGGTGAAGAGGAGATCTACCGGCTCGCGCAGGTGGTGCGGAGCACCCGCGACGCGGTCCTGAGCAAGAACCTCGGGGGCGTGATCACCTCGTGGAACCCGGGAGCGGTTCGGCTCTACGGCTACAGCGAGGCCGAGGCGATCGGCTCCCGCATATCGCTGCTGATCCCGGCCGACCGCAAAGACGAGGAGCAGGAGATCCTCGGCCGGGTGCGCCGCGGCGAAGCGGTCGAGACCTACGAGACCGAGCGGATCCGCAAGGACGGCGTCAGGATCAACGTCTCGCTGACGATCTCCCCGATCGAGCATCCCAAGCGCGGTGTCGTCGGCGCCTCGGTGATCGCCCGCGACACCACCGCCGAGAGCAGGCGCCACCGGGCGCAGGAGTTCCTTGTCGCGGCGACGCGCGGTCTCGACGCCTCACTCGACTTCGACCGCACCGCGCGGACGATCGTGCGGACCGCGGTTCCCGAGCTGGCCGAGTTCTGCGTGCTCGACTTCATCCGCCGCGACGGCTGGGTCGGCGACAGCGTCGTCGCCGCGGTCAACGCCGATGCCGGCGCGGTGCTGGAGCGAATTCGCAGGAACACCCCGCTCGATCCGCGCTGCGAGCACCCGGTCGCCCAGGTGCTGAGGGCCGGGCAACCGATGGTCTGGCGCGACCTCACGGCACCGAGCGTGCTCGAGGACGTCGTTCAGAGCGAGGAGCATCGCGAGCTGGTCGAACAGACCCGCTACCAATCGGCCGCGGTGGCGCCCATGGTCGCGCGCGGCGCCACGCTCGGCACGATCTCCTTCCTCCATACCAGCACCGACCTGCGCTACGACGCCGAGGACCTGCACCTGCTCGGCGAACTCGCCGACCGCGCCGCGATGGCGCTCGACAACGCCCGCCTCTACGAGGAGCGCGACCAGATCGCCCAGAACCTGCAGCGCGGCCTGCGCCCGCCCGAGCCGCCCTACGTTCCCGGCCTCGACATCGCCGTCGTCTTCGACGCCTTCGGCGAGGGGATGGAGATCGGCGGCGACCTCTACGACATCCTCCCCACCGAGGACGGCTGCTGGGTCATGATCGGCGACGTCACCGGCAAGGGCAGCGTCGCCGCCGGCGTCTCGGTCGCCCTGCGCCACTCGATGCGCGGCCTGGCCCGAGAGATTGACGAGCCGGGAGAGCTGCTCGCCCAGCTCAACGAGATGCTGCTCGAGGGCCGCAGCCTCAACGACTTCGCCACCGCCCTGCTACTGCGCCTGCGCCGCGACGGCGAGCGCTGGAGCGCGACCCTGGCCGCCGCCGGACACCCGCCGGCGATCCACGTCACCGAAAACGGGTCGGTGCAGCTCGGCGGCGGCGCCGTCCTCGGCGCCTGGGCCGACGCGCCGATACCGAGTCACGAAATCGAGTTGGCCGCCGGCGAGACCCTGGTTCTCACCACCGACGGCTGGTTCGAGGCCGGGCCGCCGGAGACGCACGTGGCCCCATCGGCGCTCGCCGAGCTCGCCGGCTCCTTCGCCGACCTCGAGCTGGCCGAGATGACCGAGTGCCTGCGCCAGGACGCAGTCGCCCGCGGCGGCGGGCGACTGCGCGACGACCTCGTGTTGCTGGCCCTGCGGCCGGGCTCGGGCTAGCCGCGCCCTATTTGTGGTGCGAGCTCTGGCCGACCTGCGTGGTCAGGCTGACTTTCGGTGCGCCGGAGCCGACCTTGGCCGCCCTGACGGCGAAGTGCAGCAGTCCCTTGTGCAGGTGCGAAACTTTGATCACGGCGAAGGTCGAGCTGACCGTGCGTGAGACCTTCAGCTTGCCGGGCTTCTTGCCCGGACGCGATGCCACCGCCAGCAGGTGACCTTTGTTGGTCAGTTTCATGCCGCTGAGCTTGAACTTGTCGAGCGGGCTGGTCCAGGTCAGGGTGATCTGAACCGACTTGGTGGCGGCGCCGATCGCGACGCTGTGGACCTTGCTCTGGCCTTTGCCGAGCAGGTCGGAGAACTGGCGCGGCGGCGTCTGGCAGGTGAGCGCGGCCTCGATCGTGTTCATCACCGACTGCAGCTGGGCCGAGTCTTTGAGCGGGAAGTAGCGGCCGCCGGTGTCGCCGGCGATCTTCTGCAGGCGCGCCTGGTCTTCGCCGGCGGCGATGCCGCCGAAGCCGATCACGTAGGTCGGCACGTTGTGGACGAGGTGGCCTTCGTTGTAGGTGCCGATGTCGTGGCCGCCGTCGGTGAGGAAGATGCGGGCGGTAGCGCCGGGATTGTCGGCGTCGGACTGGGCGAAGCCGGCGTTGTAGTCGGTGGCGCCGTTGTCGGCGTGGATCTTCTGGTCGAGCGCGGCGAGCATCGCGTTGCCGTTGGGGTCGACCGGCTGCGGCGCGAAGACGGTGTCAGCGCCGGGCGGGTTGTCTTGGTAGCCGGCCGAGCCGAACTCGACCGCGCCGAGCGTCGTCCCCTTGCCGAGGGTGTCGATCAGCAGGTTCATCGCCTGCACGCGCAGGCGATTGGCGTCGGTGAATTCCATCGAGATCGAGTCGTCGACGATCGCCTCGATGTTGCTCGCCGGGGTGCAGGGGGCGGCCGAAGCTCCCGTGGCGGCGATGCCCATCGTAAGGACGCCGACGACTCCCGCTCCGGCAATGAACCTGGCAACTCGTCTCATCTCCACCCTTCCACTGCTTGAGGATTCCTGTTCACTCGCTACGCTGATTGCAGCGCATGGTCGCAGCCCAAGACGACAAAGTCACGGTAATCACGCTCGGGCCCGAGGGAACATGTCATGAGCGGGCGGTGCAGCGCTACCTCGAGTTCCAGGGCGTCGACGAATATCGGATCGAGCTGATCACCGACTTCTTCGACGGCCTGGAGTTGCTGCGGCAAACGCCGAACGCCTTCCTCGTCCAGTGCAGCGCCCATCCCAAGGTGCATGAGATCACCGAGAAGTACTGGCGCGAGGTCTTCGTCGTCGACACCTTCATCTACCCGACCAAGCACCTGGTTCTGCTCGGCCGCCGCGAGGTCGAGCAGCCGCGCTCGATCGGGATCGTGCCGGCGACCAAGGGCTACGTCGACCTCTCGCAGTGGGAGGAGGTGATCGATGTCGTCTCCAAGCCGGTCGTCGGTGAGGGCCTGCTGCGCGGCGACTACGACTCCGGCCTGACCCACATGGAGCACTTCGAGGAGCACACCGACAAGCTGCGGCTCGATCTCGACATCGGCGAAATCGACACCACCTGGGTCGTCTACGGCCGCCAGAAGCGCTTCCAGGGCGAGTTGATCGGGATTCCCTCGGCCCAGCTCTTCGCGCCGAGCGGCGCGGGCGCGGCGAAGGTCCCGCCGGTTCACGCCTAGCACGCGTTACCATCGCGCCCGACGCTGGCGCACCCCTCGCAGGGCCGCCTCGGCGTTGGCATCAGAACGGTGGGCGCGATGGCGGCTGTTGCGGCGGCTATCCGGCCTATCGGGGTCCCCCCCGTGGAGCCGGAGCATGTCCCATGCCGATGAGGCCACCGTCAGGCGCTGGTTCGACGCCTTCAACTCTCGCGACCTCGAAGCAATGCTCGCCTGCATGGACGCACACGTCGACTTCCGCCCGCTGAGGCTGCACGGGATCGACGCCATCTACCACTGCCACATCGGCGTGCGCGACTGGTTCGCCGACCTGGTGCGGATGGAACACCGCCACCGAGTCGACCTCACCGAGGTCAGCGCGGCCGGCGGCGACAGGGTGATTGCCGGCGGCGCGCTCTCCGCGGCCGATCCCGCCGGCCCGTCCTCATTCTGGGCCGTGGAGCACTTCGAGAACGGCCTGATCGTCGCCGCCCGGCACTACCTCAGCGACCGCTTTCACCTGCGATGAGAAGGGCGGAAGGCGAGCAGAGCGCCGCGGCGCTGAGCGGCGGCGAGCTGAACGCCGCCATCACCCGCGAGCTGGTCCGCATCCATACGGCGGCGATCGGCCGCGGGCCGCGAAAGTCTTACTCCTTCCACAGCGGCGAGACCCTGATCACGGTCATGCTCGAGGTGCTGACCCGGGCCGAGCAGACCCTCGTCTCCTACGGGGAGGGCGACGCGGTGCTCGCCATGCGCCGGCTCTCCCAACGCGCCATGGCCGAGGAGATGAAGGCGGCCGTCGTCGAGCTCACTGGGCGCAAGGTCCTCGCCTTCATGTCCGACAACCACCTCGACCCCGACATGGCGGTCCAGGTCTTCGTTCTGGAGCCGTTGCCGACCTAGGGCGAGCTCAGCCCTTGGCGAGCTCGCGGGCGAGGCGGCGCATCGCCTTGGCGGTGGGCCGGCGGATGAACTCGCGGGTGAGCGGCGGGATCAGGCGTTCGGCGCGGGCCGTCGCCAGCCACGCCAGCTCGAAGGAGATCTCGGTGCCGCCGGCGGGCAGACTGCGCAGCCGGTAGGTGCCGCGAGTGTGGCGCTTGCCTTTCAAGCCGACGCCCTCCTCGACGATCCGCGAGGGCTCCTCCACCTCGACGATCTCGAAGTCGGTCCAGTCCTGCGACATCGGCGCGCTGGCCTTGGCTTCGGCCTTGGCGCCTACGCCCCGGCGCGGTCCGGAGAACTTCCAGTCGATCAGGTAGTGATCGAGGAAGGCCTCGTGGTTGGCCAGCACCACGAGGTGGTCGAAGACCTCCTCGACGGGCTGAGGCACTTCGATCGAGACGGTGACCGGCTTCACAGACCCGATCCTATGGATCGCTAGCCTGCGGAGCATGATGGGGACGGAGCGGCAGGAGGGCATCGAAGTCGAGGGGCTGGTCCGCGAGTTCAAGAACGGGCCGCGAGCGGTCGACGGGATCGACCTGCGGGTCGAGGCCGGAGAGATCTACGGCTTCCTCGGTCCCAACGGCGCCGGCAAGTCAACCACCGTGCTGATGCTGACGACGCTGCTGCCGCCGACCGCAGGGACGGCGCGGGTGGCCGGCTTCGACATCGTCAAGCAGGGACCGCTGGTGCGCTCCTCGATCGGCGCGGCACTGCAGGAGGCGGCGCTCGACCCGCTGCTGACCGGCCGCGAGCACATGCGGCTGCAGACCGCCCTGCACGGAATTGGCAAGTCCGAGCGCGAAACCCGCGGGGGGGAACTGCTCGAGCGGGTCGGCCTCTCCAAAGCGGCGGACCGCAAGGTCGGCGGCTACTCGGGCGGGATGAAGCGGCGGCTCGACCTGGCGCTGGCGCTGGCCCACGGGCCGAGCATTCTCTTCCTCGACGAGCCGACGACCGGCCTCGACATCCAGAGCCGCACGGCGCTCTGGGACGAGGTCGGGCGGCTCGCAGCCGAGGAGGGGGTGACGGTTTTCCTCACCACCCAGTACCTGGAGGAGGCCGACGCGCTGGCCAACCGGGTCGGGATCATCGACCACGGCCAGATCGTCGCCGAGGGCACGCCGGCCGAGCTCAAGGCCGAGATCGGCCGCCCGACCGTGGAAGCGATGCCGCGCGAACCCGGCGAACTCGAGCGGCTGGCCGCCGTGCTGGAGCGCTTCGGCGAGCGCGCCGGGGCGGCGCCGCGCGGCGCCGCGGCGCGGCTGGAGGGCGGCGAGGCGCAGCTGGCCGAGGTCGTGCGGGCGCTCGACGGTGAGGGGATCGCGATCGAGCGGCTGCAACTGCACGCCCCCTCGCTCGACGACGTCTTCCTCGCCAAGACCGGCCGCTCGCTGGAGGGCGCGGGCGATGACGAGGAGGCCGAGCCGGAGCCGGTGGCCGCGGCGTGAACAGCGGGCTGCGCACGCAGGTCGGCCAGCTCGCCCAGCGCTCGGTGCGGCGCACGCTGCGCCAGCCGGCGCAGATCGTCCCCGCCCTGGTCTTCCCGCTCTTCCTGCTCGCGGTCAACTCCGGCGGGCTCAAAGACGTGACCAACCTGCCCGGCTTCCCCACCGACTCCTACCTCACCTTCGCCCTCGCCGTGCCTTTCATCCAGGGGGCGCTCTTCTCGGTGATGAACACCGGCACCGACCTCGCCCGCGACATCGAGACCGGCTTTCTCAACCGCCTGGCGCTGACGCCGCTGCGCTGCGCTGCCCTGCTCAGCGGCCTGCTCGCCGGCACCGTGCTGCTCGGCGTCGTGCAGGCGGTGACCTACCTCAGCGTCGGCCTGATCGCCGGGGCCGAACTGGTGACCGGAATCGCCGGGGCGCTGACGATCGTCGCGCTCTCGGTCTCGATCACGGTCGCCTTCGGCTCGATCGGGCTCTTCGCCGCCCTGCGCACCGGCTCGGGTGAGGCGGTGCAGAGCCTCTTTCCCGTCTTCTTCGTCTTCCTCTTCATCTCCGCGATGTCGCTGCCGCTGGAACTGCTGCAGACCCAGTGGTTCCACGACGTCGCCGCCGCCAACCCGGTCACCTACCTGCTCGAGGCCTTCCGCTCGCTGCTCTTCGAAGGCTGGGACGCGGGCGCCCTGGCGCTCGGATTCGGCATCGCCGCGGCGGTGCTGATCCTCGGCATGTTCGCCGCGAGCAGGGCGATGAAGACGCGGCTGGTGCGGACGTGAGCGGCGGCGAGCGGCGGCCGGCCGGCTTCAGCGCGATCGCCCGCGCGGTCGCCTGGCGCAGCATCCACAACTTCCTCACCAACCCGGCCTTCCTGGCGCCGGCGATCGTCTTCCCGCTCTTCTTCTTCATCGCCTTCGCCGGTGGCCTCTCCGCCGTCGGCAAAGTGCCCGGCTTCGACTTCCCCAGCGGCTACACCGCCTTCCAGTTCGTCTTCGTGCTGCTGCAGTCGGCGGCCTTCGGCGGCGTCTTCACCGGCTTTGGCATCGCCCGTGACTTCGAGATCGGCTTCGCCAACCGCTACCTGCTCGCCGCCGCCAACCGCAACGGGATCATCGCCGGCTACGCGATCGCGGCGCTTACCCGGGCGGCGATCACCTGGACCGTGCTGACCACGATCGCCCTGATCGCCGGCATGCAGGTCGGCGGCGCCGGGGTCGAACTGTTCGGCCTCTACGGGATGGCGATCCTGACCAACCTGACCGCGACCCTGTGGGCCGCCGGCGTGGCGATGCGGGTGCGCTCGATCCAGGGCGGCCCGCTGATGCAGTTTCCCGTCTTCCTGATCCTCTTCCTGGCCCCGGTCTACGTGCCGCTCAGCCTGCTCAGCGGCTGGATCCACGCGGTCGCCTCGGTCAACCCGGTGACGGCGCTGCTCGAGGCGGGCCGCGGCTTCATCTCCGGCGAACCGGTCGTCGTTGCCCTCGCCTTCGCGGTTGCGGTGACGCTGCCGATCCTCTTCGCCCTCTGGGCCCGCGGCGGATTGCGGCGGGCTGAGGCGGCGGGCTGAGCTCCCCGCGGAGACAGGTGCAACGCTTTACGGTGCCGGGAAGGCTGTAAAGCGTTGCACCGAATCCGGCTCAGCGGCTCTCGCGACGCGCCGTGAGGCCCATCTTGACGCTGCGGTTACGCATGACACCGCGCCTGCGCATGGCACCGCGCTTTGAGTGGTTGCGCCGCGGCTTGCGCTTGGGCGCGGCCGTACTCGTCGACCCGCGAGCCGCCTCGGGTTGCGCGGGCGCCGCCTCCAGCCCGACACCGGTCAGCGTGATCTGGGCGCCGCCTTCACCGTCGCCGGCGAGGAAGAGGCGCGCCGTCTTGGCGCCGGTGCTGATCGGATCGAAGCTGACCTGCAGGTTGCAGGTCGCGTCCGGGCTGAGCGCGATCCCGGTGCAGTTCTCGTCGAGCAGGTGGAAGCTGCCGATCGCGCCGCCGGAGATCACCGCGATGAAGGCGCCGCCCGGCATGTTGCCCTGGTTGGTGACGTCGATCGTCTTGGTGACGCCGCCGGCGCCGACCGGCACCGCGCCGAAGTTGGTCGGGTCGGTCGCGGCCCGCAGTTCGGGGCGGCCGCCTTCGCCGCTCAGCTCGGCGTTGAATTCGGTCCCGCTTTCGGAGCGGGCGCGCAGCTGGGCCGAGAACGGCACCGCGTCATAGGGGTTGAAGTAGACCTGGACCCAGCAGCTTTCGCCGGGTTCGATCGCGTGGCTGAAGCAGTCGCTGCCGCCGGTCCAGAAGGCGTTGGAGCCCGAGCCGACGATTTCGATCGAGTAGACCGGCGCCGGCACGCTGCCGACGTTGCGCAGCTGGAAGTTGTTCTGGGCGTTGGAGCGATTGGCTTCGAGCAGGCCGAAGTCATAGCTGCCCGGTTCGAAGGCAAGCTGGGGGACGGCCGGCAGTCCTTCGCCGCCTTCCGGGGCCCCGAGTGCAGCGGTGGGGATCGCGGCCGCCAGCGCGCATGTGGCGAGAACGAGGGTTGTCGCGGAGGCGCGCCGCGCTGACTTGGACTTGCTTCGGAGTGAGAACATGGACGCTTCATCGACCACGGCGCTCGTCTATTTGACGATGCGAGAGAAATTTCACCTAAGGACAGGTATATGGCGACGATCACGCAGGGCGAGCAGCAGCAGATTGAGCAGGCGAACGCGTCGGGCAAGACCCCGGTCGTCTTCATCCACGGCCTCTGGCTCTTGCCGAGCAGCTGGCAGAACTGGCTGGACCTCTTCGCCGAGGCCGGCTACGCGCCCATTGCCCCCGGCTGGCCCGATGACCCCGACTCGGTCGAGGCAGCGCGGGCAAACCCGCAGGGCTTCGCCGGCAAGGGCGTGGTCCAGGTGGCCGACCACTTCGCTGAGGCGATCGGGGCGCTCGACAAGAAGCCGGCGATCGTCGGCCACTCCTTCGGCGGCCTGATCACCCAGATCCTCGCCGGGCGCGGCCTCTCCTTCGCCTCGGTCGCGGTCGACCCCGCCCCGTTCAAGGGCGTGCTGCCGCTGCCGATCGCGGCGATCCGCACCACCCTGCCGGTGCTCGGCAACCCGCTCAACAAGCGGCCGCGCGGTCACCCTGAGCTTCGACCAGTTCCGCTACGGCTGGGCCAACGCGCTCGAGCGAGGACGAGGCGCGCGAGCTCTATGAGCGCTACCACGTCGCCGCGCCGGGCAAGCCGATCTTCCAGGCGGCGATGGCCAATTTCAACCCCGCCGCCGAGACCAAGGCCGACACCAAGAACCCCGATCGCGGGCCGCTGCTGATCACCACCGGCGAGTCCGACCACGCGGTGCCACCGGCGATGAGCAAGGCCGCCTTCAAGAAGCAGAGCCACAACCCGGGCGTCACCGAGCACGCCGAGTTCGCCAACCGCGGCCACTCGCTGACGATCGACCACGGCTGGCGCGAGGTCGCCGAGAACGCCCTCGCCTTCGTCAAGCGCTTCGGAAATTGACCCCCCTGGAGCGGGATCAATGTCGGATGCGTTGACGGGGCGCGTTCGCGCCTGGCAGGATCGCGGGCGAAGTGAGGAGTTTCGCGGCTACCGGATCCACAGCTTCCGCCAGGCGGGCGAGGGTCCCTTGCTGTTGCTCCTGCACGGCTTCCCCTCGAGCTCCTATGACTGGCGTCTGCTGCTGGAACAGGACGGCGTGCCGGGCAATGTGCTTGCCTTCGACTTCCTTGGCTTCGGCCTCTCCCAGAAGCCGCGCGAGCACGACTACAGCCTCTTCTGGCAGGCCGATTTGACCGAGGAGCTGGTGCGCCGCCACGGCGGCGGCCGGCCCGTCTTCATCCTCGCCCACGACATGGGCACATCGGTCGCCAACGAGCTGATGGCGCGCGACCTCGAGGGCAAGCTGGAGATGAAGATCGCCGCGATCGTGCTCTTCAACGGCAGCATGGTGCTGGAAGCGGCCAGCCCGACTCCGGCCCAGAAGGCGCTGCGCAGTCCGCTCGGCCCGCTTGTCGCCAGGCTCTCCAGCGAGCGCTTCTTCCGCCACCAGTTCGGCTCGGTCTTCTCAGACGCGCACCCGCTCAGCGAGGCGGAGGCCGAGGACCAGTGGGCGTTGATCTGCCACAACGGCGGCCGCACCCTCGCCCACCGCACGATCTCCTACATGGACCAGCGCGAAGAGCACGCCGAGCGCTGGCACGGCGCGATCCGCGAGTGGCCCGGCGAGCTCAGCCTCGCCTGGGGCCTGCGCGACCCGGTTGCGACCACCGCCGTACTGGCAGCCCTGCGCGAGCTTCGCCCCGAGGTCGCAGTGAGCGAGCTCCCAGAGCTAGCCCACTACCCCCAACTCGAAGACCCGCAGCGCCTCGCCCAAGTGCTTCGCAGCGTATTCCCCGGTTGAGGTCGATCTGACCGTTCCGGTGCGCCTTTTGCTCCCTATTGGTGCATAAGGCGCACCGGAAGGCCTAGGCCTCGGAGTAGGCGGGCTCTGGGTCCTGCTCGGCGGCGTGCGCGTGTTCGGCCATCGCCTCGGGGGAAGGCATTGGGACTTCGCGCAGGACGGTTACGGCGACGACCGTGGCGGCGGCGACCAGGATCGCGCCGATCAGGTAGGCGAGGTGGTAGCCGGAGTTGAGCGCGGCCAGATGGTCTGCACCGGCGGCGATCTTGTTGTCGGTGCGCTGTGCGGCGAGCGTCGCCAGCACGGCGAGGCCGATCGCGCCGCCCACCTGCATGCTGGTACTGACCACGCCTGAGGCGAGGCCCGAGTCCTCCGGCGTCGCTCCCGACATCGCCAGCGTCATCAGCGAGGGGAAGGCGGTGCCGACGCCGAGGCCGACCAGCAGCAGTGGCGCCAGCAGGTCGGTGAGGTAGTTGCCGTCGACCGGGGTGCGGGCGAAGAGCAGCAGGCCGATGCCAACCATGATCACGCCGGGGATCAGCGTCCTGCGCGGTCCGAAGCGCATGATCAGCTTTTCCGAGAAGCCGAGCGAGAGCGTGCCCATCACGATCGTCGTCGGCAGGAAGGCGAGGCCAACCTGCAATGCGTCGTAGCCGAGGATCCGCTGCAGGTAGAGGGCGCCGAGGAAGAACATGCCGAACATGCCGGCGACGAGGAGGGCCTGGATCAGGTTGGCGCCGACCACGTTGCGCGAGTGGAAGAGCCGCAGCGGCATCAGCGGGTTCTCGATCCTCGCCTGGCGGGCGATGAAGGTCGCGCCGAGGGCGAAGGAGACCGCGAAGAGGATCAGTGTCTGCGCCGAGCCCCAGCCGTGCTCGCTGACGCCGAGGATCGCGTAGACGCCGATCATCAGCGAGCTGGTGATCAGAGCCGCGCCGGGGATGTCGGCGCCGGCCTTGAAGCCGAGGCCGGGCTTGTCCTCGACCAGGCGTGTGGCCCCGTAGGCGGTGGCAATGCCGATCGGCAGGTTGATCACGAAGATCCAGTGCCAGCTGATCGCCTGAGTCAGGATGCCGCCGAGCAGCAGGCCGATCGAGCCGCCGGCCGAGGCGACGAAGCCGTAGACGCCGATCGCTTTTGCCTGCTCGCGGGGCTCGGGGAACATCGTCACGATCATGCCCAGGATCACCGCCGAGGCGAGCGCGCCGCCGACCCCGGCGAGGAAGCGGCCGCCGATCAGCATCGCCTGATTCTCGGCGACGGCGCAGAGCAGCGATGCGGCGACGAAGACCGCGAGACCGATCAGGAACATGCGCCGCTGCCCGAGCAGGTCGCCGAGGCGCCCGGCGAGCAGCAGCAGTCCGCCGAAGGGGATCAGGTAGGCGTTGACGACCCAGGCCAGGCCGCTCTGGGAGAAGCCGAGGCTGTCCTGGATCGTCGGCAGGGCGACGTTGACGATGGTCACGTCGAGGACGATCATCAGCATCCCGGCGCAGAGGACGTAGAGGGCGAGCCAGCGGTTGTCGTTCGTGTTCGTCATGTCGGCCACCTTATCAAGTAGTGCAGAAAAACAACCACTAACTTGCTTATCCGCATTTCATGGTTGTAAGCTTATTTACGTGTCGACAAAGCGCTCATACGGGGAGGCTTGTCGTTTCGCCTACGCCCTCGACGTCGTCGGCGAGCGTTGGGCCTTGCTGGTGGTTCGTGAACTGCTGCTCGGCCCGAAGCGCTTCACCGATCTGCGCACCGGGCTGCCCCATGCCAGCTCCAACATTCTTTCCGAGCGGCTGCGCGACCTCGAGCACGGGGGCGTCATACAGCGTCGCAAATTGCCGCCGCCGGCGGCGTCGACGGTCTACGAGTTGACCGAGTGGGGCCGTGAGCTGGAGCCGGTCGTGACCAAGCTCGGCGCCTGGGGCGCCCGCTCGCCGATCCCCCCCGACTCGCAGGAGATCGGCCCCGACTCGATCGTGCTCGCCCTGCGCTCGCTCTTCGATGTCGAGGCCGCGGGCGAGCTGACCGCCACGTACGAGCTGCGGATCGGCGAGGACCGCTTCCGGGTCGAGATCGCCGACGGCGAGGTCGAGCTCGGCCGCGGTGCGGCCGAGGATCCAGCGGCAACGATCGCGCTCGCCGACGCCCCGACCTTCGCCGCCATCCTCGCCGGCCAACTCCCCTTCGGCGAGGCGCTCGCCGCTGGAGTCGCCCAGATCGAGGGCCCCAAGCAGGCCGCCAAGCGCTTCCTCCGCCTCTTCCCAATGCCCGAGCCGTGCGCTTGCGCGGAGGCGGGAGCACCCGCGGCCATGCAGGCTGTCGGTTAACGCCGCCTGCCAAAGCTGTGCCCCGCCGGAGCCACCGCGCGCAACTCGGCAACAACACGCGCGCGGTTTGCGGGGAGCTCGGTGACCTCGTTGACGACGACGTTGGTGGTGCCTTCGTGGCGCTCGAGCCTGCCCTTGGCGCGGATGAGGGGGGCGGCGCGGACGGCGGCGCGGCAGCGCTCGTAGACGGCCTTCGGCACGACCAGGTTGACCGTGCCGCGCTCGTCCTCGAGCAGCATGAAGACGATGCCCTTGGCGGTCTCGGGACGCTGGCGCGCGACGACCATGCCGGCGACCTCGACCGTGGCGCCGTTCCCGGCCTTCGCCAGGTCGGTGCTGCGCAGGATCTCGGCGTCGAGGTCCTCTCGCATCAGGCCCATCGGGTGCTCGTCCAGCGTCATCCCGATCGAGCCGTAGTCGGCGATCGCCCGCTGCCACTCGTCGAGCGGCTCCAGCGCGGGCGCCCGCGGCGACTCCAGCGGCAACGCCATCTGCACGTCATCGCCGTGGCGCACGCCGGTCCCGGCCCCCCCGGCCTCCCAAAGCGCCTCCCGCCTCCCCGGCAACCCCGCCGACGGGCCGAAAACGTGACATATCGACGTTTCGGCCCGTCGGCCGACGAGGTCGTCGAGGGCGCCGGCCCAGGCTAGGCGCTCGAGGGCGTTGCGGGAGGCGCCCGAGCGCGAGGCGAGGTCGGCGATCCCGGCGTAGTCGCCGCTGCGCTCGCGCTCGGCAAGGAGGCTCTCCATCTCCTCCGCCCGCACGCCCTTGACGTAGCCGAGGCCGACCCGCACGGTGAGGCCGCCTCGCTCGGCTCGACGTGGCAGAGGACGCGGCTGCGGTTGGCGTCGGGCCCTGCCAAGCGCACGCCCCGACGCTGCGCCTCGTGGACCAGGGCGTCGGGCGGGTAGAAGCCCATCGGCTGCTCGTTGAGCAGGGCGCAGAGGAACTCGGGCGGGCGGTGGACCCGCAGCCAGGCCGACTGGTAGGCGAGCAGGCCGAAGGCGGCCGAGTGCGCCTTGGGGAAGCCGAAGCCGGAGAAGCCGCGAATCTGCGCCCAGACCTTCTCCGCCACGGCCTCGGAGACGCCCCTCTCCCGGCGCCGGCGACGAAGTCCTCGTGGTGCCTGCGGATCGCCTCCTCGGAGCGCCTGCGGCTCATCGCCCGCCGCAGCGAGTCCGCCTGCGCGGCGCTGAAGCCGGCCAGGGCGATCGCCACTTCGATCACCTGCTCCTGGAAGACGATCGTGCCCAGCGTGTCGCGCAGCGCCGACTCCAGCAGCGGGTGGTCGTAGGGGATCTCGAAGCCGGGGTCCTCGCGCAGCCGCTTGCGCCGCTCTATATATGGATGGATGGCGCCGCCCTGGATCGGGCCGGGGCGGACCAGCGCCACCTGCACGGTGATGTCGTCGAGGTCGCGCGGCTGGGTGCGCGGCAGCATCGACATCTGGGCGCGGCTCTCGATCTGAAAGACACCGGTGGTCTCGGCGGCGCGGATCGAGCGGAAGGTCTCGGGGTCGTCGAAGGGGATGCGCGAGAGGTCAAGTCGCTCCCGCCGCGTCCGCCCCACTTCCTCGACGCAGCGCTCGACCGCGGAGAGCATTCCCAAGCCGAGCAGGTCGATCTTGAGGAAGCCGGCGTCGCCGCAGGAGTCCTTGTCCCACTGGACGATCTGGCGCCCCGCCATCGCCGCCGGCACGACCGGGCAGACGTCGATCAGCGGCCGGGTCGAGATCACCATGCCGCCGGGGTGCTGGGAGGCGTGGCGGGGCAGGCCCATCGCCTCCGGGCAGAGCGCCAGCAGCGCCCGCCAGCGCGGCGTCGCGGCCCGCTCGGCGCCGATCGCGGCGACCACGTCGCGCTCGATCTCTCCGCCGCGCTCGTGGAAGCCGACCAGCTTCGCCACCCGGTCGATCTCCGCCGGCGGCAGCCCCAGCACCTTGCCGAGGTCGCGCACGGCGGCGCGCGGGCGGTAGGTGGGGAAGGCGGCGACCAGGGCCGAGTGCTCGGCGCCGTAGCGCTCGTGCACGCGCGGGATCAGCACCTCGCGGATGTCACGCGGGAAGTCGAGGTCGATGTCGGGCATCGTCGCGCCGGGTCCCTTGCCGACCTCCTCGTTGAGGAAGCGACTGGAGTTGAGCTCGTTGGCGACCGGATCGATGTGGGAAAGGCCGGTGAGGTAGCAGACGATCGAGCTGACGCTGGAGCCGCGGCCGCGGCCGGGCGGCAGGACCGAGCGGGCCGAGTCGGGGCCGCGAACCTCGGCGGCGACCTCGCGGGCGAGCAGCAGCAGGTCGTGGTGGAGGAGGAAGAAGCCGGAGAGGCCGAGGGCGCGGATCGTCCCGAGCTCGCTCTCGAGCTGGCGCTCGGCTTTGGCTCGGTACCGGGACCCCGCGTAGCGCTCTCCCAGCAGCCCCCGACTGAGCTCTCCCAGCTTGCGGTCGACGCCCGGCTCCTCGGCGCGCGGGTAGCGGTAACCAAGCTCGCGGCTGAGGTCGAACTGGAGCCGCTCGGCGACCCGCAGGGTCTCAGTGACCGCGTCGGGATGCTCGGCGAAGCACCCGGCCATCGCCCGCGGCGAGCGCAGGGACGAGCTGCGGTTCCCCCGCCGCAGCGGCTCGGACTCCTCCAGCGTCATCCCCAGCCGGATCGCGACAAAAGCGTCCTGCAGGTGGGCGCGATGCTTGGCGTGAGAGTGGACGTTGCCGGTGGCGACGGCGGGGATCCCCAGCCGCTCCGCGAGCCCGGCGAGCCAGCGGTTGCGACTGCGGTCGCGACGCCAGTAGGGCCGCTGCAGCTCGATCCGGAAGCGGTCGCGCCCGAAGGTGCCGAGCAGCCCGCGGGCGACCTCCGCCCCTGCCGCCACGTCCCCTCTCTCCCAGGGGACGGCAAGCATTCCCGCCCCGGCGCACCCGGAGAGGCAGACCAGCCCCGCGGCGTGCTCCTCCACCTGCTCGAGGCTCACCGACGGCTGCCCGGCACTTCGCTGCGAGTTGTCGCGGGTGTGGGAATGAGCGGCCGTGAGCAGGCGGCAGAGGTTGCGGTAGCCGGTTTCGTCTTCTACGAGAAGCGTCAGGTGCGCGTCCCCCACCGTCACCTCGGCGCCGGTGATCGCCCTCACCCCCAGCCCCCTGCAAGCGTCGACGAACTCCATTGAGCCCCAGACCCCGTCGTGATCGGTCAGGGCGAACGCCGGGTAGCCCAGTTCCGCCGCGGCGACCGCCAGCTCGGCCGGCGTCGAGGCCCCGTCGAGGAAGGAGAAGGCCGAGTGCGCGTGCAGCTCTACGTAGGGGGCCCCCGGCCTCATAGGCCGGGGGGAAGAGCCGGAGCGCTATCCCGACTCGAAGACCTGTTCGACGAAGAAGCGAGCGGCCGGATCGAGGCGGTCACCGTATGTGCGCTCGGCAATCGCGAGAACCTCTTCAGCGCTTTCCAAGCCCAACACATCCGCAAGCAAGCGAAGGTCGGCCTCGTCCTCTCCCACCCGGTGCGCAAGAACCTTGAGCGCGAGCAGGGTCTCGGGGGAGGCAGCGAGACAGCGGAGGCCAGGCAGGTCGAGGACCGGCGCGGCGGCCGGATCTTCCCCGGCGAGGAATCCCTTGACCGCGTCATTGAGCCACCCCGGCGGCAGGCCCCGCTGCTCGCCCACCGATGCGGCCGCTTCGTACACCACTCCCTTTGGCTCGAAGACCGCGTCGATGTCCCGGGTCGAGCGTCGCTCGTCGAAAGCAAGGGCGATCGCGGCGCCTCCCACCACGTACATCTCCGCGCTGACTCCCCGTTGGGTCAGCTCGCCGGCCAGGGCCGTGAGGGCATCGATTATCTCGCCGCGATCCATCGCTCAGACACGATGCAGGGAGCGCTCGGGCACGAGGATGTTGCGACGACGAAAGGCCGCCGGCGTCTGGGCTATCGAGATCGCTCGAAAGCCGGGGACCTCGCTTACGAACCAGAAGCGAGGCAGGAAACGGTCGGGCTCCACCGACCAGGCCGGACGCTCCAGCCCGTGGGTGACCGCGAGGTGCTCGGCCAGTGCGCCCAGATAGGCGTCTTGGCGAGGATCCCCCGTGGCAAGTGGCTTCTCGACAATTGCGTCCGAGCGCGAGTGCTCGTCCACGCGCAGGGCAAACTCGTCGAGGAACTCCCGAATGGCCCGGTGGAAGTCCTCGCCGGAGCGGGTGCGCTGTGCCGTCACCGCAAGTGTCTGGGTCAAACGCTCCGGGGCAGGAGGGTGAGCGGCGAGCCAATCGGAGCGGGTTGCAAGTCGCGGGGCCATCGTGAGCAGATCGTAGGGCCAAAGAGGAAAAGAGATGCACGACCGCGGCCACTGGCTCAGCCCCGCTGCCGATACCAGCGCCTGCTGACGATGCTGCGGAAGACGACGAGGTTGCGACCGTCGGCGAGGACCAGCTCAAAGTAGTGGCGCCCGAGCGGGTGCGGCGTCCACCAGCGGTCCTCCACCACCCACTCCTCCCGCACCGCCTCGACCGCGACGCCGTCGACCGATAACGGCTTGCCCGCGGAGTCGGCCTCGACCTTCACTGGCCGTGGCACGTAGAGCCTGCGCAATCCTGGAGTCATACGAACGTATGTTCGTATGACTGGACGAACGGAGTCAAGTCGGAGCGTCGGCTCTTAACAAGGTGGCGCTAAGCGGCGGCCTGGCCGGGGCCGTTGAAGCGATCGAGCATGCTGAGCACGGCCTGCGTGTTCGCTCGGATCTGCTCCGTGTTTTCTTCCATCTGCACGATCAGCCTCGTGTAGACCTTTTCGTTGCGAAGCAAGATCTCGCGGTTGAACTCCCTGGTTTCCTCGGTGAGGAGCTCCAACCGCGCCTCACGCTCCCTGCCCTCCGCCTCGCGCTCCCTGCTCTCCTCGTCGCGCTTTTCCATATAGCGATCGAATTCCTTCTTGCGCTTCTCCTCGCGCTGCAGGAACTCTTGATGGCGGCGCTCGGACTCTTCATGCCGGCGCTCGGACTCCTTGCTCTGGTGCTGGATGAGTTCGCGAATACTTTCTTTGCGGCGACTGAACACGAAACCTATTGTCGCAGGCAATTCCGCACTCGTGGTGCGCGGAATGTCACGGAAGCGTCATTTCCGACGCGCCAGAAGCGCTACCGACGGCCCGCGGCCGGGGTCAGCATCGCCCGGCGCTCGGGGAAGCGCGAGGCGGAGTCGAGCGGCACGATCCTCAGCAGCGAATCGCCGCCCTGGGCTGTGCGGACCTCGCGGATCGCCTCGCCCAGGCGGCGACGCCGGTGCTCGGAGCCGTGGACCGAGAGCTCGAGCTGATCGCCGACCGGCGGCCCGAGGCCGAGCGCCCGCAGGCGCAGAGCGACGGCCGGCCCTGGCAGCATCTCCAGCCGCGGCGCGAGCACCCCGTGCAGGGTCCGTTCCGAGGCGGTCGGCCGGCCAAGCCCCACCTCGACGCTCCAGCTGCCGCCACCGCTGAGCACGGCGCCGAGGCGCAGCCCCAGCAGCGTCCTGCCCTTGCGCTGGGGCGCGGCGAGCAGGCGGGCGACGAGCAGCTTCAGGGCGTGCTCGAGCTGGCCGCCGGCAGCCCCTTCCGGCAGATCGAGCTGCTCGGCCAGATCCTCGTGCGGTCGGCGCGGGCGCAGCGCCGCGTCCTCGCCGCGGGCCAGGCGCAGCGCCTCCAGCCCCGGCGGCCCGAAGCGATCGGCGATGCGGCCCGGGGAGAGCGCCGCGAGGTCGCCCAGCGCCTCGATCCCCAGCCGCCGCATCGTCTCGACCAGGCTCCCCGCCTCGCGCGGCGACAGCTCCAGCCTGCCGACCAGCGTCGAGACGGGGAGCCCTGCCAGGAAGTCGCCTGCGGCCGACGGCGGGACGATCGCCTCCCTCCGCGCGGCGGTGTGAGCGGCGAAGCGGGTGGGCGCAACCCCGATCCGCACCTCCGCCTTCGCCGCACGCCGCGCCGCCGCCAGCACCCCGGCGCTCGTGCCCCCGTGGATCCCACGCAATCCATCGAGGACGAAGAACGCCTCCCCGGCCCGCTCCGACTCGACCGCGGCGCCGATCCTCTCAAGTCGACGCAACAGCCCCTCGGTCAGCTCGCCGGCCTCGACCGGGTCGGCAAGCGCGGAATCGGGGATCAGGGCACAGGCAACCTCCATACGAACGTATGTTCGTATAAACAGCCGGCGGAATCAACCCTCCCTTACTGCGCTACCGCCGCGAAGCTGACCGTGCCGAACACTTCCCCCGGCGCGAACGTGGCTTTGCCGGCGGCGAAGGCGTCGTTGAAGGTCTGCGCGGTCTGGGCGTCGAGGGTCAGGGTCGCGTTCGAGAGCGAGATCGTGCGGCTCTTCGGGTCCGAGGCGACCGCGGCGCCGGCCATGCCAATCGCGTAGTTGCCGATCCGCCCCAGCTTGCCGGGGAAGGCCGGGGTGGGCTCGACATCGACTTCCGAGCTCATGTCCTTGGCGGCCAGGTCGAGCCAGTATTCCTTCTGGAAGACCTGCCCAGCCCCCAGCTGCAGGAGTTCGATCGCGCCGCCGAGGCGCAGGGTGCCGTCCGAGGCGTCGGGAGCGATCTGCCCGCCGATCGCGATCGGGAAGCGGAAGACGGGGCCCGGGGAGAGTTCGGCGGGGCTGATCGGGTTGAGCGAGACGAAGAGCGATTTGAACTTGGCGAGAATCGCCGGGTCCGGGGTGAGCGTGCCCTGACCCTCGGGCAGGATCGTCACCCGCTGGGGCACGGCCTGGCTCTTGATCTTGCCGATCAGCTGGCCTTCGCTGAAGAAGTCTTTGGTACGCAGCTTCTTGTTGAGGCGGGTGGCGACCTTCTTGGTCAGCTTCAGCCCCTTGGCATTGAAGGCGGTGGCAAAGCCCGCCCGCGTCACCTTGGTCGTCTTCGAGGTTGCCACCTTCAGCTGGCTGCCGCCGACCTTGGCGAAGAGCGGCGTGTGCTTCGCCTTGAGCTCGATCTTGCGCAGCGGAACCTTGCGCTTGCCGACCTGGAAGACGACCGTGCCGTCCTGTTCGATTTCAGCCTTCTTGATAGTCGGATCGGACTTGCCGCCGATTACCGGCAGAAACAGGGTGGAGCCCTTGCGCTTCCCCGAGGCCTTGGCCGTGACCTTCACCCCCACCTTCTTAAGCGAGGCGAGGAAGTGCTTGTCGAGAATGAGCTTGGTCGTCCCTGACGCGATCGGGTCATAGCTGGCCCGCGCGACGGGCGCCCACAAGAGGACCGCAACCAGCCCAACGGCGATCCCCAGCGTTTTTACTCGCCCGATACCAATCCCACTCATCTCCATCTCCCTTGCCTCGTTCCCTGACTTTGGCCTTGGCGCTGCCTGCCAATCATCCCCAGACAGCTCATGCCTTTCAACCCTAGCGAGGCAAAAAGAATGCGGCGAAGCCGCACAACGTTCTCCTCATTCCTTCACCCCACAAGCCTTTTCCACCTTGGCGCTCAGATCACCCCCAGCGGGCAGGAGGGCAGGCCCTTGCTTTGCAAGAGGCCGTGTTTGTTGACTTCCACGGTCATCTCCTGCAACTGCGGGGGGATCCCTCCGTGGGGTTCGGAGAGATGACCCGATACGAAGACGGCGATCGGGGCCTTCTTGCAGCCCAACGGCTTCAGCTTCGGCCGCAGTTCGGCGAGCTTGCCGTTGTGGCCGGTGAAGTTGGCTTCTGCCTTGTGGGTATGGGCGCAGAGGTTGGTCGAGTTTTCGAAGAGGCCCTTCTTGCCTCCGCGCAGCTTCAGCACGACCGAGGAGACCGGGGCGTCGGGGGTCGATTCGAAGGTGTTCCTGAGGCGTCCTTTGACCGAGTCGACCTTGCCGTCCAAGACGACGTCGATCTCGCCGTTGTGCACTGCGGCCACAACGTCTGGGAGCTGGTGCTCTGAGGAGCGCAGGAAGACAGGGCCCGTCAGCGGTTCGGAGAGCAGCGGGGTCCTGACCACGGCCTTGCCGTAGATCGAGCCCGCCGGGCACATTTCCCCCGGGTGGGCGCCCTGCTTGAAGACGACCCTGGTGCAGATCGTGTTGAAGTGGGCGTTGGCGATGAACTCCGAGCGCGGCAGGATGACTATAGGGCTAGGACCTTCAAAACAGCGTTGCGATGGCCTCGAGTTCGGCCTCTGTGGGAAGGCTGCCTTCGGCCGCTCGGCCGCCTACAAGCGAGACCATCGCCGCGACGACGGTCCATCCAGCGCCGCGGCCCGACCCGGACGAACCGCTGCTCGAGCCCTCCAACAGCACCGCCAGGCGCTCGATAGCGGCTTGTTGGGCACGCACCCCTTCGGGCCCGGCGGCGAGCACCTCGATGCTCAGCAGGCGTGCCGTGGGCAGATCCGCGGCCAGCAGTTGCGCAGCGGTGCACGCGCCCTCCCGCGCCCTTTCCGCCACCGTCGCATCGGCCCGGCAGCCGGCTTCGATCGCCGAGAGCAGGCGCCCGAACAGCTCCTCGAAGCTCACCAGCATGCACTCGCGCTTGTCCTTGAACTGGCGGTAGAAGCTCGCGGTGGAGACACCGGCGCGCTTGGCCACCTCGGCGACCGAGGACTCGGCGTAGCCGCTCTCGGCGCAGACCTCGGCCATCGCCGCGATCAGCCGTTCGCGCTGGTTGCGCTCGACCAGCTCCGGAGGGATCCCGTGCGGACCGGGCGGCAGTCGCCGGAATCCGCCTGCGCTGCTCTCGGTCACACGGTCAGGATAGACCGGGTTCCCAAAGATAAGCGGGCGGTTGCGTCAGAAGCCGCCGCCGCTGACCGCCTCGATCCAATCCCAGGGCTTGCCGCAGAGGCGCTGCGATTCGGCCACGGGGACGGAGACGAGCCGGCCTTCCGGATCTCCCGCCGGGGAGAAGAGCAGCGGACCGGTGGCGGGGCGGGGGAAGCCGCCGCTGCCGGGGTGCAGGTCGGCGCCGCCGAAGCGCAGTTCCACTTCATGCGTGCCGGCGCTGAGCCGGGGTTCGTCGAGCTCGATGAAGCTGCCTTCGTTCTCCAGTTGGTGCCGCGCTTCCCCCACCTTGCGACCATCGACCCAGAGCCCGACGCTGCCCCGCACCGAGCCGAGCAGCCAGGCCGCGTAGCGACCGGGGCGGGGCACCGTCAGGGTGCCTTCGGTTGCGTCGTAGACCGGAGCGTGGTGGGCGGCGACCAGGCGTGGGTTGCTCATCTGGTGCAGCAGCGCCAACTCGCCCAGGCCGCCCACTTCCCCGCACCCCGGCACGGCGGAGGGTTCGAATTCGCCCCCGAACGAAAGGTGTTCGGGCAGCGGCCCGGCGAAGTTCGCGGGCCGTTGCCAGACCTCGTAGTAGCGACCGGACCAGACCAGACGGTAGGGCAGCGGCGGGCGACTGCGCACGGGCGAGCGGCGCAGCACCAGCGTGCGGTATTCGAAGAGGTCGGGCAGGGCGAGTTCGTCGGTGTCGACCGCCTGGCCCTTTTCGACGGTGCCGCCGGCGGCCAGCGGCACTTCGCGCACGCGCAGCTCCGAGGCTCCTTCCCCGTCGAGTTCGCGCAGGAAGTGGCGGGCTCCGTATGGGTTGTATTCGGTCATCAGCGCCGGGCCTTCGCCGGCGAAGACTTCGCCGATCTGCTCGAGTTCGGCCAGCTGCCCGTAGGGAGCGAGACTGGCGCCCCCGTAGGCCAGCAGGTTGGACCAGAGCACCCCGCCGGCGACGACGAGGACGAGGGCGGCACTGCTGATCCGATCGAAGCGCAGCAGCGAGGCGGCCCCGGTGATCGCCAGCGCGAGCACGATCGGCGAGGCGGTCGCCAGCGCCTTGCCGCCGTTCCAGGGCGAGCCGACGAGGACGATCGCGGCGCAGGCGGCGAGCGCCGTCACGTAGAGCAGCAGCGCGGTGTCGCGGCGGCGCCAGGCGAGCCAGAGCCCGATCGCGGCGGCGGCGATGCCGAGTGCGATCAGGACCGCGGTGGCGATCACCGGTTCGGGGTGGAAGCGGAAGTCGCCGGCCGGCCAGATGCCGAGCAGCTGCACCGGGTTGAGCGGGGCGACGAGGTTGCCGAGCGAGTTGGGATCTGTGAGCGGCTCGGCCGAGGGCGGCAGCAGGCCCTCCGAGACGGTCGGGATCGCCAGCGCACCGACCATCAGCGCGAAGGGCAGCGCCAGGCCCAGCGTCCGCCGCCAACCGAAGCGCCGCAGCGCGATCGCCACCAGGGCGAGCAGCAGCGGCCCGATCCAGACCAGGCCGCCGACGCTGAGCTGGGCGGCGAGACTGCCCGCCGCGACCGCGAGCGGGATCACGTCGCGCCAACGCGCATCGGTCCGCACGACCGCCGGCGCGAGGGCGGCAGCAAGCGCCACCCCACCGGCCGCGGCGACCTCCTTCACCCCACCCCAGAGCGAGTAGCCGAAGAGCAGGGCGGGCTGAGCGGCGACGAAGACGGCGAGGGCGCGCAGCCGCCGCGAGGGCAGCAGCCCGGCGAGGATCTGCCAGAGCGAGGACGCCAACATGGCGGCGAGGAAGGCAATGTAGGGCTGGAAGACCCAGGCGAGGTCGCCCTTGACCAGCTTCTGCACCGCGCCGAAGGGGATGAAGGTGCCGACCGGGTAGCCGCCGGCGAGGTTGAATTCGAGCGTCGCCCTGTAGCTGGAGGGTTCGAGCCCGGCGATGCTGTGCCCGTGTTCCATCACCCGGTCGGTGAGCGCGAACCAGGTCGCCGTGTCGTCGAGCTTGATGTAGCCGGCGAAGGTGGGCGAGCCGGAGAGCACGACCGGGGCGGCGAAAACGCAGAAGATGCCGAGCGTCGCGGCCGCCAGCCAGGGGTCGGGACGGCGGAAGCGCCAGGGGAACGAGAGGCCGGCGCCGAGCACTGCGAAGAAGAGCAGGGCGGGGATGGTCAGCTTCGCCGTCGCCGCCGTGGCGGTGGTGAACTCGCCGATCACGATCATCGCGGCGAGGCCGGTGGGCAGGATCAGCGCTCCCGGCAGGCGCCGGCCGCTGAGCAGGTCGACCAGCATGCCGACGCCCGCGCAGAGCAGCGCCAGGACCAGCGGGAAGACGACCCAGGCGACGAACATGCTCATCGTCCGGCCCCGGCGACCGGCCGCACCCGGCCCGAGAGAGCGAGCCGCATCGCCCGCCGCGGCGAGGGATCGTAGACCTCGACCTGCACGGTCTTGTCGGGGCCGACGAAGTAGACGCTGGTCGGCTGTTCGCGGCTGCTGACGATCTCGCTGCCGTCCTCCGCGTGGCGGACGATCGCCCCCGGACGAGCGGCGAATTCCCGCAGCGCCGCCTCGGGATCGGCGAGCGGATAGCTGCCGATCGTGAGGGCCGTCGTCGAGTCCGCGCCCGCTTCCTCGCCGGCGGGCAGGTAGACGACCCGCGCCCCGCCTTCGGATAGCTGTTCCAGCTCGAGCTCGGTGCCGGGCAGCGAGCCGGCCCAGTAGACGGGCTGGCCGAGCTTCGCGCCGGCCGCGGCGAGGCGTGCCGGGGAGACGATCGCTACGGCAGGTTCAGCCTGAGCTTCGCTCCCGCCGTTGCCCTGATCGTCGTGCCGCGTGGCGAGCCAGGCGACGAGCGCAACAACGACCGCCAAGCTCGCCAGGCCGGCACGCAGCAACAACCGTTGTTTACGCGCGTCACTCAGCCTCGCACCAGCTTAGCGGCGGGTCCCTATTCCTTCACCGCGCACGACTTTTCAACCTTCGCGCTCAGATCACTCCCGTCGGCAAAGGCGAAGCTCGCAAGCGCCAACGGGAAGACAGTCCGCGGAGAGCCCTGCGGAGCGGGACAGCCCGCGTTGAAGTAAGACAGCTGCTTGCCCCCGAAGCGGTATTTGCGCTTCAAGGTCAGCTTGATCCGATCGACGTAGCCCCAGTCCCCCAGGGCCTGGGGCAGGGAGGCCGAGAGCTTGGTCCCATAGGCGCCATTGCTCTTCTTTCGGATCGTGAAGGGGATGACGAAGGAGCTGAAGAAGGGGTTGGCGGTGAAGATGTGGGTGAAGATCACCGGCTTGCCCTTCTGTCTTCCGTTGAAGATCAGCAGCCGCCCGTGGGTAGGGTAGGCGCCCTGGTCTGGAAGCACGATGTGGGCCCAGAACTGCCCGGAGCCGATCAGGGCATCGCCGCAGGAAGAGAGGGCTCTTTCGGTCGAGGCGGGCTGGATCTTCCTCAGCGGACAGGAGGGCAGGCCCTTCGATTGCAGCAAGCCGTGCTTGTTGACTTCCACCGTCATCTCCTGCAGCTGGGGAGGGATCCCTCCGTGCGGTTCGGAGAGGTGGCCCGAGACGAAGACGGCGATCGGGGCCGTTCCCTTGCGGGGGAGCTTGTAGGGGAGGATTTGGCTGAGGACGCTGACCCTGACGTTGCCCTCTTGGACCACGGCGGCGTGGGCGAGCGATGCGCACGCCAACATTGCCAGCGCCGTGGCCAGGGCCCCCGCCCGTCTTGCGCATCGCTCAGCGCGCCCTGTGCTTTTGGCGCTTGTGCTTGCGGGCCTTCTTGCAGCCCAGCGGCTTCAGCTTCGGTCGCAGTTCTGCCACCTTGCCGTTGTGGCCGGTGAAGTCGGCTTCGGCGCGGTGGGTACGGGCACAGAGGTTGGTGCTGTTTTCGAAGAGGCCCTTCTTGCCGCCGCGCAGCTTCAGCACGACCGAGGAGACCGGGGCGTCGGGGGTCGATTCGAAGGTGTTGCGGAGCCTTCCTTTGACCGAGTCGACCTTGCCGTCCAAGACGACGTCGATCTCGCCGTTGTGAACCGCCGCGACCACGTCGGGGAGCTGGTGCTCGGAGGAGCGCAGGAAGACCGGACCCGTCAGCGGTTCGGAGAGGATCGGGGTCCTGACCACTGGCCTTGCCGTAGATCGAGCCCGGCGGGACACATTTCCCCGGGGTGGGCGCCCTGCTTGAACACGACCCTGGTGCAGATCGTGTTGAAGTGGGCGTTGGCGATGAACTCCGAGGAGGGCAGGATCACTTCTGTTCGTTTGATCCCCGCTTCGCCGAAGCCGTTCATCTTCAGCTTCGCGGTCAGGGCCGGGTAGGCGCCTCGCCTGGTTCCTCCCTTGAGCGCCAAGGAGAGCTTCGGCTTGAAGGGAAGAGCGGCGCAGTCGGCTGCCTGGAAGGGAGTGGAGACGGTGACCGGGCGGTCGTCTGCTTCAGAGGCGAAGTCAAGACCACTTCCCAAGCAGGGTCGATGCGGTCGAGGTTCTCGAGCAGGAGGTCGGGTTCAAGACGAAGTCAGGGCGGTCGGTATAGGCGCGGATGTCCCTTGCGTGCACCGGTACCCCCTTGATGATGTGGGGGATCGGGTCCGAGCCCGTTGCGTCGATGAAGACTTCGCCCGATTTCGGGGTCGACCTTGAAGGCGTAGCGCAAGACCACGTTGCCGAGGTCGAAGGGCCCGACCTTGGCGGCGGTGATCGCGACCAGCGAGATCGCCGAGCCGTGGTAGGGGCCCGCGAGGTAGACCTTGCCCGGGGCGTAGGCGAGGGCCTGGCCGACTCCCGCCCCGGCCAGGGTGTGGCCGATTTCAGATGCGGCCGGACAGGAGGGCGAGTTGAGCTCTTCCTCGCCGCCGTGGATCCCCGTCCTTGACTTGGCCCCGGCGATCGCGGCCTCGGGGCAGAAGGGGACTCCCGGCCAGCTTGGCCGACCACCCCGGGGGGCAGCTTGATCGAGAAGTGGGTGAACTCCTGTTCTGCGTCGGTTCTGAACAGACGCACGTTGAAGGGGGAGAACCTTCCCGCGGCGTTGTTGATGGCGCCGGCGATCAGGCCCGGGCGGAAGGGCGGCAGGCCGCCGGAGGGGCAGGCGCCGCCGTCGGCGCCCTGTTCGATCTGGAAGGAGGCTTCCCTGGTGATCGCTTCGGCATCGCTTGATGCCGAGAAGGGGGTGAGCCTGGCCACGGTCTTGTATTCCCCGCAGGCCGGGCGGGGTGGCCAGCGGCGCCCTTGCTCCTTCGCGGAAGTGCAGCTTGAAGGAGCTGAAGGGGATCGGCGGCAGGTCTTCGAAGGTGGTGGTGATCTGACCCGTGGCTCGGGTCGAACTCGATCTTGCCGGCCTGCTTGACCAGGACGCCGCGTTCGGGGGCGCGGGCGACCATGTAGAGGGCGGCGAGGGTGTTGAACTGGTTGTCGTAGGGGGCCGCCAGGTAGAGCGAGCCTTCTACCGGTTCTTCCAGCAGCGGGGTGTGGACGATGACCTCGCCCAGCTTCGAGGCTTCCGGGCAGCCGGCGCCCGGCGCGCGATTCGAGCTGCTCGGCCCCGTACCGGGCCTCGGGGCAGATACCGATGCCTTCGGCGAAGGAGGGGTTGACGGTCGATCCCTTCGGGCAGGGTGACCACCACCTTGCGGGGCTCGGTTTCGGTGATGCCGCCGGGGCTGGTCAGGCCCTGGTTGGGCAGCTTCAGCTCGAAGTCCAGCCCCGATGGGTTGGAGGCCAGCTTGGAGGTCGGCTGGGAGGCGACTTCGGGGTTGAAGGGAACGGCGTCGCAGCCGGTCAGCGGCTCGGGGCTGGCCGCCGGCGTCGCAGCGCCTTCACCGTTTCGCCGAGTAGACCGCCGGGTTCCTGCTTGGAGTCGACCGACACCGTCGTCTGCGGCGCCGCATCGCAGGTGGCCGGCAGAGTCAGGTAGGAGCGAAGCGGCGCGCTCGTGGTGCAGCCGCCGGGTTTTACGGTTCCGGTTTCGCTGCAAACACCAGCGCTCGGCGTCGTTTGCGATCTGCCGCCGGCACCCCCCAGATCTTCTCGGTCACCTAGGTGACTTCCGTCGGCGATGTTGAGCGCACGCGACGCGCAGCCCATAGCCTTCTTCGGCTACGCACCGAGGCGTACTGGAGAGATGTTGCCGCCGCCCGAGAAGCCGAGCATGGCCCGCGACCCCGGGCGGCGGGGCGACGTTGTAGACGGGACCGTTGATTCGCCGACGCCGGGGCTGATCACCCGCAGGGTGCCGACCTGGGAGTCGACCGGACAGTCGGGCTGGAAGCCTTCGAAGTCCTGGCGCGAACAGGAGGGGATCGCCTGCGGGTTGCCGATCAAACCCTGCGGCAGGTCGACCAGGACGTCGCGCATCTGCCCGCCTTCGGATTTGCCGCTTCCGTCGCTCTTCAGCTCGAAGTGGACGGTGAAGTCCGGCCGGATGCGAGCCGGCCTGTGCGGCGATCGTGCCGTTGCTGTTTCGGCGCGGTCACCGTGGCGCTGCCGGGGACCAGGCCGAAGTCGGCCTGGGCGGCAGGCGGCAAGACCAGCGAGCAGGCCAGGGCCGCGAGGGCGATCAGTCTCTTGCGGGCGATCACTTTGCACCTCCGCGGTTGTGCTTGGCGGCTCGCTTTTGGGCCTGCTTCTTCTTGTGCTTGTGGCCTTCTTTCGCTTGTGGCTCTTGTGCTTCTTGGAGTGCTTCTTCTTGTGCTTCTTGGCCTTGGCTTCTTCCTTCACGTTGCCCGCCCCTTCGAAGGTCGAGGAGCCGGGGGTGGGGTCGTTGGGGGCGAGCGACCGGCGGCTGGCAGGCTTCGCCCTGGCATTCGGCCCTGGCGACTTCGGTTTCGGCCGCGATCCCGCCGCCTTCGCGGGCGTCGTAGAGGTCGATCAGTTCGTCTTTGTCTCTCAGCGTCAGCTGGTCGCGGGTGGTCGAAGAAGACGTTCTTGCCGCTGGCGTCGATCGTCGAGCAAGTTGGAGTCGATCGGCGCCGGTGCCGGCGGAGATCAGCGAGGTGCAGCCCGCTGCTCTCGTGCAGGTGCCGGCTCCCTGGGGCTCGTACTCATAGACGTCTTCGACCCCTTGTTGGTGTCGGCGGGGACGAGCGAGTCGCGGCTGTCGAAGTAGAGGCGGCCTTCGTCCGTCAGGTAGCGCGGCTGGGGCAAGCCTTCGGCCGCCGTAGATCTTGCCGCAGCGTGGGTGTAGTCCAGCGGCCGCTTCGCCGCTGGGGTTGCACGAGGCGCAGGTGAGCTTGCCCGTGGCCGAGTCATAGAGGAAGGCCTCCCGGCAAGGTCCGGGCCCGAATTCGCGTCCGCCGAAATTGATCAGGTGACAGGTGGGTCCGGTGTTGTCATAACTGGTCAGCCGCGCCTCGGAGGCGAAGGCAAGGTAGCGCCCGTTCGGGCTCGCCTCGGCCGTGCGCTGATTGGGCGGATACCAATCCAAGGTGCCGAAGCCGCTCGCGAGGTCGCCTGCGTTGTCGGCGACGACCAGCCGCGCCACGAAGCGCGTGCCTTCGCCCTGCGCCCAGGAGTAGAGGTTGTTCTTGCCGGCTTGGGCTTCTTCACCTTCGGCGCCCGGAGCTTCGTCAAGCGCGGCGGTGTCGACGAAGTAGATGTGGGAGAGGTCTTCGCTTTCTCCCACAACCCCTTCAAAGCCCCCTTTGCCCTGGTCAGGTCGACCGTCGCTTCTTCGCCTTCGGTGTAGTGGAGGTGGCCGTTTGCCAGCAGTACGGCCGAGCCGTCGGTGGCGGCGAGGGCGAACTTGCCCGGGTCGGGCGTGCCTTCGGTGGAAATCTCCCGCGTCGTTTCGCCGTCTTCGCGCAGGTAGACCTGACCCGATTCGTCGGCGAAGAAGGCGCGCCTGCCGTCAGCTGAGATCGTGATGCGTGCTGGGCGAGAACGGTTGGCTGGCGCCGAAGCCCGTGGGCTGGGTTTCGGCGTTGCCGGGCATTACGTTGACCAGGGCGAGGTTTCCTTCGTGCCATTCGTAGAGGTTGTATTTGCCTTCGCCGCCGTCGATCGCTTCGGGGGCAAAGGGGGTTTCTTCGGTGAGCGCGTCGTTGGCTTCGAAGAAGACCCGTGAGAGGTCTTCGGAGGCTCCGGCGTAGTGCATCTGGAACTTGCCGCCGACGCGGTGAAAGAGCTGCGCTTCGCTCAGCAGCGGCGTCAGCGCGGCGGGATCGCCGCTCGGTTGGGCGTATAGGTCCTCGTAACCGACCGGGGCTTGGGGGCTGAGGATTTGGTGCTGACCTTGCTGCCCCAGCAGGCCCTTGCTTAGCGTCGGATCGAAAGCCCGGTAGCCGCTAATTAGGTTGCCTCCATTGTTGCCCTTGCTCGCCATCCGGGTCGGGGTCAGGTTGGCGCTTTGCCAGCCGGCTTTGGGGTCCCGGCGGGCGAGGTACTCGTTTTCGATCAGCGAGGCGTGTTCGGGATCGAAGGCCTCGCCCTCGTAGGCGATCGCTTCGCCGTCGGGGGCGCTTTGCATCGGGAAGTGGGTGTACTGGGTGTTGGGCTTGCAGTGGGCCAAGCTCGAGCAGGTGCCGAGCGAGGGTTCAGCCGGCACCACCTGGCCGCCGCCCTTCTCGGCGGGAGAGACCAACTCGTAGGCACGGTGGTCGGGCAGGCCGGGAGGCTCGGCAGGGAAGGTGTGGAAGGCGAGCGTCGTGCCAGTCGCTTCGCAGACTTCCGCGGGGTGTTCGACCGAGCAGTGGCTGGTCGCCACCGCGCGGAAGCGGTAGCTGGTGTCGGGCTCGAGGCCGACCAGGGCGCCGGTGGCGCTGATCGCTTCGGTGCCTTCGCCGAGGAAGGCGCCGCCGGGCGGAGCTTCCTGGGCGCCCGCGAAGCGTTCCGACGGTGCGTTTTCTTCGTACTGGGCCTCGGTCTCGTACTGGAAGGCGTAACGGGTGGCAGAGCTCTTCGGGTTGATCTGGGCGCGCAGCTCGGCCGTGGTCTGGGTCACGTGGGCGAAGGACTCCGCTTCGACCACAGGCGGGATCGCCGCCGGGCGGGAGAATATGTAGCCCATCGAGGATTCGGCCAGCAAATTGGGGAAACTGCCTTCCTTTTTGCCGCCGTCGCCGCTTGGGGCGCCGGCGTAGAGCACGCCGGGCGGGCGGCCCGCTTCGTATTCGCGCAGCGGGTCGAAGGCCAGCCCGCTGAGTTCGTTTCGTTTGGGCGAGAATTGGATCTGGCCCACTTCGGCGAACTTGCCTTCCTGGCATTCGCCGCCCAGCTCGTGGATGATCCCTTTGTCCCCTGCGTTGAAGAAGAGTTCGCCGCCGAGCGGGTTGACCGTGATCGAGGAGACGTTGCCTTTGGGGTAGTTGAATTCGCAGAGCGGCGGCGCCGCCGGGTCGGAGGGATCGAGCTTGACGAAGCGGCCCAGTTCGGAGGCGGCGTAGAGGTCACCGGCGGCGTCGGCGACCGGGTACTGGGGCGCTGCGCCTTTGGTTGCGAGGTCGTGGGACTGGCCGGCGTAGGCGTAGTGTTCGTAGTCGCCGGGGCTCTGCGGTTCGAAGGTCATCAGGCGCTGATGGCCGCCGCCGCCCGCCAGAATGCTTTCGTCGTCGTAGACGTGGACGACGCCGGTGGCGTCCACGGCGATCGCGCCGACATGGGATAGGTCGCCGTTGTGGAGCTTTTCCGGGCTTTCCGCGACTGTTTGACTATTGGGCGCCCGCTCGCCGAATTCGGCGATCAGTTCGGCGCGATCGGGGGTATAGACGTGGATCTGGTTTTCGCCGGGAAGCGCACCTCCGTTATACACGTAGACATTGCCGGTGCTCTGGTCGACGTCGACGTCGACAGAGCCGGAACCCCCTTCCGGCTGGCTGGCGCAGGTTGGGAAAGCGGGGGCACCTTCGGGGCCGCAGCGCTCTTTGGGTTCGGGGTTTCCTTCGAAGCTCCAGCGCTCGCTGAAGCTGCCGTCGGGGTTGTAGCGGGCGACCTGGCCGCGATTGGAATTATTCGTGGCCGCGTAGATTGTGCCTTTCGGTACGCCGCCAGTGCCAGTGTAGTTGACCGCCATCCCGCCGACGCGGCCGAGCTGGACCTTTTCGGGCCATTCTGCTGGTATGAGTCCCCCCGGCGGGAGGGGGTGCAGCACCCCCGGAGTGCCGGCGAAGTTGGCGACCTGTTCGTAGGCGGCCGAGGCGGCCGAGGCGGCGAGGAGCCCGAGGCAGAGCACGGCCGCGAGGGCGGCGCCGAGGGCGGCGGGGCGGCGGGTGTGCTTGCGGTTGCGCTCTGGCTGCTTCATCTGGGCTCCTCCGTGCGTCATCTGGGCGTGCTTGGGGTCGGCCGGCGGTCGAGGGAGCCCTCACCGCCGGGCGCCTGCTGCGCTCGGCGGTGGGGCTCCACGGTCGCTTCGTCAGGGGGCCTGAACCGCCCAGGTGCCGGCGGCCTTCAGTTCTTCGGGTTCCGTCGTCGTCTGCTTCTTGAACGTGAGGAAGGAACCGGAGGGCCCGAACCCTTTGACCAGCGGGTCGCCCGGGTTGCGGAAGAACTCTTTTTCGAGCTTTCCGAAGTTCGTTTCTTCGAAGGCAAAGACGCAGAGCACTCCCGCCGTGGTCGATTCCGGCCTGGCGGCGGGGTTTTCGAATTCTTCGGTTTCCCATTTGCAGCCGTGGCCAAGTTCCGCTTCATTTTCGTTTGCCACTTCGACTTCTTCGCGGCTGAAGTAGAAGGCTTCGGTGCCGTTCGTCGCCAGCGGGATCGAGAAGGAGATCGGAGTCGTCAGAGAGAGGTTGTTGGCGGCCGGCGGCTGGTAGTAGCTCCAAGTGCCCGTCTCGCTCTTGCCCGAGGGCAGGGTTTCGGTGAAGCCGCTGAAGCCGGTCGCACCTGTAGCACCGGTCGGACCCGTTGGGCCTGTCGGCCCTTTGGGACCGGTCGGTCCCGTCGGGCCAGTCGGCCCGGCTCCGCCGTTGGCACCATTGGCCCCGACGTCGCCCTTGGCCCCGGCAGGACCAGCCGGGCCCTGAGCACCGGCCGGACCGGCAGGCCCGGTGGCGCCCTTGGGACCCCTGGGGCCCTTCTTGGCCTTGGCCTTCTTGGACTCCTTTGAAGCGGTTGCGTGACCGCTTGAAGAGTTGGAGGCGGCGTAGGCGCCGCCGAACATTGCGAAGACCAGGGCGATCACCGAGATCACTCCGGGGATGCCAAAGCGTGTGCGTAGCGTCGAGAACATCTGGATCTCTCTCCTTGTCCCGTGAGCCCCTCTGCCCGCCGCTTCCCTTAGCGGCTTCCTCGAGGCTCGGTTATGTCCCTGTACTCGGACCTAGAAAACGCAGACATCTGCGTCTCTGGATCGTGGAGAGATTAAGACACACGGTTGTCTAATTGTCAAGACACGCGTGTCTTGCCTGCAAATGGCAGCTTTTACAGGTGGAGAAAGGCTGTTAGCGCCTGCGGCGGTGCTTCTTGACCCTGACGCACTTGAGCTTGCCGCGGACCCTCTTCTTCTTGAAGTGCTTGTGGCACTTGAGCCGCTTCTTCGTCCGCGCCGGCGCCGGAGAAGGCGTGATCGCCGGCGCCGGCGAGGAAGTCGCGGGGGGCGCTTCCTGTGTCGGGCAGAGGGCCGAGTTTTCGGCGCAGGTTTCGGCCACCGTCGCGAAGGTCTGCTCTCCGGCCTTGGTCGTTCCCGAGTTGTTGGTCGCGACGATGCGGAAGCGGTAGCTCGTGCCGGCGGCAAGAGCGCTCAGGTTCGCCATGACCGCGGTGGCGACGTTGCCTTTGGGGGTCGACGAGCAGTTTTTGGAGCCGGCGTCGGTGAAGCCCGCTTTCTGGAAGCCGGCTTCGTCGATGTACTCGAAGTGGCAGTTGGAGATCTTGCCGCCCTTCGGGTTGACCGACGCGGCCAGGGTGGCGGTGGTCTTGGTGATCGATTTCGCCGTTTCGGTGGTGACCTCGGGCGGCAGCGGCGGCAGTGTTTCGAACTCCTGCGGGCCATTTTCGGCAGAGCCGCCGTGATTGCCGACCTGGATCCGGTAGTCGTAGGTCGTTGCGGGCGTGAGGTTGCCTACGGCAGCTGAGATCGTCGTGCTTTCCCGTTCCCCGACCAGCGGCGGACAGGCCGCCGTTTTCGCATTGGCATAGCCGTTGGCGAGGAAATCGGCATGGTTTGTGTATTCGAAGTGACAGGTCTTGAGTACGTGCCCCTTGGGGTTGACCGTGGCGCCCAACGTCGCTTCGACCTGGCCCACCGGGGAGGGGGCGATCACCGTCGCGGTCGGTGCCGGTATCGAGGCGATCCGTTCGAAGACCCAGAGCTGCTTGGCACCGGGATCGCTGAGGTAAATCCGGTGAGTGGTGCCGTTGACGGCGAGCTGACCGGTCGCGGTTTCGACCAGCGAGGCGTGAAGGAGCCCGGTGCCGAAGTCATCGAGCTCGGTGCCCGAGGAGTCGTAGGCGACGACGTGGTACTTGTCGCCGACGAGATCGCCGACGAAAGTGTCGCCGTCGGCGCTGTCGACCGCGATCGCTGCGGCCCCACCGCCGCTCTGCAGCGTCGATTCGTACGCGTAGCTGCCCGCCGAGGGGGTGAGCTTGACCACCCGATCGCTACCGCGGTCGACGACGTAGAGCTTGCCGGCGGGGTTGAACGCGACCGCGGTCGGTTCGCTGAAACTCCCGCCCGGGCAGTCGCCGCAGGTGATCGTGCTTTCGAGGGTGCCGGCGGAGCTGAAGACCTGGACGCCATGCGCGCTCTTGTTGGGGAAGTAGACGCGGCCCGACGAATCGGCCGCCAGCGTCTTCGCCGGCGAATTGGTTGGGGAGAACGACGCGCCGAGGACGCCCGAGGAGGAGAAGCCGCTTATCTTCGAGCTGCCTTTCTGCCCCAACGGCGTCGTGCCTTCGGCCTGGTAGGTGTATATCCCCTGCGTCACGGGATTGACGGCGACGGCGACAAAGAAATCCTGCCCTCCCGTGGTGAAGGGCGAGCTCGCGGTCGGCGTCCCGTCTGATTCGAGCTGCTCGATCTCGCCCGGATTGAGGTTGGGGAACAAGCCTTTGCTCAGCTCGGCGACGTAGATCTCTTCACTGACCTGGTCGACGGCGATGCCCGTCGGGACTTCCGCCGCCAGCGAGATCGTGGGATCGGATGCGTCGAGCTGATAGCCGGGACCGGCGCTTGCGGCCGGGGCCTGAAAGACCGGCATCACGGTCAGGCAAAACAGCGCCGCCGCGAGTCGAAAGCGGGCGCGCGAAAACGTTGGTCTGGACATCGACCTCCCTACCTCCCCTGCGTTGCGAACCAGGTCGTTTACGTCCGGGACCAAGCGTCAAGGTAGCGCATCGCCGGTCAGTCGCCAAGCTCTGCGCGGAGTGCCGAGAGCTCTGCCCGCAGCTCGCTGACTTCGCGCTCCAGGCGAGAGAGCCGGTCCTCGGCAGGATCCAGGTCCTCCGCCGGCTCGCTCCTTACCTCGGCGGGGCCGAGCAGTTGCTCGTAGCGATCCTCCTTCTGCCCGGGCCGACGCTCGTGGCGGGCGACCTGGCCGCCTTCGACCAGACGCTCGAGCGTCGCCTGGACGGCACCGAGGTCGGCGAAGTCGTGCAGCCGCCGGCCGCGCTGCTTCAGCTCGCCCGGAGTCTGCGGCCCGCGCAACATCAGCACGGCGAGCAGGGCAACCTCGCCGTCGTCGAGCCCGAAGGCCTGATCGAGCAGGTGGCGATATTTGCGGGCGCGGCTGCCGGCGCCGCTGGCGAGTCGGGTCCAGCCCCTTAAGGCGAGCCGGCGCAATGCCTCGACCACGGCCTGCTCGTCGTAGTCGACGACGGGGTCGCGGTTGGTCGACTGGTTGCAGGCGAGGCGCAGGGCGTTGAGCGAGAGCGGGTAGGCGTCGGGCGTCGTGAGCTGCTTCTCGACCAGGCAGCCGAGCACGCGGATCTCTACGGCGTCGGGCTCCATCGGGGGCGCAATCCTACGTGCGCAGGATCAGTCCAGGCCCAGATCGAGCCGACCGAGGTCAATCAGGTCAATCTCCTCGCGGGCGGCTGCCCGCTCGACCAAGGTCTGCTTGAAGCCGCTCTTGGAGAAGAGCAGGATGCGGGGACCGCTTGCGGCGAAGCGGGCGCCGGCCTGGCTCAGGGCCGGCAGCTTGAACTGATCGAGGTCGTCAAGGACGTTGCTCGCCATCTTCTTCGTTGTCCACTTGCACTCGCCAACCAGCGTGACCCGCGATCGAGTCGAGCCGACGATGTCGATCTCCTCGCTGCCTCGCGAACCGTCTGCGCGCAAACGATCCAGCGCCCGGCCCCACCAGGGGCCAACCTGAGTTGCTTCCCTGCCCATGGTGCGACGTACCCAACGGCGACAGACACTCTCGAACACCGGGGCCACGTGTTCGGCCAGCGCCGGTGCGACCTCGGCGTCGTAGTGATCGCCCGGGCGGAGGCCGGCGCGGAGGCTCTCCTGAAAGGGGAAGACGAAGCGAAACCAGAAGCGCAGGAAGTCGTCACGGAGGCGGTAGCGCAGCTCGCGTTCGGAGGTGAGCGGGGAGCGCTTCTCGACCAGTTGCATCCTCACCAACTCGCCGAGATAAGGGCTGAGTGAGGAGTGGGAACTGCCCAGTGCGGCAGTCAGATCATCCATCCCCCGCTCGCGGCTCGCGAGCTCCTCCAAGAGGGAGAAATATGTCCCGGGACGGCGAAACTCCTGCTCGAGGACCTCGCGCGGATCGTTGAAGAGGGGCCCGCGGTGATCGAGCACCGACTCGCACAGCGCCGCCCGCAGGCTGTCGCGGCGGGCCAGCTCGGTCAGGTACATCGGCATCCCGCCGCTCACCGCGAACCGCTCGATCCTGCCCTGCGGCGACTCATCCGGGAGAAACGGCCGTGCGTCCGGAAGCAAAAGCGGTTCGACCGAGAGAGGATCGAGCCGTCCTCGCAACGGGCTCTGCTCGGCGAGCAAGCCCTGCATCTGAGCGATGTGCGATCCGCAGAGAATCAGCTTGAGCCGCGAGGCGTCGCGCTCTTCCTCGATCACGGCCTGAACGCCGGTGAGCACCTCGCGGCGCGGTCGCTCCGCGCCGGGAAGGAGGTAGGGAAACTCGTCGATCGCAACCAGAACCCGATCGCGAGCGCTCAGCCGGTAGAGGGCACGGAAGAGAGAGGGCAGGTCGGGAAGGTCGGGCCTGACGCCGAGCAGGGGCTCCAGTGCATCGGCGAAGCGAGAGAGCTGGCGACCGGGGGCGCCCTGATCGGCGACGAGGACCAAGGCAGGCTTGCCATGGGCGAAGGCACGGAGCAACCAGGACTTGCCGACGCGGCGGCGACCGTAGAGCGCCAACCCGTCGCTACCCTTGCCGTCCCACCAGCGGCGCAGGCTCTCCAGGTCGTTATCGCGGCCCCGGAACTGATCGCGAGCGGCCCACTCATAGGCTTCCCTTATCATGGCTAAGCTAGCCTAGCATAAGCTGGCTTAGCGTAACTTGGGCTCAGCGCCGGTCGGGGCGCTCAGGGTAGATCTCGTCGATCGTGATCAGGGCTCGGTACGGGGCACCGGCAGCGGCTTCGATCTTCTCCGCTCCCCCGGCCAAGCGATCGACAACCGCGACCACGCCGACGACCTCGAGTCCCTGCTCGACGATCCGCCCGATCGCCTGCGCGGTCGAGCCGCCCGTCGTCACCGTGTCCTCGACCACGAGGCAGCGGGCGCCGGGCTCGACCGCGCCCTCGACCCAGCGCTGCAGCCCATGCTGCTTGCGCTCGCCACGGACGAAGAAGCCGAGCAGATCCCTGCCGGCCGGAACCGCAAGCGCGGCGCAGGATGGAGGGATCGCCGCGGTAGCCGGACCGCCGACAGCGCCCGCCCCGACGTCGGCTGCCGCCGCGGCAATCAACTCGCCGGCGGCGAGGAACCCGGCGGAACGCAGCAGCGCCCGCCGCGCATCGACGTAGTACTGCGCCGTCGCACCGCTGGCGAGCGTCACCTCACCGAGGATCAGCGAGTGCTCACGCAGCTCGGCGAGCAGCGTCTCCTTGGCGACAGCGAGGTCAGGCATGCGACGCCCATCCTATGAGTCGCCGCGACAACGGCGAGATGGGGCTACCCGCGCGCGCCGCGGTCCGCGAATCCCTGGCGCCAACTTGCGTACAGCGGCTGCCAGCCGAGCTCACGCTTGGCCTTGGCATTGGAGGCGCCGCGCAGTTGGGTTGCCGAGGCGACGGCGGCCGAGCCGGCGATCAGCTTCGCGATCCAGACGGGAACCCGGAACGGCTTCTTCGCCCCCACCGCAGCGCAGAACACGGGCACCCACTCGCGCATCGGCGCCGGCTCGTCGTCGACCACGTTGTAGGTACCGGGCGCGCCGCGCTCGATCGCGGCCACGGTCGCGGCGGCGGCGTCCTCGACCTGGACGAAGGAGAAGGTTCCGGCGCCCCTGCCGACTATCGGCAGGCGGCGTTTCGATGCGTCCTCAGTCTGCGAGCCGACGCGGTCGAAGAAGGTGCCGGGGCCGTAGAACCAGCCGTAGCGCAGGACGATGCCCTCGATGCCCTCAGCGCCGGCGACCTGGCGCTCGAGGTCCGCAAGGGCCGCGGCCGCGGTGCCGAAGTTGCCCGGGGCGTCGAGGTTGAGCGGCGCCTCCTCGTCCTTCACCCAGTCGCCCTCGGGCCGGTAGAAGAAGGCGACGCTCTCGGCGACGAAACGCCGCGCGCCCGCGGCCCGCGCCGCCGCCAGCAGGTTGCGGGTGCCCTCGGTGCGCACGCGGTTGGTCGCTGCCAGCGGGTCCTGCTTGGCCTTGTAGTCGAGCCGCGCCGGCAGCGCGGTCAGCTCGTGAACAACCGTCTCGGGCGCGGCTTCTCGAACCGCGGCCTCCAGAGCGGCCGCATCGAAGACATCGCAGACAACCGCCTCGGCCCCGGCGGCACGGATCTCGACCGCGCGGTCCTCGCTGCGGGTCATTCCCGTCACATCGTGTCCGGCCGCGACGAGCCGGCGCACCAGCGGCTGGCCGATCACACCGCTTGCGCCCGCAACGAAGACCTTCATCTCAACCGTTCCGATACCCGCGCCAGCCAGGCCGAAGCAACCGCTCCGAAGGCAATCGCCAGCGTGTCTCCCCAGCCGCGCCCCTCGCTCTTCGCTTCGCCGGTGTCAAAAGCGTGATTGATCGCGTGAAAGCCGTACCAGAGCGCCCCCAGCCAGAGGATCGGCGCCCGCCACGAGGCGCGCCAGATCGAGATCGCCACGGCGACGCCGAAGGCCAGCATGAACGCCCCGACGTCACCAACGTAGTGGGAGTTCTCGACCCCGTAGTGGCCGATCTGGTCGAAGAAGGTGTCGGGCGCAACCAGTGCCAGCACCCCGGTGACGACGTGGTAAGCGGCAATTACGGCGAGAACCGCTTTCAGGGCTCTCTCGCTCAAGACTGGGCGCGAATCCGACTTCACAGCTCGGTCCCCTCGTTGAGGATGTCCATGTACTCGCCGTACACGTAGGTCTTGCCTCGCGACTTGCCAGTTACCTCGCGCAGTATCCCGAGTTCCTCAAGCCTCGAGACGGCCGCGTAGACAGGAGGCTCCGACAGACCCAGCTGTTCGGCCGCGGTCGGCACTTTGACGACCACCCGCTTTACCGCCACATCGTGAACACGATGGGCGGTAGCTGCACCGCGTCCCAATCCATGGATTCGCTGCCGGTCACGCTCGATCATCTCGACGATACCTCGGGTCGTCTCGGCCATGGAAGCCGCCACCTCAACCACGCCTTCGAGGAAGAAGCGCAGCCAATCCTCCCAGGTGCCATCGGTCCGAACCCCCTGCAGGTTCTCGTAGTAGGCGTCGCGATTCCGCTTCAGATAGAGACTCAAGTAGAGCAACGGTCGTCGCAGTACCCCCTGCTCGACCAGCAGAAGCGTCATCAACAACCGGCCCACCCGTCCGTTGCCATCGAGAAACGGATGAACACTCTCAAACTGGACGTGCGCGAGCGCAGCCTTGATCAGAACGGGAGACGGAGGATCGTCGTGAAGGAATCGCTCCAACGCGGACATCGCCGGCTCGACTTCCTCCCATGGGGGTGGCACATAGCGAGCGTCGCCGGGACCGGCGCCACCCAGCCAGTTCTGCGAGCGCCGAAACTCGCCGGGCGTCTTGTCTGAGCCCCGTCCCGAACGCAACAGAAGTCCATGTATCTCGCGCAACAGACGATTGCAAAGAGGCAGCCGTCCCGATTCGATCGAATTGATCCCGTGGTTCAGGGCGGCGATGTAGTTGACGGCTTCTTCGACGTCTTCCGCGGGCGCACCGGTCGCAACCTCATTCTCGAAGAGGAGCAGATCCGAAAGCGAGGACATCGTCCCCTCGATCTGCGAGGAGAGAACTGCCTCCTTACGCACGAAGGCGTAGAGGAACTGGGTCGGGTCGGGAAGCAGAAGAGTGATCCCGTCAAGCCGCCCCAACGCCTGGTTCGCCTGGTCAAGCAGGCGGTGAAGGCCCGTGTCCAGCTCAAGCGGCGGCTCAGGCGGGAGCGGCTTCGGCAGGAAAGCAACGTACTCCGCAGGACCCTCCTGCGCTCGCCTGAATTCCCCGGCGCGCTGCGAGGTTTGCTCCCCAACCCTCATATCGGCAAGTGTCCAAAGCGGTGGCTTAGAATGCCGAGAGCTTACTAAAGGATAAGGGGATATCGCTTAGTAAGCGCAGGCGCAACTAAGCGATCGCTTAGAAGACGAAGATGCTCTCGCCGAAGTTGAGCTGTTCGTAGATCCGCGGCTGGTCGGCGATGAAGGTCCGCACGCAGCCGTGACTGGCGGCGTAGGTGGGGACTTCGTGGTAGCCGTGGACGGCGTAGCCGTTGTGCCAGTAGAAGGAGTAGTACATGCCCTCGGCGTTGTAGCCCGGTTCCTGGCGGAAGAACGTGTAGTGGCCGGTGACCGTCGGGGTCGAGGGCTTGCCGGTCGAGACCGGGTAGATCGCGAAGGGCCTGTCGCCCTTGCTGAGGACGAGGACCTGCTTGTCGAGCGGCACCTCGGCGTGCTCGCCGGCGCTCGGGTAGCGGACCTTGTAGCCGCCGCGGCCGCCGAAGACGCTCTTGACCAGGCCCTTGCCGGCCCGCTCGGTGCGGGCTTGGCCGTTGACCTTGCGGTAGGCGAGCACCTCGCGGCCGGTGCGGCCGTCAAAGCACTTGCCGCCACCGGCGTTGTAACCGAGCTTCGCCATCGCCTGCTTGAAGCCCTTGACCACCTTGTCGCACTGGCCCGGGTGCAGGGCGGGGAAGCTGACTCCCCAGCTCTTGCGCACGGTGCCGTCGCCGCCGAGCGCAGCGGTGGCGACATGCTTGGCCGCGGCGGCGTAGCGGCCGTCCTCGCGGAGGATGATCGAGGCGCTGAAGCGCCCGCTGCCGCCCTTGCCCGGCTGTACTGCGGCCTGGCGGGCAAGCAGCTTATGACCGTCGAGGTAGAAGGTCACCCCGACGTGCTGGCCGGGAACGAACGGCGTGATCGTCCCGTTGACCGGCACCGTCTCGTAGATCCCCGCCTTGCCCCCGTGCAGGTGCCCGATCTTGATCGAGACCGTTGCGTCCGGGGGGCCCGCGGGTTTAACCGGCACGGGCGCCGCGCCGAACGCGACCGGTGCCGCTGTCAGCGCGAGCAGGGCAAGGACGACAAGGACGGGACCGAGACGGCGAATCACGAGCCGGATTCTTACCGATCGCGCGGTCGGGGTGACGAAAGAGTCAATTCTCTGTCAAATAAGGGAGACGACCCTTGATTTACCGGATGCCGCCAATACGTTTCGACGCAGCGGAGGGTGAAGCCGCGAGGTCGAGGCAAGTGACTGACACTCACGAGTTCGGGCACTGTCCGAATGGGGTTCGAGTCCCCCGCCCTCCGCTGTTAGACTTCGTGGCCTCGTGAGTGTCAATCGTTTGGGGGTTTAGAAGCCCCCTTCACCCTGAAACGGCCCGCCCACGGCGGGCCGTTTCTTTGCTCGCTAGTGCCCCAGCAGCGCCACTGAGTTGTTCAGCATGTGCAGCAGGATCCCGGGCCAGATCGAGCCGGTCTTCTCGTAGAGCAGGGCGAGGATGAAGCCGAAGGCGATCAGCGGCGGCACGGCGCTGATTCCCGTCGTCGCGTGCAGGCCGCCGAAGATCAGGCCGCTGATCAGCGCCGCGACGATCCGCGGCCAGCGCTCGCGCAAGCCACCGAAGAGAAAGCCGCGGAAGCAGACCTCCTCGCTGATCGGAGCGGCGATCGCGATCAGCAGGATCTGGACCGGCACGGTGCCGAAGTCTTCGGCGATGTCCTTCTGGTGCGGCGCCCCGAAGATCGCCGTGTAGGCGATTGCGAAGACGAGGTAGGCGCCAATCGCGGCGAACATCCACTTGATCTGTTTGGGGCGGAAACGCCGCAAACCCAGCCGGGATAGAGCCTGCCGCACGGTCGCGCCGCGGACAGCGGCGATCGCGATCGGCACCAGCAGGAAGCCGAGCGCGGTGGCCAGCTGCACGAAGGCGTTGGCTGCATCGCTCAATTCCCCGCCCGAGGGCGGGTTGTCGATGATCAGCGCCGGCACCGAGAGCACGATTCCCGTGCCAATCGCCAGCAGGACCCCGAGCACCGCGGCCCACGGACCCCAGTTCGCGTACGGGAAGTCGAGCCGGGAGGGCGGCCCGACTCCCCCCACCTCTAAGTTGGTCGCCATGAGCCCCGCAGTTTCCCAGGTCTCCCGCTCGACCAAAACGCGCCTGCGCTTCCTGCGCCGCCTGCTGATCCTGATCGTCTTCCTCGTCCTGGTCGCGATCGCGCTCAGCCAGTTCACCGAGCTGAAGCGGCTGGCCACCGGCATCCTCGCCTCGACCGCGGTGCTGGCGGCGATCGTCGGCTTCGCCGCCCAGCACACGATCGGCAACATGGTCGCCGGCGTTCAGCTCGCGGTCTCGCAGCCGATCAAGATCGGCGACCGCATCTCCTTCGAGGAGGTTGAGGGGCGGGTCACCGACATCACCCTCTCCTACACCTACGTCAGCCCCGGCGACGGCACCACAGTCGTCATCCCCAACCAGATGCTGGTCGAGGGCATCATCCACAACCTCTCGACCGAAGACACCCAGGCCTGAGCGGCGCTCGGGCCGAAGTACCCTCTGCCCATGGCGCAGCGCAATCGGCGACGTCAGCGGCGGCGCGGGGGGATCGGGGGCAAGCTGGCCCTGCTCGGCGGTGCGCTCTTCGTGATCCTCGCCTTCGGGGTTTTCGCGGTCGCCTCCTGGGTGCTCAACGTCGCCGCCGACGCGCCCTCGCTGGCGGCCTGCAAGCAGGTCGACCGCACTGGCAACTCGGTCATCTACGCCGGCGACGGCAGCAAGCTGGGACTGATCCCCTCAGACCAAGCGCGCGAGCCGGTCTCGATCAAGCGCGTCCCCAAGCAGCTGCAACTGGCCACGGTCGCGATCGAGGACCAGCGCTTCTACCAACACGGCGGGGTCGACCCCGAGGGCATCCTCCGCGCCGCGGTGAAGAACCTGGAAGCGGGCAAGACCGTCGAGGGCGGCTCGACGATCACCCAGCAGCTGGTCCGCAATCTCTGCATCCGCAACCCCAAGCGCGACCTCGAACGCAAGATCATCGAGGCGAAGCTGGCGATCGAGTACGCCGAACAGCACTCGCGCAGGCAGATCCTCGACCAGTACCTCAACACCGCCACCTACGGGACGGTCGAAGGGTCGACCACGGTCGGCGTCGGCGCGGCGGCGCGGATCTACTTCTCCAAGCCGGTCTGGAAGCTCTCGCTCGAACAGTCGGCGCTGCTCGCCGGCCTGCCGCAGGCGCCCTCGGAGTACAACCCGATCCTGCACCCTCAGGAAGCCCGGCGGCGGCGCAACTCGGTGCTGGCGAAGATGGCCCACCTCGGCTACGTCGCCCCCGAGCGCGCCCGCCAGGCTGAAGAGAGCGGCCTCGGGCTGAATGTCTCCGGCTCCTACTTCGCCCACCGCGAACCCTTCTTCTTCGACTACGTCGAACACGAGCTGATCGAACGCTACGGCGCCGCGACCGTGCGCGATGGCGGGATCGAGGTCCACACGACGATCCAGCCGCGGCTGCAGGAAGTCGGCCTGGAAGCGATGCGCTCGGCCCTGCCCTACTCGACCGACCCCTCCTCGGCCCTGGTCTCAATCGACCCCGACAGCGGCGAGATCGAGTCGATGGTCTCCAGCTCGAGCTATGACTCCAGCCAGTTCAACCTCGCCGCCCAGGGCCACCGCCAGCCCGGCTCGACCTTCAAGGCCTTCGTCCTGGCCACGGCGATCAAGCAGGGCATCGACCCCTACTCGACCTACTACACCTCGAAGCCGCTCGACCTCAACCTGCCCAAGTGGGGCCACTGGGAAGTGCACACCGCCGACGAGGGCTACCTCGGCAAGGTCAACCTGCAGCAGGCAACGGTCGCCTCCGACAACACCGTCTTCGCCCAGCTCGACCTCGACGTCGGCCCGGAACGGGTCGCCGCGACGGCGCACTCGCTGGGCATCACCGCGCCGCTCGACGGGATCCCGGCCGAGGGGATCGGCGGTCTGCGCGTCGGCGTCTCGCCGCTCGAAATGGCTGACGCCTACGCGACGTTTGCCAACGGCGGCATCCACCACGACCCGGTCGCGATCAAGCGCGTCGTCTTCCCCGGCGGCAGGACCGAGCGGCCCGACCGGAGCCCGCCGCGCCGCGTGATCTCCGAAGCGGTCGCCTACGAGGTGACCCGCCTGCTGCACGACAACATCACCGAAGGCACCGGCACCGCCGCCTACACCGGCTGCCCCGGCCAGGCCGGCAAGACCGGCACGACCGACCGCGAGACCGACGCCTGGTTCGCCGGCTACCAGCCCAACCTGGCGACCGTGGTCTGGGTCGGCTACCCGCAGTCCAACGCGATCGAAATGACCAGCGTGCACGGCATCACCGTCTACGGCGGCACCTTCCCGGCCGAAATCTGGCACTCGCTTTACTCCGGGGCCGAAGTCCCCTGCGAGGAATTCGCCAAACCCAAGCAGCCAATCAGCTGGGCGCCGTTCTTCGGCCAGTTCACCGCCTCGGCGCCGCGCGGCAGTAAGGGCGGGCCCGGGGGTGCGGCGGAAGCCGAAGCCGACCGCGCCCGCGAAATCGGCGAAGAAGTGACCGGCGGCTACAACCCCGACGCCTACGCACCGGGTGCCGGACAGGAACCGACGCCGGTGCCGCCTCCCCCGCCCGCGGCGAGCGTTGGCGGCGGCGGCGCGGCCGAAGAAGCCGGGAGCAAGTAGCTGAGCCTCGCGCCGGGGGTCGCCTACGGCTTGATCTGGCTCGGCTTCGCCGCCTACCTCGGCGCGCTGGCGCTGGCGCCCCGGCTCGACCGGCGGCTGCTCTGGGGCGCGATCGCCGTGCTCGTTGTCCTCTTCGCTTGCCTGCCCCCACTGCTCTCCCACGACGTCTACAGCTACGTCGACTACGCCAGGCTCGCAGTTCGACACGGACTCGACCCCTACGTCCACGCCCCGGCAGCTGTTCCAGGCGATCCCGCCTTCGCCCACGTCACCTGGACTGAAACCACCAGCGCCTACGGTCCCCTCTTCACCCTGGCGACCTACCCCCTCGCCTGGCTCCCGGTCGAAGCGGCCGTCTACGTGCTCAAGGCCGCCTCCGCGGCCGCCCTCCTGGCCACCGCCTACCTGGTCGCCCGCCTCGCCCCCGCCCGCGGCATCGACCCAACCCGCGCCGCCGCCTTCGTCGCCCTCAACCCCCTGGTCCTCGTCCACGTAGTCGGCGGCCCCCACAACGACGCTTTCGCGGTCCTGCTGATGACCCTCGGCATCGTCGGAGTGCTGACCGCGCGCGAGACATCGGCCGGCGTCGCCCTCGTAGCCGCCGCCGCAACAAAGGCCTCGGCAGCCATAGCAACCCCCTTCGCCCTCCTAGCCACCCTCAACCGCCGGCCGACGGGACTCAAAACGATCTATATCTCGACTTTGAGTCCCGTCGGCCGGCTTTTGGTGGGGGCTGCCGGAGGCGTGGTTGTTGTTGGGGGGGTGGCTTGGGTTGGGTTCGGCTGGGACTGGGTGCACGCCTTTGCGCTGGCGGGCGAGAACCAGGGTCGGACCAGCCACATGAGCATCCCGATCACCACAGCCCGCCTCACTGGCCTCGACCCGGATTGGGTCCGCGCAGCGGCCCTCGCCCTCTTCGCCGCCCTGATCGTCTATCTCCTCGCCTGGACCCACCGCGGCGGCGACTGGCTCCGCGCAACAGCTTGGGCAACAACCGGCCTGCTCCTGGCCACCGCCTGGCTCCTCCCCTGGTATCTCCTCTGGCCCCTACCAACAGCTGCCCTTTCCAGGGATCGCCCGCTTCAACTCCTGCTCCTGGGATTGACCGCCTACCAGCTCGGCACCCGCATCCCACTGTGACGAACGGGGTCGCGAAGGAAGAGGGAGCATCCCTCGAACGGGCGGATACTCAAAGTCGTCGCGCTAATTAGCGCGACGACTTGTCCGTTCGAGGGATGCTCCCTCTTCCTTCGCCGCCTCTTTCTCCTCAGGGGAAGCGTGAATCACCCCGGTATGGATCGACCATCCCTCCCTACGACCCAAGGCAGTCACGATCCCCACATAAAGGACCTCGACAACGGTCTGCACCCCGCGAACCACAATCGCAATCAACGAGGCCACCGCGAAGCTATCCCCAGGCGCCGCGACCTTGAACGACCAGGCGAAGGCCGCGTCGCGGATCCCGAGGCCGGCGGGAGCGACCAGGGTGGCCAGGGCCGCCACATAGCCAAAGGCCTGGGCCGCCCCGGCGACGAATATTTGGCTGGGCGGAATCGAGCTGACCGAGCGGGCGACGCAGTAGATGCCGACCGCGATCACTCCCCAGTTGAGGACGTAGAAGGCCATCACCGCCATTACCCCGCCCAATGGCATCACCTCGGGCAAGGGTTCCCGACCGAAGGCGCGCAGCACGCGGTTGGCCAGCGGCCCGAAGACGCGCGGGTGCAGGAGCACGACCAGCAGCGGAATCAGCAGCAGGATCCCCCAGCGCAGCGGCTGCCCCTGCAGGTCGGGATGGACGATCAGGAAGTAGGCGGCGACGACGATCGCCGAGGTTGCCTGCAAGGCCTGTTCGTAGACGATGCTGGCGACGGTCAGCCGCCGCGGCACCCCGGCGCGCTCGGAGAGCAGCACCCGCCCCAGTACATAGAGGACGCTGCCGGGCACGTAGCGGGCGAGCAGCGGCTGCCCCCAGGCGACCTGCGCCCGTCCCGCCCCCAGCTTGTAGCCAAGGAAGCGCAGGATCAGGTCCCAGCCGATCGCGTTGAGCGCGTAGAAGATCGGCAGGATGACGAAGGCCGGGATCAGCCAGAGGACGTGGAAGTGGACGCCCTTGTCCTGGATCTCGGCCCACTGGTCGACCACGGTGAGGACGAGGAAGCCGAAGACGACCACGGCGATGCCGAGCTGGATCGCCAATCGCACGCGCTTGCTGCGCGGCGGCTTGGTTCCGAAATTCGCCCCGGCCTCGCCGATGCGATGTAGAAGGGGCTGCGGGCGCTCCACGTGGCTGCGCACCTTAGTGACGAGACCGGTGAGTTCGTGGTTTGTCGCGTATATCGCGTAAAAAAGGGAACTCAGCAGTTGAGGTCGGGGAGAATGGAGGTATGGGCGAGTTTGAGCTTTTGGCGCGGATACGGGAGCGGCTGCCCGCGGGCGGGGGGCGTATTCATTTGGGGAGCGGGGACGATGCAGCGGTCACGGTGCCGGGCGGCGCCACGGCGACTTCGGTCGACGCCCTCGTCGACGGCGTCCACTTCCGCCGTGAGCTCGCCACTCCCGCCCAGATCGGCCACAAGGCCCTCGCCACCGCGCTCTCCGATCTCGCCGCGATGGGCGCCGAGGCCGGCGAGGCCTACGTCGTCCTCGGCCTTCCGCCTGACTTCGGCGAGGAGGAATGCCTCGAGCTGCTCGACGGCATGACCGCGCTCGCCGCCGCCGCCGGCACCGACCTCGTCGGGGGCGATCTGACTCGGGCCGGCGAGCTCTTCCTGGCGATCACCGTGGTCGGTCACGCGCCGGCCGCGGACGCCTTCGTCAGCCGCGGCGGCGCCCGCCCCGGCGACGCACTGGTCCTCACCGGCGAGATCGGCGGCGCAGCCGGCGGCCTCGATCTCCTGCAAAACGACGACTGGTCGATTGACCCCCCTATCGGGTGGTCAAATGACCAGTCGTCGCCGAGCTGGGCGGGGGGGCTGCGAACGCGGCAGCTCGAACCCACGCCGCGGCTCGCGGCCGGGCAGGCGCTCGCGGGCGCGGGCGCCACGGCGATGATCGACCTCAGCGACGGGCTCGGCGCCGATGCGGGCCACCTGGCGCGCATCGGCGGGGTCAAGCTCGAGATCGATGCCGAGGCGGTGCCGCTCGACGCCGCGGCCGTGGCCCTGAGCGAGGCGACGGACCGCGAGCCCTGGTGGCTGCTCCGCGGCGGCGAGGACTACGAGCTGCTGGCGAGCATCCCACCGGCGCAGCTGGAGCAAGCGACCGAGGCGGTACTGAGCAAAGGGGGGGTCACGCTTACGAAGGTAGGCGAGGTCCGGGTCGGTTCCGGGGTCGAGATCAGGCTGCCCGGCGGCCGGCTTCTGGAGCCGGCGGGGTTCGACCAGCTGGCATGAAGCTCTCGCTGGTGAGCAGCTCCCTGACGCCGCGCCGCTGAAGCATCGCAGCGGCGACAAGCGAGGGCTCAGGCTTGTAATGCCCGGTCTCGACGAGGCTCTTCAACTGTCGTGGTTGCATCCTGCGCTTCATATCGGCTCTCTACCCAGCAACCTTAGTACTTGGTACTCGCACATCTGTCCACGACCAATTCCGCCCATCTGCTCCCCGCCCGCGTATGCCGCTTTGTGCGGGGAATATCCTTTTGTTCATGCCCAACGGCTCCACCCGCATCCTCCTCGTCGATGACGAGCAGTCGATCCAGACGCTGCTGAGCTACCCGCTGCGCAAGGACGGGTACCACGTCACCTCCGCCCAGGACGGCCGCGAAGCGTTGCAGCGCTTCGATGAGGCGCGCTTTGACCTGGTCATCCTCGACCTGATGCTGCCCAAGCTCGACGGGGTCGAAGTCTGCCGCGAACTGCGCTCGCGCAGCCAGGTGCCGATCATCATGCTCACCGCCAAGGGCTCGGAGACCGACAAGGTCGCCGGCCTTGAGGTCGGCGCCGACGACTACATAACCAAGCCCTTCTCGATGCGCGAGTTCCGCAGCCGGGTGAAGGCGGCGCTGCGCCGCTCGCGCATGGGTGGCGAACCCGATGGCGAGGAGACGATCGACCACGGCGAGCTGCAGATCGACTTCGGCCGCCGCATGGTCACCCTGCGCGAGGAGGAGGTGCGCGTCACCTACGTCGAGTTCGAGATTCTCGGCGCGCTCGCCCGCTCGCCGGGTCGAGTGCTCAGCCGCGAGACGCTGCTCGAGCACGTCTGGGGCGACTCCGAGTACCGCGATCCGCGCACGGTCGACGTCCACATCCGCCACCTGCGCGAGAAGCTCGAGAGCGACCCCAAGGACCCCGAGTTCCTCTTCACCGTGCGCGGCGTCGGCTACCGCTTCCGCGAGTAGGCACCTGAGTGCAGCGGTTCAGGCCCCCCAACCTGGGCAACCGGATCACCCTGATCGCGGTCGGCATCGCGGTCGGCACGACCTCGCTGATCTACGTCTACACCGTCGCAATCGGTGGCGCCGCCAGCGGCCTGGGCAGCGTCAAAGGGCAGATCCTCATCGCCGGGTTTCTCGCGATCGTGATCTCCGCCGCGATCGGCATCTACTACGCCCGTCTGGCCGGCTCCAACATTCGCCGGCTCGAGGACGCCGCCCGCAAAGTCGCCGACGGCAACTTCGAGACCCCGATCCCGATCTCCGCCGCCGGCCAGCTCGGCCAGCTCGCCCGCACCTTCAACGAGATGCAGCGCCGCCTGGCCGAGCTCGACAGCGCCCGCAAGCAGTTCATCGCCAACGCCTCGCACGAGCTGCGCACGCCGATCTTCAGCCTCGGCGGCTTCGTCGAACTGCTCGAGGAGGAGGATCCGAGCCCCGAGGAGCGGGCCGAGTTCGTGCGCACGATGCGCGAACAGATCGTCCGCCTGACCAAGCTCACCGCCGACCTGCTCGACCTCTCCCAGCTCGACGCCGGCGCGGTGGCGATGAAGAGCAACAACGTCGACCTCGGTTCGCTGGCACGAGAAGTCGCGCGCGAGTTCGGGCCGCGGGCCGATCGGCGAGGGTCGCGCCTGGAGCTGCGCACGCCCGACCTGGCGGTGATCGCCAGCGCCGACCCCGACCGCGTGCGCCAGGTCATCCGTATCCTCCTCGACAACGCCCTCACGCACACGCCTGAGGGCACCAAGGTGACCGTGACCACCTACTCCGTCAATCGACGCGCCGAGCTGACCGTCTCCGACGACGGCCCTGGCATCCCGCGGCGCGTCCACAGCCGCATCTTCGAGCGCTTCTACACCGCCGACTCGGCCGGCGGCTCCGGGCTCGGCCTGGCGATCGCCCGCGAGCTCGCCCAGCGCATGGAGGGTCGCGTCGCGATCGCCTCCAGCAAGCGCTTCACCGCCTTCACGCTCGACCTGCCGCGCTCGCGCGCGGTCGTCGCCGAGCCGACAGCGGTGGCGGCGCCCCGGGCGACGGCATGACTGGTGCAACGCGAAGCGGCTCCATGAGAACCGTAAAACGTTGCGGTGCCGCGGCGGCGACCTTGGCGGCAGCGCTTGCGCTCGCCGGCTGCGGCGGAGGGGGCACCGACACGGCGAGCCAGACGACCACCGTCACCGAAGCGGCGCCCCAGGTCGCCGTGCAGACCGCCGAGCACGGTTTCGAGGCGGCGCGGGTCTACCGCGAAGCCGCGCCGGGCGTGGTCACGATCCGCTCGATCTTCCGCGGCAGCGGTGGCGCCGCCGAGGGCTCGGGCTTCGTGCTCGACACCGATGGGCGCATCGTCACCAACGCCCACGTCGTCACCGATGAATCCAGCGGCACGCGCAAGGCCGCCAAGGAAGTCTTCATCGAGTTCCCCGACCGCAACATCGTGCCGGCGAAGATCGTCGGCTTCGACCCCTTCGCCGACGTCGCCCTGCTGGAGGTCAAGCCCGACGGCTTCGAGCTGCACCCGCTGAAGCTCGGTGACGACAGCGGCCTCGTTGTCGGCCAGCCGGTGGCGGCGATCGGCAGCCCCTTCGGCGAGCAGCAGTCGCTCTCGGTCGGCGTCGTCTCGGCGACCGACCGCTCGGTCGAATCGCTGACCAAGTTCCAGCTCCAGGGGGCGATCCAGACCGACGCCTCGATCAACCCGGGCAATTCCGGCGGGCCGCTGCTTGATGCCGGCGCCCGGGTGCTCGGCATCAACGAGCAGATCGAGACCAATTCCGGCTCCAACTCCGGCGTCGGCTTCGCCGTGCCGGTCTCGGCGATCAAGCGCTCGGTGGCCCAGCTGGAGGACACGGGGGAAGCCGAGTACGCCTACATCGGTGTCGCCACCCAGACCGTCTATCCCCAACTCGCCGACAAGCTCGGCCTCAACACCGACCACGGCGTCCTGCTCGCGGAAATCGTGCCGGGCGGCCCGGCCGACAAGGCGGGGCTGAAGGGCCCTGACGGCAAGCTCACCTTCCAAGCGACCCCCTACGAAACCGGCGGCGACGTGATCCTCGCGATCGACGGCCGGCCGGTCGTGCGACCCGAAGACCTCGCCCGCTACATCGCCGCTGACCAACCCGGCGAAACCGTGAAGCTCGAGATCCTGCGCGACAACCAGCGCAAGGAAGTAAGTGTGACGTTGGGCAAACGACCGCAGGGTTAAAGCGCGGGCGACCGCCGGGCGATGTAGAACTCCCGGATGCTTCAGGAAGTCTCCCTAGGCCACAAGTCCCTCGCCGACTACACCCACATCGCCGGCAAGGAGACGATCGAACGGATCCGCGAGCTGGCGGAGCCGATGAAGGGCCACCGCGTTCTGCACGTCAGCGCCACGGCTTTCGGCGGCGGCGTCTCGGAGATCCTCTACACGATCGTGCCGCTGATGCGCGACATCGGCATCGACGCGCACTGGCACGTGATCTTCGGCAAAGAGGAGTTCTACAACGCGACCAAGCTGCTCCATAACTCGCTGCAGGGCGCCGAGGAGACGCTGAGCGACGACGAATGGGCGCTGTTCGACGAGATCAACACGATCAACGCCGAGGGCCTGCAGGGCGAGTGGGACACGGTCATCGTCCACGACCCGCAGCCGATCGGCCTCAAGCGCGGCGCCCAGGCGAAGAGCCGCAACTGGATCTGGCGCTGCCACATCGACCTCTCCGAGCCCAACCCGGCGCCGATCGCCCGCCTGCAGCCGATGATCGAAGAGTACGACGCGACCGTCTGGCACCAGCCGGCCTACGTGCCCAAGGGCGTCGCCGCGCACGACGGCGTCCGCATCATCCCCCCGGCGATCGACCCGCTCTCGCCGAAGAACATGGCCTTCTCCCCCGACGACGCCGCCTTCGTCGCCCGCCAGTTCGGCATCGACGTCGACCGCCCGCTGATCACCCAGGTCTCGCGCTTCGATCCCTGGAAGGACCCGATGGGCGTGATCGACGCCTACCGCGAGGTGACCAAGGAGGTTCCCGAGGCACAGCTCGCCCTGGTCGGCTCGATGGCCACCGATGACCCGGAGGGCTGGGAGTTCTTCCAGCAGACCTTCGAGTACGCCGAAAACGACGAGGACATCAAGATCCTCAATAACCTCAACAACGTCGGCGCGATCGAGGTCAACGCCTTCCAGTCGCAGTCCGACGTCTGCCTGCAGAAGTCGATCCGTGAGGGCTTCGGCCTGACCGTGACCGAGGCACTGTGGAAGGGGCGCCCGACGATCGGCGGCAACGTCGGCGGCATCCCGCTGCAGATCTCAGACGGTGAGACCGGCTTCCTGGTCGACTCCCCCGAGCAGTGCGCCCAGCGCTGCCTCGAGATCCTCGCCGACCCGGAGCTGGGCAAGCGGCTCGGGCGGGCGGGCAAGGAACACGCCCGCAAGGAGTTCCTCTCACCGCGCCTGCTGCGCGACTGGGTCGAGCTGCTCTCCGAACTCGGCACCTGAGCGCCGACCGGGCTACTTGCGCAGCTCGGCGATGTCCTTGAGCTGATCGTCGACCCAGTCGCCGGGGTTGCGCGAGAAGACCAGCTCCTTGAGATGGCGGGCACGCAGGCGACGCTCCTCGGGGTCCATCGTCAATGCCCGGTAGATCGCGTCGGCCTGCTCCTGGATGTCGAAGGGGTTGACCGTCAGCGTGCAGTCGGAGAGCTCCTCGTGGGAGCCGGTGTTCTCGGAGAGCATCAGCACCCCGTCACGGGTATTGACCGCGGGCGCCTCCTTGGCGACCAGGTTCATGCCGTCGAAGAGCGAGTTGACCATCAGCAGGTCGAAGTGCTTGTAGCGGGCGACCGCCTCGGGGAAGTTCTCGTAGATCTTGAGGTCGATCGGCATCCAGTCAGTGGTGCCGTGGCGGTGATTGACGACCGCGACCAGGGCCTCGATCCGCTCCAGGTACTCGGCGTACTCGGGCACGTCCTGGCGCGAGGGCTGCAGGTGGGCGATGAAGGTGACCTGTTCGCTGAACTCGGGGTGCTGGGTGAGGAAGGTGTCGAAGGCGGTGAAGCCGCGCAGCACGTTCTTGGAGAGGTCGGCGCGGTCGACGCGGATGATCAGGTGCTTGCGGCGGCGCTCGAGCACCTCGCGCTCGGCGGCCGCTACCTCGGGTGACTCGGCCGCGCGGCGCAGCCGTTCGGCGTCGATCGAGAGCGGGTAGGCGCGGGTGCGGGTCTCGCCGCCGGCGTGGCGGACGATCCCCTCCTCGTAGTCGACATCGACCTCGAGCAGTTCGTCGCAGCAGCGGATGAAGTTGATGCAGTAGGCGTGGGTGTGGAAGCCGATGATGTCGTTGGCGAGCATGCCGCGGAAGAGCGCCTCGCGGATCCGTCCCGGCAGGATGCGCCAGCTGTCGGGCTGGGACCAGGGGATGTGGACGAAGTGATGGAGGAAGGCGTCGGGCCGGGCCTCGCGGATCATTCCCGGCGCCGTGTAGAGGTGGTAGTCGTGCAGCATCACCAGCGGCCGCTCGCGGCCCTCGATCTGGCCCAGCACCGCGTTGGCGATGTCGCGGTTGACCGCCTGGTAGCCGAAGTCCCAGGCGTCGAGCTCCTCCTGGCGGATGTCCGGCGCGTTGGAGAGGTCCCAGAGGTAGTGCTGGATGAACCAGAGGATCGGGTTGGCGATCACGTTGTAGAAGCGGTCGTAGGCCTCGGCGTCGGAGCCGACCAGCAGCACGCGGTAGTCGATGCCGTCGATCGAGAGCTCGGCCGGGCCGCCGCGCTCCTCGCTGACCGCGACGTCCTCGTCGGTCATCGCCGAGGCGATCCAGAGCGCGTCGCGGTGGGAGACCAAACCCGAGAGCGCCGTGACCAGGCCTCCCCCGCCCCGCCGCACAGTGCGCTCCCCGCCCTCATCGCGCTCAAACTGGGCGGGGCCGCGGTTCGAGACGATTATCAATGGGTCGGAGTCGGGCATTGGTCAACCCTATCCGGGGTTAGAGAAATGCTGACCCCGGATGTTCATGGGTGGGCGCGAGGATGACCCATGGCTCAAAACGCTCGGCAGGAGCCTCGCTGGAGTGTTTTGACCATGGGTCATCCTCGCGCTCTCTCAAGAGCTTTGGGGAGACATTTTCGGCTCCGGGGCTTAGGAGGGGATGCGTGTGCGGATCCGGTGGTCTCAAGCTGGGCTGGTGGTCCTTGGGGTCGCCGTGGTGCTGCTCGCGCTGCGGGTGGCACCTAGCTTCTTGAAGGCGCCGGCGCCTGCTCCCCTACCTGCCGATGTTGGGCTGCCGCGGATGGAAGCTGCTTCTCCGAAGGCTTCGCGGCCCTCGGGAGGCAGGGCTTCTGGCAGAGGCTCGGACCCAGGGACCAAGCCGCATCTCGGGCGGGTGGTGTCGGGTGGGGGTGCTCGGCGCCGTGCGGAGGCTTCTGAGGGGAAGGCCGCGCACCCCCGATCGCACCGTCCCATCCCCCGAAGAAGCGCGCAGCACAAGCCGGGCACCCCCACCCGACGACAGGACCCGCCCGCCGATCCGCCGGTCCCTGCACCTGTCCCTCCGCCCGAAACCGTCCCTCCGTCGTCTCCCGAACCCCCGCCTGAACCCGCTCCCACCCCGCCACCCCCCAACGACGGGTCGATGGAGTTTGCGCCGCACTAGCTATAGTCCCTCGCCGCTTTGGCAGCCCCACGTGAATACGAGTTGGTCCTGATGCTTGACCCCGGCCCCGACGAGGCCGGTCGCGACGCGCTTGCACAGGATGTGCGAGGCCGGGTCGAGGCCAAAGGGACGCTCAAGCACGAGAACAAATGGGGCCTGCGCAAGATGGCTTATGAAATCGAGGGGCGCAACGAGGCCGACTACCGTTGGCTGCGCTTCGAGGCCCCGACCGAGCTGCTCGACGAGCTCAACCACAACCTCAAGATCGACGACGGCGTGCTGCGCTTCCGGATCTTCAAAGTCGATCCCGACGCCCCCGTGATGATCCCGCCAGCGGTCGCCGCTCCGGCCCCCGGAGCCTCGCGCGACCGCGGTGACCGCGGTCCCCAGGGCCCGCCACGCCCCGCTGCCGCCGCCGAGCCGGAGGCCGAGTCGGCCGAGCCGGCGAGCGAGCCGGACGCTGAGCCGGCCGAGCCGGCAGAGAGCGCTCCCGAGAGCGCTGACGTGCCCGTCGCCGCCGACGAGTAGTCGGTTTCCTGCGCAGATTGCGGGGGCGAGGGGGCGAGTCGCGCCGCCGTCGCTCTTAGACTGGATCCCAGAAAACGATCCAGAGGAGTTGAGAGCTGTGGCAGCGTCGAACGTGAACGTAGTCGTCATCACCGGGAACCTGACCCGCGATCCGGAGTTGCGCCATCTCGGCAGTGGTACGGCGGTCTGCAAGCTGCGCGTGGCGGTCAACAGCCGGCGCAAGGACGGCCAGACGGGCGAATGGGTCGACAAGCCCAACTACTTCGACGTCACCGTCTGGGGAGCGCAGGGCGAGAACTGCGCCAACTACCTGGCCAAGGGCCGCCCCGTGGCAGTTGAGGGTCGGCTCGACTGGCGCGAGTGGGAGAAAGACGGCGTCAAACGCCAGAGCGTCGAGATCATCGCCAACTCGGTCCAGTTCCTCGGCTCACGCGACGGCTCCGGTGGTGGCGGTGGCGGTGGCGGCAACGACAGTGGCGGCTTCAGCCCCAGCAGCGACGTACCCGCCGACTCCTCCGATTTCGCCGGCGCGGCGGCGGGCGGCGGCGGAGACGACGACATCCCCTTTTAGGTCGCCTGACGGCAGCGGACCAAGCGGGGCCGGACGCAGGGAGCGAAGCGTGCTCCGCACGTGAGCGACTGAGGACGCCGCACCGCGCCGTGTCCGCTGCCGTCAGATCTGTAGGATTCCCGGCCCAGCATGGCCCGAACCAACGACTCAACCTCATCGACCCCCCGCCGCGGCCGCCGCGACGATCGCACGCGGCCGCGCAAATACACGCGGATCAACTCCGAGGAAGTCGATTACAAGGACCTCAACCTTCTGCGCCGCTTCCTCTCCGACAAGGGGAAGACGCGCGGCCGGCGAGTCACCGGGCTCTCGCGCAAGCACCAGCGCCAGCTTTCCGTGGCGGTGAAGCGCGCCCGCGAGATCGCCCTTCTGCCCTACGTCGGAGAGCGCTGATGACGCAGGCCATCCTGCTCGAGGATGTTGAGCAGCTCGGCCAGCGCGGTGAGCCGGTCGACGTCTCGCCCGGCTACCTGCGCAACTACCTGATCCCGCGCAAACTGGCCGCACCGGCGACCCCCGGGGCGCTGGAGCAGGCGCAGCGGCGTCAGGCCGAAATCGAAAAGGCTGAAAAAGCCCGTGCCGAGCGCGAAGAGCAGGCCGCATCGCTGCTCTCCAAGACCGTCCTGACGATCTATCAGCGGGCGGGCGAGGACGGCAAGCTCTTCGGCTCCGTTGGTGTCAAGGAGATCGCCGACGCGATCCAGGACGCCCGCGATCTGCGCATCGACCGGCGCAAGATCCGCCTCGAGCAGCCGATCCGCGAGATCGGCACCCACATGGTCGAGATCGAGCTCGCCGACGGCGCCGTCGCCTCGGTGAAGACGATCGTCACCGAGGAACGCTGAACCGGGGATAGGCTGCGGGAGATGGGCTCGCCTCGTCTGCCGACTCGCCTCAAGCGTCGCGCCAAGGCGAGGACGCACTTCCACTGGGCGCGCTCGGAGCGGGCCACGGTCGGCCTCGCGACGGTTGCGCTGGGCGGAGCGGGGGTCGTCCTCGCCGGTCAGTTCGGCCGCATGCTGCAGCGCCGCGCCCGGGTCGAGGCCGACGGGGAGAGCCTGGTCGAGGCGGCGCCGGCTGCCGCGATCGACACGGTCAGCGTCGCCGTCGGCGGCTACGACGAGGCGCCGCGCTCCGAGACGGTCCTCTTCAACCTGCTCGCGGGTTTCCTCGGCTCCTTCGCCCTGGTCCGGATCTCGACCCTCGGCATCCGCGACGAGTGGTGGCCGTTTCGCAACGTCAGCGTCGGCGGCCGCCACATTCACCATTTTGTACCTGGCATCGCACTCACCTTCGCCTCAGGCACGACGGCCCTGCTGACCGACAACGAGGCCCTGGAAGAGCGCCTCGCGATCACCACCGGCGTCGGCATGGGGCTGACCTTCGACGAGGCGGCGCTGCTGCTCGATCTGCGCGACGTCTACTGGACCCGGGAGGGCCTGCTCAGCGTGCAGCTCAGCCTCGGCGCCACGGCGATCCTCAGCATCGCGATCCTCACTCAGCGAATGCTGCGTCGCGGCGAGCGCCGGCGCGAAGCCGAGGGCACGATCCCGCCTGCGCCGACCGACCTGATCGACCCGCGCGACTAACCGCGCGGCGCGGCCGGGAGTGCTCAGCCCTTCGGCGTGCAGCTGCGAACCAGGCTGCCGGCAAGGCGGAGGTGGCCGCTGAATATGCCGATCCCCTTGGCCTGCAGATGGCCGTCGGGGCACTTGGCCAGGAGGTAGCTCTGGCGCTTGCCCTTGTAGGTGAACTTGCGGCCGACCTTGAGCTTGAAGCTCAGCGGCGAGCCGTAGCCGCCGGCGATCTTGGGGATCCTCGCCACCGTCTTGAGCCCGTAGCGACCGTGGTGGATCTTCGTCACCGTTACCGGGACGACGACCGCGGCGGAGACCGGTGAGCTCAGGTAGGCGTGGACGAAGACCTTCGTCTTGCCGCCGTGCACGCCGCCGTTGAAGACAAGCAACGTGCTCTTCGCGATGAAGGGATTCGATTCGGGGAATTCGACCTCGACGCTGGTCTTGCCTTCGCCGATGATCGCCTTCCTGCAGATCGCCCTGGCCTTGTCCGTGGTCTGCGCCTGGAGTTTGCCCGAGGTGCAGACCGGCAGGCCCTTGGCGTTGATCGCCCCGTTCTTGTCTGTTTCGACGATCACTTCCTGGATCGCCGGCGGGTGGGTGTGATCGAGGCTTTGGATCTTGCCGCTGAGGTTCAGCGTGATCGGCGCCAGCTTGTTCTTCGGCAGCCGCTTCGGGCTGAAGCTCCCGTTGGCCGTAATCCTCAGATTGCCGACCGTCGTCACGAAGGGCTTTTCGCCGCCCTTTGCGACTGCCAGGCCGACGGCGACCAAGACGAACAGCGCCACCGCGGAGAAGACGAGTGTCAAGCGTTTGCCCACGCTAAGAGCCTACCCGCACCGAAAGTGGGCTAACCATTTATTTCGTGTTGAGCAAAAGAAAGGGCGGCCAAATGGCCGCCCTTTCTTGCTCAGACGTGGTGCTCGCTAGCCCTTCGGCTTGCAGGAGCGGACAAAGCTGCCGGTCAGCTTCGTGCCGTCGGAGAAGACCGAGGTGGCCTTCGCGTTGAGGTGACCGTCCGGGCAGTTGGCGAACAGGAACGGCGTGTTTTTGTAGCCGCGGTCGAAGGTCAGTTCAAATTCCTTCGCCGAGCCGTAGCCGCCGGCGATCTTGGGGATCGAGGCGACCGACTTGGTGCCGTAGCGGCCGTTGTGGATCTTCGAGATTTTTACCGTGGTGACGACCGCCGCCGAGACCGGCGAGCTCAGGTAAGCGTGGATGTAGATCGTCGTCTTGCCACCGCTGGTGCCACCGTTGAAGGCGAGCAACTTGCTCTTGGCGATGAACGGCGACGATTCGGGAAATTCGACTTCGACGTTGGTCTTGCCGCTGCCGATGATCGCCTTCTTGCAGATGGCTTCAGCGTGCTGGGTGTCCTGCGCCTGCAGTTTGCCCGCGGTGCACTTGGGCAGGCCCTTGGTGTCGATCGAGCCGTTCTTGTCGGTTTCGACGATGATTTCCTTCACCGCCGGAATGTGGCTGCCGTCGACGGTCTGGATCTTGCCGCTGACGTTGAGGCTGATCGGGGCCGGCTTGCCGCTCTTCGGCAGCGCCTTCGGAGTGAAGCCGCCATTCAGAGTCAGCTTCAGGTTCCCCGCCTGGACGATGGTCGGCTTGTCCGCCGTGGCAATCCCGGCGACTGCGACGGCAAGTGCTGCCGCCAGTGCCAATGTCGTAATCAAACGCTTGCGCATGTGGTCTATCTCTCTCCTTTGCGGCCTGGCCGTGTCAGCCCCGGCCAATAGCTAAGCCTTGGACAATCCCTCCACTGCCCAAAATATCAGTATCCCAATCTAGGTAAACCCGGCCTTGCGGCGAAAGGAGCGGCCTTGCAATCCAGCCGGGCTAGCTCTCGAGCATCGAGATCCGGGTGCGCTCACGCTCCTCGGCGGCACCCTCGGGGCCGAGGAAGGGCAGGGTGATCCAGAACATCAGGTCGGGCAGGCGGCTGGGCAGGCGGGCGGCGGCGCCGTGCAGGATCTCGCTGTAGAGCAGCTCGTTGATGCCGCCGGCCAGCGAGAGCGAGGTGATCCCCGGCAACTCGACCGAGGTTTCGGCGCGGCCGGCGTCGAGGAAGCCGGTGAACTGGCGCAGCGCGGCATCGCGGCGAGCAAGCGCCTTGGGACCGGCGGCGAGCACCTCGACGATCGCGAAGCGGGCCTCGTCGGGGTGCTCGGAGAGGTGCTTGAGCAGCTCGCCGAGGCCCGCGGCGACCCGCTCGGCCCAGGACGTTCCCGGTTTGGATTCGAAGCCGCGGGCGGTGTCGCCGAGCAGGTTGCCGAGCAACACGTCGTAGGTGGCGAGGAAGCAGTCCTCCTTGGAGGAGAAGAGTTCGTAGAAGGTCTTGCGGGAGACGCCGGCGACGCCGATCACGTCGACGACCCGCGTCTCGGGGTAGCCGCGCTCGGAGACGACCTCGATCATCGCCTGGAGGATGCGGATGCGCTGGGACTCCGTCACGGCCTCCCGCGGCAACCCGTGCCGGCCCCTGGGCAGCCGCTCGCTCAGCCTAGCCGTGCGTCTACCTGAAGCCACTCCCAGACTGTAGAGGACGGGACGCGGTTGCGCGATCTTTCTGTACCCCCGAGTCTCCGTTGTGAGAGCGCCAATACAATCGCCGCCGATGAGCGGGGCCCACCGGACAAGGCTGCCTGTGATTTTCGTTCTGGCCGCGCTCGCCGCGGCCCTGCTCGGCGCCTGTGGCGACTCGAGCTCGGCAAGTAGCTCGGACCAGTTCCGCGGCCAGACCAAAAGCCCGCTGCTCGATTTTGGCGAAGAGGGCAGCGATTCCGAACTCGAAGAAGCAGACGAAGCAGTGAGCGACTTCCTCGCCACCCGCTCCAAGGAAGACTGGACGGCGATCTGCGCCCAGCTCTCTAAACCGCTGCTTGACAAACTCGAACACCTCGCGATCAGCTCAACCGGCCTCGCCGACAAGTCGTGCCCCGCATTCCTCGATGCCTTCGTGGTTCTCTCGCCGCAGGAAAAGAAAGAGGGTGCGGCGATCGATGGCGGCAGCATGCGCCGCCAGGGCGCTAAGGCATACCTGATCTACGGGCAGGGCAAGAATGTCTACGCGACGCCGCTGGACGAAGAGGACGGCGAGTGGCGGGTCGCGGCGCTCTCGGCCGAGCGCCTGGGTTGAACGAGCGGACCGTTCGCATACAATCGGTGACGGTGACCAGGGTGGGGATACGTTCGTTCGCGGCTTTCTCTGCCGCCGTGCTCGCGGCGGCTTTTCTCGCTGCCTGCGGAAGCTCCGACTCCAACTCGACCGACACGGCAAAGCTGGAATCGACCGCCGCCACGACGACGAGCGGAGCCGATGCCCAGAACGGGGCCGACAGCCACTCCCGGGGCACTGGGCAGGGAGGGCAGCAGAAGGCCGCTCAGGGTGGCGACCAGGCGCAGAGCCAAAAGCAGAGCGGGGGATCAGACTCAAATTCCGGCGGTGGAGCCGGACGTAAGGACGTGGAAACCCCGCTCAAGGTCTCCGGTGGAGGCTCAGGTCAGTTCCGCAGCAAGGGCGGCGACAACAGCATCCAGGAATTCGGGGGCGAGAGCGACGAATCCGAACTGCAGGAAGCCGCCGAAGTAGTTCACAACTTTTACCTCTCCCGCGCCGCGCAAGAATGGGACAAAGCCTGCTCCTACCTGGCGAAGTCAAATATCGAACAGCTTGAACAGCTCGCCAACCAGTCGGCTAAATCCCAGGGAGCCGACTGCGCGACTGTGCTCAAGGCCTTCACCCGACCCCTGCCGGCCGCGGTGGAGCGTGAAATCACCACGGTCGACGCGGGCAGCCTGCGGCGCGATGGCGAACAGGGCTTCCTGATCTACTACGGCGCCGGCCACATCAAGTACGCGATGCCGCTGAGGGAAGAAGGCGGCGCCTGGAAGGTCACCGCGCTCTCAGGAACCACCCTCGGCTGAGCCCGCCGGGGTTGGCCGGGCTGATCATTCGCCCAGCCAGACGACCTGATCGCGGCCGGGGCCGACGCCGACGAGGCGGATCGGCACGCCAACGAACTCGGCGATGTAGTTGAGGTAGCTGCGCGCCTGCGGCGGCAGTTCGTCCTCACTGCGGCACTGCTGCAGGTCGACGCTGAACCCGGGCAGCTCTTCGTACTCCGGCGTTGCCGAGTGCAGGATCGACTGGTGATAGGGGAAGGTGTCGAGCAGGGCGCCCTCGCGCGAGCGGTAGCGCACCGCCACCCGCAGCGTCTCGAGGCCGCTGAGCACGTCGAGCTTGGTGATCGCCAGCGAGCTCATCCGGTTGAGCCGCACGGCGTAGCGCAACGCGACCAGGTCCATCCAGCCGCAGCGACGCTCGCGCCCGGTCGTGGTGCCGTACTCGTGGCCCTTCTCCAGCAGGTGGCGGCCGGTCGCGTCTTCGAGCTCGGTCGGGAATGGGCCGGCGCCGACCCGGGTGGCGTAGGCCTTGGCGACCCCCCAGACCTCGTCGATATCGGTCGGGCCGACGCCGGCGCCGACGGTGGCCGCGCCGGCGATCGGGTTGGAGGAGGTGACGAAGGGATAGGTGCCGTGGTCGAGGTCGAGCAGGGTTGCCTGGGCGCCCTCGAAGATCACCGTCTTGCCGGCGTCGAGCACGTCCCAGCAGAGGCGCGCGGTGTCGGCGATGTGAGGCTCGAGGCGGTGGCCGTAGTTGATGTGTTCCTCGGTCATCGCGTGCAGATCGAGGCGCGGGTCGGGAGCGTCCTCGATTTCTGCCTCGCTGACCCCGCTGCCCTCGCCCGCCTCCTTGCGCAGCTTGCGGCGCTGCACCGAGAGTTCGCGCAACGCCTGCTGCTTGGGCGCGATCGCGGTGCGGATCTTGGCGCGCAGGATCTTCTCGTCGAGCAGGTCCTGGACCCGGATGCCGAGCCGCAATGCCTTGTCGGCGTAACAGGGGCCGATGCCGCGGCGGGTGGTGCCGAGCGAGAGCTTGCCCAGCTTCACCTCCCCCGCCGTGTCGAGCAGCACGTGGTAGGGCATGATCAGGTGCGCGTTGGCGCTGATCTTGAGGTTGTTCATGTCGACGCCCCGGCGTCGCAGGCCGTCGATCTCGCCGAGCAGGATGCGCGGGTCGAGGACGACGCCGTTGCCGATCACGCAGGCCTTCTCCGGATAGAGGATCCCGGAGGGGATCAGGTGGAACTTGAACTCCTCGCCGTCGCGGACGATCGTGTGGCCGGCGTTGTTGCCGCCCTGGAAGCGCACGATCGCCTCAGCCCGCTCGGCAAGCAGGTCGGTGACCTTGCCCTTGCCCTCATCGCCCCACTGGGCGCCGACTATTACAAGCCCTGGCATCGCCGCAGCATTGTGCCGATTCGGTCGGCTATGCGACCTTGCCGTAGCGGCGATCGTCGCCGAAGAGCGGCACCTCGTCGCAGATCTGGCTCAGCCGCGAGACCGTTCGACTGCCGATCTGCTCCTCGAGCTCCTCGTGCGGGAGGTTGGTCGTGACCAGAACCGAGCGCTGCGCCTCGTAGCGCTCGTTGATCAGCGCGTAGAGCTGCTCGAGCACCCAGTCGCTGCGTTTCTCGGCGCCGAGGTCGTCGATGTGGAGCAGATCGACCGAGGTCAGCCGCTCGAAGAAGGCGAGGTAGGAGTCTCCCCCGGGCTCCGAGTCGTAGGTGCGGCGGATGTGGGCAAGCAGCTTCGGCAACGAGTAGATCGCCACCGAGTGGCCGGCCTCCAGGGCCATCTTCGAGACCAGCATCGCCAGCGTCGTCTTGCCGGTGCCGGTGTCGCCGAAGATCCACAGCCCCCTCCCCGCCTCGAGCCGGGCGTCGAGGTCGTCGACGAAGCCGCGAACCTCGCCGACCGCGGCCTTGGTCTGCAGGTCGCGAGCCATGTCGGAAACCGGCGGCCGGTCGAAGGAGACGCCGCGGTAGCGCGGCGGGATCACCGAGGCGACGCCGCGCACGCGGCCGCGTTTGAGCCGCGCCGCCCGGCACTCGCACTCGCGGGCGACGTCTTCGGGCCCGAGAATCCAGCCTGAGCCGTCGCAGACGCCGAGCGGGCAGGCCTGTTCGCGGAAGGGTTCGCTGCGGGGAATCGCCGGCATCAGAACTCAGGCCCCACCGCGGAAACATCGTCGATTGGCGGGCCCTCGCCGGCGGGCTGTTCGATTGGCCGGTCCTGGCCGGCGAAGTCGGCGAACTTGGGGAAGCGGTCGAGGAAAACGAGCTTTGGGGTGCCGATCGGGCCGTTCCTGTGCTTGGCGATGATCAGGTCCGCGAGGCCATCAGGCTCGTCGTCGGGATCGCGGTAGTAGTCCTCGCGGAAAAGAAAGGCAACGACGTCGGCATCCTGCTCAATCGAGTTGTGGACGACGACGTTGTCCGCCACGAAGTTGTGAAGACCCGCGACCGTGATGTCGAAAACCTCTTCTTCTCCGTCGGCCTCGATCGAAGCGACTGGATCCCAGTAGGCGTCGCCAAGCGCCAAGTCGACGAGCTCCTCGCAGCGAACCGCGGCGCCCACCCGCATTGCCCGCTCCCGGCTCAGCCCGCTCCTATACAGCGCGGTGCCGCAGTAGTTGGTGTCGATAGCCGCCTGCATTTCCCGCGTGGTCATCCCCGACTCCGCCATCGCGGGCACGACCAGGCTCCGCCACACCTGCTTCGGGATCACATCCGAATTGGGGTTGCGGGCGCGACCGTCGAAGTAGTCGAGGATCGCGCTGGCGTGACGGCCCTTGTTGGCCCCAAGCGCTCCAACCACCTCAAGGAACCGGACCAGTTCCGAACCACCGGTTATCGCGACGTGGAATTGCGGCCGACCCTTGCTTGGGTTGGAGTGCCGCGATATGCAGCCATTGATGCCGAGGCGCAGCAGCAAGTGCGAGACATCGTGAGCCAGGCCCGGGCTGCTGGTCGAGTAGTAGACGTTTGCCGTTTCGCGAGGGCCACCCAGCCAGACACTTCCGTCGGTCGCCCAGAGATGCCTCAAGAAGGTTGCGATGGCCCACCGAGGTTGAGCAAAGACCTTCGCCGGCACGCGCTTCTCGTGTGACCGTAGGCCGAAGACACCGAGCTCGTCGAGCCAGGCGGCAACCGGGTTGCGCTTGCGGTGGGTCAGGTGGCCACTGGCCGGGATGTAGGTCTGAAACCAGCGTCGCTCACGCCGAACCCGAGGGCGGACCGCGTCACCGAAAACCCGCCGCGCGAGCTCCGCGACATGATCGGCCAGCTTTTGCTCATTGCTCGTGTACTGGATCGCGTGCCGCGGCAGCGTGCAGCCGTCTCCAATCAGGTGACCCAGCAGAGCCAGCTCGTTCTCGTTCATCGAGGCGAGCTCCGGCCCCGGGAGCTGCCCCGGAACTGCAACAGGGTCTCCCACCTCCAACTCGTCGAGGCGCTTCCAGCCGTTGATGGTGAGGAACTTGTGGTTGCCGGTGGCGCGGATCGTCCGGCCGAGCCTCGTCCTCAGCTTGAAGACGGGCTTGCTCCCAGTCGAGAACGCCTTCTCCGCCAGAGCGGGACGAAGCTGCCAGCTCTCTGGGTCCAGTGCGAGGACTTCGAAGTTCCGCTTGCCTACCAACGTCTTGATCGGGCGCCGCTCACCCTCGCGCGGGAGGTAAACGAGAGACTCGCCGGAAAGACATCCCGACTCTCTCAGGTCCGAGAGCATCGGCTTTGGCGGGTGGCGCTGCTCGGGGGCACGCGAGAGCTGGGAGATCGCCAGCACTGGCACCTCGAGCTCGCGGGCGAGGATCTTCAGCCCACGGCTGATCTGGCCGACCTGCTCGACCCGGTTTGCGCGCGGGTCGTCGGTGCGCATCAGCTGCAGGTAGTCGACGATGATCAGCCCGAGCCCGCCCTTGTCCTGTTCCTGGGCGTGCAGCCGCCGCGCCTTGGCCCGCAGATCGAGTACGCCGAGGTCGGAGGAATCGTCGAACCAAAGCGGCGCCTGCTCGAGCTCGTTGCAGGCCCGCACCACCTTCGGCCAATCTTTCTGGGAGACCTGCCCCTTGCGCAGCTTGTCGCCCGAGATCCGCGCCCGGCAGGCAATGAAGCGCTGCGCCAGCTCGACCTCCGACATCTCGAGCGAGAAGAAGGCGACCGGCTGGTTGTGCTTGACCGCGATGTTTTCGGCGATATTGGCGACGATCGCGCTGTTGTGGACGATGATGTCGTCGGCGACGAAATTGCGCAGCCCTGGCACGTCGAGGTCGTAGGTCTCTTCTTCGCCCACATACTGGACCGACTCGACCTCGTCCCACCATATGTCGGAGTCGCAGAGCTCCTCGAGGGCCGGCGAGGCGATTACGGTTGTCAGCTCCGCGACGAGCCCACGAGAAGGTGAGCGCTTGCCGACGTGCCAGTTGTGAGTGCGAGGGCGACCAGTCAGCTCGCTGACATCAGCCCAGGAGCGACCGCCCTTGGCAAACAGGATCTCGTCCCAGATATTGCGGGGGAGCGTGTCGGTGTTCGTCGACCGTGGAGCAGACCCAAGCCGCTCCAGCACCTCGTCTTGCTTCGCTTCCTTGCCGGGAACGTGGATCAGCTCACAGAAGCGGCGCAGACTCTCCTGAGAGGTGATGCGAATCTCCCGAGCAACCTTGCCCGTTCCCTCATAGACGGGCCGCTTCAGCGTCCGGATCGTCGCGACGATGCCGAGCCGCAACAGCAGGTGCTGAACGTCCCGAGCAAGCCGCTCGCTGATCGTCGTGTAGCCGATCTGTGCCAGACGATCGCTGCAGTAGACGTGGCCGTCGCAGGCGTACATGACGCCGAGGAAGCGAGCGATCTGCTCGTCGCTGAGGCTGAAAATTTCATCCGGAACGAACTTCTCGGCCGAACGGAGGCCCATCAGACCGTGGTGCCTGAGCATTTGAGTCACTGGGTTGGGGCCGTGTCCCCGTCCTGCGCTGATGACCGCCGTGCCATGGCTGCGCGCCCCTCCAAGCTTCAGTCGAACGCCATAGCTATGGGCCGCCTTCTCCACCTCTGGTAGCACAGGCGAACCCTCTCCAAAGCAGAAACATGGGGTTCGGCCGCCGATAGCCCCGTCCGCGATCAGCGCGCCTAGGAGAACAACCTCGCGGTCCGGGAGCTCAAGCGGCTGAGACGGACCGGGGAGTCGCCTGGGAACCGCGACGCGGTCACCCGAATTGACGGTGCCGAGCTCCTGCCATCCAGAGCTGGTCAGTACCGGATGATTCGAAGTTGCCTCAAGCTGTCGACCAAGCCTTGTAGTCAACCTATAGACCCGCTTGCGGCCGTTCCTCGCAATTGCCAAGGCCTTCGCCGGCCTCATCTTCAGATCGGAACCCAACGATGCAACCCAAACATCCTCGCCACGCTTGGCGGCCTCGTAGAGATCGCCGACCCGCCGCCGCGCACCGCTCAAAGGATCGTAGATCAATCGAGATTTCCCGAGGCACTTTCCCATAGCAGGCCTTGCAGCGACGATGATCAGGTTGCCCGGCTGGAACCCGCCCGTGACCGCGTCGATGTCGCGGAACCCCGACGGCGTTCCCGTCAGTTCGAGCTCGCCGGTTGAAAGCTTCTCGAGCCGGTCTACCTCGCCGTGGAGGATCTCCGAGAGCAGTTTGAAGTCGCTTGCCTGCTCTTTGTGGGCGACGTCGAAGAGCAGCTTCTCGGCCCGCTCGGAGAGCTCGCGCGGTTCGCCGTCGCGCTCGTGGACCCAACCCTGGATCTCCTGGCCGGCGCCGAGCAGGCGGCGCAACAGCGAGTTCTGCTGGACGATCTCGGCGTAGTGCTTGGCGTTGCCGGCGGCGGGAACCTTGGCCGCCAGCTCGGAGACGTAGTGCTTGCCCCCCGCCTGCTCGATCTGGTTGCGCTGAACCAGGGCCTCGGTGACGCTGAGCTCGTCGACCGGCTTGGAGGCCGCGTAGAGATCGTGGACGCAGGTGAAGATCGCCCCGTGCTTCTCGAGGTAGAAGTCGGCGGCGTTGAGCTTGACCTCGTCGATCACCCGGGTCAGCGTTGCCTCGGAGACCAGCATCGCCCCCAGCACCGATTCCTCAGCCTCGATGTTCTGCGGCGGGACGTGGGCTGTGGGAGCGGAAGCCATCGACTTAGTTAAGGGCCCGGCGCGGCGGCAACCACCCCGGATCTCTAGAGAATCAGACGCCGAGCGCGCGCCTCAGCGCCGTCCGTGCAAATTGAGAGGAAAGGATCAGCGCGGGCGCCGCAGGCGCTTTGGAAGCAAGTACCGCAGCGAAATGCCGTTTTGCATGGGCTGCATTGGGCTGGGCCGTTCCGGTTCGGCCTTTTTGCCCTGCGGGGGATCAGGTTGTACGTAAGGTTTTGTCATAGTTCAGATTCTACAAGGGGATTGAGAGAACCCAGAAGGACATCTCGACGATCAGAAGTCCGCACGCCATTTGAAAGAGCGTTGCGAGCCGGCTGAGTGCCTCCATGTTTCTGGCGTAGCTACCGTGCATGTGGAGTGCGAGATCGCGATGAAGCTCGCCAGCGCCGCCCAGGAGATCGGACTCAGAGCACCAGCCTCGAAGGCTCGTGCGCCGAGGAAGGAGGTGGTGACGGATGCCGCTGAAAGAAGGAGACCCGCGCGGCTTCGGACACTGTCGATCCCAACCCGTTGACCGGAGAGCGCCCGCACAGCCTCGTCATAGGCAACCTTGTAGAGGGCGTCCCTGCCGGCATCATCTTTGCTCGCCGTCTGATCCACCAGCCAAGTCTCGGGCGAGCAGGCGTACACGTGGTGCGCAAAAAGCGCCGAAAGTCACGCGAGAGACTCGTCGGGAAGCGGAAATGGTCGCTAGGGAAGGTCGAGGACCAGGCCGAGCGCGTCGTCTATCGATCCCAACTCGTCATGGGACAGGTGCCCTATGTGGTCGCCCAAGCGAGTGGCGTCAACCGCGCCGACCATCTCGCACAGCACCCGTGTGGTGCGACCCTCCACCACAATCTCAGGATGAAATGTCGCGGCTGGAGTCGAGCTGGAGGTTGGACAGACGACCACCGTCGAGAGTGCCAGCAGATCATCCGCCTGGACGACAACCGCGTAGCGGGGGCCGCGCTGGACGTGACCCCGTCGTCGCGGCAACTTGATCGCGTGCGCGTCACCCCGGACCACGGAGCTCCTCCATCAGCGCGCTGACCTCCCGAACCTCATCGACGTAGCCCGGATCCGCCATCAAGCCCCTGACCTCTACTGCGAGCCCCCGCCGTGCTCGGTCTCGCTGGGCCGTCTCCAAAATCGCCTGGCGTGCCGCCTCCGCCTTGCCTACCCCTCGGATACGCGCCAGCTCTTCGAGGGCGCGCGCTCCCTCCCGGCCCAGCCGAAGCGAAATGGGTGGCGGCACTGAGGCAATGTCGTTAAACGTAGCGCGTTTCGCACTACGTTTAGTTATCTGCTCTGTTCGAACGTGTGCTGGTAGGTCGTTGCGGCGCCGCTGCGGCCGATCGGGTTGAAGGGGGCCTGTTGGAAGCAGCCGGGGGCGCCGATCGCGGCCGAGTCGGTTTGTTCGGCGAAGGCGTACTTTCGCAGCGCTTCGAAGAAGTTCTTGGAGAATTTTTCGTTGTCTTCCGCCGAGCTTTTGCTTCGTGCGGTGCGTTCCGCGAAGGCGGGGTCTTTGTAGGCTTCGGGACTGAGCGTGGCGGTGACTCCCGCGGTGCAGCCGCGAACGTCGAAGCTCGGCAGGCCCGTGGCTAGGCTCTTGGCCGCCAGCGGCTGCGGGTAGGCATTGGTCCGGCCGGTAGTCGTCCGGTTCGGGTAGGTCGCCAGCGATTCCGGGTTGAACGGACCCATCGCCCTGATGTAGTGGATCTTTTCGCCGGCCCCGTTTTCTTCGGTCAGCTTGGCGTTGGTAACCGAGGCGAGGTTGCCTATCGTCGCGGTCAGCTCATGCTTGTAGAGGCCTAGGCCGGTGATCACCGGGTTGAGGTTGCGCAGGAAGGGATCGACGGCGCGCAGCAGTGGCGGGAACTCGTCGCGGAAGAGCTTGCGGGCGCCCTGGAAGCCGCTCGGGGCGCGGTCGATCACCGGTTCGAGGCCTTCGAAGAAGCCCTTCGCCTGCGGCGCCAGCTTGGAGAAGGCGATCAGGGTCGGCGAGAGCTGTTCGGCGACCGGGACCAGTTGCTTCATCACCGGATCGGCGTTGAGGGCGAAGCTCTTCAATCGGTCAAGGGTCAGCCTCGACTCGGTCTGGAAGGTCGGGAAGGCGCGGAAGAGCGCTTCGATGTCGCGGTCGCGGGCGGCCGTCGTGCTGAAGACCGCGTTGGAGTTTTCGATCAGGCCGGCCAGCTCGCCCTGGCGGCCGCGCAATGCGCGCAGCGAGGTGGCGCCGTTGCGGAAGAGCTGCTTGACCGCGAGCCGCTGACTGTCGAGCACGCGGAAGAGGTGGTCGAAGCTGGTGAAGGCCGGTTCGAGCTCGCCGAAGGCGTAGGAGAGGCTGGCGCCCTGACCCTCGATCGCGACCGCGGCTTCCTGCTGCCAGGTCTGGAAGGCGGCGCGGGTTTTGGGGTTGAAGGTGCGGAAGATCTCGTCGAGCTGGACCGATTCGGCGACCTGGGCCAGCGGCAGGGTGCCGCCGTCGGCGAGCTTCGGTTCGTCGCGGCTGCCGGGGGTGAGTTCGATGTAGGTCTCGCCGAGCAGCGTCTTGGTGCGCAGGATCGCGCGCGTGTTGGCCGGCAGCGGGCCGTACTTGTCGTTGATGTCTACCTTGGCCATCGCCTGTTCGCCGTCGGGGGCGAGGACGATGTCCTGCACCTTGCCGACCGAGACGCCGGAGATCCGCACGTCGGACTGTTGGGCGAGCTGGGTCGCCTCCTTGAACGGCACGTTGACCTCATACGGCTTCGCCTTGAACGGGGTCGGGCCGCCGAAGGTGATCCAGAGGAAGAGCAGGATGCCGAAGCAGGAGAGCGCGAAGCCGGCGATCACCAGGAGCTGGGTTGTGCTGGGGGCGCGCTTGCTCATTCTGTTTCCGGACCGCAGCCTTGACCAGGGAATGATTTGTCGGCGGCAACCGGGGGCAGTTGACCCTTACGCGGGATGTTGGCGCCGTTGAGCAGCGACTGGATATATGGCTTGTCGGTGGCGAAGCTGTAGGCGAGGCCAGTGCCGTTGCAGGAGATCATCACCAAGCTCCTGCTGATCGGGCCGGCCGGGTCGCTGAGGTTGAAGGTCGCGTTGGTGTCGTGGTTGAGCCAGGGCAGGTAGAAGAGGTAGCTCTGCCGCTTGCCCTTGGGCTTGTAGGCGAGCTCGTTGAGGAAGCTGTTGAAGGCACCCAGCGAGTTGCCGAAGCCACGGACGCTCTTGTTGAGTGCGCTGGAGCCTTGTCTGACGTGGGTCAGCACCGGGCGGACTTCGCGGGTGAAGGGCCGGATCTGGGTGCGGATCGGTTCGACCGTCTGTTCGAAGAGCCGCTGGTTGGCCTTCAATGCCGGCTTCAATGCCTGCGCCTGCGGGATCAGGCCGAGCAGGGCCGGGCGGGCCGCCTTGGAGAAGGCGTTGGCGCTGGCGAAGGCCGATTCGGCCGCGCTCAGGGTCGAGGGGAATTCGACGAGGATTTCCTGGATCGAGCTCTGCTGGTTGGCGAAGTTGCCGAGCGCGCCCTTGGAGGAGGTGACCCAGCGTTCGATCGCGGCGTCGTGGCGGCCGAGTTCGGTGGTCAGCAGGCCGAAGTCGTGGATCACGTTGGCGAGCGCCACCCGTCGCGTCGCCACCGCCCGGTTGAGGTCGGCAATGTAGTGCGAGAAGGGTTGAAGGCGGCGCAGTACGTTGCCGAACTGGTGACCGCGGCCGCCAATCCCCTGGGCGCCCCCGGCGACCAGCAACTGGATGTACTGGCGGGTATCGGCGTCGAGGGTGCCGAGGAAGGCGTCGAGGTTGACGTTGGGTTCGGTCTGGGAGAGCGGGAAGTTGTGGCCGTCCTTGATGTGGCCCTTGCCGCTGCCGGGTTCGACCTCGACGACCATGTCGTTGAGGTTGGTTTTCGGTCGCAGCAGGAGGCTGGCGTTGGGGTGGATCAGCGCCATGTACTTGGGCTCGATGTCCATGCCGACGACGGCGTGGCCGTCTTCGAGGTCGACCGAGGTGACCTTGCCGATCTGGATGCCGGCGACGTCGACCGCCTGGCCCTGGCCCGGGGTGACCGCCTGCGCGGTCGTGAAATCGCCGGTGATGTGGTCGAATTCTTCGCCGACGACCGGCACCCAGGAGGGCAGCGAGGCTTTCTGCTGGGTGAAGATCCAGAGCGTCATCACGACCCCGAGCGCGGCGAGGACGAAGATCGCGATCGTGTCCCTGCTGCGCCCGCGCGACTGGCGCGAGAGCGAGGCGCGGAAGGTCGTCCAGCGGCTCATGGGCTCACCACCGCCGGGTTGGGGGCACCGACCTGGCCCAGGCCCCCGTTGAGGTTGGGAACCGGGTTGCTGTCGCAGCGCACTTCCGGCTTCAACGGGCCACGACCGCCGAGTTGCGGCTGGGTTCCGAGCGGCGGCGCGACCGTGTGTGCGAAGTCCTGCTTGTCCGTGGTCAGGTTGCCGTTCGGGTTGCTCTGTTCGACCAGCAGGTCGCCGCCGCCGGGCTGGACGCGGAGGAATGGCCCGTTGCCGTCGAAGTTCTGGCCCCAGCCGGAGAAGTCGGTGAGCGAGTAGAGGAACTCGCGGTAGTTGGGCTGACCGGTGCTGAACTGGTCGTTGATCACCTGGTTGCCGGTGGGGACGAGAACCTTGCTGGTGCAGAGGCTGATCCGGTTGAGCTGCGGCAGCGCGATTGCCTTGCCCGCCTGAGCGGCTCCGGCGAGCCCGGGAGTGGCTTCGCGCAGCAGCTTCGCCGTACCCGCCGGCCTCCCTGCCGGAGAGCAGCGGGCGCGCCTGGGCCAACCAGGGCTTACCGGCCTTGATCACGGCAGGCAGCTCGGCGACCGCCGGGCGTCATCTCGATCGCCCAGGCGCGCAGCGGCGGCAATGCCTTGTTGAGGCTGACCAGCGAGCTGTGGAAGTTCTTCAGGGTCGGCGCCAGGCGGTTGATCGTGGTCGAGAGGTTGGCCGACTGCGCGGCCAGGGCGCCGGTGAAGACGTCGAAGTTGACGATCAGGCCCTTGAGGTCCTCCTCGTGCTTGGCCAGGGCGGCGAAGGTGCGGCCGGTGCCGGCGACCAGCCGCGAGAGGTCGTGCGGCCGGGTGCCGAGCAGGGCATTGGTGACCTGGGCGCTGTAGCGGCCGGCGTCGCCGCCGTAGCGGAAGGCGCCGTTGAGGGCTTCGCCGCCGCTCTTGCCGCGCACCTCGGGTTCCTGCGTCGCGTCGTCCGCCGCGGTCGGCTTGCTGGTCAAGGCCGTGCCGTAGCTCTCGAGCAGGTGGCTGAGGTCGGCCCGCACCGGCGCCTGCAGCGCGGTCAGCACCTCGTCGATCTGGACCCAAGTGGAGGTGCGGCTGACCGGGATCGTGTCGTCGCTGCTCAGCTCCGGCGCGCTCGGGCTGCCCGGCGCGAGGTCGATGAAGAAGTTGCCCTCGAGGAAGATGCGGGGCCGGATCGCGGCGAAAGCGTCGTCGTGGATCGGCCGGCCTTTGCCTTCGACCGTGAAAGTGACGGTGGTGGCGTCGCCGTCGCGTTCGGTCGAGATCACCCGGCCGACTTCGACCCCGGCGATCCGCACCGGCGAGTTGGTGGCGATGTTTACCCCGTTGCTGAAGGTCGCCTTGAGCTCGTAGCCGTAGCTGGTGAAAGGCACGTGGCCGGTGAAGGCCAGGTAGGGGCCTACGGTGAAGATGAGGATGAAGATCACCGCGATCACGGCGTTGCTCGGGCGCCACTTGAAGCGGCTGTTTGTCGCCCCCGCTCTTGTGTCTCTCTCCGGAAGTCGGCCCATTATTCGCCGCTTCCCCGAGCTGCTTCTTGCTCTGACTGGCCGTTTTGATGCCGTCATTGCGCGGCGTGTTGCCGATCCGCGTCTTGCCGAGTTCATAGCGCTCGTTGCCCGCTTCGCACTCTTCCGGCTGACCAGGGGCGGCCGTGTTCGGGTAGGGGTTGCTGTGGAGGTGGTTCAACCGGTCGGTGGAACCACCGTTGGCCGGGGCTGAGGCCTGCCCGCCCTCATTGTTCGGTCCTTCCGGCGGCTGGAATGAAATCGCGTTGATCCAGCCGCCCAAGCCGTTGTCTTCGCTGGAGGCGTTGGCGAGGTTGCGAAGGGTGATGCTGAGGTAGTTACAGGTGGTCTGAGCCGGCGCGATAAACCTGATCGCCGGGCCGAGCAGTTCGTTGGTATCGATCAAGAGGTCGAGCCCGTTGAAGACGCCGGTCGACTGCTGGAAAGCGAGCAGGGCGTCGGCCGTCGGCGGCAGCTGCGCGTTGAGGACCGGTGAGCGGTTGAGCGCCGGGATGCCGGCCCGCAGCGAGGCGGCGATCGTCGGCGAGGTTTCGCCCAGCACCTTCGCCCCCGGCGCCAGGGCGGTGAAGAAGCGTTCGGAGTCGTGCAGGAAGGGGCGTAGGGCCGGCAGGTCTTCGGTTGCCGCGTCGAGGGTTTCGGGCCCCTGGGAGATCGTTTCCTGGATGTAGGGGCGGGCGACGCGGGCGAAGGCGGCGAAGGTGCGATCGAGCGCAGCGAACATGCTCGCCTGCTGCTCGGCCACCGGCGCCACCGTCGCCGAGAGCGCCTCCAACGCTTCGAAGAGTTCGCCGAAACCGGTGCTCGGCGCGACCAGGTCAGCCAGGGCCGGCTCGCTGCTTTCGGCCAGCAGGCGCAGGGCGACGAAGGCGTTGTTGAGCTGCGGCCCGCGCCCGGCGAGGCCGTTGCCGAAGCCGGCCAGGTTGCGCTGGATCGCCTTGCGGGTGCGTTCGTCGAACATGTCGAAGAACTGGTCGATGTCGACCGGTTCGGGACGTGCGGCCTTGACCGGGATCGTTTCCCCAGCGGCGAAGCCCTGCTTCGAGTCGCCGGGGACGATCTGCAGGTACTTGAGGCCCAGCGGCGATTTGGGCCGGATGATCATCGTCGAGTTCTGCGGCAGCGGCTCGACGTTCTTGTCGAGGCTGAGGTTGAGTTCGGACGCGACCTGGCCATTGCCGGTCTGCACCGCCACCACCGACTTGACCACGCCGACGCGGGCGCCGCCGATCCGCACCTCGTTGCCCTTGACCAAAGCGTTGGCATTGGGCACCCGGGCGCGGAGGTTGTAGGTCGAGACGAAGGGCAGGCCGTTGTTGGCGTTGTAGGCGAGGAAGACGGCGATGATGATGACCAGCACGGTCACCGCCCCGACGATCACCGGGCTGCTTGCCACTCCCTGTATGCCGCTGCGGTTTCTCATGGGCCGAGGAGGTAGTCGAGGAGGGCGCGCTGCCGGGGTGCCGGGGCGGCGGCCTTGGCGCCGAGCTGCCTGCCCTGGGCGATTTCAGGAGCTTCAGGGGAAGTTGGCTTCGCCGGGGCGAGCGTGGTCGCCGGGGCGCCTGGGCGGGCGAGCGTGCTGCCGACTTCCCCTGCTTGCTCTTCTTCGAAGCGCTGCAGCAACGAGCTCAGTTCGGCCTCGGATGCCCCCGCTTCGGCGTGGAACTGACCGGTGAACTTGGCCGAGCAGCCGCTGGCTTCGACTTCGTATTCCAGGCAGTTGGTGAGCGTGACGAGCAGGCGCGAGTAGTGGCCGTATTTGTCGAAGCCGTTGGAGGCTGCGGTGAAGTTGTAGATCAGTTCGGTGAGGGCGTCGAAGCCCTTCGTTTCCTTGGTGCTGGCGAGGAATTCGGCCAGGGTGTTGGTCGGGCTGACGCCGCTGCGGGCCAGTTCCGTCGTCTTACGCACGACCGGAAGGGCGGCGCGCAGGGTCGGGCCGGCTTCTTCGCCGGTTGCGCCCAGCGACTTCAGCGCCACGGTCGAGGCGGCGGAGAACGGGGTCAACAGGCGGGTGGTTTCGGTGAACGAAGGGGCCGCCTTGCCGAGGTCGGTGAAGACCGGCGTCGAGGCGTCGGAGAAGCCCTGCAGGCTGCGCATCGTGATGCGGAACTGGCGCAGGAAGGCGGGGAACTTCTGCAGCGAGGCTTCCAGGTCCTGGCCGCGTTCGGTCGTCGCCTGGGCGGCGGCGCCGGAGTTGGTGAAGAAGCCGGCGACCTGGGCGCGTTCGCGCGAGAGCGGACCGAGGATCTGCTCCGAGTCGGCGGCGAGCTGGGTCAGCTGGTCACGCTGGTCGTTGAGGATGCCGATCAGGCGGGTGACGTCGCGCAGCGCCGGGTTGGCCCGCTTCACCACCGCCTCGATGTCGGAGCCGCGACCGGCGAGGCCGGCGCCGAGTTCGTTGAAGATCAGGCGGAAGCGCTGGGCGTAGGGCAGTTTGTTGATGTCGTTGATCAGGTCGGGGTCGACGCTGGTGCTGTTGTTCTCCAGCGGCAGCAGGTGCTGGCCCGCACCGGGCTGCCCCGACGGGACCTGTTTCAGCGCCGGTGCCGGCGGGGCGCCGGGCGCCCGCGGCAAGGTCGGGCGGCAGTCGACGAACTTCTCGCCGATCAGCGACTGCGGGCGGATCAGGCAGCCGGCGTCGCTGCGGAAGTCCTGGAAGCCGGGGTCGGTGATCTTCATCACGATCACCGCCTTGCCCGAGATCGCCCGTTCCTTGCCACCTTCGTAGCTGTCGACTTCGCCCGGCAGGGTGACCCCAACCGACTCGATTTCGCCGACGTTGGCGCCGGCGACGCGCACCTGCTCGCCTTTGACCATGAAGCCGCCGCTGTCGAAGATCGCCCGCACGGTGTAGCCGCTGCCTTCGCCGCCGCCTGAGGAGATCAGCACGATCGCGACGATCACAGCCGCGACCAGCCCGCCGATGACGATCGCTCTCCTCATGGGCCGGGTGGCGCGTCGGCCGGGTTGCAGTCGGAAGTGGTCACGCCGGAGCCGCTGTGCGGTGGTTCGACGAAGGGGCTGGAGCCGTCTGCGGCGGGCTGGCTGGCGCCGCCGGGGCAGCGGCTCTTGGCGCCGGCCGAGGAGCCGAAGACTTCGAACTGTTCGGAGGGCGAAATCGGTTTCAGTTCACGACTGCCGCTGTCGTAGTTGAAGAGGTTGAGGTCGCTGAAGCTGCTGCGCACGTAGTGGCCGTTGCCGTCGTAGGGAGCGCTGACCTGACCGAGACGGGCGAAGCCGTTGAAGAGGTCCGGCGTGTAGGCGCGGAAGAAGTTGAGGTTGGGCTGGAAGGCCGTGATCGCGCCTTCGGAGTGCGGGAAGGCCCGTGAGGCGCGCTGCTGGACGGCGGGCAGGAAGCCGAGCAGTTCGGCCGAGTCGTTGGCGAAGCCCCTGCGGCGCACGGTGAGGCGCAGGTTCTTGAAGACCGGGACCGCCTTGGAGAGCACCGGGCGCAGTTCGCCGAGGAACGGGGCCAGGTTCTTGGTCGCCGTCTTCGAGGTGTTGATCAGCGGTTCGACGTCGTCGAGGGCGGCGCGCAGGTTGACGAAGGTCGTGTTGGCCTGGCGGAAGGTCGGCGGCAGCAGCTTGAGGCTGGTGCCGAGGGCGGCGTTCTGCTTGGCGATCGCGCCGAAAGCGGCGTTGGCATTGGAGATCGCGCTGGAGAGCTCGGCACCGCGTTCGGAGACCGCGGTGCCTAGCTTGCTCGAGCTGACCAGGAAGCGGGCGAAGAGCTTTTCGTCGGCGTTGAGCTCGTGGGCGAAAGCGCCGGCCCGGTTGAAGCCGACGCCGATGTATTTGAAGGTCTTGTTGGCCGCCTTGCCGGCGCCGGCGTAGGTTTCGGCGTTGCCCTGGATGAACTGGGCGAGGCCGCGGCGGACCGGCGCCGGGAAGGTGTTGAAGAGCTGGTCGATGTCGATCGGCGTCGTCGTCGAGGCGAGGCCGAGGGTCGCGTCGTCGTCCAGCGGCGGATTGCTGTTCGGACCCGGGCTGATCGAGACGTAATGGTTGGCGACGCCGGAGAGGGAGGTGGCGCGGATGATTGCCGTGGTGCCCTCGTGCAGTTCCTGTTCGACGCTGACCACGACCTTGGCCAGGTTGTCATCGGTCAACTCGATGCTTTCGACCGAGCCGACCGGCTGGCCGCCGATCAGGACCTGGTTGTCGGGAACGAGCTGGCTGGCATTCTGAAAGAGCAGGTTGTACTTGTGTTCGCCGCCGCCGTTGAAGATCACGTAACCGAGCCCGAGCACCGCGATTGCCAGGACCGCGATCACCGCAACCCGCGCAGGGGTGACCCCCCGGCCTTGCGCCGAGCCAGCGTCCTCGCCTGAGGGATTAGCAGCCACGGATCGTCGCTTGCGGTTTCCCCGGCCTCCGATCCGGGGTAACGGCCGCAGAATCGTATCCGAGCGACCCGCCGCCACGGGTGCGCCACGCCTGGACTTAACTCGAATTCAACGCGCTCTTTTGCAGCAGATAAGGCGCCGGGTGGGCCGCTCAGACGTTGAGCCGCGGCAGCGCCCGCTCCAATCGGCGCGGCAGCCACCAGACCCTGTCGCCGATCAGGAGCATCAGCGCCGGCAGCAGGACGATGCGGACGACCGTGGCGTCGAGGATCACCGCGACGGTGAGGCCGATGCCGATTTGGCTCACGGTGGCGATCGGCGCCCCGGCAAAGGCGATGAAGACGGCCATCATGATCACCGCGGCCCCGGTGATCACCCGCGCCGTCTTTTCCAGGCCGAACTCGATCGCGGCAGCGTTGTCGCCGAACTCGTCGTAGTGCTCGCGCATGCGCACGAGCAGGAAGACCGCGTAGTCGATCGAGAGCCCGAAGACGATGCCGAAGATCATCACCGTGCTGACCGCGTCGATGTAGGTCCTGCCGCCCAGGGGCCAGCTTTCGGGAACGTTGGTGAGCAGCATCAGCACGCCGAAGGCGACGCCCACCGAGGCCATGTTGAGCGCGATCGCAAGCGCGGCCAGGGGAATCGAGCGCAGGACGAGGACGAGGACGAGGAAGGTGGCGAGGATGATCGCCGCGACCACGATCGGGATCTTTTCCTTGGTTACCTGGCTGAAGGTGTTGAGCGTCGCCGGACCGCCGGTGACGCCGGCCTTCAAGCCGGTCTCGCGGCCGAGCGCGGTGGCGTCCTGGTCGAGTTTCTTGTTCAGCGCGATCGAGCCCGACGAGTTCAGCGGGTCTTCGGGGATCACCGTCAGCGTCACCGCCTGGCCGCCGTGTTCCAGATCGACCCCTTCGGCGGCGCGTTCGTGCAGCTCGCCGGTGGTGCCGTCGAGGGCCGAGAGCACGAAGTAGCCCGAGTCGAAGATGCCGGGGCTGGTGTTGCGCAGTCGGTCGACCCGCCGCTGGACGGTTTCGCCCTGGGACTGGACCCGCACCGCGATCCGCTTGGCGCCGCTCTGCAGCGGATAGGAGCGAGCGTAGGCTTCAGCAAGGCGGCGCTCCAGTTCGGTCGTGCCGCCGGTCAGCTGACCGAGGCCGGCGACGAGTTCTTCGGTCCCGACCTGCGCGGGCGCGAATCGGTCTCCCAGCTTGCCCGCTTCCTTGTCCAGTTTCGCCGTGCCGCGAGCGAGCTGCTTGCTACCGCTCTGAATTTCGTTGAGCCCGTCCGAGAGGCGTTTCGCCGCCGCCGCGACTTCTCTCATCTGCCCGAGCGTGCTTTCGATCCAGCGCTGGAGTTCTCTTGCTTCGTGAGTTTCCTGGGCGAGGGTTTCGTCCAGCTTGCCCAGTTCACCGGGAACCGCCGCCGTCTCTCCTGCCGCCTGGCGCAGCGCGTCGAGGGTCGCGGCGTAGTTGGGGTCGGTCTTGCCGACGGTCATGCCTTCCGCCTGCTGCAGCGCTTTGCCCACTTCGTCGCTGCCGGCCTGCGCGTTTGCCTGGATCTGGGGAACGGTTTCGCTGGAGACCTTGCGCAGTGACCGCGTCAGCCTCTTTGCCCGTGGCAGCCCGTTGGCGTTGAAGTTGGGCACCAGATCATGGGTCCCGAACTTGAGCTGCAGCGCCCCCAGGGCTGCCCTTTCGTTCGCCTTCGCCAATTGCGCGCTGCCGTCGGCGATCTGGTGGATCGCGTCGGAGGCTTCCTGGGCGCCGGACACTGCCTGGCCAATGCCGGCGGCGAGTTCGATCGCTCCCTCTTCAGCCTGGCCGGAGCCCTGGGCCAGCAGCGAAGCCCCGGCGGTGAAGCGCGATAGTCCGTCGCGGAGGACGCCGACGCCGCTGGCGACCCGTTCCACGCTCGTGCCCAATCGATCGAAGTTGGCCAGCGGTCCGACTTCGTCGTTGGAGGCGAGCAGGCCCGAGAGGCCTTTCTGCAAGGGCTTGACCGCCTTGGTCAGCTGGCTCGGCCCGATCACGCTCTGCACGCCGGGCGTGTTCGCGAGGCGCCTTTGCCAGCGGCTGAGGGCGTCGAGCGTGTCTTCTTCGGTGATCGGCCTCATCGGTGAGACCGCGACCATCACGAAGGGCGCTTCCAGGCCGCCCCCGGCCGATTGTTCGATCCGTTCGGCGTCTTCGCGGGCGGGGTCGTCCTTGGGCAGCTGGCCGATGCTGAAGGGGCCGGTTTTGAGCGCGAGCACTGGAGCGGCGAGGAACAGGACCACGGCGCCGATCGCGATCGCAACCGGCGCCGGTCGGCGCAGAGCCGCGGCGACGATCGTCATCAAGCGCGAGCGCTCGCCGTTCGGCGCGGCGCCGATCCGCCAGCGGTCGATGTTGGGGCCGATCAGGACCAGGACCGAGGGGCCGAGCAAGGTGGCGATCAGGGCCGTGAGCGTGACCACCATTGCCAGCGTCCCGGCGAGCGAGGCGAGCAGGGCTCCCGGCACGACGAAGAGGGCGACGACCATCGAGAGGACGAGGGTGGCGGCGGCGAAGACGACGGTGCGGGCGGCCGTGCGCCGCGTCGTCCAGGCGGCGGTGACCGGGTCCCCGCCTTCGGCCAGCTCTTCGCGAAAGCGCGAGACCATCAGCAGCGCGTAATCGACGCCCAGCGCCAGGCCGAGCATCGAACAGACCGTCAGCGCCAGCGCGCTGACATCGAAGAAGTTGGTCAGGACTGCCAGCAACCCGCGCGATGAGAGCACCGAGAGAGCGCCAAACGCGAGCGGGACCCCGGCCGCGATCGGCGAGCGGAAGACGAGCAGGAGGACCACCAACAACACCGGCAGGGCGATCAGCTCGGCCCTCTCGGTGGCCGAGATCGATCCGTCCTCGATTGCGCGCGAGAGGGTGGCGACTCCGGTTTGGGTGCCGCGAACGGGAGCGTGGATCGATTTCTCGAGCACTTCGTTGAGCAGCGGCACCTTGTCGTCGACCGCTTCGTGATTGTTGACGTGGAAGTCGAGCAGGATGAAGGCGTGCCGTGGTCCTGGCCGCAACCGGCTGACCGCGCCGCGGTCCCACGGCGAGAGGGTCGTGACCTGCGGATCGCGCCGCAGGGTCCGGATCAGCTGCGGGCCCTGCTTGTCGAGGGCCTTCGGCGGACCCTCGAGGAAGATCACGAATGGGGCCGAGTCGCCGAAGTATTCGTTCAGCATTTCGGTGGCGTGAGCGGTCTTCGTACCGCTGATTTCGATCGTGCTCGGATTTAGCCGTTGCTCGAGGCTGAAGCCGAAGACCGAGAGAAGCGCGACGAGCAGCACGCCGACGAGCAGCGATCGCTTCGGGTGGCGCAGCATCAGCGGCGGGCGCTTCTCATCCTCCCGCTTGGGACGCGCGTCATCCTGCTTCCCCCTGCTCCTCCTCACAGGCACCCCCACAGTTTGGCGGTCGGCGGGGCCGAGCGGGGCCGAGCTTGCAGAAGACTGTGTTAAGGATCGCTCGGCCGGCCGGCTTGAACGGGGCGCTAGCCTGGTTGTCGAGGAGATCTTGAAGCGGCTTCTGGCAGCTGGGGCACTGATCTGCTGCGTCCTCTTCGCGGGCGCGGCAAATGCCGCCCTGGTCAGGGTCGGCAACCTGGTGCTGACCGCCGACGGCGGCTTCACGCCGTCGTCGCTGCCGCGCAGCGCCTACGCGCCGATCAACTTCGACGGCGAAGCGAACCTGAAGGCGGTCGACGGCAGCCTGCCGCCGGCGTTGCAGCAGCTCGTCCTCGACTTCGATCGCGACGGTCGGCTCAGCACCGCGGGCCTGCCGGTCTGCCAGCCCGGCTCGTTGGAAGAAGCGACGCCCAAGCAGGCGCGCAATCGCTGCCCGGGCGCGATCGTCGGCAGCGGGCACGCGAGCGCGCTGATTGGCGGTGCAGGCCCACCGATCGTCGCCCGCTCACCGGTCACCTTCTTCAACGGCCCGCGCCTCGCCGGCAAGTCGACCGTGATCCTCTACGCGCGCACGACGACACCGGCGGTGCAGACCTTCGTGATCACGATTCCAATCGAAAAGCGCGGCGGTCGCTACCGCTACCGGGCAACGATCAACGTCCCCCCGATCGCCGGTGGGCGCGGCTCGCTGACCCACCTCGACGCCTCGATCGGCAAGCGCTATCGCTCCGGCGGGGTGGAACGCAGTTACGTCTCGGCCCGCTGCGCCGACGGCATCTTCAGCACCCACGGCCGCTTCACCTTCGCCGATGGCACGATCATCGACGGCAGCGTCGAAAAGGCCTGCACAGTCCGCTGAGCGCGCCGCCTTCCTATACTTGCCGACCGCGGGCCGTTAGCTCAGTTGGTAGAGCAGGAGACTCTTAATCTCAAGGTCGCTGGTTCGAACCCAGCACGGCCCACTCTTCGGACGCTTACGTTCCGGTTCTCCGCGCTTTCTCCGTCAGATAGCGAACGAGGTCGGAATGGGTCTCGCCGAAGTACCGGACCCGGGACACCAGACCGGCTGGTGGCTGGCCGGTGGCAATCCGTTGAACCGGGATTGCACTGGATATCTCGACATTGGCCGTCCACTGGATGGGAACCCGCTGTCCGAACAGGGTGAGGTTGATACTGCCGGGCAGCGCGGCGGAGGGAGTCAATACACCGCCGGCACCCAAGCTGAACAGTCGCTGGGCCTCGCGTTGGCAATATTCATGATCGTCGTCCACAAGCGCCTCAGGGGGGAATCCCGCATTCTCCGCCTTGGCGAAGGTGCTGTAGTCGACCACGACCCCCTCATTGACCCTCATTTGCCACAGGGTCGTGCGGAAGGTAGCCGCTTCCTTCTCGGTTCGAAGATCCTCGTACCGAAGCGTCTCCGCAAACGGCGCCTCCGAATCAAGGCAGGCGTACTGCACTGTTCCGCTGTCCGCAAAGTTCCATCGTCCCGAGCGGCGATTCTCCGCAACTCGAACCGGCACGTCATAGCTGGTGGCTCGGTAAACGACCTTCTCAACCCGCAGGTGAGGAGGGAGGACGCTAAGAGGCATCCTGCGACCTTCCCGAGCGGGCCTCGGCTAGTAGAAGTCCGTCCGCGATTGGGTCGGCGAGGAGGCTGGCCGGCTTACGGCCCCCCAAGCCCCTTCTCGGTCGATCGAACCAAGCGACGATCCCCTCCTCCGTCCAGTTATGCCGGAGAATCGCAACGAGACTGGCTACCAGCTGAAGCCGCCGCGGCGTTGGCCGGTGGACCTTGGTCCACCGGCTGAGTGTCCGGCGGTCCACCCCGACGAGACCGCTGACCGTTGCGATCGAAGTATTGGGAAGCCACTCCCTCAGCCCCTGAACGGCCAAGCTCGCGTCATCGGGGATCCCCGCGACGTGTTCATCGAGGGCATCCCGAACAACGTGCCTTACCCGCTCGATGCAGACGAGCAGCTGGTCAACCGTGTCCAGGTCGTACTCGTCGTCTTGATCGTCGATCAAATCCTTGATCCCCCACAGCGCACTGTGGAACTCGCTGATTTGCGCCTTGTCGAGATCCTCAATGCGAAGCCCCCGCCGAAGCTCGCGGAGACGGTTGTCAATGTCGTCCAGTCGCTGCTGAAATGAGTTGTCAACGTGACTGCTCTTTTGGAGCTGCCCTATTGCCTCGACAAACGTGTCCTTGAGCTCTTGAAGCTCTTGATCCGCGCGGCCGAGTCGCTGTTCTGGTGTCAGAGCTGTGCTCACACGTCTCCTTTCGTTGTCTCATACCTGAGACATACAGGGGACATGATAGGGACATCTCCGGACCACTTCAACCTCAAACCGCTTGGTAAAGGGCTTTCCAACGCTTGGGCAGGGTCCAGCGGACCCGGGCCGCGTCAAGGCTGCCGATCTATTCGCCGAGCGAGCCGCTGCTGCCGGAGAGGCCGCCGAGGGGGTTCTGCAGGCGTTCTTTGCCGAATTTGGCTTCTTCTTTTTCGGCTTCCTTCTTCTGCTTTTCGAAGGCCTTGCCGCGCTGGCGGAATTCCGCCATCTGTTTGCCGACTTCTTTCGCTTCGGCCTTGCTCGGCGCCAGGGCTTCGGCTTGCTTGACCGCCTTGTCGCCGGCGGCAAAGTCGCCCGAGTAGTACTCGTAGATCGCCAGCGTCGTCAGCGAGTTGATCGTCGGCTGCGCTTCGGCGGCGATGCGCTGGGTCTTGGCCGCGCCTTCGACGTTTTCGACCGCTTCTTCGAGGCTGGTCGAGGATTCGGCGAGGCTGAAGTAGCCCTGGGAGACGAGCAGCGCCGTGTTGGCCTTCGGTTCCGTGGACTGCTTCAAGTAGCTGCCCCAGGCTTCGACCCCGCGTTCCAGTTCCGCTCGCCCTTCCGGGGTGAGGACGGTCGCGCCGGTTTCGGAGTTGACTTCGGTCAGGCTGTTGGCCGCCGAGACCCTCTGCCTGGTCAGGGCCAGCAGCAGGGTTTCGCTTTCCGGTTCCCGCCGCAGCTTCTGTTCGGTCCGTTCGGCCTGTTCCTGCAGCACCTTGGCGGCGCTGGTGCTGCTGCCGCCACCGACCAGGTTGCCGATGCTGAACGGCCCGACGACGAGGAAGAGGCTGGCGCCCATTAGCAGGGCGAGGATCGCGTAGACGACCCGGACGACGTGCTTACGTCGTCCCCGAATATCGAACAGCATCCGCCGCTCGCCGCTTTCCGCCAACTCGACTCAGCGCTCCTGGGTTGAGGGTCTTGCCAATCCTCCCGCCTCCCCCGGCCTACCGAAGGCACGAGCGATCAAGATACTCAACTCGAACAAAACAAGCAGAGGAACCATCTCGATCAGCATCGAGACCGGGTCGACCCCGGGCAGGGCGGCAGCGAGGATCGCGATCGCGAGGTAGGCATAGCGACGGTTCTTGGAGAGTTGCTCGACGCTGACGATGCCGAGCCTGACGACGGCAAGAATCGCCAGCGGCAGTTGGAAGATGACGCCGCCGGCGAGCATCGTGGTCGAGAAGAAGCTGTAGTAGTCGCGCGCCCGGACCTGGACGTTGAACTGGTTGTCGTTGAAGTTGAGCAGGAACTTGACCGCCGCCGGCATCACGACGAAATAGGAGAAGGCGACACCGGCGAGGAAGAGGGCGGGAGCGACGATCAGGATCGGCAGCACCACCCGCCGCTCGCGCTCGCTGAAGGCGGGCAGGATGTAGGCGTAGAGCTGGTAGAGCAGGACCGGCATCGCCAGGATCAGCGCCCCGTAGACCGAGACGGTGAGGGTGACCGTGAAGGGCTCGACGACACCGAAGGTGAGCAGCTTCTTGTGGTTGGCGGGCAGCGGCCCGGAGGCGATTTCCAGCAGCAGGTGGTTCTGCCAGAAGCAGAGGGCGAAAGCGACCCCAAGAACGACCAGGCAGACGACGATGCGCGTGCGCAGCTCGTCGAGGTGCTCGACCAGGCTGAGTTGATCCTCGTGGGAGACCGGCCTGATCCGGGCCATGACTAGTTCCTAGGGGCGATCGCGGGCGATCGTCTCACCCTCCTCGGCTCCCTTGCCAACAGGGGGCTTCGGTGGCTCGGCGGGGGCCTGCGCCGGCTCGATCGCTTCCGGCCGAGGCGGCTCGTCATGGCTCTCACCACTGACCGAGCCACGGAACTCGCGGATCCCCTTCCCGAGCGATTTGCCCAGCTCCGGCAGCCGTTTGGGGCCGAAGACAACCAGGGCGATGATCAAGACGATCGCGAGCTCCATTGGTCCGATATTTGGCATTGGCCCATGGTACCGGCCGGCAAGGGCGATCGGTCGAGATTTCGGCTCGCATGTAATCGGAGAGGAGACCTACCCGATATTTGGGTTTTCTCGTCCCTCTACGGGAAAGTGCGGATGGAGTGATCGTTTCGCGGGTTCGATAGAGCAGACATGAGAGACGCGCACGCCAGTCAGACGAAGCTTGCCGCCGGACTCCACGTCTGCCCGCGCTGCGCCTCGGAGCTGGTGCAGCCGACCTGCTGGGAGCAGGCAGGGGATCGGGGCCACTGGCGACTCTGGCGGCGGTGCCCAGAGTGCGAGTGGCACAGCAACGAGATCCACGCCGAAGCCGAGATCGATGCTTTCGACGAGGAGCTCGACCTCGGAACCCGCGCCCTCAGCGACGTCTTGAAGACGCTCGAGCACGAGAACATGGAGTTCGTGGTCGAGACCTTCAGCGCCGCGCTCGACGCCGACCTGATCAGCGCCGACGACTTCCGCTGAGCACGGTCGCTCAGCTGTAGCGCTGTACGACGCCGTCGGCGACCAGGCCCAGCAGCTGCCGCTGCTCGGGGCTGAAACCATCGCCCTCGAGCCCGACCTTGGCGGCCGCGACCAGCTCCAGGGCGCGCGAGCGGACCCGCTCGAGGGCGCCCGATGCGGCGATCCGATCGCAGAGGCGCTCGGCCGAGCCCGGGTCGAGCGCATGCAGATCCGCCGCGCGGATCGAGGGGTCGACCTCGGCGGCGGCGATCAGCGGCAGGGTGACGGTGCCGTCGAGCAAATCGGTGCCGCGTGCCTTGCCGGTGCGCTCGGCCGGCCCGGAGACGTCGAGCACGTCGTCGAGCAGCTGGAAGGCGAGGCCGATCTGCGCCCCGAAGGCGCCGAGGGCGGGAAGATCGCGGCCGAGCAGGCAGGCGCACTCGAACAGGGTCGCGGTCTTTAGCCGGCAGCGATCGAGGTAGCGCTGTTCGGTGATGCTCGTATCGAAGGCGTCCTGGCGCTGGGCCAGCTCGCCGTCGGCGAGCGAGACCGAGGCGGCGGCCAGCAGGGCGATGGCGCGGGCGTCGTCGTGCTCGCCGAGCAGGGCAAAGGCGCGGGCAAAGAGCAGGTCGCCGGCCGCTGTTGCGCGCGAGCGGCCCGAGCCGGCGGCGATCGTCGGCAGGCCCCGCCGCAACGGCGCGTCATCGAGGACATCGTCGTGAACCAGGGTCGCCATGTGGACCAGCTCGATCGCGGCGGCTGCCCGCACCGCCCCCTCGCCGCCGTCGGTGCCGGCGCAGAGCAGGACGAGCAGCGGTCGCAGGCGCTTGCCCCCTGCGGCCAGAGTCGCGGCGACGTCGGCCCCGAGCAGCTCGCCGTAATCGGCGCCCTGCTTGCGCAGCAGACCCTCGACCTCTCCCAGCCTGGCCGGAAGCCAGCGACTGGAGGCATCGAGCACCGCGGTGACCGGGGGCGGTACCGCCGAGGGCCGGTTCACACGCGGACGCCGCTGTGGATCGCGATGATCCCCCCGGCGAGAACGGTCCAGCGAATCCGGCTCAGCCCGGCGCCGTCCATCAACTCGGCCAACCGGCTCGGAGCAGGAAAGCTGCGCACCGATTCCGGCAGGTAGCTGTAGGCCTCGGAGTCGCTGGAGAAGCTGCCCAGCAGGGGCACGATGCGATCGAACCAGAGCGAGTAGAAGGTCGAGAGCGGCGGCCGGGTCGGCTGGGTGATCTCGAGCACCACCAGGCGGCCGCCGGGACGCAGGACCCGCGTCATCTCGCCCAGTCCCCGCTCCAGGTTGGCGAGGTTGCGAACCCCGAAGCCGACCGTGACCGCGTCGAAGCGACCGGCGTCATAGGGAAGGCTGAGCGCATCGGCCCACTCGAAGCGAACGCCATTGGCGCTGCGCTGAGTCGCCTTCTCGCGGGCGAGGTCGAGCATCGGCTCGGAGAAATCGCAGCCGACCACGTGGCCGGCGGGCGCCACCCTGCCGGCCAGCTCGAGCGCAAGGTCGCCGGTTCCGCAGCAAACGTCGAGTGCGGCGTCGCCGGGACTGAGCTCGGCCCGATCGGCGGCGCGCTCGCGCCAGCGATGGTGCAGGCCGGCGGTCATCACCGAGTTGAGCGCGTCGTAGCGACCGGCGACGCGGTCGAACATGCGGTTGACCTGGCCCGCGAACTGAGCGGAGTCGCGAGAGGGCTTAGTCGAGTGAGGAGAGGAAATCGGCGAGCTCGTTGAGCTTCTTCGGCGGCAGGTCACGGAAGGAGGGCATGATGCCCGGCCCGATCTCCACCGAGCGGATGATCGCTTCGCGCGGGATGCGCTGGGCGATGTGGGTCAGTTCCGGCCCGGGGCCGTTGTTGCCGTTCTCGCCGAGCTTGTGGCAGGCGAGGCAGCCCGAGCCGGCGACGACCTCCTTGCCGGCCTCGTATCGGGGCGCGACCTTCATGTCGATCTCGGTCGGCGAGCCCCCGGTTGCGCCGAGGAAGGTGAGGTAGGCCATCGCGATGATCGTCATGATCCCGGCGGTGGTGGCGATCGGGCGGCGGATCGGGTTGCGCTCCGGGCCGCGGTCGTAGAAGGGCAGGAGGAGGAGCAGGACCATGCAGATCGTCGGGATGCCGATCGTCGCGATCGGGACCAGCTCGGGCGGCTTGATCACGCGCAGGAGCTCGAAGAGGAAGAAGAAGTACCACTCCGGGCGCGGCACGTAGGTGGTCGTGGTCGGATCGGCCTTCGGCCCCTGCTCGGCGCCGAGCAGGACCGACATCAGGATGATCACGCCGACGACGGCGAGCATCATCGCCGAGTCCTTCAGCACCGCGTAGGGGAAGAAGGGCTTGCCCTTCTTCTTCAGCAGCTCGTACTCCTCTAGATACGCCTGCTTGTCGGCCGGCTTCATGTCTGATCCGTCTGGGTCATCCGGCGTCCCCGTTTGAACTGGCGTCGAGCTGGGAAACCGGCGCGGCCACCTTCGGCTTCTCGGCTTTCAGCCAGGGCGGCGCCGTGGTGCCGAGCTTGACGACCAGGTACATGTGGGCGCCGATCATGGCGATGATCGCGCCGGGAACGAGCAGCATGTGGATCGCGTAGAAGCGCGAGAGCGTGGTCGCGCCGAGCTCAGGACCGGCGCGTAGGAAGTCGCTCAGGTAGGGACCGACCACGGGGCCGGTGCCGTTGATGTTGATGCCGACCACCGAGGCCCAGAAGGAGCGCTGGTCGAAGGGCAGCAGGTAGCCGGTGAAGGCCATCGTCATCGTCAGGATCAGCAGCACGACGCCGATCACCCAGTTGAGCTCGCGCGGGTACTTGTAGGCGCCGAAGAAGAAGGTGCGGCCCATGTGCAGGAAGATCAGGATCACCATCACGCTCGAGCCCCACTTGTGCATGCCGTGGACGAGCTGGCCGAGGAAGACGTCGTTGTTGATGTGGGCGATCGAGGCGTAGGCCTGGGTGGTCGACGGCGTGTAGAACATCGCCAGGAAGACCCCCGTGGTGGCCTGGGCGATGAAGGCGATCAGGGTCGCCGAGCCGAGCGTGTAGAACCAGTTGGTCCCCTTCGGCACCTTGCGGTAGAGCATCCCGGTGAGGAAGCCGGTGGCGGCGGTGCGCTGGTCGACCCAGGCGAGCACGTCGGCGGGGGCGTCCTTGGCGCGGTCGCCGAGCCGCTGCGCGTCGGAGGGACGCTCGGGCGGCGCAGTCTTGAGATCGGCGGGGGCGGGCGCCTTGGTGCCATTGCTCGCACCGGGCTTGGCCGGTTTGCGCAGCGGGGCGGGGATCAGGGAGTCGAGATTCATCTGCGCCTAATCGATCAAGGGGGTGGGAAGGTGGACGGACGGGGCGGATACAGATATTCCCAGACTCCACCGGTGAACTCGCCCGGGTCGCGGGCACGGACCGGCTCGAGCTGCGAGGTGACGCTGTAGCGCGGACCGACCTCGACCTGGCCCTGGCGCACGCGGGTCTGGAACTGGTCGAGCGGGCGCACCGGCGGGCCGCCGATTCGCTTGCCCTGGAAGTCGTAGACACCGCCGTGGCAGGGGCAGATGAAGTTGCCCGCCGCCTCGACGAAGCGCACCGGGCAGCCGAGGTGGGCGCAGCGGTTGGAGACGGCGACGAACTTGCCGGGTTCCTCGCCGAGCTGCTTGGAGCTGCGGCGGATGTAGGCCGTGGTCTTGCCGGCGTCGCCGATCGACACCGTTTCGGTGAAGACGACTTGGCGGTAAGTGTCTTCGACGAAATCGCTGACCGGTCCGACCGCCTCCCAGCGCTCCTTGCCGCGGTGGAAGATCGGCGCCACGGCGAAGCCGACCGCGGGCAGCACGATCGCGGCCCCGGCGAGTCCGCCGATGCCCTGTACCGCAACGGTAAAGGCCTTGCGGCGAGTCATCGACTCGCCCTCGAAGTAGCCAGGCGGCTGGGGCGCTGGGCGCTCCGGCCGACCGCTTGCCTCGGCCCCGTTCTGCTTGTCCGATTCGTCGCTCAACAGCTCAACCTCAGGAGAAGAGAGTCTATTGACTCACGCCGCGACACGGTCGCCATGTTCCCTGCCGCCGACCGCGAGGGCGGTGGAGCGCCACAGCCCGGCGACCTCATCACCGCGCCCTTCGGTGTGCAGCTGGGCGCAGCGGCCGATCAGATCGCCCAGCAGCGCGACGGCCTCGCTGTCGCCAAGGGCGGCGAGGCGGTCGATGCCGAGCGCGTAGAGATAGTCACCGGCGAGCAGGGCGAGGTCTTCGTCATGGCCGGCGAGCAGGCGCGGTGTGCCGTAGTGCAGGAGGTAGCCCTCGCGCACGGCCTCGACCACGAAGGCGTACTCGGCCGGGGCGACGGCGGAGCGCGGCCCGAGCGCGGCGAGCAGGCCGAAGACCGGGCGCTCAGCGCAGTCGGTGACGTGCGAGGAGAGCGGCGACTCGGCCTCGCGCAGGCGGGCGGCGAGGAGCTCCAGGGCATCTCCGGGGCTGGTAGTCATCGCTGCCACAGGTGAAACGTTTTACGGCTCTGTGAGGGCCACAAAGCGTTGCACTGCATCATTGAAGGGCCTCGGCGAGCGAGTCGGCGGCGGCTTCGATGGTGCGGTCGATCGTCGCCTCGTCGTGGGCGAGCGAGACGAACCAGGCCTCGAACTGCGAAGGGGGTGGGTAGACGCCGCGGGTCAGCATCGCCCGGCAGAAGCGGGCGTGGGCGTCGAGGTCGCAGGCTGCCGCGCCGGCGAAGTCGACGACCGGGTCGGCGCTGAAGAAGAGGGTGAGCAGACCCGGTGCCGATCCCAACTGCAGCGGTCGGCCCTCGGCCAAGCCGGCGAGGCCGGCGCGAAGGCGCTCGGTGAGCGCGGCGAGGTGCTCGTAGGCAGCCGCGTCGAGCAGTCGCAGGGTGGCGAGACCGGCGGCGATCGCCAGCGGATTGCCGGAGAGCGTTCCGGCTTGGTAGACGTCCCCCGCCGGCGCGATCCGCTCCATCAACTCGCGCGAGCCGGCGAAGGCCGCGGCGGGCAGGCCGCCGCCGAGGATCTTGCCGAGCACGGTCAGGTCGGGTTCGACGCCGTAGAGCTGCTGGGCGCCGCCGGCGGCGACGCGGAAGCCGCTGATCACCTCGTCGAAGATCAACAGGGCGCCGCCGGCGCGGGCGGCCGATGCGGCGTGTTCGAGGAAGCCGTCGGCGGGCGGGACGACACCCATGTTGGCCGCGATCGGCTCGAGGATCACCGCGGCGACGGGGTGCTCGGCGAGGGCGCGGTCGAGGGCCACCGGGTCGTTCCACGGCACCACCACGGTGCCCGCTGTCTGGGCCGCGCTGACCCCGGCGCTCGCCGGCAGTGCCAGCGTCGCGATTCCCGAGCCGGCCTCGGCGAGCAGGCCGTCGGAGTGGCCGTGGTAGGCGCCGGCGAACTTGACCACGACCTCGCGGCCCGTGGCGGCGCGGGCGAGCCGAATCGCGCTCATCGCCGCCTCGGTGCCGGAGCTGGTCATGCGAATCATCTCCGCAGATGGCACGCGGGCCACCACCTCCTCGGCCAACTCGACCTCGGCCTCGGTCGCGGCGCCGAAGCTGGTGCCATTGACGGCGGCAGTCTCGACCGCCGCCAGCACCGCGGGATGAGCGTGCCCAAGGATCAGCGGCCCCCACGAACCGACCCAATCGACGTACCGATCGCCATCGACATCGACCAGTTCGCACCCCTCCCCCCGCGCAACAAAGATCGGCTCCCGCCCAATCTGCCCCATAGCCCGCACGGGGCTGTTAACTCCCCCCGGAAGCACCTTCACCGCCCGCTGATACAGCTCGTGGGAACGCACAGCTTCGCTAGATGCCAGGTCCGGCAGGGGTGAAGCGTCTTGCACTTTTTCGGCAATCCCTTGCGGCGCCAGCCAGCGCGTCTCCACCGAAAAAGTTAAGCGAAACCCCTGCCGGACCTGGCATCAGGAGTGCTCCTCTTCCCAGCGCCGGTAATCGTCGGTGAAGTAGCGCAGCCGGATCTTCTTGTACTCAGTCGAGGAGTAGAGGGTGGCGCGGTCCTCGGGGCCCATACCGCAGTCCTCGGCGATCGAGTCGAGAACCGCGTCGCACTCCTCCTTGGAGCGGCCGTGAGCCATGGTGAAGACGCTGTAGGGCCAGTCCTCATAGGTGGGGCGCTGGTAGCAGTGCGAGATTCCGCGGAAGGAGGCCATGCGGGCGCCGGTGGTCATGATCTCGGCCTCGGGCACCTTCCAGACGCCCATGCCGTTGGCCGAGAAGCCGGCGCGGCGGTGGAAGAGGATCGCGGCGACGCGGCGCAGCAGCTTGCGCTCGACCATGGCGCCGAGGTGGGCCAGCAGCTCCTCTGTCGTCATCCCGACCTCGGCCGCAGCGGCGTCGTAGGGCCGCTCGACCGCCTCCATCGGCCCCTGCAGCGCACGGATCACGGCGATGTCGCGCTCGTCGTAGGGCTGCGCCTCGAGCTCGCGCGGCGGGGCGGCGTCGACCGCGGCGGCGGCGAGGGCGTCGGTGCCCTTCTCCATCTCCAGGTTCATGTTGATCTTGAACAGGGTCAGGGTGGGCAGCTCGCGCATCGACTCGGCGCCGGTCTCGCGCATCAGCGCCTCCAGCGTGCCGGGCAGGCCGAGCTCGGAGTCCGGCGGGGTGGCGATCGTGAACCAGAGGTTGAAGTCGTGGGTACGCAGGTAGTTGTGCGAGACGCCGGGGTGGGAGTTGACGATCTGGGCGGCGCGCTGCGGGTGCTCGCTGTCGACCTTGGCGGCGACCAGCATCGAGTCGTAGCCGAGCGCGCGGGTGTCGAAGATCGGCGTGATCTCGCGGATGATCCGGTTCTCGAGCAGGCGGTTGGTGCGGGCGAGGACATCGTCCAACTCCAGCTCCGCCTCGGAGGCGAGGAGGGCGAAGGGCTCGGGGTCGAGCGGGAAGCTCGACTGCAGCAGGTTCATCAGCCGCTTGTCAGTCTCGTCGAGCGGAATCGCGGCGCCGTCCTTGCGCGAGCGCGCCTTCGACTGGGGGACCTTCACTGAAGCCACGCGGCTGCCTCCTTGGCGTAGTAGGTGACGATCGCGTCGGCGCCGGCGCGGCGGATCGAGGTCAGCGTCTCGAGCACGGCGGCGCGCTCGTCGATCCAGCCCTGCGCGGCGGCGGCCTTCAGCATCGAGTACTCGCCGGAGACGTGGTAGGCGACGAGCGGGGCCGCGGTCGCGTCCTTCACCTGGCGCACGACGTCCAGATATGGGGTGGCGGGCTTGACCATCAGCATGTCGGCGCCCTCTTCCAGGTCCAGTTCGGCCTCGCGCACGGCTTCAGCGGCGTTGGCCGGATCCATCTGGTAGCCGCGCCGGTCGCCGAACTCGGGGGTCGACTCGGCGGCGTCGCGGAAGGGACCGTAGAAGGCGGAGGCGTACTTGGCGCTGTAGGCGATGATCGGAACGCCGGCGTGACCCTCCTCGTCGAGCTGGTGGCGGATCGTGCCGATCCGACCGTCCATCATGTCGCTGGGCGCGACCGCGTCAGCACCGGCCTCGGCGTGCGAGATCGCGATTTTCGCCAACAGCTCAACGGTGATGTCGTTGTCCACCTCCCCATCACGGACGAAGCCGCAGTGCCCGTGGGACGTGTACTCGCACAAACAAACGTCAGTAATCACCGTGAGATCGGGGTGGGCCTCCTTGAGAGCCCGAACCGCCATCTGCACGATGCCCTCATCGTCGTAAGCACCCGTGCCCGACTCGTCCTTGGCAGCGGGAACGCCGAACAGCAACACCGCTCCGATCCCCGTCGGCGCTATCTCGGTGCACTCGGCAACCAGCTCCGAGATGGAGAAACGCTCAACGCCCGGCATCGTCTCAACTTCCTCGCGGACGTTCTCGCCAGCGACCACAAACAGTGGCTGGATGAGGTGGCTTGGGGCCAGGGTTGTCTCGCGGACTAGGCCGCGCAAAGCCTCGGTGCGGCGCAAGCGGCGCAAGCGTGTGGCGGGAAACGGCATTCGAAACGAGTTTAAGGGAGGGAGAGAGGTGCCCCTATCCCAGACGCCCGGCTTACGCCGGTCTGAGTGTCTGGGATAGGGGCACCTCTCTCCCATCCTCAAGCGCGGTCTAACAATCCGATTCCTGGCTACGGATAGCTTTCGGCAGCATGGATGCGGGGAGTGGGACGAGCGTTGCCGTGCTGGAGGCGCGCGAGCTGGTCAAGCGCTTTGGCGAGCGCGAAGCGCTGCGGGGCGTCAGCTTCGAGGCCGCTGCGGGGGATCTCGTGGCTGTGATCGGGCCCAACGGAGCGGGCAAGACGACGCTGCTCTCGATACTCGCCGGCATCTCAAAGCCCGACGGAGGTGAGGTTCACGTCCCCGAGGGTGAGGTGGGGTGGGTGCCTCAGCAGGCGGCTCTATATAGGCGGCTGACCGTTGAGGAGAACCTGTTGTTGTTTGCTCGGCTGGAGAAGCATCCGGATCCGCGTGGGTCCGTTGAGGAGATGTTGGAGTTGACGGGGCTGACTGAGCGGCGGGGGGAGATCGTGGCTCGGTTGTCGGGGGGGAATCAGCAGCGGATCAATATTGCGATTGGGCTGTTGGCGCGGCCTTCGGTGTTGTTGCTCGATGAGCCGAGTGTGGGGTTGGATCCGCGGCAGCGGGCGCGGTTGTGGGAGTTCGTCTCGGCGCTGGCGAGTGAGCGGGGGACGACGGTGATCTTTTCTACGCACGACATTCAGGAGGCCGAGCGCTACGGCAGGCGGCTGTTGGTGCTTGCCGATGGCGAGGCGCTTTTCGACGGGTCGACCGAGGGGTTGCGGGGGGCCGTGCGCGAAGAGGCCCGCGAGGCTGCCGAGCAGGACTTCGAGACCGCCTTCGTCGCCTTTCTCCACCACCGGGGTCACTGATGCGTTGGCTGCTGCTCAAGGACCTGCAGATCCTCCGCCGCTCCCCCCTGCAGGCCTTCCTGCTGGTCGCCTACCCGGTCCTGATCGCGGTCCTCGTCGGCTTCGCGATCTCGCGCTCGCCGGAGAAGCCCCGCGTCGCCTTCCTCAACGAGGTGCCGGCCGACTCACGTGTCTCGGTCGGCACCACACAACTGCCCAAAATCGGGGTCAGCGACCGGATCTGCGAACGGGTCGAGTGCGTCCACGTCAAGGACCACGCCGAAGCGGTGGAAGAGGTCAGCTCCGGCGACGTGCTGGCGGCCCTGATCCTGCCCGCGGACCTGGTCGACAACATCAACTCGCTCTCGACCCCGATCCCACGAACGCCCGAAGTCGAAGTGATCGTCAACGAAGAGGACCCGGTCAAGGCGCGCCTGGTCAACGACCGGATCAACGCTCTACTGACCCAGGCCAACCTGGTGATCGCCCGCCAGATCGCCCACGAAGGCGGCAAATTCGTCGGGCTCGTGGTCAACGGCGGCCAGTTCACCGTGCTCGGCCAGGCGATCCAGATCCTCGGGCTCGGCACCACCACGCGGATCCTCCACGCCGTGCGGGCGTCGCTGCCGCCGGGCGCGCTGCGCCAATCGCTCGACCAGGTCCTCCGTTTCACCGCCCTGACCAAGAGCAACCTGGGCACCGCGGCGACCCTGCTGACCCGGATCAGCCAGCCGATCGCGGTCGACAAGCAGATCGTCAACACCTCCACCCCGCCGCTGGAAGTCTTCGCGATCGCCGTCGCGGCAACCTTCACCCTGGCCTTCGTCACGGTCCTGCTCGTCGCCGGCTCACTGGCCCTGGAGCGCGAGGAGAACGCCTTCCCGCGGCTGACCCGGGGCCTGGTCTCGCGCTCGGCCTTGCTGACCGAGAAGGTCGCGCTCGGAGTCGCCGTCGGCCTGCTCGTGACCCTGCTGATGCTGGCCGGCCTGGCCTTCTTCGTCCCCCTGCACTGGGGCCGCTTCGGGCTCTGGCTGCTGGCGATCGTGGCGGGCGGGGCGGCTTTGGGGACTGCGGGTGCGGCCCTTGGGGCGGCGGCGCGGGAGGTGCGGGCGGTCTCGCTGCTCGCCTTCATGGTCGTCCTGCCGGTCGCCTTCCTCTCGCTGATCCCGTCGGGCACGGTCGGTCCGACGCTCTACGGCGTGATCAAGGTGATCGCCGCGGTCTTCCCCTTCAAGCCGGCGCTGCAGGCGATGACCGCCGCGTTGGACCCGGGCGGCCCGAGCATCGGCGGCGCCCTGCTTCACCTCGGCATCCTGATCCTCGCCTACGGCCTCCTCGCCCGCCTCGCCCTGCGCCGCTTCAGCGCCGTCTGAGCGAACAGCATCAACTTCTCCACCTGGCAGATGGACAAGTTGATGCAGTTCGGAAAAGTCAGGCCGAGGAGAGGGGGCGCCGTGGGAGCTGGGCGGTGCGGGCCTGGGAGAGGTTCGGGTCGGAGACGTTGGCGAGCACGAAGGACTCGAGGTCGGTGTCGGGACACAGCGATGACCTGACCAGCTCCATCGCCTCGGGCTCGGCGATCGCCGCAAGCGTCCGGCCGCTCGCCGTGACCGCGGCGAGGGCGATCTCGGAGCCGTCGACGAGCAGGCAGCCGTGCCGGCTGATGTAGGCCGAGACCTCGCTCAGCTCCTCGCCGTCCTCGAGCCGGCACTCAACGCCCTCGAGCAACCGCGGCTCGTAGTTCGGCTCGGTCGCCGAGATGACGCCGATCTGGGCGCTGGTCATGTAGATGACGTGGACCCTGACCTCGGTCCCCGGGCTGCGCTGGAGGGTCGCGGGGATTGCCCCGTAAGGGGAGATGTGGGCAGAGTAGACGACGTCGAACTCGCGCAGGCGGGCGGGCACGACGAGCACCGGCTGGTCGGTCAGCGCCAGCTTGCGCGAGAGGACTTTGGGAGCAGCATTCGAGCCGTAGGCCAGCACCGGCGTTCGCGCCTCGCGGTCGATCTCGAGCTCGTCCGGGTCGAGAGTCTGGTGGCCGAGCTGGATGAAGGGCCCTGACGGGGCGGCGTAGGGATAGCCCAGGGCGCGCTCGACCACGTCGTTTCGCTCGTTCACCCTGCACACCCTTTCGCAATTTCGCGGATAGGGTCAGGACCATGAGGGTCCTCTTCATCGGCGACGTGGTCGGCGGCCCGGGCCGCCGCGGTCTCGCTGCCGCGATGCCGGGGTTGCGCGAGCGCTTCGCGCCGGAGATGGTGATCGTCAACGGCGAGAACTCGGCCGGTGGGATGGGCATCACCGAGAAGACCGCGGGTGCCATCTTCGACGCCGGCGCCGACGTGATCACGACCGGCAACCACGTCTACCGCCACCGCGAGGTCTACAGCTACCTCAACCGCAGCGACCGTTTGATCCGGCCGGCCAACTACCCCTACGCCAACCCCGGCCGCGGCTACACAGTGGTCGAGATCGCCGGGCGCCGCTGCGGCGTGATCAACCTCAGCGGCGCGATCGGCCTGCGGGTGGCGCGCTCTCCGTTCCACGAGGCCGACAACATCCTCGAGAAGATCGAGGCCGACTTCGTCATCGTCGACTTCCACGCCGAGGTGACCAGCGAGAAGGTCGCGATGGGCTGGCACCTCGACGGACGGGTGGCGGGCGTGCTCGGCACCCACACCCACGTGCCCACCGCCGACGCGCGGGTGCTGCCGCAGGGGACCGCCTTCATCTCCGACGTCGGCATGACCGGCTCGCGGACCAGCGTGCTGGGGGTCAAACCGGAGTTGATCCTGGAGCAGATGATCACCCAGATGCCGGTTAAGTTTGAGACGGCGGAGGAGGACGTTTGGGTGATGGGGGCGGTGGTCGAGGTCAACGATGCCGGGCTTGCTGACTCGATTACGCCGGTGATGGTTCCTGCCCCTGAGCTTTAGGTCGGGGTGGCGGTCGGGTCCCCTGATGTCAAACGAGCAGCCGCAGGCTGCTCTTGAGTGTTTGACATAGGGGACCCCACCGCCATCGCCACCAAGAGCAAGGGGTAGAACCAGACGATGTAGAGGTAGAACCAGTGGTGCATGGTGAGCTGGACGCCGATCAAGAGAGCCGCACCCAGCGCGGCCACTTGGAAGAGCTGCTTTTCCTTGGGACGGAAGGCGAAGAGCAGGGAGAGAGCTGCCACTCCGGCAAGGATGGCTACGCGCAAGGGTTCCAGGGACGGAACTTGTCCCCAAATGCTGAAGGGAGAGCTGCGACCTGCTTGGTAGGCAATCGTGCGCTCGTAGACGGTATGCAGTCCCGGGTCAATCGCCGGCCACAGCAGCAGAGCGAGCGCCGTCAGTACGAAGGCGAGTCCGAACGTAACTCCCGCGGGTGGCACTGTAGGGGGGCCCGCCCCTGAGGACGCTTTAGCGACCGGAAGGGGTGGGGGGTCCCCTGCAGTGACAGGACCCGCGGGCCGATACGTAACGAGCATTGGAACCAACACGGCCGGTGCGAACTTCGCCAGTGTGGCCAGTGCCGCCATCACTCCCCGCACTACTGGTCTGGCGATGACGAGCAGCGTTGCGACGAGCAGCATCGCCACCAGAGAGTCATTGGAGTTCGAGAGCAGGGTGAACGCTGTGTACGGGTAGGCGGCCCAGCCGAAGGCGAGGGTCGCGGCGAGCTTGTTGCCGGCGGGTCCGGGGCGGATGCGGCGGCCGAGGAAGATCAGCAGGGCGAAGGTGGCGAGGTCGAAGAAGACGGCGGCGCCGTGGGCGGCGGGGAGGTCGTTCCAGGTTCCCGACCAGGGCCAAATCCGCTCGAAGGGGACGTAGGCGATGTAGTTGACCGGGCCGTAGGTGTCTCCCTGCGAGACGTCATCGGGAAAGTTGTCGTAGACCGGTTCCCCGTGCGCGATCCGATCAGCGCCCACCACACCGGCGTAACCGACGTCGATTGCCCCCGAGTCAGCCATGTTGAGTCCGACCCTGAAACCGATCAGGAAGAGGGCGGCGATCAGCAGCCAGGCCGCCGGCCAGCGCGGCCTGATCCCCCCTCCCCCACCCCGCGTCCCGATCCACAGCGCGCGGCCGAAGAGGTAGGCGAGCGGGATGTACTGGAGCGGCACCGAGACGCCGATTTCGGCCCGGTTGAAGAAGAAGTTGGAGACGCCGAAGCCGAGCAGGACGAGCAGGTCGAGGTTGGCGAGGCGCCGCAGCCGGCGCCAATCGAGCAGGCCGAGCAGGAAGATCGCGCAGAGGGGCACGAAGACATAGGGCGCGTTGAGCTTGTGGCCGAAGGCGCCCGAGTAGCCGCGGGCCATTTTCCAGGCGACCTGGTACCCGGTCCAGGACTCGCGCACAAGGCCGGTCTGCGGGTCGACGATGACCAGGGCGACCTCCTTGTCATCGGCGAAGTAACCGACCTCCCAGTTGCCGTCGACCTTGTTGACGCTGTGGGTCAGGGACCCGTTGGCCCGCGTCTCCCGGGCGACGTTGGGATCGCGTCCGGCGATTCGGGCCGCTTCCGTGGAGGTGACTTCTGCGCCCGCGGCCGCGGCGGATGCGGGTAGGCAGAGGAGGACGGCCGCCACAACGGCCGCCTGCCACTTCATAGGCCGAAGTGGTCGAGAACCACGGGTGCCACGTCGCTCAGCGTCCACTGCTCGCGCTCGCTCGCCGCGTCGGGACCGCAGCCGACGAAGAGCAGCGGGCCGAGCGAGTCGCCCGCGTGCAGCGAGCCGTGGCTGCCGCCCCCGGCGTGGGTTACCCCGCCCCAATCGACCGCCTCGAAGCCGGGATGCAGCGAGAGCAGGAAGTCACCGGCGTGGGGCGCGCTGAGCGCCGACCAGACGCGGGCGAGCGGGTCGGGGTACGTCTCGCTGCGCAGGCGCCCGCCCTCGATCCTCGCCTCCAGCGCCTCCGGGTCGCCCTCGACATGCCAGCTGCCACCGCGCAGATCGCCGACCGGGCCTCCGGGTCGAAAGCTGAGCCGCGCCTCTCCCCTTTCGACCACGGCACTGCAGCCGGCTCGCGGTGCGCCCGGCTCACTCCTCACCAGCTGCTGCCCGTCGGCGCCCTGTAGCCGACAAACGAGGTCAACGCCCTCGATCACGGTGAGCGCCTGGCGCAACGCCTCGGGATCGGCGCGCTCGCCCTCCCCCGGCAGCAGGTAGACGTAGGCCGCGCGACCGGTCGGGCTGACCGCGATCTGGGCCGACTCCGGTTCGGACTCCGAGGGCTGCAGCACCGCCCACTCGCGGCTCAGCAGCTCGGCAAGCGGCAGGCCACGGTGCACGGGAGTCTGGGCGTGGTCGGCGAGCAGGATCACCGCGTGGCGATCGAGGAACCGATCGAGGCCGCCGCCCGCTTCGATCAGTTTGCCGAAGCAATGGTCGGCCTTGGCGATCGACTCGCTGCTCGCCTCCGGGCCGTAGCGGTGGGAGTAGTTGTCGTTGTCGGGCAGCGAGAAGAGCAGGAAGTCGAAGCCGTCGGATTTGGCCAGCTCGGCCGAGCAGCAGGCCGAGTAGCCGTCGCGGTTGCCGGGGATCGAGGTCGACTTGCAGGGGACCTCGCGACTGGCGTAGAGGTCGCCGTAGAAAAGCTCGCCCGGGCCCCAGGTGTGGTGGCGGAACTTGAGCCGGGTCGCGTCGACCGCACGTCGCAGCAAGCCCTCCAGCGAGACCTGGTGGCGGTTGCGTCCACGGTAGATCAGGAAGGGGGTGCAGGCGGTGCGCAGGCCGGCGTCGTCGAGCTGCTCGAAGAGGGTCTCGACGGCTGGGTTGAGGTGGGCGAGGTTCATGTTGTAGACGAGGTCGTAGAGGGAGCGAAAGACGCCGAAGGCGCGGGTTGCCTCCAGCGAGGAGCCGTACTCGACGTAGCGCCGCTCGAGCCGGTGGTACCAGTTCATGCCGCTGATCCAGTGGCCGTCGGCGGCGCGGCCGGTGACCATCTCGGCGCTGGCGACCGGCGTCACCGACGGGAAGCTGGAGACGCAGTCGGGCACCAGCACGCCGCGCTCGACCAACGCGGCGAAGGTGGGTGCGCGGCCTTCAGCGATCGTGCGCTCGAGCATGTCGGTGCGCAGCGAATCCACATAAGTGAGGATCAGCTTCTTGGCGGACATCGACGGCAATGATGCCGGGCTTTTCTGCTTTGGCGACAAGGGCTTGGCTTAGGACCTACCCCGGTGGGGGTGGAACGTTTCAGCCTTTTCGTCGTGAGCTAGAGGCGCCAGCCCGGCGCTCTTCACCGGAAAGGCGAAGTGGAACCCCCACCGGGGTAGGTCCTAACGCAATACCCGCAGGCCGGCGTGTTTGCGCTGTGCGCGCCTGCGTCTTCGAGATTCCGAGCCAGATGAGGGCGGCCACCACGAGCAGCGTCGCCGGGGAGATCAGGATCGCGATTGCGACGACGAGCAGGGCGGCTAGGGAGACAAGGAAGCCGAGGGCTCCGGCGCCGCTGCCCTCGCGGCGGCCGGCCGAGCTGACCACGTCGCTGACGACGAGGCAGGCGAAGACGGCGCCGATCAGGCAGAAGAGCGCTCCCGCGAGCCCGCTCACCTCGGCGGTGCCCGAGAGCAGGAAGCCGATGACGATCGCGATCACGCCGGCGAGGACCGTCATCCGGCCGCGGGCGGAGCCGTGCGTGCCGGTGGTGCCGGCAAGCATCCCGATCGCGATGCCGATGCCGAGCTCGAGGCAGATGCCGGAGAAAGATCCCACGCGGAAAACCTAACTCCCCGGGCGCCGCGGCGCGGATTCGGCACACTGTCCCAATGCCCGAACCGCCCCATCGGCGTCGCGCCCACGCCAGCAGCAGCGACCTGGAGCGCTACGCCGGCCTCTTTGCCGAGCGCACCCGCGTGATGCGCTCCTCGGCGATGCGCGACCTGATGGCGGTGACGGCGCGTCCCGAGGTGATCTCGCTGGCCGGCGGGCTGCCCGACACCTCCACCTTCCCGCCGCAGACCTTCGCCGCGCAGATGACCCGCATCGCCCAGGAGTCGGCGGCCGAGGCGCTGCAGTACGGGCCGACCGAGGGCTTCAGTGAGACCGTCGACTGCATCGTCGAAGTGATGGGCGCCGAGGGGATGCTGCCCGACCCCGACGACGTGATCGTCACCACCGGCGGCCAGCAGGCGATCGACCTGATCTGCAAGGCGCTCCTCGATCCCGGCGACGTGGTGATCTGCGAGGCGCCCACCTACCCCGGCGCGATCCCGGTCTTCTGCAGCTACCAGGCGGAGACGATCCAGATCGAGTGCGACGGCGAGGGGATGAAGATCGCCGAACTCGAGGACACCCTGGAGCGGCTCGAGCTCGAAGGGCGGCGGCCCAAGTTCATCTACTCGGTGCCGACCTTCCAGAACCCCGCCGGGGTGACGATGTCGCTCGAGCGCCGGCGGCGCTTGGTCGAGATCGCCCGCTCGCGCGAGCTGCTCGTGGTCGAGGACAACCCCTACGGCCTGCTGCGCTTCGGCGGCGAGCCGCTGCCGCCGCTCTACCAGCTCGACGGCGGCGATTTCGTCATCTACGTCGGCACCTTCTCGAAGATCCTCTCCCCCGGCATCCGCCTCGGCTGGGCGGTGACGCCACCGCCGGTGATGGAGAAGGTGGTGCTGGGCAAGCAGGCGGCCGACCTCTGCACCTCGACCCTGACCCAGTACTTCGTCCGCGAGTACTTCAGCGACGGGCGCTGGCGCGAGTACATCGCGAGCCTGACCGAGCTCTACCGCGAGCGGCGCGACGCGATGATCGAGGCGCTGCGCCGCTACTTCCCGCCGCAGGCGACCTGGACCGAACCCGACGGCGGTCTTTTCATCTGGGCGACCCTCCCCCCCTACATCGATACCAGCGACCTGCTGGCCAAGGCGCTGCGCGACGACGTCGCTTTCGTGCCCGGGCAGGCCGCCTACGTCGACGGCCGTGGCCGCAACTCGATGCGGCTCAACTTCTCCGGCAGCAGCGCGGAGGAGATCCGGGAGGGCATCCGCCGCATCGGCCGAGTGGTCGAGGAGCAGGTGCAGCTGTACGGCGCACTGACCGGAAGCCAAGGCAAGCCGCATATGCCCGCAGGCGAAGCCGAGAACATGGGCGGAATTGATTCACAGTCGAATCCGTCGCCGTCCATATCTGATTCCTCGGCGACGGATTCGACTGTAGTTCCCTTCCGAAAGGCCGAGGGCGGATGAAGGTCGCGGTGCTCAAAGGCGGGCGCTCGCTCGAGCGCGGCGTCTCGCTGCGCTCCGGAGCTCGGGTCGAGGATGCCCTCGAGCGACTCGGGCACGAGGTGCTGGGGCTGGAGGCCGACGGCGAGATGGTCAAACGGCTGGCGGCGGGGCGGCCGGAGATCGCCTTCGTCGCCATGCACGGTCCCGGCGGCGAGGACGGCACCGCCCAGGAGCTGCTCGAAATTCTCGGCATTCCCTTCACCGGGCCCGGGGTCGCCGCCTGCGCGCGCTGCATCGACAAGGTGCTCGCCAAGCACGAGCTGCGCGCGGCCGGGATTCCGACGCCCGACTGGTTCGCCTTCAACGAGACCGCCTTCCGCGAGCTCGGCGCCGCCGACGCGCTCGCCGGCCTCGAGCAGCGGCTCGGCTTCCCACTCGTCGTCAAGCCCAGCCGCGGTGGCTCCGCCCTGGGAATCAAATTCGCCGAGAACTGGTTCGACGTTCCCGAGGCCCTGGTCTCGGCCTTCAGCTACGACAGTCGCGTCCTGCTCGAGCGCTTCGTCAACGGGCGCGAGCTGGCGGTCAGCGTGCTCGGCGACGAGCCGCTGCCGGTGGTCGAGGCGATTCCCCAGTCCGGCGACATCTACGACTTCGAGGCCCGCTACGAGATCGGTCGCACCTCCTTCGTCTGTCCCGCCGAGCTCTCGGCGGATGAGTCAGCCGCCGTAATCGAGGCCGCTCTCGGCGCCTACCGGGCGCTCGGCTGCTCGGGCTTCTCCCGCGTCGACCTGATCCTCGCCGAGGACGGTCCGCAGGTGCTCGAGGTCAACGCGATCCCCGGCCTCACCGACACCAGCCTCCTCCCCCAGGCCGCCGAGGCGGCGGGCATGTCGTTCGAGGATCTCGTCGAAAAGATCCTCAAGTTGGCCGTAGACGGCGACCAGTCAAGTAGGTCGGGGGATGCAGGGAGGCTGACGAGGGGAGCGCACACTGGTGCGTGACCCGAGGAAGCCGACCGAAGACCCCGAGATACGCCGACTGGACGTCGTCTACGAGTCTTCGCCTTTGGCGAAGTCGTCGGGGGTGACCTCGTCGAGGAACTCTTTGAATTTGTCGACGACCTCCTCGGTGTCCTCAACGTCGTGCTCGAACTCGATCGCCGACTCCTCGATCACGTCCTCGTCGGCGAAGATCGGTGCCGAGACCCGCACGGCGAGGGCGAGGGCGTCGGAGGGACGCGAGTCGATCTCCATCTCGGTGCCGTTGATCGAGATCGTGATCGAGGCGTAGAAGGTGTTGTCGCGCAGCTCGGTCACCGAGACCCGCTCGCATTTGGCGTCGACCTGCTCGAGCAGGTCGGAGAGCAGGTCGTGGGTCATCGGCCGCGGGGTCGAGGCGCCCTGAAGCTTCATCAGGATCGCCGCCGCCTCCGGGTGCCCGATCCAGATCGGCAGGAACTTGTTGCCGTCGACCGTCTTCAACAAGACGATCGGCTGCTTGCCGACCATGTCAAAGCTGACGCCGTAGATCTGCATCTGTTGCACGAATGGGCGATCCTGGATTCGAACCAGGGACCTCGTCCTTATCAGAGACGCGCTCTAACCAACTGAGCTAATCGCCCGCAGCCAAGCGGAAAGGATAGCGGGGGGATCGTGACTGCCTGGGCCCGCCGCTCAGCCTCGGCGGCGGCTGAGGCTGCGGGCCAGGGCGAGCGCCTCGTCGAGATCTTCGAGCCGGATCTCGAGCGCGATCTCCCCCCCCTTGGGACGCAGCTTGACCTCGTGTCCGAGCGCCGACTCGAGCTTGTCGGCAGCGTCGCGCAGAGCCTCGGCCTCCTCGGGGGCAAGTCCTCGTGAGGAGCTGGTTTTTTTCTTTGGCTGGCCAGCCAGCTTGGCCCTGCTCTCGGTCTCGCGGACCGACCAGCCCGCGCGTACCGCGTCGCGGGCGAGGCGCCGGCGCACGTCGTTGCCGTCGGCGCCCAGGACGGCCCGGCCGTGGCCCTCGCTCAACTCGCCTGACTCGAGCAGCTCGAGCGCCTCGTCGGGAAGGTCGAGGAGGCGGATCAGGTTCGAGACGGCAGGGCGGCTGCGCCCGACCCGGCGGGCCAGGTCCTCCTTGGAGAGGCCGAGCTCGTCGACCAGGGCAGCGCAGGCACGCGCCTCGTCGACTGGGTTGAGGTCCTCGCGCACCATGTTCTCGATCAGCGCCACCTGCAGCCGCTCGGCCAGCTCCTGGTCGCGCACGACCGCCGGCACCTTGGCCAGGCCCGCCGCTTGAGCGGCGCGCCAGCGGCGCTCGCCGGCGATCAGCTCGTAGCTGCCGTCGGGCAGGGGACGGACCAGCAGCGGCTGCACCACGCCGTTGGCCTCGATCGAGGAGGCCAGGCCGCTGAGCGCCTCGGGGTCGATCTTCGTCCGCGGTTGGTTCGGATTCGGCTTGATCGTCTCGACCGGCAGCTCGCGCAGCTCGCCGGCGTGCTCGGCCTCGGCAGCGGGCAGGATCGCCGCCAGGCCGCTGCCCAGGCCACGCTTGCCGCGCTTGGCCGCGCTAGCCACGCTCGGCCAACTCCCGGGAAAGGGCACGGTAGGCGTCGGAGCCGCGCGAGTTCGGCGAGTGGTCGATCACGGGCAGGCCGAAGCTGGGCGCCTCGGCAACCCGCACGCTGCGGGGTATGACCGTGTCGAAGACCATCTCGGGGAAATGCTCGCGCAATTCCCGCTCGACGTCCTGGGCCAGGCGGGTGCGCTCGTCGTGCATGGTGACCAAGAGCCCCGACACCTCCAATGCCGGGTTGAGCTCGCGGCGGATCACGGCCAGGGTGTCGAGGAACTGGACCAGGCCCTCCAGCGCCAGGTACTCGGCCTGCACCGGCACCACCACCCGGTCGGCGGCGGTCAGGGCGTTGACGCTAACCGGGCCGAGCGAGGGCGGGCAGTCGAGCAGCGTGTAGGCAAAGCGCTCGCGCACCGGGCCGAGCCGTTCGCGCAGCCGCGTCTCGGATCCCTCAATCCGCGGCAGCTCGACCGCGGCCCCGGCAAGGTCGCGGTTGGCGGGCACGAGCCAGAGGTTGTCCGGCCCGGCGGGGCGCGCCGCCTCGGCCACCGAGACCTCGCCGATCAGACAGTCGTAAGAGGAGGGGTGGAGGTCGCGCTCGGCGCCGAGCGCGACGGTTGCGTTGCACTGCGGGTCGAGGTCAACGAGCAGAGTTTGGGCGCCGGCGGCGGCAACGCAGGCAGCGACGTTGACGGCCGTCGTCGTCTTGCCGACACCGCCCTTCTGGTTGGAGATCGCGTAGACGACGCCCATGCGGCGCAGACTAGTGGTCGCCGCGCGGGCGCTTCTTGGCCATTCCCGGACGACGCGGAAGGTCGCTGGGAGTGGGGCCGGCCTTGCGGATCAGATGGAGGTGGCGGTGTTCGCTGCCGGCAAAGGGCCCGACGTGGAGGATTTGCTCGGGTTGCATCGCCAGCTTCTCGCCGGCACGGGCCAGTTGGGACTCCTCCTCGGGATCGCGCTTGCCCTTCCAGGCAACCAGGTATCCGCCCTCTTCGAGCAGGGGTGAGGCAAGCTCGGCGAGGGTGGAGAGCCGACCCACAGCACGCGCGGTAACCGCCGCGTAAGCCTCGCGCCCCTCTCCGCCCGCAAGGTCCTCGGAGCGGGCATTGACGACCCGGGCATTGGCAATCCCCCCGACCTCGATCGCCCGCCCGATGAAGTCGCACTTACGCCCCACCGACTCGATCAGATCAACCCGCGCATCGGGCAGCGCGACCGCCAGCACAAGCCCCGGAAACCCAGCCCCAGAGCCAACATCGGCGATTGTCGGAGCTTTGCGCAGGGCCTCAAACTCGAGCCCACTGAGGCTGTCCGCAACATGAACCCGCCAAGCCCGACCAGGCTCGGTAACGGAGCTAACCGACGCCCGCTCCACCTCCAAAAGCTCCAGAACTCGCGTGATCGTCGCCCTCTGCGCCGCGTCAAGCAAGCGGTCCGGCGGGGGTGAAGCGTCTTGCACTTTTTCGCCAATAACCATGGTCCACAGCCGCAAACGCGTCTCGAAAAAGTTAAGCGGAACCCCCGCCGGACCGCTTGCTTATTCCGAAACCAAGGGGGCGACGACCACGCACCGCCGCGGCTCGTCCCCTTCACTGTAAGTCTCAACCCCCGAGCGCTCCTTCAGGTGCTCGTGCACCACACGCCGCTCCTGCGCGCTCATCGGGTCCATCTCGACCGATTGGCCCTCGCCCAGGGCCTGCTCCGCGGCCCGGTCGGCGCGCGCGGTCAGCGTCTCCTTTCGGCGCTCGCGATATCCGGCCGCGTCGACGACCACCCGCTTGCGCTCACGCATCCCCCGGAACGCCGCCTGGTAGGCGATCAGCTGCAGCGCGTCGATCGTTTGCCCGCGCTTGCCGATCAGCAGCCCGTAGTCCTCCTCGCCCACAACCGAAGCCGTGATCCGATCGTCGCCCTCGACAATCTCCACTTCACCCCCCAGGTCCAGCTCGTCGAGCACCTCCTCAACAAGCTCCCGAACCCGCTCAGCGGGCTCTTGCGGCCAGTCGTCAGCTCCGGTCACGCGCAGCAGTCTATGCGCGGAAGCCAACAAGGTGAATGCTTCTGTCTTTCCCGATCACCGTATTTCCCGTGAGCGCTGAAGAAACCTGCGGTGCGTAGCGACGGGAGAGGGTCCGTCGGAACCTTCGCAAAGCGGCTCTGCAAAGTGCTTCTCAGTCGCTTTAGCGACTCAAGATTGCACCGCCCGAGAGGGCGGTGCCCGGGTTCCGACGGACCCTCTCCCGTCGCTCCCCCCGGAAGCTACTCAGCGCCTCTTCTTCTTCTTTTTAGGCGGAGGCGGAGGCGGCTTCGCTGCGGCGATTGCCTCGGGTGTAGCGGCAACAGGCGCCGGAATGACCCGTTGGATCACGTATTGCTGGCCGATCGTCCAGAAGTTGGTGGTGATCCAGTAGAGGACGAGGCCGGCGGGGAAGTTGATTATGAAAGGGACGAAGATGAAGGGAAGGACCGCCATCATCATCCGCTGGCTTTTGTCGGCAGTGACCGACATCACCAGGCCCGAGACCAGCTGGGTGCCGACGTAGAGGACGAGGAGCACGATCAGTTCGGTCCCCTGCGCCTTCTCGGTCAGGTTGTTGATGAAGAGGAACGAGGCTTCCGAGCCGCAATGGCCGAGCTTTTCGCAAGCCGGGCCAATATCGCCCGGAAGCTCGTGGCGCAGCACGTAGAAGAGGGTGATGAAGACCGGCAGCTGCGCGATCAGGGGGATGCAGGAGGCAAAGGGGTTGACTTTGTTCTCCTGGTAGAAGCGCATCATTTCCTGCTGCATGCGCTGGCGATCGTTTTTGTATTTCGCCTGGATCTCCTTGATCTGCGGCTGCAACGCCTGCAGGGCGCGCATGCCCTTCAGCTGGCGGTAGGTGAGCGGGATCAGCAGCGCCCTGGTGCAGATGGTGAGGGCGATGATCGACATGCCCCAACTGAGGCCGACGTTGTCGTGGAAGAACTTGAGGACCGCGTTGGCGACGTCGATCGAGCGGCTGCAGGATCGTGGCGTCGGGGATCAAGACTGCGCCTCACCGTGATGAACAGCGGGATCGACCGGCCCAACCTTGAGCGTGAACCGCTCTGGAACGGGGTCGAAGCCGCCGTGGCTGAAGGGGTTGCAGCGCAGCAGGCGCCAGGCGGCAAGCAGGGTCCCGCGGAGAACTCCGAAGCGACCAATCGACTCGGCGGCGTAAGCTCGAGCAGCTCGGCTCGTAGCGGCAGCGTCGTGGGAAAGCGGGTGAAATCCGGCGCTGATAGGCGCCGATCAGGGTCAGAAGGGCCCGTTTCACGTGGAACGCTTCTTCCCGGCGGAGCCTGCGAGCGCCTCCTCGATGCTGGCCCGAACCCCGGTGGAGCCTTCCCGCTCGATCAGATCGCCGATCTCCGGTCGGGCGACGAGGACGAAGTCGTGCTGCGCCGGCAGTCGGTCGGACAGTCCCCAGAAGGTCTCGCGCATGACCCGCTTGACCCGGTTGCGATCGACCGCGCCGCCAACCTTGCGGCTGACCGAGACTCCAAGCCTCACCTCAGCCTCCTCTTCTTCCTCGCCCTTGCGAGGGAAGCTGTAGAGGACGAGATAACGGGTCGCATGTGAGGATCCGTCGCGGTAGACGCGGTCGAACTCGCCGCTGCGCGAAAGGCGGCGTCGTTTCCCCGCCATCTAGGGAGTGAGGCGCTTCCGGCCTTTGCGGCGGCGTCGCTTGAGGATCGCCCGGCCCCCGCGCGTGCTCATCCGCGCCCGGAAACCGTGCGTCTTGGCGCGCTTGCGCTTCTTCGGCTGATAAGTCCGCTTCATCGGGCGTCGCAGTATACGGACGCGCCGCCGCGCGAGCGGCTCGGCGGCGAAATGATTTCTGCGGGATTTGCGGGGGGCCGGATTTCGGCGCCACGAGGCGTCGCTATGGTCGGCCGCCGGTGCACGATGACGCGGCGAAACACGAACTCGACTCCCTCTGGCAACGACGTGCGAGCGCGCCTGCGCGCTTCCGTCCCGCAGTCGACCTTCCAGCTCTGGCTGGAGCCGCTGAAGCTCGTCGGCAGCCGCGCCGAGACCCTCCTACCTCTCCGCCCCCGACGGCATCCGGGCCTGGACCGAGCGGCGCTACTCGGGCCTGATTCGCGAGGCGCTGACGGTGCCGACTCGGCGCTCACCGACGTCCGCTTGCTCGCCGAAGCGATGCCGGACGCCGGCCGAAGCCGCCTCCAGGCCCGGCGTAAACGTCAACTACACCTTCGACCGCTTCGTGATCGGCGAGGGCAACCGCGCCGCTCACGCCGCCGCGCTGGCGGTCGCCGAGGCGCCTTCCGAGGCCTACAACCCGCTCTTCCTGCACGGGCCGCCCGGCCTCGGCAAGACCCACCTCCTGGTCGCGATCGCCAACTACCTCGCGGCCTCGGCACCGGCGCTCAACGTCCGCTACACGACCGCCGAGCGCTTCACCAACGAGTTCGTCACGGCGCTGCGCAGCGCCGGCGCCGAGGAGTTCAAGCGCCGCTACCGCGACCTCGACGTGCTGCTCGTCGACGACGTCCAGTTCCTCGAGGGCAAGCGCCACACCGAGGACGAGTTCTTCCACACCTTCAACGCCCTCTATGAAGGCGGCAGCCAGCTGGTGCTCTCCGCCGACCGGATCCCCAGCGAGCTCTCGACCCTCGAGTCGCGCCTGCGCGACCGCTTCGAGTGGGGCCTGACGGTCGCCGTCGAGCCGCCAAACCTGGCCACCCGCCTCACCGTCCTGCGCCGTCTCGTGCGCGAGGCCGGGGTCGAGACCCGAGGGCGACGTGCTCGGCGAGCTCGCCCGCCGCATTGATCTCAACGTCCGCCAGCTGCACGGCGCCCTGACCCGCGTCATCGCGCACGCCTCGCTGACCGCCAGGCCGCTCAGCCCGGAGCTGATCGACGCGGTCGTTCCCAAAAACCTCGCGCAGGGCGCGGGACGACCCCGGTCGAGGAGATCCAGCAGCGCGTCTCCACCGCCTTCGGCATCTCCCGCGCCGAGTTGGTCGGCTCGACCCGCGCCGCCACCCCGCTGCGCGCCCGCCAGGTCGCGATCTACCTCACCCGCGAGCTGACCGACCTCTCCCTGCCCCAGATCGGCCGCCTCTACGGCGGTCGCGATCACTCGACCGTGCTCAACTCGATTCGCCGGGTCGAAGCTCGCTGTGCGAGCGACCCGGCGCTCGCCGCCCGGGTCGATGAGCTGCGCGGCGCTATCCACAGCAGCTCCACAGGCCGCCCCTGACGCGCCGACGCCACTGTAAGAATCAATGCCTTCCCACAGCGCCCTCCACAGCCGCAAAGCGCTGCTCAATGCGGTGCCGACGGCCTTTCCCTGCTTTTCCACAAGCACTAACTCAACTTAAGAAGGCATCAATCACTTGAAGCTGACAATCAAACGGGACGAGCTCGTCGCCAAGCTCTCCGTCGTCTCCCGCGCCGTCTCAACCCGCGCCGCCACCCAGTCCCTCTCCGGCATCCTGCTCAGCGCCGGCGACGCCGGCGTCACCCTCAGCGCCACCGACCTCGAGATGGGACTGAAGACCGAAGCTCGAGGCGGAGGTCGATGGCAGCGGCTCAGTCCTCCTTCCCGGCCGCCTGCTTGCCGAGCTATCGCGCTCGCTCGGCGATCCGACCGTGGAGATCGAGCTGCGCGAGTCCGAGCGCGATGTCGAGATCCGCAGCGGCGGCTCGAGCTTCCACCTGCGCGTCCTGCCCAGCGAGGACTTCCCCGCCTTCCCCGAGGAAGAGGGCGAGCCGCTCTCGATTCCGGCCGCCGCGCTTGCCGCGACGGTCGAGCTGGTCGCCCGCGCCGCTTCGCGCGACGACATGCGCCCGGTGCTGACCGGCGTCCTGGTCAGCGCCAGCGGCTCGGAGATGACGATGGTCGCCACCGACTCCTACCGGCTGGCGGTCAAGCGGACCGAGCTCGACAGCGCGATCGGCGGCGAGCTCGAGGCCAATATCCCGGCCAAGGCGCTGCGCGAGCTCGGCCGCATCGTCTCCGCCGACGGCGTCGAGACCGTTTCGGTCGCGCTGCTGCGCAACCAGGCCATCTTCAAGGCAGGGGCGATCGTCCTCAACACGAGGCTGATCGAGGGCCAGTTCCCCAACTTTCGACAGCTCCTGCCGGAGTCCTACGAGCACGACGTGCGCCTGCCGCGCCCGGAGCTGCTCGACGTCACCCGCCGGGTCAGCCAGCTGGCGCAGCGCAACGCGCCGCTGCGCCTCTCGTTCTCGCCGGGCGAGCTGAAGATCGCCGCCTCGACTCCGGACGTCGGCGACGCCGAGGAGACGATGCCGGCGGCCTTCGAGGGCGAGCCGCTGGAGATCGGCTTCAACCCCGAGTTCCTGCGCGAGGGGATCGAAAGCGTCGAGGGCGACGAGGTGATGCTGCGGCTGATCTCGCCGCTGCGGCCGGGGCTGCTGCAGCCGGTCGACAACGAAGACTTCCGCTACCTGGTGATGCCGATCCGCCTCAACGTCTGAGCACGGCCGGTGCTCGTCACCGCCGTCGAAGCAGCGCCGCTGCGGAGCCTGGCGCAGGCGCGGATTGAGCTCGGCGCCGGCATTCTCAGCCTCGTCGGGCCCAACGGCATCGGCAAGACGAACCTGCTCGAGGCGCTCTACTTCGCCCTCACCGGGCGCTCGTTTCGCACCGCCGACCGTCGCGACCTGATCCCTTTCGGCGGCTCCTTCGCCCGCGCCGAAGCGACGATTCGCGACGAGGACGGGATCGAGCGCCACCTGCTGGCCTCGGTCAGCCGCGCCGAGGGGCGCCGCCACCTGCTCGACGGCAGCCCCGCCGACCCGGCGACGCTGGCCCGCAGCCGCCCGCCCGTCGCCGTCTTCTCACCGGATCGGCTCTCCCTGGTCAAGGGCCCGCCGGCGGAGCGGCGCGCCCACCTCGACGGCTTCGTCGCCGCTCGCTGGCCCAGCCGCTCGGAGCTGCGCCAGCGCTTCGGCCAGGCCCTGGCGCAGCGCAACGCGCTGGTCGCCCGCCTCGCCGCCGGCCACGGCGCTCCGACTCAGCTCGACACCTGGGACGCGACCCTGGCCGAGTCCGCGGCGGCGCTGGTCGCCGCCCGCACCGAGGCGGTGGCCGAGCTCGCGCTCCGTTCGCGGCCGCCGCGGACGAGCTCGGCCTGGAGGGCGGGGGCGAAGTCGAGTACGCGCCGCGCGCCGCGGGCTCGGCGGAGGAGATCCGGGTCGGCCTGGGCGAGCGCCGCGAGGCCGACCTGCGGCTGGGGCGAACCTCCTGGGGCCCTCATCTCGACGAGCTCAAGTTCAGCGCCGCGACCCGCTCGCTGCGCCGCTACGGCTCGCAGGGCCAGCAGCGCGCCGCCCTGCTGGCCCTGATCTTTGCCGAGCGCGATGTCCTGCTCGCGGCTCGGAGGGTCGTCCCGCTGCTGCTGCTCGACGACGTGATGAGCGAGCTCGACCCCGAGCGGCGGGAGCGCCTGGTCGAGCGCCTGGGCGCCGCCGGGCAGGCGGTGATCACCGCCGCCGACGAAGATTCCCTGCCGCCGCAGGTGCGCGACAGCATCGTGCGGATGCCGCTTGAGCAGCGAGGAAGCCGCCGCGGCATGAGTCGCCGCCGTGCCCCCCGGCCCGCCACCGCCGCCCTGCGCTCGGCGCTCGAGGCGGCAGCTCCGAAGACGGGGCTGGCCTCGCTGCAGTCGGTTTGGGCCGAGCTTGTCGGCGAGCGCATCGCGGCGGTGGCGCAGCCGGTTTCCGAGCGCGGGGGAGAGGTGACGATCGATTGCTCAGATTCCGTCTGGGCGCAGGAGTTGGATCTGATGCAGGAGCAGTTGCTGGAGCGGCTGCGGGAGCGGCTCGGCGAGCGCGCGCCGCAGAGTTTGCGCTTTCGTGTGAGTAATGACTGAAACTAATTTCAATTGCCGCGATTTGCAGGCCTTTTATTTGCTCCGAGGGGGCGGCCCCGGGGTCCGAACTGGTATCCTTATGTCAACTTGTGTTTCTGCCCCGACCCTGGGCGGCGAGTGCCCAAACGGTCGGGGTTTTCTATGAAAGCGGGAAGGGACTAATTGGCTGAGAAGACGAATGCGGCCGCGCAGAAAAAAGGCGGCTCGGAGTCCTACGGCGCCAAGGACATCACCGTCCTCGAGGGCCTGGAAGCGGTCCGCAAGCGACCGGGCATGTACATCGGCTCGACCGGGCCGCGTGGACTGCACCATCTGGTCTACGAGGTCCTCGACAACTCCGTCGACGAGGCGATCGCCGGCTTCTGCGACAGCGTGCGCGTTGTCCTGCACCCCGACAACAGCTGCACCGTCGTCGACAACGGCCGCGGCATTCCGGTCGGCGAAATGGAGAAAGAGAAGCGACCCGCGGCCGAGGTGGTGCTGACCACGCTTCACGCCGGCGGCAAGTTCGGGGGCGAGGGATACAAGGTCTCCGGCGGGCTGCACGGCGTCGGCATCTCGGTCGTCAACGCGCTCTCCGAGCGGCTCCATCTCGAAATCAACAGCGAGGGAGCGATCTGGACCCAGGACTACGAGCGCGGCAAGCCGCAGGCGGACCTCCACCGCGGCGAGGCAAGCGACTCGCACGGCACCACGATCACCTTCCTGCCCGACGCCGAGATCTTCGACGAGCTCGAGTTCGACTACGCGACCCTGACCGAGCGGTTGCGCGAGACAGCGTTCCTCACCCGCGGCCTCAAAATCGAGCTGGTCGACGAGCGCGCCGCGGGCCAGCGCGAAACCTTTCACTACGAGGGCGGCATCGTCGACTTCGTCGCTCACCTCAACGAGAACAAGGACCCGCTGCACCAAAAGACGGTCTTCTTCGAAAATGAGACCGACGACGGTCAGGTCGAGATCGCGATGCAGTGGAACTCCTCCTACCAGGAATCGATCTTCAGCTTCGCCAACAACATCAACACCCACGAGGGCGGCTCCCACCTCTCCGGCTTCCGCTCCGCCCTCACCCGCACGCTCAACGCCTACGCGCGGGGCAAAGGTCTGCTCAAAGAGAAAGACGAGAACCTCACCGGCGATGACGTCCGCGAGGGATTGACCGCGGTGATCTCGGTCAAGCTGCAGGACCCCCAGTTCGAGGGTCAGACCAAGACCAAGCTCGGCAACCCGCCGATCGAGGGCCTGGTCAAGGAGTCGGTCAACCGCAAGCTCGGCGAGTTCTTCGAGGAGAACCCGGGCGAGGCGAAACGCATCGTCGGCAAGGCGGTGGAGGCCGCACGTGCGCGCCAGGCGGCGCGCAAGGCCCGCGACCTGACTCGCCGCAAGTCGGCGCTGGAGAACTCGACCTTGCCGGGCAAGCTCGCAGACTGCACGGTCCGCGACCCGGCCCTCGCCGAGCTGTTCATCGTCGAGGGTGATTCCGCCGGCGGCTCGGCCAAGCAGGGCCGCGACCGCAACACCCAGGCCGTGCTGCCGCTGCGCGGCAAGATCATCAACGTCGAGAAGGCGCGGATCGACAAGGTCCTCTCCAACAACGAGATCCAGGCGCTGATCACCGCGGTCGGCACCGGCATTCGCGAGGAGTTCGACGTCAAAGAGGCGCGCTACCACAAGGTCGTGCTGATGACCGACGCCGACGTCGATGGCGCCCACATCCGCACCCTGGTCCTCACCTTCCTCTACCGCGAGATGCCGGAGCTGATCGAGGCCGGCTACGTCTACATTGCCAAGCCGCCGCTCTACAAGCTGAAGAACGGCAAGCAGGAGACCTACGTCGAGAAGGAGTCCGAGCTCGAAGAGCTGTTGCTGCGCGACAAGCTCGAGCAGATGGAGCTCGTCGACGCCGGCGGTGAGTCGCACAACCTGACCGCTACTCGCTGGCAGCGCTTCAACCGGCGCCTGAAGGAGCACGAGGGCTGGGCCGACTCGCTGCAGGCCGATCTGGGCCACGAGCTGGTGCGCTTCCTCGGCGAGTCCGAAATCCTCGACCGCGGAGTCACGTCGCTGGCCGAGGTGAAAGACGTTCTCAACGGCGATGCCGGAGAGGACGAGCCGTTCGACACCGAGATCATCTCCGAATCCGGCGACGAGATCCTCGTTCGGGCGATCCACCGCCGCGACGGCCTGGCCAAGGCCTTCGAGCTTTCCGCCGGGCTGTTCGAGTCAAACGACTACCGCCGGTTGATCGCCTCGCACGCCGAGTTGCTGAGCCAGGTGGGGCGGCCGGCGTTCCGGCTTTCGCTCGACCAGAAAGAGCGCACGGCGGAGTCGTTCGCCGAGCTACGCCGCATGGTCATGGAGCTGGCGCGCCAAGGCGTGACGATGCAGCGCTTCAAGGGACTGGGCGAGATGAACGCCGAACAGCTGCGCGAAACGACGATGGACCCGGCGAGCCGCACGCTCGAGCGGGTGCGAATCGACGACGCGGCGCTGGCCGAGAAGATCTTTGCGGACCTGATGGGCGACAAGGTGGAGCCGCGCAAGGCCTTCATCGAACGCCACGCCAAGGAGGTCAGGTTCCTTGACGTCTAGCAAGCGGAGGTTGATCTAGATGGAGGGTGCAGACGCCCTTAGCGGGGGTCGGATAGAGGAGCGCGAGCTGACCAGCGAGATGCGTTCTTCGTATCTCGACTACGCGATGAGCGTGATCGTCGGTCGGGCCCTACCCGACGTCCGCGACGGCCTGAAGCCGGTGCATCGCCGCGTGCTCTACGCGATGCACGACCTCGGCCTGCAGCCGAATCGGCCCTACCGCAAGTCGGCGACCATCGTCGGCGAGGTGATGGGTAAGTACCACCCGCACGGCGACAGCGCGATCTACGACACCCTCGCCCGCATGGCGCAGGACTTCTCCCTGCGCTACATGCTCGTCGACGGCCAGGGCAACTTCGGCTCGATCGACGACGATCCACCAGCTGCGATGAGATATACCGAGGCGCGGCTGGCGCGGCTCTCAACCGAGTTGCTGCGCGACATCGAGGCCGACACGGTTGAGTGGGGGCCCAATTACGACGAATCGCTGCGCGAGCCGCTGGTTTTGCCCGCGCGGTTCCCGAACCTGCTGGTCAACGGCTCTTCCGGGATCGCGGTCGGGATGGCGACCAACATTCCGCCGCACAATCTCAGCGAGACGATCGGCGCGGTCAAGGCCTACATCGCCAATCCCGGGATCGACCTCGCCGGCCTGATGGAGCACGTAAAGGGCCCCGATTTCCCCGGTGGCGGCATCATGAGCGCCGAAGGGATCAGCGACGCCTACGCGACCGGTCGCGCCTCGGTGCGGATTCGCGCCCGCGCGCATGTCGAGCCGATCAAGGGGGGCCGCGACGCGATCGTCGTCACCGAGCTGCCCTTCATGGTCAAGAAGCTCGGCGACGGTGGGTTGGTCTCGAAGATCGCCGACCTGGTCAGGGACAAAAAGATCACCGGTATCTCCGATCTGCGCGACGAGTCGGACAAGTCGGGAATGCGCTTGGTGATCGAGACCAAGCGCGGCGGCGACCCGCCCGAGGTCGTGCTCAACCAGCTCTACAAGCGCACGCCGATGCAGAGCACCTTCGGCATCAACATGGTCGCCCTGGTCGACGGCGTGCCGAAGCCGCTAGGCCTCAAGGAGATCATCGAGCACTACGTCAGCCACCAGCGCGAGGTGGTGATCCGCCGTACCCAGTTCGAGCTGCGCCGCGCCGAGGCACGCGCCCACATCCTTGAGGGGCTGCTGATCGCGCTCGACAACCTCGACGCGGTGATCGCACTGATCCGCGGCTCGGCCGACTCCGAAACGGCGAAGGCCGGCCTGATCGAGCGCTTCCAGCTCTCGGCCGAGCAGGCGCAGGCAATCCTCGACATGCGGCTCTCCCGCCTCACCGCGCTGGAGTCCGACAAGCTGCGCGAGGAGCACGAGGAACTGGCGAAGCGGATTGCCGAGCTGCGCGCGATCCTCGGCGATCCGGCGCGGATCGACGCGGTGGTGGTCGAAGAGCTCGACGAGGTCGACAGCCGCTACGGCGATGAGCGGCGCACCGAGGTCACCCATTTCGAGGGCGACATGAACATCGAGGACATGATCGCCGATCAGCAGATGGTGATCTCGATCACCCACTCGGGCTACGCCAAGCGCCTTCCTCTCGCGACCTATCGCCAGCAGCACCGCGGCGGGCGCGGGGTGATGGGGATGGACATGAAGGAGGACGACTACATCGAGCACCTGCACATCTGCTCGACCCACGACTTCCTGCTCTTCTTCACCAACCGCGGCAAGGTCTACCGGCTCAAGGTCTACGAGTTGCCGGAGGGCTCGCGCACCTCGAAAGGCCGCGCCCTGGTCAACGTGCTTCCCCTGCGTGACGGCGAGAAGGTCACCGCGGTGATCCCCACCCGCGACTTCGGCGAGAACAAGTACCTGGTCTTCGCGACCGCTGACGGTCTTGTCAAGAAGACCGAGTTCAAGGCCTACAACACGCCGATCCGCGCCGACGGAATCATCGCGATCAAGATCCGCGACTCCGACGAGCTGGTCCAGGTCCGCCTCACCTCGGGCGACGACGACATCCTGCTCGTCTCCAAGTCCGGCCACGCCTCGCGCTTCTCCGAGGAGAAAGTGCGGCCGATGGGGCGGGACACCAGCGGCGTCAAAGGCATGAACGTCTCTGCCAAGGTCAACGGCGAGCCCAACCGGGTGCTGGCGATGGACATCGCCCGCGACGACTCCGAGCTCTTTGTCGTCACCGAGAATGGTTACGGCAAGCGCACCTCGGTCTCCGAATACCCGACCAAGGGTCGCGGCACAAAGGGCGTGCTGACGGCCAAGCTGACGACGAAAAAGGGCGGCCTCGCCGGCGCCCTGATCGTCCGCGAGCACCAGGACCTGCTCTTCATCTCCCAGAGCGGCATGGTCCAGCGCACCCGCGCCGGCGGCATCTCCCAGATGGGGCGGCCGACCCAGGGGGTGCGGGTGATGAACATGAAGGACGACGATCGCGTCAGTGCCGTGGCGCTGGTGGTCGATGAAGACTCGTCGCCGGATGGGGCGGAGGGGCAGGAGCAGATTCCCGAGTAGAGGGGTGGTGGGGTGGTCTCTGGGAAACCGATGCACCGCCTGACGGCGGTGCAATTAAGTGCCGCTTCGCGGCTTTGACCAACTCTGCGGAGCCGCTTCGCGAAGCTTCCCAGAGACCACCCCACCACCCCTGAGCTCACGAGTTGCTCGGCCCACCGAAGCGATTCGGGACGAGGCGTGCTTCGCGATCCGCACGCCCGGCCGCGACTTGCTTACGAGCTGGCTGGTACCCCTACGCTTTCGGCGCCTTGTGCCGCCGGACTTCTTCGCTGGCGGATCGGCTTTCGCAGGGATGGACGGCAGGGGAGGGTGTGGAGAAACCTTCGCGAAGCGGCTCCGCAGAGTTGTTCAATGGCCGCGTCAGCGGCCACCTGATTGCACCGCCGTTCAGGCGGTGCCCGGGTTTCTCCACACCCTCCCCTGCCGTTTTACGCCGCGGCAGGAAGATCGGCCGTCGGCAGATACTGCTGCCAGGCCGCCGGGATGCTTGGACTGGCGACTTGAATGAACACGTTGGGGCCTGGCGCCTTTGGCGTGTTCTTGGGGTGCATGTGGATCTCGCGGGGGAGGCGGTTGCCCTTGCGGCGGTTGCAGGACGCGCAGGCGGCGACGATGTTCTCCCAGACCGACTTGCCGCCGCGGCTGCGGGGGATGACGTGGTCGACGGTGAGGCCGGATTTGCGCGAGCCGCAGTACTGGCAGGTCCAGGAGTCGCGGGCGAGCACGGCGCGGCGGGTGATCTTGCGCCGGTGGGCTTCGCGCGGGATCCGCACGTAGTTGGTCAGGCGGATCACGTCGGGGCGCTCCATTGTCATGTGCTCGGAGTGGATTGCCCCCTCGCGGCGCTCCAACAACTCCGCCTTCTCCTTGAGCAGCAGCACAGCAGCCCTTCTCAACGTGCACACGTTGATCGGCTCATACGTCGCATTGAGAACAAGGACGCGTGCCATATTGCTCGGCAATTCTACGCAGTCGGGTAGGAACCCAAGATTCGGACCGACTCGGCCTTGCCGCGCAGCGCCTCAACCGCCTCCGCGACCGAGGCCTCCGAGAGGGCTCCCTCGAGGTCACAGAAGAACATGTAGCGCCCCAATCCGAGCCGCGATGGCCGCGACTCGATCCGCGACAGGTTGACCTCCCGGCTGGAGAACTCGCGCAGCGCGTTGACCAGGGCGCCGGGATGATCCTCGCCGAGCTCGGAGAAGACCAGCGAGGTCTTCCAGGCCGAGCCGGCCTTTGGATCGGTCCCCACGGGCGCGATCCAGACGAAGCGGGTGACGTTGTTGGGCTCGTCCTCGACTCCCTCGGCGAGGATTGTGCCGCCGTATAGCTGAGCGGCAGATCGAGCACCAATCGCCGCCGCCGACTGCTGGGAGCCCGGTGACTCACAGACCAATCGGACCGCCTCGGCGGTGCTGGTGGCGGTGATCTGTTCTGCCCGGGGCAGCTGCTCGCGCAGAAAGCGGGCGCATTGAGCAAGTGGCTGCGGGTGGGAGAGCACCGTCTCGATCGCGCCCAGCTCGAGCGACCGTTCCGCGATCAGCAGCGGCCGCACGGAAAAGTCGTACTCGCCGACGATCGTCACCCCCCGGGCATCGAAGGCGAGCGTGTCGAGGGTGACCCGCACAGAGCCCTCGATCGAGTTCTCGAAGGGGACCAGCGCCCGCTCGGCCTCCCCTCGCTCGACCGCCAGGATCGCGTCGCGGATCGTCGCGGTGCGCAATGGCTCGTACTCGACGCCGGGTTCGAGCGCCTCCCCGAGGGCATCCTCGGTGAAGGTGCCCGCCGGTCCCAGATAGGCGATCTTCACGACCGCACTCGCCTATTCGAAGGCGACGGTGTAGCCGGCTTCGTTGTTTGAGGAGACCTTCTCGCCCGGCACCGTGTCGACCTTCACTTCCAGCGTGACTTCGCCGCTCGGCGCGGGGGTGAGCGTGATCGAGACGGTTTCCGATTCGCCGACGCCGATGCTGTCGATCGTCCCAGAGAGGGTCGTGCCACCGCTGACGCTGACCGAGACGTTGATCCCGTTCTCGGTCGATTCGCCCTGGTTGGCGACTTCGACTTCGACTTCCGGGGTGCCTTCGCCGGCGACCGAGGTGGTCGATTCGGCGGTGAGCGCGGTGCCGTTGATGCTGGTGGCGATCAGGCCGAGGCCGTGCACGCCACCGCTCACCGCGCCACCGCTCGAACCGCTCACCGAACCGAGCGCAGCGCCCACTTCGCTTTCGTCGAGCCAGCGGGTTTCTTCGGCGAGGAAGATGCTCTTCGGCACGTCGGAGCCCTCGATCCCGTTGGCGGCGAGGACGCTGTTGATCTCGGGGCGCACCACCGCGGCGTAGAGGGCGTCGCCGCCGAGCAGCTTGCGCATCTGCATCGCGATGCTCTTGGTCGCCTGCTGGGAGCCGACCTCGCCCAGAGCGGTGCTCATCTTTTCGGCGATTTCGTCCATCGCGCTCGACCGCAATTCGTAGGTCAGCTCGAGCGCGTTCTGGGCGTGGCTCATGTCACCCGGCGTACTGAGGCCGTCGACGCGGCTGGCGTAGTTGTCCATCGCGCTGCGGTCGGCGTTGACCTGGTTGATGAATTCGGTCACCGAGAGGCTGCCGGGTTCGTCCATCTTTTCGAAGAAGGACTTGCTGGTCGTGTTTGTCTCTTCGACGATCTGGGTGACGTTGCGGGCGTAATCGCTGAGCTCTCGGTTCTTGCGCGCGTCGAGGCAGCCCTTGACCCCGAGCACGATCAGGATCAGCAGCAGCAGGCCGCCGCCGAGGGCGAGCCCACGGCGCAGCAGGATCTGTTGACGCTCAGGGCGGCGACGAGGCCGTGGCCGTCGACCCGGCCGGGATGGGGCGGAATCCTCCAAGAAGCAGGGAGTATGTCGCAGGAGGAAGCGGATTCGCGGCGAAGCCGCAGAGTGCATTGGTCGGTTCGCTCGTACTCAACCGCTTCTTGATCGAGCGCCGCATCGGCAGCGGCGGCTTCGGCACGGTCTATGAGGCGTGGGACGGGCGGCTCGAGCGCCCGGTGGCGGTCAAGGCGATCGAATCGGCCGGCTCGCCTGGTTCCGAGCGCGTCATGCGCGAGGCGCAGGCGGCGGCGCGGCTCAACCACCCGGGAATCGTCACCCTCTATGAGATGGGCGAAGAGGACGGCAACGCCCTGCTCGTCACCGAGCTGGTCGACGGTTCGACCCTGGCCCAGCTCAACCGCGACGGCACGCTCAGCGACCGCGAGGTGGGCGAGATCGGCGCCGATCTCTGCGAGGCGCTCGACCATGCCCACGCACGGGCGGTCGTGCACCGCGACATCAAGCCGCAGAACGTGCTGATCACCGAGGAGGGCGAGCCGCACGCCAAGCTGATGGACTTCGGGGTCGCCCGTCTCACCGACGCGGCCGCTCTCACCGCCCCGGGCGACGTCGTCGGCACCCTCGCCTACATGGCGCCCGAGCAAGCCGAGGGCCGTACCGCCGGCCCGGAGGCCGATGTCTACGCGTTGGGCCTGATGCTTTACGAGAGCTGGAGCGGGGATCACCCGACCCGCCGCGCCACGCCGGCCGCCACGGCGCGGGCGATCGGCGCCCGCATGCGCCCATTGCGCAGGCTGCGTCCCGACCTGCCGCGTGAGCTCTGCGAGACCGTCGATGCCTGCCTGCAGACCCGCCCGGATCGCCGCCCTTCCCTGGAGGAACTGGGCGGCGCGATCGAAAGCTCGCTCGACCGCCTCGCCGAGCAGCCTCCCCGCAGCGAGCGCGCTCTGTCACTGCGAGTTGGCGCAATCGGCCTCGCCGTTGCCCTGGGAGCTTGGCTCGCCGTCGGTCACGGCGTCCTGCTCCCGTAGGATTCGAGCCGGTTTCGTCGGCCGCCCAAGGCCGCCGCATCCGCGAGAAGGAGCCCACTGATCAGCGTTCTACGCAACCTCGAGAGTCGGATCGAAGGCCTCGTCGAGGGGGTCTTCAGCCGCGCCTTCAGCTCTGAGGTGCAGCCGGTCGAGCTGGCCCGCAAGCTGGCCAAGGAGATGGACGCCCACAAGACCGCCGGTGTGGCCCGCGTCTACGTGCCCAACGAGTACACCGTTTACCTCTCGAGCAAGGACCGGGCCAAGCTCGAGGGCTACGAGCGCTCGCTCGAGCAGGAGCTCTCCGGCTACCTGCTCGAGCATGCCCGCCGCCGCGAGTATGACCTGCTCACCCGCCCCGCGGTCGAGTTCAAGACCGACGAGCGGCTGCGGCTGGGCGAGTTCGGCATCCAGACCCGCTTGGTCAAGCCGCCCGCGCACGAGGGCGAGGCGCCAAGGCAGGGGGAAGAGGGCCACACGATGGTCTACTCAGCGGTCAAAGAGCGGCCCGCCGCCGCGAGCCCGGAGCAGCGGGCGGAAGCAATGGTCGCCACCCGCGCCGTCGTCTCGCTCGACGATCGCCGCTACGTGCTCGAGGGTCCGCGCGCCACGATTGGTCGATCCAAGGGGGCCGAGTGCGTGCTCCCCGACCCCAACGTCTCCCGCCGCCACGCCGAGCTGCGCCGCTCGCCCACCGGCGACTGGACGATCGCCGACCTCGGCTCGACCAACGGCATCAAGGTGAACGGCCGGCGCGTCTCCTCTTCCCGGCTCAGTCCGGGAGACCAGGTGACGGTCGGGACCACGACCTTCCTGTTCGAGATCGAGCAGTGAGCGTTCCGATCGTCACGGTGATCGCCGGTCGTTCGAGTCCGTGGCGATCGGGACGCGAAACCATTGACCTGAGCGCCGCGGCCTAGTGGACTACGCCCCGATCTCCGTCTTCCTCAAGTTCGGCTTCCTCGCCGTTCTCTATCTCTTCCTGCTCTGGGTCGCCCGCAGCGCGCTCAAGGACCTGCGCCGCACCGCCTCCCCGGCTCCCGACGCGACCGGCTTCCACCAGGTACCCGGCCTCTCTCCGCAGCCGCTCGGGGGCGATGCTTGGCTGGTCGCCGAGCGCGGTGGAGGCCTCGACGCCGGCGAGCGCTTTGACCTGATCGGCGGCCTCTCGATCGGCCGCTCGGCCGAAGCCGACGTGCGGATCGAGGACCGCTATGCCTCCGGCGTGCACGTGAGGATCTTTACTCGCGATCACCGCACCTACGTGGAGGACATGAACTCGACCAACGGCACCCTGCTCAACGACGCGACCCTGAACGGGGAGGCGGAGCTGATCGACGGCGACGTCGTGCGGATCGGCGACACCGAGTTCAGGTACGAGGCTTCGGGGTAAGCCGTGCTGCGGATCGACGACCAGGCCTTTCGCAGCGATACCGGCCGCCAGCGCAGCGCCAACGAGGACTCCTTCTTCGTGCGGGCGCCGATCTTCGTCGTCGCCGACGGCATGGGCGGGGCCCAGGCGGGCGAGGTTGCCTCGAAAGCCGCGGCCGACGCCTTTGACGTCGACCTGCCCGAGGGGCCGCCCGAGCAGGTTCTGCGCGAGACGATCCTCGCCGCCAACCGGACGATCCACGAGCTCGCCCGCGCCGATCCATCGCGCGCCGGGATGGGCACCACCCTGACCGCGGCGATCGTCGACGCGCTCGGCGAAGAGGTGGCGATCGGCCACGTCGGCGACAGTCGCGCCTACCGGCTGCGGGCGGGCAAGCTCGAGCAGCTGACCCGCGACCACTCGCTGGTCGAGGAGATGCGGCGCAAGGGACAGATCACCGACGCCCAGGCCGAGGATCACCCGCAGCGTTCGATCATCACCCGTGCCCTCGGTCCCGAGCCGGAGGTAGAACCGGACCTGCAGACCGTGGCGGCGGCGGCGGGCGACGTCTTCCTGATCTGCTCGGACGGGCTGACGACGATGCTCGGCGAGGAGCAGATCGCCAAGCTGCTCGCCGCCTCGAGCTCGATGAGCGCCGCGGTGCGGGCGCTGGTCGACGAAGCCAACCGGGCCGGCGGCCGCGACAACATCACCGCCCTCGCCTTCCGCCTCGAAGACGCCGCCGCGCCACAGCAGAGTCACGAGGACGCGACCCTGATCGGCAGCACGGCCGCCGAGGCGGGCCTGACGACGACCGAGGTGCGCCGCCGCGCCGCGGCTGAGGCGGCGCGCGGTCGCCGCGAGCAGCTCACCGCGAGCAAGCCGCGCCGCGGGCTACGGCGCGCGCTCAAGGTCCTCGCGGTCCTGGTCGTGCTCGGAGCGCTCGCCTTCGGCGCCTGGTACGGCAACCGCCAGGTCTGGTTTCTCGGCACCGACGACGGCGGCCGGGTCGCGCTCTACCGGGGCCTGCCCTACGAACTGCCCTTCGGCATCAAGCTCTACGACGAGCGCTACGCCGGCCCGATCCAGACATCGGCGCTGCCGCCGCGTCGCCAGGACGCGGTCAGCGGGCACGACCTGCGCTCGCGCGGCGACGCGGTCTCGCTGGTCGAAGACCTCGAACGCTCGCAAGGAGTGCGGTGAGCGCCAGGAACCGGGAGCTGATGGCTCTCGTCCCGGTGGCCCTCCTCCTCACCGCCGGTTTCGCCGCCGTCTTCGCCCAGGAGAACGCGCGTCTCGACAACCTCAGTCTCACCTACGGGGCCTACTTCTTCGCCGTCTGTCTCGCCACCCACTTCTACCTGCGCCTGCGCCTGCCCAACGCCGACCCCTACCTCTTCCCGCTGGCGGCGTTGCTGATGGCCTTCGGCCTGGTCATGGTCTACCGGATCGACGCCGGCCTGGCCCGCGACCAGGCCAACTGGTTCGTCCTCGGCCTCGTGCTCTTCGCCGCCACGATCCACTTCCTGCGCGACTACGACGTGCTCGAGCGCTACCGCTACACGATCGCGGTGGTGGGGCTGCTGCTGTTGCTGGCGCCGCGCTTGCCGGGGATCGGCCAGCAGGTCAACGGCGCCTACCTCGGGGTCAAGATCGGGCCGCTCGCCTTCCAGCCGGCCGAGTTCTCGAAGATCTGCCTGGTCGTCTTCCTCGCCTCCTACCTGCGCGAGCACCGCGAGGTGCTGATCGTCGGCGCCCGCCGCGTGCTCGGGGTGACCCTGCCGCCGCTCAAGCACTTCGGGCCGATGCTGGTCGTCTGGGGCGCCTCGATGTTCATGCTCGTCTTCATCCGCGACCTCGGCAGCTCGCTGATGTTCTTCGCCGCCTTCCTCGCCCTGCTCTACGTCGCCACCGGCCGCTTCTCCTTCGTCGTGATCGGCATGGCGATGTTCCTCGTCGGCGCCTGGTTCTTTGCCACGACGGTGCCGCACGTGCACGACCGGGTCGAGGTCTGGCTCAATCCCTACCCCCACGCGCGCACAAGCGGCTACCAGATCCTGCAATCGATCTTCGCCCAGGCCGACGGTGGGCTCTTCGGCAGAGGCTTCGGCCAGTCGCTGATCACGATCCCCGGCACCAACAATGCGCTGCTGCCGGCGGCCCAGACCGACACGATCTACTCGCTGATCGTCGACGAGCTCGGCCTCTTCGGCGCCTGCGCGGTGATCCTCACCTACCTGTTGATCGCGGCCCGCGGCTTCAAGATCGCCCTGCTCGCCGACGACGGCTTCTCGAAGCTGCTCGCCACCGGCCTCACCGCCGTCTTCGCGATCCAGGCCTTCGTCATCGTCGGCGGCGTCACCCGGGTGATCCCGCTGACCGGCGTCACCCTGCCCTTCATCAGCTACGGCGGCAGCTCGATCGTCGCCAACTTCGTTCTCCTGGCCCTCTTGCTGCTGGTGTCTGACCGAGCTCGCCGCGAGGTGGGGGCGTGAACCGCCAGATCGTCAAGCTCTTCGGCCTCGTCGTCGTCCTCTTTGCCGTGCTGATCGGCTTCACCTCCTACTGGTCGGTCTTCGACGCCAAGGCGCTGCGCGAAAAGACCGCCAACCAGCGCCCACTGCTCGAGCAGCAGCAGATCCAGCGCGGCCGCATCCTCGCCGCCGACGGCACCGTGATCGCAAAGTCGTTGGCAAAGGGCCATGGCTCCGGGAAGCGTTACGTGCGGCGCTACCCGGAAGGTCGCCTCTACGGCCACCCGATCGGCTACAGCTTCGTCCAGTACGGCGACAGCGAGTTCGAGCGCTTCCACAACGATGAACTCGTCGGCAACGAATCCGAATTCGGCTCGATCCTCGACCAACTCCGGGGCCGCAAGCAGCAGGGCAACGACATCGTCACCAACCTCGACCCGGCGGCCCAGGCGACCGCGCTCGCCGACCTCGAAGAAGCGGGCTACGGGGCCGTCGTTGCGATTGAGCCACAGAGCGGGCGAGTCAAGGTGATGGCCTCGAACCCACCCTTTGACCCCAACCGCGTGCCCTACGAATTCTCAAAGCTGAGCACCAACGAAATCGAAAGGGCGCTTTTCGATCGCGCCACCCAGGGCCAGTACCCACCCGGCTCGACCTTCAAGGTGGTGACGGCCGCTGCCGGCCTGGAAAGCGGCACGATCACGCCGGAGACCCCGATCGACGCTCCGGGGAGCCTCGAAGTCGAAGGCACACCGCTGGAAAACGACTTCGGCGAGAGCTTTCCGGGAGCGACTCTCGACACCGCCCTGACCAACTCGGTAAACACCTGGTTCGGCCAGCTCGGCCAGCGCCTGGGCGAGGACACACTGTTCGAATACATGGAAAAGTTCGGCTTCAACTCGACGCCCGCGATCGACCTCCCCTCCAGCGAGGTCTACAAGAGCGGCGTCTTCGACTCGGAAACGGAAGAATTCCTTGGTGCCAATGACCCGGTCGACCTCGCCCGGGTGGCAATCGGTCAGGAGCGATTGGTGGCGACGCCGCTGCAGATGGCGCAGGTCGCGGCCGCGGTCGCTAACAAGGGCAAGGAGATGAAGCCGCAGATCTGGAGCCGGGTGATCGATCCCGACGGCCGGGTGACAAAGAGGCTCGAACCCTCGCAGTACAGCCAGCCGATCAGCGCCGAGACCGCGGAAGAGCTGACCACCGCGATGGAAGGCGTGGTCAGCGAAGGCACCGGTACCAACGCGGCGATTCCCGGCGTCCCGGTGGCGGGCAAGACCGGCACCGCGGAAACGCCGGGGAACAAGGCCTGCGGTGGCGGCGAAGAAGAGAATCAGGCTTGGTTCATAGGCTTCGCCCCGGCCAATGACCCCAAGATCGCGATCGCGGCGACGGTGGAGTGCACGGAAGAATTCGGCAATGACGTTGCAGCACCGATTTTCCGCGATGTCGCGGAAACGATCCTCAACGGTGAATAGCGAATGAAGAAGAAAGGTGTGAAGCGTGGCTGAGGTGACAAAAGGGTCTGTGGTCGACGGCCGCTACACGGTCCTGGAGCGCATCGGCTCGGGCGGCATGGCCGATGTCTGGCTGGCCGACGACAGTCACCTGCAACGCCGGGTGGCGCTGAAGGTCCTGCATGCGCGCTTTGCCCAGGACCAGGAGTTCATCGAGCGCTTCCGTCGCGAGGCCGAGGCCGCGGCCGGCCTGCAGCACCCTAACGTGGTCGCCGTCTTCGACCGCGGCGAGGTCGACGGCACTTACTACATCGCGATGCAGTACCTCGAGGGGCGCACGCTGAAGCAGGTGATCGACGCCGGCCTCACCCCCGAGCAGGCCGCGGCGCTGATTCGCCAGGTGCTCGAGGGCGCCCGCTTCGCCCACCGCCACGGGGTCGTCCACCGTGACCTCAAGCCGCAGAACGTGATCGTCGACGCCGAGGGCATTGCGACCGTGACCGACTTCGGCATCGCCCGCGCCGGCGTCTCGGAGATCACCCAGGCGGGCTCGGTGATGGGCACGCCGCACTACCTCTCGCCCGAGCAGGCCCAGGGCTTCGAGGTGACCGCCGTCTCGGACCTCTACTCGATCGGGGTGATGCTCTACGAGGCATTGACAAGGCGGGTTCCCTTCGAGGCCGACTCGGCCGTGGCGATCGCGATGAAACAGGTCTCCCAAGCGCCGCAGCGGCCGAGCTCGATCAACCCCCAGGTCTCCCCCGCGCTCGACGCGGTGGTGATGCGGGCGCTGGAGAAGGAGCCCGGGCAGCGCTTCCAGAGCGCCGACGCTTTCATCGCCGCGATCGACGCGGCGCTCAGGGATCCGGGCGGTGGCGCCGACAACACCGCTTCCTTCGCCCCGCTGCCGCCTATCGTCGCCGTGCCGGAGGAGCCGGTCGCCGAGGGCATCGACCCCGAGGAGGAGCGCCGCAAGCGCCGCCGCCGGATCTGGATGCTGGTCGCCGTCGCGGTGCTGATCGGCCTCCTCGCCGGCTTCGCCCTCACCCGCGACACCACCACCGATGTGCCCGACGTCACCGGCAACCAGCTCAACGTGGCGATCGCATTGCTGCAGCAGAACGGCTTCAGCGTCGGTGACGTCAACCGGGTCGAGCGAGAAGCGCCGGCCAATGAAGTGCTCGAGCAGGACCCGGCTGCCGCCCCCCCGGCTGACCAAGCCGCGGAAGACTGCAGCCTTCTCACCTTCTTCTGCTCGAAGCCAAAAGTGGCGCTGACGGTGAGCGCCGGCCCCGGCAGCGCCAAGGTGCCCTCGACCGCCGGCCTGACCAGCGCGGCCGCTGAAGAAAAACTCGAAGAAGCGGGCTTCAAGACGAAGCTGGAATCGGTCCATTCCAAGGACGTGGAAGAAGGGCTGGTGCTCAAGTCTGAACCCTCCGGTGGTGTGACCGCGACCAAGGGGAGCACGGTGGTTCTGAGGGTCTCGGACGGACCGAAGCTGGCCAAGGTGCCGGTCGTCGTCGGCTCGCAGCGCTCGCTGGCGGTGCAGCAGATCCGCGGCCGCGGTTTCAATCCCTCGGTCGAAGAAGTGGAAAGCAAGCAGCCGCAAGGCCAGGTGATCCGCCAGGCGCCCGAGCGCCGGCTCGCAGCTGCCACCGGGGTCGAGCGTCTCGATCACCGTCTCCAAGGGCGAAGAAAAGGCGACGGCGCCCAACGTGATCGGCAAGGAACGCGCCGAAGCGGTGGAAGCGGTTCGGGCCGCGGGCCTTAAGCCGGTGGTGCAAGAACAGGAAACCGAAGTCCCCTCGCAGGTCGGTCGGGTCACCGACCAGTTCCCGCCGCCGAAGTCAGAAATGACGCCGGGGAGCACGGTGACGCTGGTCGTCGGCAAGGCTCCCCGTGCCGCGGCCGGAGCCGAAGAAGAAGAACCGTGACCACGGCGCGGCGAGGCGGCTCGTGAGAGTCGCGGTCCTCAGCGGCGGCCGCTCCTCCGAGCACGACGTCTCGCTGCGCTCCGGGGAGGCGGTGGCCGGCGGTCTCGAGCAGGCCGGACATGAGGCGTTGCGGGTAACGATCTCCCGCGAGGGCGCCTGGAGCTACCGCGACGCTGGCCTGGAGCTGGTGCCTGGAGAGGGCTTGCTCGGCGCTGATGCTGTCTTCGCCGCCCTGCACGGGCCATTTGGCGAGGACGGCAGCGTGCAGGGCCTGCTCGAGTGGCTCGATCTGCCCTACGTCGGCTCCGACGTGCTCGCCTCCGCCGCCTGCATGGACAAGCTCACCCTGAAGCGGCTCTTCGCTCAGACCGGAATCCCACAGGTCGATTTCGTCGACGCCGGCGAGCCGGGCTGGCGCGAGCGCTGCGAGCAACTTGGCGCGCCGCTCTGGGTCAAGCCGTCGCGGCTCGGCTCCAGCGTCGGCATCAGCAAGGTGGCGGGGGTTGGCGAGGAACTCGACGCCGCGGTTGAGCTGGCCCGCCGCCACGACCCCCGCGTGATCGTCGAGGCGCCCGCCGCCGGCCGCGAGGTCGAGTGCTCGCTGCTGGGCAACGAGGACGTCGATGCCTCCCAGCCCGGCGAGGTCCTCGCCAACGGCGATTGGTACGACTACGAGAACAAGTACCGCGAGGGTGGCATGGAACTGGTCGTGCCGGCGCCGATCCCGGCCGAGCAGATCGCCACGGTGCGCGAGCTGGCGGTCAAGGCCTTCCGCCTCGGCGGCTGCTCCGGCCTCGCCCGCTGCGACTTCTTCGTCGAGCCCGACGGCACCGTCCTCGTCAACGAGATCAACACCATGCCCGGCTTCACCGAGACCAGCGTCTACGCCAAGCTCTGGGCGGCCTCAGGCCTCGAGTACCCGGCCCTCTGCGATCGGTTGGTGACACTCGCGATCGAGCGCCACCAGCACGCCCGCTCCTACGAGTTCTAAATCGGGGCTAGCGCAAAAGCTTGATGTCGCTGACCTCGACCTGGTAGCCGCCGTACTGGTCGTTGGCTTCTGAGGCCTTGTTGAACCAGAGCAGGAAGTACTTGGCGGGAGTGGGGACGGTGAGGTCGATTTCCTCGGTCGAGCCGGCGTCGACGGCGATGCCGACCGGTTCGCCCCATTCGGAGAGGTCTTCCGGTGGGCCGGAGTCGGTGGCGAAGACCTGGGCGTCCCAGCCGGGGGTCGGGGTGTGGACGATCATCTTCGTCGGCTTGGCCGGGCCGGCGGCGGTGACGTAGATGCCGACGCCGGGGTCGGGGCCGGTCTTGGTGCCGGCGAAGGTGTCGGATTCGTAGTGCTCGGTTTCCCAGGCGGTTCCGGTCGGGTCGCCGTCGACCGCGAGTTCGACCTTGCTGCCCACCTCTTGGCCGTCGCCTTGGGGGTCGTAGTCGGTGGCCGAGCTGATCGGCACGGTGCCGCCCTTGCCCTTGTTGGCGCCACCACCGCCGACCCCGCCGCCGGAAATCACGAAGACGACCAGCAGGACGGCCGCGACGACCGCCAGCAGGACGAGCGCCGCGGCCCAACTCCAACGCCGACCGGCGGAGAGCTTGCGCTTGGGTGGGGGCACCGCGTCGAGCACGCTGGTCGCCTCACCCGTGGTCGACCCGGCCCGCGCCGCCTCGACCTCGAGTGCGGTTGAGAGGTCGTCGATCATCTCGCCGACCCGCTGGTAGCGCTCGTCGGGGTCCTTCGCGGTGGAGCGCTCGACCACCATTGCCACCGCGGCGGAGACGTCGGGCCGGCGCCGCTGCACGTCGGGCAGCTCCTCGTTGACGTGCTTCATCGCCACCCCGACCTGGCTGTCGGCGGCGAAGGGAACCTGGCCGACCAGCATCTCGTAGAGGACGACGCCAAGCGAGTAGATGTCGGTGCGGGGGTCGACTTTGCGGCCCATCGCCTGCTCGGGGCCGACGTAGTCGGTGGTGCCGAGCACCCGCCCGGTCGCCGTCATCCCGTCCTGCTCGAGCTGCCGTGAGATGCCGAAGTCGGTCAGTTTCGCCCGCCCCTCGGCGTCGATCAGGATGTTCTGCGGCTTGATGTCGCGATGGACCATGTTGCGCGCGTGCGCCATCGAGAGGCCGCGGGCGATCTCGATCGCGTAGGCGATCGCCTCCTGCGGCGCCAGCGCCCCGTCGCGGTTGATCCGCTGCTTCAGCGTTTCCCCCTCGACGTACTCAAAGACGATGTAGGGGTGGCCGCCGTCCTCGCCGGCGTCGATCACCGAGACCACGTTGGGGTGGGAGAGCTTGGCGACCGAGCGGGCCTCCTGGCGGAAGCGCTCGAGCTGGTCGGCCTGCTCGGACATCTCGCGGTGCATCACCTTCACCGCCACCTGCCGGTCGAGCGTCTGATCGCGGGCCAGGTAAACGGTCGACATGCCGCCGCTGCCGAGCTTTGCCTCCAGCCGGTAGCGGCCGGAAAGCACTGTTCCGATCATCGCGCTTGAGGGTGCGGGGCTCATCTAGTCCCGACCATTGTCGGACACGACGGCGACGGCGCCAGTCTCCCAGGCGCCGAGCAGCTCTTCCGGGCCAAAGCTTGCATCCGCGCCGAGGCCTTTCTCGAAGCCGGTGCGGCTGACCGCGACCAGCTTCGCGCTCTCGGCGCCCGGCACCTGCGTGCGCTGCCGGGCCAGCTGAGCGAGGTCTTCGGCGGAGAATCGGCCCCGCTCCCGCCACTTGACCGAGCCGACGAAGCCGATCGTCCCGGGCTCAGGCCGGTCGCCGCCGACCAGGTCGACCTCGACGGCGTGATCGCGTCGCCACCACGCGCCGACGTGCCGGGCATCGCCCAGGCGCTCGCCCAGGCCCCCGGGCAACAGCCGCTCGATCGCGACTCGCGCCAACGGCTCGATCGCCCTCCCTCGGTAGGCGCTCCAGTCGCGCATGATGCGCTCGACCACGAGATCGGAGCGACCCCTTGCCAGCTCGGGCATATTGGGGCCGACGAAGCGCAGCCAGAAGCGCAGATAAGGGTCGGTCACGGAGTACTTGGCCGCCGTCTTGCCTGGCGGCGCCGCATAGGGGAGGGCCTTCTCGACGAGCCGCTTGTTCTCCACGAGGACGGTCAATGCGTCGGTAAGCGTGTTGCCTTTGACTCCGCTGCGGGACTGAATTCTGCTGTAGGCCGAGTCGCCGTGGCCGATCGTCTTGATCACCCGGCCCGCTTGCAGCTCGTTCTGGAACTCCGAAGCCATGATCCGCAGAGCGGTCGTCGCAAAAGGCGTCTGGTCGTTGGCGAGGGCGCCGCTGAGGAACTCCCGGACCCCCTTTGAGGGCGACCAGGAGGCGGCGAGTGGTGGCACGCCGCCGACGATCAGATAGCGGTCGAAGGCATCGGAAGCGCTCGGCGCCGAGGTGATCTCGGCCACATCCCGCGGATTGAGCGGATCGATCTTCAGCTCCCGACTCGGTCTGCCGTAGAGGGGGGATCGCGCGGCGAGGAGGCTCTCCATCATCCGCACGTCGGAGCCGATGCAGATCAGCAGGACCGGAGCCCGCTCGAGCGAGCGGTCCCAGGCCCGCTGCAGGTCGGCGGCGAAGTTGGGGTCGCGCTCGGTCAGGTAGGGGAGCTCGTCGATCACGAGGACGGCCGGATCGTCGGGCGTTGCCTCGCGGACCGACTCGCGCAGCGCTGCGGTCCATGACTCGAAGACAGCTCCGTCAAAGGCTTCCTTCGCGGCCAAAGTCGACTCGCGCGCGGCAGCGGCGTAGTCGGCCAGCGCCTCCAGTCGTGACAGCTGTTGCGCCTGGTAGAAGCAGTAGCGCGGCCCGGAGCGATCGCAGAACTCCTGGATCAGTCGCGACTTGCCCACCCGCCGTCGCCCCCGAACCCAGAGGAAGCGCCCTGCGGCTGTCTCGCGGACGCGGCTCAGCTCGGACTGCAGATCGGCGAGATCGCCACGTCGTCCTACGAAGGCGGTCACCGTACGAGACTCTACCAGAGCAAACTCTAGTCAACTAGACTCTACTCAACTAGAGTTTGCTTATCTAGAGTCCCGGACCACCCCGACCGTCGCGGCAACGGGGTAGGCCTCACGCAGCAGATCCAACGCCGACTCCTCGTCGCCCGCCGCGACGACGCAGCAGAAGCCACAACCCATGTTGAAGACCTCGCGCATCTCCTCGTTCGAGGCGCCCGAGCGCTCCTGGATCAGCTCGAAGATCGGCAGCACCGGCAGCGGCTCGTCGATTGCATAGCCGACCTCGCTTGCGAGCCGGTTGAGATTGCCGAGGCCGCCCGAGGTGATGTGGGCGAGCCCGCGCACCTCGACCTCGGAGCGCAGCAGCTCGAGCACCGGCTTGACGTAGATCTCGGTCGGCTCGAGCAGCTCGTCTCCGAGTGAGCGGCCCAACCGTCCTTCCGGATCCTCGCCCAGCGGGAGCCCCGCCAGCGCCGAGCGGGCGAGCGTGTAGCCGTTGGAGTGCAGGCCGGAGGAGGGGAGGCCGATGATCGCGTCGCCGGGCTGCACCGCCGAGCCGTCGATGATCTCGTCAAGCGCGACCGTGCCGAAGCAGGCGCCGGAGACGTCGACGCCGCGGACCATCTCGCCGAGCTGGGCGAGCTCGCCGCCGGGGATCTCGACCCCGGCCAGTTCGGCCCCGCGGGCAAGCCCAACGCCGACTTCGGCGCAGACCGCCGGGTCGGCGCGGTCGATCGCGATGTAGTCGAGCATCGCCAGGGGTTCGGCGCCGACGCAGATCACGTCGTTGACGTTCATCGCCACGCAGTCGATCCCGATCGAGTCAAAGCGCCCCAGCTCCTCGGCGACCATCAGCTTCGTGCCGACCCCGTCGGTCGAGAGCGCGATCCCGGTGCGCTCGTCGAGCTTGATCACGCTGGCGTAGTGCCCCGGCAGCGGCACCTGCCGCGAGGGCCGCCCGAGTTGGATCGCCCCGAGCGCCCTGACCAACCCGGCAACCGCCGAGTCGGCTGCGCTCTGGTCGACTCCGGCCTTGGCGTAAGCGTCGCCACTCATATTTGGACTTGTTTCTCTCGGTTTTGCAGGGAATTCCAAATTAACTCCAAGTTTCTCCAAAATTTGGAGTTAGCAGCGTCTCAGTTTGAAGAGGACCGCGGCGGCTAGGGCGCCGCGGTAAGCCGCATAGGGCCAGAGCGCGCGATCGCGCTCGACCAGCTTGATCAGGCGCTGCGAGGCGAGGGTCGAGGCGAAGGAGGCGGCTGCGCCTATAGCGAGTGAGCGCCGCAGCTCGGGCGAGGCGCCGCGACGGGCGAGGCGGGTGCCCTTGAGCGCGCTGGCGCCGACGATGATCGGCAAGGCGATCGTGCGCGAGAGCAGGTTCGCCTGGTCGCGGGAGAAGCCCCGCCAGCGGGCCGCCGCCAGGGTGATGCCGTTGCGCGAGACGCCGGGGGCGAGCGCCGCGGCCTGGGCGACGCCGAGGGCGAGGCCGTCGACGGCCCCCGCCTCACCACGACCGCGCAGCTGCGGGCGGGTGTCGGCCACCAGCATCGCCGCCGCGCCGGCGAGCAGCCCGTAGGCGGTCGCCCGCGGCCCGCCTAGGTGCCGCTCGATCGGGCGCTCGAACTTGTAGCCGACCACGGCGGCGGGCAGGAACGAGAGCGCCAGCACCACGGCGCCACGCAGGTCGAAGGCGCGCAACTCCTCGGCGATCAGGCGCCGCTGGCCGATCAGCAGCGCCGCCGCCGCACCGGTGTGGAGGGCGACCTCGAAGCTCTTGCGCACCTCGGGGTCGATCGCCTCCCACTCCCAGCCGGCGAGCCAGGGGACGAGAACGATGTGGGCCGAGCTTGAGACCGGCAGCAGCTCCGCCGGTCCCTGGACGACGCCAAGCGCGATCGCGCGCCGCGCAGGTATCACGCAGGCGCGGGTCGGCGGCGGCGCTTGATCAGCAGATAGATGACCCCGACGACGATTGCCGCCAGCACCACGTAGTCGAGGTAGCCGAGCTTGTGACGCCAGTCTTCCCAGTTGTCGCCGACCTTTTCGCCGACGATGGCGAGCGCCAATACCCAGGGGATCGAGCCCGCGAGGGTGTAGAGGCTGAAGCGCCAAAACGGCATCTTCGCCACGCCGGCCGGCAGTGAGATGAAGGTGCGCACGATCGGCAGCATCCGCGAGAAGAAGACGGTGGGGGCTCCGTAGCGCTCAAACCAGTTGTCGGCCCAGGCCAGATGCTTGGGGCTGATGTGGATCAGCTTGTTCTTCTCGAGCAGGTCCAGGCGCCCGTAATAGCCGACCGCGTAGGCGATCCAGGAACCGACGAGGTTGCCGAGCACGCCCGCGATGACGATCCCAACCAACGTCAGTTCCCCCTTGGAGACACTGAACCCGGCGAACAACATGATCGCCTCGCTGGGGATCGGAATACAGGCCGACTCCAGCGTCATCAGCAGGAAGACGGCGAGCACCCCGGCGGAGCCGATGAATTCGGTCGCGACGTCGACGATCGGTTCGACGATCTTGTCGCTGATGCTGGCGAGGAGGAAGAGAGGCATTCGTGAAGCGGGGATTGTAGGCGGGAAGCCAGGCAGCATCTAAACTCGCCACGTTCCATGCGCCGTCTGAACCATCCTGTCTATCGCAACCGGGTCCTCCAGGTCTGTGCTGACGGCATCCTCGTTGCCCTCGCCTTCTACCTGGCGTTCCGGCTGCGCTTCCTCGATCGCAGCGACCTGCCGCACCGCTACTGGGTCCTCTTCGCCCAGTCGGTCGGCTTCGTCATTGCCCTCAAGCTGATCGTCTTCGCCGCCTTCGGCATGTACCAAAAGTGGTGGCGCTACGTCAGCGGCCGCGACTTCCTGCTGATCGTCCGCGCCGTCACCGTCGCCGGCGCGATCCTCGTCGTCGCCTTCACTGTGCTGCGGCCTTTCGCCCACAACCTGCCGCGCTCGGTCGCGGTGATGGACTTCCTGCTCACCCTGATGCTGATCACCGGCGCCCGCCTGGCGGTGCGCTTGATCATCGAACGCCCTTCGCGCTCGGCCCGCGTGCCCAAGAGCGAGGTCCTGGTGATCGGCGCCGGCTCCGGCGGCCAGATGGTCGTGCGCGAGCTGCAGCTCAACCCCGAAATCGGCGTCACCGCGATCGGCTTCGTCGACGACGACCCGCGCAAGCGCGGCATGCGCATGCTCGGGCTCAAGGTGCTCGGCTCGACCAAGCAGATCGACAAGATCCTCGATGAGACCCGGCCCGACGAGGTCGTGATCGCGATCCCCTCGGCCCCGGGCACGTTGCGGGCCAAGGTCGTCACCGCCTGCCGCGAGCGCGAGATCCGGGTGCGGACGCTGCCGACCGTCTTCGAGCTGCTGCGCGGCGGCGTCCAGCTCAACAAGCAGCTGCGCGAGGTGCGGGTCGAGGACGTGCTCGGCCGCGACCCGATCGTGCGCGAGCTCGACCGGGTCGCCGCCTACCTGCGCGACCGCATCGTCCTCGTCACCGGCGCCGGCGGCTCGATCGGCTCCGAGCTCTGCCGCCAGATCGCCCAGGTCAAACCGCGACTGCTGGTGATGCTCGACCACGCTGAGGACAACCTCTTCCAGATCGACCGCGAGATGGTCGAGGAGCGCCACTGCACCAACGTCGAGGCCGTGCTCGCCGATTGCAAGGAGCCGGGCCGGATGCTGGAGGTGATGCAGCGCTTCAAGCCCGATGTCGTCTTCCACGCCGCCGCCTACAAGCACGTGCCGCTGATGGAGGCCAACCCGCTCGAGGCGGTGCGCAACAACGCGATCGCGACTCGGATCACGGCCGAGACCGCCGCCGCCTCGGAGGTCGAGCGCTTCGTCTTGATCTCGACCGACAAGGCGGTCAACCCGAAAACCGTGATGGGCGCCTCGAAGGCGATGGCCGAGTGGATCGTCGAGTCGGCCGGGCGCAAGCATCCCGGCACCCGCTTCGCCAGCGTTCGCTTCGGCAACGTGCTCGCCTCTTCGGGCAGCGTCGTGCCGATCTTCCGCAGCCAGATCGAGCGCGGCGGCCCGGTCACGGTCACCCACCCCGAGATGACGCGGTACTTCATGACCATCCCCGAGGCGGTGCAGATGGTGATCCGGGCGGGCGACATCGGCGCCGGCAAGGGCGAGGTCTTCGTCCTCGACATGGGCGAACCGGTGCGGATCGTCGACCTCGCCCACAACATGATCCGCCTCGCCGGCTACGAGCCGGAAACCGACATCGCGGTCGAGTTCACCAAACCGCGGCCGGGGGAGAAGCTGCACGAGGAACTCTTCGGCTTCGCCGAGAGCGGGCAGCCGACGGCGGCCAAGCGGATCCAGCGGGCGGTGCGCGAGGCGCCGCTCGACCCCGAGTGGATCGAGGCGACGCTGAACTCGCTCGAGCATCTCGTTATGGCCGGAGATGAGGCTAATCTGGCGCAGCGTGTCGTCGAGATGATCACCGCCCCTGGTGGCGACTCGGCGGCAGTCATCTACGACGAGTAGCCTCTCGCAGCCACGCAGTGGAGTTGATCAAGGAAATCGGCGCCTTCGCAGGCCTGGCTGCGTTTCTCGGCCTCGCAGTCCTCGCCATGCTCGCGTTTTCGCAGGGGCGCGATCTCCGCCGCCTGCGCGAGTGGGCCGGCTCGGCGCCCGAGCGCGATACCGAGCGCAAGGACTCGACCTCCGCCGCGGCGGCGAAACGGGCCGAGGAGCTGCGGGCGCTGGAGGATGCCCGCACCACCGAACGCGAGGCGCTCGACCAGCGCGAGGAGCGACGGCGACGGCGCGATGCGGGCCTGCCGGAACTGACTCGCCGCGAGCGCCTTGGCGAGGGCTTCTCCAGCTTTGGCTCGCGGATCGCCGAACCGCGCTGGCTGGTGGCGATCTTCGTCGTCGTGCTGCTGATCGCCGCCGGAGCGGTCTACGTCGCCACCCAGGGCTCGAACTCCGCCGACGGCAAGGGCGGCAAAGCCAAGTCGGCGAGGGCGACCAAGCCGGCCGAAATCGAAGTGACCGTGCTCAACGGCACCGCGGTGCCGGGCCTCGCTGCCACCTATGCCGACAAAGTCGAAGGCAAGGGCTTCAAGCGCGGCGCCGTCACCAACAGCAGCACCAGCTTCGCCGAAAGCCTCGTCATGTTCGAGCGCGGCCATGCTCCGGAAGCGCGCAGGGTCGCCAAGGCGCTGGGCATCTCGCAGCTGAAGCTGATGAGCGGTGACATCGAATCGGTCTCCGGCGGCGCGCCGGTCTCCGTGATCGTCGGCGAGGACGATGCCCCGGCCGAAGGCTGAGGCCTGGGCAGGCCTCGTCTTCGCCCTCCTCGTCTTCGCCACACTCGCCGCCTTCGCCTGGTCGCAAAGGGTCAAGCGCGACCCGCTGGTACTGGACCGAGCCACCTTCGTCGCGGTACCGATCCTTCACCCGAAGCAGCCGGTTCACAGCTTCACCCCGAACGCCGACTGCCGCTATGACCGCATGCGGATCCGCTTCCGCACCACCCAGTCCGACCAGGGCACGGTGCAGGTGGTCAAGCCCGGCGGCAGGCTGATCCTCACCCTCGCCCGCGACACCTACCTCAAGCGCTACCACTTCCACACCTACTACTGGGACGGCCGCACTCGCAATGACGGGACCGCCCCCCCGGGTCGCTACAAGCTGCGAGTCAAGCTGCTGGGTCAGGAACGGGTGCTCGTCCCCCCGGGCACGATCAAGTTGCACCACGCGAAGCGGAATCCAACCAAGGGGTGCAAGCAGGCGGCGCCTGGAGGTAGGCCGTGAGCGCCTTCCTCGCCGGTCTCGGCGTCCTAGTCGCAGCGGCTGGCGCTGCCGGGGCGATCGTGTTGCCGCCAGGCCGGATGCGCACGCTCGCGATGCTCGCGGCCCTGATTCTCTTCCCGGTCCTGATCCTCGGCGACCAGTGGCACTCCCACCAGATCGTCGACCTGCGCCACAGCACCGGCCGCCTCGTCGCGCTTGGCCTCGTGGGTCTCGCGCTCACCGCCGCGCTCACCTATGTCTTCAAGCGCTGGCCGGTGCTCCTGCCTCTCGCGATCGTCGCTGCCCTTCCTTTCCGAGTTCCTCTCAACGCCGGAGGCGACACCGCAAACCTCCTGGTACCTCTCTACCTCGTCATCGCCGGGGGGGTGCTGGCGACCACGCTACGAACCTGGCGCGCAAATCATCCGCTTCTGCCGGGGGGTGGCACCGTAGGGGGGCCCGCCCCTGAGGACGCTTTAGCGACCGGAAGGGGTGGGGGGTCCCCTGCGGTGACAGGACCCGCCGGCCCAAGCGCGTGGCTACCGCGAGTACTCGCCGCGGTGGTTGTCCTGTACGCAGTTCAGGTCCTCTACTCAGAGGATTTCTCGAAGGGACTCCAGAACGTCTGCTTCTTCTTCGTGCCATTCAGCTTGGTGTACGGCCTATTGCGGGAGGGCAAGTGGGACCGGAGGTTGCTGACGCTGGTCCTGTGGGTCGTCGGGATCGAGGCGGTCTGCTTCGTTGCGGTCGGCTCGGTGGAGTTCGCGACCAAGAGCTTGTTCTGGAATGACCAGGTGATCAGGTCGAATGAATTTCACACCTACTTCCGAGTTAACTCGGTCTTCTGGGACCCGAACATCTACGGTAGGTACTTGGCGCTGGTCGCAGTGGTGGCGATGAGTGCGCTGCTATGGGCCCGAGAGCGACAAACGCTTGCCCTGCTCACTGGGCTGGTTGCTGTTCTTTGGATTGGCCTCGTGCCGACCTTCTCGCAATCAAGCTTCGCTGCCCTACTCGCGGGACTCGTTGTCCTCGCCGCTTTGCGCTGGAGCTTGAAATGGACAGCGATAGCCGCAGTCGGCGGCGTCGTCCTGACGATGCTGATCGTCACCCTCGCCGGCAGCTTCAGCTTCGACCGCATCAACATCGACACCTCGGGCCGCGCCAACCTCGTCTCCGGCGGCGTCCACCTCTTCACCCAACGCCCCGTCTACGGCTACGGCTCAGGCAGCTTCCCAAAGGCTTACCGCGAGCATGTGAAGACCCGTAAAGCTCCAGTCTCCGTCTCGCACACGGAGCCGATTACCGTGGCAGCAGAGCAAGGCATCGTGGGGCTCGCGCTCTACGCCGCTCTCGTCGTAACCGCACTGTGGACCATGGCCAGAGGCCTGCGTCCTTCGCTGTCTCGCTTGTCCGCTTCTCGCGCGGGTGGCACTGTAGGGGGTACCGCCCCCGAGGACGCTTTAGCGACCGGAGGGGGTGGTGGGTCCCCTGCAGTGACAGGACCCGCGCGCCAAGTGGCCATAGCCCGAGCAGCAGTTCTCGCAACCTTCGTCGCCCTCGTTGTCCACACGATGGCCTACGCCGGCTTCTACGAGGACCCCATCACCTGGGTCCTCCTCGCAGTTGCTGTGTCCCTTGCGGCCGCCGATCAACGTAGGGTCGAGCCGTGTCCGGATACCTCCGCCGCCTAGCGACGACAGGAGCCGCCTACACCGCGGCCAGCATCGTCTCGAAGCTGATCGCGGTGGCGCTGCTGCCGCTCTACACGCGCTACCTGAGCCTCGGCGACTACGGCGTCGCCGAGGCGATGTTCGCCGCGGTCGTCTCGGCCAGCATCGTCGTCCGCCTCGGCCTGATCGAGGCGCTGTTGCGCTTTTACTACAAGAAGGGCGAGGACCCGGCTCGCGTCGTCGCCAGCGCCTTCGCGGCGCTGTTCTGGTTCGCCACGATCGCGGCGCTGGTCGCGCTCCCCTTCGCCGGGCCGATCTCCAATGCGCTGCTCGCCGAATCCGCGCCCGAACTGGCGCGGATCTCGATCGGCGGCCTCTGGGTGCTGACGATGAGCGAGTACCTGCTCACCCTCTTCCGCCTCGAGGAGCGCGCAAAGGCCTTCTTCATCACCACGATCCTCAGCGTGCTGGGCGCGATCGGGCTGACCGTGATCCTCGTCGTCGGCCTGGAAGAGGGCGCCCGCGGCCTCCTGATCGGCAGCTACGCCAGCGGCGCCGTCGTCGTGGCGGCGCTGCTCTTCGTCCACCGGCGCCGCCTCTCGCTGCGCTTCGAAGTGCCGCTGCTGCGCCGCCTGCTGCGCTTCGGCCTGCCGACGATGCCGGCCGAGCTCTCGCTCTACGGGCTCAACTTCGTCGACCGGATCATCATCATCCACGTAGCCGGCGCCCCTCAGGCCGGCCTCTACTCGCTCGGGGTCAAGTTCGCCCAGGGCGTCAACGTTCTGGTCCGCGGCTTCCAGCTCGCCTGGCCGCCGCTCGCCTACTCGATCCGCGACGACGACGAGGCGCGTCGTGTCTACGCCACGGTGGTCACCCTCTTCGTCGCCGGCTGTGCCTTCGTCGTCACCGGCATGTGGCTGCTCTCGCGCTGGATCGTCCGCGCCCTCGCGGCGCCCGAGTTCTTCGGCTCCTACGAGGTGATCGGCCTGATCGCCACCGCCGCCACCCTCTACGCGCTCTACATGGTGCTGGTCGTCATCCTCGGCCGCACCGGTCGCACCGAGTTCAACTTCCCCGCCACCGGCGCCGCCCTCGTTGCCAACATCGCGCTCAACCTCGCCCTGGTGCCGCCGCTGGGGATCGTCGGCGCCGCGATCGCCCTCGTCGCCTCCTACATCGTCGTGCTGGCGCTGATGTACGTCTTCACCCAGCGGCTCTTCCCGGTGCCCTACGAATGGGCCCGCCTGCTGCGCGCGCTCGCCGTCTCGGCCGGCCTGATCGGCCTCGGCGAGCTGCTGCTGCCGACCGAGGGCTTCCTCGGCCTCCTCCTGCGCCTAGCCTTCGCCTTGGCATATCCATTCGCTCTCCTGGCCACCGGCTTCTTCACCCATGCGGAGCGCCGCTGGCTGGCCCGCCTGCGTCGCCCGGCCGAGGTGCTCGCGGGCCTGCAGGCCCTTCGGCCGACGGCGGCCGGCGTTGACGGCTCTATTCCGGAGACATATGAGGCGGAGCAAATGGACGAGGATGCCCGCCTCTGACGAACGATCCCGGTAGGGGTGGAGCGTCTTGCACTTTTTCGTCGTGAGGCCAGAGGCGTTAGCCCACTCACTCTCCACCGAAAAAGTTAAGTGGAACCCCTACCGGGATCGTTCGTCCGGTCTCGGATGCTCTCTCCGTGACCGGGGTGTAGCGCTTGGCGCGCGTGGGCCCAGTAGACCCGCGCCGGTTGCTTGGGCATGACCGTGGCCGCAAGCGCCCGCACCGCGTATGACCAAGCGGTGAGCAGGCGCACCGCCAGCGCCGCTCCGCGTCCGTGGTGCTTGCGCATGTATCTATCTCGATTGCGGTGGAATTCGACGATGCGGGGGAGGCCGGCGCTGAGGTCGGTGGAGAGCTGGTCGTGGTGGACCGCCTCGGCGGCGGGGACGAAGAGGCTGTGCCGACCGGCATCGGCGAGGCGCTTGGCGAAGTCGCACTCGTCGTAGTAGACGAAGAAGTCGCGGTCCATGTAGTCGACCTCGGCGGCAGCCTCGCGGCGCACCAGCAGGGCGCTCGATTGCCCCCAGTCGACCCGGCGGGTCGAGCTGCCCTTGCTCTGCACGGTCAGCCGGCGGTGCAGGAAGAGCGCCCCGGCCAGGGCAGTGCCGACACCCGGGAAGCGCCAGGCGCAGGGGACCGGCTCGCCCGCGGAGTCGAGCAACTGCGCCGTTGCGGCCGCTGCCTTCGGGTCGGCGTCGAGGGCCTCGATCAGCGCCGCGGCAGCTCCCGGGCGCAGCTCGGAGTCCTCGTTGAGCAGCAGGCAGTACCTGCCGAGCGCCTCGCGCATCAGGGTCGAGTCGTTCTCGGCCTTGCCCGTTCGTCGCTCGCGCTCGATCAGGCGGACCTCGCCGCCACGGGCGCGCACCGCTTCGGCTGAGCCATCTGTGGAGGCGTTGTCCAAAACCAGGACCTCGCGCTCGACGCCCTCGGGATGGGTGCGCTCGATCCCCTCGAGGCAAGCGAGCAGGTAATCGCGGCCGTTCGTGTTCACGACGCAGTAGGAGAGCGTGGGCGCCACCGCGGTCACGATAATCGTCGGCCGTGACCCCCGATCCCCGCACAGCTCGATGACGCGCGTTCAGCTGGTCGACCCCTCGGCCTTCACGCCGCCCTACGACCGCGCACTTGCCGCGGCGCTGGCCCAGCGCGGCGCTGAGGTCGAGCTGCTGAGCAGCCGCTTCCTCTACGGGCCGGTGCCCGAGGCCGACGGCTACCGGGTGCGCGAGTGCTTCTATCGCCGCAGCGCCGAGCGGGGGCTAGAGGCCCCGGGCCGCCGCGCCGCCAAGGCGGTCGAGCACCTCGCCGACATGCGCCGCCTGCGCGGGGTCCTCGACGCCGACGTCGTCCACTACCAGTGGCTCACCATGCCCGCTCTCGACGCCCACTTGCTGCCGCCGAAGCGGCCGCGCCTGCTCACCGCGCACTACATCCTGCCGCCCGCTCCCAGCCGCCGCCAGACGAAGGTCGCGCGGCGCCTCTTCACCCGCATGGACGCCGTCATCGCCCACTCCGAGCACGGCGCGGCGCGCCTGCGCGACGCGGTCGGCCTCGACCCCTCCAGCGTCCGCGTCATCCCCCACGGCGCCTTCGACTACCTCACCCGCCTGCCCGAGGAGAAGCCGCTGCCCGCCGAGCTCGAGGGCGCCGAGGGCCCGGTGATCCTCTTCTTCGGCCTGCTCCGTCCCTACAAGGGGCTCGACCTGCTGCTCGAGGCCTTCGCCCAGGTCGAGGGCGCCGAGCTCTGGATCGTCGGCAACCCGCGTATGGACGTCACGCCGCTGCGCGCCGCGGCGCAGGCGTGCCCCGGGCGCGTCCGCTTCGTCACCCGCTTCGTCGAGGACGCCGAGATCCCGGCGATCTTCCGCCGCGCCGATCTCCTCGTCCTGCCCTACCGCGACGCCGAGCACTCCGGCGTCCTCTACACCGGCCTCGCCTTCGGCAAGCCGCTGCTGCTCAGCGCCGTCGGCGGCTTCCCCGAGGTCGCGACAACAGGCGCGGCGCGGCTCGTCCCTCCCGGAGACGCAACCGCCCTGGCCCAGGCGTTGAGCGAGCTAACCGCGGACCCGGCAGCCCGCGAGCGACTGGCCGCCGCCGCCCGCGCCGCCGCGACGGGCCCGTACTCCTGGGACGCGATCGCCGGAGCGACCCTGGCGCTGTACGAAGAGCTGACGCAGTGACAGCCGTTCCGGTGCGCCTTATGCACCCCACGCGAGCATAAAGCGCACCGGAAGCCGATAATCGCGGGATGCTCGCTGCGCTCTTTTGGGTTTCCGCTGCGCTGATCGTCTATACGCACCTCGGCTACCCGTTGCTTCTCCGGCTTCTGGTTGCGCTGCGGCGTTCTCTGCCGAGCCCGGCCGTACCCGCGAACGACGAGTTGCCCCGCGTCTCGCTGATCGTCGCCGCCTATGACGAGGAGGAGGTGATCGAGGCCAAGGTCGCCAACGCCCTCGCCCTCGACTACCCGCGTGAGCTGCTCGAGCTGATCGTCGCCTCCGATGGCTCCTACGACGCCACCGCCGAGCGCGCCCGCGCCGCCGGCGCCGACCTCGTGCTCGAGCTGCCTCGCGGCGGCAAGCTGGCGGCGCAGAACGCGGCGGCCGAGCGGGCCTCCGGTGAGATCCTCGCCTTCTCCGACGCCAACAGCGAGTGGCGCACCGACGCCCTGCGCCGGCTCATCGCCGCCTTCACCGAGCCGCGGGTCGCCTACGCCTGCGGCCAGGTCCGCTTCCTCGACGCCGACGGCGACAACCTCGAGGGCGCCTACTGGCGCTACGAGATGGCGGTCCGCGAGATGGAGTCCGAGCTCGCCGGGATCACCGCCGGCAACGGCGCGATCTACGCCGTGCGCGCCGCGGACTACCTGCCGCTTGACCCCGCGGGCAGCCACGACCTCTCCTTCCCCTTCGCCCTGGCCAAGCGCGGCAAGCGCTCGCTCTACGTCCCGGCCGCGCGCGCCGAGGAGAAGATGGTGCCGACGATGGAGGGCGAGTTCGCCCGCAAACGGCGGATGATGGTCGGCCTCTGGGACATCGTCGTCGGCGAGCGGATGATCTCGCCGCGCGGCTACTCGACCCTCTACGCCTTCGAGCTCTTCTCGCATCGCCTGCTGCGCTACCTGAGCCCGTTCCTCCACCTCATCGCCTTCTTCGCCAACCTCGCCCTGCTCGGCAGCGGCACCGTCTACATCGTCACCTACGGCATCCAGGTCGCCGCGATCGCCGCGGCGCTGTTCGGCGGCAGCTTCCCGGTCGGGCCGCTGCGCCTCGCGCGTTACTACGCGATGACGACACTCTCGATCGCCGCCGGGCTCTGGGACCGCTTCCGCCAGGGGCGACCCGCGGGGGCCTGGGAGAAGGCGCCAGGAACCCGATGAGGCTGGGAAATGCCTAGATTCCTCGATGTAGCCATCGCCTCCCTGGCGCTGGCAATTCTGTCGCCCGTGCTCCTGATCGCCGCGATCGCGATCAAGCTCGGCAGCCGGGGCCCGGTCATCTACCGCCAGCGCCGCGTCGGCTTGAACGGCGAGGAGTTCGAGATGCTGAAGCTGCGCACGATGGTCGCCGGCTCCGATCCGGTCGGGGTCGGCACGGTCGTCACCCGCGACGATCCGCGCGTCACCGGCGCCGGCCGGGTCCTGCGCCGCACCTCGCTCGACGAGATCCCCAACCTCATCAACGTCCTGCGCGGCGAGATGGCGATCGTCGGCCCCCGTCCGACGATTCCCGCCCAGGTGATCGACTACACGCCGCGCCAGCACCGCCGCCACGAGGTCCGCCCGGGCATCACCGGCTGGGCCCAGGTCCAGGGCCGCGCCGGCATTCCCTGGGAGGACCGAATCGAGCTCGACGTCGACTACGTCGAGCGCCGCAGCCCCGCCCTCGACGCCCGCATCCTGCTGAAAACGCTCTGGCTGCTGATCACCGGCCACGGCCTCGCCCCCGACTGACCGGGTGCAACGTTTTACGGCGCTAGGGGGGCTGTAAAACGTTGCACCTATAAGCGCGCCCCAGGCTGAGTCCGGGTGCAACGCTTTGCGGCGCGGTGGGAGCCGTAAAGCGTTGCACCTCGCCGAGGGATGGACGGCATAAGGTTTCGCCGTGGCCGATCGACCGCATGTCAGCCTTCGCCCGTTCCAGTCCGGCGATGTCGCCGCCGTGCACCGCTGGTTCAACACCCCGGCGGCCACGGCTTCGCTGATGGAGCAGCGGGGCTCGTTTTCGCTCGACGAAGCTGAGGCATGGGTTGGGCGGGCGATGGATGGCTCGGGCGAGGACCGCAAGTACGCGATCGAGGTCGAGGGCTATGACGAGCCGGTTGGCTTCACCGCCCTCTACGGCCTCTTCCGCCAGACCGCGCCGGAGCTGGGCGCGCTGATCGGCGACGACGTGCGCGGCAAGGGGGTCGGCCGCCGCGCCGAGGCGCTGACCCTGGCCAAGGCCTTCGACGAGTTCGACGCCCACCGCGTCTACGGGCGCATCCCGGCCCGCAACGAGGTGGCGAAGAAGACGGTCGCCGGGCTGGGCTGGAAGCACGAGGGGACGATGCGCGCCCACCTGCGCCGGGACGACGCCCCAGCTGACGATTGCGAGGTCTGGGGCGTCTTGCCCGATGAGTTCCGTGCCGCGGCAGCAGACCTGCTCTCGTGAGCGGCGCAGCTCGCGCCGAGCTGATCGAGGACCGCGGCGAGGCGGCCGCAGGCGAGGAGTTCTTTCGCTCGCAACCCTTCCTCGAAGCCGAAGGCGTTACCCACACGCTGCGCATCTCCGATGCCGTCGGCGAGCTGCTGGCACCGCTGATCGTGCGCGAGATCGGCTCCGGCCCGGAGCGCGACGCAATCTCCCCGTACGGATATCCGGGCCTGGTCGAGGGGAGTCGGGGGGGTGTCCGCCGGAGCCTCCCCGCTGTTGCTCCGGCGGACACCCCCCCGACTCCCCCCACCCTGGACCCTGAATCCATCGACTTCTCGGCCACCGGACTGGTCACGATCTTCCTCCGCCACACCTTGAGCGAGCCGCCGCTTGCCAACACCAGCACACGCAACGTGGTCCAGATCGCCGATCCGGCCCTGCCGCCGAAGAGCCGTGGCAGCGATCGCAACCAGATCAACAAGAATCTGCGCAACGGCTACCAACTGAGCCTCGTCCCCGGCCCCGAGACGAGCGACGCCCAGCGCGCCGGGTTCCTCAGCGCCTATGAGCAGACGATGCGTCGTACCGGCGCGGCGGAGCGCTACTTCTTCGGCGCGGCCTACTTCGACCGCATCCTCGAATCCCCCCGGACCTGGCTGGCCCTCGCCCAAGCTCCCGACGGCACGGTCGCCGCCGCCTCGATCGCCGGCGGCAGCGACGGCTACCTGCACTACTACCTCAGCGGCAGCGCCGACACGCAGCTGCGCGACTCGCCGATGAAGAACGTGGTCGCCTCACTGGTCGAGCTCGCCGCTGAGCTCAAGCAGCCGCTCAACCTCGGCGGCGGCATCGCCCGTGGTGACCGCCTCGAGGAGTTCAAGCGCGGCTTCGCCAACCGCGAGCTGCCCTGGCAGAGCTCCGAGCTCGTCGCCGATCCCGCGACTTACGCCCGTCTCTCAGCCGGCCGCGACGCGGGCGGCTTCTTCCCCGCCTATCGCGCTTAGCCGACGGTCGGTTCGACCGGAGTCGGGCCGGTGAAGGGGAACGCTTCGGTCGGCTCGCGGCCGTGGCCCCAGGTCTGCTTGCCGAAGTCGCGGATCGCGTCGAGCGTGATCTGCCCCTTGTATTCGTTGCAGCCGAGCAGGTTGCGCCAGCTTGTCGCCGCCACTTCATAAGGCATGTTGTCGTTCGGGAAGAGCAGTGTCGCCCCGTACATCGTGTCGTAGAGCCCGACCAGTTCCAGCTGGGCGCTATCGGAGAGGTCAGGCGAGTACTGGATCTCCAGCCGGCCATGCTCGAGCGAGTGCACGATGTCGATTTCCTTCGGCGTTTCCTTGTAGGCGCCGTCGGCCTGCTGGAAGGGCGGTTCGACGTGGTTGCCCGAGGTCGGCGGGTTGGTTTCGTATTCGGGCGTCGGTGCCGTCGGCGCGATGTGTTCGTGACCCTCTTCTTTGAGGTGCAGCCGCAGGTCGCAGCCGGCCTTCTTTGCCGCCTCTTTGAGGTTGGTGACTTTCACCGCGGCGACCGTGGTGCCGCTGCGCGTGTCCGGCTGGATGCCGTTGGTGGAGCCGGCCTGCTGGCTGATGTGGGCGTTGCCGCTGTCGTTCTTGTTGGCGGCCGAGACGATCACCGCGACGATCCCGATCAGGACGATGATGCCGACCACGCCCGCGGCGCCGTAGCCGATCATCAAGCGGCGTTTGGCCGAGCCGGCCTGCTTCTGCTCGCGATCCTGCCGGGCTTGGCGAAGCCGCTCCCTCTCTTCCTCCCTGCGATTGGCCATGCGACGCCGAGTTTACTCAGAGTGACTCGGCCAAGTCGCCGCTGTCGTTGCGGCCGCGCTCCCAAGGTCGGGCCGCCTTCAGTGAGGCGAGCACCGCCCGGGTCGCCGGTGCCCGGTTGAGCGCGTAGAAGTGGACGCCGGGTGCGCCGGCCAGCAACAGCTCCGAGCACTGCTGAGCCGCGTAGGCGACCCCGAGCTCGAACTCGGCCGTCTCATCGCCACCCGCCGCGGCGAAGGCCGCCGCGAGCCGGGGCGGGATCGAGGCGTCGCAAAGGCTGCAGATGCGCTTGGTCTGGGCAAAGCTCGCCACCGGAATCACCCCGGCGATGATCGGCACATCGATCCCGGCCGCCCGCGCCGCGGCGACGAAGTCGAAGTAGACCTGGTTGTCGAAGAAGAGCTGGGTGATCAGGAAGGAGGCGCCGGCCTCGACCTTGGTCTTCAGATAGGCGAGGTCGGTCTCCAGGTCGGGCGCCTCGGGGTGGACCTCGGGGAAGCAGGCGCCGCCGACCGTGAACGGCCAGCGCGAGCCGATGAAAGCGGTCAGCTCGGCGGCGCTGCCCAGTCCGCCCTCGGGCTGGACGAAGTCCTCCTGGCCGCGCGGCGGGTCGCCGCGCAGGGCGAAGACGTTCTCGATCCCGGCCGCCTCGATCTGATCCAGTGTCTGTGCCAGCCCCTCGGCTGTCTCGCCGACGCAGCTCAGGTGCGCCATCGTCTCGTAGCCGAGCTCGTCCTTGAGCTCGCGGGTGATCTCGACCGTGCCGTCGCGGGTCGAACCACCGGCGCCATAGGTGACCGAGACGAAGTCGGGCTCCAGCTCGCGCAGAGAACGCGCGGTCGCGAGCAACCCCTCCCGCCCCTCCTCGGTCTTGGGTGGAAACAACTCGACCGAGAAGGTCGGCGCCTTGGCGGCGATGATCTCGTCTATACGCATCGAGAGAGGGTATCTAGCGACGCCCAACACGAGATGAAGAGACAGAATCCAGCACCCCCTGGAACGTCTTGCACTTCTCGGGCAGCCGGCTCACGGACCGACCGCCCACGCCCCACCCGAGGAAGTTAAGTGGAAGGGGGTGCTGGATTCTGTCTCTTCACCCGCGCCTGGAAGTACTCCTGGATGTCCTCGAGCCGCTTACCCTTTGTCTCGGGTACGAACTTCCAGCAGAAGGCAAGCGTGAGCAGGCCGATCACTCCGTAGAACCAGAAGGCGCCGCTGCGTCCGAGCGCTTCGATCAGCAGCAGGAAGGTCAGCGAGACAATGAAGTTGAAGGTCCAGTTCGCCATCGTGCCGACGCCGGCCGCCTTGCTGCGCACGCTGAGCGGATAGATCTCGGCGTTGAGCAGCCAGAAGATCGGCCCGAGGCTGATCGCGAAGGAGGCGACGTAGGCCATCAGGCTGCCGATCGCGATCACCGAGGCGAGGGTGCTGCCCCCACCGGCGATCTTGAAGGCGCCGCCGAGCGCGAAGAGCGAGAGCGACATCCCGCTGACGCCGATGAAGAGCAGCGTCCGCCGCCCGGCCCGGTCGAGCAGGCGCAGCGCCAGGAGGGTGAAGCCGACGTTGATCACGCCGACCCCGACCGCGGCCAGGATCGAGCCCGCCGAGGAGTTGACGCCGGTGAATTCGACGATCGTCGGGGCGTAATAGATGACCGTGTTGATCCCGGTGACCTGCTGCAGGATCGCCAGCCCGACCCCGACCACCAGCGCCGCTTTGACCACCGGCTGCAACAGCTCGCTCCAGGCGCCCGGTTTCTCGTCGAGGCTGTCCTTGATCTCATCGATCTCGCGGTCGATCGTGTCCGGGTCGTCGACGCGGATCTTCGCCAGCGTCGCCCGTGCCGCAAAGTCGTCACCCGTCATCACCAGCCAGCGCGGGCTCTGCGGCATCCGCAGCATGCCGAAGGCGAGCGCCAGCGCCGGCACGACGCCGAGCCCCAGCATCCAGCGCCAGCCTTCGATGTGGTCGAAGGCAAGCCCGACCAGGTAGGCGACGAGGATGCCGATCGTCACTGCGAGCTGGAAGAAGCTGACCAGCCGCCCGCGGCTCTCCGGCGGCGCCACCTCGGAGATGTAGACGGGCGCCGCCGCCGAAGCGAGGCCGATCGCGACCCCGATCACGATGCGGGCGAGGACCAAGACCTCGACTCCTGGCGCAGCCGCGCTGCCCAGGGCGCCGACGATGAAGACGGAGGCGGCGAGCAGGATCATCGAGCGCCGCCCGTAGGTGTCGGCGGCCGGCCCGGCGATCGCGGCGCCTCCGACGGCGCCGATCGGCACCGCGGCAACGACCAGGCCCTGGGCAAAGCTGCCGAGGCCGAAGTCGGTCTTGATGAAGAGCAGGGCGCCGGCGATGACGCCGGTGTCGTAGCCGAAGAGCAGCCCGCCCAGCCCGGCGATCGCAGCCGTCAGCACAACGTTGCGCCGCGCCCTCCTCCGAGACACTTCGAGACCGTCGCTCATCCCAGCGAGACCGTATACCGGGCCGCCGGACGGGCCTAATTCCCGGAGTTTGCGGGAACGTATTCGTCGCCCCCCTAGCGGCCCGCACAGGTGCGCGCTAAGTTGAAATTGCGACTGGGAGAGACGGGGTCCGAGGAAGCCCACCGGACACCGCCTCGAAGGTGGCGCTACGAGCTTCAGCGAGCGAAGGCTACGCACGCGGCAGGCAACCGAGCGTCCCCGCCAGTCGCATTTTTTGTGCGTCCGGGGGGGTGCCTAGCTTGGGGGTGACGTCAAGCGTCTGCCCTTGATGTCCGCGTGCCGGGACGTATGTGCCTGGGAGCTGGGCGTCGTCGCGAGACCCGGATGGTTGTGACGACTAGCCCGCCCGCTCCCCAACTCCCTGTGGGAGGATCTCGCGATGAGCGGGGAGCTTCGTTACGAGCGGATCGGCGCCGCTGCCGTGCTCACGATTGACCGGCCCGAGCGGCGCAACGCGATCGACGCGGCCGCGGCGCAGGCGTTCCGCGCGGGCTTGAACGAGTTCGAGGCCGACGAGGGGGCTCGCGTGCTGGTCCTCACCGGGGCCGGCGGTCAGGCCTTTTGCGCGGGAGCCGACCTGAAAGCGATGGACCTCGACGTCGACCATCCCGACGGCCCGATGGGACCAACGCGGCTGACCCCCGCCAAGCCGGCGATCGCCGCGGTCGACGGCTGGTGCCTGGCAGGCGGGGTCGAGCTGGCGCTCTGGTGCGACATGCGGATCGCCACCCCGCAATCGACCTTCGGCCTCTTCGAGCGCCGCTGGGGCGTGCCGCTCGTCGACGGTGGCACCCAGCGCCTCCCCCGCGTCCTCGGCATGGGCCGGGCGCTGGAGCTGATCCTCACTGGCCGCCCGGTGGAGGCCGAGGAGGCGCAACGCATCGGCCTGGTCAACGAGCTGGTTGAGCCCGGCAAGCACCTCGAGCGCGCCCTCGAGCTGGCCGAGCGGATCGCATCCTTCCCCCAAGAGACAATGCTCGCCGACCGCCGCGCCGCAATCGAGGGCTTCGGCCTACCGCTCGCCGAGGGCATCGCCCTCGAGCACCGGCTTGGCCGCGAGACCCTTCGTATAGCTGCCGAAGGCGCTGCCCGCTTTTCAGCTGGCGAGGGTCGTCACGGGCAAGGCGTTTAGAAAGACCGAGCAGGGGTGAAGCGTCTTGCACTTTTTCGTCGATTCGATCTCGGACGGCCCCAGCCGTCCCACCGAAAAAGTTAAGCGGAACCCCTGCTCGGTCTTTCTCATCCCTTGCGCGTGACCCGGCGCATCTCGTCTTCGGCCGCTTCCGGGCCCAGATACGGCATCAGCACGGCGAAGACGAGGTCGGGAAGAATGCGGCCCAGCTCGGGTCCCCTCCCGGCGCGGATCTCGTCGAAGATCATCGAGGCGGCGCCACCGATCGCGAAGCGGGCGGTGTCAGCCGGTAGTTCCTCGCCCTGATTTGCGTACTGGCGCCCCTCCTCGAGAAACGGGGTGAAGCGCGCCAGCGCCGAGCGGTAGCGAGCGCGAGCGTCGTCGCCCGCCGCCGTTACCTCGACCATCGACAGCCGGGCGATCCCGGCCTCGATTGAGAGTAGCCCGACCAGGGCGCCAAGCGCGGCGGAGATCCGCTCCGGCCAGGGCTGCCCGGCGGCCGCCTCAAAGGCGCTGCTCATGTGGGCAAGGAGGACGTCGAAGACCGCCTCGTAGGCCTCGAGGAAGCAAGCCTCCTTGCCGCTGAACATCTGCTCGAAGGTCTGCTCGGAGACTCCCGCCACCTCGATCACGTCCCTGACGGTGGTCGCTTCGTAGCCTTTTGCGGCCGCGACGCGCAGCATCGCCTCCAGCAGACGCTCCCGTTCTGAGCGCACGAGGTAGGCGCGCGGCAGGCTTTGCGTACCACCTTGTGTTTTTTCTGCGCTCGAAGTTGGGGCCTGATCCATGGGTTCAGAGTAGGGCAGTGTTCTCAGACTGTCCAACCCCGGCCTCGCTGCCCGGCACTCCCCCGCTCAGGCTCTGGCGGCCTTCATCTCGGCGCCGGCGACCTCGGCTCCGAAGTAGGGCAGCACGGCGAAGTACATGAAGTCGGGCAGCAGCCGGCGGAAGCCGTCCCCATCGTCTCCTGTAGCCAGCTTGGCGTGGACCACCGCGTGCATGCCGGCGACGATCCCCTCGGCGGCGATCGGCGGCGGCGCCTCTGTGCCAGTCGAGGCGTGGCGCGCCGAATCGATGAAATCGGTGATCTGTTTCATCGCTTCGGCGCGAATTTTCAGCGCCTCGGGGCCCGCCGCGTGGACCTCGACGATCAGCGCACGGCCGATCGCGGGGTCGGCGTCGAGGGCGTCGAGGACCGCGCTGAGTCCGGCCCGCAGTTCGGCCCGCCATCCCGTTTCCGGCTCGGCGGCGGCGATCGCGATTGCCTTGAATTTGACGACTCCGTATGCAAGCGCCTCCAGGTAACAGGCCTCCTTGTCGGCGAACTCGTCATAGAACGCCTGCCTGTAAAGCCCGGTCTGATCCAGCACCATACGCACGGACGCGGAGTCGTAGCCGGCATTGCCGACAGCCTCGAGCATGCCCTCGAGAATGCGCTGACGCTTCGGGGAACTCACCAGTCTGAGTGCGGGAGCTTCGGGGAAAACCTTCCCCGCTGCGCCGGTCCCCTCAGCCCCTGCCCGGACCTTGGTTGCGGCCTGCTTGCCCATCCGACCTTCCTCTGCTGATCAAGGGAACGGGTTGTCTGGAATAAGGAACAGTAGCGGTATCTGGTGGATCCGTCCAGCTTGGAAACGGATTCTTATAGGGGTACTCTGGCGTTCGTGACCGATCGAGCTCCGCAAGCAACGAGGATGCCCCCGGGTCGGCATCAACTGCCGCGCGAGTTCATCGCCCAGCACCAGCGGGCCCGCATAATCGCCGCCCTCGCCGAGGAGACCGTGGAGAAGGGCTACCGCGCCGTCACCGTCGCCGACATCGTCCGCCGCGCCGGCATCGCCCGCAACACCTTCTACGAGAACTTCTCCTCCAAGGAGGACTGCTTCCTCGCCGCCTCGGAGTTCGCGGTCAAGGAGGCATTGCGCCGCGTCGTCGACGCTGCCAGCAAGGTCGACACCTGGCCCGCCCGCGTCAACTCCGGGCTCGCCGCCTTCCTCCACTACGTTGCCACCGAGCCCGCGCTCGCCCGCACCTGCATTGTCGAGGCGCTCTCGGCCGGACCCGCCGCGGTCGACCGCTACGAGCGCTCGATCCAGGCCTTCGTGCCGCTCTTCCGCATGGGCCGCAAGGTCTCGGCCAAGGGCGAGGAGTTGCCGACGACTCTGGAGGAGACGATCGTCGGCGGGATCTTCTGGATTCTCTACCAGCGCATCATCATGGGGCAGGCGGAGCAGATCGAGGAACTGCTTCCGGAGCTGGTCGAGTTCTCGTTGACGCCTTACCTCGGCGCCGAATCCGCCAAGCGGATTGCCGGCGAAGAAGCACCGACATCCTCCGCGGGTTGAGCCAGGGGCAGGGATTGGGGGTCCCATGACCTAGTGCTTGACCTGGAGACCCGCGAGCGCGCCGCCAGTCCCGAGCGTGAGCGCATCGTCGAGGCCCTGATCGAGATCGCCGCCGAGCGCGGCTATGCCGAGACCACGATCGAGCTGATCATTGAGCGAGCCGAACTCGACCGGCCCGCGTTCGACCGCCACTTCCGCGGCAAGTACGACTGCTTCCTCTCCGCCTGGCAGGAAATCAACGAGGGCTGCATGCGGGAGATGCTGGAGGCCTACAACAGCGAGGAGAGCTGGCCCGACCGGCTACGCGCGGTCGCCTGTGAGATCGTCGAGAACCTCCGCAACGCTCCCGCCCGCGCCTCCTTCGCGGTCGAGGTGCTGGCCGCCGGCGACGCCGCCCGCGCCCGGCGCGACATGACGATGCGGGTGATCGCCTCGCTGATCGACGCCGGTCGCAACGAGATGGAGGATCCGGAGTCGGTGCCGCACACCACGGCCGAGGCTCTCGCCGGCTCGGCCTACGGCCAGGTTTACGCCAAAGTGGTGCGCGGCGATGCCGACGAGCTGCCCGAGCTGGTCCCCCAGCTGATGTCCGCCGCGGTAATGCCGTATCTGGGAATCGAGGCCGGGCTGGCCGAGTTGTCGAGGGGCTTCGATCCGCCGGCGCGATATCGTCGGGGTGTGGCCAAGAAGAAGTCCTCCTCCCGGGAAACGGGTGATCCGGGAGTGTCAGCGGAGGAATATCCTCCAGAGCTCGCGCGCCTGCCCCCAGGCCGCCACGGCCTGCCGCGCGAGTTCGTCATCCACAACCAGCGCGAGCGCCTGATCGCCGGACTCGCCGAGGCGATCGCCGAAAACGGTTACTCGGGCACGACGATCGCCCACATCACTCGCCACGCCGCCGTCTCGCGCCGCACCTTCTACGAGCACTTCTCGAGCAAGGACGAGTGCTTCGTCGCCGCCTACGACACGGTGATGGAGGAGCTGGTCGGTCGCGTCTCGACCGCCTTCGACGCCGAGGACGACTGGCCGCACGCGGTCAAAGCCGGGATCGGCGCGATGCTCGAGTTCCTCGCCGCCGAGCCCCACCTGGCCCGCCTCTGCATGGTCGAGGCGCTGGTCGCCGGCCCGGTCGTGGTCGAGCGCTACGACGCCGCGATCCAGAGCTTCGTTCCCTACTTCCAGACCGGCCGCGAGGGCCGCCCCCCCGAGGTCCTCGCCCGCCTCTCTTCGACCACCGAGGAGGCCCTGGTCGGCGGCATGGTCTCCTTGATTTCACGCCGCATCATCGCCGGCAAAGCCGAAGAGCTGGAGGAACTGCTGCCAGATCTGGTCGAGTTCACGCTCACTCCGTATCTGGGCAGCGCCGAGGCGACGGAGCTGGCGCGCGAGCAGGCCTGATTCCCTGTCGGGGGGGAGAGTTCTTCCATGGCCTGCCTTTACCAGGCCATGACCCACCTGCTAATTACTGACCATGGTACGGTGACCGTGGTCATGCCACAGTCCCTGAAAGAGATCACCGCCACCCAGTTCAAGGCCAAGTGCCTACGGTTGCTGGACCAGGTCGCCGAAACCGGCGAGACGTTGGTGATAACCAAGCACGGTCGCCCCGTCGCCCGGGTCGAGCCACCGTTGCGCCCCGACGATCTCCGCGACAGCGTCAAGTTCAATATCTCCGATGATGAGCTGATCCACTTCTCGATGGGACCATGGGACATGGAGCAGGAGTGATCCTGCTCGATACCCATGTCCTCGTCTGGCTCGCTGGGGCGCGGGAACGGTTGAGCGCCGCCGCCGAGAAGGAGCTCGACTCGGGGCAGGAGCTCGCGATCAGCATGGCCTCGATTCAGGAGGTTGCTTACCTGGTGGCCCGTGGCCGTCTCGCGATGGACCGCCCGGTCGAGACTTGGATCGGGGATGCACTGAACGTCCATGAAATACGCGCCCTGGCGCCAACGGTCTTGACATCTCTCCGCGCCGGCTCGCTTGACCCGGTGGAGTTTCACGGCGATCCAATCGACCGGCTCATCTATGCGACCGCGGTTGAGCATGACGCCCAGCTGATCAGCGCCGACGGGCGGTTGCGCCGCTCGGATCCGGCCCGCGTTGTCTGGTAGGCGATCGCTCGGCGGTTGGCCGGAGAAGTTCGATCCAGTCCATACACATCGCCATGTGTATGATGTCGTGCATGCGCACGAACATCGAGATAGACGATGAGGTGATGAAGGAAGCCCAGCACCTGCTTGGTGTCGGGACCAAGAAGGAGGCGGTTGACATGGCGCTGCGCGAGCTCGTCGCGCGTCATAGGCGGCTTGGTGTCCTGGATCTCCGCGGCAAGGTTCGCTGGGCGGGCGACCTGAACGAGAGCCGCCGCGGTCGGCCGTGATCGTTGTCGACACGAGTGTCTGGATTGACGTTCTCAACGAGGTCGACAGGCCACAGGCGAGGCGCTGCGTTGAGTTGATCGAGGCCGGCGAACCGGTTGCTTTGACCAATGTCATCTTCACCGAGATCCTGCAGGGCCTGCGCTCCGAGCACGAAGCCAGAACGGTCGAACGCCACCTGAGGGCGTTTCCCGTTCTTCGACTCGACGGTCTCGATGACTTTGCCCTCGCGGCCGAGCTCTACCGGACCGCCCGCCGGGCGGGGGTGACGATTCGCAAGACGCTCGACTGCCTAATCGCGGCACCGTGCGTTCGCACCGGCGCGCCGCTGCTCCACGCCGATTCGGACTTCGACCTCCTCGCCGGATGCACCCCGCTGCGGCTCTGGCAGCCGCCGGCCTGACGGTCAGTCGACCGGCTCGACCGCTGCAAGCTCCGGCGAGCCAAGTTCCAGCCAGGCCTCGTCCTCGCCGAAGTAGTTGAGCACGGCGAGGTGGGCGAGGTCGGGGAGCAGGCGCTCGACGGTGGCGGCACGGCCGGCGGCGATCTCGCCGGCGAGGGATTCCTCGATCGCGCCGACGACGAACTGGGCGGTCAGCGGCGTCACCGTGGCGCGGGCGTTGGGCTGGTGGCGGGCCGAGTCGACGGCTCGGGCGAAGCGCTCGATCAGCTGCTGGTGCTTGGCCCAGGCCTGGCCGCGGGCGGCGCGCACCTCGATCAGCAATGCCTTCGCCAGCAGCGGCTGCTCGGCAACGGTGCCCAGCAACTTGGCGAGGGCGGCGCGGAAGCCCGCCCGCCAGCTCTCGGCCTCACGGCCCGCCTCGAGCACTTCCGCGCAGAGTCTGTCCGCCGCCATCTCGTAGGCCTGCGCGAAGCAGGCCTCCTTGCCGCCGAAGCGGCGCTGCAAGCGGTCGCGGGAGATCCCGCTGCGCTCCAGCACTTCCTGCACCGTGGCCTTGTCGTAGCCACGGGCGCCGACGCTGAGCAGCATCGCTTCCAGCGCTCCCTCATCTGATGCACGCTGCGGTATAGCTTCGTCCCATGACCTCACCGCGCGCAGTGTGGGTGGTGCGTCCACTGCGAGGTACCTTAGCCCATCTTTGGGAACTATCAACACTTCATATACTGCCTTCGTACCAATGGGAACGCGCGCTATCCTGACCGCGTGCGTGCATTGCCTGGAAAGGCCTCCCGGCAGCCCCCCGGCCCCGAGCCGGTCAGCCGCGGCGCGTCCGCCGAGGACCAGCGGCGGCGGATCCTCGAGGCGACCGCGGACCTGATCGCCGAGCAGGGGTACGCCGAGACGACGATCGAGCAGATCGTCCGCCGCGCCAGGATCGGTTACGCGACCTTCTACAAGCACTACGCCGACAAGCAGGAGGCCTTCCTCGCCCTGATGGACGCCGCGGTCGAGCGCACCGCCTACGTGGTGGAGGAAGCCTTCGACCGCGAAGACGGCCCCTGGCCCGACAAGGTGGGGGCGGGGCTGGGAGCGCTGCTGAAGATCGCCGCCGAGCACCCGGGCGTGGCCCGGGCCTGCCTGGTCGAGGCGCCGACCGCGGGGCCGCAGGCGGCGGCCCGCCACGAGGCGGCGCTGAAGCGCTTCGCACCGCTGCTGCGGCCGGGGCGCGAGCTCAATCCCCGGGCCGACAAACTGCCGGAGAGCCTCGAGGAGACCCTGGCCGGGGGAGTGCTCTGGGTGATCAACCAGCGCCTGATCGCCGGCGAAGCGGAGAAGCTGCGGGCGCTGTTGCCCGAGGCGCTTGAGTTCCTGCTGCGGCCCTACGTCGGCGAGGACGCCGCCGCCCGCGAGGCCGGCGGCGTCGAGGCGCTGGGTGGCTGAGGAGGAGCTCGGCCCGCTGCCGGCCGGCCGCCACGGCTTCAGCCGCGAGCAGGTTGCCCACAACCAGCGCGAGCGCCTGATCGCCGGCCTTGCCACGGCGGTTGCCGAGAAGGGCTACCGCGCGGTCACGATCACCGACATCACCAAAGCGGCGCGGGTCTCCCGCCGTGTCTTCTACGAGAACTTCGAGGGCAAGGACGAGTGCTTCCTGGCGGCCTTCGAGGTCGTGGTCGGCCACATCCGCGAACTGGCGGTGGAGGCGGTCGCCCCGCTCGACGAGTGGCCGGCGCAGGCGATCGCCGCGGCGCGGGCGGTCCTGCTCTTCTTCGCCGCGGAGCCCGACCTGGCCCGCCTCTGCCTGGTCGAGTCGCAGGCCGCCGGGCCCGCCGTTTCCGCCCGCTTCCACGAGGCCGTCCACGAGGTCGTTCCCTACCTGGAGCAGGGGAGGGGGCTGCGCGAGAGCGATCGCGAGCTGCCTCCCACTACCGAGGAGTCCACCCTCGGCGCCCTGGTCCTGCTCGCCGGCCGCAAGGTCGCCGCCGGCGAGGCCGAGCAGCTGGTGGACCTCCTCCCCGACTTCGCCGAATTCATCCTCGCGCCCTACCTCGGCGCCGAGGAGGCGATTCGCCTCGCACGCAGCTGACGGTTGGACTCGATCCGGCGGATCGGGGACGATGTCGGCATGGTGGAGACGCTGGGCGAGACGCTGGAGCGAGCAGCGCTTTCTGAGGTGGAGAGGCGCGTGCTCGTACGCCTCCTCGCGGCGCTGCGTGAGGACCTTGGCGACCAGTTGCTCGCCGTCTGGCTATATGGCTCCCGCGCGCGCGGCGAGGCCGATCCGACCGAGACGCACCACGACCGCCGCTCCGACATCGACCTGATGCTGATCGTCGACCCCGCCTCGGGCTGGAGCTCATTTGGCCTTGAGCCGATCCCGCAGATCGAAGCGGCCGCGGCCGCGGAGGGTGACAGCCCCGTCTACTACTCGGCCCTCGTCTACGACATCGACCGGCTGCGCGACCGCCGGCAGATCCGCTCCTTCTTTATCCAGGAGGTCGACCGCGACAAGCTGATCCTGCACGGGAGCGCGCTCGAATGAGCCCCCGCTCGCAGGAGTTCATGGACCAGGCGCGCGACCGGATGGTGACCGCTCGGGAAGTTTTCGCGTCCGGGCACCTCGAGGTCGCCGTCAGCGCCGCCTACTACGCGATGCTCTACGCCGCTCGGGCCGCGCTCTCCGAGGACGACGAATATGCGCGCAGCCACGGCGGCACATGGGGCCTGTTCCACCGGCGCTACGTCGTCACCGAGGCCTTCGACCAGCACCTCCACGCTTTCGCCCAGCGCGCCCAGAAGACGCGCGAACAGGGTGACTACGAAGCGATCACACCCGCTCCCGACGAGGCAAAGACGATCGTCGAAGGCGCGGGCGATTTCATCGCCGCGGTCGAGCGGATGCTCGCCGCCGGTTAGGTCTCCGGCAGGTTCTCCAGGTCCAGCAGGTCCTGTGTACGGCTCTGCGCCTGCTTCATCTCGCGCAGCTGAGCCAGTGAGCAGACGCGCACCGGGATTCCGAGAAGCTCGCTCTCGATTGCGTCCTCCGCGAGTTGGGAGTAGCTGGGCACGCCTTGGGCACGTTGCACCACGTCGAGTCCACCGAACTTGGTCGTCGCCGTAACGTTCCCGCCGCGCCGGACGACGCCGGCATCAGTGGCGGGGTCGAATCGCCTTCCGCCGACCGTTGGCAGGGTCGACTCAAGTTTGCTCAACGCTTCAGTCAGTCGGTTCAAGTTCTCGAGATCGGGATCGGGAACCACGTCCAAGTCCTCGGTTCCGCGTACGAATCCGTGTGCCCCTACCGCGACTCCGCCGATCACGACGAAGCGCACATCGTGATCCTGCAGGGCCTCGAACAGCGAGCGAAGGTCGAACTCGCTCAACGCGTCGTTGCTGCGCCCTTGATGGCGCTCATCTGTTTGCACAGTGCGTGCATTCGGGCCAATCGCTCACTCATTGGCGCCCTGCGGTCGGCTTCGAGGCGGATCGCCCGCGCTCGCTGCAGTTCACTGACGTCACCTTTGAGCGCTCTTATCGCCATGAGCGAAGTCTAGCGGCGGCCTGCCAGCGAGCCGAGTAGTTCGGTACTCGCGTATCCGCCCAGGGAACGCCTCTGGGAACGATCTTTTTCTTTTGGGAACTTTCCCTTGACAATCCCTGATCGGGGTGCTTCACTGGCGCCACTTGCCGGTACAGCTAGCACTTTCTAGGAACTAGCTACACCTTGCAAGCGCATCAAGGGAACGACAAGTACAGGGACATAACCGAGCCTCGAGGAAGCCGCTAAGGGAAGCGGCGGGCAGAGGGGCTCACGGGACACAAGGAGAGAGATCTAGATGTTCTCGACGCTACGCACGCGATTTGGGATCCCCGGAGTCATCTCGGTGATTGCCCTGGTCTTTGCGATGTTCGGCGGCGCTTACGCCGCCTCCACTTCTTCAGGCGGTGGCAAGGCAACTGCTTCGGCCAAGGCCAAGAAGGGACCACGGGGTCCCAAGGGCGCTACGGGTCCTGCCGGGCCTGCCGGCGCTCAGGGACCTGCCGGCCCTGCTGGGGCCAAGGGCGACGCGGGAGCCAATGGTGCCAACGGAGCCGCCGGACCGACCGGGCCGACGGGAGCTGCCGGGGCCAAAGGCGCTACTGGGGCTGCGGGAGCAGCCGGAGCGACTGGTGCCACTGGCTTCAGCGGCTTCACCGAAACGCTGCCCTCGGGCAAGACCGAGACCGGTACCTGGAGCTACTTCCAGCCGCCGGCCACCCTCAACCTCGCGCAATCGGTTCCGATCTCCTTCCCGATCCCGCTGGCGACGAACGGCACCGAAGCCTTCTACTTCACCCGCGGACAGGTCGAAGAAAAAGAATTCGAACACGGTTGCAAATGGGAAACCGAAGAATTCGAAGATCCCGCCGCCAAGCCGGAATCGACCACGGCGGGCGTGCTCTGCGTCTTCGCCTTCGAAGAATCGAACTTCGGAAAGCTCGAAAAAGAGTTCTTCCGCAACCCGGCCGACCCGCTGGTCAAAGGGTTCGGGCCCTCCGGCTCCTACCTCACGTTCAAGAAGTTGGTGACGGGGTCACCCGAAGAACTGAGTGCCGCCGGCACCTGGGCGGTGACGGCGCCTTAAGGAGGCGCGCCCACCCCCGGCCGGAGAAGTGGGCCGGGGGTGGCAACACCCCAGCGAAGCAGTCCTGATCCGACACACGGAGGAGTCCAGATGAAGCAGCCAGAGCGCAACCGCAAGCACGCCCGCCGGTCCTCGGCGACCCTCGTGGCCGCCCTTGCGGCCATGCTCTGCCTCGGGCTCCTCGCAGCCTCCCCCGCCTCGGCCGCCTACGAACAGGTCGCCAACTTCGCCGGCACTCCGGGGGTGCTGAAACCAGTCGCAGGCGATGAAACCGAAGAGGTTCAGCTCGGCGGCGTCGGCGGCATGGCCGTCAACTACACCGGCGCCGGCGGCGTCCCGGCGGGGACGGTCTATGCGGCCCGCAACGCGACCGTCCCTGACCCCCGCACCCTCGTCGCCCGCTACAACCCCGACGGCAGCTTCAGCGAGCGCTGGAGCTTCGAAGGAAATCCCGAACCCAAAGAGCGCTGCGGTCCCGAAGGCGACCCCGCATTCCCAACCTGCACCAGCCAGTGGCAAGGCAATCCGGGCTCGGCCGACGTCGACGTCGATCAAAGCACCGGCTACGTCTACGTGTACACCGGTAATGCGCTCCCCGGCGAAAACGAGATCCACGTCTACGGTGCCGGCGGGGCCGAACTGATCGCCGAATTCGGCGAGCGGGCGCCCGCTGGTCAAACCGTCGCGGAAGGCCCGGAAAAGCTCCACTTCAGCGGTCCCAGCGTCAGCGGCGCGATCGCGGTGAACGGCTCAGGCGTCGTCTACGTCTTCGACGCCGCCCCCGACGGTAACCGCCTGATGATCTTCGAACCGCAGAGCCCCGGCGATTACGAACACTATGTCTACGCCGGCCAGTCCCACGACCTCGCAACCAAAGGCGCAAGGCCCCAGTACCCGGTCGCCGATGCCGCCGGCGATCTCTATGCCGCCTCCGAAGGCGGCCACTTCGTCAAGCTCGACCCCTCCGACCCGGCGGCGGCGGCGCTTTGCGAATTCGACTTCAAAAAAGCCGGTGTCGCCTCGATCACGGTCAACCCGCTCGGCGGTGAACTCTTCTTCGACTCCGAAAAGGACAAAGGGATCATCCACGAGCTGGGCGGCGAATGCCATGAAGGCAAGTTCGCCGAAGTGGGCCAGATCCAGTTCTCGCCCAAACGAAACGAACTTAACGGGCTGGCCTTCGACCCGCTGCGCGAGTACGAAGTCGGCCGCCCGCCCGGCGTGCTCTACGCTGGCGCCCCAGGCGGTGAAGGGGGCAAAACGGAAAAAGGCCTGAGCGAATCCTCAATGGGCTACATATTCTCCCGCCCGGCGGCGATCCCGCCCGCAGTCGAAGCGGAGTCCTTCGCCCACGTCACCCAGACCACGGCCGAGCTACGCGCCCAGATCAACCCGAAGAGCTCTGCCACCCGTTACGCCTTCCAGTACGAGACCGAGGCCCAGTACGAAGAAAACGCACCGTCCGAACGCTTCGCGGGCGCCGAGGAAGCTCCGCCCGGCGGTGCCTTCCTCGGCGAAGGTACCGAGTCGATCAGCGCCACCGGCGCCCTGGTCGGCCTCGAGCCCGACACCAGCTACCGCTTCCGCGCGGTGGCGACCAGCCACTGCTCGGTCGAACACCCCGCGGAAGTCTGCGAAGCGACTGGCACGACGCTCGCCTTCCACACTTTCCCTGCCGAGCCTCCCGGCCTGCCCGACCACCGCGCCTACGAGTTGGTCTCTCCCGCCGAGAAGGGCGGCGGCCAGGTGGTGCCGGCCGATCCCTCGCTTGGCACCTGCGATGCGATAACGGACTGCAAGCCCAACACTCTCTACACCCACTTCCCGATGCAAAGCGCCCCCGACGGCGAAGCGATCGCCTACGAGGGCACCGCCTTTGATTCCGAACACGCCTCGCTGATCGAAAACGAGTACCTCTCCCGCCGGGACCCCAAAGCCGGCTGGCAGAGCGCCAACCTGACCCCGACCCAGATGGCGAGCAAGGGCAACAATGGGGGCAGCGATATTGGCGGCTACTGGGCCTTTGACCCAGCGCTCGGCAAGGACCTGCTGGGGCAGGAAGGCACGAAGCAGATCCTCAGCCCCCAAGTCTCGGTCGGCTATGACGACCTCTACGCCCAGCCGACCGGCGATCCCGCCGCGCTGACGCCGCTGCTGAGCGAAGCGCAGCTCTTCCACCGCTCCGGCGGCAAGTTCCAGATGCACTACGCCGGAGCCTCCGAAGACCTCTCACGGGTCTTCTTCGAAGCCAACGACGCGCTCACCGACGAAACCCCCTTTGCCCCCGAAGCGATCGACGGCGGCGAAGGCAAATACAACCTCTACGAATGGCACGAAGGCAACCTCGCCCTGGTCAACGTGATGCCCGACAACGCCGAAACCCAGCCCGGCGCCGGCTTCGGCCTGCCCAGCACGCATCCGATCTCAGCCGACGGCAGGCGCGCCTTCTTCTCCGATGAATCAGGGCAGGTCTACCTGCGCGAAGACGGCGAAACGACGCGGGAGATTTCCACCGAAGGCACGCCCGACCCGGGCAAGTTCGCCCTTGCCGCCACGGACGGCTCCAAGGTACTGCTGGCAAACGGCCACCTCCACTACACCGAAGGCGCAGAAGAAACCGTCGACCTGACCGAAGGCCAGGGCGGCTTCGAAGGGGTGGTGGGAGAAAGCGAAGACCTCTCCCACGTCTACTTCGTCGACACCGCGGTGCTCGACGAAGCTCCGGGCGCCGCAGGCGAAGAAGCCGTGCCCGGCAAGAACAACCTCTACGCCTGGGCGCAGGGCGAAGGCACGCGCTTCGTGGCGCAGCTGGGAGGGGGAGAAGAAGGCGCCAACTGGAGCCAGCCCGACAAGCGCGCCGCCGAGGCCAGCCCCGGCGGGCGCTACCTCGCCTTCCTCTCCAAAGAACGGCTAACAGGCTACGATAACACTGGGCCCTGCAGGAACCTCAATCCGGGTTGGGCCCCCGGTCCCTGCGCGGAGGCCTTCCTTTATGACGCGGCGACCGCCACGCTCACTTGCGCCTCCTGCAACCCCAGCGGCGAGCGCCCGCTTGACTTCACGGAGCTGCGCCGGATCCTCGGCGGCACCAGGCTGGCCCAGCCCCGCTACCTCACGGACGAAGGCCGCCTTTACTTCGACAGCCGCGACTCGCTCGTTCCCGCCGACACCAACGACGGGGTCGAAGACGTCTATCAGTACGAGCCCCAGGGAGTGGGCACCTGCACGAGGGCAGCGGGCTGCACCAGCCTGATCTCGGCCGGCACCGGCGCCGATGACTCCAACTTCCTGACGATCGACCCCTCGGGCAAAAACGTCTTCTTCACCACCCGCGACCAACTGACGCTGAGAGACAAAGACCAGCTGATCGACCTCTACGACGCCCGCGAAGGCGGCGGGCTTGCGGCCGAAACCGAAGTGGCGAGGACCGAATGCCAGGGCGAAGCCTGCCAGCCGCCGGCCTCTGCCCCCAACGACCCCACGCCCGGCTCCTCGACCTTCGAGGGGGCGGGCAACGTGAAGGAAGAAGGCAAGGCAAAGAAACACTCCAAGAAACACAAGAAGAAGCGGCACGCAAAGAAGAAGAAGCACGCTCACAAGCGAGCCGCCAAGCACAACCGCGGAGGTGCAAAGTGATCGCCCGCAAGAGACTGATCGCCCTCGCGGCCCTGGCCTGCTCGCTGGCCCTGCCGGCCGCCGCCCAGGCCGACTTCGGCCTCCTCCCCGGCAGCGTCAAGGTGACCGCCCGCAACGCCAATGGCACGATCGCCACGCAGGCCGGCTCGCACCCCGCCAGCCTCACCGTCCACTTCGAGCTGAAGAGCGACGGGAGCGGCAAATCCGAAGGCGGGCAGATGCGAAACGCCCTGATCGACCTGCCGCCGGGCTTCGTCGGCAACCCGCAGGCGATCCCCACCTGCTCGCGCCAGGACTTCGAAGGCTTCTCGCCCGCCTGCTCGGGCGATAGCCAGGTCGGCACCTTGCGGGTGATCGCTCCCAGCGTCGGCGAGATCAACGGTCCCGTCTACAACGTCGCCCCGCCGCCCGGGGTGGCGGCCCAGCTCGGCTTCTCGGGCGGCGGCTTCCTCTCTCAGCAGTACGCTTCGGTGCGCGCCGAAGAAGGCTACGGGCTGCGCGTCGGCGCGCTCAACACGCCGGTGGAAGTAACCCAGGTGACCGAGACGATCTGGGGGCTGCCGGCGGCCGAGGAACACGAAGAAGAGCGCTGGTGCCTGTCCGCAACCGGCGCCACTCAACCGGGCGGCTGTTCCTCGACGGCGCCGCTTCGTTCCTACCTGACGCTGCCGGCCTCCTGTGACGAAGCTCCGAAGACGACGATCGCGGTCGCCTCGGTCGAGGAACCCACGGTCTACTCCAGGGAAACCGCGGAGGCCCTGAACGCCGCCGGCCAGCCGCAGCCGATGACCGGCTGCAACGCTGTCCCCTTTGGCCCCGAAGTCTCCTCCCAGCCGACCACCAAGCTCGCCTCCAACCCCTCGGGCCTCGACTTCGAGCTGAAGCTTCCCAACAAGGGCCTGACGAGCCCCGGCGGCATCACCGAAACCGAGCCCAAGAAGGTCGTCGTCACCCTGCCCGAGGGCACGACGGTCAACCCCTCCTTCGCCGAAGGAGCCTCGGTCTGCTCCGAAGCCCAATACCGCTCCGAACAGATCGACAGTAAAGCCGGAGCAGGCTGCCCCGAAGCATCGAAGCTGGGAAGCGTCCACGTCCTCAGCCCGCTCTTGGAAGAACCCGTAGAAGGCTCGCTCTACCTCGCCGCCCCCTACGACAACCCCTTCAACAACCTCACAGCCCTCTACATGGTCGCCAGAGCTCCCGAAAGGGGAGTGCTGGTCAAGCAGGCCGGGCGGATCGACCTCGACCCCTCAACAGGCCAGATCACCACCACCTTCGAAGGATTGCCCCCGATCCCGTTCAGCTCCTTCAAGCTGCACTTCCGCGAAGGAGCGAGAGCGCCGCTTGCCACCCCGCAGTCCTGCGGTGAATACAAGACCGTGGCGAAGTTCACCCCCTTCTCGGCAAGCAGTGACGCAGAAGCAATCGAAAGAACCGGGAGCTTTCAGATCGAACACGGCGCCGACGGCGGCGCCTGCCCCTCGGGCGGCCTGCCTCCCTTCCACCCGGGCCTGATCGCAGGCTCCATCAACAACGCCGCGGGACGCTTCTCTCCCTTCAACGTGAGGTTGTTCAGAACAGACGCAGAACAGGAGATCAACCGCTTCTCGATCAAGCTGCCGCCCGGCATCGTCGCCAAGCTGGCGGGAGTGCCCTTCTGCCCCGAGGCAAGCATCGCCGCTGCGATCGCAAGGACGGGGATCCACGGCGGAGAAGAAGAGATCAACTCTCCTTCCTGTCCGGCGGCAAGTGAAATCGGCCACTCCCTGGCGGGCTCGGGCGTAGGTAGCGCCCTCGCCTACGTCCCCGGCAAGCTCTACCTCGCCGGCCCCTACCACGGCTCCGCCATAAGCCTGGTGGCGATCACAGCCGCCAAGGCAGGCCCCTTTGACCTCGGCACGGTGGTGATCCGTAACGCCTTCAAGATCGACCCCGAAACAGGCGAAGTCTTCCTCGACGCCACAGGCTCAGACCCGATCCCCCACATCATCAGGGGAGTGCCGACGCATCTGAGGGATGTGAGGGCCTATACGGACAGACCCAACTTCGTCCTCAACCCGACCTCCTGCGCGAGGACCTCGACCGCATCGACCCTCTTGGGTTCGGGCCTTGACTTCTCCTCTGAAGCGGACGACAGGCCCGTGACGGTCTCAACCCCCTTCCAAGCGGCCGATTGCGCCGCCCTGCCCTTCAAGCCCAAGCTCTCCTTGAAGCTCAAGGGAGGGACCAAGCGCGGGGACTTCCCGGCGCTCAAAGCAACTCTCAACATGAACGGGATCGGCGAAGCGGGGATCAAAAGAACAGAAGTGATCTTGCCCTCCTCGGAGTTCATCGCCAACGCCCACTTCAACACGATCTGCACCAGGGTCGTCTTCAAGGCGGGTGCCCACCCCGGAGAACAGTGCCCTGCGGGCTCTATCTACGGCTGGGCCAAAGCAACCACCCCGCTGCTCTCCGAACCCCTCGAAGGCCCGGTCTTCCTGCGCTCCTCAGAGCACCAGCTCCCAGACGTTGTGGCCGCAGTGCACAACGGCGAGATCGACGTCGTCTTGGACGGCAAGGTCGACTCGGTCAAAGGACGCCTCAGGAACACCTTCGAATCGACCCCCGACGCCCCGGTCTCCTCGGTCGTGCTGAAGCTGCGCGGAGGCAAGAAGGGCCTCTTCGAAAACTCGACCAACCTCTGCGCCCATACCCACAAGGCAGAAGCCAACTTCACCGGCCACAACGGCAAGCTGGCCGAACTGCGACCGAAGCTGAAGCCATTGGGCTGCAAGAAGCACCGCAAGCGCTCCAAGCACAGGGCGCGCTAAGCGATGGGCAGACGGGCGGGGGCCCTGGCCACGGTGGTGGCGCTGTTGGCATGTGTCTCGCTCGCCGGTGCCACCGTGGTCCAAGAGGGCAACGTCAGGATCTCCGTCCTATCCCAAATCCTCCCCTACAAGCTCCCCCGCCACGGGGTGGCCCCGATCGCCGTCTTCGTCAGTGGCCATCTCTCCGAACCCCACGGAGGGATCCCTCCCCAGCTGCAGGAGATGACCGTGGAAGTCAACAAGCACGGCTTGCTGCAATCGAAGGGCCTGCCCTCCTGCCCGCTGAGGAAGATCCAACCCGCCTCGACCGAACGGGCCCTTCAAAGCTGCGGCGATGCCCTGATCGGCTCGGGCCAGTTCTGGGCCCACATCGTGCTCCCCGACCAAGGCGCCTACCCGACCCACGGGCGCTTGTTGATCTTCAACGGAAGACAGAAGGGCCGCCCGGTGATCTTCACCCACATCTTCACCGCCAACCCGTTCTTCTCTTCCTTCGTCATCCCCTTCGCGATCCGAAAGACAAGCCACGGCGCCTACGGGACCAAGCTCTCGGCCTCCCTGCCCCAGGCCCTTGGCGACTGGGGCTACGTCGATCGGATCAAGCTGACCCTGAAGCGCAAATACCGCTTCAAGGGACGACAGCTGTCTTACTTCAACGCCGGCTGCCCTGCTCCGCAGGGCTCTCCGCGGACTGTCTTTCCCCTGGCGCTGGCGAGCTTTGCCTTTGCCGACGGGACGCAGCTGGGGGCGAAGGTGGAAAAGGCTTGTGGGGTCAAGGAATGAGGCCAGCATGCCCCGAGCTGTGTCCGGTTTCAGTAGATAGGCGACACCTGTGTCGAGACATAGGAGACACCCAACGAAGGGGGATCTCCTGTGGCAAAGGCGCGGTATCTGGTCGAGGCGCATCTGGTCGAGGGTCGCTCGGTCTCAGAGCTGGCGAAGGCCCACGGAGTCCATCGCAGCTGGATCTACAAGCTCTTGGCTCGGTATCGAGAAGGCGGCTATGAGGCCCTGGAGCCACGCTCCAGGGCACCGCGGAGGAGTCCCAACGCGACGCCCGAGGAGGTAGTGCGGGAAGTCGTGTCCCTGCGAGAGCAGCTGCTCTCCCAGGGACACGACTTCGGCGCGCAGACGATCGCCCACCACCTCGCCCGGCAAAGCGAGCAGGTGCCCTCTGTCTCGACGATCTGGCGGATCTTGCGCCGTGAGGGGCTGGTGGTCCCCCAGCCCCAAAAGCGCCCGCGCTGCTCGCTGATCCGCTTCGAAGCCGAGCTGCCCAACGAGACGTGGCAGGCCGACATCACCCACTGGCGCCTGGCAGATGGACGCAACGTGGAGATCCTCAACATGATCGACGACCACTCACGCTTGTTTTTGACCTCGCGTGCCTTCCCCACCACCAAGGCTGCCGACGTCGCCGACGTCTTTCGCTCTGCAATTGAGCTGCACGGCACGCCGGCCTCCCTGCTCTGCGACAACGGCGCCGTGTTCACCGCCACTCCCCGGGGTGGCAAGGTGCTCTTGCAACTGGAGATGGAGCGCCTGGGGATCACCGCCAAGAACTCGCGGCCCTACCACCCCCAGACCTGCGGCAAGGTCGAGCGCCTGCACCAGACGCTGAAGCGCTACCTGGAGCGGCAGGTTGCCGCGAGGACCCTCCTCGAGCTTCAGGCCCAGCTCGACACCTTCGCGCTACTACAACGCGATCCGCCCCCACCGGGCGTTGGGAGGGCGCAAGCCCCTGCAGGCCTACAGCGCTCGGATCAAAGCCCGGCCGGTCGAGGGGCCTGAGCCCGAGACCCACTTCCGCATTCGCCACGACAAGGTCGACACGGCGGGCACGGTCACCCTGCGCCACGACTCAAAGCTCCACCACATCGGCATCGGCCGAGCCCACAAAGGCAAGTCGGTCAAGCTCCTCATCGCCGACCGCGACATCAGAGTCCTCGACCTCGACACAGGCGAGGTGATCCGCCGGCTCACCCTCGACCCGACGCGCGACTACCAGCCGATCGGTGGCGGTTGAGTGTCTACGATGTCCCGAGACATCACACGATGCCCCGAGCTGGATTCGAACCAGCGGCCTACTCCTTAGGAGGGAGTCGCTCTATCCAGCTGAGCTATCGGGGCGGGTGCCGGGAAAAGGCTCTGCTGAGCCATTTCCGACGATTGCTCACCGCTCGCGTTCGGCTCGTCATCGGTGAAATCCAGCCCTCCGCTGCCCATTGCTGCCCAATCCAGGGCCGCATCGAACTCGCTTAGGGCCGTTCCGATCAGCCTCTCGCGGCGACGAACAGCACTAGCGTAGACCTTCATCGAGAACCCCGGCTCGGTGTGCCCGAGCTGGTTCGCCACGTACACGGGATCATCGCCCAGGGCGAAGCGCAGGCTGGCGTAGAGGCGACGCAGGGAGTGCGGCGTCACGGCCTCGTCAACCGGCCGAAGGCCGAGCTCGTCGAGTCTCTTGTTGGCCCTGCGGATGGCGGTCTTCAAGCGCCGCTCGACGTTGCTGACGCTCTGTCGCTGCCCCTTGCGGTTGCGGAACATTGGACCCTCGCTGCTGCGCAGTGTGCGGAGCTTGTAGGCGGCGAGTTCCTTGCGCAGGGCATCGGGCAGATCGACTTGGCGGACGCCTGCCTCGGTCTTCGATTGGCCAACGGTGAGCGTGCCGCTGGCCGGGTCGAAGTCGGGCCAGTCGAGACCGCAGGTCTCGCCGTTGCGCAGCCCAGCCCCGACCATCGTTGCCACCATCGGCCGCAGCTTGCGCGCGGCCTCAAGGAGGGAAGGCAGCTGCTCAGGCTCCACGGTCGGGCGGTTCGGTGTGCTGCGCTTGACCCGCCGCCTTCGCCCGCGTGCCGGATTGCGCGCCGCGTCGATGTGTCCGTAGTCGCCGGCAGCGTCGAGGATCATCGCCAGCAGGCCGAGCGACTTGTTGATCTGATTCGGCCCAAGCGCGCCCTCGCGCAGCTTGGCCGCCTTGTAGCGGTCGACGTCCTCGGGACCGATCTGGTCGAGGTGCATCGAGGCGAGGTGGGGGAGAAGGTGGCCGCTCAATAGCCAGCGGTAGCTCTTGATCGTCTTCGGCCGTAGCTCCGGTTCGCGGCTCTCCAACCATTCCGATGCGAACTCATGGAAGGTGGGTGCTTCGGCTATCTGCGGAGCTTGAGCGGGCTCGTATGGCCGCCCGATGCCGCGCTCTACGTCAGCGAGGACGTGCCGCAGCTCAGCCTCCGCTCGCCGCCGGTCCCAGCCTTCCTCGCTAGTCCCCAGCGCTACGTAGCGCCGTTTGCCATAGGCCCGGAACCGAATCGCCCAAGCCCGCCCGTCCTGCGGCTCGATCACCTGTCCTGTTGCTCGGCGAGGCATCCCTACCTAAGCCGCCGAGTGTGGGTCGCTCTCTCCTCGCTCCCGAATCGGAAGCAGCTCCACCCGACCCTCCGAGTCCTGAGGTTGACTCGCCCGCTTACCCGAGCGGGCGGGCGGGTCAGCCGCTGGTCGGCCGTCCACCTTCCGCAACACCCGCGCGGCGATTTCAGGATCGAAGCGAAGCCGGGGCTTTGCGCCTGTGCCGAGCTTGACCGCGCCAAGCTCGATCGCGTGGGAGTACACCCAAGAGCGCTCGATTCCAAACCGCCGCGCAAGCTCGGCAGCATCGACCAGCTCTCGACGCTGAAGTCCACGCTTTTCGAGCATCTCAACCACCCGGCGAGCGATTGCCTCGACTGTCTGTGGATCGAGTCTGATGCGAGGATCTCGTCTCATGCCCCGTAGGTGCCAGATGGGGCTCTGGTTGATCCACTTGTTCGGCAAAAGACCGAAGGTCAAGCCTCTCGCCGGGCCTCCATACGGGCGGCTTCCGCACGGCGGAGCCGCGCCACAATCGGCCGCCGCAGGCACGGCCGCAGGCACGGCCGGAGTCGCCAGCGGTCACGTCGCTACAAGTGGTGTAACGAGCGCGTAAGGGGCCGGAACGAAGTTCCGGCCACCGCGGGCCCCAGACTCGTCGGTTGACCACCAAGTCAACGACGAAAGGAAGCACCACGATGGCCGAGAGCCAGAGCATGACGAGCGCCGAGGTCGTAGCCAAGACCCTGATCGACGAGCACGCCGACTTCCTGCGCGAGGCGGTGGCGATGGCCGCCGCGCAGATCATGGAGGCAGAGATCTCCGCCGAGATCGGCGCCGACAAGGGCGAGGTCTCAGCAGCGAGAAGCACCCACCGAAACGGTTACCGCGATCGCCTCTGGGAGACGAGGGTCGGAGAGATCGAGCTGGCGATCCCCAAAAAGCGCTCGGGAGGTGCCTACTTCCCGAGCTTCCTGGAGCCGCGCAAACGCTCCGAGCAGGCGATCGTCTCGGTCGTGATGGAGGCCTATGTCAACGGCGTCTCCACGCGAAAGGTCGACCGCCTGGTCGAGCAGCTGGGAATCGGCTCGATGAGCAAGGACCGCGTCTCGCGCCTGTGCAAGGCCCTTGACGAGCAGGTCACAGCCTTTCGCGAGCGACCCCTGGAAGACCCCTTCCCCTACCTGTGGCTGGACGCCAAGCACGTCAAGGTCAGAGACCGCGGCCACGTCTACTCAAAGGCGCTGGTGATCGCCTACGGCGTGCACAAGAGCGGTCGTCGCGAGGTGATCGGCCTCGACATCGGCGAGGTCGAGTCGGGCGCCTTTTGGGTTGAGTTCGTGCGCGGCCTGCGAGCACGAGGTCTGCGCGGAGTGAAGCTCTGCGTCTCCGATGCCCACGAGGGCCTGAAGGGCGCTATCGCCAGGGTCTTGGCCTGCCCTTGGCAGCGCTGCACGGTGCACTTCGTCAGAGACATGCACCAGCACTGTCGCCCCCAGCAGCGCGGCATGGTCTCCGCCGCCCTGCGCGAGGTTTTCCAGGCTGAGAGCTACGAGCAGGCCCGCGAGCGCGCCACCGTCGTGATCGAGCGCCTGGCGCCGGCCGTGCCCAAGGTCGCCGAGCTCTTGGAGGAGGCCGAGGAGGACCTGATCGCCTTCTACCGCTTCCCCGCCGCGCACTGGTCGAAGCTGCGGAGCACCAACCCGCTGGAGCGGGTCAACCGCGAGGTGGGGCGCAGGAGCGACGTCGTCGGCATCTTCCCCAACGACGACTCGGCGATCCGCCTCGCCGGCGCCCTGCTGATCGAGCAAAACGACGAGTGGCTGATCAGCCGCCGCTACCTCTCCGAGGAGTCGCTCGCCCTGGTCCTCGAGGACCAGGGCGACGGAGCCCCGGCGGGCGAAGAGCAAGAGGAGGTGCCTCAGCTACAAGCCGCGTGAAAGAGCCGGCGAGGAGTTACACCACGACTTGCGACTTGACTTCGCCAGCGCCATCACGCCGAAGCCTTCCTGACGTTTGGGATCACCAAACTGCGGCCCAGGCACGGAGCCGGAGGGTCTCTCCTATGTGAGCCAGCGGCGTCAAGGATCTCCCTCTCCAAGATCAAATTGGGGAGGGTGAGACCGGCGGCTCACCGGCTGTTCTGAGTGTTCTCCAGACGACCCGGACCAACAAGCGCTTCAGGCAGCGCAGCGCTTCTGCAGTGCTCTTGCCCTCCTCGCGCTTCTTCGCCAGGTAGGTGCGAGCGCCAGGGTGAACCCGGGCCTGGGTCAGGGCGATCCGGTAGAAAGCCGCGTTCAGCTGGCGGTTGCCGTGGCGATCGAAGCGATAGCGCTCGGTCTTGCCCGAGGAGGCCGGGATCGGCGCGCAGCCGGCGAAGTGGGCAAGCTGGGCGTCGGTCTTGAAGCGAGTGGCTCCGGCGATCTCGCCGATCAGCTTGCCCGCGGTGAGGCGCGCGACGCCAGGGACCTCCAGCAGTTGTGGGCAATAACTCTTCGCTCGCTCGCCGATCTCTGAGGCCAGCTGGCGCTCGCGACGGGTGAGGTCGCCGATGCGGGCCAGCAGATCGCGGCAGATCCTCACCTGCACGCTCTGCTCGCGGCGAGCCAGGCGCTGGGAGAGGCCGCGCCGCACGCTCGCTTGGTCGAGGCTTCGGGCCGATGGCTCAAGCCCGGCCTCGAGGTCGTGCAGGTGCCAGCGCAGGCGACAAGCAAGCCCGGTTCGCTCGCTCACCAGGGCGTCGCGGTGATCGACCAAGAGCTTCAGCTCCCGGGCGGCCTCATCGTGGCTTGCGAGGTGCAGCTGCGCCTCCTCACGCAGTGCCGCGCGAGCGATCGCCAGGGCGTCGATTGCGTCGGACTTGCCGCGAGTTCGCGCTCCCTTGCGAGCGCCGGCCATCAGCCTCGGCCCTACCCGCAGGACGGGCTCGCCGCTTTGCACCAGGAAGCGCTCCAGGCGGCCGTTGACGTGGCGACAGTCCTCAAGGGCGAAGCGGATCTCGGTGCCGAGGCCGTGCGCCCAGGCGAGCAGCTCTTGCTGGCCCGCCTCGTTGGCCGCGACGGTGATCTCGGCGAGCTGTTGGCCGAGCTCAGAGGCGGCCACCGCGGTGTTGGTTTGCTTATGGGGGTCGATGCCGATCGTGATCAATGGCGCTCCTTGGGGAGTGGCTTGCGGTCACGGATCGACGGCGGACAGAACTGGGTGGGGCTCTTGCACGCTCCTATCAGGTCACGCCATCGGTCCTCGAACGCGACGAGCGACAGGACCCGTCGGTCAGCCCGGTCGGCGACATCAAATGTCGAGTCAGCCCGTCGCGCCGAGGACGCTAAGTCGGTCATTGGACGCTGCTCGAAGAGGGGCACGGGAACCCAATTCGTAGTGTGTCGGTGGTTGGGTTGTTGCTGTTTGAGTTCTTCCTTGGGCTGCTTTCTTGGGTCCTTCTTCTTGCTTCTCTTGGCTTTTGGTTTTGGCTTCGTTCTTTGTTGGCTTGCTTCTTGTCTTGGCTTCTTGCTTTTGGGTTTCGGTTGGTCTCTTTTGTTGTTGGCTTCATTTGTTGGTCTCATCCGGAGCCGCATCAGCAGTTTCTCGGAGGCCGGGACAGGAAGCGGAGCCAGAAGCTCCGCGACCTCCCTGTGGCCTGCGCCCCGGCCCCCGAGAAACCGCTGAACGCTCCCGCGGTCCTAGGAGACGCCCCCGAGCAGCTCGTCAAAGCGCACAGCCGCCCGGCTCGGCGCCAGGCGTCGGCAATCGCAGGAGAGCAGGCCATCGCGGCTCAGTTCTCGTATCGCTCGCTCTACTGCGTCCTGTTCGCAGCTCCGCAGATCGGTCTCGACCCGAAGGGCAAGCTCCAAGATCGTCAGCTGGGCGGGATGCAGGACCAGCACCTGCGTGAGGACCGACCGCTGCATGATTTCGTCCTCTTGGGCGGGCGTAGGCATGCCCGGCCGGATATCTTCGTTGTGCATGGGAGCTCATACCTCCTGTGCCATGCCCCCGGCTGTTCCACCAGCGCGGGGGCGCTTTGTCGTTGGGCCGGCGAGGCTACAGCAACTTCTGCTGAAACACAAGTGCTGCGGCAGGTGGATCGAAGCGCCCGCGTCTGAGAGCGTGCCCAGCAGATGCGCCGCTCAAATCAACCCCAGCCCGCCCTAGGCAAAGCGATCCGCCAACTCCGCGAGGAGCGCGGCACGACCCAGGAAGCCCTCGCCCAAGAGGCCGGAATCACGGTTGGCCACATGTCGATGATCGAACGTGGCCATTCAAATCCGACTTGGGCGACCGTCAAGGCGGTTGCTGCGGCTCTTGACTTGTCGATGGTCGACCTGACGAAGCTCACCATCAAGCTCGAAGGTGAGGCAAGCTCTACCGCTTGACGAAGACCTTCGTGCAATCGGCGCCGCCGACGACCGCGCAGTATTCGTTAAATCGAACAATCCGGTAGGAGAAATTCCAGTACGGCTTATTTTGAGGGTAGGTAATCCAGATCACGCCCCGGCCCCAAAAAACAAGGTCGCCCACATACCAACTCATGCGGCACTTGACCCGATCTTTGGCTACCCGATGGTTGCAGCGGAGCTTTCGGCCACCGGCTGCGGAAAACGCAAACGCCGGACGTCTGCCCAGTGCATTGCGCATGAGGGAACTCGCGTAGTTGGTGCCTAGAAAGAACTTTGGAGGGCGCTGTTCGGGACAGGGAAATCGGAAGGGAGAGTTCCTTGTTGCGGGCGTTGGGGCGCTTTCATCGATGACCAAGGCTTGGGTGAAGACCCAAGATTGATACCGAGGGCAATACTCAGCCTGTGAGAGTTCGAAAGTGACCGGATCGTGGGCATAACTTCGACACTGCACAAGCGGAACCTTAGGTGGGCAATCCGGATAGGTGAGCGTTCCGGTTGCACGTGCCCCCACTGATTCCCAGGCCGACCATTCGAGCGCTTCAACTCGAAGCTTGGCGTCAGCGCATGTGAGAACTATTTCGGCAGGTTCGATCTGGTCACCGTTCCCGCCGCATCCGTGGAAATAGACATCTTGGCCTTGGGCGGAGGCTGGCCCGACCGCGAAGCCGAGCGCGCAGAGGACGAAGCCGATCAGGGTTGTCCAGTGTTTCACTGGCTCGGACTCTACCTCTACCGTCTTCTGGTGCGAACACTGAGTCGGTATGCCGTCGCAGCTCGAACTTCGTCTACGAAAAGGCAGTACGGTGCCGCGATGGCGAAGGCGCGACAGCGGACAATGGTCTACGTCGATGGGTTCAACCTCTACTACGGGGCGCTCAAGGACGGGCCGAATCGGTGGCTCGACTTGGGGGGTCTGTGCCGTCATTTGCTCAAGCCGACCCATGAGATCGTGGGGATCAGGTACTTCACGGCTCGGGTCCAGCCGCGCCCCAACAATCCACAGCAGGCCCAGCGGCAGCAGATTTACCTGCGTGCTCTGGCCACCATCCCCGATCTCAGCATCCATTACGGCCACTTCCTGGCCCGCAAGGTCAATCGTCGCTTGGCGCGACCGCCGCGGCAGGGCTCCCCCAGTCGGCTCGTGTGGAACACGGAGGAGAAGGGCTCGGACGTAAACCTGGCGAGCCATTTGCTGATCGACGGTTTTCGCGCCCGCTACGACATCGCGGTAGTTATCTCCAACGACAGCGACCTAAAGACTCCCGTTGAGTTCGTCCGTGGCGAACTGGGCGCACCGGTGGGGGTCCTCAATCCCCACAAGAACCGAAGCTGGGCGCTCTCGCCGAGGAATCTGCCGCCCGGGTCCTTTTACAAGCCGATCCGCTCTGGGGCGTTGGCGGCTTCCCAGCTGCCACAGAAGCTCACGGACGCGGACGGCACAATCCACAAGCCCAAGAGCTGGTAGAGGCCCATAAAGCGCAAGAGCCGCCCGAAGGCGGCTCCGCATCCCAGCCGCCGAAGCGAACTGGGGGGATGTGAGGCAGTCTAGCTAACCCTTGACGCGCGTCAAGGGTTAGCCATTGGGCAGCAGAAGTCATTCGCTGCCCAAACCCGCGCAAATCGTGCGTAATCCAGTGGCATCCGATCTCGTGTTAAGGGTGCCGCAGTTCGCATTACAGAGCCAAAAATGGCAACTTCTCCAGGTCATTTAGGAGGGAGTCGCTCTATCCAGCTGAGCTATCGGGGCAGGATCAACGAATCGTAGAGCTAACTGCCGGCAGCATCGAGGTCCTCGAGGTCGGCGAGGTCGCGGGTTCTCCCGGCGGCCTGCTTCATGGCCTTCAAGTCCTCAACTGAACAGACCGCGACTCTCACGCCTAGAACCTCGGTTTGTGTGGCCCGAGCATGTAGCTCCTCAAAGGCGGGAACACCGTCGAGACCCTGGACTATGTCCAGGCGACCAAGTTCGGTCTCAATGGCAACCTGTTCGCCGCTTGCGAGTTGGCCCGCGATCGAAGGTTGGCTGCTGAGGAAGGATTCACCGGTTTGCACATGGCCATTGGCTGCAGTCGCTACCGCCGCGACCCGCTTGAGGTTCTCGACATCTGAGGCAACGACGATGTCTACGTCCTTCGTTCCGCGGACCACCCCCCAGGCGTTGACGGCCAGCCCACCGATCAGTACGAACTCGACGCCGGCCTCCGAGAGCCGGCGAAGGAGTTGATCGAATGCCGCTTCGGTCAATGTGGACGAGCGGAGCCTACGAATTGCATCAGCTTGTGACTCAGCGCAATTCCCTCGGCCAGATTGACGCTCATCGGCCGTCGAGCGTCATCGCGTAGTCGCTGGACGCGAACCACCTCGGCCGCGGCCGCAGGACTCCTCGACGCTTCGGTCGGCTGTTGAATCGATGCCACGGGGACACGGTAGCGGAGCGGAACGGGTCGCTCTATCTAATCGATATACCGCGCGAAGTGGTGCGCGGAGATGGCCATGCCCGCGTTCAGGTAGAGGCGGTTCGCGTCGGCTCGGTCGAGTTCGACGCCGGAGTCGAGGTGGACGCGCGCATCGCCTCGAAGGCCAGGCCCGTCTCCGGTGGCAGAAGCTCGCGGATCTCACGCTCGGCGCTCACCGCAGCTCAGGCGTACAAGCTCTCCGAGGCCAACTCTTTTGCTCGCCGACTCCAGAGCTTGACCTGCATGAAGATGTCGTCGCCGTAGGCCTCGAGCGCGTCGAGGGCAAGCAGGGTGAAGCGACCGTTGGAGATCTCCTCCTGGTCGACGGTGTCCCCGTCGAGCTCGGCGGTGGCGGCGACGGCGTTCTGCACCAGGGGGCGGCCCCAGACGAGGGTGACGGCGCCGGCCCGGCCGTTCTCGCCGCGCCAACGGCCGACGACCTCGTCGTTGAGGTCGATCTTCCAGTCGGGGTTGTCCTCGGCGAGGACGTCGGTGAAGTCGGCGGCGGCGCGGAGCTCGGAGGGCTCGCCCTGCTCGGCCTGGACGTATGAGACGTGGCCGAAGAACTCCAGGGCGCCGGCCGGGCCCTCGGTGCGGGCCGTGCACGGCACCCAGACGCGGCCGCCCCAGGCGCGCTCGGGGTACCAGTCGAGCTCGGCGGGCGGCTCTACGCCCTCCGGCAGGTCCTCGATCCCTTTGCAGGCCTCGCGGAATGCCTCACCGAGCCGCTCGGCAAAACGCCCGTGCGGGATCCCCTCCTGGGTCGAGTCGGCGATGAAGCGGGGAATTGGGCGGGGATTAGGCGGCATCAGATAGGAACTGAATCAACTTATCCATCCAGCAGATAGATAAGTTGATTCAGTTCGCGAGTTCGCGCAGGTCGGCGGCGGCGCGCTCGGGAGGGTAAGTGTTGATGTCGACTCCCGTCGCGAACTCGAAGGAAGCCTTGATGCTGAGCCGCGGCGCGATGTCGACGTGCCAGTTGAAGTGCTCGGCGCCGCGCGGCGCGGTGCGGACCCAGAGGTTGAGCTCGGGCGAGCTCTCGAAGCGCGCGGCGAGCAGGCGCAGGGCGGTGTGGATCATCGCTGCGCCGCCGCTGTCCTCGGCGAAGCCGGCCGCGCCCGAGCGGGGGATCACGCGCAACTCGAAGGGGGAGCGCGAGGCCCAGGGGCAGATCAGCGCCGCCTCGTCGTCGATCGCGACCAGCCGCTCCTTGCGGCGCATCTCCTCGACCAGGATCTCGCTCAGCAGCCCGCCGCCCTGCGTGCGTTCGGCGTAGGCGCCCACTCGCTCACGCTCGCGCGCCACCGCGGCGGGGACGAAGTCGAGCGCGTAGAGCTGGGCGTGGCTGTGCTCGAGCGAGGCGCCGGCGCCGCCGCCCTCGTTGACGATCAGCTGTACGTAGGAGGCGCCGGCGTGGGCGCGCATGCGCTCGCGCCAGGTCTCGACCGCAGCGGCGAACTGCTCCGCGCTCAGCTCGTGCAATGCGGTGACGTGCTCAGGTGCGTTGATCAGCACCTCGTGGGTGCCGGTCGCCGGGCGCGAGGAGAAGAGGTCGGGCTCGCCGGAGCGGCGCGACTCGAGCAGCGGATCCCCGGCGCTGGCGAAGGCGCCCGCCTCGCCCGAGCGCGCCGCTGACTCCGGGCCTCCCGCCAAACCCTCGGCCGCGTCATTCGCCAGAGCCGGATAGAGGTTCGGGACCACCCGCGTCGTCCAGCCCGGACTGTCCGCCTCGCCGCCGCCCGGCCGGGTCGCGTAGACCTCGGGCGGCGTGCGGTCCTCGCGTCCCTCGCAGAAGGGGCAGCTCTCCGGTCCCTTCGGTTCGCTCTTGGGCAGGTTGAAGCTGTCGGGCCGAGCCGCCCGCCCGGGGGCGAGGATCGCCGGCAGCCCGGAGAGCTGGTCGATGCGTAGTTCGGGCGCGCTCAGGAGCGGGAGGGTGGCAGGTCGGGCTCGGGCTCGACTGGCGGCGGTGGGGGCGGCTCGGTCGGCGGCGCCGGCTTCGGCCTTTTCCTGCCCTGCTCGCCTCCGAGGAACGGTTCGATCATGTCCATCGGCAGCGGGAAGACCACCGTCGTGTTCTGGTTGCTGCCGATTTCCAGCAGCGTCTGCAGGTAGCGCAGCTGCAGCGAGGCCGGGTTGGTGCTGATGATGTCGGCCGCGTCGGTGAGCTTCTGCGCCGCCTGGAACTCGCCCTCGGAGTTGATGATCTTGGCGCGGCGCTCGCGCTCGGCCTCGGCCTGGCGGGCGATCGCCCGCTGCATCTGCTCGGGGATTTCGACGTCCTTGATCTCGACCGCGGTCACCTTGACGCCCCAGGGCTCGGTCGACTCGTCGATGATCTTCTGCAGCTCTTCGTTGAGCCGCTCGCGCTCGGAGAGCAACTGGTCGAACTCGGCCTTGCCGAGCACCGAGCGCAGCGCCGTCTGGGAGATCTGCGAGGTGGCGATGAGGAAGTTTTCGACCTCGACGATCGCCCGGTTTGAGTCGACCACGCGGAAGTAGGCGACGGCGTTGACGCTGGCCGGGACGTTGTCGCGGGTGATCACCTCCTGCGGCGGGATGTTCAGCGTCACCGTGCGCAGGTCGACCTTGACCATGCGGTCGATCAATGGGATCAGCAGGATCAGCCCCGGTCCCTTGGTGGCGATCAGGCGGCCGAGGCGGAAGATCACGCCGCGCTCGTACTCGCGCAGCACCCGCACCGAGGTGCCGAGCGCGATCACGACGAAGAAGGCGATGATGATCAGGACTCCGAGTGCTGCTGCCATCAACCTGCTCCTTCTTCGGCCTTGTCGGCGGGTGTCGGCTCGGGGTGGACCACCAGGGTCAGCCCCTCGACCGCATCGACCCTGACTCTATCCCCAAGGCGGACCGGCGCCCCGCCGTCTGCCAGGCGGGCGCTCCAGACCGTTCCCTCGGCCCAGACCCGGCCCTCGGGATCGAGGTCGCTGCGCGCCTCGGCGAGCGAGCCGATCAGCTCCTCGGTGCCGGTGCGTACTGGCTGGTCGCGATGGGCCTCGATCACCTTGCGAGTGACGAAGTAGAAGGCGACGAAGGAGAGCAGGCCGAGCGCGATCAGGGCCGGCCCGACGTAGTCGGCGGCGCTGCTGTCGGACTCCAGCGCCAGCACGCCACCGGCAATCAGACCGAGCGCGCCCAGTGCTGCCAGCACGCCGCCGGTCGAGAGCAACAGCTCGCCGACCAAGAGGGCAATTCCGAGCGCTGCGACGATTGCGGCTGAGTCCATAGGCCGATTATCCGCTTTCGCATTCTTCGTGCAGGGCGAAGCGCTGAATGTCGGCCCCAAGTTCGGCCTGCTCGCTGTAGGGACCCTGCTTCAAATAGCAGAGGCTGCCGTCGCGGCCATAGAAGGCGGTGTCGGGCTTGCCGCGGCCGGCGCCGATCATCGCGGTGATCGCGCCATCGCCGTCGCTGTAGCTCGGATAGGGCACCGGCGCTTCCGCGAGGAATTCCTTGGCGAGGCTGTCGGAATCTTCGCTGTTGATGCCGAGGAAGGCGACCTGCTTGCCGTAGGCGGCCGAGAGCTTCTGCAGTGTGGGGAACTCGAAGCGGCAGGGCCCGCACCAGGAGGCCCAGACGTTGACCACGACCGGGTAGCCCTTGAGCTCGGCGACGCGCCGTTCGAAGGCGATCGTTCCGCCCGGCAGGAGCTTGTCGCCTTCCTTATAGAGAGCGGCGAGCGGTGCCGGCGCAGCGGCGAGCGCCTTGGCGTAGTCGGGGTGCTCACCGCCGTAATTGCCGCCGCTCTCGGCACCGCAACCGACCGCTACGAGCCCCGCCACCGCGACCGAGATCAGGCCGATCGCGAACTGTCGTCCCTTTTTCTTCAATTCCTTGATTACAATACGTATGTTCGGTTCGCTGCTTTGTGCGAATCGCTTGTGAGAGCGTTGGGGGGACGCAGTAAAGGCCGACTCCCGGCATTCCTCGTCTAAGTGCCCCGCCCGCCTTCCATTTGCGGCGGGACGAAACCCGAAAGCCTTCATGGCCAAGACCAGCGAAGTTGCCGCGCCGGCGGCAGTTCCATCCAGCGCCGATATCGATCGGGCGGCGAAGTTCGCCCGGGAGCCCTTCCTGCTTGACGGCGAGGGACCGGAGGCGCTTGCGCCCGGGACGGCGCGCCGCCGCGCCCTCGACGCCGCCCTGGCCGAGCTCGACGAGGGGGCCGAGGAGCCCTCGATCCAGTGGCGCCGCGACTTCTCCCTGCTGCTGGGCCTGGAGCGGCTGCTTGCCGACGAACCACCGAAGCTGCGCGACGGCGCCGAACTGAACCCGCACCAGGTCGACGCGCTCTCGGGCACGCTGACCGAGCTGATGGCCGAGCAGCAGGTCGCGATCGTCGACGAAGCGAACGGCAAGGCGGAGGGCAACGGCTCGGTCGCGGCGGCGGAGAAGGCGCCGCCGGCCAAAAAGGCGGCCAAGGACGAGCTCGGCGACGAGGAGGACGAGGTAACCAACGGCGAGGTCGAGCTCGACGACGAGGGCGAGGAGCTGGCGCCCGACGAGGAGCCACAGGACTGGGAGGAGCAGGCGGCCGACGACGAGGAGACGATCGAGGAGGCGCCCGAGGACCCCGGCGCCGAGCGGCGCTTCTGGTTCGAGCACGCGACCGGTGCCGGCAAGACCGTCGCCGCGGTCGGCTTCATCGACGCCTCGCGCACCGGCGGCGTGCTGATCCTCACCCACCGCCGCAACCTGGTCGACCAGTTCATCGGCGAGATCTCCGACCGCGGTTATAAGGAGCGGCTGCGCCCGCCGCTGCTCGGCGACCGCGACGATCCCGACGGCCCGGTCACGGTCGAGACCTACCAGTGGTTCGTCCGCAACCACAAGAAAATCTCCGACGCCTACTCGATCGTGATCTGCGACGAGGCGCACACCGCGCTCGGCGAGAAGACCAGCGCCTGCATCCGCGCCTGGGTCGGTCCCGTCTTCATCGGCATGACCGCGACCGGGGCGCTGATCGCCCGCCACGTCGCCGACCTCTTCCCGACCCAGACCTCGCGCTTCGACCTGATCCAGGCGGCGCGCCGCGGCGTGATCTCGCCCTTGCGCTGCATGCGCATCCCGCCCGGCCCGGGGGTGCGGACGATCGCCAAGGTGCCGCTGCGAAAGGGCGAGGTCGACCAGGACTTCGACCAGGAGGAGCTGGCCGCGCTGCTCGACCAGGAGCCCTTCAACGTCGCCATCGCCGACCTCTACAAGACGCGCTTCGACGGCATGCCCGGCGTCCTCTACACGGCGGGCGTGCAGCACGCCAAGAACGTGGCGCGGGCGTTGCAGGCGGCGGGCGTCACCGCGCGCGCCGTCTCCGGCGAGACGCCGAAGCGCGAACTGGCCGAGATCCTCGCCGGCTTCGAGCGTGGCGAGGTCGACGTGCTCTGCAACGCGATGCTGCTCGCCGAGGGTTGGAACTCGCCGCGGGCGACGCTCTGCATGCACCTGGCGCCGACCGCCTCGCGGCGGATCTACCAGCAGCGGGTCGGCCGCGTGACCCGGCGGGCGCCGGGCAAGGAGGCGGGCCTGGTGATCGACTTCGTCCACCCGGCGACCACCCACGACGAGACGATCATCACCCTGCACAGCCTGCTCGACCGCGACGTCTACCGCGGCGGCGCGATCGTGATCGGCCCGGTGCGGCGCTCGCGCGGGCGGCGGATTCGGGTCGAGCGGCGGATCATCCCCGTCTCCGGCGAGGAGGAGCGCCGTATGCAGGTGCTCGAACGCGAGCTCTGGCGGATCGCGGTCGAGAACCTCGACCACGCCGAGCAGCACGCCTGGGCGGCACTGGCCGGGGCGCGGGTCAACCCGCAGGGCTGGCGGCGGGCGCGGGCGATCCTGCAGGGCTCCGGCTCGCAGGAGCTGAAGCGCCGCTTCCTGCTCACCTGCGTACAGCGCAACCGCACCTCGCAGCTGAAACTGAAAGCGCTGAGCGAGATCGCCGACCTCGGCGACGCTGACGCCTTCGACGACGCGATCGACATCGTCGGCACCTGGAGCCGCGACGACAAGCGGGCCGGCACGAAGACGCTGCTGCAGGCGCTGGTCGACAAGCGGATCGGTCGCCGCGACCAGGCTCAGGCGTGGGTCTGGCGGCTTGCCTCCTACACCCCGGAACTGCACGAAGAGTACGCCGTGCAACGCTGGCCGGAGACGAAGCGGCTACTCGGTTTGCTGGTCAACTCCTCGGGCCGCGCGCACGGCCGCAACGCGCGTCGCCTCGTCCACGCCGCGCGCAAACAGGACCGCCGGCTCGCGGTGGCGCTGCTCGCGGGCGCGGTCTCGCACACGCCGGAGGGCGAAGAGGTGCTGCGCGGGGCGCGGATGCGAATGGCCCGCAAGCCCTCGGCAATCGCTCGCGAGCTGCTGCGCAACTTTCCCAAGGGCGGCAAGCGGCGCAACAAACGCGGCAAGAAGCGACCGAAGCGCGGCGGGGCTGCGGCGAACGGTGAGGCGTCCGCGGCGAACGAGACGACCAATACCCAGGACAGCGGTGATGCGCAGAAGAGCAGCAAGGCGCAGCGAGCCGACAATGGCCAGGAGGCCAGGGGAGAGGGCGCCACGAAAGCCGCCAAACCGAGGCGGCGTCGCAAAAGGGCGAAACGACCCGCCAAAGACTCAGAGGCGCAGCTGGACCTCGCCGGCTCCGAGGCTGACTCGTCCGCCGCCGGCAACGGCAACGATGAGGTTGCCGCGGCCGTCGATCCCGTCGGCGACGCCTGAGCCGTCCTCCCAGGCGACCTCGCGCCCGCGCAGCCCGTCGCGGCGGCGCCACTCGTCGAGGACTTCGTCGTCTTCCGCCCAGACCCAGTGGTCGAGGTGGCGGCTTAGGACATCCGCGGCGGTTGAGGGAGTCGGGGGAGGGGGTCCGCCGGACAACAGCGGGGAGCGTCCGGCGGACCCCCTCCCCCGACTCTCGTCAGCCGGGGCGAAGAGCGAGATCGCCGGTTGCCGGAGGTCGGGGGGGAACTCGTCGGGAGCTATGGAGAGGTTGAGGCCGATGCCGATCACGGCCCAGCCGTTCTGAGGCTTGGCCTCGATCAGGATGCCGGAGAGCTTGCGGCCTTCGAGCCAGATGTCGTTGGGCCACTTGACCTGGCAGTCCACATCGGGCCGCAGCTCCTCGGCGGCGGCGCAGACGGCCAGCGGGACCGAGAGCGGCAGCAGCAGGTGGCGCTGGTCGAGCGGCCGCAGGATCGCGGAGTAGAGCAGCGCCTTGCCCTCGGGCGCGGTCCAGACCCGCCCGACGCGTCCCCGCCCCGCGGTCTGTTCGCGAGCCGTAACCACAGTGCCCCCCGGCGCTCCGGCTTCAACCAGCTCGCGAGCGCGTGTATTGGTCGAATCCGCGACGCGATAGTGGCGGTGGGGGGAGCCGAAATTCACCGGCGGGTCGGCGGCCATTGGCGACTTATACGTCTATATGACGCAAAAGTCGCCACGCCCTCAGTTTGCGTCGGCGAGCAGGGCGGCGATGAGGCCGTCGATGTCGTGGGGATCGGCTTCGATGTTGACCTTGCGGCCGGCTTCGACGACGGCCTCGCTGGTTATTGGTCCGATCGAGACGATGCGGGCGTTGGCGGGGAAGCGCTCGCCCAGTGCCTCGGTCAGGTTGCGCACGGTCGAAGAGGAGGTGAAGGTGACGTAGTCGGCAGCCTGGGCGGCCTCGATCGCCTCTGCGCCGGGCTCCTCGCGCACGGTCTCATACAGGGCGACGACGTCGACCTCGGCGCCGCGACCCTCGAGGTGCTCCGGAATGACGTCGCGGGCGTCGGCGGCGCGGGCGACGAGGACGCGCTTGCCGCTGACCTCGACCTCCGCCAGCGCCTCCACCAGGGACTCGGCGACGAAGCGCTCGGGGACGATGTCGGCGCTGATGCCGCAGCGGGAGAGCGCTCGCGCTGTGCCGGGCCCGATTGCTGCGACTGTCGTGCCGCAATGTTCGGCGGCGCTCGACCCCTCTTCCCCTACTTGCTGCTGTTTTGGACCACCAAGCGCCCGCGCGTCGAGTCCGGCGTTTCGCATTGCCTCGAACAGCAAGCGCACACCGTTGGGGCTGGTGAGGACGATCAGCGAGTAGTCGCCGATCCGCTCGACTGCGCTTCGAACCTCCTCGCTCTCGATTGTCGGCTCGATCCGGATCGCTGGCAGCTCGACCACCTCGGCACCGAGGTTGCGCAGAGCCTTGGCCAGGCCGCTGGCCTGGGCGCGGGCGCGGGTGACGACGACGCGGCGGCCGTAGAGCGGGCGCCGCTCCAGCCAGGCCAGCGACTCGCGGCGGGCAACTACTGGGCCGACGACAATCAGTGCGGGCGCCTTGACCTGCTCGCGCTCGACCGCCTCGGCCAGGGTGCCGAGCGTGGCGACGATGGTGCGCTGACCCTCCATCGTGCCGCGTTCGACCGCGGCGGCCGGCTCGTCGGCGTCGCGCCCGGCGGCGATCAGGGCGGCGGCGTTGTCGGCGAGTCGCTTGACGCCCATGTAGAAGACCAACGTGCCGGGGAAGCGGGCGAGCGCCTCCCAGTCGAGCGCGCTCCCCTCCTTCTCGGGGTCCTCATGGCCGGTAACGAAGGCGACCGCGGAGGCGTCTTCGCGGTGGGTGACGGGGATTCCGGCGTAGGCGCTTGCGGCGACGCCGGCGGTGATTCCCGGCACCAGCTCGAACTCGACTCCCGCCTCGCGCAATGCTTCGCCCTCCTCTCCACCCCGACCGAAGACGAACGGGTCGCCGCCCTTCAGCCGCACCACGCTCTTGCCTCCCCGCGCCGCCTCGATCAGCCGTTCGCCGATCTCCTCCTGCGGTACCGACGGCACCCCGGGCGCCTTGCCGACGTAGACCAGCTCGGCCTCCTCGCGCGCCCCATCGAGTGCCCCAGGCGGGATCAGCCGGTCGTAGTAGATCGCGTCGGCCGAGCCGATCAGCTCCAGCGAACGCGCCGTCATCAGCCCCGGATCACCCGGTCCCGCCCCGACGAGATAGACCACTCCGCCGCGCGCCGTCATTGCGGTGCGCCTTTTACTCCGGGTGGGTGCATAAAGCGCACCGGAAGCATCATGCGGGCATCTCCTCGGCGCGGTCGAGGAGCTCGCGGGCGCCGGTGGCGAGCAGTCGCTGGGCCAGTTCGGCGCCGAGCAGGGTCGGCTCGGTCGAGTCGCCCTCGAGCTCGTCGCGCAGCCACTCGCTGCCGTCGGGGAGGCCGACGAAGGCGCGCATCCGCATCCGCTCCGAGCGCGGGTCGGCCTCGGCGTGGACGCCCAGCGGGCTGTTGCAGGTCGCCTTCAGGAGGGCGACGACGGCACGCTCGGCGGTCAGCTCGCGCAGCGCGGTTTCGTCGACGATTGCGTCGACGATCCGCAGGGCGTCCTCGTCCTCGCCGCGGATCTGCAGGACCAACGAGCCCTGCCCCGCGGCCGGGGTCATTGCCTCGCCCGGCAGCGCAAAGGTGATCTCATCCGTCCGCCCGAGCCTGCGCAGCCCGGCGACCGCGAGCACGATCGCATCGAGCTCACCCTCGGCCAGCTTACGCAGCCGCGTGTCGACATTCCCGTGCAACTCGCGCACCTCAAGGTCAGGCCGCGCCGCGAGCAACTGCGCCCGCCGGCGCAAGCTGGCGGTCCCCACCCTGGCCCCCTCCGGCACCTCATCAAGCGAAGACCCGACCCCGATCCAAGCATCCCGCGGATCCTCACGCTTGGGCACCGCAGCCAACATCAGTCCCTCCGTTAGCTCGGCCGGCAGGTCCTTGGCGGAATGCACGCCGATCTCTGCCTCGCCACTCAGCAGCGCTTGCTCAACTCCGCGAACGAACCGAGCCTTATCGTCAGCTCCCCCGTCCGAAGCGACCTGCACTAGCTCAGCTCCTCCCAGCATCTCTGCCACCTGCCCCGCCTGGGCCAGGGCAAGCTTGCTCCCGCGTGTAGCAATCCGAAGCATCAGTGCGCGTGCCGAGCCAATCCCGGTAGGGGTGGAACGTCTTGCACTTTTTGGGCACGCGCCAGCGGCGTCAGCAGGAAACTCTCCACCCAAAAAGTTAAGTGGAACCCCTACCGGGATTGGCTCGGCGCAGTGGGGTCACCTTCGAAGTGCCCTCCGCGGCCTCCTCCGGCTCTGTCTCGACGTCCAACCCGAACAACTCCCGCAATGCACTGACGTAGAGATAGGCCTCGTCGCTCCCCGCGCTCCGCTTCATCCGCAACGTCGGCTCATGCAGCAGCCGCGAGGCGATCGCCTTCGCCATCACGCCCAGCCGCTCGCGATCGGCCTCGCTGAGCTCCTCCCAGCGCCCGTCGTTCTCGGCCAGCACTCGGCGTACGACCTCGTCGGCGCGCCCGCGCAGGGCGGCGATCGTCGGCACCACCTCGAGCGAGGCAAGCCAGCGCTCGAAGCGGTCCTGCTCGGCGTCGAGCAGGTGCTCGGCCCGACGCGCCTCGGCCTCGCGGCCGCCGGTGTTGCGGGCGATGATCTGCTGGACGTCGTCGATGTCGTGCAGGCTGACCCCGTCGATCTCGCGGCAGGCCGGCTCGATGTCGCGCGGCACGGCGATGTCGACCAACAGCAGCGGGCGCCCCCCGCGGGTCTCCATCACCTGCTCGAGGTCGTCGCGCTCGACGATGTGGTGGGGCGAGTTGGTCGCCGAGACGACGATGTCGGCCTGCTCGAGCTGCTCGGGCAGCTCCTCGAAGCGGACCGCGTTGCCGTCGAATTGCTGGGCGAGGCCGATCGCGCGGTCGTAGTGGCGGTTGGCGACGAAGACGGTGCCGGCGCCGCGGCTGACCAGAGCGCGCGCGAGCAGCTCGGCGGTCTCTCCGGCGCCGACGACGAGTACGCGCTTCGCGGCCAGGTCGCCGAGCGTGCGCCGCGCCAGCTCGACCGCGACCGAGGGGATCGAGACGTTCTTCTCGCTGATCCCGGTTTCGTCCCGGGCCCGGCCGCCGGCGGCGAGGGCGCCGCGGAAGAGGCGGTTGAGGATCGGCCCGGTGCCGCCCTCGACCAGCGCCAGCTCGTAGGCGCGCTTGACCTGGCCCTGGATCTCGGCCTCGCCGAGGATCATCGAGTCGAGCCCGGCGGTGACGCGGAAGAGGTGGCGGACCGCATCGCCGGAGCGCAGCGAGTAGAGGTGGCCGAGCAGCTCGGTGGGGCGGATCTCGGCCTGGCGGGTGAGCACCCCGAGCGCGGTCGACTCGGCCTCGACCGGGTCGGAGACGACGAGGTAGAGCTCGGTGCGGTTGCAGGTCGAGATCGCCGCCGCCTCGTGGATGCCGGCGACCTCGGTCAGCTCGCGCAGCGCCCCGGCGGCGCGGCCCTCCGTCAGCGAGAGCCGCTCGCGTAGGTCGAGCGGCGCCGTCTTGTGCGAGACGCCGAGCGCAAGCAACTCAGACATCAGACGCCGCCTCCTCCGCTCCCGTGAGGGGCAAGAGAATCAGATATGGATTGCCCCTCACTCCCGCGTCCGGGGGCGGCTTCCTCTCCTTGAGCGCGGGACTCCGCGAACCCTGCCAGCTCTCTGAGCTCCTTCTCCATCCTTTGCAGTTTCGAAGCCATGATCGCGACGTAGATCACGATCAGGACGAGGAAGACGACGTAGGCCCCGGCGACGTACTTGCCGGCCTGGTCGAGCGGCAGCGCCGGGGTCTCGGCGAGGAGCAGGCCGATCACCTAGCTCACCTCCGGCGCGATTCGTGACCCGCCGCCACCCGGCGCCGGCGCGTCTAGCGCCCGCCGCAGCCGCTTCAGCTGGCCCGAGGTGCTCTTCGCGGTCAGCTCGAGCTTGACCAGCGTCACCCAGAGCAGCGCCGTCGCGGCGAGGCAGACGAGGAAGGTGAACATCATCGAGCCGGGCAGGCCGCCGTTGGCGGTGCCGAAGGTGCGCGGGTGGACGAGGCTCTGCGCCATCCGCACCGCCATGAAGTTGAGCGGCACGAAGGCGCCCGCGGTGACGGCGAAGACCGAGGCGTAGCGGGCCTGGCGCTCGGGGTCCTCGATCGCGTAGCGGAAGGGGTAGTAGGTCGCGTACATCAGGAAGACGATCAGGAAGCTGACCAGGGTCGGCTCGTCCCAGACCCACCAGTGCCCCCAGGAGGCCTTGGCCCAGATCGAGCCGGTGATCAGCACGGCGACGCCGAAGATCACCGACATGTGGATCGCGACGTAGGAGTAGGCGTCCCACTTGCGGTTGCCGCTGCGCAGGTGGGCGATCGCGAAGACGCCGCCGACGATGAAGCCGACGAGCGCGGTGATCGCCAGCGGCACGTGCAGGTAGAAGATCTTCTGGATGAAGCCCTGGTCGGCGTCGAGCGGCGCGTAGAAGAAGACCAGCGAGAGCGCAGCGGCAATCGCGACGACGGTCGCGATCGAGAGTGGTCTGAGTCCTTTGCCGTACATGCCTGAGTTTGGGCGGTGGGGAGGCGCCTGCCCGCTAGTCCTCCAGGAGGAAATCGAAGACGGCCCAGCCGAGCAGGAGGAAGATCAGATCGTATAGGGAGAGCACCGCCAGCCAGCTCCCGAAGCGGTGGTAACCGGGTCCGCCCGCGGCCAGCAGGGGCTCGCTGGCGCCGGTGGCGGCGATCATCAGCGGCACGACCAGGGGCAGCAGGACCAGCGGGCCGAGCAGGTCGCGAGCGCGGGAGTGGACCGCCATCGAGGAGACCAGGGTGCCGGTTGCGGCGAGGCCGAGGTCGGCGAGCACCAGCACTGCGACGAGCGGCCCGAGCGCCGCGGCCGAGCCGAGGAAGAAGAGGGCGAAGATCGGCACCACGACCAGCTCCAGCACGAAGAGGTAGGCGAAGAGCGCCGTCGCCTTGGCGGCGAAGAGGGCGCTGCGGTCGATCGGGGCAAGGCGGATCGCGTCGAAGCCGCCCTCCTCGCGCTCGGCGACGAAGAGGCGGTTGACGCCGAGCAGGGCGGCGAAGAGCAGGGTCGCCCAGAGCACCCCGGCGGCGAGGCTGCCCGAGAGCTGGGTGCGGTCGAGGCCGAAGCGGAAGATGACGAAGGTGGTGGTGGCAAAGATCGCCATCGCCGGCAGCGACTGCAGCGTGCGCAACTCCGCCCGCAGGTCCTTGGCGAGAATCGTCACGTAGGCAGTCCGCGACGGCGTCACCGCTCCCCCTTCCGGTGCGCTTTATGTACCCGTGGCGTGCAAAAGGCGCACTGGAAGATCATTGGGTCGCCTCGAGGTGCAGTACTTGGTCGGACTCGGGTTCGAAGCGCTCGGGGTCGTGGCTGACGATGACGCGGGTGCGGCCCTGGCCGGGGCCGATCAGGGCTCGGGCCAGCTCGCGACCCTCGGCGTCGAGGTTGGAGTCGGGCTCGTCGAGCAGCAGCAGCTCGGGCCGGTGCAGGACGCAGCGGCAGATCGCCAGGCGCTGGCGCATCCCGGCCGAGAGCTCGGCGACACGCTGCTCGGCCCGGCGCTCCATGCCGACCGCGGCGAGCAGCTCGGCGATCCGGGCCTCGCCGCCCAGCCCGTGCAGGCGGGCGTGGAAGCGCAGGTTCTCGCGGCCGCTGAGATCGCGGTAGAGCAGCGGCTCGTGGCCGAGGAAGCCGATCCGGCCGCGTAGCTTCCAGGCTTCCTCGGGCAGCGAGCAGCCGAGCGCCCGTACCTCGCCGCCGCTCGGTCGCAGCAGGGTGGCGAGGATGCGCAGCAGGGTCGTCTTGCCCGCCCCGTTGGGTCCGAGCACGAGCAGCGTCTCGCCGCGGGCGAGCCGCAGCCCGACGCCGTCGAGCACCGTCCGTTCCCCGTAGTCGCGGCGCAGCCCGGCGAGGCTCAGCGCCGGCTCGTCTGTCGCCTGACCGGGCTCCACCGCTGGGATTGTGAAGGTCTAGGCTGCCGCGGCACATCTCGACAGGAGGAACGAATGAGCATGACCAAGAAGGCAGGGGCTTTTGTGGTGGCGGCGCTGTGCGCCGTCGCGCTGGTGGCGATTCCGGCGGGCGCGGCCGGGCCGGGACAGTCCGTCAAGGTGACGTCCGAAGTGACGCTTGGCGCCGCCGGCTACCAGGGCAAGGTCAAGGCCGCCAACTCGAACTGCGTCGGCGAACGGACCGTCGTCCTCAAGCAGAAGGGCAACGGCGTCCTCAGCCGGGTCAAGTCGAAGGCCAACGGCAACTGGAAGGCCGACCTCGAAGCGCTCAACGAAAAGATCAAGATCCCGGCCAAGGTCTTCGCCGAAGTGAAGCCGTCGACGCAGGCGACCGCCGGCCCGATCTACAAGTGCGAGGCGGCGATCTCGAAGACGGTCGAAATCGCGGGCGGCTGAGCCCGGCAGCGATCGTCCCGACAACCGGTACGAGGGTTGATCGCTCGCGGTACGCTTTGGAATCCGTGAGCGATCAACCGCCAATTCTCAACGAGGTCGACACCTACGGCCCGGTCTACATGCGGGTTGCCAACCAGCTCGGCCGCTACGAGGGCAACGAGGAGGAGGCGCCGCTGGCGATGGAGCTGCTCGGCGTCGTGGCGGGCGACCGGGTGATCGACGCCGGCTGCGGCCTCGGTCGCTTCGTCGCCGCCCTGGCCGACAACGGGGTCGACGCGGTCGGGGTCGACATCTCCGAGATCGCGATCGCCGCGGCGAAGCGCGAGTACCCCGGCCCGACCTATTACGTCGCCGACCTGATGCAGCCGCTGCCGCCGGAGCTGAAGGGCTTCGACGGCCTGGTCAGCCTCTCTTCGAGCTTCGGCTTCGGCGAGACCGTGGCCGAGGACGAGGCGATGATGCGCGCCTACCACGGGATGCTGCGCCCTGGCGGCAAGATGGCGATGGAGCTCTCGGACCTGGAGCGCTCGCGCCACCGGCTCAAAACCGATGAGGGTGTGGTCGAACGCGAGACGAACGGCGTCGCCGAAACGCTCGACGTCAATTTCACGACTGGGATGCTGCACGTGCACTACGTCTTCGGTGACGACGTGGTCGACTCGCGGATCCGCATGTACGAGGCAGAGGACCTGGAGCGGATGGCGGTCGAGGCGGGCTTCCGTGAAGTCGAGCACTACGGCAACTTCGCCGGCGGGCCGAAGCGGCCCGAGGACCGGCTGGTCCTCGTCGCCACGGCATAGGTGCAATGCGTATGGGCGCTGACAGCACCACAAAGCGTTACACCGGCGCAGCGGTCGTCGTTGACGCCTACTCGACCGGGGCGCGGCTGGCGCCGCGCTTTGTCGCCGCCGGTCTGCCGGTCGTCCATGTGCAGAGCAGCCCGAGCCTTCCCGAGTTCTACCTGCGCGCCTTCCGCGCCGGCGACTTCGTCGAGAACGTCATCCACGAAGGAGACCTCGAGGCGACCGCGGCCCGGCTCGCCGCCCACGAGCCGGCCTTCGTCGTCGTCGGCGCCGAGCCCGGCGTGCCGCTGGCCGACGCGCTCAGCGAGCGGCTCGGCCTGCCCTCCAACGGCAGCGCCCAGAGCGCCGCGCGGCGCGACAAGAACGCGATGTCCGAAGCGCTGCGTGCCGCCGACCTGCGCACCGCGGAAGCGCTGAAGACCGCCGATGCGGGCGCCGCGGTCACCTGGGCGGCCGAGCGCGGCGGCGACCCGGTCGTGGTCAAACCGCTCGACAGCGCCGGCACCGACGGGGTCAGCATCTGCCACGACGCGGCCGCGATCGAGGCCGCCTTCGCGGCCAACCTCGGCCGGCCCAACGCCCTGCACGGCGCCAACGAGCAGCTGCTGGTGCAGGAGCTGCTCGAGGGGACTCAGCTCTTCGTCAACTCGATCAGCTGGGACGGCGTCCACCACGTCTCCGAGGTCTGGCGCGACAACAAGCTCCGCGCCGGCGCCAACTTCATCTACGACTACGAGGAGCTGCTGCCGCGCCACGGTGAGCAGCAGGACCAGGTCGTGCCCTACGTAGAAGCGGTGCTCGACGCGCTCGGCATTCGCTTCGGCCCCGCCCACACCGAGGTGATGTTGACCGCGACCGGGCCGGTCCTGGTCGAGTCCGGGGCGCGCATGCACGGCTCGGTCCCCGACGAGATCGTCGACCGCTGCACGCCCAGCCACCAGACGCTCACCGCCGAGGCCTACCTCGACCCGCACTCGGTGACGCGGCGGGCGCAGCACTCCTACGAGCTTGCGGCCGGCGCCTACTGCGTGATGCTGATCAGCCGGCACGAAGGCCGGATCGTCGACGACGCCGGCATGCGCGAGATCGAAGCCCTCCCCTCATTCGCAGGCACGATCTCAATGCTCGGCCCGGGCGACCAGCTGAAAAAAACCGTCGACCTCTTCTCCTGCCCGGGGATCATCTACCTGGTCGACCCCGACCGCGATCGGCTCAAAGCCGACTACGACCGGATCCGCGAGCTCGACGCCTCAGGCGCCGTCTTCGAGCTCGAGCAGCTCGTCGCCTCGTGACCAGAGCCCCCGAAGAAGGAGCCTGATCGTCGACGTCAATGGCGTCGTCGTCCCGATACCCTGCCCGGCGTGCGGAGCGGGGCAGCCGGCAAGGGGACGGGCGTTGGCCTGATTGCGCTTTGGGTCGCGGCCGTGATCGCTGCGATTGCGCTTCCTCCGGTCGCCGCGGCTCATGAGCCGGGCTCCGCGACCACGTCGTCTCGACATCATCACCGTGACGCCGGCAACCATGGCCACCGGCACAAGCACCGGCACAAACACAAGCGCCGGCGCCTGGTCCTGAAGAGTCGTGGCGGACCCGTATCGGGCCAGATCGGACCCCTCGTCGTTCGTGCGCCCCGGGGCTCAATCCGCCGCGGCGAGACGCTGACGATCGCAAAGGGAAATAGCGCGCCCTTCGCCGCGACCGGTGCCAAGTCGCTCGTTGGCGGGCCCTACTCGATATCGACCAGCCAGGGAGAGCCGTCCAAACCGGTCGCCGTCAGCTTCGACTTCGACGCGAAGGCGCTGGGCGCAAGCGGGACGCCGCTGGTCTTGCACGGATGGCGAAGGCTGGGAGCCTGGGTCCCCGAGCCGAGCCGGGTGAAGGCAGGGCGGGCTACGGTGAGCACCGAGATCGACAGCTTCAGCCCGCTCGACGTCGTCGATTACACGACGTGGCTTGCCGGCACGCTGACCGGCAATCGCACCGACCTGCCGGGCAACTGCGGCGAGATTCCCAGCTGGATCGACGGCTCCTCGTTTTCCCGCAATCGAAACGACGCCTTGCCCTCCTGCGTCAGCAACGCCACCGACGGGGCACGCTGCGGGTCAACATCGTCAACAACCGCGGCTACGCGCAGCTGGTACGGGTCGAGGGAGCGCGGCTCGACGTCGCCCGCTCGGGTCCGTGGTCGGACTCCATCGACGGCACGATCGCGCAGGGCTTTGCACGTCTGAGCCCGTCGAACGGCCCCGCCGGCTTCGTGCTCTCGCCGGGGGCCTCGGCGACGATCGCGATCGACCGTCCCGCGGGCCTGATCGGCGACCAGGCGGTCTCGATCGAGGCCGCTCCCCGCGGCGGTTCCGCTGCCGCCCACATCGCATGGGCCTTCCTCAAGGAACTCGACCGGGTGAAAAAGAAGATCGGCGAGGCGAGGAACGTCACCAACTGCGTGATCGGCGCGATCTACTCTGACAGCTCGACCGAGATCGATGGGACGAGCACCGTCCACGCCCTGCACTCCTGCGTCGACGCCGCTACCGGCCTCAGCGGTCTTGCCAAGGCGACGTTGAGGAAGATCGCGGGGGCGATCCTCGTTACCGACGTCTTCTACAAGGTGGCCGACCTCACCGCCGACGAGGCCTTTCCGGCGCGGATCGTCTTCGACTTCAAGGGTCGCGGCGCGACCAACCCCGACCTCGCGCTCGGCAATCTCGACCTCGGCACGATCCCGTCCGGTCAGGTCACCGACTGGAAACTCACCGCGAGCGGCGGCGCTCCGCCGTACGAGTTCGCGATTTCGACCATCCCCGCGAACCAGGGCCGGGTGCCGGGCTGGGTCTCCCTCTCTTCGGATGGCACGCTCTCGGTCTTCCCGCCGCCGAGCGTGAACCAGTACTTCTCCTTCTACGTGTTCGCCACCGACGCGAGTGGCCGCCGGTCGGCGACTGGGGTTTATCTGGTCACCTTCTTCGCCCACTCGGGCACCGGCGGCGTGCTGGAGCACGTGGCGAGCATGGACAACCAGTTCCATTTCTCGCCGAACGGTGAGTTCGCCCTCAACTTCGACGAATATGACTCGGGAACAGGCGAGGAAGCGGCTTCCCTCGTCGACCGGCGGACCGGCGAGGTCCTGCGCACGGTGAGAGCCAAGTATCCGGACACGCTGACTCCCAGCCCGATCGCGGACGACGGCACGATGTTGCGCCTCAAGGACATAGTGGAAGGACCGCTGGTCACCGTGTACCGGCTTGGCGCCGCGCCAAACGACATCCAGCTGCCTGGCGGCTGGGCACTTGGGGGTGTCGAGCTGAGCGAGGACGGCAGCACGTTCGCCGCGATCACCGAAGAATCTGACGAAGACGCGATGCGGGTGACACTGACCGTCTTCAACACGCTGACCGGGGCTGAAATCCGCCACCGCACTTGGATGATCGATAGGGAAACGAGTGGTCCCGGCGGACAGCTGATCCCGGTCCAGCTCTTCCGGCTGTCGCCTGACGGCAGCTCGGCCCTGGTCGAAGCCTGCCGCAGCAAGGTGCGCGAACCAGCCGAAGCGTGGTCGGAAGCGTGCGACGACTACGGAATCAACGCGAGCGACCGGGTGCTCGCCCGCCTCGACCTGGGCAGCATGACCTACTCGAGCGAACCGGTCACCACGGTCACCGAATCGCCAGCGGACTGGCTGCCGCCGACCGCGATCTCCGCCGATGGCTCGACGATCGAGCTTTGGCAATCCGCCGTCCCCGACGAAAACCTCATCTTCCGTACGGGCGCCGGCGCGCTTTTCCCCGTTCCGGTCGACAAAGCGTGGTGTCACATCGGCGCCGCCGACTTCGGGCCCGACCAGTGGAGCCACCTCTACGACACGCTCAGCGGCAACGGGCGCTACCTCCTCTGCAACACGGGCCTCGACCTGCGGCTCGTCGACCTCGACCAGCTCACCAGCGTCGTTGTCTACTCGGGGCCCGCCGGGGAACTCGACGACATCGAACCGCTCTACGTTGCGGATGACGGTGGTGAAGTGGTCCTCTGGACGCGCTACAGCGGCCTGCTCGGCCCCAGTGGCGTCTACCGCTGGACGCCCTAGTAGCCGCCGCCGCGCTTGCGCAGCGTCCGGCGCCCCACCTTGAGCAGCGGCCCCGCCCCCTCGCGCAGCGCCTTGGTCCGTATCGCCCCCTTGCCGTAGAGGATCTTGGCCGAGGCCTGCACCGCTTCGCCGAGCGTGCGGTCATAGGGGTGCCACCAGAAGTCGCGGGTCAGGCCCGGCTCCCAGGAGTTCATCTTCACGTTGACGCACTCGTAGAAGCCGAATTTGGAGTGCGAGCGGCCGACGCCGGAGTCCTTGACCCCGCCCCAGGCGCACTGGCAGGCGCCGTGGCTGAAGGAGTGGTCGTTGATCCAGACCATGCCCGACTCGATCCGCCGCGCGATCCGCTCGCCCTTCTGGCGGTCCTTGGTCCAGACCGAGGCGCCGAGGCCGAACTCGGAGTCGTTGGCGAGGTCGATCGCTTCCTGCTCGGACTTGACCACGACGATCGGCAGTACCGGGCCAAAGATCTCCTCGCGCATGATCCGCATCTCGTGCGTGACCCCGGTCAGCACGGTGGGGGCGACGAACTTGCCGGGCAGGCCGGGAACGTCGACCGGGCCGCCGCAGAGCTTGGTCGCGCCGGAGGCCTCGGCGTCGGCGATCAGGTCGACGACGATCTCGTACTGGCCGTCGGAGGTCATCGGGCCGATCTCGGTCTCCCACTGCAGCGGGTCGCCGAGGCGCAGCTTCTCGGCCTCGCGGGCGACGCCGGCGACGAAGCGATCGGCGACCTCCTCGATCACGTAGACGCGCTCGATCCCCGAACAGGTCTGCCCGGCGTTGGCAAAGCCACCCCAGACCGCGCCGGAGATCGCGTTGGGCAGGTCGGCGTCGGCGCAGACGATCATCGGGTCCTTGCCGCCGAGCTCGAGCACCGAGCCCTTGAGGGCCTCGGCGCAGACGGCGCCGACCTTGCGGCCGACCTCGACCGAGCCGGTGAAGAAGACCTTGGCGACGCTGGAGCGGGCCAGCGCGTCGCCGACCGCGCCGCCGCCGTGGACGACGCGGATGAGGCCCTCGGGCAGGCCGCCCTTCTCGAAGACGCGGCGAATCGCCTCGCCCAGCAGCGGCGTCAGACTGGCGGGCTTGAGGACGACGCCGTTGCCGGCCATCAGCGCGATCGCGACCTCGCCGAACGGGATCGACCAGGGGTAGTTCCAGGGGGCGATCACGCCGACGACGCCGATCGGCTCATAGGAGAAGTGGCTTTTCTTCGTCATCAAGAAGGACTGGCTCATGCGGACCTTCTCGTCGGCCAAGATCTTGGGCCCGGCCTTGGCGCACCAGTGCAGGGCGTCGACCGTCGGCAGCAGCTCCATCGTGAAGGCCTCGGCGCGCGGCTTGCCCTGCTCCTGGACGAGCAGTTCGGCGATCTCGTCGATGTCGTCGAGCAGGGCGTCGGCGGCGCGCTTCATGTAGCGAGCGCGGTCGGCCAGCGAGAGCTCGGCCCAGGCGGGCTGGATGCGGGCGACGTCGTCCACTACTCCCTGGACTTGGGCAGGGGTGATCGTGGCTACGGAGCCGACCAGCTCACCGGTGGCGGGGTTGAAGCTCTCGAGGGTGGACTGGGCGGGGGGCGCTCCTGCGGTAGTAGCCATTCGTCGATTGTAGGTGGCTCCCTCATACTCAGCCGCAATGGACGACCGGCTATTCGAGAGCGAAGGGGCGCCCGCCGCTGACGTTCCAGCTTCGGATGCTCCACTAGCGGTGCGGATGCGGCCGCGGAGCCTGGATGAGCTGGTGGGGCAGGAGCACGTCCTGGCCGAGGGCTCAGCACTCAGGACCGCGATCGAAAGCGGGCATCCGCATAGCGCGATCTTGTACGGGCCCCCTGGGGCCGGGAAGACGACGCTTGCGAGGATCGCCGCCGCTGGAGCAGAGGGCGCTTTTGAGGAGGAGTCGGCGGTCAACGCGGGGCGGGCTGAGATCCGGGCGGTTATTGAGCGGGCTCGGGAGCGCAGGCGGGGGAGCGGAAGGCCGACCGTCTTGTTCCTCGACGAGATTCATCGCTTCAACAAGGCGCAGCAGGACGCACTGCTGCCGGCGGTCGAGGAAGGGCTACTGACCCTGATCGGGGCGACGACCGAGAACCCCTACTTCGAGGTCAACTCGGCGCTCTTGTCGCGCAGCCAGATCTATGAGTTGCAGCCGCTCAAGCCGGCGCATGTGGAAGAGCTGTTGCGGCGCGCGCTCAACGATCCGGAGCGCGGACTGGTCGATCCGCCGCCGGTCTCCGAGGAGGCGCTGGCGATGCTGGCGGAGCGCAGCGGCGGCGACGCCCGCGTGGCTCTCTCTGCCCTGGAGCGTGCCGTGGAGCGCGCATCCGACATTGATCACACTGGAGGTGGGTCAAAGTCCAATGCGATCGACGTCGCCGCGATCGAGGACGCGTTGCAGCGCAAGGCGCTCGACTACGACCGCCAGGGCGATCGCCACTACGACTTCGTCTCGGCCTGGATCAAGGCGACGCGCGGCTCCGACGTCGATGCCTCGCTCTACTACCTGGCGGTGATGCTGGAGGGCGGGGAGGACCCGCGCTTCATCGTCCGCCGCATGGTCATCCTTGCCTCCGAGGACATCGGCAACGCTGACCCGCAGGCGCTGCTGGTCGCCGACGCGGCGGCGCGGGCGGTCGACCGGGTCGGGCTGCCCGAGTGCGCGCTCAACCTTGCCCAGGCGGCCGTCTACCTGGCGCTGGCGCCGAAGTCCAACGCCTCCTACAAGGCGCTCGAGGCGGCCCGCGCCGAGGTGCGGGAGAACGGGGCGAAGACGCCGCCGGACTACCTGCGCGACGCGCACTACCCCGGCGCCAAGTCGCTCGGCCGCGGCGAGGGGTACCGCTACGCGCACGATCAGCCGGGCGCTGTCAGCGACCAACCGCTGTTGCCGGAGGGGCTCGAGGACCGGCACTTCTACGCCCCCACGGACCGCGGATTCGAGGCTGAGCTGGGTCACCGCTTGGAGGCCCTGCGAAGGAAGATTCGCGGCGCTTGAGGCAACCGCAACTTCTTTCTAAATCTGTGTTTTAGAGGGCGGCTTTCCAAGCTAGAGCCAGGGAGAGCCGACACACCGGCCGGAGGTCTGGACTGGGGACCTCCGGCCGGGTATCAAAAAGGGACACAGGGGGGAAACGGTGGCGCGCCTCGCTCGACGGGCGCCGCCACCGCGTAAGGGGCCAGGCAGGGGAGCGGCGTATTGCGCCGCCGCTTGGCCCTGCAGCGAACTGCATCAACTTCTCCTCCTGGCAGATGGACAAGTTGATGCAGTTCGGAGTCGCTGAGAGTTGCGACCGCCTAAGGTGACTTCATGGCGAGTGAGGAGAAGCGACTGCGACTGGGCGGTATGGCTCTGCGCAACGGGCTGCTGATCCACGGACCGACGCACTGGGCCGCCGCGGTGCGCGATGCCGACGGCAGCATCGAAGTCGCCTCCGAGCGCAAGCCCGAGCTGGCGCCCGCGCTGGCGGCACGGATCCCCGGCCTGCGCGGCCCGCTGAAGCTCGCCGACGCGCTTGCGGTCTTGCCTCTGGTGCGACTGCGCATGCCCGCGGCGCGGCTCCCCTTCGAGAACCTGCGCGTGCTCGGCACGATCGCCGCGACCCTGGTGACGACCGCGGCGCTGCGCAAGCGCTTCGGCAGCTCCGCTCTGCGCGAGGGCGTGGTCCAGATGGTCGGCGCCGCACCCGCGCTGGTCGCCCTGCTGGATCGCGACCTCGCCGCCTACCACGGGGTCGAGCACAAGGCGATCGCCGCCTACGAGCAGGGCATCGACGATCCCGCCGGGGTGCCGAAGGAGCACGACCGCTGCGGCTCCAACCTGATCACGCCGATGATGCTGCTCTCGGTCGGCGGCACCGTGATGCTCGAGCGCCTGGTCGAGAAGCCGAGCCCGGCGGCCCGCGCCGTCGTGGGGCTGGCCGGCGCCTCTATCGCGGTCGAGATGTTCGCCTGGAGCGATCGCCACCACGGCGATCCGCTCGCCGAGGCCTTCCACACGCCCGGTCGCGAAATCCAGCGCCTGATCGCCACCAAGGAGCCGACCTCGCAGCAGCTTGAGGTCGGCGTCGCCGCCCTGGCCGAGATCCTGCGAGCCGAGAACGGCGCGTAGACTGCCGCCTCGTGTTCGGAAGGATTGACCACATCGGCGTCGCCGTCGAGGATCTCGACGCCGCGATCGAGCTCTACGAAAAGAGCTTCGGCATGGAGTTGGGGCTGCGCGAAACCGTCGCCGAGCAGGGCGTCGAGGCGGCGCTGATGAACGTCGGCGAGGGCCACGTCGAGCTGATGGCGGCGACCGGACCCGACACGCCCGTCGGCAAGTTCATCGCCAAGCGGGGCGCGGGCATGCACCACGTCGCCTACGCGACCGACAACATCGACTCCGTGCTCGAGCAGTTGGCCGCGAACGGGGTCGAGCTGATCGACGCCAAGGCGCGGGTCGGCATCGGCGGCAGTCGCGTCGCCTTCCTGCAGCCGCGCTCGACCGGGCGCGTGCTAACCGAGATCGTCGAACCCCCTGAAGGAGGGCACTGATGGCTGAGGCACAGAAGGTCGAGGTCGGCTTCGAGGGTGGTCAGGTCATCTCTGTCCGCCTCAGCGAGGACGAGCTGAAGGATCTGCGCAAGCAGGTCGAGAAGGGCGGCTGGCACGACGTCAAGACCGAGGACGGCATCCTCGCGATCTACGTCGGCAAGGTCTCCTTCCTGCGCATCGACTCCGGCGAGCACAAGGTCGGCTTCTCGGGCGCATGAGGATTAGAACGGCCCTCGGCCTTACCGGGGCCGCAGTCGTTGGCGCCGCCCTGTGGTGGCGAAAGAACCCTTCCGCTTGCCCCTACGGCCAGCGCTTCTGGGTCGAGGCCCCGCACCCGATCATCACCCACGGGCGCCTGCACTCGGTGCTGGCGCCCGAGCCCGGCGAGTGCATCCTCGAGATCGGCCCCGGCACCGGCTACTACACCCTCGAGATGGCCGAGTGGGTCGGCCCCGAGGGCACGATCGAGATCTTCGACCTGCAGCAGGAGTTCCTCGACCACGTCGGCAAAAGCGCCTCCGAGCGCGGCCTCACCAACATCAATCCCACCCAGGGCGACGCCACCGCGCTTCCCTACGAGGACGACTCGGTGGATGCCGTGGTCCTAACCGCGGTCCTCGGCGAGATCCCCGATCCGGTCGCCGCCCTGCGCCAAATCCAGCGCGTGCTCAAGCCAGATGGTCGCCTGATAGTCGGCGAGCTCTTCGGCGACCCCCACTTCACCACCCAGTCCGCGCTCAAACGCCAAGCCGGCGAAGCGGGCCTGGCCTGGAGTGAGCACTCCGGCAACTGGTTCGGTTACTTCGCGCGGCTCTCGTAGTACGCTGTAAGACGTGGCAACACAGGCAAAGGCATTTTCCGCGAGGTGGGACCCCGGTGTCGTCGAGCGGCTGGACCGGCGCAGTGCTGCGGTGGGGACTAACAAATCGCGGCTGGCGGAACGCTACGTCGACGAGGGCACCCGGATGGACGAGCATCCCGGAATCGTCTTTCGCAATGGGCCGACCGGGCGGCGGGCTGCACTGGCCGGGGGTCCCGACATTTGGGAGTTGATGGCAACCCTCAAAGGGGGAAAGGCGAAGGGCGAGAAAGCCGTGATTGAGGCGGCGAAGCTGCTTGGCCTGACCGAGTTGCAGGTGCGCACGGCGTTGCGCTATTACAGCGCCTACCCAGAGGAGATCGACGAGCGCGTCAAGCGCAATCTCGAGGAGGCCGATGTGGCTGAAGCAGCCTGGCGCCGCGAACAGGCCGCTTTGGCGTGAAGCTGTTGCTCGACGAGCAGATCAGCGGCAAGGTTGCGGAACGGTTGCGCGAGAGGAACTGCGATGCCATTGCCGTCGCTGAGGAGGCTCCGCTTCCGGGGCTCAGCGACCCGGATGTATTCGAGGTTGCTCAGGCGCAGGCTCGCGCGGTCGTGACCTACAACCGCGCCGACTTCGAAGCGATCAATCTCGAATATGTCGAAGCCAACCGCGAGCATTACGGCCTGGTGATTGTCCATCCAGTCCGCTTTCCAAGCCGAGGCTTCACTCATCTTGCCAAGGCGCTGAACGCCCTGGTTGAGGGCGAGACGCCAGGCAAGAGCTTCACCGTTTGGCTGCAGGAGGCCTGAGACCCTAATAGCGCGGCGGCAGATCCTGGCGTTCCTCGGGGACCCGTTCCACCCGCTCTCCTGGAGCGACGACGGCGTCGCGGGGGGTGCGCCTGGACCAGATCATCTCCTGGAAGAGGCCGAGGATGAGGCCGGCGCCGCCGGCGATCATCAGGATCACCCCGACTGTGTCGAGGCTGACGCCTTGAACATGGGCGTTGGTCGCGAACTTGAGAATTGCGCCAACAGCGATCAGGAATATCCCTCCACCAATAGTCATGAAGCTTTGGATACCCGCGTCCAGACGGGCCAAAACGGACGCTGACTTCGTGGTTAATCGCGGATATCGCGAAGAAACAGGAAGTCAGCGGGAGGGTTGGCGGCCAACCGCTCAGGCCAGGGTGGTCCAGAGGCGCTGCTCGGCCTCGAAGACGCGGTGAGCGACGGCGTCGATCTCGCGCCAGAGAGCCGGCTCGGGGTCGTCGCGCTCGCTGGCGGCGCGGAAGGCACCGGCCAGCTCGGTCCAGCGCGCCGCCGCCTCGGCGGCCAGCGGGGCCTCGGGGCGTCCCGCCTGCTCGAGGAAGCGCGAGTACATGAGTCGGAAGGCGCCGCCGCCGGTGCCGCGGCGCTCGATCACCTGGTAGCCGAAGCGAGCGCACCACTGCCAGTCCGCGGCGACCTCGGGCCAGCTGCCCGCCTCATTCGCCAGCCGCTCGACCGCGCCGAGGCCGGAGAACTCGCCGAACTCCGAGGCGACCATCGCCTGGGCGGCGCGATCGATTGCCGCCGGGATCGCCGCTCGCAGCTGCCCCTGCGTCACCCCGCCCGAGGCGGTGAACATGTGGCCGGCGAGGGGATAGGCGGGGTGGCTGCTGTGGCGGGCCTGGTCGAGGTCCTCCAGCCGCGTCGTCGTCTGCAACTGCTCGAAGCCGGTGTCGGAGAGGTGCGCGCAGTGCGCGTCGTAGCCCGCCAGTACCACGGCATGGCCGGGGAAGTGGGCCGAGTTGCCGTAGTGGTCGAGGTAATAGAGGTCGGTAAGCAAGAGCACGGGATTGCCCGAATCGACCTCCTCGCGCGCCGCCGTCCAGGCGCCGCCGTCGCCCTGCTCGAAGGTGCGCAGCTGCAGCGCCGCCCCGGTCAGCTGGTCGAAGTTCTCCTCCAGCCGCGCCGTGCGGCCGTTGAACCAGCGGCTCGGCGAGGCGTCCTCGAGGGCGACGTAATAGAAGCAGGCGCCCGCCCCGAGCCCGAAGGCCAGCTCCTCGCTGATCTCAACCCCGTGGAAGCCGAGCAGGTTGCGCAGGGCGGTCGATCCACAGTGATGTCCAGGCCTGTGGACGTAGCCGGGGACCGAGGGCATGACGAGATACTGACCTACCGGCTTATCCTGCGCGCCGATGCACGAAGCCGATCTAAAGCTGCTGCGCCTGATGCGCACGCGCGGCCACTCGCCGGGGTTGGAGTCCGCCGCCAAGGCGCTGGGCAAGGCCGGCAACAACGGCGCGGTCTGGGTCGTGCTCGGCCTGGCGCTGGCGTTGCTCGACCCCGAGCGGCGCGAAGCGTGGCTGATCTGCGCCGCGCTCGGGCCGATCTCGATCGGGCTCAACTACGGGATCAAGCTGCTGGTCAAGCGCCCGCGCCCGGTGCTCGAGGGCCTGCCGCCGCTGGGCGGCGCGCCCAGCTCGCTCAGCTTCCCCTCGGCCCATGCGCTTTCCTCGTTCGCGGTGGCGACGGCGATGTTCCGGGTCGACCCGGCCACGGCGGGTGCGCTCGTCGTCGCCCTGGCGCTCTCGCTCGGCCGGCCCTACCTCGGCATGCACTACCCGTCCGACGTCCTCGCTGGTGCCCTGCTCGGGATCATCCTCGGATTGCTTGTTCCACTTTCCATATGAACAGTGAGAGAGCCGCCCCCGGACGCGGAAGTGGGGGGCCATCCATATCTGATTCTTTGGTCCCCCACGAGAGCAGAGGAGGCGGCGTTATATGAAGGTCGGGATCGTCGGGCTGCCCAACGCGGGCAAGTCGACACTCTTCAACGCGCTGACCGAGGGCGGGGCCCAGACCGGCGACTACCCGTTCACGACGATCGAGCCCAACGTGGCGATCGCCGAGGTGCCCGACGAGCGGCTCGAACAGGTCGCCGCCATGCTCAAGTCCTCCAAGCTCGAACCGGCGACGATCGCCTTCCACGACATCGCCGGCCTGGTCAAAGGCGCCTCGGAGGGAGAGGGCCTGGGCAACCAGTTCCTCGCCTCGATCCGCGAGACCGATGCGATCTGCCACGTCGTCCGCTGCCACGCCGACTCTGGCGTGCCGCACCCCGACGGCCGCGTCGACCCGCTGGCCGACATCGAGACGATCGAGACCGAGCTGATCCTCTCCGACTACGAGCAGGCCGAGCGGCGCCTGCACCGGGTCGGCAAGGGCGCCAAGTCGGGCGATGCCGAGGCGATCGCCGAGCGCGACTGGCTGGAGAAGGTGGTCGCGGCACTGGCAGAGGGCAAGCCGGCCCGCTCGATCCCGGTCCCCGATGCGGCCGCGCACGGCCCGCGCAACCTTCAGGCCCTGACCTCGAAGCCGATCCTCTACGTCGCCAACGTCGACGAGGGCGACGCCGAGCCGCCGCAGGCGGTCGCCGATCACGCCGCCGCGGTCGGTGCCGGGGTAGTCGCGGTCAGCGCCCGGATCGAGGGCGAGCTGGCCGAGCTCGACCCGGCCGAGGCGGAGGAGATGCGCGAGTCCTACGGGGTCGGAGGGTCCGGCCTGGCGCGCCTGATCCGCGCCGCCTATGACCTGCTCGACCTGCTCACCTTCTTCACCGCCGGCGAGGGCAAGGAGGCGGTCGCCCGGCCGATCCCACGGGGCTCGACCGCCTGGGAGGCGGCGGGCACGATCCACACCGAGATCCAGGAAGCCTTCATCAAGGCCGAAGCGATCGGCTGGGACGAACTGGTCGAGTGCGGCGGCTACGCCCCGGCTCGCGACAAGGGCCTGCTCCGCATCGAGGGCCGCGACTACGTCGTCCGCGACGGCGACGTCATAACCATCAAGGTTTAGCCGCTTGGCCAGCGGCTTTAGGGTCTGAGCATGGACGAAGGCGCGCGTTTCGGTGGAGTGGCGGCAAAGGCCGGCCACTACGAGAGCTTCTACATCAAGGCCTGTCGCCCCGGCGGCGGTCAGGGGATCTGGATCCGCCACACCGTGCACAAGCGTCCCGGCGCCGAGCCCAACGCCTCGATCTGGTTCTGCCTCTTCGACCGCGAGGCCGAGGGGCCGCGGGCGACCAAGGTGACCGTGCCGGCGGCGCAGCTTTCGGCCCCGGTCGGCTTATGGATCAGGGTCGACAAGGCTGAAATCGGGCCCGGCCGTGCCAGTGGCTCGATCGAGACCGAGGCGCTGAGCGCCAACTGGGAGCTCACGTTCAGTGGCGACGCCGCGCCCTGCAAGTACCTGCCGGCCGACTGGCTCTACGAGGCGCCCGTGCCGCGGACCAAGTTCGTCGCGCCGTATCCCAACGCCGCCTTCAGCGGTCGGCTCGAGATCGACGGCGAGGCGATCGAGCTCGACGGCTGGCCCGGCATGGTCGGCCACAACTGGGGCAGCGAGCACGCCGAGCGCTGGGTTTGGCTCGAGGGCACCGGCTTCACCGAGGACCCCTCGATCTACTTCGACGCCGGCGCTGCCCGGGTCCAGGTCGGGCCGTGGACGACGCCCTGGCTGCCCTCGGGGATGCTGATGCTCGACGGCGAGGCGCACCGGCTCGGTGGCTTCGGCCAGATCCGCTCGGCCGCGATCGAGGCCACGCCCGGTGCCTGCGAGTTCACCCTGCCGGGAAAGGACATCGTCGTCCGCGGTCGGGTCTCCGCCCCGAAGAAGGACTTCGTCGGTTGGGTCTACGCCGACCCCAAGGGTCCCGAGCACCACACCCTCAACTGCTCGGTCTCCGACCTCGAGCTGACCGTCGAACGCCCCGCGCTCCCCGCCCGCCGGCTCACCCTCAGCGCCGGCGCCGCCTATGAGTTCGGCCTGCGCGAGACCGACCACGGCATCCCGATCCAGCCCTATCCGGACGGTTGAGCGGGCTGAGTCGAGCCGGCGCCCGCCGCTACTGGTGGATCTGGGCGGCGGTCATACCGATCCTGATCTGGACCGCGATCCGCCTCTTCGGCCTCGAGGGCGGCTACCCGCTGGTGGCGCTGATGGCCTTCACTCCCTACGCCGCGATCGCCGCCCTGCTCGTCGCCGGCGTGGCGGTGGCGCTGCGCAACTGGGCTGCCGCGACGTTGGCCGCGCTGGCAATGCTCTGCCTCGCGGCGGTGATCCTGCCGCGCACGATCGGCAGCGATACGGCGGATGCGGCGGGGCACGAGACGCTGAGCGTGCTCTCGACCAACATCCACCACGGCACCGCCGACCCCGATGCCGTCATCGCCCTGGTCGACCGCTACCACCCCGACCTGCTCAGCGTGCAGGAGCTGACGCCCCGTTTCGCGGCGGAGCTGAAGCGAGCGGGGATCGAGAGGCGCCTGCCCGAATCGATGCTGCTGGTCCACCGTAATGCCAGCGGCGCCGGGCTCTACTCGCGTCTGCCATTGACGCCGCTGCCCCACCAGACCCGCTTCTTCTTCCGCATGCCGCGGGCCGCGCTGAGGATGCCCGACGGCCGCCGCCTGCGCGTGGTCGGCGTCCACCCCTACCCGCCGCTGAGCACCCACAGCGGGACCTGGGAAGCGTCGCTGCAGAGCCTGCCGAGCGCGGGGAAGGGGACACCGTGGGTGCTCGCCGGCGACTTCAACGGCACCCTCGATCAGGCCGAGTTCCGCGACGTCGTCGACCGCGGCTATCGCGACGCCGGCTCGGTCACCGGCAAGGGCCTGGAGCCGACATTCCCGACCATGGGCCACCGCCTGCTGCCGCCCTCGATCACAATCGACCACGTTCTCGCCGACCGCCGTCTCGGCATCGCCGACTACGGCGTCGAGGACCTCCCCGGCAGCGACCACCGCGCGATCCACGCCACGATCGTCTTGCCCTGACGGCCTAGCCCGCGACCTTCTGGAAGCTCATCCAGGTGCTGTAGGCGCCGAGCGCGATCTCGAGCTGTTCGCCGCTGACTTTCGTCACGCCGGCGGTGCCGATCAGCTTGGCGGCGATGATCCGGGGGGAGACGCCGCGCTTGGTGATCGCCACCTGCTTCAGCTTGCCGTCGAGGTAGCCGCCGAGCTTGGCGCTGATTTCGGGGCCGGAAAACTTGAGCGTCCAGTTGTGCAGCGGGCAGTAGTAGTCGTAGGGGTCGGGGACGCCGACGAGGTAGGGAATGGCCGGGCCGAAGAAGACGTTCTGGACGCTCTCGGTGTAGCCGCCCGAGCAGGCTGAGAAGTAGGTCTCGGCGATCTTGCCGCCGTAGGTGACGACCTGTCCCCTGGTCGCGTTGGTCGCGGCGTTGGTCGTCGCTGTCTCGCTGGAGAGGCCGTCATAGACCTGGCTGCGGGTGTCGTCGTAGAGGTCGAAGCCGTTGCCACCGACACCGGCGGTGAGGGCGAAGGAGCGCGACTCGACCGCCTGCGCACGCAGCTCCTCGGCCGGCCAAGACGGAGGTGACTCGTTTGGAATCACGCCCTTGACGTACTGCTCGACCGGCAGCGCGTTGATCACGTTGAGCGAGCGCGCGTCGCTTTCGGTCGGCACCGCCTCGAGCACTCCGCGGTAGCTGCCGACGCCGGCGATCGCGACCCTGCCTTTGCCCGCGGCGCGCAGCTTGGTCCCGCAATCGGCGAGCGGCTTGCCGGAGGAGCTGCGCAGCTTCACCCGGGCGCCGCTGCGATGGGCCTCGTAGCCGCGCGCCGGGTCGAGCGCCACCCCGCAGGCGCTGGTTGCGCCGCTGAAGCCGATGTCCCGCGGCGAGATGTCGAGCAGGACGCGGACGATCTTCGCCCCCTCGACCTGGCTGATCGCGCTGCCCCGGTAGTAGTGGGCGAGGATGAAGCGGTAGTCCTTGCCGTGCAGGGCGTAGCCGTAGGCGCCGTACTGGCTGACCCCGACACCGTGGCCGAAACCATGTCCGCGCACGACCCAGTTGACGCCGGCCCGGGCACTCGACGCGGTCGCGAGCAGCATCAGAGCAGCGACGGTGAGGAGGATCCCCAGCCGGCTGTGTCGGTCAGAGCGCATCTATCGCACAACAGATTCGCCCTGCCCGAGTAGCGGCCTGCATTACCCTGGCCTTGCGGTGCGCCTTTTGCTCTCCACAGGTGCATAAGGCGCACCGGAACCGAAAAGGAGGGCAGATGGCTGACGATCACAAGCTTCTCGCCGCGGGCGAGTGGTTGGAGACCGGCGAGTGGGGAGAGGTGAAGAGTCCCTATGACGGGACCCTCGTCGGGCGGGTGGCCGAAGGCGATGCGGCGCTGGTCGACCGCGCGGTCAAAGCCGCACATGAGGCCTTCGAGACGGCCGACTTTCCCCAGTACGAGCGCGCCGCGCTGCTCGATCGCGCCGCCGCGCTGGTTCGCGAGCGCCGCGACGATCTCGCCCTGACGATCGCCGCCGAGGCGGGCAAGCCGCTGAAGACGGCGACGGTCGAGGCCGAACGCTGCGTCGACACCCTCACCTTCTCCGCCACCGAGGCGCGCAAGCTGACCGGCGGCACCGTGCCGATGGCGGCATCGCCTGCTGGGGTCGGCAAGCTCGGCGTGATGCTGCGCGTCCCCTACGGGGTGGTGGGCGCGATCAGCCCCTTCAACTTCCCGCTCAACCTGGTCGCCCACAAGCTCGGTCCGGCAATCGCCGCCGGCAACGCGGTCGTGCTCAAGCCCGCCGGCCAGACGCCGGTCTCGGCCCTGAAGCTGGCCGCGATCCTGGTCGAGGCGGGGCTCCCCGACGGCTGGCTCAGCGTCATCCCCGGCCCCGGCTCGGAGGTCGGCAACGCGCTCGTCGAGCATGAGCTGACCCGGGCGCTCTCCTTCACCGGCTCGGCCGAGGTCGGCTGGGGCATCCGCAGTCGCGTCCCCCACAAGAAGGTCAACCTCGAGCTCGGTTCCAACGCGCCGCTGATCGTCAACTCAGACGGTGATTGGGAGACGGCGGCCGACAAGGCGAAGCTGCACGCCTTCTCGCACGCCGGCCAGAGCTGCATCTCGATCCAGCGCATCCTCGTCCATGAGGAGGTCGCCGAGGCCTTCACCGAGCGGCTCGTCGCCAACACCGAGACGCTGCGGGTCGGCGACCCGCTCGACCCCGAGACCGACGTCGGCCCGCTGATCACGCCCGGCGACCGCGACCGGGTCAAGCAGTGGATCGACGAGGCGCTCGCCGCCGGGGCCAAGCTCTTGACTGGCGGCGAGCTGGTCGACGAGGATCGCTGCCTCGCCCCGACCCTGCTTGGCGCGCCACCGCGCGACGCCAAGGTCTGGCGCGAGGAGATCTTCGGCCCGGTGGCGACGATCGACCGCTTCGCCGATTTCGGCGCGGCGCTCGAGTCGGCCAACGACTCCAAGTTCGGCCTCCAGGCCGGCGTCTTCACCCGCGACATCGGCCGCGGCCTGGAGGCCGCCAACACGCTCGAGTTCGGCGGCGTCCTGATCAACGAGGTCCCCACCTTTCGCGCCGATCAGATGCCCTACGGCGGCGTCAAGGACTCCGGCAACACCCGCGAGGGCCCGTCATTCGCGGTGATTGAGCTGACCGAGGAGCGCTTCGTGACGCTGCAGGGATAGTATCCCTACTATAGTTTTGATATAGAAACTATAGTAGGGATGGTTCGATGGACTTTGCTCACCCACTTCGCGTGGTCTCGCCGACCTTGGATGGCGACGTCCTCACCGTGCTCGCCGGTGCCGAGGAGGAGTTCAGTGGTCGCCGCATCCATCGCCTTCTCGCCAGTGGTTCGGAGCCCGGTGTCAGGAAAGCGGCGGATCGCCTGGTCGACCAGGGAATTGTCCTCAGGCGCCGCGCCGGGCAGGCCAATCTCTATCGGCTCAATCGCGACCATCTGAGCGCCGAGGCCGTCGAACGCCTGGCCGAAGCGCGATTCCAACTGGTTGGATCGCTCCGAAGGACGATCGCCATGTGGGAGATCCAGCCCTTCTGCGCAGTGCTATTCGGATCGGTGGCTCGCGGGAGGGCGGGCTTGGCCAGCGACCTTGACCTTCTTGTGGTTCGGCCGGCCGAGGTTGAGGAAGATTCGGCGACCTGGTCTGATCAGCTTGGTGCCCTTGAACGCTCAGCGACTCTGAAGACGGGCAACGACGCACGGATCGTCGAACTTGGAGAGCGCGAGCTCTCTCAAGCGGGTCCGCTGCTCGAGAACGTGCTCCAAGAGGGGATAGAGCTGTCCGGTTCGCTTGAGCTTCTCGGTAACGCCCTTGGAGACGATCGAGAGTGACCACGAGATTTCGCGAGTGCGACGAGAGGATCTCGGCGGGCCGCCTTCGCAAGGCCCGCCAATTTCGGGATGCCGCGAAGACAATTCGCGAGTTCGCCGACGACGAAGCCGAAGTCGGCGACGCGTTCGTCACTCTCTGTGTTCAGGCAGGAATCGCGGCAGCGGACACGATTTGCTGTGAGGCTCTTGGTCGTCATGCGCAGGGCGACGATCACAATCAGGCAATCTCCGAGCTCGCGAAGGTAAAGCCCGACGGCGAGACGCTCAGCAACGATCTGCGCGCCCTCTTGCAGTTGAAGCCCCGCGCCGAGTACGGACCGATTCCGATTTCGGCAGCGCAGCGGAAACGCGCCTGGCGTCGAGCCGAGAAACTGGTCGACGCGGCAAAGGCCCGTCGCGTTTCTTGACCCGACTCGCCTACTCGTGCGGCCGAGCCATCCGCCGGTGATCGAGCGCCTGCTCCAGCACCGAGGGCTCGACGCCCTGCTCGAGCGCGACCTCGCGCAGCGAGCGGCCTGACTCGGCCGCCGTCTTGACGATGTCGGCGGCGCGGTCGTAGCCGATGTGGGGATTGAGCGCGGTGGCGGTGGCCAGGGTCGCCTCGGCGTGGCGCGTCGTCATCTCCTCGTTGGCCTCGATCCCGGCGACGCACTTGGTGTCGAGCAGGCGCGAGGCGGAGGCGAGCAGCTTGATCGAGTCGAGCAGGTTGCGGGCGATCAGCGGCACCCGCACGTTGAGCTCGAACTGGCCCTGGCTGCCGGCGAGGGTGATCGCGGCGTCGTTGCCGACGACCTGGGCGGCGACCTGGATCACCACCTCGGGGATCACCGGGTTGACCTTGCCGGGCATGATCGAGGAGCCCTTCTGCAACTCCGGCAGGCGCAGCTCGGCCAGCCCGGCGCGCGGGCCGGAGCCCATCAGGGCAAGGTCGTTGGCGATCTTGTTGAGCGAGATCGCGTAGACCTTGAGCGCACCCGAAAGCTCGACCAGGGCGTCGCGGTTGCCCTGCGCCTCGAAGCGGTCCAGCGGCGCGGAGATCTCGAGCCCCGTCTCCACCGCGAGCCGCTCGCGCACCTTGGCGGCGAACTCGGGATGGGTGTTGAGCCCGGTGCCGGTGGCGGTGCCGCCGAGCGGGACCTGGCCGACCCGCCGCAGCGTCGCCTCGACTCGCTGGATCCCGAGCCGCACCTGCGCCGCGTAGCCGCCGAACTCCTGGCCGAGGGTGACCGGAACCGCGTCCATCAGGTGGGTGCGGCCGGCCTTGACCACGTCGGCGAACTGCTCGGCCTTGGCCTCGAGCGCGCTCTCGAGCCCGCCCATCGCCGGCAGCAGGTCATGGGTGACCTCGCCCAACGCCGCCAGGTGGACGGCGGAGGGGAAGACGTCGTTGGAGGACTGGCCCATGTTGACGTGGTCGTTGGGGTGGGCGCCGTCGCCGGCGAGGTTGGCGAGCACCTCGTTGGCGTTCATGTTGGAGGAGGTGCCGGAGCCGGTCTGGAAGACGTCGATCGGGAACTGGTCGTCGTGTTCGCCGGCGGCGACCGAGTCGCCCGCGGTGGCGATCCGTTCTGCCAGGCCCGAGTCGAGCTCGCCGAGCTCGCCGTTGACCAGCGCCGCCGCGGCCTTCAGCCGGCCCAGCCAGCGGACGACGGGAACGGGAACCCGCTCGCCGGAAACCGGGAAGTTGTCGACGGCCTTGGTGGTCTCGCCACCCCAGAGCTGCTCAGTCAAGGTCTGTGCCTCCATCGAAGTCGTTGTAGTGGGAGCGTATTCAGCCGCGCGCTTCGCCCGCGTCGAAGCCTTCGCGGTAGGCGCGCAGGAAGGCCGGCGACAGCGGCCGGTTGTCGGGGCTGTAGCGAGCGGCGGCCACGAGCCGCCGGATCAGCTCGGCGTGAATGCCATCGGTCCGTGACGCACCGCCTTCGGCGGCGCCGAGCAGGTAGCCAAGCCGCAAGTTGGCCGCGCCCCCCGGCTCGGCCCGCGCTTCCGTGTTGAGCTTCGTTGCGGCCCCGACCAGGGCGGTGCCGACCGTGGACAGGTCGCCGGCCTTCTGGTTCTCGGCGAGGCACTCGCTGAGCAGGGTCTCGCCGCGCAGCTTCGCCGCAGCGGGCGCGTCGTCCAGCGCCTTCAGGTAGGCACCCTCGCCTTCGAGGCAGGCGACCGGCGTCGTGTCACTCGGCCGTCCGCAGCCTCCGGCCAGGAGGGCCATCGAAACGAGTGGGATGGGGACGAACCTTGTCAGTCGCACCGCTGCATCCATAGCAGCCGCCCCCTCCCATTGTGGTCACTGTAGGCACGGTAAGGACTAAATTCGCCTGACTGCCGCAAATCTGTGAGACATATCAACTAGTTTATTCCACAGTACTGATGCCCGCTTGATCACCTACGTTCGGGGAGGTCCGATGATTCCGCTCAACACCACAGGGGACACAGTCGTAATGCTGGTAGTCGCAGGCTGTGTGGGTCTAATTGGAGGAATAGGCGCGGGCCTACTTGAAATACGTCGCGACCCCGACAAGGCAAAAGAATGCGCCGGGAACATCGCCTCCTCCATACTCCTCGGCGGTATCGCGGCAGTCGCGATCCTCTACTTCTTTCCACCTGAAGAAACCAATCCCGTAACGGTGAAAGGCGTGACCTCCCTCGTCAAGGAATACAACCTGACGAAACTGGTGGCGCTGGCGCTGATCGTGGGCTCGGCAGGTGCCAGCTTCCTCCTCGTCCTTCAGAAAAAGACTCTCGCCATCGCCGAAGCGCAAAAAGACCTGGTCCAAAAGAGCGCAGACGTCGCCAAAAAGGACGGTGAGGTTAAAGTCGTCAAGGCGCAGGCCAGTGAGACTGTCCTTAACGCTGTCAATCAGGCAACGGCCCTGGTCAAGGCAAGCGCGATAAAGAGCACGGCACCCGCGGTTGGTAAAGCGCTGAAGAAAGCTCAGGTCGGTAAACCGGCTCAGGTCTCCGCGGACGCTGTCTCCGGTGCCGTCGAGCAGGTTGGCGATCAAGTCCAAGAGGTGCAGGACCCGATTGACTCACTGGTAAAGGAAGCCCAGTCGAGAATCTACGCCGCTAACGAGGAGCCGGATCTGAGTTAGGGAGAGGCTGGGCTAGCCGATACGGGCCGGTTGACGTGCAATTCAGTCTCCCCGGGGTGAGACGCCGCCGGAGTGGACGGTGGAGAATCCACCCGGGGGCCCGGTCGGCAGTTTCTGTGGCGGCGCCGGGCGCTGCCCGCGCGGTTTGCGCGCGGCGCCCGGACCGGTGGGGAAGACTTCGACCCATTCGGCCAGTTGGTACATCGCCGCCGGCGCGTGCTGCCAGGAGATGTGGAGGTGGTTGCCGCAGCCGTGGCCGGCGTCGCCGTTGTAGCCGACCCAGCGGAAGGGGGGGACCGGCTGGTTTTGCACCGGCTCGACCCATTCGGCGAGGCGGGTGATCGGCGCCCAACTGGCGTCGCATTTGCCCATAGTGCCGTTCAGCGGCACTATGTCGACCGCGAGGCCGTTGTAGTGGTCGGAGCCCTTGACGTGGCACTGGTTGCAGCCGACGTGTTCGCCGTTTGGCAGCGGTCCCGAGTAGCCGTCCGTGATGTAGATCGGGTAGCGGGCGGCGATC
>CAVRGT010000009.1:0-71162 GCA_963720805.1 uncultured Solirubrobacterales bacterium | reverse complement strand
GGCACGGCGCCTGATCAAGCAGGGGGGCGCAAGCTCGACGGTGAGACGATCTCCGCCGATACGCTGGACCTGGCCCAGAGCGAGCTTGACGGCCGAGTCTGCAGGCCGGTAAGCGGCGCTTCCGACGCCTTCAGGCGACCGGCTAGGCAAACCGCCGCCGTAGCGCTATACTCCTCGTCCTTCCGGGCAAGGCCTCGTGCCCGCCCCGTGCGTGAAGGGCGGCGAGTACCGCCGTCAAGGCGCAGCGGTCTTTGAAAACTGAGCAGCGTGCACCCCGCGAGCATTCGTGTTCGTGGGGATGTTTGAGCCCGATCCACTCGGTGCGCCAGCGCGCCGGGTGGTCTGATTTACCCGTCATGCCGGTCGCCGAGTATGTGTACCCGGCGATTTGCAATTTGCCAGGCATGACAGCTCTCTGTAAGAAGTACCTTTCACGGAGAGTTTGATCCTGGCTCAGGACGAACGCTGGCGGCGTGCTTAACACATGCAAGTGGTGCGACGAACCAGGGCTTGCCCTGGGGCAAAGCCGCGAACGGGTGAGTAACACGTGAGTAACCTGCCCCGATGACCGGGACAACCCGAGGAAACTCGGGCTAATACCGGATGTGGTGCACAGATTTAAGCCTGTGTACTAAAGGAAGCTTCGGCCTCCGCATTGGGAGGGGCTCGCGGCCCATTAGCTTGTTGGTGGGGTAACGGCCTACCAAGGCAACGATGGGTAGCTGGTCTGAGAGGACGATCAGCCACACTGGGACTGAGACACGGCCCAGACTCCTACGGGAGGCAGCAGTGGGGAATCTTGCGCAATGCGCGAAAGCGTGACGCAGCAACGCCGCGTGGGGGAAGACGGCCTTCGGGTTGTAAACCCCTTTCAGGAGGGACGAAGGTTCACCGGTGAATAGCCGTGTGGATTGACGGTACCTCCAGAAGAAGCTCCGGCTAACTACGTGCCAGCAGCCGCGGTAATACGTAGGGAGCAAGCGTTGTCCGGAATCATTGGGCGTAAAGCGCGCGTAGGCGGCCCTGTAAGTCCGTTGTGAAAGTCAAAGGCTCAACCTTTGAAAGCCGATGGATACTGCAGGGCTAGAGTCCGGAAGAGGCGAGTGGAATTCCTGGTGTAGCGGTGGAATGCGCAGATATCAGGAGGAACACCAATAGCGAAGGCAGCTCGCTGGGACGGTACTGACGCTAAGGCGCGAAAGCGTGGGGAGCGAACAGGATTAGATACCCTGGTAGTCCACGCCGTAAACGATGGGCACTAGGTGTGGGAGGTGTCGACTCCTCCCGTGCCGTCGCTAACGCACTAAGTGCCCCGCCTGGGGAGTACGGCCGCAAGGCTAAAACTCAAAGGAATTGACGGGGGCCCGCACAAGCAGCGGAGCATGTGGTTTAATTCGACGCAACGCGAAGAACCTTACCTGGGCTTGACATGTTGGTGACCACCGTGGAAACACGGTTTTCCTTCGGGACACCATCACAGGTGGTGCATGGCTGTCGTCAGCTCGTGTCGTGAGATGTTGGGTTAAGTCCCGCAACGAGCGCAACCCCTGTCCTATGTTGCCATCATTAAGTTGGGGACTCATAGGAGACTGCCGGTGACAAACCGGAGGAAGGTGGGGATGACGTCAAGTCATCATGCCCCTTATGTCCAGGGCTACACACGTGCTACATTGGCGCATACAAAGGGCAGCGATACCGCGAGGTGGAGCGAATCCCATAAAGTGCGTCTCGGTTCGGATTGGAGGCTGAAATTCGCCTCCATGAAGGTGGAGTTGCTAGTAATCGCGGATCAGCAATGCCGCGGTGAATACGTTCCCGGGCCTTGTACACACCGCCCGTCACACCACGAAAGCAGGTAACACCCGAAGCCGGTGGCCTAACCTTTTGGAGGGAGCCGTCGAAGGTGGGACTTGTGATTGGGGTGAAGTCGTAACAAGGTAGCCGTAGCGGAAGCTGCGGCTGGATCACCTCCTTTCTAGGGAGATTTCTCTAGAACGTCGACCGGGCTCCCCAGTGTCTCTATGGCACTGGGTACGCTGCTCAGTTTTGAGAGACCGCCGGCGGCAGTCCGTCGTCGTGCGCGCCTCGGTGGACCTTGAAAACTGCACAAGGCCAATAACAAGGATCTGCACTCGTGTAGATCCTTGGGGTAATTTAATTATGACCCGCACACTTAGGTGTGTGGGTTGCTCACCGTCAAGATAGTAAGAGCTTACGGTGGATGCCTTGGCACCAGGAGTCGATGAAGGACGTGGACGGCTGCGATAAGCCGCGGTGAGGCGCTGAACAGCCTTTGACCCGCGGATCTCCGAATGGGAAAACCCAGCACCGGTAATGCGGTGTTATCCCGCGATGAATACATAGTCGCGGGAAGGGAACCGGGGGAACTGAAACATCTAAGTACCCCGAGGAAAAGAAATCAACCGAGACTCCCTTAGTAGTGGCGAGCGAAAAGGGATCAGCCCAAACCTGACAGATGTAAGCGGGCACGCGTTGTCTGTCAGGGGTTGTAGGACGTTATGCCCGAGCCGTGCCTGGCTTGGCAGCAGTTACAAAATCAGGTGTTAGCCGAAGCGAGTGGAACCTCGCACCACAGAGGGCAATCGTCCCGTAGGTGAAAGCACACTGATCTGCTGATTAGCGTTCCTGAGTAAGACCACACCCGTGAAACGTGGTCTGAACCTGGGGGGACCACCCTCCAAGGCTAAGTACTACCTGGTGACCGATAGTGAACTAGTACCGTGAGGGAAAGGTGAAAAGCACCCCTGAAGGGGAGTGAAATAGTACCTGAAACCGTAAGCTTACAAGTGGTCGGAGCACCTTCGGGTGTGACGGCGTGCTTTTTGCATCACGAGCCGGCGAGTTACTCGTCTGTGGCAAGGTTAAGCGATGAGCGGAGCCGTAGCGAAAGCGAGTCTGAATAGGGCGACACAGTCATTGGCGGTAGACCCGAAACTGAGCGAGCTATCCATGGGCAGGCTGAAGCGGGGGTAAGACCTCGTGGAGGGCCGAACCGACCTAGGTTGAAAACTGGGCGGATGACCTGTGGATCGGAGTGAAAGGCTAATCAAGCTCAGAGATATCTGGTTCTCTCCGAAATATATTTAGGTATAGCGTCGAGTATTTGCGTTTCGGCCGTAGAGCACTGTTTGGACTAGGGGCCCTACCAGGTTACCGACTTCAGGCAAACTCCGAAGACCGTTACGGTTAACTCGGCAGTCAGTGTGCGGGGGATAAACTTCGTACGCAAAAGGGAAACAACCCAGACCATCAGCTAAGGTCCCCAAGTACTAGCTAAGTGGTGAACGATGTCCGAGTGCATAGACAACCAAGAGGTTGGCTTAGAAGCAGCCATCCTTGAAAGAGTGCGTAACAGCTCACTGGTCAAGTGTTCGGGCGCGGAGAATTCAACGGGGCTCAAGCTAGTCACCGAAGCTATGGGTGTGCAGGCCTGCGGGTTCTGCACGCGGTAGGAGAGCGTTCCAGTTGCGAGAAGCGGATGCGTAAGCCTCCGTGGAGCGGCTGGAAGTGAGAATGCCGGCATGAGTAACGAAAGAGGGGTGAGACTCCCCTCCACCGTTTGTCCAAGGTTTCCTGAGTAAAGTTCGTCTGCTCAGGGTTAGTCGGGACCTAAGGCGAGGCCGAAAGGCGTAGCCGATGGCCAACAGGTTGATATTCCTGTACCACGTCGATTCCGTTATGACCGATGGGGGGACGGGGAAGGGTAAGGGAACCCAGGCGATGGTTGTCCTGGGGCAAGCACGTAGCCAGTCGCTGTAGGAAAATCCGCAGCGGCGTTTTGACGCGAGGTGCGATGCCAGCTGGCTTGACCGCCGGCGAGTCCCCGATCCCATGCCTCCGAGAAAATCCTCTAGGCAGGATTCGCGTGCCCGTACCGATAACCGACACAGGTGGACAAGTAGAACATACTGAGGTGAGCGAGCTAACTCTCGTTAAGGAACTCGGCAAAATCGTCCCGTAACTTCGGGAGAAGGGACGCCCCGTTAGGGTGAACTCCATACGGAGGGAGCCTGAGGGGGCCGCAGTGAATTGGTCCAACCGACTGTTTACCAAAAACACAGGCCTCTGCTAAGTCGCAAGACGACGTATAGGGGCTGACGCCTGCCCGGTGCCGGAAGGTTACGCGGACTTGTTAGCACTTCGGTGCGAAGCAATGAAGCTAAGCCCCGGTAAACGGCGGCCGTAACTATAACGGTCCTAAGGTAGCGAAATTCCTTGTCGGGTAAGTTCCGACCTGCACGAATGGCGTAACGAGTTGGACGCTGTCTCAACGAGAGGCTCGGTGAAATTAAAGTCTCGGTGAAGATGCCGAGTACCCGCAGCTAGACGGAAAGACCCCGTGAACCTTTACTGCAACTTGATATTGGAGTTTGGGGTATCTCGCTCAGGATAGGTGGGAGACAGTGAACCAGTGGCTTTGGCCGCTGGGGAGTCACCCTTGAGATACCACCCTTGGTAGTCTGGGCTTCTAACACCATGCCGTGATCCGGGTGGTGAACAGTGTCAGGTGGGCAGTTTGACTGGGGCGGTCGCCTCCTAAAATGTAACGGAGGCGCCCAAAGGTTCCCTCAGCACGGTTGGAAATCGTGCGTAGAGTGTAAAGGCAATAAGGGAGCTTGACTGCGAGACCGACGGGTCGAGCAGGAACGAAAGTTGGGCTTAGTGATCCGGCGGTAGCAAGTGGAAGCGCCGTCGCTCAACGGATAAAAGGTACTCCGGGGATAACAGGCTTATCGTTTCCAAGAGTCCACATCGACGAAACGGTTTGGCACCTCGATGTCGGCTCGTCGCATCCTGGGGCTGGAGTAGGTCCCAAGGGTTGGGCTGTTCGCCCATTAAAGCGGTACGCGAGCTGGGTTCAGAACGTCGTGAGACAGTTCGGTCCCTATCTGCTGTGGGCGTTGGAGAGTTGAGAGGAGTCATCCCTAGTACGAGAGGACCGGGATGAACGTGCCGCTGGTGTATCTGTTGTCCTGCCAAGGGCATCGCAGGTTAGCTACGCACGGAACGGATAACCGCTGAAGGCATCTAAGCGGGAAGCCGTCCTCGAGATGAACTCTCCCATCCCCTTGAGGGAGTAAGACCCCTGGTAGACCACCAGGTTGATAGGCCGGCGGTGCAAGCGCAGTGATGTGCTCAGCCGACCGGTACTAATGGGTCGAGGGCTTGACGGATGTTTATTACTTACCTTGCGGTCTTGTGCGGTTTTCAAGCTCCACCGGGGCGGTTGTCTCGCAAAATTCCGGTGGTGCATAGCGAAAGGGAAACACCTCTTCCCATTCCGAACAGAGCAGTTAAGCCTTTCAGCGCCGATGGTACTTGGGGGGCAACCCCCTGGGAGAGTAGGTCGCCGCCGGTTCTTCATTCGTTCGAGCCCGACCCAGCGGTCGGGCTCGAACTCGTTTTGGCGCCGATTTGCAGGAGAAAACGGCGCAGACGGCGTTTGTAGAGAGCCGGGTTGACGTTCCAGCTCTGGGTATGGCCTGCATTTGGTGCGACGTAGTAATTGACCCAGCGGGGCAGCTCTTCGGCGAAGTCCTCGCTGGTCTGGATCGGCACCACCTTGTCTTCGTCGCCGTGGAAGAGGAGGACGGGGAGGTGGAATGCCTCGGGGTGCTGGAGGGCGTTCAGGTTGTCCCAGTCGGGGTTATGCGGGCGTCGATCGCCCACTCGACCGGCAGGGCGGCAAAGCCGGGGAGGCCCATTTCTTCGGCGTTGAATTCGAGGATCGCTTTCCAGTCGAGGGCGGGAGCGTCGAGGACGAGGGCGTCGATCCTGTGGGCCAGGTACGAGTTCTCCATGAACTGGGCAATCAGTGCACCGCCCATCGAGTAGCCGTCGAGGACAATTTTCTTGGCGCCATGGTGGACCGCGTATTTCACCGCTGCCTGCAGATCGCGCCACTCAGTCTGTCCCTGGTGGTGCAGCCCGTCGGGGCTGCTCGGGGCACCGAGGTCGTCGCGGTAGGAGATCAGCAGGGAGTTGAATCCTGAGCGGCGCAGCGTCGGAGCGATGCGCAGGCCGATCTGTCGATCGCCGTTGATCCCATGGACGACGATCGCCCAGGATCTGCTCCGCGTTTCTGCCGGGATTTCCCAGGCGGGCATCGGACCAAGTTCACTGGGGATGTTGACGTTCCGGTAGGGAAGACCGCGGGCTTCGCTTGGATTGCCGAAGTAGACGTTGCTGTCGAATCCGGCGTCGAGCCCTGGCACGAGGAAGCCGTGGACGTGGCTGAGCCGGCGGGTCACACGGCCTTCGCGCTGCGCCAGGATCGGCCCCACCACGGCATGCCCGCCGTCCCAGACGAGGCCGTAGACGCCTGGCCGCTCGGTCGCTTCGGAGCTCTTCAGCTCGATCCGAGTCGGCGAGACCGCCTCGATTTCGACCCGCTCGGACCACGACGAGTGATCCGGGACGAGGACAAAGGAGGCGAAGTGCCGGCTGACCAATGCGCCGACAAAGAGGGTCGCGAGCAGTCCGGCAGCGACAGCGGCGAGGGCACGAATGTGCCGTCGCCACCAGGACCGCTCGTCCACCTCAGCAGGTATGCGTCGCGAACCGGTCGACCGCGGATGACCAGGATCCGGTGCTGCGCCTGCGCACGACGCTTCGCTCGAGTCTCTCGCAGGGGCGGACCGGCGGATCGACCGGCTCCAACCCGTACTCGCCAAGCGTGGCGAAGTCGATCGCGAGGTCGGCGGCGTCGGCCAGTCGGTCGGTCACTGATGTCTTTTTTGTATCGAACATAGGTTCGACTGTACGTAGGTCCCCGGATGGAAGTCTGGAATTGCAGCAACTCTTGCATCTTGTGCCTGGAAAGCGCATCGCTCAGCGGTTTCTCGGCCTTGCCGCCGGTTTGGGTTCACCGAACTGGCGGAGCAGGATTGCGGTCTCGGCGGGCTTCTCGACTTCGGGTGAGTGGCCGGCGCCGGCGATCAGCTTCGTCTCGGCGCCGGCAGTCGCGGTAGGCGGCGAGCGCTTCGCGGGGGTCGGTTGCGATCTGCTCTTCGGCGCCCATGATCGCCAACAGTGGCTTGTCCAGTGGCCGCGGCCGTTGGGAAGCGCTCTTCTCGCCGGTGTATTCGTCGAAGGCGTCGTGGCGAGCCGTGTACGCGCTGTAGGTCATCCGTTGACGTCTTCGACGAATGCGTCGGGTACCGTGAAACCGGGGGCGAAGGCGACCTCGAGGCCCTTGCGGATCGAGAAGTCGGGCTTGATCCGCCAGAACATCTCGCCGATCACCGGCGTGAAGCCGCAGTTCGCGATCAAAGCCCACGTCGCCGCTTTGAGTGGTCGGGGATGCTGTCGATCGATCACCATCCGGTCGACCAGCTGCGGGGACTGTTCGGCGAGCGCGATCGCCACCGGCGCCGCCAAGCGAGTGGCCGACCACCTCGGCGTCGCTGACTCCCAGCCGACCCAGGGCCTGGGCGACCAAATCCGCCTGGTTGGCGATCGAGTAGCCGGAGGTCGGCTTTTCCGAGCCACCGTGGCCGAGCAGGTCGATTGCGACCACCCGGTGATCGCGATCGAGCAGCGGCATCATCTTGTCCCACCAGTTGATCGCGCAGGTGAAGCAGTGGATCAGGACGATCGGGCTCGCCTTCCGCGGCCCGTGTTCGACCACCTCGAGTTCGCCGCCCGGCAGACTTGAGGATCCGCCCGCCCGGTTCGGTAACCCCGGCCGACTTGGTTTCGTGGTCGACCGAAAGCGCGTTGAGCCCGAGCAGGACAACGAACACGAGCACGACCCCGATCAGGATCTTCCAGCCTCTCCCCATGGCGGCGTTACCCTAGCCGGAGAATGGTCGACCGAGCGCGAAGAGTCCTAGCTATGGAGAAATTCGTCATCGAGGGCGGGGTGCCGCTCTCCGGCGAGGTGACCGTCGCCGGCAACAAGAACGCGGCGCTGCCGATCCTCGCCGCCTGCCTGCTCACCGAGGAGGAGCTGCTGCTGCACCGGGTGCCGCGCATTCGCGACACCGAAGCGCAGATCGCTCTGCTCGAGCGCCTCGGCGTCGAGGTCGCCTGGGTCGCCGACAACAGCGTGCGGCTCTGCGCCAAGGGGGTCACCGATGTGACCGTCGACGAGGAGCTCTCCAAACAGATCCGCGCCTCCTTCCTCCTCGCCGGGCCGCTGCTCGCCCGCTTCGGCGAGGCGAGGATGCCGCCGCCCGGCGGCGATTTCATCGGCCGTCGCCGCCTCGACGCCCACCTCGACGCCTTCAACGACCTCGGCGCCCGGGTCGACGGCGATCGCTGGATCGAGCTCAGCGCCCCCGCCGGGGGTCTCTGCGCCTGCCGCGATCTTCATGGACGAGCCCTCGGTGATGGGCACCGAGAACGCGCTGATGGCAGCGGCGCTGACCCCCGGGCCGACGACGATCTCCAACGCCGCCTGCGAGCCGCACGTACAGGACCTGGCGCGACTGCTCTGCACGATGGGCGCCCAGGTCGACGGCATCGGCTCCAACGTGATGACCGTGCACGGCCGCGATCGGCTCTCGGCGGCGCCGAGCACACGATCTCCGCCGATCACATCGAGGTCGGCAGCTTCATGGCCCTCGCCGCGGCGACCGGGGGAGACCTGCGCATCCGCGACGTCGAGCCGCTCGACCTGCTGATGGTGCGCCGCCAGTTCCGCCGCCTCGGCCTGCACTCGGAGATGGACGGCAGGGACATGCTCGTCCCCCCCGGGCAGAAGCTGCGGATCAAGGCCGACCTCGGCGACGCGATCCCGAAGATCGAGGACGGCCCCTGGCCGGCCTTCCCGGCCGACCTGACCTCGATCGCGCTCGGCCCTCGCCACGCAGGCCGACGGCGAGATCCTGATCTTCGAGAAGATGTTCGAGAACCGCCTCTTCTTCGTCGACAAGCTGGTCGCGATGGGCGCTCGGATCACGCTGTGCGATCCCCACAGGGCGATCGTCAGCGGTCCGAGCCGGCTTCACGGCGAACGCGTCGAGAGCCCCGACATCCGCGCCGGGATGGCGATGCTCATCGCCGCCCTGGCGGCGGACGGCACCTCGGAGATCGGCAACATCCGCCAGATCGATCGCGGCTACGAGCAGATCGACGAGCGCCTGCGCGGCCTCGGCGCCCAGATTGAACGGGTCTCCTCAGAGGTCCCTGCCTGAGCGGGCTTTCAGGCCCGCTCTCGTAAGGTCCGGCCGATGATCCATCCGATTCCCCCTGGAACGCGCGACGTGCTGCCCGACGAGATGCGGGAGCTGCGGCGCCTGCACCTCGCCCTGATCGAGGTCTTCGAGGAGCGCGGCTACGGCGAGGTGGCGACGCCCGCGATCGAGTACGACGAGGTGCTGGCCCGCGGCGACGGGCGCACCGCCGACACCGCCTACCGCTTCTTCGACGAGCGCGGCGACCTGCTGGCCCTGCGCTCCGACATGACCGTGCCGATCGCGCGCCTGGTCGCCAGCCGCTACGCCAAGGCCGAGATGCCCTTGCGCCTCTGCTACCTGGCCAACGCCTTCCGCGCGGTGCGCCCGCAGCGCGGCCAGATGCGCGAGTTCGCCCAGGCCGGGGTCGAGCTGATCGGCGCGCCGGCGCCAGCAGGGCACCGCCGAGGTGGTCGAGGTGCTGGAGGCGGCGCTCGACGCCGCCGGGCTGGACCGGGCGGTGATCGGCCTCGGCGACGCCGACCTCTACCGCCAGCTGCTGGCCGAGTTCGGCGTCGAGGGCGAGGCGCGCGACTCGATCCTCGGCCGCCTCGCCGCCCACGACCTGGTCGGGCTCGAGGCCGAGCTCTCCGAGCTCGAGGGCATCGGCGACGAGCAGATCGCCACCTGCGTCGCGCTCTCGCAGCTGCGCGGCGGCAAAGAGGTGCTGGAGGAGGCGCGCTCGCTCGGCGGCGCCGCGGTCGAGCGCGCCACGGCACGCCTCGGCGAGACCCTCGAGGCGCTGGAGGCGCGCGGGGTGGCCGAGCGGGTCCAGATCGACCTCGGCCTGCTGCGCGACCTCGGCTACTACAGCGGCGCGATCCTCGAGGTCTACGACCCGGCGCTCGGCCACGTGCTCGGCGGCGGCGGCCGCTACGACGGGCTGCTGAAGCGCTTCGGCCTCGACCTGCCGGCGGCCGGATTCGCCCTCTACCTGGAGCGCGTCCACGTCGCCCAGATGGAGGAGGAGTCGCGCGGCAGGGTGAGGACTCGTGAGCGTCGAGGTCGCCGGGATGGGCCGGGCCAAGGCCGAGGGGCCGCTGAAGCTGGCGGTGCCGCGCGGCGCGCTGCTCGGCGAGACGCTCGACGCGCTCGACGCGGTCGGGCATCGAGACCGCCGAGGTGCGCGGCGAGTCGCGCTCGCTGATCTTCGAGGGCGAGAGCATCACCCTGGTGACGATGCGGCCCTCCGACGTGCCGACCTACGTCGAGGCCGGCGCCGCCGACGTCGGCATCACCGGCAAGGACGTGCTGCTCGAGCAGTCCGACCGGGTCGTCTACGAGCTGCTCGACCTCGGCTTCGGCCGCTGCCGCATGGTGCTCGCCGGGCGCAAGGGCGACGAGCGGCTGGGCGAGTCGCAGCGCCGCCTCGGCATGATGCGGATCGCGACCAAGTACCCGCGCATCGCCGAACGCCACTTCGAGGCCACCGGCCGCCAGGTCGAGGTGATCGAGGTCAAGGGCTCGGTCGAGCTGGCGCCGCTGATCGGCCTCGCCGACGGCATCGTCGACCTGGTCGCCACCGGCCGCACCCTGGAAGAGAACGACCTCGAGGTGCGCGAGGAGATCCTCGAGTGCACGGCGAGGTTCGTCGCCAACCGCGTCGCGCACAAGCTGCGGGCGCGCGAGGTCGACGGGCTGACGGCGAAGCTGCGGGAGGCGGTGGCGCGATGAAGGTCGAACGGCTTCGAGTGGGAGGGAGCCGCTGAGACCGCGGCAGCAGTTCGCGCATTGGGCTGAAGGCGAGTCGCTGGACGAAGTCGACGCCGAGATCAGTCGGATCGAGAAGGATGTTCGGAGGCGCGGAGACGAGCGCTGTGCTCGAGACTGACGGCGCGCTTCGATGCCACCGAGACGCCCCGCGACTCACTGCGCGTCGACCCGGAAGCAGCGGCAGCAGCGCTGGCCGGCCTCGACCCCGCGTCTACGCGAGTCGCTGGAGATCGCCGCGGGCAACGTCCGCGCGGTCGCCGAGGCGCAGCTCGACTCGGCCTGCAGCGAGGTCGAGCTGCCACATGGCCAGCGCGGTGCCGTGCGCGAGGTGCCGGTCGCTGCAGCCGGCATCTACGCGCCCGGCGGGTCGCGCCGCCTACCCGTCGAGCGTCCTGATGTGCGCGATCCCGGCCCGCGTTGCCGGGGTTGAGCGACTTGCGCTTGCCTCGCCGCCGGGCCCCGATGGACGACGTCAACCCACTGGTCCTGGCGGCGGCGGCTCTTGCGGGGTCGAGGAGATCTACGCGATGGGCGGCGCCCAGGCGATCTTCGCCCTGCGCTTACGGCACCGAGACCGATTGACGCAGTCGATGTGATCGCCGGGCCCGGGCAACGCCTGGGTGCAGGAGGCGAAGCGAATGGTGTAGCGGCCGGGTCGGGCATCGACTCACTACGCAGGGCCCTCGGAGCTGATGGTGGTCGCCGGGGCACGACACCGACCCCGAGTGGGCCGCGCTCGACCTCTGCGCCCAAGCCGAGCACGGCGAGACGAGCCCGCTTGTCGTCGTCGCCGTCGAGAAGGCGGTGCTTGAAGACCTGGCGGCGGCCACCGAAGCGGGTCGCCGCCGAGCGCCCAGACATCGGCGATTCGCCGCTCGCGCTGGTCCAAGTCCCCAGACCTTCAGCGACGCCGTCGAGCTTGCCAACGCCTTCGCGCCGGAGCACCTCGAGCTTCTCGTCGAGGACGCGGCCGCGCTCGCCAGCCGAGTGACCACCGCTGGCTGCGTCTTCGCCGGCCGCTACAGCGCCACCGCCTTCGGCGACTATGTCGCCGGCTCCAACCACGTGCTTCCGACCGGGCGGCGCCGGCCGCTTCTCCGGCCCGCTCGGTCCCGATACCTTCCGCCGCAAGATCGCCACCGTGGAGATTCCAGCCGAGGCGGCGGCGAAGCTGGCACCGCATGTCGATCGCATCGCCCGGGCCGAGGGCTTCCCCGTCCACGGCGAGTCCGCGATGATTAGGGCCGAAAGACTAAACGAGATGAGCCGCACGGCCAAAAGAGAGCGCAGCACCGCCGAGACGCAGATCCGGCTCTCGCTCGACCTCGACGGGGGCGAGTCGAGCGCCAGCACCGGGGTCGGCTTCCTCGACCACATGCTCGACCTGCTCGCCCGCCACGGGCGGCTCGGGCTGCAGGTCGAGGCCAGCGGCGACCTCGAGACCGGCGCGCACCACACGGTCGAGGACGTCGGCATCGTGCTCGGGCAGGCGCTCGACGAGGCGCTCGGCGACCGCGCCGGGATCCGGCGCTACGGCTCGGCCGCTGGTGCCGATGGACGAGTCGCTGGCCGAGTGCGCGATCGACATCTCCGGCCGGCCGCTCTGCGTCTTCGACGCCGACCTGCCGGCGACCTCGATCGCCGGCTTCGACACCGAGCTGGCCGAGGAGTTCTTCCGCGCCGTCGCCAACAGCGCCAAGCTGACCCTGCACGTCTCGGTCCGCTACGGCACCAACGCCCACCACATGATCGAGGCCTGCTTCAAGGCCTTCGCCCGCGCCCTGCGCGTCGCCGTCTCGGTCGACCCCGAGGAGAGCGGCGTGCCCTCGACCAAGGGGACGCTGAGCGAATGACCACGCGGATCTGCATCCTCGATTACGGGATGGGCAACCTGCGCTCGGTCGAGAAGGCGCTCGAGCACGTCGGCGCGACGGCGACGATCGCCAACGACGCGGAGACGATTCGGGCGCCGACGGGCTGATCCTGCCCGGCGTCGGCGCCTTCCCGAAGGCGATGGAGGGCATGCGCGAGCTCGGCCTCGACGAGCTGATCGCCGAGCGGCGCGACGGCCGGCGTGCCGATCCTCGGCATCTGCCTCGGCCTGCAGCTGCTCTTCGACTCGACCACCGAGCTCGGCGGGGCGGAGGGGCTCGGCCTGCTCTCCGGCGCGGTCAGCGAGCTCGACGCGCCGGGGCTCAAGGTCCCGCACATCGGCTGGTCGCCGGTGCGCTGGGAGCGGCAGTCGCGCGCTGACCGAGGGGATCGAGACCGAGACGCCCTTCTACTTCGTCCACTCCTTCGCCCCGAGCCCGAGGCCGGGCGACCTGCTCGGCACCGCCGCCTACGGCGCTCGCTTCGCCTGCGCGGCCGAGCGCGACAACGTCTTCGGCGTCCAGTTCCACCCCGAGAAGTCGAGCGCCGCCGGCCTGCGCCTGCTCTCCAACTTCGCCGGGATCTGCGCCTCCGTCCCGGCGTGATCCTCTATCCCGGCGATCGACATCCGCGGCGGCCAGGCCGTGCGGCTGCTGCAGGGCGACTACGAGCGCGAGACGGCCTACGACGCCGACCCGGTCGACGCGGCGAAGCGCTGGGCCGGCGAAGGGGCGGAGTTCCTGCACGTGGTCGATCTCGACGGGGCCAAGGCGGGGGAGCCGCGGAACCTCGAGGCGGTGCGGCGAATCGCCGCCGCCGTCGAGTGCCCGATCCAGGTCGGCGGCGGGCTGCGCGATGCGAGGCCTCGGTCGCGGCGGTGCTCGAGGCAGGAGCCGAGCGGGTCGTGATCGGCACCGCCGCGCTGCGCGACCCGGAGTTCCTCGCCGAGGCGCTGGAGAAGCACGGCGAGCGCATCGTCGTCTCGGTCGACGCCCGCGACGGCAAGGTGGCGCTATCGGGGTGGACCGAAGCAGGTGAGGAGGGGGTCGTCGAGGCCGTCGCGGAGCTGAGCGCCCGGGCGTGGCGAGGTTCCTCTGCACGGCGATCGAGGTCGACGGGACGATGGAGGGACCGGCGACTGGCGAGCTGAATGCGGATTGCGGCAGCGACCGAGGCTCAGGTGATCGCCTCGGGCGGAGTCGGCAACCTGTCGCACCTCGAAGCCCTGACGCGCGAGGCCGCTCCGAACATCGAGGGCGCGATCGTCGGCCGCGCCCTCTACGAGCGCAAGTTCACCGTCGCGGAGGGCATCGCCGCGCTTCGCTGAGGGTGTGGCGACTTATCCGTCCATATGACGGGAAAGTCGCCACACTAGGCTGTAGGGATGGTGCTGAAGCGCGTCATTCCCTGCCTCGACGTCGACTGCGGGCCGAGTCGTCAAGGGCACCAACTTCGTCGGCCTGCGCGATGCGGGGGATCCGGTCGAGCTGGCTGAGCGCTACGACGCCGAGGGGGCCGACGAGCTGGTCTTCCTCGACATCACCGCCTCGCACGAAAAGCGCGACACGATCGTCGAGCTGGCTCGGAGAACAGCCGACAACGTCTTCATCCCCTTCACGATCGGCGGCGGCATCCGCTCGGTAGAGGACGCGCAAGCTGTACTCGACGCCGGCGCCGACAAGGTCTCGGTCAACTCCTCTGCGCTGGCGCGCCCGGAGCTGCTCACCGAGCTTGCAGACCACTTCGGCGCCCAATGCGTCGTGATCGCTATCGACGCCAAGCGCGAGGAGACGGCATGGGGCGTCTACGTCAACGGCGGCCGCAAGAAGGTCGAGGGCCGCGAGGCCGTCGCCTGGGCAAAGGAAGCGATCAGAGCTCGGCGCGGGGGAGGTGCTCCTCACCAGCATGGACCGCGACGGCACCAACGACGGCTACGACATCGAGCTGACCAGGGCAGTAGCCGACGCGGTCTCAGTCCCGGTCATCGCCTCCGGAGGAGCCGGGACGCTCGAGCACCTATCGGAAGCAATCGCAGACGGCAACGCCGACGCTGTCCTCTGCGCCTCGATCTTCCACTACGGCACCTTCACGGTCCACGAAGCTAAGGAGCAAATGGCGGCCGCCGGCATCCCGGTACGACGTTGAGGTTGAAGCGAGACGGTCACCCTCTCCCGGAGACCGTTGCGCAGCAGATCGTTTGTGATGCTTCAAAGCGTTGAGCAGAAGCCTCCGGGAGAGGGTGACCGTCTCGCCATCAGCCGCCAAGATCTTCCGCAAGGCCCGCGACTCCTGAGGAACCGAGGATCTCGAAGCGGGCAAGTTCGTACGGAGCATCGCGCGTAGCCTCGCCGGGGATCTCCGTTGTCGCAGCCGGTGTAGCCGGCGGCTTTGACCGCGGCGATCACCGTTTCGTCGAACCGCCCGGCCGGGTAACAGAAGTTCGGCCACGGGGACGCCGTATTCGCGTCGCAGGATCGCGCGCGATCCCGGCGACTTCTTCCTTCAGTTCCGGCGCTCCGAGCGTGGTCAGGTCCTGGTGGTTGATCGTGTGGGCGGCCAGCTCCCAGCCCGCATCGATCATCGCCTTGACGTTGCTCTCGTAGAGGTCGGAGCCTTCGGCCTTGAGGTTGAGCACGCCGGGCCAGCCGTGGCTTGCGCAGCTCCGGCAGGGCGTAGGTGAACTGCGGCCGGTAGCCGTCGTCGAAGGAGAGCACGACCGGCTTGGCGGGCAGCGTGCCGCCGTGGTACCAGGCTCGCTCGACCGTTTCCAGGGTCACCGCCTTCGTAGCCGTGTTCCGTCCAGCCAGTCCATCTGGCTGTGGAAATCCGGCCGTGTCACGTAGAGCTCGGGGTAGGGCGCGTCTGACGGGCGCGGCGCCGAGCACGTGGTACTCGAGGATCGGCACCGGGCCGGTGTGCGGCTGCCAGTCGGGCTGGGGGGTCGCGTTGCGGACCAGGTCGGACGTTGCAGCTCTGGCTGGCCTGCTGGCGTCCGTTTCCGGCTTAGCGCCGTGCCTTGACGGTGCGAGGACGCCGACCAGACGGCGAGCCGCGATCACGGCTCGATGCCGAGGAGACTATGCCCAGGGCGACCGCCGCGGCCGCGGCGACGACAGCTGATGCGACGGCCGCGGCCTGCGCGTCGTCGTCCAGTCGCACGCGCTCATCGGGTCATCGGCCATCCGCAGAGGCGATCATGGTAGGCTACGCGCATGCACCGACGAGACCGACGAGGCCTCGCCGAGGCGCTCGAGCACATGCACCCTGAGCTGGCGACCTGTGCGCGAGGCCGGCGGCGACCCGGTCTACCTGGTCGGCGGCGCGGTACGCGACCTGCTGCTCGGGCGCGGCCGCGCCGACATCGATCTCGTCGTCGAGGGCGACGCGGCGGCGCTCGCCGCGCGGCTGGGCGCCGAAGTGACCGCGCACGAGCGCTTCGGCACCGCCAAGGTGAAGCTCGACGGGCCACGAGGTCGACATCGCCACGCGCGCGCTCGGAGACCTACCCGCACCCGGGCGCGCTGCCGGTCGTCGAGCCGGCGGCCGACCTCGCAGGCCGATCTGGCGCGCCGCGACTTCACGATCAACGCGATGGCGATCCCGCTGCAAGGCGAGCCACGCCTGATCGACCCATACGGCGGCGCAGGCCGACCTGGCGGCCCGGCGGCTGCGGGTCCTGCACGCCGACTCGTTCGTCGACGACCCGACCCGGGCGCTTCGCGCCGCGCCGCTACGCGGCCCGCTTCGGCTTCGAGCTGGAGCCGGAGACCGCGGAGCTGCTGCGCGAGTCGGACCTGAGCACGGTCTCCGCCGACCGGCGCGACGCCGAGCTGCTGCGGCTTGCCGCCGAAGCCAAGGCGCCGCGAGCGGCTTCGAGCTGCTCGGCGAGTGGGGCCTGGTCGAGCTGCGCGCAGGCGGCGTCGAGCTTGTCGAGCGCGGTCGCCGAGCTGCTCGCGGCGGCGCCCTGGGGCGAGCGTGGCGCCCCGCGAGCGGGCCGCTGCTTCGCCGCTGCCCTTGGCCCGCGGGCGGCGAGGCGGCGCTGGCCGCGGCGAGCCCCGAGCGTCCCTCGGAGGCGGTCGCGCTGGCCGCGCGGCCACGACCCGGTCGAGCTCGTCCTCGCCCGGGCCCTGGGCGCCGAGTGGCTCGACCGCTACCTGGCGGAGTGGCGCGAGGTGACGCTGGAGATCGACGGCGCGGACCTGATCGCGGCCGGCGTTCCGCCAGGGCCCGGCGCTGGGGCGGGGCCTGAGGAGGCCCTGCGGCGCAAGCTCGACGGCGAGATCGACGGGCCGCGAGGCGGAGCTGGCGGTGGCGCTGGCGACGGCCGCGAGGGAGCGACGATGGAGTGGCGTGAGGCGAGGGCGTGCGCTGGCTCGAGGCCGAGCTGCCGGCGCGCGAGCGGCCTTCTCGACCCGCCGGCGGGGTCAGCGAGCCGCCCTTCGACGCCTCAACCTCGGCGTCTCACCGAGGACGAGTGCGAGTCGGTGGTCGAGAACCTCGGCCGCCTGGCCGCGGCGCTCGGGCTTCGACCCGGAGCGAGTCGCCAGCGGCCGCCAGGTGCACGGCGCCGAGCTGGCCATCCACGACGGCCCCAGGCGCCCAGTCCCTTCGCCGAGCCGGCGCCGCGATCCCCGAGGTCGACGGCCACGTCACCGCCGAGTCCCGGCCTCGCGCCGCTCGTCTTCGTCGCCGACTGCCTGCCGGTCGCCGCTCGCCGGCCCCGGCGGGCGTGGCGATGCTGCACTGCGGCTGGCGCGGCCTGGCGGCCGGGGATCGTCGCGCAGGGGCGCCGACGGCGGTCGGCGCCACCGACGCGGCGATCGGCCCCGGTATCGGGCCCTGTTGCTACGAGGTGGGCGACGAGGTGCTCGAGGCCTTCGCCGCGCTCGGCGACGGCATCGCCGCCGGGCGGATGCTCGACCTGCCGGAGGTGGCGCGCCGGCTGCTGCGCGAGGCGGGGGTCGAGCAGATCGAGGCGGCCGGGCTCTGCACGAGCTGCGAGCGCGGAGCTCTTCTTCTCCCACCGCCGCGACGGCGGCCGCACCGGGCGCCAGGCGGGCCTCGTCTGGCTGGATCGGGAGGAGGGCTGAGCGTGCCGGGCCTGATCCACGGGCTCGACCCGGAGAAGATCGCCGCCAACCTCGGCCGGGCGCGCGAGATCGCCGGGCCCGGGGTCGAGATCCTCGCCGCGACGCAAGTACGTGCCGCTGGAGGAGATGGGGGCGCTGGCCGAGGCCGGCGTCCGCCTCGTCGGCGAGAACCGCCAGCAGGACCTGGTCGCCAAGCACGAGCGCTGGGGCGACGCCTTCGAGTGGGACTTCATCGGCAACCTGCAGAGCCGCAAGGTCAAGCAGCTGCTGCCGATCTGCCGCCTGATCCACTCGGTCGCCACCGACTCCGCCCTGGAGCAGCTCGGCCGCCACGGCGGCCCCGAGACCGAGGTCCTGGTCGAGGTCAACGTCGCCGGCGAGGAGGGCAAGGGCGGCGTGGCGCCCGGCCGAGCTGGGCGCGTTCATCGAGCGCTGCCCGGTCCGCGTCGGCGGCCTGATGACGATGCCGCCGTTCAGCCAGGACCCCGAGGACTCGCGCCCCCATTTCGCCCGCCTCGCCGAGCTCGCCGCCGAGCACGGCCTGCAGCGCCTCTCGATGGGCACCTCGCAGGACTGGCAGGTCGCGGTCGAGGAGGGGGCGACGATCGTCCGCCTGGGCACGGCCCTCTACATGTAGATCCGGCGCATAATCTCTGGCAATTCCGTAAAGGAATCGGCCTGCGCAAGGCCGAAACACGCGATAACCATGGCCCTACGCGATACATGGCATCGAGCGCTGGTCTACTTCGGCCTTGCCGAGGATCACGACTACGGCCCCGAGTACGAGGAAGACTTCGAGCCCGAGACCGGCGCCGAAGAGGCCTACGAAGGCCGCCGCGAGTCGGGCCAGGTGCGGCGCCTGCCGACCTCGCGCCGCTCGCGTCGCGACGAGATCGACGACATCTTCGCCGACGACGAGCCGATCTCCGCCTCGCGGACCCGCACGCTGCGCCCGGTCGGCAACGGCGACTCCGACGTCCAGGTCCACCTCGTCATCCCACGCAACTTCAACGACGCCCAGCAGGTCGCCGACCAGTTCAAGCGCTCGGTGCCGGTCATCCTCAACCTGCAGACGACCGATCACGAGCTCTCGAAGCGGATGATCGACTTCTGCTCGGGCCTCACCTACGCGCTGGACGGCGGCATGCAGCGGATCGCCGAGAAGATCTTCCTGCTGACGCCGCGCAACGTCGAGGTGTCGGCCGAGGAGAAGGCGCGGCTGCTCGACAAAGGCTTCTTCAACCAGTCCTAGCGGCGTGCCCCGCCTTCCTCTCGAGTCTGCCTGCGGTCGATGATCGTCGGCTTCTGTCGGTTCGGGAAACATGGCTGCGGCTATGGCGCGTGGGCTGCAGCGGCGCCGTTCGACGCGATGCTCTTCACCGACTCCGGCTCGGGCGCGCGGCGAAGCTGGCCGAGGAGCTTGGCGGCGAGGCGGTCGCCTCGAACGGGGAGCTTGCCGAGCGGGCCGATCTGGTCGTGCTGGCGGTGAAGCCGGCGAAGCTCGATGAGGCCGCGGCGGAGCTTGGCGGGCGCGAAGGTCGTCGTCTCGCTGCTCGGGGCCACCTCGCTGGAGCGGTCGCGGCGGCTTTTCCCGATGCCGACGTGTTTCGGGTGATGCCCAACGTCGGGGTCGAGGTGCGCAAGGGCGTGCTCTGCGTCGCCGGCGAGCCCGAGCGCGGAGCTGCGGGCGTGCTCGAGGCGCTTGGGCATGTGGTCGAGCTGCCCGATCGAGCATTTCGATGCGGCGACGGCGGTGATGGGCTGCGCGCCCGCCTACCTGGCGCTGGCGGTCGAGGCGATCGCCGATGCGGGCGCGCCGACGGGCTCGATGCGGAGTTGGCCCGGGAGCTGGTGGTCGAGACGACCGCCGGGACGGCGGAGCTGCTGCGCGCTCGCGGCACCCCGCCGACGTGCGCGAGGCGGTCGCCTCGCCGGGCGGCAGCACCGAGGCCGGGCTGGAGGCGCTGGACCGAGAGGGGGCGCGTGAGGCCTTCGAGGCCGCCGTGCGGGCCTCGCTGGAGAGGATGCGGCGGATGACCTGCTGCTGGCCATCACCCGCTACGACGTCGCCGACTACGTCAGCGCGCTCTTCCTCGTCTACATCATCCTGATCTTCTCAACGTGCTGATCTCCTGGATCCCGCGCATGCCCTACAACCGGGCGCTGCGGGCGACGCTCGACTTCGTCAAAGAGACCACCGATCCCTACCTCAACCTCTTCCGGCGCTTCCTGCCGCCGATCGGCGGTGGCGGCTTCGCGCTCGACCTCAGCCCGATGCTCGGCGATCATCGCTGCTCTTCATCGCTGCGCGCCGTCGTCGTCGGCCTGATCGAAGGGTGAGCGGCGCAGCGAGCGGCCGCGCCTGGCGCCTGGCGGGAGCGCTCTGCGGTCTCGTCGTCGTCGCCGACCAGGCGGCGAAGGCCGCTGATCGAAGCGAACCTGGTTCCCGGCCAGAACGTCGACGTGCTCGGTCCGCTCGACCTGACCCTCTCGCACAACAGCGGCGTCGCCTTCGGGCTCGCCAGCGGCGGCGGCGTCGGCCTCGTGCTCGCTCACCGCCGCTGGCGCTGGGCGTCGTCGGCTACCTCTTCGCCCGCGACCCGACCCGGCCCGGGATGTGGGTCGCGGCCGGGCTGCTCGCCGGCGGCGCGCTCGGCAACCTCGCCGACCGGATCCGGGCCGACGCGGTCACCGACTACATCCGATCGGCAGCTGGCCCGCCTTCAACCTCGCCGACGTCGCCGTCACCGGCGGCGTCCTGCTCCTCGCCCTCTCCTACCTGCGCGACCCCGATGACTTCCGGTGCGCCTTTTGCTCCCTGGATGGGCATAAAGCGCACCGAGCGGGTGGGGTTGGAGTCACGGAGCTGCGGATCGTCCATGTCGACGACGACCTGGCGGTGGTTGACAAGCCGGCGGGGCTGGTCGTTCACCCGGCGCCCTCGCACCAGCGGCCCGACCCTGGTCGACGAGCTCGGCGACCTGCTCGGCGGCGGCGCCGACCCCGAGCGGCCGGGGATCGTCCACCGGCTCGACAAGGACACCAGCGGCCTGCTCGTCGTCGCCCGCAACGATGCGACCCACGCGGCCCTGCAGGCCCAGGTGCAGCGCCGCGAGGTCGAGCGCGATCTACCTCGCCCTGGCGCGAGGGCCGCCTCGCCTCGCGCACCGGCACGATCGACGCCCCGATCGGACGCGCCTCGCGCCAGCGCCACCGGATGGCGGTCTCGGGCGCCGCCTCGCGCCAGGCCCGCACCCACTTCGAGGTGATCGAGCTGCTCAGCGCCGAGACCTACCTCGAGGCCCGTCTGGAGACCGGCCGCACCCACCAGATCCGCGCCCACTTCGCCGCGATCGGCCACCCCCTGGTCGGCGACGCGACCTACGGCGGCGAGCGCAAGTACGGCCTCGAGCGCCAGTTCCTCCACGCCCACCGGCTCGCCTTCGACCATCCCGCCAGCGGCGAGCGGATGAGCTTCTCGCTCCGAGCTGCCCGCCGACCTTGCCGCGGCGCTGGAAGCGGCCCGCACCACTTAGCTCCGCTCGCCCCTCTACAATCGTCGGCTCGGAAACCAACCCCCGTCGACACCGACCCGGATCCTGACCGGCATTGCGCCGGATCCCGGCAAGGGCGGCGGGGAAGCAGCCCCAAAACAAGGAGCTTCACCAATGCCAGAGGCAGGCCTCAAAGAGCTGCTGGAGGCCGGAGTCCACTTCGGCCACCAGACCCGTCGCTGGAACCCGAACATGCGCCGCTACATCTTCGGCGAGCTGGACGGGATCCACATCATCGACCTGATCCAGACCGAGGCGCTGCTGGAGAACGCGCGCCGCTTCGTCGGCGAGCTCGCCAGCGGTGGCGGCACGGTGCTCTTCGTCGGCACCAAGAAGCAGGCCCGCGGCCCGGTCGAAGAATGGGCCGACCGCTGCAAGATGCCCTACGTCAACCAGCGCTGGCTGGGTGGCCTGCTGACCAACTTCAACACGATGTCGGCGCGGATCGCGCGCCTGCACGAGCTGACCGGCTGGCGCGACGAGGGCAAGCTCGAGCTGCTGCCGACCAAGGAGCGGATGGGAATGCTGGCCGAACTCGCCAAGCTCGAGTTCAACCTCGGCGGCGTGCGCGACATGGACCGCCTGCCCGACGCCGTCTTCGTCACCGACCTGAAAACCGAGGAGATCGCCGTGCGCGAGGCCGCTCGCCTGCGGATCCCGATCATCGGCCTGGTCGACACCAACTGCGACCCGAAGCCGATCGACTACGTGATCCCCGGCAACGACGATGCGATCCGTTCCTGCCAGCTGGTGATCGGCACGATCGGCGGCGCGATCGAGCAGGGCGCCGGCGCCTGGCGGGTCCAGGAGGAGAAGCGGATCGCCGAGGAAATGGAGCGGCGCAAGAAGGAGGAAGAAGAGCGCAAGAAGCGCGAGGAAGAAGAGAAGGAGCGGGTTGCGGCTGAGGAAGCGGCTAAGAAGTTGCGGCTGAAGCGGAGGTTGCTAAGCAGGCTCAGGCGGCGCAGCAGCAGGCTCAGCAGGCGGCTCCCGCTCAGGGTCAGGCGCAGGGTTCTCCGGCTAAGGGTTCTCCGGCTAAGGGTTCAAACGCCCCGGCTGCGGGTCCTGTCGGTGCAGGGGACCCACCGCCCCCTGCGGTCGCTAAAGCGTCCTCGGGGGCGGTACCCCCTACACCGCCACCCGCAGGCGGAGCGCCTAAGGCCCAGGCCCCGGCCAAGGTGGCGGAGCCCGAGGCGAAAGCGGGGGCTCCGGTTGCCGCTGAGAAGCCGGCTGAGCCTGCTGCCGCGGAGAAGGCTCCAGCGGAGCCCGTAACCACAGAGAAGGCACCGGAGCAGCCCGCCGCACAAGAGAAGGCTGCTGAGCCTGTGTCGGAGGAGAAAGCTCCTGCCGAGGCGGCTGCTGCTGGGAAAGATGAGGCTGCTAAAGAGGGAGGGGAGTCGTGAGCGTCACGGCTGCTGATGTGAAGGCGCTGCGGGATCAGACCGGGGCGGCGATGATGGATTGCAAGGCCGCCTTGACCGAGTCCGAGGGGGATGTCGATCGGGCGGTTGAGATTCTGCGGGTGAAGGGTCAGGCCTCTGCCGCCAAGCGCGCAGGGCGGGGGACGAACGAGGGCGTTGTCGCCTCCTACATCCACGCCAACGACAAGGTCGGGGCGATGGTGGAGGTCCAGTGCGAGACCGACTTCGTCGCTCGCAACGAGGACTTCAAGGCGTTTGCCTACGAGGTTGCGCTGCACGTCGCCGCGACCTCGCCGCAATACGTCACCACCGATGAAATCTCGGCCGAGGAGCGTGAGGCCGAAAAGCGGGTCTTCGAGGAGAAGGCGCGCGAAGAAGGCAAGCCCGACAACGTGGTCGAGAAGATCGTCGACGGCCAGCTCGCCAAGTGGGGCCAGGAAGTCGCCCTGCTCGACCAGTCGCACGTCAACGCCGAGAAGCACGACTCGAAGTCGATCGAGGAGCTGCGCCAGGAGCTCGCCGCCAAGACCGGCGAGAACGTCCGAATCGCTCGCTTCGCCTACTTCCGCGTCGGCGACGAATAGGCTCGCGGGCCTAGATGGCCAACGACCCCCAGTTCAAACGGATCCTGCTCAAGCTCTCGGGCGAGGCGCTGATGGGCGACCTCTCCCACGGCACCGACGCGGGAGAGGTTAAGCGGATCGCCGAGCAGGTCTCGGCAATCCGCGCCCGTGGGGTCGAGGTCGCGATCGTCGTCGGCGCCGGCAACATCTACCGCGGCCTCTCCGCCGCGGCCGAGGGCATGGACCGCGCCACCGGCGACTACATGGGAATGCTGGCGACGGTGCTGAACGCGCTGACGCTGCAGGACGCGCTGGAGAAGACCGGCGAGCACACGCGGGTGCTCTCGGCGATCGACGTCAAGGAGGTCGCCGAGCCCTACATCCGCCGGCGCGCGATGCGCCACCTCGAGAAGGGGCGCGTGGTGATCTTTGCCGCCGGCACCGGCAACCCGTTCTTCACCACCGACACCGCCGCGGCCCTGCGGGCGCTGGAGATCCACGCGGAAGCGATCCTGATGGCAAAGAACGGGGTGGAGGGCGTCTATGACTCCGACCCGGCGACCAACCCCGAGGCAAAGTTCATCGCCGCGCTCAGCCACCGCGAAGCGATCGAGCGCGAACTCAAGGTGATGGACTCGACCGCGCTCTCGCTCTGCATGGACAACGACCTGCCGATCTACGTCTTCAACATGGGAGACGCCGGCAACATAGATAGGATCGTCAGCGGCGAGAGGGTGGGAACGCTGGTCTCCAGCGCGCCCGCCGAGTGACGACAACGGGAGCCCAGTGGAGCTGATCGACGAACTGCTCAAGGACGCCGAAGGCCGGATGACGAAGTCGGTCGAATCCAGCCGTGGCGAGCTGGCCACGGTGCGCACCGGGCGCGCCTCACCGCACCTGCTCGACCGCATCATGGTCGACTACTACGGCGCCCAGACCCCGCTCAAGCAGCTGGCCAACATCGCCACCTCCGACGCCCGCCTGCTCACCGTTACGCCCTTCGACAAGGGCTCGATCGGGGCGATCGAGAAAGCGATTCAGGAGTCCGACGTCGGCCTGACGCCGAGCAACGACGGCAACGTCGTGCGGCTACAGATCCCCGAGCTGACCGAGGAGCGCCGGCGCGAGATGGTCAAGGTCGTCCACGGTGTCGCCGAGGAGGGCCGGGTCGCGATCCGCAATGTTCGCCGCGACGTGATGCAGGATCTGCGCGAGCTGAAAAACGAGGGCGAAGTCGGCGAGGACGACGAGCGCCGCGCCGAGTCCGCCCTGCAGAAGCAGACCGACGACTCGATCGCCGAGATCGACTCTCTCCTCAAGGGGAAGGAAGAGGAGATCCTGGAGGTGTGAGTACCTCCGCGCGGTACGTGGCGATCATCACCGACGGCAACGGGCGCTGGGCCCAGAATCAGGGCCTGCCGGTCATAGAGGGGCACCGGGCGGGAGCCGACACGGTCAAGGCGCGGCTGCGCGACGCGGTCGAGCTGGGCATCGAGGAGCTGACCGTTTACTCGTTCTCAACCGAGAACTGGTCGCGGCCGGCGGCGGAGGTCGAGGGCTTGATGGCGATGTTCGGCGAGCGGATCGCCTCCGAGACGCCGGAGCTAAACGAGGAGGGCGTGCGGATGCGCTTCATCGGCCGCCGCGACGGCGTCTCCGAGGAGCTTGCCCGCCGCATGGACTGGTCCGAAGAGACGACCGAGGACAACGAGCGGATCACCCTCTTCGTCGCCTTCAACTACGGCGGCCGGGCGGAGATCATCGACGCGGCACGGCACTTCGAGGGCGACTCCGAGGAGGAGTTCCAGCGCCTGCTCTACGCGCCCGAGATGCACGACCCCGACCTGCTGATCCGCACCAGCGGCGAGCAGCGGATCTCCAACTACCTGCTCTGGCAGTGCGCCTACTCGGAGCTCGTCTTCCGCGACGAGCTCTGGCCGGACTTCGGTCGCACCGCGCTCGAGGAGTGCCTGCGCGAGTTCGATGCGCGCCGGCGCCGTTTCGGGGCGAGGACCTGATGCAGGACCTCTTCGACGACGATCTGCTCGACTCCGAGCCCGCGCCCAAACGGGCGCCAAGGCCGCCAAGGCCGCCGCGGCGCAAACGTGGCGACGGCGGCGAGACCGCCAAACGCATCGTCTTCGCGATCCCGGCGATCGTCTTCGCGATCGCGATCACGGTTGCCGGCGGGCTGGTCTTCGCGGTCGCGATGATCGCCGTCGGCGTCGTCTGCCTGCGCGAGTACCTGGCGATGACCGAGGCAGCTCGGCCGATCTCCCGGGCCGCCTACCTTTCGGTCGCGGCCCTGATCCTCGCCGCCCATTTCGGCACCGCCTTCAACGTGCTGCTGATCCTCGCTGCCTGCTTCCCGGTGCTCTTCCTCTTCGGCGTCGGCCACGAGCACCGCGACGGCATCACGGTCTCGATGGGAGTGACGCTGCTCGGCATCGTCTGGATCGGCATCCCCCTGGCTCACGCGGTCCTGCTGCGCGACCTGCCCCACCACGGCGCGGCATTGCTGATCGATGTCCTTGTCGGCACCTTCGCCGCCGACACCGGCGCCTACGCCACCGGGCGCATGTTCGGCTCGCACAAGATCGCCCCCAGCCTTTCCCCGAACAAGACCCTGGAGGGACTCGTTGGCGGCTTTGTGATCGGCACGATGGCCTTCTGGTTCGCCGGCCTCTACCAGGACTGGTTCTCCGGGGTGGATGCCCTGATCATCGGTGCCGCGGTCGCCGCGGTCGCTCCGATCGGCGACCTCTTCGAGTCGATGCTGAAGCGCGACCTGGGCACCAAGGACACCGGCACCCTCTTCGGCCCACACGGCGGCATCCTCGACCGCCTCGACGCTGTTTTCTTCACCGTGGTCGTCGCCTACTACCTCGCCGTCCAGCTGATCTACTGAGCTACCTACACTGATCTGGATGAAGAAGCTGGCAATCCTCGGCAGCACCGGCTCGATCGGCACGCAGGCGCTCGAGATCGTCGCTGCCTCGGAGGAGCTCGAGGTCGTCGCGCTGGCGGCCGGCTCGAGCTGGGAGCGCGTGTTGGCCCAGGCAAGCGAGTACGGGGTGCGATCCGTCGCCTTCGCCGACGTCGACTCGGCTCGTGCGGCCCGCGGCGCCTGGGACGGCCAGGTGCTCGAGGGCGAGGAGGGTATTCGCGAGCTGATTCTTGCCTCTGAAGCAGACCTGGTCCTCAACGGCATCGTCGGCGCCGCGGGCCTCGGCCCGACGATCGTCGCCCTCGGCGAGGGGATCGACGTCGCCCTCGCCAACAAGGAGAGCCTGGTAATCGGCGGCGAGCTGACGATGGCCCTGGCCGAGGCGACGGGCGCGCGCCTGCTGCCGGTCGACTCCGAGCACTCGGCGCTCTTCCAGCTGATTGGCGCCGAGCCGACGCCGGGAACAGTCGATCGCCTGGTTCTGACCGCCTCGGGGGGCCCGTTCCGCGGTCGCACCGATCTCGACGGGGTCAGCGTCGAGGAGGCGCTCGCGCACCCGACCTGGGCGATGGGCGGGCGGATCACGATCGACTCGGCGACCCTGATGAACAAGGGCTTCGAGGCGATCGAGGCCCACCACCTCTTCGGCGTGCCGTTCGAGGCGATCGAGGTGGTCGTCCACCCGCAGTCGATCGTCCACTCGCTGATCGACCTCAACGACGGCGCCACCCTGGCCCACCTCGGCTACCCGGACATGCGGGTGCCGATCTCCTACGCTCTGCATTACCCCGAACGCGCCGACGTCGCGGTGCCGCGACTCGACCTGGCGGCGGTCGGGCAGCTCAGCTTCGAGCCGCCGGACCTCGAGACTTTTGCCTGTCTGCGGCTGGCGCTCGAGGCCGGCAGGGCGGGGGGGACCGCGCCGTGCGTGCTCAACGCCGCCGACGAGGTCGCGGTCGCCGCCTTCCTCGCCGGCAAGATCGGCTTTACCGCGATCCCGGCCCTGATCGAGCGGGTCCTTGCCGCGATGCCGGCGGTCCAGCCCACCCACTTCGAGGATCTCTTTGCCGTCGACGCCGAGGCCCGGCGCCGCACCGAAGAGGAGGTTGGGGGGTTGGCACGGGTATGAGTTGGCTGCTGGTATTTCTTGGCTTCTCGCTGCTGATCATCCTCCACGAGGCGGGGCACTTCTTTGCCGCCAAGGCGACCGGGATGCGGGTCGAGAAGTTCTTCCTCTTCTTCGGGCCCAAACTGGTCTCGTTCAAACGCGGCGAGACCGAGTACGGGATCGCGACGATCCCGATTGGCGGCTTCGTCAAAATCAGCGGCATGAGCCCCGAGGAGGAGCTTCCTCCCGAGGTCGAGCCGCGCGCGTACCACCGTCAGTCGGTCTGGAAGCGGATCGTCGTGATCGCAGCGGGGCCCGCCGTGAACATCGTGCTCGCCTTCGCGATTCTGGTCTTCATCTACTTCGCCGACGCTCAGCGGGTTACCCAGTCCGTCGGCGAGCTCCGCAGCGGTACCCCTGCCTCGAAGGTACTTCGGGTCGGCGACAAGATCCTCGCCGTCGACGGCAGGTCCTACGCAAATCTGAGCTCGGTGCAACGGCACGAAAAACTGAGCGAAGCGATCGCCTCCCACGGCTGCCGGCAGAAAGATGACGGCTGCCTCGCGCCCTCGCCCTCGCCCGTTCGCCTGACGATTAGCCGCCAGGGCGCAGTACAGACAATTTCCATCAGGCCGGAATACAAGAAGGAATTCGCCACGTCCCTAATCGGCGTTTCCTACAAGACCGTTCCCGAAGACGTCAGTGTTGGCGCCGCCGCCACCCGCGCTGTGGATACGATTTCCCTCGTCGCCGGCAAGACCGGATCAGTCTTCGCGCGCATCTTCGAGTCCAAACAGCGCAAGGAAATCTCCGGCGTGGTCGGCATCAGCGACGCTGCTCACCAGACGATCGACGTGGGCGTCTATCCCTCGCTTTTCTTGCTCGCCCTCGTCAGCCTCTCGCTCGGTTTGATCAACCTGCTGCCGATCCTGCCGCTGGACGGTGGTCACATCTTCTGGGCCCTGATCGAGAAGCTGCGCGGGACGCCGGTCTCATTGCGGACGATGGAGCGCGCCAGCGCGGTTGGCATCATCCTTGTCGCGATGCTCTTCTTTATCGGTCTCAGCAACGACATTGGGCGCATAACCGGCGAAGGGATCCACGTCCGCTAAGGCGGAACCTGGTGCTCCACCTGTCTACCCCTTCACCACTGTGAACTTGAGCTTTGCCGGTGTCGGGTCGCGGTGCTGTCCCGCCAGCGCACGGATTTGGAGCAGGTGCTTGCCGTAGCTGAGCTTCTTCGTCGTCAAGGGCGAGCGGCAGGTGCGGAACGGTCCGCGGTCGAGCTTGCACTGGAAATGCACGCCCGCCATGTTTGAGCTGAAGCGGAAGCTCGGGGTGCGATCGTGGGTCCGCGTCACCCGCTTGGCGATCTTCGTGTTCGGCGCACCGCCGCGGGATTTTCTCCCGGGCCGAGGACCCGTGCTGCCTACCGGCGCCGCGCCTGCGGCGACGATGGTGAAGCTGTACTCGGCCGGCGTCGGGTCGGTGTTGTGGCTGGCGTCGACAGCCCGCACCTGGAAGCTGTGTGGACCTTCGGAGAGGCCGCTGTAGGTGATGCCGTCGGCGGGGCAGCCGCTGAAGCTGCCGGCGTCGAGCTTGCACTGGAAGGTCGAGCCCGCCTCGTTGGAGCTGTAGGTGAAGGTGGCGACCGGGCTCGTGCTCGGATCCCCCGGCTTGGAGACGATCGCTGTCTCCGGCGGCGTTTCGTCGAGCAGGGAGTTGTCGACGGTCCAGCCGAACGCGGTTGGCGTGCTCTGGACGTTGCCGGCGTTGTCGATCGCTCGCACTTCGAATTCGTAGCTGCCGTCGGCGAGGCCCGTGTAGACCTTGGGCTGGGCGTCGCAGGGCGCGAATGACGCTTCCAGCGGGCTCAAGCGGCATTCGTATTTCGAGCCACCGTCGCTGGAGCCGTACCTGAACGAGGACGAGTTGCCCGGGCTGGGATCGACCGGGTGGCTGCTGATTTTCGCGTTCGGGGGAGTGAGGTCGACCATCCAACCGTAGCCGGCGGGGGCGCCGACCCCGTTTGCGTTCGAAGCTCGGACCCGGAAACTGTGGGCGCCCTCGGCCAGTGGCCCGGGGTAGGTGATTTCGGCGCCGGCGGTGCAGTCTGCGTAGGAGCCCTGGTCCAGCCGGCATTCGAAGCCGGTCGCCGCAGAGCTCGAGTGGAAGCCGAATTTGGCTTCGGTCGACTTGGTGGCGCTCGCCGGCTTGCTGTCGATCGTCACCGTCGGCGTTGGCAGCGGCGGCGTGCAGATCACGGCCGACGGCACGGTCGAGTAGCTCACCGGGCTGGGAGTGCCGTCGAAGAAGTCGCTGTCGCTGTCGTTGGTGTCATCGGCGGGCTCGAGCCGGTTGCTGCAGGCGCCGCCGGAGATGCGTCGCTCGATCGCCTTGCCGTCCGGAATGCCGCCAGCGTCGACCGGAATCCCACTCGCGGGCGCGGTCACGCCGCTGTAGTCGCCCCAGGCGACGCAGTCGAGCCCGTCCCAGCAGGCAGCGCCGCCGGCGGCCGGGATGTTGAATCCGGCATCGACGAGGTCGGGAGTGACTCCGAAGGCTTCCGCGACGCCACTGTCGCCGACCAGCATCGTCTGCTGATCTGCCCCTTTGCCGGGCAGATCGACGGGGAATGCGAAGGTGCCGATTGAGCCGCCGTCGGCTTTGTAGAGGGTGATCGTGTGGCCGCCGACGAGGTTCTGTTCGGGGGTGTACATCTGCAGCTCGAGGAAGCTCGACTGCGGCGCCGCGGCGGAACCCGGGTAGAGCTCGCTGATCAGCACCTCGTGGAAAGTCGCCTGAGCGAGCGAAGCCTGGATCATCAGGGCAAGGCAAGGGAGCAGGGCGCCACCGAGCCGGCGGCCCCAGGGAGAGGCTCGCAGGCGGCCTTTTCCTCCAAAGATCCCGAGCATTCCTATATGTATACGGCATCGGCACACGGCCTTGCCGTGGCTGGGGGTTCCAGCCGCTCGGCCAAGCCCCATCGCTAGGCTCTGCTTATGGCTTCCAAGCGGCAGATATTCGTCGGCGGCGTACCGATCGGCGGTGGTGCGCCGGTCGCCGTGCAGACGATGACCAAGACCGAGACCGCGAACCTGGCGGCGACGATGGAGCAGATCCACAAGGTCGCCGAGGCGGGCGCCGACATCGTGCGCGTGGCGGTGCCACGCGACGAGGACGTCGAGGCGTTGAAGACGATCGTCAAGGACTCGCCGATCCCGGTGATCGCCGACATCCACTTCAATCACACGCTGGCGCTCAAGGCGATCGACGCGGGCGCCCACTGCATCCGGCTCAACCCGGGCAACATCGGCGGCCGCGACAAGGTCGCCGAGGTGGCGCAGCGGGCGACGGCGGCAAACGTGCCGATGCGAATCGGGGTCAACTCGGGCTCGCTGCCCAAGCACCTGCACGCGCTCGAGCGCGAGAGCCCGGTCGAGGCGCTGGTGGCAGCCGCGGTCGAGTTCGTCGAGTTGATGGAGGGCCTCGAGTTCGAGAACTTCAAGGTCTCGATCAAGTCGACCAACGTGCCCAACACGATCGCCGCCAACCGCCTGCTCTCGGAGAAGATCCCCTACCCGCTGCACCTCGGCATCACCGAGGCCGGCACCAAGTGGTCGGGCTCGCTCAAGTCCTCGGTCGGCCTCGGCACTCTGCTCGCAGACGGGATCGGCGACACGATCCGGATCAGCCTCTCGACCTTCCACGCCGAGGAGGAGGTCAAGGTCGCCTGGGAGATCCTCAAGGCATTGCAGCTGCGCGAGCGCGGCCCGGTCCTGATCGCCTGCCCGACCTGCGGTCGCCTGCAGTTCGACATGGACTCGGTGGTGGCCGAAATCGAGCGGCGGCTGGAAAGCTACGCCGAGCCGATCGAGGTCGCCGTGCTCGGCTGCGCGGTGAACGGGATCGGCGAGGCCTCGCACGCCGACTTCGGCATTGCCGGCGCCAAGAACGAGGGCCTGATCTACGCCCACGGCAAGCCGCTGCGCAAGGTTCCCCAGGAGAAGCTCGTCGACACCCTCTTCGAAGAGATCGACAAGTCGCTCGATCGCGGCACGGTCGAGTTCGACGAGGACGAGTCGCGCGAGGGCGCTGCCTGGCTGGCCAAGATCGAGGCCGAGAACGCCGGCGACCTGACCCCGGAGAAGATCGCGCGGATGGAGCACGAAGCGGCCGAAAAGGGCGAGTCCGACAAGGTCCTGCTCGACGAGGAGGCCTCGCCCACTGCTGGGCGGCGCTTCACCCGCGCCTGACTGCAATCCGCTGGTTGGAAAACACTTTAGAGAAGTGCATCATTTGTACCATCAGGTACCAATGTAAAAAAACCGTGTCGAGCTCGCCGTTAGCTGATCTGAGTCGATATGCGAACAGCGGGCGACACCATTCAGCGACAGCTGAGCGAATACCTTCAGTGCGAGCTGTACCACCTGCTCGGTGCCTACGGCGTGGCAGAGAAACATCTGGACCGGCTCGGTGGCCAGATGCGCGAGGAAGCGCTGCGCCGCCAGGACGGTGAATCGGAGCCCGGAGAAGAGGGCCTTGGTTCGCTGGCGCTGGCCGCCCTCGTGGAGTCGGCGCGCTGTTACAACCACAGACTCGGTTGGTTCCGCTACGCCTCGAAGCCGTGGGACCGTCCGAACATGGCGCCGAGCAAGAACGGCAAGGCCAAGCCGGAGTCATGGCCGGCCCGCGAGCCCCTTCCCGAATCGCTCCCGCTGACTGACGTGAAGCGCTTCGCGATCGGCCCGGGCGGCAAGAGCGTGGACACGAGCCGCTCCCATCCCTGGGTGAGCGAAGAGGAATGGAACCGCATACCTCGCTTCTACGGTGAGGCGATCCAGGCGCTGACGCTGTTCGACGGAGAGGGCGAACCGGATCGATCCTCCAATCCTCCCGCCCGAAGCAAGAAGGGCGTAGATATGCGGAACCAGTGCGATCTCGCCCGCAGCTTGGTCACGCCCCGTGACGGCGCCTCCGAGGCGAGGGACTCGCGTGTGAAAAAGGAACGGCTCAACCGTCGCCTGGAGCGCTACCAGGATCGATTCGAAAAAGCCTTTCGCGAGATCGGCCCCAGGGACGGATCTGCGTTACGGCTGCTCAATCCGGACGACCCGACCTGGAGGCACAGCCCCGACTTCCTGCAGAAGATCATCGGAGACGACCTCACCAACGGCGACAAATCACTGCCGATCTTCGTCCTGCGCGTGCATGCCGAGGCCCACCTCAGCATGCACGCGGTGGAGGCGTGGCGCTCGATGTGCCTTGGTGAGCACGCTGAGGTTGCCGGCAAAGACGCACGGCTCTGGCTCAACCTCGAGCTGGAAAGGAGCGCGGCCCTCTCGACCTTTGCCTACTGCATCAGCCGCACGGCGCCTTGGCTCTTCGCCAAAAGCGAGGACGAGCGCGAGGCCGTGATCGAGGACGTGCGGGGCGCCTGGGAGAATCTTGTGCCCACGCGCTGCATGTGGATCGCCACTCAGGTGGGGCTACTCTCACTGCACCGGCGGGCATATGCCCACGCGCTCAAGCCCAACGGAGCTGTCGAGGCGTACAACGACTACCACAAGCTTCACCAGCTGATTCGGGACGCGGAACGGCGTGTACGGTCGGCGCCGGTGCAGATCGACGGGGCGCTCGAGTTCCTGGCCGGTCTGGACGCCGAGGCACACCACCACATCGGTGAGCTTTACCGAGCAGAGCACGCCCACAAGCCAGCCCTGCAGCACTTCAAGGCCGCCAGTCACCGCCTTGGCCTGTTGCGCAACGAAGGCAAGGCGACGGACGTTCTCGCCAACTCACGCTGGAACGTCGAGCTTCAGATCAGTCACGGCAAGGCCTGCTATGAGATGGGTCGCCACAAGGAGGCGCTCTCCTGGCACCTGCGGGCATGGCGTGCGTTCCTCGAGCTGCACTCGAGTGAAACGAACACCGCGATCAACACCGAGGACATCGCCGACGCGATCAAGTGGCTGGAGAGCGTCCGCTTCGAGCCGGAGCTGCGCAAATCCGAGATATCGGAGCGACTACGACCGGTCGTGGACCAGCTCGACCGAGTTTCGATCGTCGGCCGTCTCGGGGCCCTCGCGGCGGAGATCCTGCTGCGCCTGGGGCACCTGCTCTTCGTACTCAACCTCGGTTACGACTCGGAAGAGATGAAAGAAGCCAAACGCCGCGAGAGAAAGAGGATGGAGGCGACAGAGACAGGAGAGGGGGGAGGAGGGGACGACCGCGAGGAGGAGGTCGACGACCGCGACCACTACATCGCGAGGAAGCGGGTGAGGCGGACCCTGGGCATTGCCTGTCTTCGCAAGGCGGGGGAATCCGATCCGTACAGCACCCTGGTCGGGGCCGATCTGCTCAAGGCGCGCTTCCGCTTCAACAAGTGGTGGGAGGGACCGCTCTCCCCGGCCTTCGAGGAGTGCCTCCGGTTCGAGGACGTCGAGCAGATCCTCGATCAGTGGCCCCGCGGCGGCGACGACTTCGAACGGCTCGCGCGGGTCGCCGAGTACTTGATGCTGAGGTTGCGCAAAGGGCGATTCGCCGATGGCCGAACGGGCGAGGACGCCGAGGAGAGCGGCGCGCTGCTCGCCCGCGACCTGATGCTCGACCTCTTCATGAGCACCGACAGCATCAACGTGCGCAAGTCCCAAACGCACCGTTTCCTGATGAAGGAGAAGCGTGCGGACGGAAAGCCCCTCGATCACGAATCGGCCGAGATCGAGTTCATCTGCATGCGTCGCTACAGCTCACCTTTCCCCCTGCTGCCGAGACCCTCGGCGTTCCGCGCCCTCGGCGGCGGCTACTTCCTTCGCCTGCACTCCGGCGAGGAAAGCCTCGAGCCCTACGGCGTGGTGGTCGACCCGGGCGTTGACTTCGTCGAGAACCTATACCGAAGCGGCTACTCGCTCGGCGACATCGACATGATCGTGATCACTCACGACCACGTCGACCACCTGGGTGGCCTCGACCCACTTCTCTCACTGCTGCACGTCCGTTCGGAGATCCTCTCCAAACAGAAGGGAACGAAGCAGGAGGAGATTCCCGATCGGGACAAGCTCAGGGTCCTCACCAGCGCATCGGTTGACTTGCGTTACGCCAATGTGACCCAGCTCAATGGGGACAAGAGCAGCTTCAGGTTCATACCGTTCGAGTCGAAAGCCGATCGACGCACGGGAATCCTCGACTTGGAGGACTTCGGCGAGCGCTTCCCCAAGGACTTCGAGATCGTCGCGATGTCCTCAGCCGCCGGCGCCGAGGATGAGAGTCGCGGCGGGCACCGCGATCTGAGCCAGAAGCCGTCCCACGGCCTCTGCTTCCGCGCCGGGCCCCGTGGGCCGAGCGTCGCGATCACCAGCGACACGCCACCACCGCCGCCTGGCGAGGAAGAGGAGCGCTACGGGCGGTGGACGGAGACCTGGGGCGCCGCCCTCGCGGCAGACGTCCTCGTCGCCCATCTCGGTTCGGTTCCGTTGACGGAACTTCGCCAGATGGACGCCTGCGACGAAGAGGCCCCGGATCGGGCCGATGCGAGGCGGGTTGTGGCCCTGCAGAGGAAGCTGGAGAGCGCCGACGATCGCCTGCGCGGACAGATCCAGTACGCGCACTGGCTGCGTTCGCACGTTCCCAAGGACGATCGCGGTATCCCGCTGAAAACGGTGAAGGTCGGAAACGCGCCCCTCGTCGGCGCCCTCAAGGCGCCCTGGCTGCCGCCACCCGAGCACAACTACCTGCGTGGGATCCTGCGCTGGGCCAGGGAGTGGGAAAAACGCCAGAAGGCGGGCGGCGCCTCCGCGCCGCAGGGACTCTTCGTCGTCGGGGAGCTGAGCGAGGAGCTGGGGACGATGCGCGGCAAGGTGGCGACCCGGCTCAACCAGCACGTCTTCGACGTGCGCGGCTGTCGCAAGGAGAACGATGGGCTCGACTATCGCGACGCGGGAAAAAGCGGCTTCCCTTACGCACTCACCGCCGACATCGGGCTGCACGCGTGCGTGGCCAGAGACGGCGACGGGCAGCCCCGGGTCGAGGTGCTCTGCACAACTTGCAACCTCGACAGCGACCGCTCCTCTCAGGAGCGCTATCACCCGGCTCACGACGTCTACGAGGTCTGCGTCAAGGGGGAGAACGAGGGGGTCTTCTACAACTGCCTCGAGCACGACCCCGCGCGCCAGGACGAGCCTGCGTTCCTCGAGCGCTTGGAGCGCTTCGACATCTTCGGTCGCTGAGCGCCGATAGGTTCTCGGGGCGCACTAGGTAGGTTTCGTCGCCCGACGGGGCGGGTGTGCCCCTTCCGCCTGTGTCCGCCAAGAAGACAAACAAGGGAATCTCGCCCTCTCGCCAGGAGGACTTCCCGGCCTGGTTTCAAAGCGTCGTGCGCGAGGCCGAGGTCGCCGAACTCGCCCACGTCCGCGGCTCGATGGTGATCAGGCCCTGGGGCTACGCGATCTGGGAGTTGATGCAGGCCGAGCTGGACCGCGAAATCAAGGCGAGCGGCGCCCAGAACGCGTACTTCCCGCTCTTCATCCCGCTCAGCTACTTCGAGGCCGAGGCGGAGCACGTCGAGGGCTTCGCCAAGGAGATGGCCGTGGTTACTCATCACAGGCTCGAAGAAGACCCTGGCGACCCCGGCAAGCTACGTCCTGGCGGGAAGCTGGCCGAGCCGCTGATCGTCCGCCCGACCTCGGAGACGATCATCGGCAAGTCCTTCGCCAAGTGGATCAACTCATACCGCGATCTGCCGCTGATGGTCAACCAGTGGGCCAACGTGGTGCGCTGGGAGATGCGGCCGCGAGTCCTGCTGCGGACGACCGAGTTCCTCTGGCAGGAGGGCCACACGGCGCATGCCTCCGAGGAGGAGGCCCGGCGCGAGACCGAGGACATGCTCGAGGTCTACCGCCGCTTCGCCGAGTCGTTCCTGGCGATGCCCGTCCTGACCGGCGAGAAGCCCGAGGAAGAGCGCTTCCCCGGCGCCGTGATGAGCCTCTCGATCGAGGCGATGATGCAGGACGGCAAGGCATTGCAGGCCGGCACCTCGCATTACCTGGGGCAGAGCTTTGCCAAGGCGGCCGAGATCGACTTCCTCGACAGCGACGGCGAGCGGCGGCTGGTCCACACCTCTTCCTGGGGCGTCTCGACACGTTTGCTCGGTGCCCTGATCATGTCCCACAGCGACGACGTCGGCCTGCGCCTGCCGCCGACGGTGGCACCGCAGCAGGTGGTCGTGATCCCGGTGCTGAGGGGCAAGGACGACGATGCCGTCCGCGCCGAGGTCGAGGCCGTAGCGGTCGAACTCCGCGAGCAGACGTTCCAGGGCAAGGCAGTGCGAACGCTGGCCGACTTCCGCGACCGCGAGGGGCAGGCGAAGCGCTGGGAGTGGGCCCGGAAGGGCGTCCCCCTGATCATCGAAATCGGCCCCCGCGACCTCGATCAGGGGGTCGTCGCGGTGCGGCGCCGCGACGATTCGGATCTCGGCACGGAGAGCGTGCCGCGGGGAGAGATCGGCGCCTGGATCGGGCCGGTGCTTGAGCAGATTCAGGCCGGTTACTTTGAGCTGGCGGCGGAGCGATTGACCACGAGGACGGCGCGGGAGATCAAGAGTCTGGACGAGTTCCGCGAGTGGTTCTCCGGCGAGGGGGAGGACGTCGCGGCGAGTGGCTTCGTCCGGGCTCCCTGGAGCAAAGCGGCTGAGTCGGCCTCGATCCTCGAAGAGCTTAAGGTTTCGGTTCGGTGCATTCCCTTCGACCAGCAACTCGCGCCCGACAGTGCCTGCGTCCTCACCGGCAAGCCCGCGGTCGTCGAAGCCGTGTTCGGCAAGGCCTACTAGCGGCGACGCGGGCGCCGGCGGCATCCGATGAGTGACAGGGCGCCCTTTGGCCGCGGACGCGTGCGCCGCCTCTTCGGCCTCGACCGCAGTGGCCCGCCACCGCGCCAGGTGCAAAAGGGCGAGCCGCTCAACCCCTGGACCATCCCCAACGCGGTCGGCTACCTGCGGCTGGCGGCGCTGCCGCTCTTCCTCTGGCTCGCCTTCGAATCGGGCGACGGCCGCAGCGCCCCCGCCGCGATCGTCTTCTGGCTGATCGCCGCCGGCGACTACCTCGACGGCTTCCTCGCCCGGGTCACCGGCCAGTACAGCCGGCTCGGCTCGATTCTCGACCCGCTCGTCGACCGGCTGACGATCCTCTCCGGTGCCGTCGTCTGCTGGCACTTCGAGCTGCTGCCGCGCTGGGCCCTCGCCCTGCTCGCGATCCGCGAGCTGGCGATGCTCTTCCTCGCCCAGTACGGCCTGCGCCACGGGGTCGAGATCCGGGTCAACTGGCCTGGCCGGATCTCGGTCTTCCCGATCATGGGCGGGATCTTCTTCGCCATGGTCTTCGCCGGCTGGGTCCCCTCGGCCCTGCTGATAATCGGCCTCGCCCTAGCAATCGTCGCCACAGTCCTCTACGCCCAAACCGGAATCCGAGAAGCCCACGCCGCCCGCCGCTGACTTCCTGGTTCTTCGCGCTATCCGCAAATAACGAGGAACTCAGCCGGGTGCAAGAGGGCGCTCATTTGGATAAACCTTCAACCTTCAGTTGAACCTTGGGGCCGGCGACCTATAATCGTTGGAGCGACCTCAGCAGGGGTCAAGAACCGCAACTAAGGAGTGAGATGGAGGACACCTTTCCCGATCTTGGTTCGCTCAGCGACAAAGAGCTGAAGGACCTGATCGACACGCTCACCGAGGAGGAGAACGAGATCTCCTACAAGCGCCGCGTCCTGCACGGCAAGATCGACATCCTCCGCGCCGAGCTGGTCAACCGGCTGCGCCACAAGCACGAGCGCGGCGACACCATGTTCTCCGGTGACGACGTTGCCCAGCTGACCGAGATCCTCGCCGGCAAACAGCCTTCCTCAGAGGACGACTCCGCCGCCTGAGCGGCGCAGCACGATGGCCGTCCACTGTCCCGAATGCGGGTTCGTCAACCCCGAGGGTGCCAACTACTGCCAGAAGTGCGGTGCGTTTGTCGGCGGTCCCGCCGAGGGCGACGGCGGCGGTGGCGACGAACCGACGACGATGACCTACACGGTCGATGAAACCGGCGAGATGCAGCCGGTCGACATCGACGAGACGGTCGAGCGCAGCGGCGCGGCCTTGGTGATTCGGGCCGGCGGCGGTCGCTCGGGCGAGAGCTTCCCGCTGGCGGAGGACCGGGTCAGCATCGGGCGCAGCCCCGACGCGGGCGTCTTCCTCGACGACGTAACGGTCTCCCGCAACCACGCCCTGTTGGTCCGCCGCCGCGACGGCCTCTACATCGACGACCTCGGCTCGCTCAACGGCACCTACGTCAACCGCCGCCGGATCGAGTCGCACCGCCTTGCCGACGGCGACGAGATTCAGGTCGGCAAGTACAAGCTCAGCTACCTGGAGAAGTAGTGGCGGTCTCCGAGCAACAGGCCCAGGGACAGGTTCGCCAGCGCGACTCGCGCCCGCGCAAGGCGCTGACGATCGGTGCCGTCTGCAAGATCCTGCAGAGCGAGTTCGACGACGTCTCGATCTCGAAGATTCGCTACCTCGAGGACCAAAAGCTGCTGACGCCGCGGCGCACCGCCGGCGGCTACCGCCTCTACAGCCAGTCCGACGTGGAAAGGCTGCGCACGATCCTGCGCCTGCAGCGCGACGAGTTCCTGCCGCTGCGGGTGATCCGCCAAGAGCTGGCGGCGGGCGGCGACTTCGTTCCCGCCGGCGGCAGCAGCGAGAAGCGGCCCTCCAGCGGCGCCGTGCGGCGGGCGATCCTGGTCAACACCTCGCGCGCCTACCTCACCCTGGAAGAGGTGATCGAGGAGACCGGGGCACGCGAGGAGCTGATCGCCGAACTGGAGAACTTCGGCATCGTCCAGCCGGAGAAACGCGAGGGCAAGACCGTCTACGACGAGACCGACCGCGAAGTGGTCCGCTCGGCCAACGAGCTCTCGCGGGTCGGGGTCGCCGCCCGCAACCTGCGCGTCTTCCGCTCCTCGGCCGACCGCGAGGCGAACCTGCTGGAAGCGCTGCTCGGCCCCTCGCTGCGCTCGCGCAATCCCGACCGTCGCAAAGAGGCGTTGGAGAGTTTGGAGAGTTTGGCGGCGACGGTGAGTCACCTCAAGCACCTCTTGCTGGTACGCGATCTCAGGCGACTTGCCGGTGACTAGGGGCCTATCCCGGCAGGGGTTCCACTTAACTTTTTCGGTGTAGCGGATGTTGCTGACGCCTCTAACGCAACGGCGAAAAAGTGCAAGACGTTCCACCCCTGCCGGGATAGGCCCCGGAACATCGGGATGCCGCGGGTAACGCGGCGGCGCAAGGTTGGGGCGCCGACGGCCGCGGTTTGGGAGCTGGTTTCGGATCCGTACAGCTTGCCGCGCTGGTGGCCGCGGACGATGCGGGTCGAGAGCGTTGAGGGGGAGGGGGCCGATTTGCAATGGACCAAGGTGCTGGGGACCGCCGAGGGACGGGGCGTGCGGGCTGACTTTCGTTGTATCGAGAGCGTCGATGGTGAGCGCTTTGGCTGGGAGCAGCTGATCCCCGGGACGCCGTTCGAGCGACACCTGCGCCGCTACGAGGTCTCAGTCTCCTTGAGCGAGGAGAACGGCAACACGGAGGTGACGCTGGCGGCCACCCAGACGCTGCGCGGTCTCTCGCGGCTCGGCTCGCCGATGATGCGGCGCGGACAGGGCTCGCTGCTCGAGGAAGCCCTCGACGGACTCGGCCGAGCGCTGGACGGAGATGCATGAGCTTGGCGAGTTACCCGTGCATTTGACGGGAAAGTCGCCAAGCCCCCCGCGCCGCGACTCCAAGTGGTGGGGGTGGGGCGATCCTTCGATCGTGCCCGAGCTCGACGGGCCGGCGTTGGAGACGCTGCGGGAGCGCATCGGGGAGCTGGGGAAGCCGTCAGCGCCTCCGGGGCTCGGCGATTTTGAGCTGCCGCCGGCGCAGCCTTTGCCCTCGGCGTTGATCGACGCCGTCGGCGAGGAGAACGTCTTCGTCTCGGCCGAGGACCGGTTGCGCCACGCGACCGGCTGCGGATACGTGGACCTCGCCCGCCTGCGCGCCGGCAAGCTCGACGCCGCGCCCGACGCGGTCGTGCTCCCCGCCGACGCCGCCGCGGTGAAACGCGTTCTGGAGCTCTGCGCGACGGAAGGCGTTGCAGTTGTCCCGTTCGGGGGAGGGACCAGCGTGGTCGGGGGGGTCGAGCCGCTGCGCGGCAACCACGATCGCGTGATCAGCCTTGACCTGACCCGCCTGCGCGGGGTCGAGGTCGATTCCAGGTCGCTGACCGCCCGGCTTGGCGCCGGCCTGCGCGGACCCGAGGCCGAAGCCGAGTTGGGCAAGCACGGCCTGGTGCTCGGTCACTACCCGCAGTCCTTCGAGTACGCCACGATCGGCGGCTTCGCCGCCACCCGCTCGGCCGGTCAGGCCTCGAGCGGATATGGGCGCTTCGACTCGCTGGTCAGCTCGGTACGCCTGATCGCGCCGGCGGGCGACCTGGAGACGCTGGCGACGCCGCACACCGCGGCCGGCCCGGCGCTGCGTGAGGTTGTCATCGGCTCCGAGGGGGTCTTCGGCGTGATCCCCGACGTGACGGTCCGGGTGCGACCAGCGCCGAAGCAGCGCCGCTACGAGGCCTGGATGGCCGAGAACTTCGAGGCCGGAGCGGAGATCGTGCGAGCACTGGCCCAGGGCTCCGGGCTGCCGGACGTGATCCGGATCTCCGATGAGGAGGAGACCGAGGTCTCGCTGGCGCTCTCAGGCCCCCGCGGCCTCGCCGGCAGCCTCTTCGGCGGCTACCTGGGATTGCGCCGCCGTCGCGGCGGCTCCCTTGTCATCGTCGGCTTCGAGGGGGAGGAGGAGTCGGTCGCGCGCCGGCGGGCGCTGAGCGTGCGCGAGCTCCGCCGCGGCGGAGCCGCGTATCTGGGACAGGCGGCGGGCCGCTCCTGGGAGCACGGCCGCTACCAGGGCCCCTACCTGCGCGACACCCTGATGGGCATGGGCGCGATGGTCGAGACGCTCGAGACCTCCCACACCTGGACCGAGCTGGCCGCGTTGCATTCGGCCGTCGGCGGCGCGATCCGCGACTCGTTGAGCGGGCAGGGAACCCCGGGTCTGGTCTTCTGCCACCTCTCCCACGCCTACGCCGACGGCGCCTCGCTCTACTTCACCTTCATCTCACGCGCGCGCGTGGGGGCGGAGGTCGAGCAGTGGCGCCAGGTAAAGCAGGCCGCCTGCGAGGCGATCGTCGCCACGGGGGGGACGATCACCCACCACCACGCGGTCGGCCGCGATCACGCTCCTTACATGGAGGCCGAGGTCGGCCGCACGGGACTCGACGTGCTGCGCGCGGTCAAGCAGCAACTCGATCCCGCCGGAATCATGAACCCGGGAAAGCTGCTCGGCTGAGTCGAGCCTTATTTGCTGCTGCCACCGGCGCCGACCAGGGGCCCGGTGATCTTGCCGCTCAGCACCGGGGTGCCGGTGTAGGTGGATTCCTTTTCGGTTTTGCGCGCCTTGGCGATCGCGGCATTGAGCGCGCTGTCAGAGGTACGGGTTACCTGGATCTCATCGAAGGCACCGCGCGCCACCAGCACCAGCACCGTCGGCGGCACTTCGAAGCGGGCGGCAAGCTCGCCGGAGTCTTTGACCTTGACGGTGCCGACCGGGACCATCGCCTGGCCCGAGTGCGAGAGCCAGACCGCGTAGGACTCACCGTCGTTGGACGGTTCGAGGCCCTTCGCCGTGACCTGCAACAGCACCTTTTTCTTGAAGCGCCCGAAGATCGCCTGGCCGCCGGCGTCGCTGCCGTCATCGGCGCTGAGGATCGCCTGGGTGAGGTTTTTGTTTTCGGCCTGCGCGCCGGCGTTTTCCGCCAGGTTCGCTTCGCCCGAGGTCGCACCCGCGGAGCTCGAGCCGCCGCCGTCGCCACCGACGATCAGCACGATCACCAGCGCGACGACCACCAGGGCGCCAGCGCCGAGCCCGATCAGGGCGCCGCGGTCTTTGGCGGACTCTGAGGCTGGGAATCTGGGCCGAGCGCTTCTTGGCGGCGAGGGGCTTGGTGGCCGGCTCTGGCTGGAGTGGCCGGCGTCGTGGGCGGCTCCACCGGGGCAGCCGGCTCCACAGCTGGAGGCGGTGTAGGGCGCGGGCGCAACAGGGCGCCTCGGGCTCGACCTCGGCCGCGGGCGGCTCCTCGACCTCGGCGAGCGCTTCCTTGACGCGCTCGCGCACCTCCTCGACGCTGATTCCCATCAGCGCCGCCATGTCCTCGTAGCCCTCCTCGCGCTGCGCGAGCAGGCGAAGCATCGCCTTCTGGTCGTCGGTCAACCCCACCGATCGGGAAGCCTACGCCGGCGGCCCCCGGCAAGGGCGTGGCTGAGGTTAAGTCTGGCGGCGATGAGCGACGACCCGCGCGGCCTGCTTTCCCATTTCGACGCTTTGCTGGGCACGGAATGGCTCGACGACGACCCCGACCACGCGCGCGTGCGGCTGCCGATGCGCGACGAGCTGCGCCAGCCGGTCGGCCTTCTGCATGGCGGCGTGATCTCGACCCTGGTCGAGAGCATCTGCTCGCGCGCCACCGCCCTCGCGGTTATGGCGACGGGATGATGGCGATGGGCCAGTCGATCAGCGTCAGCTTCATCCGCCCGATCACCGAGGGCCACGCCGAAGTCAAGGCCAGGGCCCGCCACCGCGGCCGCACCACCTGGGTCTGGGATGCCGAGGTCCTCGACGCCGAAGACCGGCTCTGCGCCCTCGCTCAGATGACGATCGCCGTTAGCCTGTCCGAAGAGCCTGAGGGGGGCAGCGGCACCTTCACGTACAGGCCTAACGCTGAGATCGGCTCGTCACTAGCCGCCGAAGCGGTTGGTGATCGGCAGGCGCCGGTCGCGGCCGAAGGCCTTCGGGGTGATGCGGATGCCCGGCGCCGCCTGGCGGCGCTTGTACTCGGAGCGGTCGACCATGCGGATCACCTCGTCGACCACCTCGGCCGGGCAGGCCGGCGGCGATCATCTCCTCGCGGCCCTCGTCCCGCTCGACGTAGGCCTCGAGGATGCGGTCGAGCAGCTCGTAGGGGGGCAGCGAGTCGCTGTCGAGCTGGTCGGGCCGCAGCTCGGCCGAGGGCGCCCGCTCGATCACCGAGGCCGGGACCAGCTCGCGCCCGGCGCGCTCGTTGCGGTGGCGGACCAGCTCGTAGACGAGCGTCTTCGGCACGTCCTTGATCACCGCGAAGCCGCCCGCCATGTCGCCGTAGAGGGTCGCGTAGCCGACCGACATCTCGCTCTTGTTGCCGGTCGTCAGGACCAGCCAGCCGTGCTTGTTGGAGAGCGCCATCATCAGGTTGCCGCGGATCCGCGCCTGGATGTTCTCGGCCGCCAGATCGGGCTCCGAGGGCCGGGTCGGGTCGCGCGGCAGCGGCTCCGCGGCGCCGGCGGCCGTCGGCGCCGCCGAAGGAGCCGGCGAGCGCGCTCTCGTACGCGTCCATCGCCGCCTCGATCGGGATCTCGATCAGCTCGACACCCAGGTTGGCGGCGATATTCCGCGCGTCCTGCCTGTGTTTCATGCGCTGGAATGCGGCGAGGGCATGACCACGCAGCTGACGTGCTCCGGCCCGAGCGCGTCGGCGGCGAGCAGCGCCACCAGGGCGGAGTCGATCCCGCCCGAGAGCGCCGACGCCGACGTGGCGGAAGCCGTTCTTGCGCGACGTAGTCGCGCAGGCCGAGGACGAGCGCCGCGTAGACCTCGGCGAGATCGGCGAGCGGCTCGCGCGAGCGGCGCCGGGCGCGGCGGCGGGCACCTCGCAGACCAGCAGCTCCTCCTCGAACTGGGCGGCGCGGGCGACGCACCGCGCCCGTCGGGTCGACGACGAAGCTCTGGCCGTCGAAGACCAGCTCGTCCTGGCCGCCGACCAGGTTGCAGAAGGCGAAGTCGGCGCCGTAGGCGCGGGCCCGCTCGGCGAACATCTCCTCGCGCTCGCGCCCCTTGCCGCGGTGATAGGGCGAGCCCGAGGGGTTGGCGATCAGCTCGCGCCGGCCGCCGCCTCGGCTCGACGCCGGCGGGCCCGGCGCCCAGACGTCCTCGCAGATCGTCAGCCCGACCTGTCGCCGCCGACCTCGATCGTCTCCGGCTCGCCGCCCGGGATGAAGTAGCGCTGCTCGTCGAAGACGGCGTAGTTGGGCAGGCGGTTCTTGCGGTAGACGGCCTGCACGGCGCCGTCGGCGAGCACCGCGAGCGAGTTGTGGGCGTGGCGGAAGTCGCCGCCGCCCGGCGACCGGCTCGGCGAAGCCGACCAGGCCGACGATCCCGCTGACACGCCGCGGCGAGCTCCTCGACCGCCCGCCGGTTGGCCTCGACGAAGTGCCGCTTCAGGTAGAGGTCCTCGGCCGGGTAGCCCGGGATGCAGAGCTCGGGGAAGATCGTCAGCTCGGCGCCCTCGCGCTGCGGCGCGGCCGATCCACTCGGCGACCTTGGCGGCATTGCCGTCGATGTCGCCGACGGTCGGGTTGATCTGGGCCAGGGCTACGCGCATGCCGGCGTCCTCGGAGCGTCCACGGCTGAAGTATCGCCGCCGGACGCCGGAGCGCGCCGGCGGCTGTAGATTGCCGCGCGATGCGGGCCCGCCGGCAGCTGATCGGTGCCTCGCTGGCGGCTGCTCGCGCTCCTCGCTGTCGTGCCCGCGCGCGCCACGGCCGGCAGCCAGTGGTTCTTCCAGCGCGCCCGAGCCGCGCGGCCGACCGACCACCCCGATCCCAACCGCAACGCCTACACGGTCCCGAGGCGCCGCAGCTCCCCCGCCTGCACGCGCCACTTCTGCGTGCACTGGGTGGCGGTGGGAATCGACGCGCCCAGCCTCACCGACAGCAACGGCGACGGCGTTCCCGACTACGTCGAGCGGGTGCAGGCCGTCGCCGAACACGTCTACTCGGTGGAGAACGGCAAGCTCGGCTGGCGCGAGCCCCGCAGTCCGACGGCGCAAGGGCGGCGGGCGGGGCAAGACCGACATCTACCTGACGAGATCGGCGGCGCGCTCTTCGGCTACGCGGCGCCGGACCGCGGCCAGGCGTCCAAGGCGCACCGGCTGCCCCGCCAGCCTGCACGGATACCTGGTGCTCGACAACGACTACGCCCACTTCGAGTTCCCCGGCACCACGCCCGAGCAGACCTCGAGGTGACGCTCGCCCACGAGTACAACCACATCCTCCAGTTCGGCTACGACGCCTACCAGGACCCCTGGTTCGCCGAGTCGACCGCGGTCTGGATGGAGGACCAGGTCTACAACGGCATCGACGACTACCTGCGCTACGTGCGGCGCTGGGTCAAGCGCTTCGACACCCCGCTGACCGCCAACTCGATCAAGGAGTACGGCTCGGCGGTCTGGAACAACTGGCTCGCGCACCGCTACGGGCGCTCGATCGTGCGCAACGCCTGGGCGCGGGCGATCCACACCAGGCCCGGCGGCTTCTCGGTCGCCGCCTACGACTCGGCGATCCAGCGCCGCCGGGGGCTCCGACTTCTGCCGCGACTTCGCCCGCTTCGCCCGCGACCTGCCGAGTGGCGCACCGGCCCGGTCTTCCGCGAGGGCCCCCTCTACCCGGACGTCTCGCGCCAGGGCACCCTGCCGCTCGACGGCCGCGCGCTGCGCCCGCTCGCTCAACCACACCACCTTCCAGTTGCTGCGGGTCCACGCGAGGGGCGGGCGGGCGATCGTCGTCAAGCGCGGTCGCCCCGCGGGGACTCGCCGCGCGGGCTCGCCCTGGTCGGCCGCATCGGCACCGAGCGCCACGGCCAGGTCGTCTCGCGCCTGCGCTTCAGGCAGAACGGCGGAGCGATGACCGTGCGCCTCGCACGACCCGGGCCGCTTCAACCGCATCACCGCGGTGCTGGTCAACGCCGACACCAGCGCCTCGGGCTTCAATGCCCGCCGGCTCGACTGGGCCTACTTGACCGACAGGGCGCCGTTCCGGGTCTCGGCCGCGGCTGCTGCCCTGAGCGGCCGCCGTCGGCGCCGCGGGCACGCCGGTCCATCTCGGCGTCGCCGCCTTCGAGGTCGAGGGCGAAGCTGTCGAGGTCGGCCATCGCGTCGTAGTCGCCGATCAGGCCGAAGTTGACCTGCCCGTTGTAGGACATGATCCCGACGCAGAGCGCCTGGCGGCGGGCCAGCGGCACCATCGGGAAGATCGACTCCATCTGCCGGCCGAGCACGTAGAGGGGGAACTGCGGCCCGGGCACGTTGGTGACGACGAGGTTGAAGAAGCGCTGGGCCGGCTGCAGGCGGGCCGCCTGCGAGGCGATCGTGGTCGGCGCGAAGTCGGTGATCCGGGTCAGGATCTCGGCGCCGACGGCCTGGCCGGAGCCCTTCAGGTCGCCCATCGCTCTCGCTGATCAGGTGCAGGCGCTCGACCGGGTCCTCGCACCAGACCGGCAGCGGCGCCATCATCGCCGAGATGCGGTTGCCGAGCGCGCCGTGCTCCTCCTCGGCGCGAACGCTGACCGGCACCATCGCCCGCATCTCCAGGCCCTCGGTGTCGTGGCCGCGGGCGCGCAGGTAGTTGCCGAGCGCGCCGGCGACGACCGAGAGGATGACGTCGTTGACCGTGCCGCCGTGCGCGTCCTTGACCCGCTTCAGCGCGGCGAGATCGGCTGCGGACGAAGGCAAAGCGGCGGTGGGGGCCGATCTCGACGTTGAAGGGCGTCGAGGGGGCCGCCATCCCGGCGCCGACCATCTTGCCGGTGGCGCCGAGTCCGCGCAACACCTGGCGCGGCCCGCGGAGCGCCGCGCGCACGCCGCGGACGATCTCCTGCGGGCTGGTGGCGCGCTCGCGCAGGGCGTCGGCGAGCAGTTTGAGGTCGGTCGGCTCGGGCCGCGGCGCCCACTTCGGGGGCATCGCCGGCGGGTTCTCCGGCTCCTGCTCGGGTCGAAGAGGACGGTGGTGATGTCGACACCGGAGACGCCGTCGACGAGCGCGTGATGGCTCTTGCCGACGATCGCGAAGCGGTCGCCGTCGAGGCCCTCGACCAGCCACAGCTCCCAGAGCGGCTTGCTGCGGTCGAGCTGCTGGGAGAAGATCCGCGCCGCCAGGTTGCGCAGCTGCTCCTCGGAGCCCGGCGCCGGCAGCGCGGTTTGGCGCACGTGGTAGTCGAGGTTGAGGTGGGGGTCGTCGACCCAGACCGGCCGGCCCTGGCCGAAGGGGACGAAGCGCAGCTTCTGGCGGAAGCGCGGCACCAGGTGCAGGCGCGAGGCGATGTGGTCGCGGAACTCCTCGTGCGCTGGGCGCCGGTCCCTCGAAGATGCTCGTCGAGGCGACGTGCATGTGGGCGCCGGCACGCTCCATGTGGAGGAACGAGGAGTCGAGCCCGCTCAGTCGGTCAGCGCTCACCCGAGCAATCTTCGCACACGCTCCAAGGGCTCCCGCGAAGTCGGACTGAGTGCTCAGGCGCTGAGGCCGAGCTGCAGCTGATCGCGCTCCTGCGCGGGTGCCGCCGGCTCCTCGGCCTCGCTCTCGAAGGAGGCGACGCGAACCCCGAGCAGGCGCACCGGCCGCGGCGGGTCGTAGGCGCGCAGGAGGTCGAGAGCGACCGGCCCGACGACGTGGGTCGTTGGTCGGCCTCGGCGACGCTGTGCGAGCGGGTGACGTTGGTCCAGTCGTCGAGTCGCACCTTGATCCCGATCGTGCGGCCGCGCAGCTCGCGCTTTCGCAGCCGCCGACAGAGCTCCTCGGCCAGCCGGCCGAGGTGGGCCTCCAGCTCGCCGCTGTCGCGCGACGTCGACGTCGAATGTCGTCTCCGCCGATTGCGACTTGGTCTCGCGCTCGACCGTGACCGGTGTCTCGTCTTCGAGCCGGCCGCGACGGTGCAGCCAGCGCCCCTGGCGCGGCCCGAAGGCCTGCTCCAGCGCCTCGGGGTCCCGGGCGCGCAGCTCGGCCAGGGTGCGGATGCCCATGCCCCCAGCTTGATCGACCGTCTTCGGCCCGATGCCGGGGATCAGGCCCGGCGAGTCGCCGGCGAAGCGCTCCAGTGCCTCCTCGCGCGAGAGCACGACCAGGCCGGCCGGCTTGCCCAGCTCGCTGGTGATCTTGGCCAGCATGCGGCTCTCGGAGATGCCGACCGAGCAGGTCAGTCCCGTCCGTTCGCCGATCTCGGCTGCGATCCGCCGCATCGTCGTCTTCGGCGAGAAGAGCCCGGTGAGGTCGATGTAGGCCTCATCGAGCCCGACCACCTCGACCGTCTCGGCGTTGCCGCGCAGCACCTCCATCACCCGCACCGAGGCCTCCCGATAGGCGGTGAAGTCCGGCTGCAGATAGACCGCGTCGGGCAGCCGCCGCCGCGCCACCGCCGCCGGCATCGCCGAGTGGATCCCGGCCAGCTTGCGCGCCTCATAGCTCGCCGTCGTCACCACCGCCCGCGGCCCCGAGCCGCAGACCACAACCGGCTTCCCCCGCAACTCGGGCCGCCGCCGCAGCTCGACCGACGCGTAGAAGGCGTCCATATCGAGGTGCGCAACGGTCCGCTCAAAGGCCATCGTGCCGATGGTAGGAGGGAGGGAAGACGGCGATTCGGATTCTGAGAGCCGGGTAGCGTGTCGGCATGGCCGACCTGACCCACCGCAGGATCGACGAGATTGACGCCATCGACGGATACTTCGAGAAGGTCTCGATGGTCCAGGTTGCCGCCGGCCTTGGGATCAGCGCCTTCGGCATCTCGGTCGTCGATCTTGACCCCGGCGCCGACGAATACCCGGAACACGATCACTCCGAGGACGGGCTCGGCGGCGAGATGTTCGCCAAGCGCCCGCAGCAGCTCGGTCAGGAGGAGGTCTACGTCGCCCTGCGGGGCTCCGGCACACTGGAAGCCGACGGCGAGCGCTTCGAGCTCAGCCCCGACCAGATCGTCCGGGTAGGCCCCTCGGTCAAGCGCAAGGTCACGCCAGGCCCCGACGGCCTACGCCTACTCGCCCTCGGCGCCACGCCGGGCGAGGCGTACGACACCGGCGGCACCCTCTAGCCGAGCGGGCCTCTTAGACTTCTGAAGATGGCTTCTCCTGAGGCGAAGAACCTCGAGGCGATCTCCAAGGCGATCGACCAGCACAACTCCAGCTGCCCCTTCCCGGCGGCTGAGGTGCGGATGAACCCGTTCGAGGTCGAACGGCTGGGCTGGGACCACATCCGCGGCCTCCCGGTCGTGCCAGATGCCGAGATCGGCACGGGCCGCTTCCGCATCGTCTGCTCGCGCGATGTCGACGGCGAGGGGCTCGAAGAGACCGAGGCGATCGGCCAGGAGATCGAGACGGCCGTGCCCGTCGTCAACATGACAGCTCAGACCCGCTGTTCCAGAAAGTCGAGGCCGTGGCCTTCGAGCCAGGCTACGGGCTTCGGAGTTGAGTTGGGTCAGCTCGTTGGTCCAGATCAGCACGCCCATCGCGATCAGGATCACGCCGCCGGTGGCGACGATCGCCTGGTAGTGGCGCTTGACCACGGTGAAGGCGGTGGTCATGCGCGAGAAGGCGATCGCGGTGAGCAGGAAGGGAATCGCCAGGCCGGCCGAGTAGACGACGAGGAGCAGGGCGCCGTGGGCGGCCGAGCCCGAGAGCGAGGCGGCGGTGAGGATGGCGCCGAGGGTGGGCCCGATGCAGGGGGTCCAGGCGATCGCGAAGGCGGCGCCGGCGACGATCGGGCCGCCCCTGCCGGCGCGCTCGAGCAGGGCGTCGACGTGCCACTCGCGGTTGAGGCGGGTGATGAAGAGCTGGGCGACGAAGAGCACGCCCATGGCGATGATCAGGGCCGCGGCGATCTTGGTCAGCAGTTCTTCGTGGTCCTGGAAGGCCGAGCCGAGCGCCGTCGCGGTCAGCCCCTCGGCGACGAAGATCGCCGAGAAGCTGGCGACGAAGAGCAGGCTGGGGGCGAGGATGCGCCGCCAGCCCGCCGTCTCCAGCTCGGCCGCGGAGACGCCGCTCACCGCCGAGAGATAGCCCGGAACCAGCGGCAGCACGCAGGGGGAGAGGAAGGAGACGACCCCGGCGGCGAGGGCGGCGAAGATGCCCACTCCAGCGGCCGGGTCGGTGCTCAGGGCGGCGAAAGGCACGGCCCATCAGGGTACTTGGGGCACGCCGCGGCCGAGCGCCTCCCTCGCCGCCGCGGACAGCGAGAGACTTGCGGCGTGGAGCTTTTCAACGCCGCCGGCACCGCCAGCCGCCTAAGGGCCTCGCCGCTGCTGGCGATCGGGCCGAGCGAGCCCGGGCCGGCGCTGCGCCGCGGCGCCCTGGTCGCCGTCCCGGTGGGCGTGGCGCTGCTGCTCGAGCTCGGGCTGCACAGCGCCAGCAAGGGGGCGATCGGCACCGGCGCGCTGCTTGCCGGCTTCCCGGGGCTCGACGCGCCCGCGCGCATCCGGGCCGCCTGGCAGGCGGTGATCGCGCCGTTGATCGGCCTCGCCGCGGCGCTCGGCGTCCTCACGGGCTCGAGCGCCCTGCCGGCGATCGCCGCGATCGCGGTCGTCGGTGCCGCCGCCGGCTACTGCTTCTCGGTCTCGCTGCGGCTCTCGATCGCGGGGCTCTCGGTTGCACTCTGCCCTGGTCATCACCCAGGACCTGCCGCTCGATCTCGGAGATATCTGGCCGGCCCTCCTCCTCGCCACCGCCGGCGGCTTGCTGCAGGCGGCCTTCTCCGCCTGCGTCTGGATCGCCGGCGACCGCAGTGAGGAGGGCGGGGCGGGGGGATGGAGCACCCGCGCCGCCCTGCGAGCGCTGCGACTCGAACCTGAGCCTGAGCTCGACCAGCTTTCGGCATGCGCTGCGCTTCGGCGCCGCCCTCGCGGCCGGCGTCTCGGTCTACTGGCTGATCGGGATGCACGAACACGGCTTCTGGATTCCGCTGACGATCCTCTTCGTCCTGCGCCCCGAGAAAGAAGAGACCTTTCGTCGCCTGATCCTGCGCGCCGTCGGAACGGCAGCCGGCCTGATCGTCGCCACCGCACTTGCCGAGCTGTTGGGCGGCAGCGGCGTGGCGGTCGCAGTCGCCCTGACGCTCGCCACCGGCCTTGCCTACGGCCTGCTGACGGTCCAGTACGCGCTCTTCACCGCCGCGATCACGACCTACGCGGTGCTGCTCGCCGACTCGATCGGCGAGGCGGCCCTGCACGCGGCCGGCCAGCGGGCGATCGCCACCGCGATCGGCATCGCGATCGCCGGCGCATCCTTCCTGCTCTGGCCCAATCGCGAGGAAATGGCCGAGGCGAGCCCCCCAAGCGGCGCGGCCCGCTAGATTTCCTGGCTGACCAGCCAAACCGCGGCAGGCGCTCGCGGCGACACAGGAGCAGACTTTGAGCAACCGCACGTTCGTGATCGGGGTCGGGATGACCAAGTTCGAGAAGCCCGGCACCAAGGAGGGCGACTACCCCGACTGGGCCAAGGAGGCGGGGGAGAAGGCGCTCGCCGACGCCGGCATTCCCTACGACGACGTGCAGCAGGCCTTCGCCGGCTACTGCTACGGCGACTCGACCTACGGCCAGCGGGCGCTCTACCAGCTCGGCCTGACCGGGATCCCGGTCGTCAACGTCAATAACAACTGCTCGACCGGCTCCTCGGCGCTCTTCCTGGCCCGCCAGGCGGTCAAGGGCGGGCCTCGTCGACTGCGCCCTGGCGCTCGGCTTCGAGAAGATGGAGCCCGGCAGCCTCGGGGTCAAGTACACCGACCGCACCAACGCGCTCGACAAGCACGCGATGCGGATGTTCGAGATCCGCGACCCCGAGCAGTCGCCGCCGGCGCCGCAGATGTTCGGCAACGCCGGTCGCGACCACATGCAGAAGTACGGCTCCAACCCCGACCACTACGCCTGGATCGGCTGGAAGAACCACAAGCACTCGGTCAACAACCCCTACGCCCAGTTCCAGGACGAGTACTCGCTGGAGGACATCAAGGGCGCGCGGATGATCCACGACCCGCTGACCAAGCTGCAGTGCTCGCCGACCTCCGACGGCTCGGCCTGCGCGATCGTCGCCTCCGAGCGCTACGTCGAAGAGCACGGGCTCGGCGAGCGGGCGATCGAGATCGCCGGCCAGTCGATGGTCACCGACCTCAGCTCGACCTTCGACGAGGGGGCCGACTGCATGACGATCGTCGGCTCTGACATGTCGAAGCAGGCCGCCGATGAGGCCTACGCCGAGGCCGGCGTCGCCGCCGAGGAAGTCGACGTCTGCGAGCTGCACGACTGCTTCAGCGCCAACGAGCTCATTACCTACGAAGCGCTCGGATTCGCCGCCGAGGGCGAGGCGCACAAGCTGATCGAGGAAGAAGCGACCACCTACGGCGGCAAGGTCGTGGTCAACCCCTCCGGCGGGCTGATCTCCAAGGGCCACCCGCTGGGCGCGACCGGGCTGGCGCAGTGCTCGGAACTGACCTGGCAGTTGCGCGGCGACGCCGACAAGCGCCAGGTGGAGGGCGCCAAGCTGGCGCTGCAGCACAACATCGGCCTCGGCGGCGCCGCCGTGGTCACCGTCTACAAGCCGGCGGCCTAAGGGCCGTCGGAGGAGGAGGTACCGATGGCGAAGCAGCGGCAGTCCCTCAGTGGCAAGGTCGTGGCGATCAGCGGCGGTGCGCGCGGGATCGGCAGGGCGACGGCGACGGCACTGGTGCGCAAGGGCTGCCGCGTCGCGATCGGCGATCTCGACCTTGAGCTGGCCGAGAAGACGGCTGGTGAGCTGGGCGGAGGGACTGTCGCGCTGGCGCTCGACGTCACCGACCGCGGTTCCTTCTCCGCCTTCCTTGACGCCGCGGAGCGCGAGCTCGGCCCGCTCGACGTTGTGATCAACAACGCCGGGATCATGCCGGTGACCCCTTTTGTCGAGGAGTCCGACGCCTCGCTCAAGCGCCAGCTCGACATCAACGTCTACGGCGTCATCGTCGGCATGCAGCTGGCGATCGAGCGCTTCCAGCCGCGCGGCCACGGCCACATCGTCAACCTCGCCTCGCAGGCCGGCAAGGGCGGCTTCCCCGGCATCGCCACCTACTCGGGCACCAAGCACGCCGTGGTCGGGATCAGCGAGGCGGTCAGGGCGGAGCTGCGCAGCTGCGGCGTCGAGATCGCCTGTGTGATGCCGACCGTGGTCAACACCGAGCTGACCTCCGGCGTCGGGCAGAGGTTGATCAAACCGGTAGAGGCCTCCGACGTCGCCAACGAGATCGTCGACGCGCTGGAAGTGCCGCGCTTCGACGTCTGGGTGCCGCGCGAGAACGGCGTCTTCTTCAAGCTCGTCGCCAACCTGCCGCGCGGCTGGCGCGAGGGCCTCGGCCGCCTGATGAAGGTCGACAAGCTGATGACCGAAGTCGACCACGGCGCCCGCCACGCCTACGAGGAGCGCGCCGCGGCCAGCCGCGCCGAGGACGCCGACAGCCCCGAGCGCGAAGCCGCCTAACCGGGGCCGACGGGACGCAAAACGATGCTATTCACGACTTTGAGTCCCGTCGAGGGCTGAGATGGGTCGGGTTTACGACGCTACCTGGGGGAGGGGGTTCGCGGCGCTCTACGACCGCGGTCTGAAGGCGACCGAGGAGGCTGGGCTGCGGCAGATGCGGCGCGAGCTGCTGTCCCAGGCGAGCGGCAGGACGGTCGACCTGGGGGCCGGGACCGGCGTCAACCTGGACCTCTTCCCGGAGGCGGTGAGTGAGCTGGTCATGGTCGAGCCCGACCCGCATATGCTCAAACAACTTCGAGCAAAGGCGGCGGGCAGGGGAGGGGTCGAGATCTCCGGGGCTTCGGCGCAGGAACTTCCCTTCGCCGACGACGGCTTCGACACCGCCGTCTTCACCCTGGTCCTCTGCACGGTCCCCGATCCGGCGGCGGCACTGCGCGAGACGGCGCGAGTGCTGAAGCCGGGAGGCAAGCTGCTCTTCATCGAGCACGTGCGCGCCGAGGACGCCGGGCTGGCTCGCTGGCAGGACCGCCTCGAAAGGCCCTGGCGCTTCCTCGGCGACGGCTGCCACTGCAACCGCGACACCGTGGCCACGATCGAAGCCTCGCCGCTGAAGCTGGAGCGGGTCGAACGAGGACAGCTGCCGAAAGCCCCGCCGATCGTGCGGCCTCTGGTTCACGGCAGCGCCCTCGCCGCGGGAGCCTGAGCGAGCGTTTGATCGATTGACCCACCGATCCGGTGGTAAATCGATCAAACGCCAGCCCCGTTGCGGGGCCGGGTGGCCCACTTTCGCAGGACTAACGCACGATAATGGTGGTTATGTCAACTCAGGCGTTGATTGGCCCGGCAATGTCTGACCCGATCCTCGACATCAGCCCGCCGCGCCTTCGATCGCCGATTCGAGCGCGCCGACCGATTCCGGGGTGCCGATCGTTTCTGTGCCGCTCGTAGCCGGTCCCTGCAGCGCGAACGACGGCGTTCCGGTGAATCCGAGTCTTTGTGCTTCCGCCGTGGTTGCTTCGACTTCGGCGATCACGGCCTTGCTCTTGCGCGACTTGTTCCACTTGGCGAGGTTCGGCACCCCGGCGGCCTTGGCGATTGCGGTGAGGAATTCATCGTCGGCGTAGCCCGAGTCCTCGGCGCCCTGGTTGCGATAGAAGAGCTCGACGAAGTTCCAGCCGCGGCCCTGTTCGCCGGCGGCGATCGCGGCGGCTCCGGCGGGCTTCGATTGTGGGCCGATGATCGTGAAGTTACGGAAGTCGAGCCTCGCTTCGCCGCCCTGCACCTGGTTTTCGATGACCTGCGGGATCACTTCTTCCGAGTAGGCCTTGCAGTACGGACACTGCAGGTCGCCGAACTCGAGCACTGTCACCTTGGCGCCCGGATCGCCCAGCTCCATGCCTTTTTGGGGAATCCCGGCCAGGAGTTGGTCGACCTCCTTGGCTTCGAGGACGTTGCTGCTGTCACCGCCGCCGCTGCCGCCGCTACTGAGGACGATCAGGACCGCCACCACGACCAGGGCCAGGAAGGCGCCGGCGCTGGCCAGCTTGATCAGCCGCTGCCGTCGCTCCGCCGCCCCCACTTGCTCCTCTTCGCGCAGGCGCTCTTCGCGCCGTTCCTCACGGTCGCGGCGCCCGCTCACGGCTCGGTTCCGACGTAGGCCAACATGCGCACCGCATTCGTAACAAACAGCAGCGTCATCAGCAGCGCGCTCGCCACGCACCACTGGCAGATCGCGTCGATCGTGAAGAGCTCGAGGTAGGTCAGGTAGAGGCTGTAGCCGAAGCCGATCAACGAAACCACGAAGGCGGTGAGGCGAAAGGTGTCGCCGCGCAGCAGCGCGCAGGCAAGCAGTACCACGTAGCCGGCGATGCCGAAGACCGCGATGTTGACCCCGGCCAGGTGCGAGTAGGAGCTTTCCGCGACGGTCTGACAGCCGTGGCCACCGGCGACGCAGACCGGCGAGCCGCCGCCAGAATCGGCGATCGCGATGTAAGTGGCGACCCCGATGCCAAAGGTGGCAAGGAAGGTGGCGATTCCCCGCAGCGTGCCCTCGGCCGGTGCCTTCATTGGTAGTCAGGGGCGCAGTACCAGGCTGGCCTGTTTCCCCATTCCCCTTTCAATCCGTGCGTGCGGTTTTCCCGCACACGGCTTACCGATGATCTTCTTGGCATGGCTACGCAACTCCCGGATATCGAATTGTGCCCATCAACTGGTGAAGGCCCAGCTCCACAAACCACTGCCTTGTCCACAGCTCGGCCTGCCCGGCGCGCAGGTTTCGGCCGTGGCGCCTGATCAACAGGCGCCGCAGCCGCCAGGCGACGTAGCGGTCGAGCGAGACGAACGCATCGGCGGCATTCCCGGTGCGAAAGTAATTGCCCCAACCCCGCAGGATCGGGTTCAGGGTCCGGATCACGTACCGGATGTCTGAGACTCCCGTGCGGTTGCTGGCTGTTTGGGCCTTGACCTTGGCTCGAATGGACTTCATTGCCCGCTTGGAGGGCCAGCGGTGGAGGTAATAGCGGCGAATGCCGCGTTCCAGCAGCTTGCCCGAGATGCGAGCTCGGAAGTGGCATCCGAGGAAGTCAAAGCCCTCGCGGCCTTCTCTGAGGTCGACCACCTTCGTCTTTTCGGGGTGTAGCTCAAGGCCGAGGGAGGCGAGGACTTCCCTCGCCTTGGCCTCAGCCGCCCTGACCTCGTCCTCGGAGCGGCAGAGCACGACGAAGTCATCCGCGTAGCGGATGAGCTTGCCGTGGGTGCCGTCGGCGAAGGCAAGGTCGAGGGCGTGCAGGTAGATGTTGGAGAGCAGCGGTGAGATGACGCCGCCCTGAGGGGTCCCGGCGACCGTCTGGCGGTACCCCCCTTCCTCCATCACCCCTGCCTTGAGCCACTTGCGCAGCAGCTTCAGCACCTTCCGGTCCGAGACCCGCTCCGCCACCTTCTCCATCAGGTGTTGATGGTCGATGGTGGAGAAGTAGTCCCGGATGTCTGCGTCGAGCGCCCGGACGCGGCCACGGATGAAGCCCTTGCGGACCTCCTCCATGGCCTCGGTGGCGGAGCGGCGGGGCCGGAAGCCGTAGGAGGCGTCTGAGAAGCCCGCCTCGAAGATCGGCTCCAGGACGAGCCGCGCCGCCTGTTGGGCGATGCGATCGCGGACGGTGGGGATGCCGAGCGGCCGCTTGCCGCCCTGTGGCTTGGGGATATCCACCCGCCTTGTCGGGGATGGGTGGTAGGTGCCTTCGCGAAGGTCTCGTTGCAGCTCGGCCAACAGCCGCTCTGCGCCGTATTCCTCCACCGCGGCGAGGGTCATCTTGTCGATGCCCGCCGCGCCCTTGTTCTTGTGCACCCGCTTCCATGCCTCCTGGAGGACGTCACCCCTCCAGATTCGGTCATACAGGGCGTGGAAGCGGCGATCCCGGGGATCGCTTGGCCGTTGCCCATAGCTTGCGTTGGAGTTCTCGCACCTTCGGGCGGCGAGGGGCATCGAGTGCCATTTCGCTCGCGTGCTCGCCGGCGGGTTGGCTACCGCCGGGGTGGTTGGGTCGGGTGTTTGGCCCGGCCATGCCTAGCGCTTACCTCCGCAACAGGCGTGATCAAAGTGAGGGTCCTTCGCTCCTGGCGCGTTGTTCTGCACGCCGATCCCAACTACTACGACCCCCTCGGACTCCCGCTGTCCTCCGTCCCTTTTCACCTTCGGCTTATAGGGGCGGTCTTTGCCCGACGTGGGGCTGGACAGACGGGTCTCCCTTGTTCCGAACCAGGCCGTGCGCGCGTGCAACTTCCCATACCCCGGGAGGACCCTTCGACCGTTCTCGGAACCGGGTCGACGGGCATGGCCTTCACCGAGGCATGAGCGGCTCGGCTCCTCCGTCTTACTTTTGACGAGGCTGCAGTCGCAGCCCGCGCGCTTGCTTCCTCCAAAGAGGCTCTTGACGCCCCGCTCGGCCGCAAGGGTCTCCCCCGGCGACTGGGGCCTGCTACCGGGCGCTCCGGCGCTTACCCGGACGGGACTCTCACCCGCAGGTCTGGTCCAGCTTTCAAGGCGCAACATGCCCGGCACGCTATTGCAGCTCTCTATAGAAAGCCTCAATCTCGCGCGAGAGCCGCCCGCCCTGCCAGGCCAGCGGCGACTGCCCCTCGGGCTCGCTGACCAGGCGGGCGCCGGGGATGCGCTTCGCGTACTCCGCGGCGACCGCGTAGGGATGACCGGGATCGGCGGCATCGTGGCTGGCGACGACGAGAGTCGGCACCGCCAGGCCCTCGAGCTCGGCAAGAGCCCCGAACGGCCGCGACCGCGGCACCGCCCGCAACGCCGCGACGATCGCATCGGGGTGGCGATGGCGTTCCATTCGTTCGCGGGTGAAGCGCAGGACCGAGTCGCGCCAGCGCGGATCGATGCCCTGGACGCGGTCGATGTAGGCGAGGAACCCGTCGATGCCACCCCGCTCAAGCGCGGCGGCAAGCCCGTCCCAGTAGCGCAACGAGCCCTCGCTGATCTCGCCGTCATAGGCCGGCCCGATCACAACCAAGCCGGCGACCCGGCGCGGATCTTCGAGCGCAAAGCCGACGGCCGTGTGGGCGCCCATCGAGTGCCCCGCAAGCAGGACGGGCCCGTCGCCCGCCTGCCCATCGATCACGGCGGCCAGGTCCCCCCTCAGCTCCGGGTATCCATAACCCGCTCCTGGCGGCGCCGGGTCGGACTCGCCGTGGCCGCGGGCGTCGTAGGCAATCACCGCGTGCCCGGCCCGCTCCAGCCGGCGCGAGCCATGGATCACCGAGTGGCGGGTAGCGGTGATGCCGTGGCAGAGCACGACCGGGGGGCCCTCCCCCACCGCCTCGCCGCGAATCGCCGGCGCGGTGCCGGTGCTGAACGCGACTGCTGCCGGCGGCATCAGCCGACGGCGGCGACTGCCTGCTCGAGATCGTCGACCGACTCGAAGCTGAGGCCGACCAGCGTCACCTTGCGGTGGCGAATGATCCCCTGCTCGTCGATGACGAAGACCGCCCGCCGCACCACCGGGCCGGCCAGCACTCCATAGGCCTTGGCGACGGCCTTGTCCTCGTCGGCGAGCAGCGGCACGTTGAGGCTCTTCTCCTGGGTGAAGCGCTCGTGTGACTCGACCGATTGCGGCGAGATCCCCAGCACGTCGGCGCCGAGCTGGTCGAGGCGGTCGCCCTGGTCGCGGTAGGAGCAGAACTGCTTGGTGCAGACGGCGGTGAAGTCCCCGGGGTAAAAGGCGAGGATGAGCTTGCGCCCGCGGTAGTCGCTGAGCTTGTAGGTCTTGCCGCCGGTGCCAGGCAACTCGAAGTCCGGTGCCGCGTCTCCTATGTCGACCTTGGCCATCGGCTCAGACTAGCCCAGTCAGCCCTTTTCGATGGTGATCTTTTCGATCAGCACCGTCTGTTTGGGTTTTTCTTCCGGCGTGCCGAGCTTGCCAATTTGTTCGACCACGTCCATGCCTTTGTCGACCTTGCCGACGAGGGCGTATTCCGGCGGCAGACCGGCGTCAGCGCCGATGACGACGAAGAACTGGCTACCCGAGCTGCCCGGCGGATCGGATGAGCTCTTGGCCATTGCCACGACGCCCTTGGTGTAGGCGAGGTTCGCCGGGGGTTTCTCGACAACGGTGTAGCCGGGCCCGCCGAGACCGGTGCCGAGCGGGTCGCCGCCCTGGATCACGAATCCGGGCGCGATGCGGTGGAAGGTGAGGTCGTCGTAGAAGCCTTCTTCGCTGAGGAAGACGAAGGAGTTGACCGTCTTCGGCGCTCTGCTCGAGTCGAGCGCGATCTCGAAGCTGCCGCAGCTCGTCTCGACCGCGGCGGTCAGCTTTTCGCCCTTCTTCACGGTCTGCGGCGGCGCCTTGAAGCTGACCTTCTTGGGCGCCGGCACTTCGACTTCCTTGCAGCCGCCGGATTCAGCCGTGGTCGAGGAGTCGCTGTTGCCCCCGCCCCGGCTGATCAGGATCGCCGCGACGACGACGATCGCCACCACCGCGAAGCCGGCGAGGATGAACAAGCGACGGTCGGTTCCCTGCTCCATCGGCGGGGAAGCCTAGACGATCGCTTCCCGGCTGCGCCAGTTGCGATCATCGCGCCGTGCCCGACTCGCCGCTGACCCGACTCGCCACCGCCGTACTCGACGTCCCCGCGCCCGAGCGGGCGCTCGTCTGTGGCTGTGGCGACGGCGAGGCCGTCCTCTTCCTCGCCCGCGAGTTCCCCTCGGCGCGGGTGCGCGGGGTCGATCCCTCTGCCGAGCGGATACGGGAGGCGAGCGCCCGGGTCGGCCTCGACCCCGAAGGGCGCGTCGTCTTCAAGCAGTCCGAGCCGCGTCGCCTCCCCTTCCCCGACCAGTTCTTCGACCTGCTCGTCGTCTTCGCGGGCCGCCCGGCGCCGAGCGAGATAGCCCGGGTCATGCGCCCCGACGGACAACTGATTCTCGCCTCCACCCCGCCCTCCGGGCGGCTGGGCGGCCTGCGGCAGCGGCTCTGGCAAAGGCGCCTTCCCCGTGCCTCCATTTAGGCTGCGAAGCGGATGGATATCGAGGGCATGCCGTTCACCTTGCTGGTCAATCCTGCCTCCGCGCACGGGCGGACCCTGAAGCTGCTGCCCGCGATCGAGCAGGAGCTCGACGAGCGCCGGATCGCCTTCCGGGTCGAGCGCACGCGCGGGCTCGAGGACGGGGTCGAGAGGGCCCTGCAGGCGGTCGAGGCCGACGAGGTCCCGGTCGTGATCAGCGGCGACGGCCTGGTCGGTGCGGTCGGCGGCGCGATGGCCGGATCGGAGACCCCGCTCGGGATCGTCCCCGGCGGCCGCGGCAACGACCTCGCCCGGGTGCTCGGCATTCCCGACGATCCGATCGCCGCGGTCGCGGTGCTCGCCGCGGGCGAGAGCCGCCGCATCGACGTCGGCGAGGCCAACGGCAAGCGCTTCCTCGGCATCGTCAGCGTCGGCTTCGACTCCGAATGCAATCGCCTCGCCAACGAAGTGACGTTCGTTCGCAGCAACCTGGTCTACGTGTACTCGCTCTTCCGCATCCTGCTGACCTGGAAGCCCGCGCGGTTCACGATCCGCACCGAGAGCGAGCGGATCCGGACGAGCGGCTACTCGATCTCGGTCGCCAACAACAGCACCTTCGGCGGTGGCATGCGGATCGCGCCGCAGGCGGAGCTTGACGACGGCCTGCTTGACGTGATCACGGTCGGCGAGGTCGGCAAGCTGCGCTTCGTGGCTAATCTGCGCAAGGTGTTCAACGGCACTCATATCGACGACGAGCAGGTGAGCATGTTCCGCGCCTCCAGGGTGGAAATCACGGCGAGCCGACCCTTCCCCGTCTACGCCGACGGCGAGCACCTGACCGACCTCCCGGTCTCGGTTCGCGTCCTGCCGCGCGCGCTCAGCGTGCTCGCACCGGCCGCTGTCGCCGAGGCCTGAGTGCTGTTCGGCGCGAAGCTCACCGCCGCGCGCGCGGTCGGCGCCGCCAGCCGGGCGAGCGGGCGCGGCGGCGGCACGACGCTGCCGGGCCGAATGCTGCTGCGGCTCGCTCCGGACGCGCTCGCGCGCCTCGGCAGGCGCCTTGATCGCAGCGCGATCGTCAGCGCCACCAACGGCAAGACGACGACCGCCGGGATGATCGCCGCCGCGCTCGAGGCCGACGGTCGCCGGCCGGTCCACAACCGGGCGGGCTCGAACATGACCTGGGGGGTCGCCACCGCGCTGCTCGAGCAGCGCGGGACGGAAGGGCTCTTCGAGGTCGACGAGGCCTGGCTGCCCAGGGTCGCCTCCGAGCTCGAGCCATCGCTGCTGGTGCTGGGCAACCTCTTTCGCGACCAGCTCGACCGCTATGGCGAGATCGAGACGCTGGCGGAGGAGTGGGGCAAGACCGTCGCCTCGTGCAGCGGTCGCACTCGCTTCGCCCTCAACGCCGACGACCCGACGATCGCCGACCTCGGCCGCGATCAGAGCGGCGAGCCGCGTGAGGGCGTCGTCTACTTCGGCATCGAGGACACCTCCCAGGCGCTGCCCGAGCTCCAGCACGCCTTCGACGCCAAGCACTGCCGCCGCTGCGGCCGGCCCTACGCCTACGAGCGCGCCTTCGTCGGGCACCTCGGCCACTACTCGTGCCCCGGCTGCGGCACCACGCGGCCACGGCCCGACGTAGCCGCCACGGCGATCGAACTGCGTGGGATGTCGGGCTCCGCGGTCACTCTCCGCACGCCACAGGGCGAGATCAAGCTGGAGCTGCCGCTGCCGGGTCTCTACAACGTTTACAACGCGCTCGCCGCGGTCACCGCGGCGCTCGAGCTCGACGTGCCGGCGCAAACGATTCCCGCCTCGCTGGCGACGATGCGGGCCGCCTTCGGCCGGGTCGAGACGATCGCAGTCGGTCCCTCCCGGCTCTCGATCCTGCTGATCAAGAACCCCGCCGGCGCAAACGAGGTCCTGCGAACGCTGCTGCTCGAGACCGGCGAGGAGAAGCTCGACCTCTGGATTGGGCTCAACGACGGGATCGCCGACGGGCGCGACGTCTCCTGGATCTGGGACGCCGACTTCGAGCTGCTGGCCGGCGGCGTGCGGCGGGTCACCTGCGCCGGCACCCGGGCGCCGGAGCTGGCCCTGCGGCTCAAGTACGCGAGCTGGCCCAAGGGGACGATCGAGGTCGTGCCGGAGATCGAGGCCTCACTCGACCGGGCGCTTTCGGACGAGCCGAAGCGGCTCTTTGCCCTGCCCACCTACACCGCGCTGCTCGAGTTGCGAAAGCTACTTTCGGCTCGCGGACTTGCCGAGGAGTTCTGGCGATGAACAGCCTGATCTGGCACGAAGTCGAGTGCGGCGGCTACAGCGCCGACCTCGCCCTCTGGGAGGAGCTCGCCAAGCAGGTGGACAAGCCGATCATGGAGCTCGGCTGCGGCGCCGGCCGGGTCACCATGCACCTGGCCGCTAGGACCGGCCTGCTGGTGATCGGGCTCGACCACAACAGGAAGTTGATCGAGGCAATCTGGGAAAGGGGACATGGGACGAGCGCCGACGCCGAGCAGGAGGACGTCCGCGCCTTTGAACCGATGGCGACCAAGTTCAGTTTGGTGATCGCGCCGATGCAGCTGATCCAGCTGCTTGCCGACAGCCAGGAGCGCATCGCCTGCCTCTCCTGCGTGGTCGAGAGCATGCTGCCCGGCGCCCGCGCCGCCTTCGCGATTGTCGAGCAGATGCCCGAGCTACCGCCCCCGGGTACGAGCGCGCCACCGCTGCCCGACGTGCGCGAGATGGAAGGCTGGATCTACTCGAGCCTGCCGCTCGAGCCGGTTGCCCTGCCGGAGGCGATCTTGCTGCGCCGCCTGCGTCAGACGGTCGATCCCGACGGCATGATGAGCGAGCAGCTGAACGAGATCCAGCTGGCGATGCTCTCGGCCGAGACTCTCGAAGAGGAGGGTCGTACCGCGGGTCTGCGACCGAGCGGGCAGCGCGAGATACCGGCGACCGAAGCCCACGTCGGCTCCACCGTCGTCCTCTTCGAGAAGCCGGCCTGATGGAGCTGCGCTTCCTCGCTCTCTACCCGGAGCAGATGAACATCTACGCCGACCGCGGCAACGTGATCTTTTTGCAACGGCGCTGCGAGTGGCGCGGCATCGAGTTCGCTTACGCGAGCGCCGGCCCCGGTGAGCAGTTCGACCCGTCGGCGCACGACTTCATCTACCTCGGCGGCGGACAGGACCGCGACCAGCGCGCGGTGGCCGCCGACATGGTCGAGAGCAAGCGCGCCGCGATGACCGAGGCGACCGAGGACGGCGCCGTCGTCCTCGCCGTCTGCGGCGGTTACCAGCTGCTTGGGAGCAGCTACCAGCTCGACAACGAGAGCCTGCCTGGGCTCGGCCTGGTTGAGCTGAGGACGGTGCGCAGCCCGGGGCCGCGCCTGATCGGCAACGTCGCGATCGAGGTCGACCTCGGCGAGGGCCCGCGGGTCGTAGCCGGCTTCGAGAACCACGGCGGCCGCACCCGCCTCGGCAACGGCGCGACACCGCTGGGCAAGGTGCTCAAAGGCTTCGGCAACAACGGCGAGGACGGCTTCGAGGGCGTGCGCCGCAACAACCTGATCGGCACCTACCTGCACGGGCCCCTGCTGCCCAAGAACGCCTGGCTGGCCGACCATCTGATCACTCTTGCGCTCGAGCGTCGCTACGGTGGGCGCCCCGAGCTCGCGCCGCTCGAGGACGAGCTCGAGCGTGCGGCGCACGAGTCGGCCCGGCGCGCGGCCCTCGGCTAGTCAGTCCCTTCATGGGTGGAGTCGACGACTTCTGATTGCAGGTAGGAGGCATCGCGGATCGTGAGGCCGGCTTCGTACCCTTTCCACTCAACAGGATCTTGTCCGGGGTCGGCCAGCACTACGCGTTCGCCGAGCAACATCGAGGTCCGGGGGTCGAAGATGAGTTCGACCCGAAATCCATATCCGTTGGAGTAGCAGATCGCGTCGCCGGTACGTCCGACGAGGTCCGTGGCATCGCGCTTGAGCTCGACCTCGGGAAGTTCGGCCAGGGCGTTGAACGCCGCCGCTCTTAGCGCCGGGGAGGCGTTTGGATGGCTGAGGAGACCCCCGAGGTCTTCGATCGTTTCCTGGGTGCCCAGCGGCGAGCCCGGTTCATCTGAGACGCCCGGAACTTGGTGGTTTTGGATCGCCAGGCGCAGCTGCGCAGAATCGGTCGGGATACCCGACAGGTCGGGATAGACGAGTTCGGGATTCGCGCTATTGGGCTTGGGATATTCGACATCGAGGACCCCACGGCGCATTTCGAGAATCCGCTCCCCCGATCCGCTTGACAGGCGTTGAAGTTCCGCCTCGCGCGAGGGTTCGAAGTTGCTCGGAAGGGGCGACCCCGCCGCTTCCCAGCGGCCCTGCTCGGCGCTAGAGATGAACCTCGGGGTGCCGATCGTCTGGCGAATGCGACTACCGCCTTCCGGGGAGGTCCACCACTCGCTTTCGGCAGGAATGAGAGCCGAAAACCCGCCGGGCCGGGTGGCTCGCCCCCCGGGGACTTCGTAGCTCCCGGGGTACCAGCCTTTGAATTCGAGTTCCTTCCTCTTGGTGAAGTAGTACTGGCCCGGCCCGGCCCGCAGCGTCGGCGCGCCTTCGCCGGAAGCGGCAACCGCGGCGGCCTGGTGCAGGACCTCGGCGGCGGCGGGTTCTGCATTTGGGCCCGAGCCGAGAAGGAGGACGGCGGCGACACCGGCGGCGAGCGCTCCGACCCCGGCGAGGGCCCAGAGGCCGCGGCGGCGGGGCGTCTCGGCGGCGGGGCTCGGCGGGGTCGGATCGAACTTGGCCTCGAGCGCGCGCCTGGCGGCGGCGCGGGGCCTGGGGTCGTCGTCGGCATTCTCGGCACGGAAGCTGCGGAGCATGTTCAGGTCGTCCATCACTTACCTCCAGGGCTGGTCGCGTTTGGTCGGGGTGGGTTCGCCGGCAGCGTCGAACCGAGGCCGGCCTGCAGTCGAGCGCGGGCGCGCGCGAGGCGTGACTTCACCGTGCCCACGGGAATCGAGAGCGCGTCGGCGATCTCGGATTGATCGAGTTCGGCCCAGACAAGCAGCAGCAGCACATCGGCCTCCCCGGAAGGAAGGTCGGCCAGGGCTTGGGCGAGCAGGCCGCGCATTCGTTCGGCGTCGATCCTCGCCTCGACCCCGTCGATGCCGATCACGGGGTCCGGCGTCAACTCCGCAATCGCAGACAATTCCCGGATTTCGCGCCGCCGGTGGTTGCGGGCCAGGTTGGTGGCGATGCCGAAAAGCCAGGGGCGGGAATTGACTCGTTCGGGGTCAAAGCCTGCACGACGATCGAAGCCGACAAGAAAGGTCTGGGAGGCGAGCTCGTCGGCGAGCTGACGAGCTAGACGGCGGCGCAGGTAGCCGTGGATCGCCGAGAAGTGTCGCTCGAAGATGACGCCGAAGGCAGGGGGGTCCGCGAGCGACGCGGTAATTGCCTCGCCGTCGGTTGGGTGCACGCTCATCTACCTGTTCTTGTACGAACTCCGTAGAAGGTTCGCGGCGGTTCAGGTCGCACGCACCACCACGACTGCGGAAAAAACCGTTTAGCGGCCGCTGGAGCCGAAGCCGCCGTCGCCGCGAGCTGAGTCGGCGAGGGACTCGGCCTCGACCGGCTCGGGGAGGGCGATCGGGGTGATCACGAGCTGGGCGATGCGGTCGCCCGGCTCGACCCGGAAGGTCTCGGCCGGGTCGGTGTTGAGCAGGAGGACCCTGATCTCACCGCGATAGCCGGCATCGATCAGGCCGGGGCTGTTGACCAGGCTGATGCCGTGTCGCTTGGCCAGGCCCGAGCGCGGGAGCACCAAACCGGCATGCCCCTCGGGAATCTCAACCGCCACACCAGTCCCCACGCTCCACCGCTCCCCCGGCCCGATGTGGGCGGCCTCGCAGGCATAGAGATCAAGCCCGGCGTCACCGGGATGGGCTCTGCTGGGCAGGACAGCCTCCGGGCTTAGCTTGGCGATCGGGAGTTCCATTGGTCGGCCACCCTACCGCTGCGCTGGGCGAAGGGGGCACCCCTCGACCGGGCGGATACTCAAAATGCCGGGCTCATTGCCCGGTATTTGGACGGCCGAGGGGTGCCCCCTTCGCCCCTACGCCGCGGCAAGGTCATCGAACCGATGCAACTCCGCCACCGGCACCTTGGCCCGGACCAGGACCCCGTCCTCGCGCTCGGTTCGTTTGAGGTCACCCGCGACCTCGTGCAGCTCGTGCAGGCGCCCGCCGTCGGCGTAGGGAATCAGTAGCTCGACCTCGACCAGGGTGTCCTCGAAGGCGGTCTCGATCTCCTCGCGCAAGCGGTCGAGGCCGATATCGGCAAGCGCGGAGACCAGGATCGCGCCGGGATGGCGCAGCAGCACCTCGGCCCGCTCATCCTCGTCGAGCAGGTCGGCCTTGTTGAGGACGAGCAGGCGGGCTTCTCCCCCGCACCGATCTCCTCCAGAACCTCGTCGACCGCCTGCATGTCGACCGGCCGGCGCTCCTCCGGCGCCGCCGCGTCGACCACGTGGAGGATCAGGTCGGCGAGCACGGTCTCCTCGAGCGTCGCCTTGAAGGCCTCGACCAGCTGGTGGGGCAGCTTCTCGATGAAGCCGACCGTGTCCGTGAGCAGGTAGTCGCGGCCGGAGAGCTCGAGGCTGCGCGTGGTCGGGTCGAGCGTGTGGAAGAGGCGGTCGCCGACCCCGACCTCGGCTCCGGTGAGCGCGTTCAGCAGCGTCGACTTGCCGGCGTTGGTGTAGCCGGCGAGGGCGACCCGGGGCAACGAAGAGCTTTCACGGCGGGCCCTCATCACGCCGCGGTTGCGTTCGAGCCGGCCGAGGCGACGGCGCAATGCCGCGATGCGGTCGCGGGCGAGGCGGCGGTCGGTCTCGATCTGGCTCTCGCCCGGGCCCCTGGTGCCGATTCCGCCACCGAGCCGCTCGAGGTGGGTCCAGAGCCCGCGCATGCGGGCGAGGTTGTACTCGAGCTGGGCGAGCTCGACCTGGAGCTTGCCCTCGGCCGAGTGGGCGTGGTCGGCGAAGATGTCGAGGATCACCGCGGTGCGGTCGATCACCGGCACCCCGAGAGCCTCCTCCAGGTTGCGCTCCTGGCGCGGCGCCAGCTCGTCGTCGACGGCGACCACGTTGGCGTCGCAGGCCTCGATCTCGGCCTTCAGCTCGACCAGCTTGCCGCGGCCGACGTAGCGATCGGGGTCGGGCTTCTCGCGCTGCTGCACCGCCTCACCGGCGGTGGCGACGCCGGCCGTGCGCAGCAGCTCCTTCAGCTCGGCGAGCGGATCGCCCTCCTCACGCCCGTCGGTGACGCCGATCGCCAGCGCCCGCTGGCGGGCGCGCGGGTTCGAGACGCCGGCACCACCCATGCCGTTGCGAGTTTCAACCTTCCGCCCGTTTCTCGATCGCTGCACCTTTCTTGATTGTAGGCGGCTAGGCTTACTCGCCGTGAAGGTCTTCGTAACGGGAGGAACGGGCTTCATCGGCGGCGAGGTCGTGCGCCAACTGCGCGCTCGCGGCGATCAGGTCGCCTGCCTCGTGCGCAGCCCGGAGAAAGCGGACAAGCTGAAGGAGCTTGGCTGCGAGCTCGTCAGTGGCGATCTCGGCGATGCCGAGGCCCTGCGCGCCGGAATGGAGGGCTGTGACGGTCTGATCCACGCCGCGGCGATGTACGAGGTCGGGATCCCGGCCAAGCAGCACCCGGCGATGTACGAGGCCAACGTGCGCGGCAGCGAGCGCGTGCTGGCGGCGGCGCTGGAGGCCAAGGTGGGCAAGGTCGTCTACGTCTCCACCGTCGGCATCTTCGGCAACACCCACGGCAAGGTCGTCGACGAGAGCTACGAGCACCCGGGCAAGGAATTCACCTCCTACTACGAGGAGACCAAGCTCGAGGGCCACCGGATCGCCAAGCGGATGATGGCCGAGGACGGCCTCCCCGGCGTAATCGTCCAGCCCGGCGGCGTCTATGGGCCTGGCGACACTTCCCAGATCGCCGATCTGCTCAGCGAATTCTTCGCCGGCCGCCTCCTCCTGATGCCCTTCCCGGACCTCGGCATCTGCCTCTCACACGTCGAGGACATCGCCACCGGCATCCTCCTCGTCCTCGACAAGGGCAAGACCGGCGAGACCTACGTGATCAGCGGCCCGGCAACGACGATGCGCGAGGCGATCGAGACGGTGGCCGCGGCCAGCGGACGCAAGGCACCCAAGCGCGCGATGCCCACCGCGATGCTGAAGGCCCTGACTCCGGTCGGCCCGCTCGTCGGCAAGCTCGCGGGCCAGCCGCCGAACCTGCGCGAGTTGATCTCCTCCGCCGACGGTGTCACCTTCTGGGCCGGCTATGAGAAGGCCGAGCGCGAGCTGGGTTACTCCCCGCGGGGCATGGAAGAGGGCATGCGGCAGACGCTCGAAGCGGATGATCGCTTTCCCGATCCCGTCACTTGAGGGAGTCCGGGGAGGGTCTCCCGGAGCAACAGCGGGGAGGCTCCGGGAGACCCTCCCCGGACTCCCTTAGGCTGCCGCGATGCGTGTAATCGACGTCATGCACTTGGGGCGGTCGCACGTCATTGGCTGCTGGCAGGTCGATGGCGCTCTTGTGGACCCCGGCCCAGAGTCTTCGATGGAGACGCTGTTGGCGGCTCTCGACGGTGAGCAGCCGCGAGCACTGCTGCTCACTCACATTCATCTCGACCACGCCGCTGCGACCGGCGCCCTGGTGCGGCGCTGGCCCGATCTGGAGGTCTACGTGCACGAGCGCGGAGCGCGGCACCTGGTTGACCCCTCGAAGCTGCTGGCCAGCGCCGAGCGGCTCTACGGTGATCGGATGGAGGAGCTCTGGGGTGAGATCGTGCCTGTGCCCGAGGCCAACGTGAAGCCGCTGGCGGGCGGCGAGGATGTACTCGGCATGCGGGTCGCCTATACCCCGGGCCACGCCTCCCACCACGTCAGCTACTTCCATGAGGAGAGCGGCACCGCCTTCGTCGGCGACGTCGCCGCGGTCCGCATCCCTGGCGTCGAGTTGACCGTGCCCCCCACTCCCCCGCCCGACATCGACGTCGAGATCTGGCTCGACTCGATCGCCCTGGTCGAGTCCTGGCGCCCCGAGCGCCTCGCCCTCACCCACTTCGGCGCGATCGAGGAGCCGATAGAGCACCTGGAGGAAGTCCGCCGGCGCCTGCGCCAGGAGGCCGACCTCGCCCGCGAGCTGTCGGAGGATGACTACGAGCGCCGCCACCGTGAGCGCGTCGCGAATGCCGCTGATGCCCCGGAGGCCGCCGAGGAGCTGATCCAGTGCGTCCCGCCCCAATACCAGTGGCGGGGCCTGGACCGGTACTGGCAGAAGCGCGCCGAGCGCGAAGCTGAGTAGCTCAGGCGGATTCGGCGACAACACCCAAGAGTTCGTCCGTCGTCCCACGAACAACCTCTTCAATGCTGTCGAGGATTGCGGCGTCGCGCCAGGCGTCGGGCAGGCGGTTGCGAGCTTCCCGGGATGTGCGCCGGAGGTCGTGGCAAAGGTCGCTGATGCGGGCGAGAACAATTGACGCTGAGATCCCAAGCTCTGCCGCCAGTCTCTCCATATGGCGACGGCGGATCCGGTCGAACCGGTACTCGCCGCCGTACTTCATCGCCATCTTGCGCCCGAAACGTCGGCCATACACCCGGGTTGACAGCAAGTCGTAGAGCGGTGCGATCCGGGGCGAATTCTCACCCTCCAAAAGCATTGAGAAGTTCTTTGCGTGTGCGTCGGCGTTGCCGATGGCAAGGTTGAAGATCAGGGCATCGAGGAAGGCAAGAATGTCGACCGCCGGAGCCGCCGACCGATTGCGCAGCAGCGCCCCACAGGCCTGCACACCCGGCCCACCTTCGGCCTGGTACTTCTGCGCCGGCAGGCAACCGAGGGCCTGACAGAAGTCCTCCTGGTGGACGCGACGGACTCCATCATCAGTTGCGATGCGGTCGTAGCGCGTGACCAGAAGCGCCTCCTGAGCACCGACGCGTATTGGCGTCGCCTCGGCAACGGTCAGCCGGACTTCAGCTGCGAGGGCCATGCAGTAGGCCTCGTTGGCGACCATTCCTTCGACATCCGGGATAGGGGTCTTGACTATGTGTGTGCTCGGCGGATGACCCCGTGTGATGCCGAGCTTTGAATTCCGTGCGAGGACGGGCAGCTTGTCCTGCGCGCCGGCGAGGGAGAGTCGGACGCCCTCGTCCTCCCCGTCCAGACCGATCAGCAGCGGGCGGCTCGGGAGTTCGGCCAGCAGCCTGCCCATCTCCTCTTCCTCGAGCCAGGTGGGAGATGTCGGCTCGGCGAACGGGGGTTCCTGACCAGGCGACGCCAGCGACACCGCGCCGGCGCACTCCCCTCCAATTTCGCTGAGGACGCTAAAAGGATTGTCGGCCGAGACTTGGAATGCCCGCGCGATCGATTTGAGGAACTCGCCCTCGGGCAACAACCCGGCGAAGAACGGCCGGCACTCAGCGTCGCCGAAGGGCTCGCTTCTGAGCGGCAGACTGAACGAGAGCGGCACTTCGCCCTGCTTCGCCCATGAGGGCTCGTAGGCGAACTCGAGCCGGGCCTGGTCGTGCCGCTCCAGTCTGCCGACCAGATCGGAGTGAAAATAGACATCGAGGGCGCTCATCGCGCTCGCACAAAGAGGTCGAGGCCCAAGGCGGAAAGGATCCGCAGGAGCCCGTTCAGCTGGGTCGTTTGCTTACCCCTCTCGACTTCCCCCAGCAGGAGCAAGACGCAACGGAACCAAGGCACACAGCCACA
>CAVRGT010000008.1:0-137829 GCA_963720805.1 uncultured Solirubrobacterales bacterium | reverse complement strand
GGAGTCCGCGATGCCGAGCGCGACAGCCGACGCGCCCAGCGCGCCGCCTTCTGCCCCGAGCTCGCCGGCCACGGTGCTACCGCGGACCGCCGCGGCACGCGACGTCGTCGTGCCGACGCTGGTCGGCCTCGACCGTGCCGCGGCCCAGGCCGCCCTCCTGGCCGACGGGCTCCTCGGCCAGGTCGTGGCCGATACAACTCGGCCGTGGTGGCCGCCACGGTGCTCGGGGTCGAACCCGCCGAGGGTTCGACGGGTCCCCAGGCGCGGTCGTCCGGCTCACGGTGGCCAGTGGGTTCACGTTCGGCGCCGACCGTCATCGGCGAGCTCCCCGAGTCCGCGGGAGTCGCGCTGAAGGCCGCCGGGCTGACCCGCGACCCTGCCGAGATCACCGATCCGAGCCAGGGGCCTTGCCCGGGACCGTCCTGCGGACCCTTCCACCGGCGGGCGCGAGTCGAACTCGGCACGCCGGTCACGCTGGTCCTCGCGCTCGCGGCGCCGCCCACCGGCTGCCGCGCCGCGTCCGACGGCACCCGGCCGACACCCAGCCCCTCGGCCGGTGACGCCGTGACGACGCTCGATCGGCGCCGAGTCGTCGGTCTGCCGTCCCCCGTTCACTCGCCGCAGTCCATCGGTCGCTGACCTTCGTTCTACTGACGTCGCGTCGCGACCGGCGACCGCTGGTCCGTCCTGTCCGGCCGACGCGGAAAGGGGCACGTCCACGTGAGTACGGCTGTGCGCGAAGAGAACTCCAGACGGAGCCGGCTCGGCCCCGGCCGCTCTCGGGCAAGGCGACCGGCTCCGACGCCGTCTTCGTCCTCGGTACGCGCACGGTCGCGACGACGGTGCTGATCATCACCGGCGGCATCGGCCTCTTCCTGGCGATCCAGTCCGTGCCGACGTTGAAGCACTACGGCCTGAGCTTCTTCACCGAGACCCAGTGGTCGCCCGAGACCGACATCATCGGCATCGCGTCCGTCCTGCTCGGGACCTTGACCGTGGCGCTCGTCGCGATGGCGTCGCCTTCCCGCTCTCGCTCACCACCGCGCTGTACATCAGCGAGTACGCGCCGGTCCGGATCCGGAGCTTCCTGATCTCGATGGTCGACCTGATGGCCGCGGTGCCGAGCATCATCTACGGGATCTGGGGCTTCTTCCTGATGCACCCGCATGCCAGCGGGGTCGCCGCGTTTCCTGCAGACGTACTTCGGCTGGATCCCGTTCTTCCACGTCGACGCGGACCCGCACGCGGCGCAGTGGGACCAGACGCGCTACACCGGCTCCGCGTTCGTCGCCGGGTTGGCGGTGGCGATGATGGTCCTGCCGATGGCGTCGGCGGTGATGCGTGAGGTGTTCTCCTCGGCACCCATGGGCGAGCGCGAGGGCGCGATCGCCCTTGGCGCGACCCGCTGGGGGATGATCCGGTCGGTCGTGCTGCCCTTCGGCCGGGGCGGGATCATCGGCGGCACCATGCTCGGCCTCGGCCGGGCGCTGGGCGAGACCATCGCCGTGCTGATGATCATCTCTCCGTCGTTCGACCTGAAGTTCCGGCCGCTGGAGATCGGCACGAACACGGTGTCCGCGCTGATCGCCGGCCGGTTCGGCGACGCGTCCGCCGCGCAGCTCTCCGCGCTCCTGACGGCAGGCTTGTCCTGTTCTTCCTCACCCTGGTGATCAACACCCTCGCGGCGGTCGGGTGGCTCGTCGCGTCCGGTGCGGGGACGGACATCTGATGTCGACGACCTGGACCTCACCCAAGCCGGACGCGCCTGCCGGCTCGGTGCCCCGCCTCGCACCTTCGTCGTCGCTCAGCGCCTCCCAGCGAGGCCCCGCGACAGCGGCCCGGCGCGCATCGGGTCGACCACCGCGAGGATCGGCTCGCTGCTGCGGCGAGCATCGTCTCGGCGCTCGCGCTCGCCTGGGTGCTGTGCTTCCGGCTGCTGCCGTGGGGATCGCCGCTCCCCTTCGCGCTGACGTCCTTCGTCCTCTACGTCGCGATCGTGACGGCGGTGACCACGTGGTCACGCCAGGCCCGGTGGTCGTCGACCGTTTGGTGAAGGCGGTGATCACCGGGGGAGCGATCGTGGTCGGGATCGCCCTGGTCAGCACCGTGGTCTTCATGTTCGTCCGCGGTGCGCCCGCCCGATCCACCCGAACATGTGGCCGACGACATGGCCGGGGTCGGTCCTCGTGACCCGCTGACGTAGGGTGGTGTCGGGCACGCGATCCTCGGCACGCTGATCGAGATCTCCATCGCCGTCGCCGTCACCGTCCCTCTCGCTTTCGGCACCGCGGTGTACATGACCGAGGTCGGCGGCCAGTTCGCCAAGGTGGTCCGCACGGTCGTCGAGGCGATGACCGCGCTGCCGTCGATCGTCGCCGGCCTGTTCGTCTACACCGTGCTGATCCTGATCGTCGGTTTCCCACGCTCCGGCCTCGCGGCGGCGCTGGCACTGTCTGTGATGATGCTGCCGATCATCGCCCGCGCGGCCGACGTGGTGCTGCGGGTGGTCCCGTCCGGCCTGCGCGAGGCGAGCCTCGCCCTCGGCGCCTCCCGATGGCGGACGGTCTGGAACGTGGTCCTGCCGACGGCGCGCCCCGGCCTGGCCACCGCCCTCATCCTCGGCGTCGCGCGCGGCATCGGCGAGACCTCGCCGGTCCTGCTCACGTCTGGCGCGGCGAGCTTCTTCGTGCTCAACCCGTTCGGCGGGGTGATGAACTCCCTGCCGCTCTTCGTGTTCAACACCGTGCGCACCGGTGAGCCGTTCTACGTCCAGCGCGGCTTCGCGGCTGCCTCGATCCTCCTCACCCTGGTCCTGGTGCTCTTCGTCATCACTCGCCGGCTCGCGCGGCAGCGCCGCGGCCGATGATCCGCCCGGAGCCTCGATGCCCCCCACCCCTGGTGCCGCGGCGACCTCCTCGCCCGGCGGGCCAGTCGATCCAAGCGCGCCGCGTTCGCGGGCCTCGCCGCGGCTGTGGTCGCGGTCCTGACGATGCTCGCGGCGTCCCCCGCGTTCGCGGCGTACGGGCAGATCGAGGGCACGGGGTCGACGTGGAGCCAGGTGATCGTCGACCAGTGGGTCGCGGACGTGGCCGCCAACGGGATGCAGGTGGTCTACACCGGTGGCGGGTCGTCGAAGGGTCGCAAGGATTTCGGCAGCTCGGTGGACTTCGCCATCTCGGAATCCCGTACCAGGGGACCGACGAGTACGGGAAGCCGACAACGCGGCGGGACGCGGTTCGCCTACCTGCCGATCGTCGCGGGCGGTACGGCGTTCACCTACCACCTGGAGCCGGGCGGCAAGCTCGTCAAGGACATCCGGCTCTCGGGGGAGACCATCGCGAAGATCTTCACCGGGGCCATCAAGAGATGGAACGACCCGCAGATCTCGGCCGACAACAACGGGCGCATGTTCCCGGACACCACGATCTACCCGGTGGACCGGTCGGACGGTTCGGGCACCACGGCGCAGTTCACCACGTGGCTGGACAAGCAGTACCCGAGCATCTGGCGATCCATCTTCGCCAAGGGCGGACTGACGTCCTACTACCCCGGGAACAAGGTCAGGAGGCCATCGGCTCGAGCTCGGACCAGGTGATCAACAGCATCTCGGCCGCATCGGGCAACGGCACGATCGGGTACGTCGAGTACTCCTACCCGGTGAACAAGGGCTTCCCGGTGATCAAGGTCCTGAACAGCGCCGGGTTCTTCGTCGAGCCGACGCAGTACAACGTCGCCGTCGCGCTGACGAAGGCGAAGATCAACACGGACACGGCCTCGCAGAACTACCTGACGCAGATCCTCGACGGCGTCTACACCAATCCCGACCCCCGGGCGTATCCGTTGTCGTCCTATCGTACATGCTCATCCCGACCGGCGCGAACGACACCCGGATGACGACGAACAAGCGGCAGACCCTCGTGGACTTCCTCTCCTACTCCCTGTGCGAGGGGCAGGGGAAGGCCGGTGCGTACGGCTACTCGCCGCTGCCGCTCAATCTGGTCCAGGCGGGGTTCGACCAGGTGGCCAAGCTCGGACCGCCGACCCCGCGGTGAACGTCTCGGGCCGCGACGCGACGCAGTGCAACAACCCGACCTTCGTAGCGGGCGACCTGAACCGGAACCAGCTCGCGGAGATGGCGCCGGACCCGCCGCGTGCGACAAGTCCGGTGCCGGACCGTGCCTCACCGCGGGCCAGACCAGCTCCGCGGTGGAGCCTCGGGCGGGCGGGGCCGGGGGTGGCCGGGGTGGCACGGGCGGGAAGACGACGACCGGGACGACCGGGGGCGCCGGCACGACGGATGCGAACGGAGCGACCGACGGCACCGACACCAGCGCCTTCGCAGGCACGGTCGACCCGGAGACCGGGTTGCCCACCTCGGACGGGAACGGGACCTCGACCACGGCGAGCGCGTCCGTCGCTACCGCGCTCCCACCCCAGCCGGTCGGCAGCAGCATCTTGTTCGGCGCGCTATCGGCAGTCGAGCTGCTCGCCCTCGTGCTCCTCCCCGCGTTCTTCGTCGTCCGAGCCCGCCGCAAGCGGGCCGGCGGTGTGCTGTGACGCGCGGGCCGCGGCCTCGATCTGCGCCAACCCTGGTCCGGGCCGCCGTGCTCGCCGCGATCCCCGCACTCGGGCTCGGCGTCCTGCTGGCGGGCGTGACCAGCATGCCGCCCCGCGCCGCGCCTGCACGCGAGTCCGGCCGCGACGGCCGAGTACAGCCGGACGCAGACGCTCACGCGAACGCACGTCCAGGCTGACGGCACCGACGACGTCGTGGACTCGCGGGCCGTGACCGTGGACGTCGAGACCACCACCAACCTGAGGGGTCGACAGCGGATCCCAGGCCAAGGCAGATCGCCAGACGCACCTTCATCGTCGCTCAGCCTAGAGTCGCGCTCGGCCGGGCCGCCGCTAGATTTGATCCGTGGCCGAGGTCCTCTACTACGCGATCCCAGCCTTCGTCTTGCTGCTGGTGATGGAGCTGCTCTCGTTCAAGTACCTGCGCGACGACGACCTCGTCGGCTATGAGGGGCGCGACACGCGCACCAGCCTGACCATGGGCGGCGGCAACGTCGTCATCAACGCGGTCTGGAAGCTGGTCGTGCTGCTCGCCTACGCCGGGCTCTATGAGCTGACGCCGCTGCGGATGCCGGCCGATCAGTGGTGGACCTACGTGTTGCTCTTCCTCGCCGACGACCTCGCCTACTACTGGTTTCACCGCGTCCATCACGAGGTGCGGGTCTTCTGGGCGAGCCACGTCGTCCACCACTCCTCCGAGCACTACAACCTCTCGACCGCGCTGCGCCAGACCTGGACGCCGATGACGGCATTGCCCTTCTGGGCGCCGCTGGCGCTGCTCGGCTTCGCCCCCTGGATGATCCTGCTGCAGCTCTCGATCAGCCTGATCTACCAGTTCTGGATCCACACCGAGCGGGTGAAGAAGCTGCCGGCGCCGGTCGAGTTCGTCTTCAACACGCCCTCGCACCATCGTGTCCACCACGGCGCCAACGAGGTCTACCTCGACCGCAACTACGGCGGCATCCTGATCATCTGGGACCGCATCTTCGGCAGCTACCAGGGGGAGACCGAGCGGGTTCGCTACGGGCTGACCAAGAACATCCGCAGCTTCCGGCCGGCCAACGTCGCCTTCCACGAGTTCGTCGACCTGGCTCGCGACGTGCGCGCCGCGGACCGTTGGCGTGACAAGCTCGGCTACGTCTTTCGTGGCCCGGGCTGGTCACCGGACGGCAGTGGCGGCGGCACCCGCGGCTGACCCGTTTGGCGCTCTAAACCGTCGGGTACATCTGGCGCATGGAGCTATCAATATTGCTGATTGTCATCGGGATCGTCTTGGCGATCCTCGTCAACTACATACTCGGGATCATCGTGATCCTGATCGGGTTGGCGCTGCTACTGCTACCGCGCCTGAGGGGTGGTACCCGTCAAGTCTGACCTGATGTAAAGCTTGCTCGATGGACCCCTGGAAGCTTCCTCTCATAGTTGCCGGGGTTGTGGTGCCAACGGTCGCGGCCTTCATGCTCGGTGGTCCGGGTGTGGGGGTCGCGATCGGTGCGTTGGCGGGGCTCGGGCTGGTGGTGATTGCGATCCGCCAGCGTCCGGAAGGGCCGATCGCCTCGGCAGATCGCCGGGACGCCAAGCACCACGTGCTGATCGTCGCCGCCGGTGGGGTGGAAGATCCGGCCGACGTTGCGCGGATCACTCGCGTCGCCGGGATTCGTGCGGACGACGGCGAGGAGGACGAAGTGCGGGTGCTGGTGCCGGCGCGGATCGGCTTCCTCGACCGCTGGGCCTCCGACGTGGAGGACGCCCGCCACCGCGCCCAGCAGCGCCTGGTGATTACCGTGGCGGCGCTGGCCAAGGCGGGCGTGGCGGCCGAGGCGCGGGTCGGCGACGAGGACATCGTGCAGGCGGTCGAGGACCAGCTGCAGAGCTACCCGGCGACCGAGGTGGTGCTGGTCAGCGGCGAGGGGGACAATGCGGAGGAGGCGGCCGGCGAGCTGCGCTCACGCCTGCGCGCCGAGTTCCACCACGTCGAGCTCAGCAGGAGTGGGGGCGAGCGGCGCTCTTGATCACCTGGAAGGCGCTGCCGGGGATGCGCTTGAGCTGGTTGAGGTTCTCGTCGTCCCAGCGGCGGTCGCTGCTGCCGCTGAAGTACCAGTTGGAGCCGTTGTCGGCGACGATCAACCCGTAGCGCTTCATCGCTTCGGCGATCACCCTGGCGCCGCCGCTGAAGCCGCCGAGGCCGTAGCCGGGCTTGAGCCGGAGGCGGGTCCCCATTGACGGAGCGTTGGGGTTGGAAGTGTCACCGGCACAGTGCGAGGCGGGGTGGACCCAGGCGTTGCGGGTGCTGTCGAAGGTGACCCGGATCGCGTGTTCGAGCCGACCGGCCGCGACTTCGTCGTAGCGAACGAGGCCGGGGAAGATCGGCAGCCCGGCGGCGTCGGCCGAGGTCCAGGAGTCGCGGCGGCGGGCGCTCGAGCGCAGGTCCCAGCGGCTACCCGAGTCGGCGTTCCAGTGCGCCCCGCCGCCCTTGAGGAAGGCGCGGTAGAGCTCATACAGCGTGCAGGAGGAGCGGTCGACGACGAGCACGTGGCGGTCGCCGTCACTGCCGTTGCCGCCCTCGACCGGCGCGCCCCTGGGGATCGGGAACGGCCCCGGGTCACTCTCCTCGCCGTAGGCGGTGTAGCGGATCGGCAGCTTGCGCCGGCTGGCGCCTACGACGGCGTAGGGGAAGCCGTAGGTGCGCGGTGAGCCGAAGTCGGGGTGGAGGAGATTGCCGCCGTGGGAGTCGGTGTAGGCGATCGTGGCGGCCGAGTTGGGGGCGACCGGGGCCTTGGAGATGTCCTGGTTCCAGGCGGCCTCGCTGGGGAGGGAGGGCGCGTTGGCGGCGGTGCCGGACGGCGGAGCGGGGAAGACGGGGCAGCTGCCGAGGTCCGGGTATGGACCGACGGCGGCAGCCGAGGTGGCGCTAATCGCCGCGGCGATCGCCAGCGCGAGAAGCGCCGCCGTGTACGCGAGCCCCCGTGACCGGAATTTTCCACACTCTGGTGTGGTCAATTCTGCTCGCGCGCGCGCCCCGATCGCCATCGCACCGCGAACCTGCATGCCCGTCGCGGCAATCGACCGAACCTCGGGCCGGAAGAAGGAGATCCCGAATCGCTGCGGCATCGCCCGAACGGTAGCGCGGTTAGCCTGGGGCGCCGATGAGTGCGGACGAGCGACCGATCCTGCTGGCGATCCAGCACGTGCCCTGGGAGGGCCCGCACCGGATCCTCGACGCCTGCGGCGGACTCGATGTGCACACGGTCAAACCGCTGGCCGGTCAGCCGCTGCCCGACCACGACCAGGTCGCCGGCGCGGTCGTGATGGGCGGCCCGATGAACGTCGATGAAGTCGACGTTCATCCCGAGCTGGCGAGCGAGCGCGAGTGGCTGGCCGAGGCGGTGCGGCGGGACCTGCCGGTGCTCGGCATCTGCCTCGGCGCCCAGCTATTGGCCAGGGCGCTCGGCGCAGAGGTGCGAGCGGGGGAGGGACTGGAGCTGGGCTACGCCCCGGTCGAAATCCTCGACCCAGACGACCCGATCCTCGGCGCTCTGGCTCCGAGCACGACCGTCCTGCACTGGCACGGCGACGTATTCGACTTGCCTGAGGAGGCAGAGCACCTGGCTCGCTCCGAGCGCACCGAGATCCAGGCCTTCCGCCGCGGCAACGCCTGGGGCGTGCTCTTCCACCCCGAGTCCGACTTCGCCCTCTTGGAGGCCTGGCTGGCCGTCCCCGAGATGGTCCACGACGCCTGCGCTGCCCTGGGAGACGACGGAGCCGCCGCCCTTCCGGCCCGAGCCGAAGCCGCCGAAACGGACCTGCTCGCCCGCACGACCCCCGGCCTGGAAGCCTTTGCCTCCCTGGTCGAGTCCCACCGGCCCGGCTAAACCCTCCGCCTCCCCCGCCGGCCCGCTAGATTGAAAGCCACGTGGTGGCTGTAGCTCAGTTGGTAGAGCTCCTGGTTGTGGTCCAGGCGGTCGCCGGTTCGAATCCGGTCAGCCACCCTCATAGAAGTCGCACTGTCGACGGCAAGCGTCGCGCCTTGGCGTGACCGGAAGGTGTGTCGGGCCACTCGTAGAACCTCCCGGCCATGCGTCCCAAAGTGACCTTCGCCAACGTGATCTCATGTCTCGCCCTGTTCATCGCTCTCGGCGGCCTTGCCGTGGCCGCGGGGCTGCCCAAGAACAGCGTCGGGACCAAGCAGTTGAAGAAGAACGCGGTGACAGCCCTCAAGATCAAGAACGGCGCAATAGGCGCCTCCAAGATTCAGGAAAGCGCCGTCGGCGCGACGAAGATCCAAGACGGCTCCATCTCCGCCGCCAAGATTCAGGGTCGCGCGATCACTGGGGCGCAGATCGCCGATGGCTCGCTGACCGGCACGCAGGTGAACGCTTCGACCCTCGGCACCGTCCCCAGCGCTGAGCGAGCCAAGCTGGCCGACTCGCTGCCGCCGGCGGAAGCCTGGCACCTGGTCGGCGCACCGGGCGAGCCGCAGTTCCAGAACGGATGGCAAGACTTCGAACCGGAATCGCTGCTGGAACCGGTCGCCTTCTTCAAGGACCACGAAGGCATCGTCCACCTCAAGGGCCGGGCCACAAGGGCGACCTCCGCCAGCGGTCTCATCTTTGCTCTGCCGCCGGGATTTCGACCCGCCACGAACAAGGTGCTGATTCAGGTCGTTTCCTGCGAATGCAGCAGCGGCTTGGTGGGCGAGCTCGACATCAACGGGACAAAGCCGTCCGAACCATCCAACTCGGGCGCGCTCTCTGGCCCCAACGCCACCACGGTCGGCTTCGACGGGGTCACCTTCCGCGCCGAATCCTGAGCGGAGGCCTCAGGCGGGTCTTACATGGCGAGGATCGCCCCGCCGCACAGCGCTCGGGAGTCGGTTTCCCCCTGGTCCTTCATCTCCTCGACGTCGCCGGTTCGCACGGGTATCAGCGTGTCGCCGTCTGGACCGCCAACGACAACAGGCCCGCCCGCAGGCTCTACGAGCGCGCCGGGATGACCCTCACTGGCAGGAGCGCCCCTTTTCGTGCGGGAACGCAGCTCCAATTCGAATGCCACCTCACGGCGAGCCGCCATCGCGATCTGTGGTTGCCACGTAGGTACGGTTCCGGCACCGATGGAAGGCCAGTTGCAGATCGCCGATGACTCCTGCCTGCGGTTGCTCGAGGAGGCAGAGGCAGGGGAGCTTCACGCTCTGATCGAGGCCAACCGAGCCCAGCTCGCGCGCTGGCTGCCGTGGGCCTCGGGCCAGGGGTTCGACGATTCTCTTGAGTTCATCCGCGAGGCTCGCTTGCAGGCGAGCGAGAACGGCGGCTTCCAGACAGCGATCGTCCTCAACGGCCGCATCGTCGGCATGGCCGGCTATCCCGCCGTCGATTGGGACAACCGCTCGACTCGCATCGGCTACTGGCTGGACCAGGCGCACCAGGGCAGAGGGATCATGACCGCAGCCGTGCGGATGCTCACCGACCACGCGCTGGCGGTTTGGCAGCTCAACCGGGTCGAGATTCACGTCGTCACCGAGAACCAACGCAGTCGCGCCATTCCCGAACGGTTGGGCTTCCGTGAGGAGGGGACGCTGCGTGGTGCCCAGTTCATCGACGGTAGCTTTCTCGACCTCGCGGTCTACTCGAGGCTGGCGGCGGATCGATCGGCGTCCCCGGCGCAGGTCATCGGGCTGGACCATGTGCAGGTCGCTGCGCCGGTCGGCTGTGAGAAAGACGCCCGCGGGTTCTACGGAGACCAGCTCGGTCTCCCCGAGCTCGAGAAGCCCGAAGCTCTCCGGGGCCGCGGCGGCGTCTGGTTTGCCTGCGGTGCCCAGCAGCTTCACGTCGGAGTGAGCGACGACTTCGCGCCTGCGCTGAAGGCACACCCCGCGCTACGCGTTCGCCGGCCGGACCTGGACCTGATCGCCGCGCGACTGACCGCGGCCGGAAGCACCTTGCAATGGGACGACGCGATTCCGAGTATGCGTCGCTTCTACGCCAGCGACCCTTGGGGCAACCGAATTGAGCTGGTGGCCAGACATCCTCTTGGCTCACCACTGGGTGAGGAAGATCACGATGCCAGTTCTACCGGCTTGAGCTCAAGGCCAGATTGATCGGCAGGGCACCGATCTTCAGGATCGCCACAAAGTCTTGGGCTGCCTTGATGTTGGGGAAGCCGCCCGAAATCTGAGCACCGGTCCGGCCATCGATCCCATCGGGGAAGTCGAGGAAATTGACGATCGGCCGGGTCTTTACTTCGCCGTCGAAGATGGTGGCGAGGTGACCGGAGAGGGCTTCGGCGTTGTATCCGCTGACCGGCCCGGTTGCAGCCGCCCGACCACGTTTTGCGATCTTGCGAGTCAGCCGCTCAAAAGCGGCCCGTCCCTTGCCCGTAAAGCCGAAGGTGACGTTCGGTGAGCCAATTTCATCGACTTCCTGGTTGGGACGGACGATGTCAAAGCCGTTGAGTGCTGGCCTGTCCTTGAGCGCGAACCGGCCGGGTTCAGCTCTCATGAGGACTTCTCCGGAGCGGCCGACTGGCGGTTCGGTGACGATCGCCGTGCCCACTGGGACCTTGAGCACGATGTCGTTGTGGCGCTGACTTTGGCTTGCGGCGCCTCGAAGTTCGGCCCGGTCGGAGAAAGGCCCCGCCACCAACCTGTGCCTGGGAGAGCGGTCGAACACGTAGAAGCGAGGGGTAGATGCCGAGCACCCGGCACAGTGCCTACGCGGCTCCTGCTCAGAGGCCAGCTTGATCGCGCCGTATGCGCTCGGGAAGGCGCCGGCGAAGATCAGCCGTGTGTTTGCCGGCTGAGCTGCGTCGCGCCCTGCGGCGCGCCATTCACGGTTCGCTCTGCGCAGGGCAACGACTGGCGGTTCTTTGCCAGGGTGACCGCCAACTTTCCGCTCGGGTCCGATCAGGTTCGGCTCCCAATCGTAGAAATAGAGTTGCCCCGGCTCGGCGATCTGTTTGGCGACGCGCTGCATGTTCCTTGCGTTTCCGACCCGCGGAAGAATCACGCGGATTCGCCCGTCATTGAGCACTTGAACCAATCCATCGGTATTAAAGATCGTCTGCAGGCGCCTGCAGACGATTGCCATGGCCGCACGGCGTGTAGTGGGCGTGACTTTCTTCGTTCCGGCCCCCAGGTGGTAGACGATTTCGAGCGAGGGATCCGTCGGGGCGGTGGCACAAGTGGTGTTATCGCTTCCCTTGGCGGCACCGTGATCGCTCAGCAGCGCTGCCATGCCGGCGACCAGCACGAGAAGCAAGATTGATCGGACGGCTCGCCGCATGATTCGGAGATTACCTCCTACTAATCGCGCTAACCTGCCGTTTGCTGTGGACGTGGAGGCGGGACAGAGTCAAGGCGGCGGTACCCCCACCGAGGGGAGGATGGACCGGGGCTGGCGGCTGACCAAGGCCGCGTGGATGCTGATCCGGAGGGACCCGACGATGATCTCAATCGCCCTGATGGGCGCCGGATGCGGGCTGGCGGGAGCCGCCGCGCTCCTCTACTTCTCCGGCTATTTGAGCTCACCGACTCATTTGCGGGGCGACTTGGCACTGGCGGCGATTATCGGGATCTATCCGATGACTTTCCTCAGCGTCTTCTTCAACGTCGCCCTGGCCGGCGCCGCGGCAGCCGGCTTCGACGGCCAACCGATCGGTGTCCGCGAAGCGCTCGGCATCTCCTGGAAGCGGCTGGGGCGGATCGCGCAGTGGTCGCTGCTGGCGGCCGGCGTGGGGCTCGTTCTGGAGCAGATCGCCTCGCGTATTCCTGGCGCCGGGCGCCTCGCGTCGTGGCTGCTCGGAGCCGCTTGGAGCCTGGCGACGATCTTCGCCGTGCCGGTGTTGGCGCTCGAGGGCCCTGGTCCTCTCCAAACCGCCAAGGAGTCAGTTCACCTGATCAAAAGCAAGTGGGGGGAGGGAATTACCGGCTTGGCCGGCATCGGCGCTTGGACCCTCTTTGCCCTGATCCCGGTGGGGATCCTCTTCGGGATTGGTTTCGGCCTGAGAAACCAGGACGCGACGCTCAGTGCCGCGCTGATCGCAGTCGCGGTCGGGGCGATCCTCTTGGTCTCCGCCCTTTCCCTTGCGGCCCAACAGGTCTTCTCGGTCGCCCTTTACCGCTATGCCAGCGGCGTACCCGATACGGACGGTTTCGCAGCCGCCGACCTCAAAGAACCGTTCCGCCGCCGCCGCGGCTGACCGGCCCGCCTGGGCGTCGCGGGTCGCTGATCCAAGTAGATGTGCGAGACCGCCTACAACTGCGCCTCGCGATCGAGGTCTACGGCCGCGAGATCCTGCCTGGGCGCGCCGGCACCGGTTCGACGATGCTTCAGAGCCTCTAACCTCGTTTTCGTTATCTACCGGGACGAAGCGTTCAGAACGGGTTGGAACCTGTTTGGGTACTCGTAATACGTATACTGCTCCGCGAGTCGCGGCGCTGCGTGCGGCGTTCGTTTCCCAGTCAGATATGAGCACCTTGGATCTCTCCGAGCAGACGTGGAATGACGCCGGCGACCACCCGGTCTTCGAGTTGATCGGGAGGCGCCACGAGCAATGCTCGCGGCCGGGAGAGAGGAGCGACGACGCCAGGCTCGCGCTGGTGATCGAGGGCGGCGGCATGCGCGGCGTTGTTGCCGGCGGCATGGTGACCGGGCTCGAAAAGCTCGGCTTGCGGAACGTATTCGACTTCGTAATCGGCAGCTCGGCAGGGGCATTCGCCGGCGCCTACTTCCTTGCTGGAGGAGCGGAGATGGGCACGAGGATGTACTTCGAGGACCTCATCGGGCGACAGTGGTTGGCCTACCATCGCCTGCTTAAGCGGTCGCCGATCCTCGCCTTTGACTACCTCTTCGACGAGTTGATCGCCGAGAGCAACCCGCTTGAGTACCGCGGTGTGCAGCAGTCGGGGATCGAGTTCTACGCGGTCGCGACCCGCCTGCCGGACTACGAGCGCACGCTGCTGGGAGATTTCCGCAGCGACGCCGAGTTCCACGCCGCCCTGCGTGCCTCTGCTTTTATTCCACTGATCGCGGGGAAGAGCGCATCGCTGCGCGGCGTCGAGTACATCGACGGATCGTTGACCGAGGGGATACCGGTCGAGTCGGCGCGCCGGCTCGACGCGACCCACATGCTGGTCCTGCTGACCAGGCCCCGGGGCCAGCTCCGACCAGAGCCCAGCCGCCTGCAGCGGCGGCTTGCATTCCCTCTGATGAACCGAGTCCAAGACGGGCTGGGCGACGCCTGCTTACTGCGGGCGCCGCGTTATCGGCACGAGCTGGGCCAGCTTGAAGATCTGCAGGCGGCAAGGATTGGCGGCCCCACGGCGTTGGCCCTGCAACTGCCATCGGAGACGCAGACGATCGGCCTGCTCGCGCAGGATCGCGCGTTGCTGGAAGAGGGCGCCAGGGCGGGGGAGGCCGTGGTCACGGAAGCGCTTGGAGGGCTTCGGTCACGGCCGGTTGCGGAGCTGGTCCACTGAACGCCGCTGACCCAGCGGCGCTCTACAAGCTGAACCGCAACCCGAAGCGAGCGCTGCAGGAAATCAACGAGGCCTACGACCCCGAGTCACTGCGGGGGGCGGTCGAGGCCCTGCTGACCCGAGACGACTTCGTTCAGCCGAGGGTGATCAAGAGCATCTCTCGCGCCCACAAGGCGTGCAAGGAGAAGTGGATCCGCGGTCCACTCGGCCTCTACCTTGCTCTCAATGCCGCCGCGGAGTTGGCCTTCTCGGCAAAGCCCGACGGGAAACGGTGGGAGCAGATCGAGGACATGCTCAGGGATCGCTCCACGCGCAAGTGTTTCTGTCACCTCTATGACATCGGCGACTCCTACGAGCTAGCCGATGCCAGGCTCCACCGGATCGGGACCACCTCGTTGATCCTGCGCTGCACGCGTGCGGGGGAGGTCGTCGCATTGAAGTGCCTGTTGCCCCGCTATCACCGGGTCAAAGCGATCCGGGAACGGACCAAGAGCTACAAGAGCAAGTACTCGATCGACAGCCCCGTGGCCCCGCGCATCATCGCCTCGACGGAGCTGACGATCACCATGGAGTTCATCGAAGGGCAAACCCTCGCTGAGCGATTCGACGCCCGGATCAAGAGTAGGCAGAAGCTGAAAGGGACCAAGGCCAAAAAACGCGCCCTGCACGACGACGACGTCAAATTCGTGCGCGAAGTCGGCCTCGCGATCTGCGAGTGCCTCGCCGAATTGGCCGCGCAAAAACACGAGCACCTCGACCTCTCCCCGTCGAACATCATCGTGGTCAGCGACGAGCGCGACTACCGACTGCGGATCCGCTTGATCGACTTCGGTCAGAACTTCGCAATAACCGAGCGGGTCGGCAGCGCCGCCGCCTATCGACAGGCGGCGCTCTACGTTGCCCCCGAGCTGATCCATGACGGAACGCCAAAGGAAGCCTGGCGCTGCGACGCCTACTCGCTCGGCGTGATCCTGCTCGAGGCGGCATCGCTCTGCGAACTGCGCAAGGAGAACCTGGCGGTGGAACTTGAGCGGCTCTGGCAGGGGGAACGACCTTGGGAGGGCGCACCGCAGATCGGTCGCATCATCGACGAGCTGCTCGACGAAGAGATGAGTTACAGGCTGGCACTGGACAAAGGGCCGGAGAAAGACGGGGAAGAGAAAGACGGGCGAGGGGACCCCTGCCACGCCTACGACTACCTGCAGAAGCTGATCCGTCAGGAAACCGAGGTGCTCGAACTCTACAAAGACCAGACCGAGGGCAGTGGTTTCGGCCTGCTGCGCGGCGTCGGCCTGATCAAGGTCTATAAGAACACCCAGCTGGTCAACCTCCTGAATGCCGCCCGGGTGTCCGAGGAGTCCGTAGACGACGCCTACGATGATTTCCCGGTGCTGGCGAGGTGGGCGTTTCTCTCGATGTTCGCCTGGGCCCTGGCGGTCGGATCGTTCGTGATGATGACCTTGGCGGACCTTCACTGGGGCACGGTCAAACCGTGGGCTGAACAGATCGCCGAACTGTGTGGCAACCACTACAAAGTGGGTGCCATCAAGGAGAACCTACCCGGAAGACTCGTCGCGCTCACCTTTGCGCTCACGGCCGTCACCTACTACGTGAACAACTTCGCGACTCTGTCGCCGATGCGGATCGGTCGCCGGATCGGGCGACTCTCCGCAGTTCTGATGCGCTTGACCTCCTTCTTCTTCCTGGGGCCGATCCTCTTCGTGATTCTCTGTAACCCCGAAGGCTGGGCGCTGCCCGCCGGCATGGTGACGCTGCTCATCGTGGCGAACAACTACGTGGCGCTGCGGATCGGCCTGCGTGCATTCGATGTCTTCCACGCGAACTTTACGCCGAAGGGTACCGCCGGGTACAAGTTCGTTCACGATGTTTTCAAGGAGTGGTGGGTGCTGATGCTCTGGTACTCAGTCGCGATGATTGGCATCGGCGTCTTGCGTGAGTTCGGCACGGTGGACAGCCACGACCTTTGGGTCTTCGCCGCCCTAGTGGTCATCGCCAATGTGGCTAAGCTCTATCGGACCAACTGCGTTGAGACCGCGCCACAGGTCCGTGGTTCTCTCTCGCGAGCGATTCTCACCTTGCGCAGGGCCAACCGACTTAACGCCAAGGTGCAAGACAAAAAAGAAAGAGTCAAAGTGCAGAGTCCCGGTGTCTCTCGACGCCGCAGGCGGCCGCTCGCCGCGGTTTCGAGGTGGTGGTGGGAACCGCCCCGCTCCCGGAGTGAGCGCCGCCGACGCTGGCAGCAACGGCGACCGGCGACGGCCGATGCCCTGGAGCACGGCTGAAAATCGTCCCATCCAAGGTCGCTGCAGAGCTCGTCTCGGTTCCTAGGTGATCCAGTTTTCAGGCGGCGCCTACTTCCCCCCGTTCACGCTGGAGCTTCTGCTTCCTTGGCAGGAGCGGGAGCCCGAGGCGGGCGCAGCCGAGGCCTTCCGCGTGGGGCAGGAGCGCCGGTGTGCGGTGACCGTCCATTCGCCAGACCCCGCTCGGCATCGCCGCTCGCCAGCTCCCAGATCGTTTCGGGGTAGTCGCCGTCCTTGCTCATCTCATGCAGGATCGGCCAGTGCCTCGAGGTCGCCATCGCCTCGTCGGCTTCGAGCTCGGCTCGCGCGGTCGCCGGTCCGGCGGGCTTCGCCCCACTGGCGGAACCAGAGGCAGGAGACGGTGCTGGTCACCGCGTGCGCCCACCTGGTAGCGGTCGGTGGTGAGGCCTTCGTCGGGGACCCGCGACGGCTTGAAGGTGCTTGGCACCGGGATCCCCTTCAGCATTTCGCGGACCGCGGCTCGTGGTCGGCGGCTTTGACGACCTTCGCGGGCATCGCGTCGAGCCAGGTCTGCGAGTCCACCTTGGTCAGCCAGCCGAGCCGTTCTTCGAAGGCGGCCAGGTTCGGGACCGCGGCCCTCAGTTCGAGCAGGTAGCCGTCTTCGGGCCAGAGGGCGACCATCTGGCGATTGCCCGGGCCGCCCTGGTTGACGTAGAACTCCGCCCGCGTGTCGACCTCGGCGGTGGTGTCGAGGACCGGCAGCTTCGACCCAGCGTTGGCCGTGCGGGTGCAGGATCGCCGCGCTGCGGTCGAGATCGCTTCCGCGAGGCTGGCCGTGGCGCCAGGAGAGTTCGACCCGGCGCTGACGCACCGCGGCCGGGAACATCCCCGACTCGCGCTCGGCCTTGCTGTTGCCGGTGATCCGGACCGATTCGTAGGGGATCGGCTTGCCGGTGACGAATTCCATCGAGCCTTCGATGCCCTCGCGGCTCTTGTACTCGTTGACGTTCTGGACCCGCCAGCCCGGGCCTTCGAGCAGCAGCAGCGGCGTCGACTCGGCGAAGCGGACCAGCTCGGCGCCGTAGGCGCGTGAGGGGTGATCGGCGCCGCCTCCGGCCAGGACGACGATGACGGCCGCGGCGGCGGCGAGGGTCGCGGCCGCCGAGCGCCAGCGCGCGGCGCCGCGGGCGCCGCCCGGACGGGACGTCGGCCACCGAGTCAAGGAGAGCCGGCTGCTCGCCGTCGATATCGGCGAGCAGCTCGGCTTCCATCGCCTCCGAGGTCGATCCCGTCGAGCCGGTCCCGGTCGACCGGGTCAGCCGTCGGCCAGCGCCATCTCCAGCTCACGCGTCTTCATCTTGCCTCCTCCATGTCGAGTTCCGGGTTTCGGCTCGCGGCCGCTTCGCGCTGCTCCAGCAGGGCCCGCAGCCGGCGCCGGGCGCGGTGCAGGCGGCTGCGCGCCGCCAGCGAGGAGATGCCGAGGACCCGCGCCGCCTCGCCCGGCGAGAGCTCCTCCCAGGAGACGAGCAGCAGCAGCTCGCGGTCCTCGTCGCCCAGCTCGCCCATCGCCCGCAGCACCTCGGCCGCCTCGCCGCTCGGCGCGGGATCGAGTCGCGATCTCGGTCCGCAGCGACTCGGCGAGGCGTTCCCCCAGCCGGGTCCGGCGCCGTTCGGCCCGGTGCTGGTTGGCGAGGACCCGCCGCGCGACGGCGTAGAGCCAGAGCCTCGCCCTCGTCGCCGATCGGAACCTCGCCGAGGCGACGCCAGGCGACCAGGAAGGTCTCGGCGACGACGTCGGCGGCGTCCTCCTGGTCTCCGCAGCGCCGCAGCGCGTAGGCGAGGATCGCTCGCCCGTTCTCGCGGTAGAGCCGGCCGAAGCGGACCTGGGCCAGCTCGCTGGCCGAGCGCCTCCTTCTTCTCGATCTGACTCGGGGCCATCTACCTCTATATATGTCCGGTTCCGGTCGGGCGTTGCAGGCGGCCACAAGACGATGCTGCGCGTCGATGGATACGGTCCCGACCGCGTGAGCGCCGCCACCGACATCTACTCGATCCCGCAGGACATGCTCGACTTCCGCGAGACGATCTCCCAGATTGCGCGGGAGCGGATCGCGCCGCGGGCGGCTGAGATCGATGAGAAGTCCGAATATCCGAAGGACGTGCGGGAGCTGCTGGCCGAGCACGACATCCTCGCCCTGCCCTTCGAGGAGGAGTACGGGGGGACCGGGACCGGGACGCTGATGCTGCAGATGGGGGTCGAGGAGATCGCCAAGGCCTGCGCCTCCAGCGCCCTGATCCTGATGGTGCAGGAGCTTGGCTCGCTGCCGATCCGGCTCTTCGGCAGCGATGAGCTGAAGCAGCGGGTGCTGCCGCGCTGCGCGAGCGGCGAGTGGACGCCCGCCTTCGCGCTCTCTGAGCCCGAGGCCGGCTCGGACCCGGGGGCGATGCGCACGCACGCCGAGCTCGATGGCGACGAATGGGTGATCAACGGCGCCAAGAACTGGATCAGCAACGCCGGGGTCGCCGACTTCTACGTCGTCTTTGCCGTCACCGATCGCGAAAAGCGGCGGATCACAGCCTTCATGGTCGAGGCCGACAGGCCGGGCTTCTCGATCGGCAATCTCGAGCACAAGCTTGGGATCCGCGGCTCGCCGACCGGATCGCCCGTTCTCGAGGACGTACGGGTGCCGGCCGAGAACGTGATTGGCGAGGTCGGGCGCGGGCTCGGCGTCGCCCTCGGCACGCTGGAAAGGACGCGACTCGGCGCCGCCGCGCAAGCTGTCGGGATCGCCCAGGGGGCGACCGACTACGCGACCACCTACGCCTCCGAGCGGGTCGCCTTCGGCAAGCCGATCCTCGACCTGCAGGCGATCCAGTTCAAGCTGGCCGATATGGAGACCGGCACCGCCGCTGCCCGCGAGCTGCTCTACAAAGCATGTGCGATGGCCGACCAGAACGACCCGGGCCTCGCCAAGCATTCCTCGATGGCGAAGCTGTTCGCCTCCGACAACGCGATGCGGGTCACGGTCGAGGCGATCCAGGTCCTCGGCGGCTACGGCTACGTCAAGGAGTACCCGGTCGAGCGAATGATGCGCGACGCCAAGATCACCCAGATCTACGAGGGCACCAACGAGATCCAGCGCGTGGTGATCTCCCGCGCAATGGACCCGCGGCGCCGCTGACTGAACGGTTTACCACCGTATGAGTGGGTCAATCGACCACTCGGCGTCGAGTACCCCGATCGAGGCCGTGACCTTCGACTTCTGGAACACGATCGCGCGGGCGCCGGCGGGGCTGATGAGCGAGGCGCGGCGGCGGGCGATCGTCGAAGCCTGTGCGGAGTGCGGCGTCGAGCTCGAAGCTGAGCTCCTGGCCGAGGCCCTCGAGGAAGTCACCCGCTCGTATGAGAGCTCTTGGTCGGTGGGCGAGCATTTCCACCCTCGAGAGGGGGCGGAGATGTTGGTGAGATCACTTGGGCTGGAGGGGATCGCGGGGGAGAGGACGGCGGAGGCTTTCCTGACCGTGGCCCGCAACGCGTCCGTGGAGTTGTCGGTTGATATCCGCTCCAGCCTCGAAGCGCTCCAGACCCGTGGTATCCGCTTGGGAATCGTCTGCGACGTCGGCTTCAGCGGCGGCGAGGTCCTACGTGAACTGCTCGACCGCGAGGGGCTGCTCACCTTCTTCTCCGGCTGGGCCTTCTCCGACGAGGTCGGTCACTACAAGCCGGCGCCGCAGATCTTCGAAGCCGCCCTGGCGGCACTCGACGCCGAGCCGGCGGCCGCGATGCACGTCGGCGATCTGCGCCGCACCGACATCGCCGGCGCCGCGGCGCTCGGGATGAGGACCGCTCGCTACCGGGCCCTGCACGACGATCCGGATGTCGACGGTGCGATCGAGGCGGACTTCGTGCTCGACAGCCATCGCGAGCTGCCGCCCCTCCTCGACCGCATCGCCGCTACTTAGGAGCGGCCCTCCGCCACCTGCGGGCCGCCCTCGACCTCGACCTCGATCTCGGGCAGCAGTCGCTGCAGCCAGTCCGGGCACCACCAGTTGCGGGCGCCGAGCAGCTGCATCACCGCCGGGACGAGGACCATGCGGACCACGGTCGCGTCGAGGAAGATCGCCGAGGCGAGGCCGATGCCGAAGAGCTTGAGGAAGACTTCGGGCGAGGCGACGAAGGCGAGGAAGACGACGACCATGATCGCCGCCGCGGCGGTGATCACCCGCGCCGTCTTGGCCAAGCCATCGGCCACGGCGCGCCTGGTGTCGTGGTCCTTCAGGTACTCCTCGCGGATGCGGGAGACGAGGAAGACCTCGTAGTCCATCGAGAGGCCGAAGAGGATCGCGAACATCATCACCGGCATGAACGGGGCAACCGGCACTTCGTGGTCGATGCCGATCAGTTCGCCGACCGCGCCGCCCTTCGCCACCAGGGTCATCACGCCGTAGGCGGCGCTGACCGAGAGCAGGTTCATCACCGCCGCCTTGAGCGAGATCAGCGGCGAGTGGAAGGCGAACAGCAGCAGCAGGAAGGAGAGGCCGACGACGCCGATGATGAAGAGCGGCATGCGGCCGGTGATGTATTCGCTCTGGTCCTCCAGCGCCGGGGTCACGCCGCCGAGCTTGGTCGTCACGCCCGAGCCTTCGAGCGCCTCGGGGATCAAGGTATGGCGCAGGTGGTCGACCAGGTCGGTCGTCGCCCCGTCCTGCGGTGAGGTGGTGGGGATCACGGTGACGATCGCCCCCGTGCCGCGCGAGTTGAAGCGCGGCGCCGCCACGTAGGCGACCCCCGGGTCTTCGCGCAGCTGCGTCGCCAGGCCGTCGACCGCGGCGCGCGCCCCCGGGTCGGGCAGTTCGGCCGCGACCACGAGCGGACCGTTGGCGCCAGGCCCGAAGCCCTCACTGATCAGGTCGTAGGCCTGGCGGGTCATCGTGCCCGCTTTGTCGTTGCCGGCGTCGGGGAAGCCGAGGCGCATGCCCAACGCCGGCGCGGCGAGGGCGAGCAGGATCGCGGTGGCGACGATTGCGGCGGTCCAGGGCCGCCGCTGCACGGCGTGGCTCCAGCGGGCGGCGGGGGAGTCGCTGGTTCCTTCCTTCTCCAGCCGGCGGCCGAGGAAGGGGATGCGCAGGCGGTCGACCTTTGGTCCGAGGAAGGAGAGCAGCGCCGGCAGCAGCGTGATCGATGCAAGCATCACGACCAGCACCGCAAGCGAGGCCGAGATCGCCACCCCGTACATGTAGGGGAGGCCGGTGAGGAAGAGCCCCAGCACCGCGATCACCACGGTGCTGCCGGCGATCAGCACGCTGCGGCCCGCCGTCGAGACCGCCTCGATGACGGCGTCGTGGCGGTCCTTGCCGGAGCGCATCGCCCCCCGGAAGCGGGTCAGGACGAGCAGCGAGTAGTCGATGCCGACGCCGATGCCGATCAGGCCCGAGACCGCGGTGGTCCAGTTGGGGACGTCGATCACGTTGGCGAGCAGCACGATCAGGCCGCCCGAAGAAATGCCCAGACCGACCAGGGCGATCAGCAGCGGCAGGCCCGCCGCGACCAGCGAGCCGAAGGCGATCAGCAGCACGATCGCCGCGCCGAGGAAGCCGAGCCCCTCGGGGCTGCTCTGTTCCTGGGCGATGTAGATCGGTTCGCCGCCGAGCTCGATCCGCAGGCCGGCGCCGCTGTGGCCTTCGGCTGCGTCGATCAGCTCTTCGCCCTGCTCCTTCTTGATTTCCCAGCCCGGCACGTTGAGCGGCAGCGTCGTGGTCGCGATCGTGCCGTCTTCGGAGACCCGGGTCGCGCCGCGGCGCTCGACGTGGTCGACCTTTTCGGCCTGGGTGAAGAAGGCGTTGATCTGGCGTTCGGTCGCCGGGCTGTCGACCCCCTGCGGGTTCTTCCAGACGACGTAGATTTCCTGACCCGAGTAGCCGCTGAATTCGCGCTTGGTGAATTCGCTTGCCGCCTTGGACTCCGAGCCCGGCGTGTTGTAGTCGGCGTTGTACTCGCCGGCCAGCGAGGAGCCGAGTCCGATCAGGACGACGGTCGCGACGATCCAGGCGATGACCACGCGGCCACGGCGGCGGTAGGCGAAGTCGGCGAGGCGGGCGAGGCGGCGGGTCATAGGAGCGGTCCTTCCTATCGAAAGTTTTGCTGCAAACTAAAAAGGTTTCAGGAAGAAACGATTCTTAGCAGAAAGCAATTCTGTAGGCTCTCCGATTCCGTGGCCAACAAACCGATAGCGGGGGACAAGGCGCCCTCGACGCTCGCATTTCTGCTCTCGCAGGTGGGTATCCACGCCTCGCGCCAGTTCTCCGAACGGATCGCCGAGGTCGGCCTGCACCCGGCGCTGTTCCGCGTGCTCAACCTCGTCGACGCCGACGAGGGCCGCTCCCAACACGCGATCGGGGAGGCGATCGAGGTGCCGCCGAGCCGCATGGTCGCCCTCGTCGACGAACTCGAGCAGCTGGGTCTGGTTGAACGCCGGCCGCACCCAACCGACCGCCGTGTCCGCACCCTCTACCTCACAACCAAGGGTCGGAAGACGCTCGCCCAAGGGCGCGAGATCGCGGCGGCGCACGAGCGCGACCTGACCAGCGGCATGCCCGCCGCCGATCGCAAGCGCCTCACCGGATACCTGCAGAAGATCGTCGACGAGCAGACGATCGGCCGGGGGATCCACCCCGGGATGAGCGGCGAGCCGGGAGCGTCGGGCTAAATCAGCCGCGCCGCTCCTCGCGGAACATCTTCAGCGCGTACTCGCCCGCGGGGTGCTCGCGCATCTCGCGGACAGTCGCCGCCATTGGCGCCGGCAGCACCTCGGGCTGGGGCAGTGGCACGCCGTACTCGGGCGGCATCAGCATCGGTGCCGCCAGCGAGGCGAAGGTGAGGTCGGCGGCGCTGAAGTGCTCGCCGCAGAGGTAGGGCCGGCCGTCGCCCAGCCGCTCGGCGACGGCGTCGAAAACGGCGCGCACATCCGCCTCGGACTGCGCGGCGGTGGCCGGTGTGACGTCGAGGTAGCGGTCGATTATGCGCACCACCACGGGATAGGCGAACGGCAGCGCCCGGCGCTGCCAGGCGGGTACGCCGGTGCAGCCGTAGGCAATGGCGATGTCGCGGTGTCCGTGCAGCGCGTTGTACATCCAGCGTCGCCCCTCGGGCCCGAGGTCAGCATCGAAGTCGCTTTGCAGCGCTCGCACCTCGGCTGCGGAGGCGGGATCGTCAGGGAAGAGACGGCGGCCCGGTGGCGCCTTGGCGCTTGCCTCCTCGACGATGTCGGCAGAATCGGTAAAGACGCTGTCGCCCCAGACCAGCACGGGCGCTGTTTTCTTGCCACCGGCACGGGTGACCGGGATCCAGTGGAGCACCTGCAGGTGGGCCCGCTCCTCGAAGCTGATGCCGGCCCGGTCGAGCGCCCAGCGAGCCTTCTCGCAGTAGTGACTGATCGGAATCGTGATCAGAACCGGGCTCTCGCTCATGGCGACAGTGTGCCTGTCCGGGCAGCGCCTGATCGATTGACCCACGGATCCGGTGGTCAATCGATCAAACGCTGGTAGACAGTTGGCCGATTCCTCTCAATGGCCGCGATCTCGCTGCTCGCCGGCTCAGCCGCCGGGATGGCTGGCGACGACGACTGAAGTCATCTTGGTGGAGTTGGAGAAGACGAACAGAGTTTCGATTTCCTTCTTCCCCTTCAGGATGAACTCGGTGAAGCCGCTACTACTGAACTTCTTGGCCCCCGGATAGGCCTTCTTTACCTCTCCGATCGTCGAGCCAAGCCCGATCCCCTTCGAGGTGGTGAACTCGGTCAAGGGCGTGTTCAGGTCAGGCTTCAGGTCGCTCCCCACTTTCTTCAAGCCGACCGTGAGGAAGACCCGCCAGACCTTGGCCGGGCCGCTGCCGCCGGCTGGTGCTTCGAGCAGGACGCCGGCGTTGGCAGCCGTTTCGTCGCCGTGTTTGCCGCCTTCGTAGACGCACTGGAATTCGCAGTCTTTGGTCTTGCCCCATGCTTTCTGCACGTTGCCGGCGGTGGCCCCGAGGGCGACCCCGCCGATCGACTTGCCGGGGACGATCAGCGTCGTGCTGGGCTTCGGCAGCGCGGCACCTGCGCTCGCCGGCAGGGCGAGGGCAAGGATCGCGCCGAGAAGGACGGCGATACGAGCGGTCATCTACTGCTCCTTGTTCGTTAGAGGCCGTCGATCCGAGGGCCAGGAGGAAGGCGGGGAATCATATGTGGGCTCGCCCTCACATCCACCGCGACGCCAATCTTTAGGAAACGCGTTTACCGTCACCGGCTCATGGCTCCCTACTGGAAGGACTCGGTTGCCCGGCACGAGCAACCCTCGCTCCGGCACAGCCTCTTTGACGTGGCCACATCGGTGGTTCCCTACCTGGCTCTGACCGTCGCCATGTATCTCTGTCTCGACGTCTCGGTTTGGATCACCCTTGTCCTCGCGATCCCGGCGGCCGGCTTCCTCCTGCGCACCTTCATCGTCTTCCACGACTGCGCCCACGGCTCATTCCTGCCCGGCAAGCGCGCGAACCTCTGGCTGGGGAGGTTCACCGGCCTGCTCGTCTTCCAGCCGTTCGGCAACTGGCGCCACAATCACGCCGTGCATCACGGCACGGCCGGTGACCTTGACCGCCGCGGGACCGGCGACATCCCGACCCTGACCGTCGAGGAGTACCTCGCCCGCCCCTGGAAAGGCCGCCTCGGCTACCGCCTCTTTCGCAACCCCGTGGTGATGTTCGGGATCGGCCCGATCTGGTCGCTGATGATCGGTCCGCGCATCTGGTCGAACAAGATGCGCCCGCGCCAGCGTCGCAGCATTGTCGTGACGAATCTGGTCCTTGCCGGCATCATCGGAGCGATCGTCTGGGTCGTCGGCCCGGTGGCCTGGCTGCTGGTACAGATGCCGATCGCGGTCCTCGCGGGCACGATGGGAATCTTCATGTTCTACGTCCAGCACCAGTTCGAGGACGTCTACTGGGAGAGCTCGGAGGACTGGAACTACGCCGACGCCGCCCTGCAGGGGAGCTCCTACCTGGTGCTGCCGAAGATCCTTCAGTTCTTCACCGGCAACATCGGACTGCATCACGTTCACCATCTCAGCGCCAAGATCCCCAACTACAACCTGCAGCGCGCCCACGACGAGAACCCGATCTTCCACGATGTGCCGGTGCTGAACGTGGCCGACGGGCTGCGCGCGATCCGCCTCAAGGTGATCGACCCGGCGAGTGGCAGGCTGCTGACCTGGCGACAGGTCAAGGCCTTCGCCTGAGATTCTCATCTTTCCTTAAGCAGGGCCGCGGATGATCCCCGCCGCGTGCACCCGATCTCTTACCTGCAGGCGATCGTCCTCGGCCTGATCCAGGGCATCGCCGAGCCGTTCCCGATTTCCAGCCTCGGTCACGCCGTGATCGTGCCCAAGGCCTTCGGCTGGAACATCCACCAGAACGACGACTACTTTCTCGCCTTCCTCGTCGCCACCCACTGCGCCACGGCGATCGTCCTTTTCTTCTTCTTCCTCGAGGACTGGAAGCGGATCTTCCGCGGGCTCGGGCGCTCGCTGCGCGACCGCGGCATCGCCGAGGGCGACACCGACGCCAGGCTCGGCTGGCTGCTGGTGATCGCCACGGTTCCCGCCGGCATCCTCGGCCTGGCGCTCGAGCACCCGCTGCGCACCCTGTTCGCCTCGCCGCAGTCCGCCGCGATCTTCCTCACCCTCAACGGCGTCCTGCTGCTGGCCTTCGAGAGCCTGCGAAAGCGCCAGCCCGCGCCCGGCGACGGCGAGGGCGACTCAGACCCGCGCATCGCCGCCAGGATGAGCTTCCGCCAAGCAGCGGCGATCGGCACCGCCCAGGCCGCCGCGTTGATCCCCGGCATCTCGCGCTCGGGCATCACCATGGGCGGCGGCCTGATCGTCGGCCTCTCCAACGAGGACGCGGCCCGCTTCGCCTTCCTGCTGGCGACCCCAATCATCGCCGCCGCGGGCTTCCTCAAGCTGCCCGAACTGCTCGGCTCGGCCGGCGACGGGGTGCGGGGACAGGCGCTGGTCGGCGCCCTCGCCGCCGCGTTCACCACCTACATCGCGGTCAAGTTCCTGCTCCGCTTCTTCCAGACCAACCGCCTCACCCCGTTCGGCATCTACTGCATCGCCGCCGGCATCTTCTTCACCGTCGCCTTCGCCCTCTGAGCCCCTCCGTTTCGGTGCGCTTTATGCACCCGTGAGGCGCAAAAGGCGCACCGGAAGCGGGGTGGGGAGGCCGGGATTGCGGCGCGCTATCCTGTAGTAAGATTAACTACAGAAAATGGACTTAGATATGGCCTATCTCCTGATTCCGCTTGACGATGCGATTGTTTTCCCCGGTGTTTCCGCGACCCTGCCGATCGACACTGGTGAGGAGGAGCAGGTCTTCCTGCTGCCCAGCCGTGACGGCGAGTATGGGCGCGTCGGCGTTGTTGCCGAGGTTGTCGAGCGCGGTCACTCGCGCGGCGGCAGTCCGGTCGCGACCGTAGTTGGCCTTCACCGCGGTCTGGCCGGTGCCGCCGTGCCCGGCGAGGACGGCGAGGCGGAGGGGCTGCGGATCGACGTCCAGGAGGTCCACGACGGCCACCCCGAGGACGAGCACACTCAGGAGTTGGCGCGCGAATACCGCGCCGTGGTCGAAGAGATCCTCGAGCTGCGCGGTGCCGATGACCGCATCGCCGCCTTCCTGCGCTCGGTCGAGGAGCCCGGCGCGCTGGCCGACACGACCGGGCTCAGTCCCGACGTCTCGAACGAGGACAAGCTGCGCCTGCTGGAGACGATCGACGTCACCGCCCGCCTCGGCGTTGCGGTCGAGCTGCAGCGCGAGCGGCTGGCCGAGTTGCAGGTGCGCAGCCGCATCCGCGAGGACGTCGAGTCCGGCGCCCAGAAGCAGCAGCGCGACTACTTCCTGCGCAAACAGATGGACTCGATCCGCAAAGAGCTGGGCGAGGACGAGGGCAGCCTGATCGAGGAGTACGAGCGCAAGATCGCCGAGGCGGGGATGCCGGAGGCGGTCGCCGAGCAGGCCGAGAAGGAGCTGCGCCGGCTCGAGCGCCAGGGCGAGCAATCGCCCGAGTCCTCGATGATCCGCAGCTACCTCGACTGGCTGATCGCGGTGCCGTGGGCGAAGCGCTCCGAGGAGCGGCTTGACCCGGTGCACACGCGTGAGGTGCTCGATGCCGACCACGCCGGGCTCGATGACGTGAAGAAGCGGATCACCGAGTTCATCGCCGTGCGCAAGCTGCGCGAGCAGCGCGGGGTGGAGGAGGACAGCCGCGCCAACGGCGCGATCCTGACCCTGGTCGGACCGCCCGGCACCGGCAAGACCTCGATCGGCGAGTCGATCGCCCGCGCCCTGGGGCGCGAGTTCGTCCGCATCTCACTCGGTGGGCTGCACGACGAGGCCGAGATCCGCGGCCACCGCCGCACATACATAGGGGCCCTGCCGGGCCGTATCGTCCGCGCTCTGCGCGACGCCGAGACGATGAACCCGGTGATCCTGCTCGACGAGGTCGACAAGGTCGGCGCCGACTGGCGCGGCGACCCCTCGGCGGCATTGCTCGAGGTGCTCGACCCGGCGCAGAACCACTCGTTCCGCGATCACTACCTCGACGTCGAGGTGGACCTCTCCGAGGTCGTCTTCATCGCTACGGCGAACATGACCGACACGATCCCGGCGCCGCTGCTCGACCGCATGGAGATCATCGCCTTCGACGGCTACACGAGCGCCGAGAAGCTGGCGATCGCCCGCGGCTACCTGCTGCCGCGGCAGCTGAAGCGCAATGGGCTCGAGGCCGAGGAGGTCGAGGTCGGCGACGAGATCCTGCGCGGCGTGATCACCGAGTACACCCGCGAGGCGGGCGTGCGTCAGCTCGAGCGCGAACTGGGCAAGCTGCTGCGCGGCGCCGCGACCAAGGTCGCGGGCGGCGAGGCGGAGCTGCCGATCGTGCTCGACGCCGATGCGCTGCACGACGCGCTCGGCCGCCAGCGCTTCTTCCAGGAGTCGGTCGAAAGGACCGCGATCCCGGGGGTCTCGACCGGCCTCGCCGTCACCGGCACCGGCGGCGACGTGCTCTTCATCGAGGCGACCGCGATGGAGGGCGACAAGGGCCTGGTCCTGACCGGCCAGCTCGGCGACGTGATGAAGGAGTCGGCGCGGATCGCGCTCTCCTACGCGCGCTCGCACGCCGAGGAGCTGGGCATCGACCCGGCGGCCTTCCAGCGCGAGTTCCACCTGCACGTGCCCGCCGGGGCGATCCCCAAGGACGGCCCCAGCGCCGGCACGGCGATGACGACGGCGCTGGTCTCGCTGCTCTCCGGGCGACCGGTCAAGCACACGGTCGGGATGACCGGCGAGGTCACCCTGCAGGGCCGGGTGCTGCCGATCGGCGGGCTGAAGCAGAAGGTGCTGGCTGCCCACGCGGCCGGGCTGACCGAGGTGATCTTGCCCGAGCGCAACCGCGGCGACCTCGACGAGGTGCCCGAGGAGGTGCGCGAGCAGATGAGCTTCCACCCGGTGATGAGCGTCGGCGAGGTCCTGGAGCAGGCGCTCGAGCCGGCTGAGAAGGGCGCCAATGTCACCGCGATGTCGTAGCTGCACTCCCGTCCCCGCTGAGATGCGGGCGACGGCGACGCTGCTGGAGCGCCGCTGGACGCTGGCGACGATCTACGCCTGCGCCAGCGGGGCCGCCCGCTTCAACGAGTTCCGCCAGTCCCTCCCCGGCGTCTCCCCGACCACCCTCTCCGAGCGTTTGGAGCAGCTCGAGGCCGCTCGCATCCTCGAGCGCCGGCTCGTCCCCGGCCGCCCCCCGCACACCGAGTACGTGCTGACCCGCCACGGCGAGCAGCTGGCCCGGGCGGTTGCGGGGCTGCTGGAGGAAGGAACGAAGGGGCAGCGTGCCTAGCGCGGCGTCGATTGATCGATTTACCACCGGATCCGTGGGTCAATCGATCAATCGGTGGCGCCGCGGGCGGCGGTCCGGTCGCGCCCGGCGGCCGGACCGTGGCAAGATGCGGGCGTGGGTTTCGACCAATACCACGAGCCGGCCGATGAGCTCTCCGCGGAGACGCGGACCTTCGCCCGGCTCTGCACCTCGCTGACCGAGGAGGCCGAGGCGATCGGCTGGTATCAGCAGCGGATCTCGGTCGAGGCCGATGAGGAGGCGCGGGCGATCATGCACGACGCCCAGGGCGAGGAGTTCAAGCACTTCTGCATGGACCTGGAGTTCCTGCTGCGGCGGACGCCGCTGTGGCGCGAGATCGCCCAGGGGATCCTCTTCCAGGAGGGCGACATCGTCGAGCACGGCGAGGCCGCCGAGGAGGAGGCGACCGAGGGCGCGGCAGACCGCGGCGCACCGCTCGCCGGTGGCGAGTCGCTCGGCATCGGCAGCCTGCGCGGGGCCGCCTGATGAGCCACCTGCTGCGCGAGCAGGCGCCGATCACCGAGGCCGGCTGGGAGCTGCTCGACTCCGAGGCGCGCGAGCGGCTCGAGCCCGCGCTCGCCGCCCGCAAGCTCATTGATTTCGCCGGCCCGCACGGCTGGCAGCACTCGGCGACGAACCTCGGTCGCACGCGGAAAGTCGCGGGCGCCCCCGCCAAAGGAGTCAGCGCGGCGCAGCGGCAGGTGTTGGCACTGGTCGAGCTGCGGGCGCCGTTCTCGATCGCGCGCTCGGAGCTGGAAGCCGCCGATCGCGGTGCCGAGGACGCCGATCTCGGCCCGCTCGATGAGGCCGCTCACCGGATCGCTGTGGCGGAGAATGCCGCCGTCTTCCACGGCTGGAAAGCGGCGTCGATCAGCGGCGTCCTCGAGACCTCCTCGCACAGGGCGATCAAGCTCGGTAACGACTGCGAGCGCTATCCCCGTCACGTGGCGAAGGCCGTGGAGTCGTTGCTTGCCGCCGGCGTCGGCGGGCCCTACGGGCTGGCGCTCGGCCCCGACCCCTACACCGGCGTGCTCGAGACCGGCGAGCACGGCGGCTACCCGCTGCTCGAGCACCTGCGCGAGATCGTCGGCGGGCCGCTGGTCTGGTCGCCCGGCCTGAAGGGCGCCGCGGTGCTCAGCCTGCGCGGCGGCGACTTCCTCTTCGAGTCCGGCGAGGACCTCTCGATCGGCTACTCCGCCCACGACGCCAAATCGGTTCAGCTCTACCTGCAGGAGAGCTTCAGCTTCCGCGTCGCCTCTCCCGAGGCCGCTGTCGCTCTTACCTGAGCAGAGGGGTCAACGGCTCGCCCCCGGAGCGGTTCTGGCTCGGCATCTTGCTCGGCAGGAGCAGCGACAGCAACGCCGCGGCCAGGACGCAGGCGACCGAGGCCCAGAGGCAGGCGACCAGGCCGTGCCACTCATAGAGCAGCCCTGACAGCACGGTCCCCGCGAGGCGCCCGCCGGCATTTGCCATGTAGTAGAAGCCGACGTTCATCGCCGCCCTGTCGTTGTCGGCGTAGGCGAGGATCAGGTAGGAGTGGACCGCCGAGTTCATCGCGAAAACCACTCCGAAGGCGATCAGCCCGGCGATCAGCACCAGGGTCGGGTCGACGGCGGCGCTGAGGCAGACGGCGATCGCGGCCGGGAACGCGGCGAGGAGGAAGGCGAGCCAGGTCGCGGTCCTGCCGTCGGGCTCGGCGCCCCCTGTCGCCCCTCGCTGCCGCACGAAGCGCGGCGCCGCCGCCTGCACGGCCCCGTAGCCGATCACCCAGATCGCCAGGAAGCCGCCGGTCTGCCAGAAGCTCCAGCCGAGCACGGTCTCGAGGTAGACGGGCAGGCCGACGACGAACCAGACGTCACGCGAGGCGAAGAGGAAGATGCGGGCGGCGGCGAGCACGTTCACCGCGCGGTTGTTGGAGAACATGTGCTTGAACTTGGCCGTCGCGTCGGGCCGTCCCAGGTGCCCGTGCATCAGGTGCGCGACGGTCACGAGTGCGGTCAGGACGAGCGCCGCCAGGATCAGCATCGAGGTCTGAAAGCCGAACAGGGTCAGCATCAGCCCGCCGAGGAAGAAGCCGACGCCCTTCAGCGCGTTCTTGGACCCGGTCAGGATCGCCACCCAGCGGTACAGCGAGGATTCGTCCCCCTCCGCCACGACCAGCTTGACCGCGCTCTTGGAGCTCATCTTGGTCAGGTCCTTGGCGATCCCCGAGAAGGCCTGGGAGGCCATCACGTAGGGGATGACGAGCCATGCCTGCGGGCGCGAAAGCGAGCATCGAGACCGCGAATATCTGCGTGCCGAGGCCGAGGAAGAGCGTCGTCCTCAGCCCAAACCGCGCCGCCAGCCAACCGCCGACGAGGTTGGTGAGGATGCCGAAGATCTCGTAGAAGATGAAGAGCGAGGCGACGGCGAAGGCGGAGTAGCCCAGTTCGTAGAAATAGAAGAGGACGAGCATCCGGGTCGCGCCGTCGACCAGCGTCTCGACCCAGTAGGCGCCGGTGACGAGGGTGTAGTTGCGCAGGTCGCCCCGCTCGATCGCGCTTGACTCGGCGGCGGCCATGTCGGCTCAGCCCGCCAGCGAGGACGCCACCGCGCCGGCCAGCTCGACCAGGCGGTTGGCGTATCCCCACTCGTTGTCGTACCAGGCCAGCAGCTTGACCTGGGTCCCGTTGACGACCATCGTCGACGGCGCGTCGATCACTCCCGAGCGGGGATCGTCGCGATAGTCGACCGAGACGAGCGGGCGCTCCTCGTAGCCGAGGATGCCCGCCAGCGCTCCCTCGGCAGCGGCCCGCAGGAGGCCGTTGACCTCCTCGACGTCGGTCGCGCGCTCGACCTCGAAGACGCAGTCGCTCAGCGATGCGTTCAACATCGGGACGCGCACCGCGAGACCGTTGAGGCGCCCCTCGAGCTGCGGGAAGATCAGGCCGATCGCGCTCGCCGAGCCGGTGCTCGTCGGGATCAGCGAGAGGCCGGCGGCACGGGCGCGGCGCAGGTCCTTGTGGGGGGCGTCGACGATCGTCTGGGTGTTGGTCAGGTCGTGCAGGGTCGTGATCGAGCCGTGGCGGATACCGATGCCCTCGTCGATCACCTTGACCACGGGGGCGAGGCAGTTGGTCGTGCAGGAGGCCGCGGTCAGGAGGTCGAAGCGGGCCAGCTCCTCGGGATCGTCGTTGACGCCGACGACGACATTCAGCGCCGCGGGGTCCTTGACTGGCGCGGCGACTATGACCTTGCGCACGCCCTGCTCGAAGTAGGGCTGAGCGACTCGGCGCTGCGGAACTTGCCGCTGCACTCGAGCACGATCTCGACCCCGGCGTCGGCCCAGGGAACCTCGCCGGGGTCGGCGAAGGGCTGTAGCCGAGCGGCCGGCCGGCGACCTCCAGCCTGGTTCCCTCGCCACCGGCGGTCTCCGACCAGCGCCCGTGGACCGAGTCGAAGATCAACAGGTGCGCCGCGGTAGCCGCGTCACCGTGGAGCTCGTTCACGTGCGCGAAGGTCAAATCCGGCCGATCCCAGGCGGCGCGCAGGGCGAGCCGCCCGATTCGTCCGAAGCCGTTGATGCCGACGCGAGCCCCCATCGGCGCCAATGCTAAGCATTGACAAATGTGATTTCAATAGATACAAGTAAATAGATGACTGTCGATATGGAGCTGGAGCCCAAGGCGAAGCGCCCTCCCGGGGAGCCCTGTTGCGAGCCGGTGGTCTACCCCGATGTCCAGCGCGAGCAGGCGCAGCGGATGAGCGAGATCGCCAAGGCGCTCGGCGACCCGGTGCGGTTGCAGCTGGTCGACGTGCTGCGAAAGCACGCCGGCAAGGTCTGCGTCTGCGAGCTGGTGCCGCTCTTCGATCTCTCCCAGCCGACCGTCTCCCACCACCTGAAAAAGCTCAGGGACGCCGGCATCGTCGGCTCCGAGCGGCCGGGCCTGTGGGCCTACTACTACGTCATGCCCGAGGCGCTGGAGGAGCTCTCCCGGTGGCTGAGTTGAGAGACGAGCGCAACGAGGATCCGCGAGGCGGTGCGGTCCCGCTACGCCGCCGCCGCGGCTCGGCACCAGACGGCGGCTCCGGCGCTCCTGCTGCGGCGCCTCGACGCCGTCCTCACCGACGAGGAAGCGCAGGCGTTCGGCGCCGGCCTCTACGGCGACGCCGACAGCGCGAGCTCCCGACACCGCGACGATGGCCTCCTTGGGCTGCGGCAATCCCGACCGCCGTCGCCGCGCTGCAGGCGGGCGAGACGGTCCTCGACCTCGGCTCGGGCGGCGGCATCGACGTGCTGCTCTCGGCCAAGCGGGTCGGGCCGACCGGCAAGGCCTACGGCCTCGACATGACCGACGAGATGCTGGCGCTCGCCCGCGAGAACCAGCGCAAGGCGGGCCTCGAGAACGTCGAGTGGCTGCGCGGTCAGATCGAGTCGATCCCGCTCCCCGCCGAGACGGTCGACGTGGTGATCTCCAACTGCGTGATCAACCTCTCCGGCGACAAGCCGGCGGTGCTCGCCGAGGCGGCGAGGGTGCTCAAGCCGGGCGGGCGCTTCGCCGTCTCCGACGTGATCGCCGACGAGGACATGGACGAGGCGACCCGGTCCGACATGGCCGCCTGGACCGGCTGCATCGCCGGAGCCCTGACCAGAGCCGAGTTCGAGCAGGCGCTCCGCGACGCGGGCCTGGAGCAGATCGAGATCAAGGAGACCCACCGCGTCCACGAGCGGGCGGCCTCGGCGATCATCCGCGCCCGCAAGCCGCCGCGATAAACGGCACGGCTTCCTCCGGCTTGAGAGCATTGGCGAATGGCGGTCATTGAGACCGAGGGGCTGACCAAGCTCTACGGCAAGGCGCGGGGGATTGAGGACGTGACCTTCTCGGTTGGCGCGGGCGAGGTCTTTGGCTTCCTCGGGCCCAACGGGGCGGGCAAGACGACGACGATTCGCACCCTGCTCGACATGCTGCATCCGAGCCGCGGCAGCGCTCGCATCTTCGGTCTCGACAGTCGGCGCGAGAGCGTCGCGATCCGCGCCCGGCTCGGCAACCTCGCCGGCGACTTCGGCTACGGCAAGCAGGCCAGCGGGCGCGAGGCGCTGCGGCTGCTCTCCCGCCTGCGGGGAATCGACGGATTCGGCCGCGCGGAGGAGTTGGCCGGGCGCTTCCGACGCCGATCTCGACCGGCCGCTGGGCCGGCTCTCGCGCGGCAACCGCCAAAAGATCGGCCTGATCCTCGCCACCTTCCACTCGCCCGAGCTGCTGATCCTCGACGAGCCAACCAGTGGCCTCGACCCGCTGATGCAGGAGGAGTTCCTCGCCCTGGTCGCCGAGGAGCGCGAGCGCGGCGCCACCGTGCTGCTCTCCTCGCACGAGCTCGACGAGGTCGAGCGGGCCTGCGACCGGGTCGGCATCATCCGCGATGGCAGCTGATCGCGGTCGAGCGCGTCGCCGATCTGCTCGCCAAGGCTCAGCGCCGCAACGTGGTCGAGGTCGAGTTCGCCGAGCCGGTCGAGCTGGAGGACGTCCGCGAGATGCCGGGGGTGGTCAAGGCCGAGTTCGCCCACGCGACCGCTGGAGCAGATCTTCCTCACCTACTACGTGCACTGAGGGGGTCTTCTGAGCGACCAGTGAGGCACGCAGCTGGTAGCCCTCGTCGGCGCCCACCTCTCCGATCGGCGGCGCTCGCTGCTCGCCTGGGGCCTGCCTCTCGGCCTCTGGTCGGCCTTCGTCGTCCCCATCTACCCCTCGGTTGAAGAAGCGCTCTCGAAAGCGGCTCAGAACTACCCCGCCGCGCTCAAGGAAGCGTTCGGGGTCGGCGAACTGGTCAGCGTCGAGCAGTACCTGCAGGCGGAGATGCTGAGCCTGATCGTGCCGCTGGCGATGGGATACCTGGCGGTGCGGGCGATCTCCAGCGGGCTCGCCGGCGCCGCCGAAAGCGGCCGCCTCGACGTGCTGCTCTCGGCGCCGGTGTCGCGCACGCGCCTGGTTGCCGCCGGCTTCGCCGCGACCGCGGTCGAGCTCGCCGCCGTGCTGGCCCTCACCGTCATCCTCACCTGTCTCGGCAATCTCGTCGTCGACGCCCACCTCTCCTTCGGCTCCGCCCTCGCCGGCTACGCCGGCGTCTGGCCGCTGGCGCTGCTCTTCGCCGGCCTCGGCGCGATCGCCACCGGCTTCTCACTGCGCACCAGCGTCGTCACCGGCGCGGTCGCCGGAGTGCTGGTCTCGATGTACGTGATCGACCTGATCGGCCGGCTCGACTCCGACCTCTCCGGCATCCGCTACCTCTCCGTCTTCAAGTACTACGGCACCGCGATCGAAGACGGCATCGACCCGGTTGCCTTCGTCGGCGTCACCGTTGCCGCTGTCGTCCTGGCGGCGCTCGGCGCCTGGCTATTCGAGCGACGCGACCTCGCCGGCTAGGCCGCGGCTCTCGTCCAGTCGCGAGGCCCAGCGCAGCAGCAGCATGATCGCGGCCGGGGCGACGACGAGGCCGCCGAGGACCAGGAACCAGGGCTGGGCGGCGTCGCTGCCGGCCTTGATCGTGTGCAGGACGGAGAGCAACCAGAAGACCGCGGTGAGCCGGTGCACTCGGCGCCAGCGGGCGGCGCCGATGCGGTCGCGGACGTAATAGGAGAGGCCGAGCGCCGCCAGGCCGTAGCCGGCGACGATCCCGACGCCGGTCCAGAGCGGGCGGTAGGAGCCGACGAACGGAATCGCGATGCCGGTCAGCCCCGGGTGGAAGAACTTGTCGCCGAGCAGGGCCAGCCCGTGGATGGCGACCATCGCCAGGGTGGTCAGCGAGAGCGCCTCGTGCAGGGCGCGGAAGTCGCGTTTGCTCTCGCTCTTGCGCTTCGAGCTCATCATCAGGCCGAGGGTGACGCCGGCGCTGGCGAGCAGCATCGCCGCCATGCCCGCGGCGCGGCTGGTGATCCAGAAGAGGTGGGGGGCGACACTCACGAGGCGACCAGCCGCGGTGTGCGGGTCCGCCCTGCCGGGACCAGCTCGGGCTCGCCGTCGTCGTAGACGAGCACGCCGCCTTCGGGCAGCCAGGCCGCGGCGCGCTCGGGCCCCGAGAGCAGCGCCGCCTTGGCCCGGGTCTCGGCGAGCAGCGCGGTCTTGGCCAGCGCCGTGGCCTGGACGATCCCGGTGAAGGCCGGTTCGCCGCTGCTCGGATCGAGCAGGTGGTGGGCGGGGGGTCCGTCGGGGCCGGGCCAGCAGCGTCGCCCGATGCCGCTCGTCGCCACGGCGCCCGCGTTCATCGGCAGCTCGTGGATCGGCTCGCCGCCAAAGGGGTCGTCGACCAGCACGCGACGCTGCAGGCCGGCGCTGCCGCCGATGCGGACGTCGCCACAGCAATCGACCGCGTAGGCCAGGTGATCGGCGAGCTCGGCGGCCAGCAGATCGGCGAGCAGTCCCTTGGCGATCCCGCCGCTGTCGATCGCCACGCCCGGTGGGCGCACGACCGTGCCGGCGCTCTCATCGGCGCCAACCGAGCGCCAGCGCGACGCCGGGTGTGGGCTCGCGGGTGCGCGCCGCTCGCGGCCGGCGAGTGCCTCCGCCAGGGGGACCGGCGTGCCTTCGCCGAGTGACTCGCGGTAGCCGGCACGCTCGATCTCGTTGAGCAGGGTGGCGTCGACGAGCCCACCGCTGTTGGCACCGGCGATCGCGACCGCGGCGGCGAGCGAGCGCAGCAACGGCGTCGCCGGCACCTCCGACCGTGGGTCGCGGTTGAGGCGGCTGAGCTCGCTCTCGGGGATGAAGCGCGAGAGCCGTTCGTGGGCGTCGAGCAAGAAGCGGCGCGCCTGCTCGGCTGCCGCTGCGGAGCGAGCCTCCCCGGCGGCGCGCACGTGGAGCGTCACGGTGCCGCCGAAACAGGGAAAGGTCCGCTGCGCTTCGCGGCTCACGACTGGCTGGTCGTGACCGGAGCCGGTTCGGGTTCCGCTTCGATCGCTTCGATTTCAGCCGCTTCCTCTGCGGCGATTTCGGCTTCCAGCGCTTCCAGTTCGGCGGATTCTCCTTCGCCTTCGAATTCCGTTTCCGCTTCCACCGGTTCGGTTTCCACCGGTTCCGGTTCGACCGTTTCCGCTTCGCTCTGGCGGGCGCTGCCCTTCGCCTGTTGCGAGGAGGCCACCTTGGAGGACTTGCCGCCGAGGACCGGGTCGTTGCCCGTCGCCATCTGCACGAAGACGGTCGCCCAGAGCAGCGCGAACCCGATCAAAGAGACCGCCACCACCCGCCCGCGCAGCTGCCCCGCCCGACGCCGCTGAGCGCGCAAACGCTGCCAAGCCTGCCGCTTGCGCTCGTGCCTTTCGGTTGGATCCATGCGATGAAACTTCCCGGCAAGGGCCAAAGCCCCCTTAAAGGCCGCCTGAGAGATCTCTTAGACGCGGGACGCCGCCGTACGGGGCACGTCCGTGGCACGAGTGGTCGTTTTGCCACCGTATGCGTGGGTCAATCGACCACTCGACATCCGAGCGCTCGCCCTAGCGCGGCTCTCTTGACGTCGCGTTGACCTTATCCGCGTCAGCGGCGAGGGAATCGCTGGGTTCAATCTTCCACGCCTCGAGTTTTGGCGAATCGACAATCGCCTGAATCAACTCTGCGCTGCCTCCAACCAGGGTGGAGTCGAAGTCGACCTCGCTGGCGACAAGCCAGGTATGGTCGGCTGGCCAGATCAGGTTCGGCGCGTCGCGACTTTCGCACAGCTCGTCCGAGCGGGACCTGATCTCATGCGGTTCCCCGGCCTTGGAAGGGGCTTGGGCGACGAATCTGACGGTTGCTCTCGAGGGTCCTGGGTTGGCTGCACCGTCATTTGCCATCTGATCGACGGCCGAGAGGGGCCCTTCGAGGACGATGTAGTGGCGCCCGAAAGGAAGCCGCAGGAGTCGATTCCTTTCCAGCTCCTTCTTCGAAAAGGATTCCTCCCAGAGTTCGATCGTGCAAAGGCCGTAGAAGACATGCTCGGGATTAGCGGCATGGGCGGCAAGAATCTCGCAAAGAGCATCCAAGTCGTCGAGATCCATCGTCCCAGTCGAAGGCTCCTGCCACGGCCACTTCGAATCGCGGTTGTTTTCAGGCTCGGGAAGCCCCACGATTGAGTGCCACTGCATCTCGCGATGAGCTGCGGTGCCGCAGGCAGTTGCTACGTCTGTCCACCTGACCGGGTTCCACTCTGAATCAGAGGCTGGGTGGAAGATCCGGGCGTAGGCTGCGAAGCCATTCGGTACCTGAAGCGTGACCGCGCCGAACTCTCCCCCTAGCTTGGGCCTGATCCAGGCTCCGGCGGCATGCCCGTTGACCATTGTGAGATCGTCGCCTCCCATGCGCTAACTGTTGCAGGGAGGCGCGATCTTGGTAGAGAACGGCGAGGTGCCCCGACTTCTGTTTGCTGCGGTCCGGGTTGCGCACGCTTGTCCGATGAAACAGCGGGCACGCGCTTTCGCGTCCGGATACGATCTTTTCCGGTGAGAGATGCGGGCCAAGCGGGATCCCTGATGATGTCGCCTCGATCCGCCCACCGCCTCGTCCGAGCGGCATTTGAGTTGTATCGGCGCTACCCGCTGCTCTTCCTGGTTCTCGCCGCCGGGGTAATCGTGCCCTATGAGGTGATCGTTCTCGCGGCCACCGGCGCAGGCCCATTCGCCCACGGTTCCCTCAGCTTCGGCGCCAGCTCTTTGCTGACGCTGATCGGGCTGGGCTTGATCGGACCGCTGGTCTCGGCGCTGCACGTTCACGCGGTCAGCGAGGCGGCGGAGGGACGTGCACCCCGGCTGGCTCCCGTAGCCCGACGGGGACTGCGGGTGCTTCCTGTTGTCGCGGCGGCGGAGATCATCGCGTGGCTCGGGATCCTTCTGGGTTTTTTTGCATTTGTCGTTCCCGGGATCATCTTGTCGCTGCGTTGGTACGTGGTTGCCCAAGCTGCCGCGATCGAGCACGAAGGTTGGCTGCCCGCCCTGCGTCGAAGTCGTCAGCTGACCGCGGGTCACTATCGGCACATAGTCGTATTCGTGATCTACGTCACCGTGATCACCTCCGTGCCGACGCTGCTGGTCGGATTCGCCTTCGGACACGAAACGACCACTCCGGCATCGTTCCTGGTCGGCGTCACTCTCGAGGTCTTCACCTGGTCCCTCGGCGCCCTTGCGGCAGCGCTCATGTATTTCGATCTTCGTGCCCGCTGGGCTATTACCGCAGCGCAGGCCGGTGAGGCTCCGGCCGCACACGCTGAGAGCGACTCCCAAGTGACCGGCCACAGCTGGGATCCAAGGAGCTACTCCGACCAGGATCGACCGAAGGGCTGGTACATCGATCCAAGCTCTCCCGATCGAATGCGCTACTGGGGGCTGGGCGATCCACCGCGATGGGAGGGCACTACTCACACGCCACAAAAGGTAAGGCGAGAGTGGCAAAAGGAACTCTCAGATGACCCGTCGTAGAGAACTACGCGGACTGGCGGGACAGCCCTGCTACACCACCGCGACGGAGTCAACGCCACCCGTGTGGGATGGACCGGCGGCCAGAACGCCGAGTCGACCGAGGAGAACAAGGTCACGCGAAAGCAGTAACTACGTCGACGAGAGCGACATTCCGATGGATCGCCTGGGGGATCCTGGACGGCCGATGGTTTGGGTGGCGACTTCTCAGTCGCCGACGCGACGCTCTACGTAATGTATGCACGAAGCCCAATAGGGCGACTACACGAGAAAGGTGACTCGATGGCGAAGGCAGCAGCTGGCTCCGGCAGCGCGGATAGCTCAGTCGCGGACCAGCTCCGCAAGCTTGGCGTGAGGGGTGTCCTCGTGCAGATGGCCGAGCGCGGCCAGCTCCTCGCCCTGAAGTGCGAGATGCCGCAGTGCTACCACCATAAGGGGCGCGGCGCGTTCGATCAGGTCACGACGCCACGCACCAAGTGGGCCCCCTCGCCCGACCACTACCCGGTCCTCAAGTCGGCCGGCGGACACCTCCGCCCCGAGAACGTTCGACTTGCCCACATCTATTGCAACAAGCAGGACTATGGATGGCGGAAGCAGATCCGGACGCTGCTCGCGAAAGGCAAGTCCCTCGCCGAGATCGCCGAGGTCCTGAACAGGAAAGGTGTCCCTCCGGCCCACGGTACGAACCGATGGACGGCCGCGATGGTGCGCAAGGCCTACGTGTCCTGAGCAAGAACTGCGCTACTACCCAATCGCCATAGCTACGGCACCGGCGAGACCGAGCGCGAAGAAGCTGCCGATCGTGACGAGCACTAGATGATCCGCCCTTGCAAGGCGCTGTTGCGTTGGCCGGATGGCGAAGGCACATTCCGCTAGTACCAACGCTCCTAGGAGCGTCGCGAGCAGTGCGGCGCCGAGGTCGCCGACAATGCTCAGCTTCCCGGAGACGATGAGGAAGATGAGGAGATACTCAACGACCCCCAGGACACCGACGAGCAGAACACTGCTGCGCTGTCGCCACTGATTGAGCGTGCGCCACACTGGATACCGGGATCGACCGAGGAGCGTTCCCAGCCACCTAGATGATTCTGCATCGCGCACGTCGTCTGTATCGGCATGGGGAAGCCTAGGCTGAACCACCGCTCGTTCCCCGCGCGGGTGCCGCGATCTACGTAAATAGGCGCTTGCCTCGTGCTGCCGAGGCGGTGAAAATGTCCCCGATGACCAAGGCGATCGACTCAAACGACTTCCGCGAGGGGCAGCACAAGAACTGGGACGCCGCTGCGGTGGGGTGGAACGAGTGGAGGGAGTTCAACGACCGGGCGGATGCGCACATCAGCGAGCGGCTGGTGGAGCTCTCCGGCGTGCGGTCGGGGAGCCGGGTCCTGGATGTCGCCGCCGGCTACGGCGAGCCGGCGCTGACCGCCGCGCGCAGGGCCGGCCCGAAGGGCAGCGTCGTGGCCACGGACATCTCCGCCGAGATGCTCGCCTTCGGGCGCGAGCGCGCAGCGGCGGCCGGCCTGGGCAACGTCGAGTTCATCGAGTCGGATGCCTCCAGCCTCGACTTCCCGCCGGGGAGCTTCGACGCCGCCGTCTCCCGCTGGGGGATCATCTTCGAGCCCGACGCGGAGGCCGCCGCGGCGCGCATCCGAGGCTTCCTCGGGCCGGGCGCGCGAATCGCGATCAGCTCCTGGGGGGAGCCCGACCAGGTTCCCTTCCTCTCAATCCCGATGAGGACGACGATAGAGCGGCTGGGCGTGCCCCCGCCCCCGGCCGGGACGCCCGGCCCGCTCTCCCGGCCCACCCCCGCCGCCCTCGCCGGGCTGCTCGAGGGAGGCGGGTTCTCTGAGGTCGACGTGGAGCAGGCCGAGGTCACCTTCGAGTTCGACTCCCCGCAGCACTTCACCGCCTACGTCAGGGCAATTGCCGCGCCGATCCGGGCGATGATCGAGCGGCACGCAGGCGAGGCTCAGGAGGAGGCCTGGGACGCGATCACTCAGGCTGCTGCCGAGGTGGCGGGCGGCTCGAAACCGCTGAGCCTCTCGAACGTGGTCCTGCTCGCCTCGGCAACCGCCTGACGCCCGCCGAGACGGATCTGACTCGTCGGAGCGGCCCGCATCTCCCCGGTCGCGCTGCTTCGCCGGGCGTATCCTCCGTGGCATGTTGCGCCTTGAAAGCTGGACCAGACCTGCGGGTGAGAGTCCCGTCCGGGTAAGCGCCGGAGCGCCCGGTAGCAGGCCCCAGTCGCCGGGGGAGACCCTTGCGGCCGAGCGGGGCGTCAAGAGCCTCTTTGGAGGAAGCAAGCGCGCGGGCTGCGACTGCAGCCTCGTCAAAAGTAAGACGGAGGAGCCGAGCCGCTCATGCCTCGGTGAAGGCCATGCCCGTCGACCCGGTTCCGAGAACGGTCGAAGGGTCCTCCCGGGGTATGGGAAGTTGCACGCGCGCACGGCCTGGTTCGGAACAAGGGAGACCCGTCTGTCCAGCCCCACGTCGGGCAAAGACCGCCCCTATAAGCCGAAGGTGAAAAGGGACGGAGGACAGCGGGAGTCCGAGGGGGTCGTAGTAGTTGGGATCGGCGTGCAGAACAACGCGCCAGGAGCGAAGGACCCTCACTTTGATCACGCCTGTTGCGGAGGTAAGCGCTAGGCATGGCCGGGCCAAACACCCGACCCAACCACCCCGGCGGTAGCCAACCCGCCGGCGAGCACGCGAGCGAAATGGCACTCGATGCCCCTCGCCGCCCGAAGGTGCGAGAACTCCAACGCAAGCTATGGGCAACGGCCAAGCGATCCCCGGATCGCCGCTTCCACGCCCTGTATGACCGAATCTGGAGGGGTGACGTCCTCCAGGAGGCATGGAAGCGGGTGCACAAGAACAAGGGCGCGGCGGGCATCGACAAGATGACCCTCGCCGCGGTGGAGGAATACGGCGCAGAGCGGCTGTTGGCCGAGCTGCAACGAGACCTTCGCGAAGGCACCTACCACCCATCCCCGACAAGGCGGGTGGATATCCCCAAGCCACAGGGCGGCAAGCGGCCGCTCGGCATCCCCACCGTCCGCGATCGCATCGCCCAACAGGCGGCGCGGCTCGTCCTGGAGCCGATCTTCGAGGCGGGCTTCTCAGACGCCTCCTACGGCTTCCGGCCCCGCCGCTCCGCCACCGAGGCCATGGAGGAGGTCCGCAAGGGCTTCATCCGTGGCCGCGTCCGGGCGCTCGACGCAGACATCCGGGACTACTTCTCCACCATCGACCATCAACACCTGATGGAGAAGGTGGCGGAGCGGGTCTCGGACCGGAAGGTGCTGAAGCTGCTGCGCAAGTGGCTCAAGGCAGGGGTGATGGAGGAAGGGGGGTACCGCCAGACGGTCGCCGGGACCCCTCAGGGCGGCGTCATCTCACCGCTGCTCTCCAACATCTACCTGCACGCCCTCGACCTTGCCTTCGCCGACGGCACCCACGGCAAGCTCATCCGCTACGCGGATGACTTCGTCGTGCTCTGCCGCTCCGAGGACGAGGTCAGGGCGGCTGAGGCCAAGGCGAGGGAAGTCCTCGCCTCCCTCGGCCTTGAGCTACACCCCGAAAAGACGAAGGTGGTCGACCTCAGAGAAGGCCGCGAGGGCTTTGACTTCCTCGGATGCCACTTCCGAGCTCGCATCTCGGGCAAGCTGCTGGAACGCGGCATTCGCCGCTATTACCTCCACCGCTGGCCCTCCAAGCGGGCAATGAAGTCCATTCGAGCCAAGGTCAAGGCCCAAACAGCCAGCAACCGCACGGGAGTCTCAGACATCCGGTACGTGATCCGGACCCTGAACCCGATCCTGCGGGGTTGGGGCAATTACTTTCGCACCGGGAATGCCGCCGATGCGTTCGTCTCGCTCGACCGCTACGTCGCCTGGCGGCTGCGGCGCCTGTTGATCAGGCGCCACGGCCGAAACCTGCGCGCCGGGCAGGCCGAGCTGTGGACAAGGCAGTGGTTTGTGGAGCTGGGCCTTCACCAGTTGATGGGCACAATTCGATATCCGGGAGTTGCGTAGCCATGCCAAGAAGATCATCGGTAAGCCGTGTGCGGGAAAACCGCACGCACGGATTGAAAGGGGAATGGGGAAACAGGCCAGCCTGGTACTGCGCCCCTGACTACCAATGAGCGAGAAAGCCCGCTTCACGGTAGAGGAGGCCCGTACGGCCGGCGAGCGCATCGGGATCGACTGGGCCTCATCGAGCTTCGATGTCGAGCAATTTCAGATGGGAATGGACGTAGAGCTTGAGCACGGCACGCAGGATCCCGAGACCAACGTCACCGACGACGACATCGTCGTGACCGCCAAGATCGCCCGAGCGCACCTCAACGAGTTTCCGGACTATTACTCCCGCCTCTCCGTCATGGAGGCAGAGGCAGAGGCCTACTGGGATTCCAAAAACGAGTAACGCTGCGCTTTCCTGTCCTCTCCTCGGGTCTGCCGGCCATTACCGCTCGGCCGGATGGCTCCCCGCTTCGCGCGACCAGCGGGCCCCTTCCGAAGTGCCGAGCGCCCTCGCCGCGGAGAGGATGCCGTGACGACTGTCCGTCGCGAGTTTCTACGAGGAAGCGCCGCCCGGTGGCCTAGCCGCTGTTACTGACGTCATGAAGGTCGTCAAAATTCGCCGGGTCGGGAACAGCAACGTGGTTTCGATACCGCGCGAGTTTGAGGCGCGCGGCTACGCCGCCGGAACGTCGGTGCTTGTCGAGGAGCTCGAGGGCGGTGAGCTGCGGATCATGCCGACCGAGCAGGTGCGCGATCGGATTCGCGGCATCGGACGGCGCGTGGTTGCCGAGCACGCCGAGGCGCTGCAGATCCTTGCCGAGCACGATCCCGACGACGAACGAGCCAATCAGTAGACAGGCCTCCGGTGGAGGGGAACGAGCCGGTTTATATCGAGTTCGCCGATGCCGTGGAGCTCTACGCCGCGATCATCGGTGGAACCACTGGGCAGGCCGCCGACCAGCTTCGCGATCAGGCTGGCCTCGAGAGCGCTGGGGCGGCCGCGAGGTCAACGGCTTCGGGGCCAACGCAACGGATCCCGAACTCGCTGATGGATCATCGGCCTGAGCGCCGGCACGACTCCCGAGGAGCTCGCGGACATGATCCGCTCACGGCTGCAAGTGGTCGAGTAGCGCTCGACAGCACCCTTCCACGCGAGAGCAGTAACTGCGGCGGAGCTTCTCGCTGCGAACCTTCGCGGACGCACACTGAGGCGGCGCGACAAGGGCTAGCGGGCTCGGGCCAGCGGAGTTCCGCGCTTCGCGCAAAGCAGCAGAGTTTCTACGGCCAGCCTAGGACACATAGGCCTTGCGCACCATCGCGGCCGGGTCCATGCTTATGGCGGTATATATCAAGATATAACGAACCCTGTTATAAGCGTGCATAGCTCGTCAGAGACTCGATCTTCCTCACGGTCGCACAGCGCCATGCTGCGTCGGTTGCGGCGGTCAACCCGGACGAAGGTGTGTGGGTGCGTCCCTGCCGTCGAAGTGGGGTGGCGAGGCCAGGTAGCGTCGTGGCAGAGGACCGTGGATCTGCTTCATCTGCCAGCCGAGCTCTGACCAGTACGCAGGTTCGTTGGTGGCGGGATTCAGGTACCAACCAGGCGGGTTATCCGGGCTGTACCAACGGGGCGGGTGGTCCGGCTGCGCCGGGATCGGTCGTGACGCGTACTTTGCCTCCAATCGCTGTCGCCGACGCTCTTGCGCTCGCAGAGTGTTGTTCCTGAAGAGGGCGTTCAGCATCCACGCAACGCTCATTGCCAGCCAGAAGGCGCCGGTGCCGTATCTGGCCTCCGCCAGTGCCCAGATGCCGAGGGTGGCGAAGGCCGCGGAAAGGATGAGCCCCCCGATGCGGAACTGGCGCGGAGTCATGCATGGGATGGTACTTCTGATCTCAATAACTGCGACCATCCGTCCCGTGCAAATCATCGCTGTTGACTGGTCTGGAAAGGCCAACGGGCCGGCGGAGTCTCTCTGGCGAGCTGAGGTCCGCGACGGCAGGCTGACTGAGCTGAGGAACGGGCTTGGCCGGGGTGAGCTGATCGCGAAGCTTCTTGAGCTCGGTGAAGCCGAGCCCCGCATGGTCATCGGACTGGACTTCGCCTTTTCGTTCCCCGCGTGGTGGTGCGAGCAGAGGGGTTGGTCCAGCGGGGAGGACGTGTGGTCAGTCATGGAGCATCAGGGCGAGGATCTGCTTGAGGAATGCGAAGACCCCTTCTGGGGGCGCCCGGGTAAGCGAAATCCACATTCGAAAGCACGGCTTTACAGGCGGACCGAGAGAAGCGAGGACGCGGTGCGTCCGAAGTCTGTCTTTCAGATCGGTGGTGCCGGCGCCGTGGGTACCGGCTCGATTCGCGGGATGCCGCACCTGTTGACGCTTGCCAGGAACGGCTTCGGCATCTGGCCGTTCTCCGAGGGATGGCCGCGCGTGGTGGAGATCTATCCGCGCGCCCTGACCGGTCCGGTCAACAAGAGCAGGTGGTCAGCGCGACATGACTATCTACTCGAGCACTTTCCCGAGCAGCCGCGAGACCTGCTCGAGCGGGCCGCGGGGTCCGAAGATGCTTTCGACGCGGCGGTCTCCGCTTTGGTCATGAGCGAACACGAAGCGGAGTTGGGAGCCCTCGGTCCGCCGGCCGACCCCGTGGACCGAGTCGAGGGGAAGATTTGGCGGCCCCAATGACCCTCGTTGCCTAGTCGGCCCACCAGCCGCGCCGGCCTTCGACGTCTTCGCGGGGGGAGTCGCCGAGGTTGGGTGCGCCGATGACGAGGATCTCGAGGCCCTCCGGCCCGGCCTCGTAGCCTCGCCAGGTACCGGGCGGGACGCGCACGGTGTCCCATTCGGTGAGCTCGACGATCTCGTCGTCGAGCTTCATCCGCCCGGTCCCGCCAAGGACCACGTACACCTCCTCCTGCTTCTTGTGCGTGTGGCCGTACGGAAAGCGATAGTTGGGCGGGACGCGCTGGTAGCCGAGGCCGGATTGCTCGAGCTCGAGCGACTCGGTCGCCAGGCGGAACTCCAGGTCCGGCGGGCCGTCGAAATTTGACCCGACGTCCTCCAGGTCGTCCTTGAGGTTCCTCAGCGTGAACGGCACAGCGGAAATCCTACGGCACCCCTGGCCAACGCTGAGCCTCTCCAACGTGGCGCTGCTCGCCTCGGCAACCGCCTAGACGATTGATTCCACGGTGAGGCGACCTCTTCATCTCTGAATGAGTCGTCCGCGCGTGTGGCGCGGTGCCGACTGGTCGATTTGCCCCCGTATGCGTGGGTCGAATCGACCAGTCGATGTCGAAGGGTCGCTTGGCGTCGCTCCCGGTTGGCTACCGCTTGGGACGAGCAAGCAGATTGCCCACATCGCCAGAGGCGGTTAGAACCAGGGCTGGGCGGCGGAGTACGTCAGCGCGGCCAGGGCGACGCCGGCGAGGATCGCGCTGGCCAAGGTCAGTGCCCGCACTCCGGCGCCCGCCAGCCGTGCCTCGGGCGGCCCGGCCCGGCGCCAGTCGGCAGCGGCCAGCGAGGGCACCTCGAGCAGGTGGCCGAGCACGTGCAGGGTCATCAGCGCGACCCAGGCGATGAAGCTGGCCTTGTGGGCGAAGATCAGGGTGTTGCTGGGCGGGCCGTCGATCAGCAGCGCCACGCCGGTGCCGAAGAGGGCGAGGGTCGTGAGCACGACGCCGGGGGCGAGCACGCGCAGCACGAGCAGCGGCGGGCCCTTCTCCAGGTAGCGGGGATTGCCCGTGTAGTAGCGGGCGAAGCGGTAGCCGGTGCTGCCCAGCTTCAGCAACACCGGCGGGATCAGCAGCATGCCGATGAAGATGTGGGGGCCGAGCAGTGGGCCGATGAAGGGGATCGTCGCGCCCTCGGCGGCCAGCAGGATCAGCAGGGCGGCGGCCGCGGCGCCGGTCAGGCGGGCGTTGCCCGCGACGCCGTCGCGGAGCTTCGTGGTGGGGCGATGACACGCGGCGGATGCTCGGCGCCCTTCGCTTGCGCTCAGCTAAGGGCGTTCGCTGAGAGATCTCTCAGCTCTGGGGCGGGCGAGCGCGGCAGTGCGAAGGCTGACCCGGGTGCCGCCGAGCGGTGAGTCGTCGATCCAGATCCGGCCGCCGTGGGCGACCACGATCGCGCGCGCGATCCCCAGTCCCAGGCCGCTGCCCCCGGACGCACGGTCGCGGGCCGAGTCAGCGACGGTGGAAACGGTCGAAGACGCGCTCGCGGTCCGCGGGCGGGATGCCGGGGCCGGTGTCGTCGACGGAGACGACACGAGCGAGCTGCCGGCGGGGCGCGCCGAGAGCACGACCTGGCCCTCGCCCGCGTAGCGATTGGCGTTGTCGAGCAGGTTGCGGACGACCTGGGCGACGAGGTCGGGGTCGAGCTCGATCGTCCCCTCGGCAAGCTCGCCGAGCTGCTCGTTGCCGCCCTGTCGCGCCTCGGCCAGCTCGCGCAGGAACCCGGCGGCGCTCGACCTCCGCAGCGACGGGCCGAGGCCCTCGTCGAGCCGGGCCAGCGAGAGCATGTCCTCGACCAGCCGTTCGACCCGGCCGAGCTCGCGCAGGGCCACGGCCTCGACCCGCCGTACCTCCTGCCCGCTCGGCTGCTCCTGGCGAGCGAGCACTTCCAGCTGGCCGCGGATCGCGGTCAGCGGGCTGCGCAGCTCGTGCGATGCATCGGAAACGAAGCGGCGCTGCCTGGCGAAGGCCCGGTCGAGCCGGTCGAGCATGTGATTGAAGGCCTCGGCGAGGATCCGCAGCTCGGCCGCGTCGCCTGAGTCGGGCTCCAGCCGCGGGGTCAGGTCGCCGGCGTCGATCTTGCTCGCGGTGAGGGCAAAACGCTTAAGCGGCGAGGCGGTGCGGGCGGCGAGCAGGTAGCCGGCGAGGAGCGCCGCGACCAGGGTCGCGCCGCCGACCAGGAGGAAGGTCTTCTCGACGTCGGACTGGGCGTCCTTGATCGGCGAGATCGAGGGGCCCTCATCGGGCTCACCACCGCTCGCCGGGGGCGGGCCGCCCTCGCGGCCCTCCTCGCGGTGGATCACCGAGGCCTCGTCCGCCATCTGGGCGCGGACCGCGACGAAGACCGTGGCGAAGGCGGCGACGACGATCGCGCCGATCGAGAGCGCCAGCCTGCCGCGCAGGCCCAGCCGCGCCCAGCCGCGCCTCATCCCGAATCCCGCAGCCGGTAGCCGACCGAGCGCACGGTCTCGATCGGCGCCGGGGAGTCGGGCAGATCGAGCTTGCGCCGCAGGTAGCCGATGTAGACCTGGACCACGTTGGTGCCGGGGTCGTGCTCGTAGCCCCAGACCGCGGCGAGTATTTCCTCCCGCGTGCAGACCCGGCCGGCGTGGCGCATCAGGTGGCCGAGCAATGCCGCCTCGCGCTCGGGCAGCCGCACCTCGCTCGCCCCGCGTCGCCTCGCGGCTGACCAGGTCGAGTCCGATCCCGGCGGCGGCGAGCGTCGTCTCGGCCCCGCCGCCGGGGTATCGCAGGTGGGCCCGAATCCGCGCCAGCAGCTCCTCGAAGGAGAACGGCTTGGTGACGTAGTCGGTGGCGCCGAGGTCGAGCCCCTCGACCCGGTCGGCGACCTCGCTCGCGCCGTCAGCAGGATCACCGGCAGCGCCGGCCGCGCCCGGCGGATCGCCTTCAGCACCTCGATCCCGTCACGGCCGGGCAGCATCCGGTCGAGCACGACGAGCCCGACCTCGCGCTCCATCGCCATCTCCTCGCCGACGATGCCGTCGCCCGCGACCCGGACGCCGTATCCCTCGGCGCCGAGACCGCGCTCGAGGAAGTCGGCGATCCCCGCCTCGTCCTCGACGACCAGGATCTCCATTCGGGCGATGCTACGCGACGGCCGCGGATGCCCTCCTCACCTGGCGCGATGATGAAGGCATGGTGTCCGGCCGGCGAGCTCACCCAACCCCCGGCCGCTACACGCACTGGTGGCTGGCACGCCGCCGCCACGTCCTGCTGCGCGGCGGCGGCCTGGCGGCGCTGCTCGCCGTGGTCGGCCCAGGCCTGCTCGCCGGCCTCTCCGACGACGACCCGGCCGGGATCACCACTTACTCGATCCTCGGCGCCAAGTACGGCTACGAGCTGCTCTGGGTCCTCGCCCTCTCGACCGCGGCGCTGATCGTCTTCCACGAGCTCGGGGTGCGGCTCGGGATCGTCACCGGCAAGGGATTGCTGACGCTCGTTCGCGAGCAGCATGGACCGCGGGCCGCGACGCTGGTCCTCTCGGCCCTGGTGATCGCCAACACCGGCACCCTCTGCGCCGAGTTCGCCGGCGTCGCCGCGGCGATGGAACTGCTCAGCGGGATGAGCCGCTACCTCAGCGTGCCGCTGGCGGCGGCGGGCGTCTCGGCGCTGGTCCTGCGCGGGAGCTTCCGCCGGGTCGAGCACTTCCTGCTGGCGCTGAGCGCGGTCTTCATCGCCTACATCGTCTCCGGACTCCTCGCACACCCCGATTGGGGAGCGACGGCGAAAGGGCTGGTCGTGCCGAACCTCCCCCGCAGCCGCGAGGCGCTGCTGGTCACGGTGGCGACGGTCGGCACCACGCTGGCGCCCTGGGGCCTCGCCTTCATCCAGTCCTACGCGGTCGACAAGCGGCTCAAGGTCAAGGACCTGCGCTACGAGCGGGTCGACGTGATCGTCGGCGCCGTGCTCACCGGCGTGATCGGCCTCTTCGTCGTCGTCGCCTGCGCCGCGACCCTGCACGCGGGTGGCATCGAGATCAACGACGCCCGCGACGCCGCGGGCGCGCTCGAGCCGCTCGCCGGCAGCTTCGCCGCCACGCTCTTCGGCCTCGGCCTGCTGGGCGCGGCGTTGCTCGCCGCGGCAATCGTGCCGCTCTCCACCGCCTACTCGATCTCGGAGGCCTTCGGCCGCCGCGCCGACCTCAACGACAGCTTCGAGCAGGCCCGCGTCTTCTACCTCAGCTTCGGCGCCGTCGTGCTCGTCGCGGCGATCGTAGTGCTGATCCCCGGCGCCCCGCTGGTCCCGATCCTCTTCCTCACCCAGGCGCTCAACGCCGTCCTGCTCCTCGTCATGCTCCCCTTCATCCGCTCGCTGGGCAAGGACCGGAAATTGATGGGCGAGCACGCGCTGGGCCGTGCCGGGCGCTGGAGTACCGGCATCGCCCTCGGCCTGATCGCCGCCTCGGTGATCGCACTAGGCGTGCTCGCGGTGACCTGAGTCGGCGGGCGCTCAGACGCCGAGGGCGAAGCTCAGCGCGAGCATGATCGCGGCGCCGAGGGCGATGCCGGCGCTCGGGCCGAGTCGGGCGCGGCCCGCGTAGGCCTGGGGCAGCAGCTCGACCGCGATCAGGGCCAGCATCGCGCCGGCGGCGAAGGCGAAGGAGAAGGGCAGCAGGGATTCGATCTGCTCGACCAAGAGGAAGGCGATCAGGGCGCCGATCGGCTGCGGGGCGCTGGTCAGCACCGCGGCCCAGAACTGGCGGCTGCGCGAGAAGCCGGATGCCGCCATCGGGATCGCCACGCTGGTTCCCTCGGGGATGTTCTGGATCGCGATCGCGAGGATGACGAAGAGGCTGAGGCCGGCGCGGTCGGAGGCGAAGGCGGTGCCGATCGCGAAGCCCTCGGGCAGGCTGTGGACGAAGAGGACGAAAAAGACCAGGGCGGAGGTGCGGGCGCCAGAGTCGGCGTGGCCCATGAAGGTCGCCTGGGGCGAGAGTTTCCAGCGGACGATGCCGAGCAGGCTCGCTCCCACGGCCAGGCCGCCGATCACGGCCAGGGCCGAGCCTTCTTCGCCGGCGGGGATCAGCAGTCCGGCGATTGAGGCGACCCCCATCACCCCGGCGGCGAAGCCGAGCAGCAGCGGCGTCAGCTGCGCCGCCCGCTCCCCGAGGTAAAAGACCGGCACCGCCCCGACCCCCGTGGCCAGCGCTGTACCCGAAGCAGCAAGCAGCAACAGAACCACATCAGCCATGAGAGCAACCTAGACGTTGCCGACCCGGCTTCCGGTGCGCCTTATGCACCCGGGAGGTGCATAAGGCGCACCGGAACGGGTTTGGTGGCGGGGCGCGACAATGGGGGCGTGGCGAAGAAAGGGAACGATGGCTCGGGCGCCGTGCGGGTGACCGTGCGCGGGGCGGTGCAGGGGGTTGGGTTTCGCGACGCGACGCTCTCGCGGGCACGCGAGCTGGGCGTCTTGGGCTGGGTGCGCAATGGGGAGGAGGGGGAGGTGCTGGTCCACGCTGAGGGACCCGTGGCCGCGGTCGATTCGCTGCTGGACTTCCTGCGCGAGGGGCCGCCCGCTGCGCGGGTTGCCGAGCTGGCGCGCGAGAGCGTCAAGGTCGAGGGTCACGAGCAGTTCGCGATCCGCGGCGTCAGCGCCGGCGTCTTCGTCGTCCAGGAGCACGCCGCCACTGCTCGTCACTTCGACCTGCGGCTCGAGGTCGACGGGACGATGCGCTCCTGGGCGGTGCCAAAGGGGCCCTCGATGGATCCGGCGGTGAAGCGGCTCGCCGTGCAGGTCTCCGACCACGCGCTCTCCCACAACGACTTCGAGGGACCGACCGAGGGCGGCGGCGTGATCGTCTGGGACCGCGGCAGCTACGAGCAGGGCGGCCGAGTGCCCTGGCCCGAGGCGCTCGAGCGCGGCCACGCCGTCTTCGTCCTCCACGGCGAGAAGCTGCGCGGCGGCTTCGCCCTGCAGCGCACCCGCCCCGGCGAGAAGCCCCAGTGGCTGCTGATCAAGCGCCGCGACGACGCGGCCCGGCCGGACTCCGACGTCGTCGCCGAAAAGACCCGGTCCGTGCTCAGCGGCAAGGACCTCGACGAGCTTTTGGAATAGTCACGATGGGTAGTAGCTATCATGACAAGAATGCCAACGACCCTGGTGAAGACTCCGACCGTTCGTCTCCATGATGGCATTGAGCTCCCACGGCTTGGCCTGACTCTTTTTCAGGTGCCACCCGAGGAGACTCGGGCCGTGGTCGAGCAGGCGCTCGAAGCCGGCTACCGCCATTTCGATACCGCCGCCGCGCACGGCAACGAGAGCGAGGTGGGGGAGGCGCTCCTCACCTCTGGTCTTCCCCGCGAGGACTACTTCGTAACCAGCAAGCTCTCGAGCCCCCAGCCCGACCCGCAGGCGACGCTCGACGCCTTCGAGGCGAGCCTCGAGCGACTCGGCCTCGACCACGTTGACCTCTGCCTGGTCCAGGGTCCCGGCTCGGCCCCCGAGCACCTCGCCGATACCTGGCGGGCGCTCGAGTGGATCCAGCGCGAGGAGGCGGCGCGCACGATCGGGGTCTCCGGCTTCGGCGCCGAGGACCTCGAGCTGCTCGAGCGACAGGGGGGGACCAGGCCGACGGTCAACCAGGTCGAGCTTCACCCGCTGATGCCGCGGGCCGAGCTATGTGCCCTCCACGCCGCCCGCGGCATCGCCACCGTGGCCTGGAGCCCGCTCGCGCAGGAGGAGCTGCTCGCCGACTCGACGATCGCCCGGATAGCCGAGAGCCACGGCAAGGCTCCGGCCCAGGTGGTCCTGCGCTGGCACCTGCAGCTTGGCAACGTCGCCGTGATCAGGCCGCTGACGCCGACGCGGGTTCGTGAAGGCATCGATATTTTCGATTTCGAGCTCGGTAACCGTGAGCTGGCCGCGATCGCCGACGTCGGCCGCGATCGGAAGTTGTTGCTCAGGTAATCTCTAGTTATTCTGCCCAAGCATTTCGCCTCGCTTGCCTTCGCCCTCGCGCTGATCCTGCTTGCCGGTTGCGGCAGCAGCAGCGACTCGAGCAACACCCCTGCCAAGGGACTGCCGAAGGAAATAGTGATCGGCGCCGCAATCGCCAAGACCGGTTACCTGCAGCCCTGGGATGCGACCTTTGCCTCGGTCGAACAACTGGTCAAGGAAACCAACGCCCGCGGTGGGATCGACGGTCACAAGGTGCGGGTGGTCCAGGCCGACACCCACTCCGACCCCCAGCAGGCGGTGCTCGCGGTTCAGAAGGTGATCGAAGAGGGCGCCAACGTCCTCTTCTTCAGCGGCGAGGCACTGACCGCGGCGGCCGGCTCGCCGCTGGCCGAGGAACACGACAAGCTCAACTTCGCGATCGTCAACGAGCCCGGCTTCGGACCGCCGACGACCGGCCGGCTCTCCTTCAGCTCGAACCCGAGCCTGCTCAGCGAGGTCAGCGCCGACGCGACGTTCTTCCACGACAGGGGGATCAAGCACCCCTTCCTCTTCCGCGACACCTCGATCATCTACGGCAAGGCCGGCTGCTCGGCCTTCCAGCAGAGCTGGGAACACCTCGGCGGCACGATCGCCGGCTCGGTCGATTTCGAGAACGGCGACGAGTCGGTCGCGAGCCAGGTCACCGAGCTGCGCAACTCCGACGCCGACGCCGTCTTCATGTGCTCCTACCCGCCCGGCGGTGCCGCGGCGATCAAGCAGATCCGCTCCGCCCACATCGAAGTCCCGATCCTCGGTCCCAGCGCCTTCGACGGCACCTTCTGGGTCAAAGGCATTCCCAGCCTGAAGAACATCTACGCCAGCATGAACGGCTCGGCCTATGACCCGACCAACGAGGAAACGGCGAAGCTGTTCGAAAGCCTCAAACAGGCCGGCGTCAACACCGACGTCTCGAGCGGTCTGCTGGCCACCTACGCCGCCGGGCAGCTGATGCTCGCCGCGATCAGGGAAACGGAAAGCGTCGACGGGCAACACCCTGGCCGCGGCGCTGGAAGCAAAGCCGCACAAGACGTCAGTCGGCAACGTGACCTACACCAAGGATGACCACTACCCGACCCGCACCTGGCCGATCTACTCCTACGCCAGCGGCAAGCCGCAGCTGGTGACCGAAGTCAAGCCCCACTTCATTCCCGAATACGGCGGTTAGGAACCGCGCGCCGGCTGAGGGCGCGTTCGACGTACTCGCGGAAGGCGGCGCGGTAGGCCAGGGTGAAGCGGTCGGCGAGGGTGTTGACGTCGGCGTTGGGGTCGAGCGGCAGCTCGGGCGGCTGGATCGCCGAGATGATCGGCAGATCCTCGGTGTAGATGCGCCAGTCGATAGTCGATCAGCTCCTCGAGGTCCTGCGCGTCAAAGTTCTCCAGGCCGCCCTCGATCCAGTAGTGGGCCGACTCGGTCGCGCTGATCGCCCGGGCGGCGTGGAGCAGGCAGCGCTCGCCGTCATCGGTGAGGATCTGGGCTGAGATGAAGTTCGGCGCGATCGCGTGGTAGTGCATTTCTCGCAGCGCGCCCCAGACGGCCGAGGCGTCCTCGCCCCACTCCATCTTGCGGCGCAGGATCACCTCGAGGCCGTTGCTCTCCGGTTCGAGCGGCTCGATCACCTCCGGCATCGCGCCCAGGGTGGCCTGGTGGACGAAGGCGAAGTGGGAGACGTCGCGGAAATTCTCGATCATCAGCCCGAAGCCGACCGGCAGCTCGAACGGCTCGCCGTGGCCCCAGGTCCAGCTTCGGCGTCGAACCAGGGCAGCGTCGGCGGCTCGCCCAGCGGCTGCTCCAGCACGGTCCAGACCAGGCCCCACTGTTCGCGCACCGGGAAGGCCGGGATCCGCGCCCGCGGCGGGATCTGAGCCTGGTCGGGCAGCGAGGGAATGCGGGTGCAGGCGCCGTCGCCGCCGGACCACTCCCAGCCGTGGTAGGGGCACTGGATCGAGTCGCCCGCGACCTTGCCCATCGAGAGCGAGGCGCCGCGGTGCGGCGCAGCGGTCGGCGACCACTGCCGCTTTGCCGCTCGCGGTGAGGAAGACGGCGAGCGCTTCGCCGAGCAGCACGGCTCGCTGCGGGCCCTGCGCCAGGTCCTCGAGCCTGGCGACCGGCTCCCAGCAGTGGCGCAGGGCGAGCGCGACGTCCTCGCTGCTCGGTGCCTCGCTTTGCCGCTCGTCAAACATCACCGCTCCTCGTGACTAATTCGGTATTCCATTGTATTCACGGCTGCCTGCCGAGGTAGGCGCGCAGGACATCGGGATCTCGCTGCAGCTCCTCGCGGCTGCCCTCGGCCCGGACCTTGCCGGCGCCGAGCACCACGCAGCGATCGCAGAACTCGATCGTGCGCGCGGCGTTCTGCTCGACCAAGCAGCATCGTCATCCCCTCCTCGCGCAGCCTCCCGAGCAGCTCATAGACCTCATCGATCATCTTCGGCGCCAGGCCCAGCGAGGGCTCATCGAGGATCAGCAGCCTCGGTCGCCCGAGCAGCGCCCGCGCGATCGCCAGCTGCTGCTGCTCGCCGCCCGAGAGTCGGTCGGCGCGCTGGCCGGCCCGCTCGCGCGAGGATCGGGAAGCGCGCCAGCACCCGCTCCATCGCCTCGGCGCCGTCGCCGCCACCGAGCGCCAGGTTCTCCGCCACGCTCAGCGTCTTGAAGATGTGGCGGCCCTCGGGCACCAGTGCCAACCCCAGCCGCGCGATCTCCTCCGGTGCCATCCCGGTCAGCTCGCGGCCCTCAAGGTCGCACCGCCCGGCTCGGCCGCACCAGCCCGCAGATCGCGCGCAGGATCGAGCTCTTGCCGGCGCCGTTGGGCCCGATCATCCCCACCACCTCGCCCTCGCCGACGCTGAAGTCGACGCCGTGGACGACCTCGACCCGCGCCGTAGGCGACCCGCACGCCGCTGCAGCTCAAGCATCGCCGCCGGCCCTCGCAAAGGAGCTGCCCAGATAGGCCTCGAACACCGCCGGATCGGCCTGGATCTCGTGCCGGGGTGCCGAGCGCGATCGTCGCCCCGTCATCGAGCACCTGGACCCGCGAGCAAAGCGCCCATGACGACGCTCATGTCGTGCTCGATCAGCAGGATCCCGCAGCCGAACTCGCTCGAGCATTGCGCAGGATCGCGACCAGCGCCTCGCACTCGCCTCGTTTAGCCCGGCCGCGGGCTCATCCAGGAGCAGGTAGCGCGGCCCGGTCGCGAGCGAGCGGCCGATGCCCAGCAGGCGCTGGCCCGCCGGCGGCAGCGAGCCCGGCCGGTCCGCGTCGGCCCGCTCGGCAGGCCGAGCCGCTCCAGAACTTCGCCCGCCACCTCAAGCGCCGCGCCGCCTGCTCGACGCCGACGCCCATCGCGCCGACCGCGACGCTCTCGAGGCACGCTCAGCCCCGGGAAGGGCAGCGCCGCCTGGAAGGTGCGGCGCGAGGCCCGCCGCGCGCCAGCCGGCTCGGCGAGCGACCCGCTCACCTCGGTCCCCGTCGAGCGCAGACCGCGCCCCGCGTCGGGGCGCTGAAAGCCGCTCAGCACGTTGACCAGAGTCGTCTTGCCGGCCCCGTTGGGCCCGATCAGCCCGAGCACCTCACCGTGTCTGAGCTCCAGATCGACCCCGCCGCAGCACCCGCAGCCCGGCGAAGGCGACCGAGACGCCCTCGCCGCGCGCAGGGCGCCGCCCCCGCGCGGACCGCTCGCGCGCTTCGCCGCCCGGCGCGTCTCGGGACGTCGGCGCCGGCGCCGGCGCGCTCCGCCCACCGCCGAGCCAGCCGAGCTCGCCCGCCTCGCGCCCGCCGCTCAGCCCTCCCGGCAGCGCGATCATCGTCGCCAGCAGGATCAGCCCGAGGCCGATCGCGGCCAGCCCGGGCGCTTCGCCGATCGAGACCACGCCGAACAGGCTCGGCGCCGTCCTCGACCCCGCGCAGCAGCTCGTTGACGGCCGCGACCGCGATCGCCCCCGATCACCGCGCCGAAGACGCTGCGGGCGCCGCCGACGACCAGCATCGTCAGCGTCGTCACCGTCGCGCCGAAGTAGAAGGTGGTCGGGTTGAGGACCCCGGACTGGTGCACCGCCAGGGCGCCGCCGATCCGCACAGAGTGCGCCGCTGAGGCGCGAAGGCCATCAGCCGCTCTCGCATCACGCCGCACCCCGATCGAGCGCGCCGCCACCTCGTCCTCGCGGGTCGCCTGCAGGCCGGTAGCCGCTCGCCGACCACTTGTAGGCGAGCGCGACGATGACCGCCGACGCGCCGCCCAGAGCGCCGCCGACCTCGACGCTGGTCGTCTTCGGGATGCTGACCAGGCCGCCGCTGCCTCCGGTGACCTGGTCCCAGTTGGCGAGCACGTTGTAGACGACGATCAGGAAGGCGAAGGTCGAGATCGGGATCGCCAGGGTCGAGGTGCGCATCAGCGGCAGCCCGACGATCGCCGCCAACAGGCCGCCGAGGGCCGCCGCGATCAGGGTCGCGCTCAGCGGGCCCAGCTGGGCGTCGGCGATCGAACCGGGCAGGCCCGGCGTCTGCAGCAGGGCGAATGGCCGCCGGCAGGGTGAGCAGGGCCGCGATGTAGGCCCCGGCCGCGGCGAAGCCGAGCTGGCCGAAGGAGTAGACGCCGCTGTTGCCGATGAAGACCTGCAGGCCGCAAGACGATGATCAGGTTGCAGAGGATCAGGGTCACCGTGCCCTGGAAGGACGGCGTGCCGCCGGCGCCGACGAGCACCGCCATCGCCGACCAGCGGCCAGCGGGACCGCAGCGAGGCGGCCAGCGGACGGCGCGAGCGAAGCCGCGCCCCGCTCACACCCGCGCCTTTCCGATCTCGCCGCCGAGCAGGCCGTGCGGCCTGAAGATCAGGACCAGCACCGGCAAGCTGAAGACGATCGCGTCGCGGAAGGGCACCAGACCGTCCGGCAGGTAGGCGCCGAGCAGCGCGGAGAGGGCGCCCAGCAGCAGGCCGCCGATCACGGCGCCGAAGATCCGGCCGAAGCCGCCGATCACCACGGCGACGAAGCCGACCAGGACCGGGGTCAGCCCCATCGTCGGCGAGACCTGGCCGGTCTGCAGCACGAGCAGCACCCCGACCAGTGGCGGCCAGGGCGCCGCTGATCGCGAAGGCGATCGCGATCACCCGATCGGCGCGGACCCCGAGCAGCCGCGCCATCTCGAAGTTCTCCGCCGCCGCCCGCATCGCCAGCCCGGTCCGGGTGCGGTAGAGCAGCCAGCCCAAGGCCGCCGAGGACGACCGCCGTCAGCCCCAGGGTGAGGAACTCGAGGTTCGGCACCATGATGCCGCCGACCCTGGTCGATTCGCCGAGCAGCCGCCGGCGTTGCGACCGATTGGGCGCGCGCGTCGACCGCCGCGGTGACGATGTTCTGGAGGATCGCCGCGACCGCCAGCGAGGTGACCAGCTGTGCCGAGAGGTCGGCGTCGCGCACCGGCCGGAAGGCGACCCGCTCGGCCAGCAGCGCGATCGCGACCCCGGCTGAGCAGCGCGCCGGCGAGCGCGACGCCGAAGGGCAGCCCGGCCAAGCACGAAGAGCGCGTAGGCGGCCAGCATGATGAACTCGCCGTGGGCGAAGTTCATCATCCCCATCACCGTGTAGATCAGGGTCACGCCGAGCGCGATCAGCGCGTAGAGGCTGCCCAGCGCCAGCGCGTCGATCAGGTTCTGGGCCAGCTCGGTCAACTGAGCACGAAGGCGAGCTGGGCGCTGTCGGCACGGTAGATGAGCCGGGCGAACTCGAGCGGAAATTCCTCTTCGGACCCATTGGTGCGGCCGAACTGGACGAAGCGGCCCATCAGGGCCGGCTCTCCGGCCGTTGCTCCGACCTGTGAAGAGCCCCACTCACCGAAGAAGGTGTGCTCGACCGAGACGGTGGCTCGGGTCAGCTCGAGTTTGCCCCCCGGGGGCGGTGTCGCCCCGGCTTTGAGCGCCTCGGCGGTGGACAGGAACCAGGGAACGTGGGTGGTCGTGGTGTAGGAGTCGACCAGGCAGACCGAGGGCTCGCCGACGTCGACGACCGCGGTCACGTGGGCGATCGGGTCGCTTTCGTCCTCGAGCGCGAGGAATTGCGAAACGGTGGGATCGGGCAGGATCTCGCGTGCCGCATGCACGGTGACCTGGCGAGTGTCGTGTTGCTCCAGCCAGAGCCGCACCAGTCCGGCGACCTCGATCTCGCGGCGCGGCGGCGCGACGAACGCACCGGACCCCTTGACCCGGAAGATCGCCCCGTCGCCGACGAGCAGATCGAGCGCCGGGCGAATCACCGCGCGCGAGACGCCGAACTCTTCTTCGATCTCGCGCTCGGAGGCAAAGCGGGCACCGGACTCCCAGGCCCCGACCTCCAACATCACCTTAAGCGCCGAAGCAAGCTGGAAATAAAGTGGCACATCGCTATTGCGATCAAGCCTGCGGCTGCCCCCAAGGGGAATATCGGACGATCGCCTGGGCCGACCCGGGCCTGGTTGGGTGGGCTGGACCATGCGTCCACCGAGAATACCTTCGATTAGTCACCGGTAGATGAGGAGGGCGGCGCGGGCCGGCTAATCACCCCACCTGTTCGGTCGGGCGGATCAGCACCTCGTTGAGCGAGACGTGCGCGGGGCGAGTGACGGCGTAGGCGATCGCGTCGGCGATGTCGACCGCCTCGAGCGTCTTCATGTCGACGAAGCGCTCGCGCACTTTCTCCCGCACCCCGTCGCGGATGTGGTCGGTCAGCTCGGTGGCGACGGCGCCGGGCTCGATCAGGGTCGAGCGGACCTTGCGCTTGGCGAACTCCTGGCGGAAGGACTCGCTGAAGGCGCCGACCCCGTGCTTGGTCAGGTTGTAGACACCGGAGCCCGAGCGGGCGATGCGTCCCGCGACCGAGCTGATGTTGACCACGTCGGCGCAGCCCCGCGGCGAGTCCTCGGCGGCGGTGAGCAGGTGGGGGAGGGCGGCGTGGGTGGTGTTGATCAGGCCCTTGAGGTTGAGGTCGATCATCCGGTCCCACTCCTCCGTGGGGGCCTCCTCGATCGGGCCGAGCAGCATCTGGCCGGCGTTGTTGACGAGGATGTCGAGCCGGCCGAGCTCATCGACGGTGCGATCGACGGCGGCGATCGCCTGCTCCTGGTCGGTGATGTCGGACTGGATCGCCAGGGCGGTACGGCCCTCGCCGCCGATCTCGCTCGCCAGGTGCTCCAGCCGATCGAGCCGGCGGGCCGCCACCGCGACGTTGGCGCCCCGCGCGGCCAGGGCCCGCGCGGTTGCCTCGCCGATGCCGCTGCTGGCGCCAGTGATCAGGGCGACGGTGCCGTCAAGGGTGCTCGTCATCGCGTTCCTTTCGCTCGTTTGCGCTGAAGCTGTCCACCTCAACCTAGTTCCCGGACGGCGCCGGGTTAAAGCACTCCGAGCGTTATCGCCGTTGCGGCGATCGCCGCGGCGCCGAGCAGGAGGCCGGTGCGACGGGCGGTGCGGGCGGGTTTGAGGTTGAGCTTCTCGATCGCGATCAGGGCCGTCAGCGCCGCCATCCAGGCCAGTCTCGCCGAGCTGACCACTGCCATGGTCAGCATCAGGGCCCAGCAGGAAGCGAGGCAGGCGCCGCCGTTGCCGAGGCCGAAGCGGGCGACCCCGGCGGTGGCCCGCCACCCATATGGAGGCAGCGCTCGTGGTTGGTGGCAGGCGCGCAGGGCGCGGCGCTTCAGTGGCGTCAGTTGCCAGAGTGCGGCGACCGCGAGGACCAGCGGCACGGCGAGGGCCGAGCCGGTCGGCGCTCTGGCGGCCGCGACGCCCAGCACCAGCGTGCTGAACAGCGCCCAGATCCCCAGGTAGACGGCGATGAACTCCACCACCGCTCGCCGCCGCCGCCAGTAGAGGCTGTTGACGGCGACGTGGCGGACGGCCGGCATCGCCGTCGGCAGCATCATCGCCACCGCCATCAGCGCCCACATCGGCAGGCCGGCGACAAGCGACGCGACTTCGGGCGCGGGGCCGCTCACCGCTGCGCCGCCAAGGCCTGAGGTAGTGCCGGCGCCGGCCAGGTGACAGAACCAGACCGAGCCGCCGGCCCAGGCCGCGCCGCCCGGCGATCCAGCGGCGGCGAGGATTTCCCCGGAGGCGGCGGCGATCGCGATCCAGACCAATCCGACGCCAAGCTCCACCCAGAACGTGGGCCGCCGGCCGATCCCGCGGAGCTTTCCGCGAAATCGGCCGGCGGCACCACCGGACGCTTGGGGCTGCAGCGCCCGCATCTGTGTCCGCTATTCGACCGAGAGGCTGACCCTGCCGATTTTCACCGGCGGGTGCTCTGCGGGCTCTTCCGCCTTGTACTCATCGCCCTGACCCTCGCCGGGGGACAGCGTGAGCGGGCAGAAGGTCACGTCGATCGGCTCGCCGTCCCACCTGTCGGTCTCGCTCACGGCGCTGAGGATGTGACCGACATCGACGCTCACCCGCAGGCTGTGCGAGTGTTCGTCATCGCGTGGGTTCTTGGCGCGTTCAATGCCGAAGAACGAGACGTTGGTGACGTGGTGTTCCTCGCGCTTGGCTGCATCGGCACCCTTGGGCAGGTTGACGTAGACGCCGTAGACGCTGCCGGGGTCAACCTCGCCCTCGATGTCCTCGATGTTCAGGTAGAGGCGCCGCGGGTCCGATTTGCGCGAGGCCTCTTCGACCTCTTCCTTCGCCCGATCGTCCACCTCGACCGGGATCGCAGCGACTTCCCCGGTCAGCGTCACCGCTTCCGGCGCGGCGCCGACGACCTTTGGCTCTTCCGGTGTGGGGGACGGCATTTCTGGTGGCAGTGGAGTCGGTGAGGGCGGCGCTGCCGCCGGGACGCCCCCCGGCGGCGGATCGTAGGTGTAGTCGAGATCTTTGATGGTATCCATGACTTCTTTGCAGCTCTTCGCTACCTGGTTGCCACCGGCGTCGAAGAATTCGAAGGCCTGGTCGGTCCACTTGGGGTCGGTCGGGTCGACGTGTCCGTGGGCGTTCCATAAGGCCCAGATGCGGTCGATGTTGGAGTGGTGGAGCCAGAAGATCGGGTCTTTTGCGGCCTGATCGGGGTTCCCCATCCAGCCGGTCCCCCCGCCGACGAGGCTGTGAACCACGTTGTGGGGGGTCTGCTCGAGGCGGCCCGTCTTACTCCAGAACTGTTCGTTGGGCGGGGCGACGCCGCCGCCGAATTCAGCCACACCGATGAAGTCCGGCCGCGAGAGCGCGACGGCGGGAGAGGTTGCCGGTTCGGGCAAGACCGCGCCGCCATTGATGCCCGGCGCCCGCTCTTCCACGTAGAGGTAGTTCTTGCTGCCGTCGGGATTGGTCGGGTCGCGGAAGGCGTCAGGGATCGAGGCGTTGACTCCGTCCAACCCGTAGTTCCAGTAGGGAACCGCCCAGTCGCTCGACCCTCCGACTTCTTGGATCGCGGCGCGTACGATCTGCTCGAAGTAGTAGAGGTACATCCGGTGCCAGGCGACGAAATACCAGGTGCCGTGCTTGCACTGGTTCCAAAGCGGCTTGGGGGCGCCTTCTTCGCTGCCGTGGATCCCGGCCTGGTAGGTCCAGCTGGTCGGGTCCTCGGCGGGGCGTTCCTGCATCACCCTTACCGCTTCTGAGTAGGCGGCCAGGATGCCGTCTCCGGGAGTGAGACTTCTTACCTCCCGGCGAATGAGAGGACTCATAAATTTCACCTCTTGTCTGTCGGTCGGATCGGCTGACGACCCGATTTGGCTTTTTGCGTACCCCAAATGCCCCTGCCCGACTGATCAATCAGGGAATCTCTTTTAAACGGCCGCGAAGCTATCACATCGGCGCCCGAGCTAAAGCTTTCCGGCCCTACGTCGATGAGGCCAGATGCCCGCTATACGCGCCGTTCCCGCTGCCTTGAAAAATCGCCTCCCGATCGCCTTCGCGGTCCTCGCCTTGGCAGCGCTCGCCGCGCCGGCCCTCTCGGGCGCCGTTGCGAAGCCCTCCGTCCTCAGCTTCAAGACGGTCAAGGTTGGCGCTCCGGGTAATCCCTCGGTGGGGATCGTTCCCTTCACCGACGCGGTCTACTCCTCGTGTGCCGAAGTTGTCCCCGCCGAAAAACAGCCTCCCTGCCAGACGGTTGGTTCGGTCGGCTATGGCTACGGTGTTGGTCAACTCGAGGTGACGGTTGCCCAGTACGTGGCCTTCCTCAACACCGCCGACCCTGCGGGTCGCAACAGACACAAGCTCTACAGCTCGACCGAGAGCGGCACCGAATGGCCCAAGTACGGCCAGATCGACTTTTCCGCCGGTGCCTCTCCCGGTCACCACTACTCTGTCGCCGCGCCGGAATGGGCCAACAAGCCCTACGGCTTCGCCAACTTCCTGCGCTCGGCGCGCTTCGCCAACTCGCTCTATAACGGCCGAGTTCTCTCCAAGCGCAGCAGCAGCGCCGGCAGCTTCCACTACGTCACCTACCGGGTGCGGCTCTCGCGCCGGACGGAGACGGGGATGTACGACATGCACGTGCGGGCGATGACCCGCTCGCACAAGCGGGGCTTCGTCATCCCCTCTCAGAACGAGTGGATCAAGGCGGCCTACTACGACCCCAACGGCGGCGGTAAGTACTCCTACTGGCAATACCCGACCAACCCCGGCGCCTTCGGCGACGAAGGGGCGGCCGCGCCGCACCAGACCACGCTCAACCCGACCACCGGTGACGTCACCAACGCCTCGATCCAGCCGCTGGCGAACTTCCACGCCTCCGAAACCGCGGCGCCGAGCTGGTGCCCCTCCGCCTTCAGTGCGACAACCTGCGCGACGGTGAATCCCCTTGGGATCAAGGCCTCGACCTACGAAAAGGCCTACCAGGGCAGCCTCGAGACGGTCGGCCAGGCCGCGACCACCTCACCGTGGGGAACGCTTGACCAGGGCGGCAACGCGGTCGAGTGGACCGACACGATCACGCCGCCTCCGTTCGGCGTCAAGGGCCGGCGGGTCTGGCGACGCCTGCACGGCGGCATCTCCAACGCCCCCGTCTACCAACTCTGGCTCTCGGCGGTCGGCCTGCAGCCGCAGGACAACACCTTCTACACCGCCACCTACCCCTGGCTGGGGATACGCATCGGCGTGCTCGGCAACCTGAAGGTGAGCAAGCACTGAGCCGTTGCGGGTGTCCGCGGGGCGCAATAGGCTCGCAACGCGTGCACCTCCACCTTCGAGAGTCGTCCCTCGCCCGTCCGCTGCCGGCGGTGTTGGTGGCCTTGGTCGCTCTCTTGCTGCTTGCGCCGAGTGCGTTTGCCGCGGCCGGTCCGAAGCACCAACCGCGCCAAGAAAGGGCGGGGACGCTCGCGCAGCTCGCCGGTAAGAGCGGCTGCCTGGTCGATCGCTCCGCCCACGGCGCCGGCTGCGGGGTCGCCCGCGCGCTCAAGGGTCCCGGCCCGTTCATGGGCTCGCGCGCGATCGCGCTCAGCCCCGACGGCAAGAGCGTCTACGTCGCCTCCTCGCGCAGCGACGCGATCGCGATCTTCCACCGCAACCCGCGCAGTGGCGCGCTTACCCAGAGCAAGGGCGCTGCGGGTTGCATCGCCGCCAAAGCTGCCCAGGGGTGCGCCACGGCGATCGGCCTCGACGGTCCCAACTCGGTCGCCGTCAGCCCTGACGGCCGCAACGTCTACGCGACCTCGCGGGCGAGCAACTCGATCTCGATCTTCCAGCGCAACCCGATCAGCGGCGCGCTGACCCAGCTCCCGGCCAGCGCCGGCTGTATCGCCGGGGTGCCGATCCCGGTCTGCGCCGTCGGCCGGGCCCTGGTCGGGCCCGACGTGGTCGTCATCAGCCCCAACGGCGAGAACGTCTACGTCGGCTCCTTCTTCGGCAACGCGGTGGCGGTCTTCGATCGCGATCCCGTCAGCGGTGCGCTGACCCAGCCCGGCAACAGCAGCGGCTGCATCGCCGAAGCGATCAGCGGTTGCGCGCTCGGCGTCGCCCTCGGCGCGCCGGAGGGCATGGCGATCAGCGGCGACGGGGCCAGCCTCTACGTTGCGAGTGCCCTCTCCAACGCGGTCGTCACCCTGGCCCGGGACCAGACGACCGGCACCCTGACCCAGGCGAGCGACGGCAGCGGCTGCATCGCCAACAGCGCGCTCAGCGGCTGCACCACCGGAGTCGAGTTGAGCGGCGCCAACGCGGTCGCCTTCAACCCGGGCGGGGACGTCTACGTCACCTCGCTGTTCAGCAACAGCGTCACCGCCTTCACCCGCTCGCGCAGCAGCGGTGGGCTCGCGCAGAAGCAGGGCACGGCCGGCTGCCTGGTCTGGCTGCGAGCCGTGGGCTGCTCCTTCGGCCGCGCGATGCGGGCGCCGGAGGGCCTGGCGATCTCGCCCGACGGGGCCAACGTCTACGTCGCCGCCTTCGCCAACAGCGCCATCGACGTGCTCGATCGCGGCAAGAAGGTCGGCAAGCTGAAGCAGGCGCCGGGTCGCCGCGGTTGCCTGGCGCCGCACTCCGTGCCGGGTTGCACGCGGGCGCGGGCATTGCGCGGCGTCAGCTCGCTGGCGCTCAGCCCCGACGGCCACTTTCTTTACTCGACCTCGTTCGGCAGCAATGCCGTCGACATCTTCCGGAGGCATAAATGACCGATGCTGAAAAGCGCGACGCCGGGCTTACCCGCAAGGAACTGATCGGTTCCGGCGCCGGTGTCGCCGCGGCCGCGCTGCTGGCCCAGGGCGCCGGCGTCGAGCAGGCGCTCGCCGCGGCGAAAAAGGGCAAGCGCAAGGACGTCGCGGGGATGAACATCATCCTCTTCCTCACCGACCAGGAGCGGGCGATCCAGCACTTCCCGCAGAACTGGCTGCGCCAGAACCTGCCGGGAATGCGGCGGCTGCGCCAGCACGGTCTCAGCTTCGAACGCGCCTTCACCAACGCCTGCATGTGCTCACCGGCGCGCTCGACCCTGATGAGCGGCTACTTCCCCGCTCAGCACGGGGTCAAGTACACGCTCGAGGAAGACATGGAACCGCCGGAAAACCCCCAGGTGAGCCTGCCCACGGATTTGAAGAACCTGGCGACGGTGATGAAGGCGGCGGGCTACAACGTCGTCTACAAGGGCAAGTGGCACTGCTCGAAACCGGCGGTGAAAGAAGACGCGCAGCCGTCCGATCTCGAAAAGTACGGCTTCCTGCGCTGGAACCCGCCCGACGCCGGAGCCAACCAGACGGTCCCCGAGGCCGGCGGCGGCTACATCGACAACGACGGCCGCTTCATCGACCAGGAAGGCAACGTCGCCGACGGCACCGAGGGCGCCCTGCAGTACCTGAGCTCGACCGCGGCCCAGCAGCAGCCGTTCTTCATGGTGATCTCGGTCGTCAACCCCCACGACGTCCTCTTCTACCCGAGCAAATCGTTCGACGAAGCGGGCTATGACGCCACCTGGTTGGAGGGCAACATCCACGCCCCGGCGACGGCCGAAGAAGACCTCTCGACCAAGCCAACCGTGCAGGAGCAGTTCCTCAAAATCTTCAACCTGACCGGGAAGCCGAAAAACCGCGAACAGATGCGCAACTACCTCAACTTCTACGGCAACCTGATGCGCTCCTCCGACAGCTACCTGGTCAACGTCCTCGACAAGCTCGAAGAGACCGGCCTCTTCGAGGACACCCTGATCGTGCGCACGGCCGACCACGGTGAGATGGGCCTCGCCCACGGTGGCCTGCGCCAGAAGAACTTCAACTTCTACGAGGAGGCGACGCGGGTGCCGCTCGTCTACTCCAACCCCAGGCTCTTTCCCAAGCCGCATCAGACCGACGCGCTGGTCTCCCACGTCGACTTCCTGCCCACGCTCGCCAGCCTGGCGGCGGCGCCAAAGAGCGCCCGCACCAACTGGCAGGGCGTCGACTACTCGAAGCTGGTCCTGCACCCCTCAACCAAAAACTCGGTCCAGGACTACGTCGTCTTCACCTACGACGACTTTCAGTCAGGCCAGAAAACCGGCCCCTACCCGAAACCGCCCAACCACGTGGTCAGCATCCGCGAAGGCCGCTGGAAGCTGGCCAAGTACTACGACATCAGCGAACACCCGGTGCCCCCCCAGTGGGAGATGTACGACCTCAAGACCGACCCCCTGGAGCGCCAGAACCTCGCCTACAAGGCCCACAAACGCAACAAAGAGCAAGAGCGCGAATTCCTCCGCCTAAAACGCAAGCTAGCCCGCGTAGAAAAAACCCGCCTCAAGCCGCCGAGCTAACTGACGAGCCCAGGGACGTTCCGAACGCCATGAGGTAGATCCGGGCCTACCGAGAGGCTGTGGGTGTCAAAGCTCACGACCTCAAGGAGGCCCGGATGCAACACGCTAACTCCCCGCTCACCCCGAAGGGCAGGCACCGCATGGTCCTGCTCGTCGAAGAGGAGGACTTCACGTTCGAGGCGGCCGCGGCCGCCTCGAACGTGGCGAAGTCGACGGCCCACACCTGGGTCTCGCGCTGGCGGGAGGCCGGCGAGGAGCAGCGGCGGGACCTGAGCTGCCTGCGCGACCGCTCCTCATGCCCGAAGAACAGCCCCGCGCAGGTCCCCGAGGGGGAGGCGAAGAAGATCTGCGAACGGCGCGAGAAGACCGGCTGGAGCCCCCGCCGTCTGGCCGACGAGCCCGACATCGCCCGCCCCCACTCGACCGTGCACCGCGTCCTGCGCCGCGGCGGCTGCTCGCGCCTCCCCAGGCCAAAGCCGCCGGCGGTGATCCGATACGAGTGGCCCTGCCCGGGGAACCTCCTGCACATGGACGTCAAGAAGCTCGGCTGCTTCACCGAGCCCGGCCATGCGCTGACCGGCGACCGGCGCCGCCGCTCGCGGCGAGTCGGCTGGGAGTACGTGCACTCGATCGTCGACGACTGCTCGCGCCTGGCCTATTCGGAGATCCACGACGACGAGCAGGCCCCGACCGTGATGGGCTTCACCCGCCGGGCCTTCGAGTGGTTCGAAGAGCGCGGGATCGCGATCGAGAGATTGATGACCGACAACCACTTCAGCTACACGAAGAGCAAGGCGCTGGCCGAACTGCTGGACGGCAGGGCGGTCTCCCACCTGAAGATCAGGCCCTACACGCCGCGGACAAACGGGAAGGTGGAGCGCTTCCACCAGACACTGATGCGGGAGTGGGCCTACGCGCTCGAATACGCCTCAAGCGACGCTCGCGGCGAGGCGCTGCCACACTGGATCAAGCACTACAACGAGCGGCGCTCCCACTCAGCGCTCGGCAACCGGCCGCCTATGAAGCGCGTTCGGGACGTGTTGGGGTTCGACAGCTAACCCGGGGGGCGAACTCCGCTCCGGTGCGCCTTATGCACCCGTGGAGAGCAAAAGGCGCACCGGGAGCGTGGACCGTCGAATCGCCGGCCTGGCGGAGCGGCAGCACGGGGTTGTTTCGCGGGAGCAACTGCGGGGGCTCGGGCTGAGTGACCGCGAAATCTCTCTTCGGGCGGAGCGCGGCAACCTTCATCCGCTCTTCTGGGGGACGTTCTCGGTCGGACATCGGATCGTTGGGCAAACGGGCCGAATGCTTGCCGCCTATCTGGCTTGTGGAGAGGGCACGGTGATCTCCCACGGAAGTGCCGCCGAGCTACTTGGGCTATGGGACAAGAAGCTGCCGGTGGTCGATGTCATTCCGCCGAATTGGTCGGGCCGCAAGATCCCCGACATCCGCTGGCACCGCGTGCGCCTGCCACTCGCCCACGAAGTTGAAGTTCGTAACGGGATTCCGTGCACGAACGCGTCCCGGACCTTGGTGGATATGGCCGGGCGGACGGGGTGGAGCTCGATGCGGCGCCTCGTCGAGCAGGCGGCGATTTTGCGCGTGCTCGATGTTGAAGAGGTCGATCGGATACTTGCCCGCGGGCGGCGGCGCGGAGCCCCTCGCCTGCGTACGATCCTCGCCCCGTGGCGCAGCACGGCGAAGCGGCGCCCGGTATTGCGCAGCCGGCTCGAGGCGCGGCTCTTCCCCCGCCTGATCGAAGAAGGCCTGCCCGTTCCGCGAACCAACGTGAAGATGAGCATCGATGGGTATCGCCTCGAGGTGGACCTGCTCTGGGAGAAGCAGCGGCTGGCAATCGAGACCGATGGCGAAGAGACGCACGGAACTCCGATGGCCTTCCACCGCGACCGCAAGCGCGATCAGATCCTCGTCGCCGCCGGCTTCCGCACCGCCCGGATCACCTGGGACCAGGTCAGAGACGAACCAACCGCTGTCATCAACCGCATCGCCCGCATGCTCAAGCCAGCCTGAAGCTTCCGGTGCGCTTTATGCACTCCAGGCGTGCATAAGGCGCACCGGAGCGGGGGCGGTTGGTGCGGGCACGGTGGTTGAGGGTGTTAGAGCGTGATTACGTGCGCGCTCTTGGGGCCGATCTTGCCCTCGAGCACCTCGAGATAGGCGCTCTTGACGGCCTCGAAGCCCTGGCCGTGGTCCACCTCGAGCCAGCCGGTGGTCCATTTGCAGAAGGGGTGCCAGGCCTCGGCTACGCGGCGCTCGAGCTCGGCGGGACCCCAGTCGGCGGAGCGCTTCTCGACCCTTGTCGGGGCGAAGAAGAAGGTCGGGGTCGGGCCGGGGAGGTCGCCCTGGCCGGAGCCGAGATCCTCCCAGTGGGTTACGCCCACGGTCATGCTGTAGGCGAGTTTGTCGCCGAAGTGTGTGTGGACCGCCTGGCGCACGGCGCCGTCGCCGGCGATGTCGACGTAGGTGGCGGGGCCATTGCCCAGCGAGTCGATCTCGTCGTAGCCGGCCGTGCGGGCGTAGATGCCGAGGCCCTCGACGAACTCCTTGTTGCGCGCCGAGGTGAGGCCGACGAGCTCGACCCCGTCGCGCCGCGCCAGCAGGAAGGCGGCGGCGATCGCGGTCTTGCTCGAGGCGCTGGAGATCACGATCGGGCCGCGCTCGGACAGTTCCTCGTCGACGAGCTGGTCGTCGATCAGGAAGGAGGTGAAGAAGAGCGGCCGCAGCAGCATCTGGATCGCCTCGCTGTCGGCGCTGTAGAAGGGGTCACCACCGCTCGCCAGGTAGCGGTGGTAGGCCGAGGGCAGCGCCGCCCGGTGAGGCGAGCCGTCGACGAAGCCGCTGCCGTTGGCGCTCTTCGGCGTCACCAGCAGGTGGGAGGAGGGAGGCAGGTAGCCGTAGACCCGGGTGCCGACCTCGACGCCCTCGGTCTCGCTGCGCTCGACCTCGGCAAAGCCCCACATCGGCACCCGCCCCCAGCCGTCCTCGGCGGGGAAGAAGTCCCAGTAGGACATCGCCTCGCCCATCACGGCGTAGGTGACGTTGTTGGCGGTCAGCCCGAAGCTGTCAACCCGCAACAACGCCTGCCCGGGGCCGACCTCGGGCGGCTCCGACTCGGCAATACGGCACTCGCGCAACTCGTCTCGCTTGACCAGGAAGTCACTCATTGCGGACCCATGCTCTCACGGTGGGCGAATCGGCCGCAAGGGTCGGATACGCTCGCCCTCCCCGCGATCACGACTGGAGCGTCATGAACAACCCACTCAGCGCTGAAGATGCCGCCAAGCTCTACGGCAACCGCTTCCTCACCGAGGACGCTCCCGACGGCCCCTTCCCGGAAAGCGGCATGTCGGCCCTCGACGCGATGCGTCTCGTCGACGAGGAACTGGCGCTGGAGGGCGATCCCAACCGCAACCTCGCCACCTTCGTCACCACCTGGATGGAGCCCGAGGCGCAGCGCCTGATCGGCGAGAACCTCTACCGCAACTTCATCGACCACGCCGAGTACCCGATCTCGGCCGAGGTCGAGCAGCGCTGCATCCGCATGCTCGCCGACCTTTACCACGCCCCCGGCGAGACCACCGGCGCCCGCACTCAGGGTTCCTCGGAGGCGATCATGCTCGGCGCGCTCTCGCTCAAGTGGAAGTGGAAGCAGCGCCGCGAAGCCGAGTCGAAGCCGGTCGACAAACCGAACCTGATCTTCGGCGGCGACGTGCACGTGGTCTGGGAGAAGTTCTGCCGCTACTTCGACGTCGAGCCGCGGATCGTGCCGCTGCAGGACGGCAAATACGTGATCGGGCCCGAAGACGTGCAGCCCCACATCGACGAGAACACGATCGGCGTCGCCGCCGTGCTCGGCACCACCTTCACCGGTCACGCCGACGACATCGTCGGCATCAACAAGCTCCTGGTCGACCTCAAGGGCGAGAAAGGCCTCGACGTGCCGCTGCACATCGACGGCGCCAGCGGCGGCTTCGTCTGGCCCTTCCTCTACCCCGACTCCGAGTGGGACTTCCGGCTCGAGCAGGTGCGCTCGATCAACGTCTCCGGCCACAAGTTCGGGCTGGTCTACCCCGGCATCGGCTGGCTCGTCTTCAGGGAGAAAAGCGACCTCGCCGAGGACCTCGTCTTCTACGAGAACTACCTGGGCAAAACCGACGCCACCTTCACCCTCAACTTCTCCACCGGCGCCTCGATGGTGCTCGCCCAGTACTACAACTTCGTCCGCTACGGGCGCGAGGGCTACGCCTACATCATGGAAGCGATGCAGGCCAACGCCCGGGCGCTGGCGGACAAGCTGAAGGCGAGCGGCAACTTCGAGCTGATCGGCGACGGCGAGGAGCAGCTGCCGCTGGTCGCCTTCAAGCTCGCGGGCGAAAAGAACTACGACGAGTTCGACCTCTCCTGGCAGCTCTCGGCCGAGCGCGGCTGGATGCTGCCCGCCTACACGATGCCGCCCAACGCCGAAGACGTGAAGGTGCTGCGGGCGCTGGTCAAGCAGACGCTCAGCCGCGAGCAGGTCGACCGCCTCGCCACCGACCTCGACGTTGCCTGCGCGACGCTGGAGAAGAAGGGCGGCGCCCATCCCTCCGAGCGCAAGAAGATGAAGGTGAGCCCGGGCTACTGACCTGGGCACTCGCCTTGACCTGAGCGGCTCGTGCGAGAGGATGGACAGATGGCGACGGTGCTCTGCGTGCTCTACGACGATCCGGTCGACGGCTACCCGCCGGCCTACGCACGCGACGATGTACCGGCGATCGAGCGCTACCACGACGGCCAGAGCGCGCCGACCCCCGAGGCGATCGGCTTCAAGCCCGGCGAGCTGCTCGGCAGCGTCTCCGGCGAGCTCGGCCTGCGCGAGTTCCTCGAGGCACGCGGGCACCGGCTGATCGTCACCACCGACAAGGACGGGCCGGACTCGGTCTTCGAGCGCGAGCTGCCCGAGGCCGAGGTTGTGATCTCACAGCCCTTCTGGCCCGCCTACCTGACCGCCGAGCGGATCGCCAAGGCGCCGAACCTGAAGCTGGCGCTGACCGCCGGCATCGGCTCCGACCACGTCGACCTGCAGGCGGCGATCGAGCGCGGCCTCACGGTCGCCGAGGTCACCTACTCGAACAGCATCAGCGTCGCCGAGCACGTGGTGATGATGATCCTGGGGCTGGTTCGCAACTACATCCCCTCCTACCAGCAGGTCATCGAGGGCGGCTGGAACATCGCCGACTGCGCCTCGCGCTCCTACGACCTTGAGGGCATGCAGGTGGGCATCGGTTGCCGCGGGCCGCATCGGCTCCGCGGTGCTGCGCCGGCTGAAGCCGTTCGAGGTCGGCCTGCACTACACCGACCGCCACCGCCTGCCGGCCGAGGTCGAGCAGGAGCTCGGGGTCACCTTCCACTCGACGGCGGAGTAGATGGTGGAGGTTTGCGACGTGGTCACGATCAACGCGCCGCTTCACCCCGAGACCGAGAACCTCTTCGACGCCGCGATGCTGGCGCGGATGAAGCGCGGCGCCTACCTGATCAACACGGCGCGGGGCAAGATCTGCGACCGCGACGCGGTCGCGCGGGCCTGCGAGAGCGGGCAGCTGGCGGGCTACGCGGGCGACGTCTGGTTCCCCCAGCCGGCCCCGCGCGATCACCCCTGGCGCACGATGCCCCACCACGGCATGACTCCCCACACCTCCGGCACCAGCCTCTCGGCGCAGGCGCGCTACGCGGCCGGCACTCGCGAGATCCTCGAGTGCTGGTTCGACCGGCCGCCCGATCCGCGAGGAGTACCTGATCGTCGACGGCGGCACCCTCGCCGGTGCCGGCGCCCACTCCTACAGCGAGGGCAACGCGACGGGCGGCTCCGAGGAGGCCGCCCGCTTCAAGAGCGGTTGATGCGGGCGCGGGCGGGTCGGTCATGAAGATGCGCGCCGCGGTGCTCGAGCGCTTCGGCGAGCCACTCAGCGTGCAGGAGGTCGAGCTGGCCGAGCCCCGTGCCGGCGAGGTCCTGGTTCGCCTCGCCGCCTGCGGCGTCTGTCACACCGACCTCTACAGTGCCTCCGGCGCCGACCCCTCCGGCTACGCGCCGACCGTGCTCGGCCATGAGGGCGCCGGGGTGGTCGAGCAGGTCGGGCCCGACGTCAGCCTGCTGGCGCCCGGCGATCACGTCGTCACCCTCTTCTCGCCCCAGTGCGGCGAGTGCATCCACTGCCTCGACCCGCGCACCAACCTCTGCCTGGCGATCCGCGAGCAGCAGAACAAGGGCTTGCTGCCCGACGGCAGCACCCGCATCTCCCGTGACGGCGAGCCGATCCGCCACTTCATGGGCTGCTCGACCTTCGCCGATTACACGGTGATGCCGCAGATCGCCCTGGCCAAGGTCAGCCCCGAGGCGCCCTTCGAGCACGCCTGCCTCTTCGCCTGCGGCCTCTCGACCGGGCTCGGCGCCGCGATCAACACCGCCGCCGTCGCGCCGGGCAGCACCTGCGTCGTCTTCGGCGCCGGCATGGTCGGCCTCGGCGCGGTCGCCGGCTGCCGCCTGCAGGGGGCCGAGCGGATCGCCTGCGTCGACCTCTCGCCCGAGCGGCTCGAGCTCGCCCGCGGTCAGGGCGCCACCGACCTGCTGCTCGCCGGCGAGAACACCGTTGAGGAGATCCTTGAGATGACCGACGGCTTCGGCGCCGACTACAGCTTCGAGGCGACCGGCAACGTCGCCGTGATGCGCCAGGCGGTCGAAGCGGCGCGCATGGGCTGGGGCCTCTGCACCGTCGCCGGTGTGGCCGGTAGGGGGGAGACCCTCGACGTCGTGCCGCGCCTCCTGATCACCGGCCGCCGCATCGCCGGCTCCTCCTTCGGCGGCGTCAAGGGCCGCGACCAGGTGCCGCTCCTGATCGATCGCTACCTCGCCGGCGAGATCGACCTCGACCCCTTCGTCTCCCACCGCATCGGCCTCGACGAGGTCAACCGCGGCTTCGAGCTGATGGAGGCCCAGGACGGCATCCGCAGCGTAATCGAGTTTCTGTAGGGCGCCGCGGGGGAGACGAGTGGCTTAGCGCGTCTTTCGTATGCATTTTTATGCTTATAACGGACACACAACTGGTCTACCATCTTCCTCGTGGGTCCGATCCAGGAACTAGCGAATGACCTTGGCGTCGAGGAGCGCACGCTTCGACGCGCAACCACACAAGGCACCCTTCGCGCCCGTCGAACGCGACCGCGGCGACTGCAGCTGGCGCCGGGTGAGCGTGAGTACCTTCGAACGCACTGGCACTTGATTGCCGACTTGCGCGGGGCATTGCGGACTCAGCGCGAGGTTCGCCTCGCCGTGATCTATGGCTCCGTGTCGCGTGGCGATGAGGACGACGATTCGGACTTCGACCTGCTGGTCGCCTTCGCGCCGGGCCGTTCCCCAGGGGACAGCGACGTTGCCGATCGAGTGGCCGAGATCGTCAACCGCCGGGTCGACCTGGCGGAGTTGCGGCGAGTCGAGCAGGGTGCGCCGTTGCTGCTCGATCGCGTCCTCGATGAGGGTCGCGTTCTCGTCGACCGGGACGGTCATTGGGCGGAGCTGCAGCAGCGCAGGATCGCGATTCGGGCGCGCGCTCGACGTGCCTATCGGCGTCAGATGGCCGGCGCCTCGGTGGCGATAGACGAGTTGACTCGATGACCGACGGGTCTTCGGGGCGCAGCTCAAAGGCGCTCCGGGTCGAGCAAGCTCGCATTGGGCGCTTCCTCGAATCGATGGCGAAGCACCGAAAGGCCCTTGAGCTCGCGATCGAGGAGGGCTTTGGCGGAACTCTCGATCCGGCCGAGTGGAGGAAGACGTTCGAGTCGGCTGAGCCCCAGGATGCCAATCGCACCATGGTCGTCACGGGGGATCACTCGGCCGTGCTCAATGCCTATGTCGAGATCCTCAAGGCAAGCGCCGGGTCGCGTTTGGTCGGACTGCTTCCCCACCGTCGCCCGCATGCGGGGCAGACCTTTGAGGCGCTGGTCGAGGATGGCTGCCTCACCGCCGATCAAGCCGCAGAGCTGAACGTCGCCTACGCGATCGAGGGCCGGCTCGAGCACGCGTCACCGGATGTCGATGCGGGCGAAGTGCTCGAAGCGATTGAACGGTTTCGCAGGGCTCTACCAAGTCTGATAGAAGCTGTGCTCGCCTGGCTCAAGCGCCACGGCGTGCGGCTGGACGAGCACCGCTAGATTGGGCCGGTGGCCTACCGCAAGCTCTCGGCATCGGAGGCGTTCTGGCGCCCCTCCAATCAGATGGGGATCGAGAACACCGACCTCGGCGGCCAACTCGAGGCGCAGCAGCTCGGCGCTCGGCTCTGGCGGCTGAAGCCCGGCCAGGCCTCGACCAGGCATCGTCACTTCGAGCAGGAGGAGCTCTATTTGCTGCTCGAGGGCTCGGGCCGAATCCGGATCGACGACGACCTGCTCACCCTGGAGCCGCTGGACACGGTGCTGGTCACACCCGAGTCGGCGCGCCAGGTCTTCAACGACACCGAGGCCGACCAGCTCTGGTTCGTCGCCGGCGCCCCGCGCGAGGCGGCCAACACGCTGGAGATGTCCGCCGAGCAGCTCGCGGCGCTCTATCCCGACGGCCCGAAAGCGCTGCCCCCCGAGCTCAGCTGAGATTGCCGTTCGCGGGCTCGGGTAGCTCGTGAGGATGAATCTCAAGACGCTGTTCACGCCTGTCCTGATCGCAATGGCCCTTGGCCTCTCGGCCTGCGGGGGTGGCGGCGACAGCGAGACGACCACCGTCACCGATCCCACCACCGGCGCAACCGATTCGAGTGATTCCTCTGAGTCGAGCGCCAACGCGCCCGCCCCCAGCGGCGAGGCACCGCGGTCGGCCAAGGTTGAGATCGTCGACTTCGCCTACGACCCCGACCCGGTGGTCGTTCAGGTCGGCGGCAAGGTGATCTGGCTCAACCAGGACTCCGCTCCGCACACGGCGACCGCCGAAGACGGCAGCTTCGACACCGGCACCCTGGAGGAAGGCAAGCTCAAGTCCGAGACCTTCAAGCAGGCGGGCACCTACGAGTACGTCTGCCAGATCCATCCGGGCATGCGCGGCACGGTCGAAGTGGTTGAAAAGAGTTAGCCGGGTAGAGGGATCCGACAACCGCTAGACACGAGAGAGGACTCAGATGACTGACGAGGTTCGCAACAAGGACGATGCAAAGGGACGCGTGAAGGAGGCTGCGGGCAGCCTCACCGGGGACGACGATCTCAAGCGCGAGGGCAAGGTCGACAAGGCCACCGGCGCGGTCAAGGACGGGGTCGAGAAGGTCGCCGACAAGGTCAAGGACACGCTCGGGCGCGACTAGCGCCCCGGCGCGGTAGGCACACATGCCCGTCTGGATCGCCCGCCGCGCCGTGCCCGCCGTCTGGAAGCGGGTTCCCTGGCGGATGGTCTGGACGGTCGTGCTGTGGCTCGGCGCCAAAGGGCGCGAGCGGGTCGAGCGCAACCTGACGCAGAAAGAACAGCGCGAGTTCTGGCGCTTGGTCAAGAAGTCGAAAGGGCGCCCCGGCAACCTGCCCCAGCGCGACCGCACCCGGCTGAAGAACATCGCGGGCAAGGCGGTCCGCGGCTGAGGCCGCGTCCGCGGGATCGCAGGGACCATGGCTGACCTTCTCCTCGGACCGCTGCTGCGCTACGTCGGCGAGACCGAGGCGACGATCTGGGTCGAGACCGACTCGCCCTGCGAGGTCGAGGTGCTTGGCCGGCGCGAGCCGACCTTCACGGTCGAGGAGCACTTCTACGCGCTGGTCCGGATCGAGGAGCTCGAGCCGGGCAGCTTCAACGAGTACGAGGTCAAGCTCGACGGCGAGCGCCGTTGGCCCGAGGCCGGCTCCGACCTGCCGCCGAGCGCGATCCGCACCCTCGGCCGCGAGGCGCCGCTCGACGTCTGCTTCGGCTCCTGCCGGGTGGCGCTGCCGCACTCAGAGCCCTACGTGCACAGCGCCGACCGCCACGAGGAGGGCAAGGAGTACGACGCCCTGCGCGTGCTGGCGCTGGAAATGGCCCGCAGCGAGCGCGACAAGTGGCCCGAGCTGCTCTTCCTGCTCGGCGACCAGGTCTACGTCGACGAGGGCTCGCCGCGGACGCGCGAGCGGATCCGCGAGCGCCGCGGCACCGCCACCCCGCCCGGCGATGAGGTCACCGACTTCGAGGAGTACTCCTGGCTCTACGCCGAGTCCTGGAGTGACCCGATGATCCGCTGGCTCTTCTCCACGGTCTCGGTCTCGATGCTCTGGGACGACCACGACATGAGCGACGACTGGAACATCTCGCGCTCCTGGGTCGAGGAGATGGGCGAGCGCTCCTGGTGGCACGGCCGCGCCGCCGCCGGGATCATCAGCTACTGGACCTACCAGCACCTCGGCAACCTCTCGCCACGCGAGCTCGACCGCAACGAGCTCTACCGCCGGGTCCGCGGCAGCGAGCGGGCGACCAGCGAGCTGCGCAGCATCGCCGCCGAGATCGACTCGACCGGCTCCGGCAGCCGCTGGAGCTACTGCCGCGACCTCGGCAACACGCGGGCGATCTTCATCGATTCGCGTGCCGGCCGGGTGCTGGAGGAGGGCGAGCGCTCGATCTTCGACCAGGAGGAGTGGGAGTGGATCGTCGAGCAGGCAAGCGGCGACTTCGACCACCTGCTGATCTCGACCACCGTGCCCTTCCTGCTCTCGCCCGGGCTGCACCACCTCGAGGCCTGGAGCGAGCGGGTTTGCGACGGCGCCTGGGGTGGGCCCGCCGCGCGCGGCGCCGAGCAACTCCGCCGCGCGGTCGACTTCGACCACTGGGCCTCATTCGACAAGTCCTTCCAGCTGCTGCGCGGCCTGCTCGAAGAGGTCGGCTCCGGCAAGCGCGGCAGGGCGCCGGCCTCGATCGTCATTCTCTCCGGCGACGTCCACCACGCCTACCTGGCCGAGACCGCTTTCCGGCCCAACGCCGAGATGCAGAGCGCCGTCTACCAGGCCGTCTGCTCGCCCTACCGCAACCCGCTCGGGGCCAACGAGAGGCGGGTGATCAGGGCCGGCTTCACGCGGCCGTTCACCGCCGCGATGCGCGGCCTCGCCGGGTTGGCCGGCGCCTCGGACCCGGGCCTGCGCTGGCGCCTCGCCGAGGGCCCCTACTTCGACAACCAGGTGGCGACCCTGCGCCTCGACGGGCGCAGGGTCGTGATGCAGCTCGACAAGACAGTCCCCGGCGAGGAGGAAGAGCGCCGCCTCGACTGCGTCTTCGAGCGCCGCCTGGCTTAGACCTGGTCCTGCTGCTCGCGCTCGCGCTCGCGCTCATCTGCCTTGCGCTCGTTGAGCTCGGCCTCGGCCGCCGTACGGCGGGCCCGCTCCTCGGCCAGCTCGGCCTCGCCGCGGGCGCTCTCGGCCTGCTCGCGGTGGTGGCCGACGTCGTCGCGCAGAGCTTGGCCCTGTGCCTGACCGAGCTGCTGTTCGCGTTTGCGTTTTGAGGCTGCCACAACCATGGCGGCGATGACCGCCAGTACAACCACGACGATTACAACGATCACAACAGTGGACATCGAATCTCCTCCTTGGAGCTTGGATCAATTTCTCTGAACGGCCCAGGGGTACCCGCAGGCCGGTTGCGGAAACGCTCACTGGAGCCGGCGGCCGAAGATCGAGCGCGAAGTTCTGCTCCTGGTCTCCTGAGGGCCGGCCGCGCAGGCGGGTGTGCCGCCGGGCAGGCGGTGGCGATTGTCCGCGATCAGCCGGTAGGCGCGGGCGGCGATCGGCGCGATCCTCGGTGAGATGAGCGCTCGGCCGACGATCGCCCAGGCGCCGCCGGCGTCGCGCAGCGCCGCGGCAATCGCCTCGTGACCGGAGCGGATCGTGCCGTCGGTCCCGACCCACTGGACCGCAGCGGCTGCGGTCTCCTCGGTCAGTCCCAGCGGATCGAGGTCGATCTGTTGCCACGCGGCAACCTCCGCCTTCGGCCCGATCCTCTCGAGCAGGCGAGCGGAGCTGGTGCAGAAGGCGCAGTCGCCGTCGAAGACCAGCAGCGCTCGTGGTCGCGCGGTCATCTCAGCGCCAGGGCTTGTCCAGCAGCCGGTCGATCGCCAGCTGCACGCTCTCCGAGCGGCTCCTGTCGTCGTCCTGGGCGGCGATGAAGTAGCTGCCGACGAAGAGCGAGTAGGTCAGCATGCAGCGGGCCTCGACTTCGTCCTCGTCGGCGCAGAGCTGCCCGAACAGCGAGCGCAGGTAGGCCATGCGCCGGCCGTCGATCCGGCGCAGGCGGTCGGCGACCTCGGCGTCGCGGCGCGACCAGTCCCGGATCGCCAGCTCGACCGTGAAGTCGACCGTGGAGGCGAGGGCGAAGAGGTGTTGCAGTTTGGCTCGCGGCTCCACCGGTTGGCTCTCGACGGTGGCGATCACGTCCTCGACCATCGCCTTCTCCCAGCTGTCGAGCATCTCCTCGAGCAGGGCCTGGCGGTCTTTGAAGTGCCAGTAGAAGCCGCCCTTGGAGACCCCGAGCGAGGCGGCCAGGGCCTCGACCCGAACGGCCTGCGGGCCGCCGGCGCCAAGCGCCCGCTGGGCTGCCTCGATCCAGGCGCCGCGCGGAGTTCTCACTTGAGCCATGACCATCTATACGGTACCGTATGGATATGCGGCTTCCTAACGCGGCGCACGAATCTCGGCCCTGGCGCATCCGTGAGATCGTCCCGGACTTCAAGCTGGAGGACGTCTGGGCGCTGCCCGTAGAGGGCGGTGCGGAGGACTTCCCGCTCTTGCTCGAGCTGCTGGCTGCCGCCGATCCCGCCAGCGCCGACTCCCTGCCGACCCGTTTTCTCTGGCGCCTGCGCGATCGCATCGGCAAGTGGTTCAACCTCGGTGAGATCTCGGCCCCGGTCGAGCAGGGCGACGCCGCGGACGCGTTGTCGATTCCGGGAACGGAGGAGACCTCACTGCGCGCCCGGCTGCCGCAGGACCTGCGCGGGACAGTGGCGGACGTGGACTTTGGCTCCCTCCCTTTCGTACCGCTCTACCGAACCGACGACGAGTTCGCCGCTGAGGTCTCGAACCGAACCATGCACGGCGTGATGCACGCCGGCTGGGCCGAGCAGGGCGAAGGTCGCTACCAAGCCCAGATGGCGGTCTACGTCAAGACGCACGGTCGCTTCGGCGAGGCGTACATGCTGGCGATCAAGCCGTTCCGCTACCTGATCGTCTACCCGGCACTGATGAAGCAGACCGAACGGATGTGGAGTGAACGTCCCCCGCGGCCGGCGGTGCCGAGCTAGGGCTTCTCCGTCGCCGGCTCGCTGAGCGGCGTCGCGTTGGGCTCGCCGAAGAGGCGGGCGAGGACGATGCTGAGCTCGTAGAGGGCGATCAGCGGCGCCGTCTCGAGCAGCATCGAGACCGGGTCGACGCCCGGCAGCGCGGCGGCGAGCACGGCGCAACCCAGATAGGCGTAGCGGCGGTTCTGCTGCAGCTGCTTCACCTTGACGATGCCCAGGCGGGTAGCGGCGAGGACGCCGACCGGCACCTGGAAGACGATGCCGCAGGCGAGCAGGGTGGTGCCGAAGAAGCTGTAGTAGTCGCGCGCTCGCACCTGGATGTTGAACTGGGAGTCGTTGAAGTTGAGCAGGAACTTGGTCGCCGCCGGCAGTACCACGAGGTAGCCGAAGACGACCCCGGCGATGAAGAGGACCGGGACCAGGAGCAGCAGCGGCGTGACGGTGCGCCGCTGCTGGTGGCTGAGGGCCGGCAGCAGGTAGGCGTAGGCCTGGTAGAGGATGATCGGCAGCGAGAGCAGGAAGGCGCCGTAGGCGGCGACCGTCATCGTCGTCGTGAAGGGCTCGCTGATGCCGAGGGTGAGCAGCCTGCTGTGGGCGGAGGGAAGCGGCCCGTTGGCCAGTTCGAGCAGCAGGTGGTTCTGCCAGAAGCAGAGGGCGAAGGCGACGCCGAGGACGCTGAGTGAGACGACGATGCGCGCGCGCAGCTCGTCGAGGTGATCGACGAGGCTGACCTCGTCGTCGTATGCGATGGCTTTTACGCGGCGCATCGTCTCGGCCTCAGGCGTGCGTGTTGGCGGGGGTCTCGGCGGCGGCGGCCTTGGACGCCGGGCCTTGGGCGACGACCGGGGGCTGCTCGACCGCCAGCGGGGCCTTGTCCTCGGCCTCGTCGTGCTGGCCCGAGACCGAGCCTTTGAACTCGCGGATTCCCTTGCCTACCGACTTGCCGAGCTCGGGCAGGCGTTTGGGCCCGAAAACGACGAGGGCGATGATGAGGACGATCATGATCTCCATTGGTCCGATGTTGGGCACTGTGTGCCTCCAATCCTGGTTGGGTCAAAGGTTTGTCCCGGCGGGGCCGAGGGGGGGTCTGGCGACTTTCCCGTGAAATAGACGGGGAAGTCGCCAAGCCCCGGCCCCGCCGGGCTTGCGATGGCGTTACTGGAGGAAACCTGTCTTCTTGACTGCCTTGAGCACTTCGGCCGCCGTGAAGGGCGTGTCGAAGGAACCGTCGGGGGTCATGTCCCGAGGGCTTGCCGCTGAGCAGCAGGCCGGCGACCGAGGCGTGGCGGGCCTCGATCGTGAGGATCGAGAGCGCCGCGGCGACGTAGGCCGGGTTGGCGATGTTGAGGGCCTGGCCGGAGTAGGCGTGGACGCCGGTGTTCTCGAGCGCGACGGCGGTCTTGACGAAGGACGCTTCCTTCGAGGTGGTGCCGCCGAAGTCGACCTTCGGGGCGGCGGTCGCCTTCGAGCCGAGCGCCTTCTTGAGGAAGGCGACGTGGGCGTTCTCGTCGACCGTCACCGTCTTCAGGAAGACCTGGGTCTGGCCGTCCTTGATGAACTTGCTCTTCTTCTGGTTGGCGGTCGCCTCGTTGTAGAAGGCGGCCTCGAGGTACTCGAGCGTGAGGGCGAAGTTGAGGATGCCGATGTCGCCCTTGCCGAAACGAGGCGGGCGGGCGTCCCTTGCCCTTGCCCTTGGCAATTGAAGAGGCGGGGGTGAGGGCGCCGATCAGGGCGCCGCTGCCGAGGGCCGCGCCGCCGGCGAGGCCGGCCTTCTTGAGAAAGCTGAGCCGGGTGTCGCCGTCACTGAGGGATTCAGAGGCGTCGTCGGCCGCTTGGCGGACAAGCTCGTCCACGTTCGTCTGCTTGAGGGTTGCTTCCGGGTCCATATCGCTCCTTTAAGGGGGTTTGTCCAACTAACGGAGCCCCCCGTCCTCTGGATCACCGGGCCGGCGATCTTTATCGAGGCGAAGCCGCGGTACCGGTCGCTGAGAGGTGCTCGTGGACGAAGCGCACGACGGTGGCGCCCTCGCCGACCGCGGTCGCGCAGCGCTTGATCGACCCGGCGCGCACGTCACCGGCCGCGTAGATGCCGGGAACGCTGGTTTCGAGCAGGCCGTCGGCGCCCGCCTCGGACCCGGTCAGCACGAACCCCTTGGCGTCGCGGGCAATCGCCTCGCCGAGCCAATCGGTGCAGGGCGTGGCGCCGAGGAAGAGGAAGAGGAAGGAGAAGGGCAGCTTTTCTCCGTCGGTCAGGGTCACCGCTTCGAGCCGTCCCTCATTGCCGTGCAGGCCGTTTACTTCGCTGCGGTCGCGGACGACGACGCCGAAGCGGTCGAGCTCGTCGATCAGGTACCGCGACATCGTCTCGCCGAGGTCGGCGCGGCGGTGCAGCAGGGTGACCAGGGCGCCGCCGCGGGCGAGCCAGATCGCCGCCTGCGCGGCCGAGTTGCCGCCGCCGATCACGCCCACCCGCTGGCCGCCGCAGAGCTGTCCCTCGGGCGGGCCGGCGGCGTAGAAGACGCTGATTCCCTCGTAGTCGTCGAGGTCGGCGACCGGCAGGCGCCGGTATTCGGCGCCGGTTGAGAGAAGCACCGTGCGGGCGAGGATCTCGTTGCCGTCCTCGAGCTCGATTCGGTGCCGCTCGGCGCCCGGCTCGAGCGCGCGGGCGTGGTAGGGGGTCGCCGTGCGGGCGCCGAACTTGCGCGCCTGGGTGACGGCGCGGCTGGTCAGCTCGCTGCCGGTGATCCCGGCGGGGAAGCCGAGGTAGTTCTCGATCCGCCGCGAGGTGCCGGCCTGGCCGCCGAGCACGGTGCTCTCGATCACCAGCGTGTCGAGGCCCTCCGAGGCGCCGTAGACCGCGGCGCCGAGCCCGGCCGGACCGCCGCCGAGGATCAGCAGGTCGACTTCCTCGCGCTCGCCCAGCTCCAGGCCGATCCCCAGGGCGCGCGAGAGCTGCCCGTTGCTCGGGTTGCGCAGGTCGGTGCCGCCGGGCAGGCGCACCAGGGGGATCTCCTCCGGTGCGAGCTGCTCGAGCAGGGCCGTCGCCTCGGCGCTTTCGGCCGGTGCAAGCCACGAGTGGGGCAGGCGCTGGCGGCTGACGAAGTCGAGCAGGCGCCGGGTGTCGCTCGAGTCGTGCGGGCCGACGATCTCGACCCCGATCCCCTGCCGGCGCTGCAGCATTTCGCGTCGCTCGATGAAGGCGGAGAGCAGCAGATCCGAGAGCGAGCCGTCCTCGAAGAGCAGTTTGCGCAGGACTTCGCGGTCGACCGCGATGTAGCGCAACGGCTCGGTGACGACGGCGGTGAGGAAGACGGTCTGGCCGGAGAGCAGGTTCATCTCGCCGAGGAAGCCGGAGGCGCCGTGGCGGACGATCTCGCGGCCGGCCGGATCGGTGATCGCGACCTCACCCTCATGGATCGCGATGAAGGGGTAGCTCGCATCGCCTACTTCGAAGAGCTTCTCTCCCACGGCCGCGGTCCGCTCCTCGCCAAGCGCGGCGAGGGTCGTCATCTGCGAGCTCGAGAGAACCCGGCTTGTCGGACCGGAGACCATCTGCGCTCAGCCTAGATGGTCGCCATCGCCGGTTCTTCTCCGCCAACCCCCTTCCGGTGCGCCTTATGCACCCCAGGGGTGCATAAGGCGCACCGGAAGGGGGTTGTGCCGTCCCTTCCGGGGTAGTGGGGGTGGGTGAAGGAGAGTTCGCCGCCAGACTCCGGTGCCTGGGCAACGCTTCGCCGGACGGTCGGCGAGTTCCGTGAGCACAACCTGACCGACTGGGCGGCCGCGCTGACCTACTACGCGCTGCTCTCGCTTTTCCCGGCGCTGATCGCGATGGTCTCGCTGCTCGGGCTCTTTGGCGACCCGCGGACGACAACCGCGGGCGTGACCGAAGTAATCACCTCGATCGGGCCGGAATCGGCCGCTCAGACCTTCGAAGGGCCGATCCACTCGGTCGTCTCCAATCAGAGTGCGGCCGGTTTCGCCTTCTTCTTCGGGTTGCTGGTGGCGCTGTGGTCGGCCTCGGGCTACATCGGCGCCTTCATCCGCGCCTCCAACCTGATCTACGAGACCGAGGAGGGCAGGTCGTTCTGGAAGCTGCGGCCGCTGCAGCTGGCGGTGACGCTGGTGATGGTCGTGGCGATGGCATTGCTGGCGCTCGGCCTCGTCCTCACCGGGCCGATCGTCGAAGCGGTCGCGGCGCCGGTCGGGCTCGGCCAGACCGCGGTCGACGTTTGGGAGGTGGCCAAGTGGCCGGTGATGGTGACGATCTTCGTGCTCATGGTCGACCTCCTCTACTACGCCTCGCCCAACGCGAAGCTGCGCGGCTTTCGCTGGCTGACGCCGGGCGCCCTGGTGGCGATGGCCGCCTGGGCTATCGCGTCCGCCGCCTTCGCCACCTACGTCGCCAACTTCGGCTCCTACGACAAGACCTACGGCACGCTCGGCGGCCTGGTCGCGCTGCTGGTCTGGCTCTGGATCAGCAACCTGGCGATCCTCTTCGGCCACCAGCTAAATGCCGAGCGCGAGCGCAGCGCCGAGATCGAGGCGGGCACGCCGCGGGCCGAGCGCGAGATCCAGCTCGAGCCGCGGGCGGCGCCGTAGCGGGCCGGCTCAGCGCAAGTAGCGCGCCCAATCGATGTAGCCGACCGCCTGGCGCCCGAGCACCTCGCCGTTGCCGTCGTAGGCGACCACTTCGCGGGGCTCCCGACCGGGCTCGGCCAAGAGGACGAAGCCGCCGTTGACGTCGCTGACTTCCAGGGGCGGGCCCGAGCCGTAGACGAGCTGCACGCTTTCCACCGACGGGGCACTGATCCCGAAGAGGGGCACGTGGCCATCCGCGTCGGCGTGCCGCAGCGCGCCGGGGCCGAGCACTTCCAGGGGACTGTCGTGGAACGTGCGGGCCGTGTATCCGCCCATGCCGACGCCGGTGTTGCCGAGGTCGAAGGCAAGCGCGCCGCTGCGCTCGACGTAGGCGAAGAGCTTGTAGCCACCGGCGGCAGCGATCACCCGCGGTTGGTGCACGTGCCGCCGTGACCAGGCGCCATCGTGGAAGTAGAAGGGAGCTTCCTGGTGGGTTTTCAGCGGCACTCCGGGGGCGTCGGCCGAGTCGCCGCCGAGCCAGCCGGAAAAGCTGCCGGCGACGCTGTTGGCGGCGTCATCGATCGCGGCCCGGGTGCCGGGTACCGCGTAGGAGCCGGCGAGCAGGAAGGCGAGCGCCGCGATCGTGGGCAGGGCGAGTCGCCGCCGGCCCGCTTCTCGCTGGGGACGTTTCGGGCCGCGCAGCGGTTCGGACTGCAGCCGCGCCAGCACGCTCGCGAGCTCGGTCTCGCTCGGCTCGAGCGCGCGCGCCGGCGAGAACGCGGCTCGCAGCAGGACCTCGTCGATTTGGTGGGTTGACATCTTCATCCTCCTTCGAAGGCGAGCGCGAGCTCGGCGAGTTGCTTGTCTTGGCGCAGTGCGCCCCGTCCGCGCGAGAGCAGCGCGTGCACGGTGCCGGTGCGGCAGTCGAGCGCCGCGGCGATCTCGGCGTCGGAGAGGTCGTGGACGTAGCGCAGCGCCAGGGCCAGGCGCTGTTTCGGTGGTAGCTCGGCGAAGGCGGTCACCAGGGCGCTGCGGGCAGAGAGCACGGCGTCGCGATCGAGCCCTTCCGGCGCTGGTGGCTGGTCGGAGTCATCGAGGAGGGCGAGGGGCGTCTCGGTGGCGCGGGCCCGACGGTGCTTCCTAAGCCGCCGCAGGGTCCGGCGGACCGTGATTCGGTGGACCCAGGCGTTGAAGGCCTCCGGGTCGCGCAGCTTGTCGAGCGAGCCGAGCACGTCGATCGCCACCTCCTGGGCGACGTCCGCCGCCTCCTCACGGCTTTCGAGGAGGGCCGCGGCGGTGCGCAGTGCCAGTCGCATGGCGCTGCGTGCCAGCTCTTCGCCGGCGCTGGGATCCCCGTCTTGCCGGCGCCGCACTGCATTGGCGCTCGAGCTTTCTCCCGATCTGGTGCTTTGCGAACCCATCTATGGACCTAGTGTGGGGGGAGGTCGAAAACCTTGCGTGGGACCGCGAGGTCGAGGCGGCCAAGCGCCAGGGCACGGGTTGAAGAGCGCTTCGCCGCCTAGCGGCTATTTGCTCGCGGTCAGCGTGGCGGGGGTGTAGGCGGTGCCCGAGGAGGCCGCAGCCGTCAGCGTTTCGGTGAAGTTGCCGTTCGATTTCGAGGTAAAAGTGAAGCTCGTCGTGGATTCGGCGGCGCCCGTGCTCGGGATGATCAGCGGCGTGCCGCTGATCGTGCCGCTGCCGCTGGTGGTGATTTTGGCCGCGTGGCCCGTGCCCACCGCGTTGACCGTGTTGCCGTAGGTGTCGGCCACGGCGACCTTCGCCGTCACCGTGCCGCTGTTGCCCAGCCCGGTCAGCGTGCAGGTGAAGAGGCAGGTGGAACCGAGCGTGCCGTCGCTGACGCTGATGTTGGTCAGGGCCCACTTCGAGGCGCTCGTCGGGCTGACCGTGAAGGCGATCGGGGCAGCGCTCGAGATTGATCCGTCGCTGACCGAGATGCTCGCCGATTCGGCCCTGTAGAGCTTCAGCAGGCCATTTTTGGAAGACGTGACAGTGGCGGCGCCGGCGCTGAAGTTGATCGCGGTCGCGCTGCCGAGCGGGGTGACGGTGCCGGCGCTGCTGACCACTGTCGGCGCGGTTGCGTTGGGGCTTGCCAAGGCGCCGGAGTAGACGAGTTCGTGCGAGCCGGTGTAGGTGGTGACGGTATTGCCATAGCCGTCCTGAGCCGTGGTGGTGAGGTTGGACGAGCCGCCCGCGACGAGGCTGGTCGCCGAGGCGGTGAAGGCGAATTTGATCGCCGCTCCGGGCGCGACCGTGACCACGAGCGCGGTGGGGGTGAGGAGGGTGCCGTCGGTCGCTTTGAGGCTGGTCGAGCCGGTCTTGTAGAGCTTCATCAGCCCGTTTTTGCTGCCACTGACCGTGGCTACACCGGCACTGAAGTTGGTTGCGGTGGAGCTGCCGAAGACGATGTCGGCACCGGAGGAGTCGGAGACGGTTGGGTTGACTCCGGTCGGGCTGGCCGCGGCGGTGGAGTAGGTGAGGTTGTGCGAACCGGCGTAGGCGCCGGCGACGTTGCCGTAGGTGTCCTGGGCGGTGGTGGTGAGGCTGTCGGCTTCGCCCACGGTGGGCGTGGTGCTGGTCGCTGTGAGGACGAATTTCGAGGCGGCAAGCGGCGAGACGGTCACTTCCAGCGGCGTTTCGGTCGCGATCGTGCCGTCGCTGACTTCGATGTCCGCTTCGCCGCTCGCGTAGATCTTCATCAGCCCGTTTTTGGAGGAGGACACTGTTGCCACGCCGGCCGTGAAGGTGATCGCGGTGGCGGTGCCAAAGGCCGTTGCCGTACCCGAGCTGTTAGCAACGGTGGGTTTGTTCGTGCCGATGGTTGCCGCGCCGGAGAAGGTGAGGCTCTTGGCGCCGGCATACCCGGTGGCGGTGTTTTCGTAGACGTCTCTGGCGGTGGTCGTGAGGCTGTCGGAGGCACCCGCCGCAGGGGTTGTGGTCGCAGCGGCAAGCGTGAAGTGGGTGGCGGTGGTCCCGACGGTCACGACCAGCGCGGTCGGGGTGAGGAGCGTTCCGTCGGTCGCTTTGAGGCTGGTCGAGCCGCCCTTGTAGAGCTTCATCGCGCCGTTTTTGCTGCCGCTGACCGTGGCGATGCCGGCGCTGAAGCTGATCGTGGTGGCGTCGCCGAAGGCGGAGTCGGAGCCCGAGGAGCTCAAGACCGTGGGCACGGTCCCGTCGGGGCTGGGCGAGGCGCCGGAGAAGGTCAGGCTCTTGGTTCCGCTGTAGCTCGTCGCGACGTTGCCGTAGGTGTCCTGGGCCGTGGTCGTGAGGTTGTCGGCGGCACCCGCAGCAGGGGTGGTGGTCGTGGCCGTGAGGACGAATTTCGAGGCTACAAGTGGGGAGACGGTCACTTCCAGCGGCGCTTCGGTCGAGATCGTGCCGTCGCTCACTTCGACACCGGCTTCACCACTTGCGTAGATCTTCATCAGCCCGTTCTTGGACGAGGCGACCGTCGCGACGCCGGCGGTAAAGGTGATCGCGGTGGCGGTGCCAAAGGCCGTTGCGGTTCCGGTGCTGTTGACGACGGTGGGTTTGTTAGCGCCGACGGTCGCCGCTCCGGAGAAGGTGAGGCTCTTGGAGCCGGTGTAGGCCGAGGCGGTGTTGCCGTAGCTATCCAGTGCGGCGATCGTGAGGCTGTCGGCTTCGCCCGCGGCGGGTGTGGTGTCGGCGGCGGACAGCGCCAGATTCGAGGCAGTCGCCGGAGAGGCCGTCACTGCCAACGGGGCTTCGGTCGAGATCGCGCCGTCGCCGACGCTGAGGCTGGCCGAGCCGCTCTTGTAGAGCTTCATCACGCCGTTCGTGGTCGAGGACACGGTGGCGACGCCCGCCGTGAAGGTGATCGCGGTGGCGGTTCCGAATGCGGTTGCCGTGCCGCTGGCGTTGGCGACGGTCGGCACGGTCCCGTTGGGACTTGCGGCAGCGCCGCTGAAGGTGAGGCTGTGCGAGCCGGCGTAGGTCGTGACCGTGCCGCCTTTTGCGTCCTTGGCGGTGATCGTCAGGTTGTCGGCGGCACCGGCGGTCGGCGTCAACGAGGCGGCGCCGAGCACGAGGTGGTCGGCCGGCCCGACCGTGACCGTCGCCGCTTTGCTCGCGCTGACCGCGGTCCAGGAGTGCCACTTCGCGGTGACCACGTAGGCGTAGGTGCCGGGTTCAATGCCGCTGTCGGTGCAACTGACACCGGTCAGCGTGGGAGAGCAGGTTCCGTTTGCTTTGCCGCCGTCGCGGCTTACGGTGTAGGTAACGGCCCCCGGACCCGGGGCGGAGACGGGGCTCCAGGTCAGGGCCACGGTTCCTCCCGTTGCCGGCGTGGCGGCGGTGATCGTTGGCTGAGCGATCGTCGAGACGACCGCCGGACTGCTGTTGCCCGCGCCCGTCGTGGTGAAGTAGGCGATCGCCGTGCCGGTTGTGGCCATCGCCAACAGGACAACGGCGACGATCCCGGTGACGCCGCCTGGGAGCAGCCGTCTCATCCTCGGGCGGTCCCGGAGAAAGCCAGTGGGAACTGGGCCCGTTGGCAGGCGTCTTGGCTCACCGGCAGGTCACGCAGCTGGATCGACGGCGCCGAGGCGCCCGCGACGGGCAGGGTCACCGAGCCGCTCGCCGGCACCGTGATCGGGGCCGCGGCGGAGGCGCTCGAGCCGCTCAGGATGAGGTTCGCGGCGCTGCCGCAGCCGGGAGGGTCAGCAGTGGCTCGAACTTGCAGGCTGGTGACGAGGATCGGCACCGGGTTCGGATTGGTGATCGTCAGCGGCAGCGCCTGGGCGGGGGCGCCCGGATAGAGCGCGCCGAGACCGCCGAGCTGCGGCGTGATCGAGAAGTCCTTTGGTTCCAGCACCTGCCAGCGAAAGCGGGCAATCTTGCTGTGCTTCTTGCGCACACCGACGCTGCGCACCGAGAAGCTGTGGCTGCCGGCGGTCAGCTTGCCGAAGCTCACCGGCGCCTGGCAGGCGCTCCACGGCCGGCCATCGAGCCGGCACTGGAAACGCGGCTTGCGACCGCGGACGGCGAAGCTGAACTTGGCGTTGTTGGAGGTGGCGAGCTTGTCGGGGTGCATGGTGATCTTCGGCCTGGGCAGGGACCCGCCTCCCCGGCTCCGCTCCGCCTTGGGAGCGGCGCCGGGGGTTGGGCTCTGAGGGGTTGCTGCGTAGGCGACGGCGCCGAGGCCGGCGATGCCGGCGAGCACTGCGAGCATTCCGCGCATGGTGCGCATGGCTCCGTCCGCTCCGTGGGACTAGTTGTTGGTCAGGTGCAGCGTCAGCGTCGCACCCTGGCACGGGTCCTGATTGGTTCCCGTTTCGTTCATCGTCAGGGTTCCGGTGGCGGAAACGCTCTGGCCGTTGCCGGGATTGACCACCTGGTTGACCGGAACGGCCGCCATCGTGAAGTCCGGGTTGCCGCCGGTGAGCGTCGTGCTGCAGGTCGAGTGCGCTCCGTCGACGCTGATGCTTGCGAGTGTCACGGTGCCGACCCGCTGGACCCCCGAGGACGGGTTGTCGACGGTGAACGAGACCGGCGATGAAGAGCCCGGGTAGAGGCTGTTGGAGATCGCGGCGTGCAGCGTCACCGCGGAGCTCGAGCCGGCCGTTGCGGTGCCTGTGCCCGATCCGCTTGACGTGAAGTACGCAAGCGCGATGCCGGCCACCGCGAGAGCGCAGGTGCAGCCGAGCGCGACAAACGCCCTCTTCTTGGTGATCCAGCGCATTTCTTCCCCCTCATGTGATTGACGAATTGATTCCGGAAGCTTGATTCCGGCCAGGGGAACATCGACGGATGACGTAGGCGCCTTAAGCCTGCAACGGCAGACAGTTTTATTTGCTTTTGTCCACCCCGTACAACGACTATTTAGGCTGCAAATCGGCCAGTTTTGCTAGCTATGAGCCAGCTCGCGGTCGATGATCTCCGCCAGGGCGTCGGCGACTCCGCTGGCCGGAATGCTGCAGATCTGGGCCGCGGAAGCAGCTCCCCGCACGTCTTCGGCTGCCCTCAGGGCGTGCCAGTGGGACTCAAAGGATTCACCGGCGGTGGCCACGGTGCGGCCGTCGGCACCGAGCAGGCGCCAGCGCCACTTCCCAACCAGGTCTTCATATGCGTCGAATTGCGGCATCTCGTCTCCTCTGATCGAATGGGAACGTATGTTCGCATTCGTCCCGGCGGCAAATCCACCTGCCCGTCCCCAAGCCCGAGCGCGGCGCTTCGATACGGTGCCGCTTACCCGGCGTAAGTGCCTCGCCCCTGAGCAGGAGATTCCATGACCCCGTCCTCCCAGGACCGGACGCATCCCAATCTGACCCTGGCAGTCCTCGCCCTCGGCGGGATGGCCTACGCGTTGCTCAGCTCGGCCGTGGTGCCGGCGCTGCCGACGATGCAGCACGACCTCGGCACCAGCGAGACCGGGATCACCTGGCTGCTCACCGGATACCTGCTCGCCGCCTCGGTCGGCACCTCGATCATCGGCCGGCTCGGCGACATGTACGGCAAGGAGCGGCTGCTGCTCTGGACCCTGGTCGTGCTCGGCGCGGGCACGCTGCTGGCGGCCGTCTCCACCTCGCTGCCGGTGCTGATCGCGGCGCGCTTCATCCAGGGCGCCGGCGGCGGCATCTTCCCGCTCGCCTACGGCATCGTCCGCGACGAGTTCCCGGCCGAGAAGGTGGCGGGCGGGATCGGCATGCTCTCGGCGATCCTCGGCATCGGCGGCGGCCTCGGCATCGTCCTCTCCGGCGTCATCGTCGAGCACCTCAACTACCACTGGCTCTTCTGGATCCCGCTGGTCGCGGTCGTCCTCGCCGCCGTCGCCACCTGGCGCTTCGTGCCGGAGTCGCCGGTGCGCACGCCGGGCAAGATCAACTGGTTGGCCGCGGGGCTGATGACGGTCGGGCTCTCGGCGGTGCTGCTGGCGATCAGCCAGACCACGACCTGGGGCTGGGTCTCGGGCAAGACGCTCGGCCTCGTCCTCTTCGGCGCGCTCGTCACGGCGGCCTGGATCGCGGTCGAGGTGCGCAGCCGCGAACCGCTGATCGACATGACGATGATGCGGGTGCGCGGCGTCTGGACTACCAATGCCGCCGCCTTCCTGCTCGGCGCCGGCCTCTACGCCTCCTTTGTCGTCTTCCCCCAGTTCGCCCAGCTGCCCAAGAGCACCGGCTTCGGCTTCGGCGCCTCGGTGGTCGTCTCCGGCCTCTACCTGCTGCCGGCGACGATCGGGATGACGATCCTCGGCCTGCGCGCCGGCCCGATCGCGGCCCGCTTCGGCTCGCGCAACGCCCTGCTCGCCGGCACGGTCTTCGCCACCGCCTCCTTCATCATGCTCGCCCTCGCCCACGAACATCCCTACGAGCTGCTGATCGCCGCCGCCCTGCTCGGCATCGGCATCGGCCTCTCCTTCGCCGCCCTCGGCAACCTGATCGTGCAGGCGGTCTCGCCGGAGCAGACGGGCGTCGCCAGCGGCATGAACAACGTGATGCGGACCCTCGGCGGCGCCCTCGGCGGCCAGCTCTCGGCCACCTTCATCGCCAACCACATGGTCAAGGACCTGCCCGCCGTAACCGGCTTCACCGAGACCTTCCTGATGGCCACCGGCTTCCTCGTCCTCTGTTTCGGTGCGGGCCTGCTGGTGCCACGAGCGCTCGGCTCGCTGACGGGCGGGCCCGGGCGCGGCCGAGAGGCGGCGCTGGCGCCCGAGGCGGCAGGCGCCTGAGCAAAGCCCCTATGGCGAGTGATCGATTGACCCACGTATACGGTGGCAAATCCATCAAGCGGCGCAGCTAGGGTTCCGTCGTGCGCGTCCAACGTTTTGCCGCGAGTGTCACCGGGCCTCGCGGGCGCTGGGTGACCGTTGCGGTTTGGATCGCGCTTGGGATTGCCGGTCTCCTTGCCCGCACTCATGTCGGCGATGTGACGGCGGCGGGGCAGAGCAGCTATCTGCCGGCGCACGCCGAGTCGACCCGGGCCGTTGGTCTGCTGGGCCGGGACTTCAAGGGCGGCAACGACGTGCCGGTGCTGATCGTCTTCGAGCGCAGCGGGGGCCTCAGCGCCGCCGACCTGAACACGATCGGCAAGCTCGGCCACGGGCTGGGACGGCTCGGCCTCTCCGGCGCGACGCCGGTCTTTGCTCCGTTCTCGAAGGGAGCGAGGCAACCGCTGGGCGAGCTGACGCGGGCCGCGCGTGGGGTGGGGCCGATCTCGCGTGACGGTGAAGCCGCGCTGGTGGCGCTGGCGATCGACAGCGAAGACCGCGGGGCCGTGGTCGATGGGGTCGAGAAGATCCGCGCCTACCTCGCCTCTCACCGCCACCGGGGCCTGCACTCATATGTGACCGGGCCCGGCGGCGTGGCGGCCGACCTGGAGCAGGTCGCCGAAGACGCCGGCCAGACGCTGCTGATCGCGACCCTCAGCCTCGTCTTGGTCCTGCTCCTGCTCGTCTACCGGGCGCCGCCGCTGGCGCTGATCCCGCTGGTCGTCGTCGGCATCGCCTACCTGATCGCGATCGGGCTGACCTACCTGCTGATCGAGTCCGGCGCGATCGTGGTCAACACCGAGGGGACTTTCCTGCTCCTGGTGCTGATCTTCGGCGCCGGCACCGACTACTCGCTGCTGCTGATCCACCGCTACCGCGAGAAGCTCGAGCGCGGCGGCGAGCCGCCGGCGGCGCTGCGCGCGGCGCTGGCCGAGAGCGCGCGGCCGATCGCCGCCTCGGCGGCGACGGTGATCGCGGCGATGCTGGTCCTGCTGCTCGCCGACCTCGAGTCGACCCACTGGCTCGGGCCGGTGCTGGCGATCGGGATCGCGGTGATGCTCTGGGCCGGGCTCACCCTGCTGCCCGCCCTGCTGGCGATCCTCGGGCCGCGCGCCTTCTGGCCGGGACGGGGTTCGGCGCCCGGCGGCAAGCGCCGCCTCTGGGCGGGCGTCGCCGGCCTCATCCGCCGCCGGCCGCGGCCGATCGTCGCCGGCGTCTTCGCCGTCCTCGTCGTCCTCGCCCTCGGCAACCTGATCCAGCACGGCACGATCGGCTTCGGCGAAGGCGAAACGCGCTCGAGCGAATCGAGCCGCGGCAACGAAGTCCTCGACCAACACTTCCCGCCCGGCATCGGCTCGCCGCTGACGGCGGTGCTGGGGATCGACGAAGTCGAGGCGGCCCTGCGCGGGCTCGAGCGGCTCGACTCGGTCAAGCTCGCCGTGCCGGTGCCGCCCTCCTCGGTCTCCGACCTGGCGGCGCTGACGATCGTGCTCCGCGGCAACCCCTACTCGGGCGAGGCGGCCGACCTGGTCAAGGGCGTGCGCGAACGGCTGGCCGAGGTCGCGCCTGGTGCCCTCCTCGGCGGCATCCCGGCCGAGAACTACGACGTCGAGCAGACCAATGCACGCGATACCAAGCTGATCGTGCCGGTGGTGCTGGCCGTGGTCGGCCTGATCCTGATCATGGTGCTGCGCGCGCTTGCCGCCCCCGGCTACCTGATCGTCACCGTCGTCGCCTCCTTCGCCGCGACCCTGGGCCTCATCACCTTCGCCTTCACCCAGCTCTTCGGCTCGGGCGGAATCAGCTTCGACCTGGTGCTGCTGGCCTTCATCTTCCTGGTCGCGCTCGGGGTCGACTACAACATCTTCCTGATGACCCGGGCGCGCGAGGAGGCCGTAGCCCACGGCACCCGGGAGGGGATGCTGATCGCACTCGAGGACACCGGCGCGGTGATCACCGGCGCCGGACTGATCCTCGCCGGCACCTTCGCCACCCTCACCCTGCTGCCGCTCGAAGCGCTGGTCCAGATCGGCGCCACGGTCGCGATCGGCGTCCTGCTCGACACCTTCGTCGTCCGCTCGCTGCTGATCCCGGCGATCACGTACCTGTGCGGCGAGCGCGCCTGGTGGCCGGGACCAGTCGGCGGTCCGCCTGCCTGACGATGTAGACCTATGGCTGTATGGCCGTAAACGACGTCACCACGATTCGTGTCTCGGTTCACACTCGTGACCAGCTGACGATTCTCGCTGCGCGACGCGGCGAATCAGTGGGCGAACTGGTCGCAAAGGTCGTCAACGCCGCCGCTGAAGAGAGCCTGCTGGCGGAAATCGAGGCTGGACTTGAAAAGCTCGCTAGCGATCCCGCCGCCCTCGCCGTTTACCGTGCGGAGAGCTGTGACATCGAGTTCGCCTCTGGCTGTGAGGTCTCCACGCCCAGGTGGTAGACCGCCGCTGGCCCGGGAATTTGCGCCCGGCGACCTGGATGAGCTGCTGAAACGTTGCCGGGTTCTCCTGCGATAGCGGACCCACTGGCGCGGCGAACGATCTGCAGTCCGACCGTCACCCGGGCGGCCGCGCGCCGTGGCGGTGCAACGTCTTGATGTCCTGACAGGGCCGTAAAACGTTGCACCTCGGGTGAGTCCGGGCTCCGAGTCCTGTACAGATTCCGGGATGGGCGAGTTTCGCTACGAGGGGCACCGGATCTCCTACGACTCCTACGGGGAGGGCGAGCGGGTGCTGGTGCTCGTCCACGGGCTGCTGATGAACCGGCGCATGTTCGAGCGGCTGGCGCCGGAGTTGGCGGCGGCGGGGAACCGGGTGATCTGCGTGGACCTGCTCGGCCACGGGCGCTCGGACCGGCCCGAGGACCTGCGGCTCTACTCGATGCCGCTCTTCGCCCGCCAGGTGGTGGCGCTGCTCGACCACCTCGAGCTCTCCTCGGCGGTGGTGGGAGGGACGTCGCTCGGCGCCAACGTCGCGCTTGAGCTGGCGGTGCGCTACCCGCAGCGCGCCGGCGCCCTCTTCGTCGAGATGCCGGTGCTCGACAACGCCCTGGCGGCGATGGCCGGCGCCTTCACCCCGGTGCTGCTCGGCCTGCGCTACGGCAAGCCCGCCTTCGAGCTCACCTCGCGCGTCACCTCGCTGATCCCGCGGACCAACTACCTGCTCGACATCGGCCTCGACTGGGTGCGCCAGCGCCCGGGCCCCTCCGGCGCGGTGCTCGAGGGCCTGCTGCTGGGGGAGACCGCGCCGCACCGCGAGAAACGGATCGGCATCGAGCAGGCGACCCTGATCGTCGGCCACCCGCGCGACCCGGTTCATCCCTTCAGCGACGCCGGCATGCTCGCCGAAGAGCTGCCCAACGCCCGCCTGGTCGAGGCCGGCTCGATCTTCGAGTGGCGCTTCAAGCCCGCCCGCCTGACCGCCGAGCTCGCATCATTCCTCGCCGAGTTCGGGGCGCCGCGACCTACTTCCCCAGCAGCGCCCTGAGGTAGTTGTCGCTGTCGTTTGCCTGCAGTCGCACCCAGAGCGGCTGGTGGTCGGAGAGCTGCCAGGTGCGCCAGTCGCTGAAGAAGTCCTCGGGCGTGGTCGCGATCGGCGGTTTCTTGCCTTTGGCCGCCGCCTTTTCTCGCGCTTCTTGGTTGAGCCGTTCCCGCATCGGTTCGAAGTATTTGCGGTACCTGTCGATCTGGTCGAGAGCGAAGACGCTCTCATAGATGCGGAAGCTGCCCGCTTCTTCTTTGCCTTTGGGGAAGATCAGAGCGTCGGGGGCGGTGCGGAAGGCGATCTGGTCGTAATAGTTGTTGCGCTGACCGTCGGGCGGTTCCTGGATTGCCGGGGGCACGACGAAGCCGCTGTCGAGCAGCGCCTCCATCGTCTTGTGTTTGAGCCCGACGATGTTGAAGTCGCCGAGCAGGATCAGCGCCTTGCCCGCCTTGTTGGCCGCCTTGGCGCGTTTGCCGAGCAGGGTCGCGATCCGGTTGATCTCTTCGATCCGGCGCTCGAGTTTCACCCCGCTTTCCGAGCCGTAATAGATGTGCACGGTGCAGATATCGAATTTGCGCCAGCCCGCTTGGAAGGAGGCGAAGTAGGGCGAGCGGGCGAACTGACTGCCGCCTTTGGCGTTTTTGCTGATCAGCAGCGAGGGTTCGAGGACGATCTCGCCGGCGATGTTGCGGAAGCTGACCTTGCGCTTGTCGTAGAGGTAAGTGAGCCGCTCGCCGTTGCCGCTAGCGCCGTCGGTCACGTCTGAGGCGATGAAGCCCCAGTGGGGGCCGAGCACGTCCATCACCTTTTCCCAGGTCGCCAGTTCGTTGACCTCCTGAACGGCGACGAAATCGAAGCGGGAAAGGATCTCGGCGATGTAGAAGTAGGACTCAGGCAGCCGTTCGCCGTAGCCGAAGCCGCCGCCGGCCTTGCCGAGATCGCGGATGTTCCAGGTCGCCAGCAGCAGGTTGTCGTCGGCGTCCTTGGGCGGTATTTCGGCTGAGAGCTGAGCGCGCAAGGCTTCCAACCGGGGCACAGCGCGGCGCAGTTCGGTCTTGTTGAGATTCCGCTGCAGCTTCCAGTAGTTCATTGGGGGAGTCCTTTGGACGAGGTTTGCCCGACCGTATGGGGCAATCTGCGCGGTTTGCAGAGAAGTATCGAAAAGACTTCCCAATGTCCGCACTTTGGTACGCGTGGGGTGCTAGGATGCCCGAGAAATTTAGAGCGATCAAGAGATTGCGGGGGACCCCGGGAGAGGGACCTCAGGGAGCTTCAAAGGGAGGAGCCCCACCCATAGAGCACCAGTGCCTTAATCGGTCAAAGGGCCGGCCTTAAAAGCCGGAGATCCGGGTTCGAGCCCCGGCTGGTGCATCGGAACCCAAACGAAACCGGTGACCGGCTATGGCGAACAATCTCTTTGACCAACTAGACGAAATCTCAACTGGCGGCGAGCAGGACCGTCCGCTCTGGGCGGCGCGCGCTCCCTACCAACCGCAGACGGGCTTCGACCTGATGCTGGTGCCGCGGGTCAAGGGCTGGCAGGAGGACGCCGACGCGCTCGCGGCGCTGCAGCGGATCGAGGCCGAGCCCTGGATCGAGAGCATCGACCGCGAGGGCCGCCAGGTGCAGGCGCGCCTGGCCGGCGATTGGATCGAGGCCACCGGCGCCGCCCTCACCTCCGGCGAGGCGCCGACCCACACCGACCTCGCCGCGGGCCGGCGCTTCGCGCTCAACTTCTGGGACGCCAACTCGACCAAGGCCCTGCACATCGGCCACCTGCGCAACCTGGCGCTCGGCAACGCGCTCGGCTCGGCGCTGAGCGAGGCCGGCGGCAAGGTCGAGCGGCGCAGCATCATCTGCGACGTCGGCCGCAGCATGGGCGAGGCGATGGCCGGCGTGGTCAAGAGCGGCCGCCACACCCAGTCCTCGTTGGAGGGCGGCGAGAAGAGCGACCACTTCGTCGGTGCCTGCTATGCCGAGTACGTCAAGTCCGGCCCCTCGCTCAGCGGCCGCGACGAGAACCCGGCCAGCTCGCTGACCCGCGAGCTCGACGTCCACCACGACAGCGCCGACGAGCTGCTGCAGCGCGTCCTCGACGGCGACCAGGACGCGATCGAGCTCTGGTCGAAGACGCGCGCCTGGGTGATCTCGGGGCAGCGCAAGACCCTGGCCCGGCTCGGCATCTCCTTCGACCGCGTCTTCTTCGAGTCCGACTTCCTGCCCGAGGTCGCCGAACTCTCCAACCTCGGCCTCGAGCACGGGATGCTGCAGCGCCGCCCCGACGGCGCGATCATCTACCTGACCGACCGCGAGGAGCTGGAGGAAATGCCGCTGCTGCGCGCCGACGGCCTGCCGACCCAGCACATGCGGGCGCTCGCCTACTGGATGGCGGCGCCGGGGCTCGAGGGCACGACCTCGATCCAGGTCTGCGGCCTCGAGTGGGTCGCCCACGTCACCTGCCGACGCCAGCTGATGGACGAGATGATGGAGAAGGGGGCCGGCGCCGACATCAACCACCCGGCTCACGACGTCTTCCACGGGATGGTCTCCAAACAGAGCGAGTCGGTCTCCTCCTCGAAGCGCAACGCGTTGCTGATCGACGAGCTGGCCGAGTGGATCGACTCGGCGATGGAGCTCGAGGGGGAGCGCGCCGGGGTGCGCGAGCGCCACCCGGCGGCGGCAGCGATTGTGCCCCAGGTCGCGCTCGGCTACTTCCTCATGCACACCAACACCAAACCGCTCGACTTCGAACCGGAGAAGCTGCTGCGCCCCGAGCAGAGCCTCGGTTGGGACCTGGCCCGGGCCCGCGCCCACAACGGCAACGGCTCCGGCACCGCGAGCGCCGAGCCCGCCCAGGACCCCGACTATCGCTTCGCCGTCGTCCAATCGGAGATGTACCGGCGCCACCTGCAGCAGGCGGTCGAGCGGCTCGACGTCAGCCCGCTGGCCAAATACGTCGCCCACCTCTCGCGCTGGTACGTCGAGGAGGACCGCGAGCCCCACGTGCAGGCGGCGGTCCAGGCGGCGCTGGCCCAGGGCGCCCGCGGCCTCGGACTGGAGACGGTCCGATGAGGACCCTGCTGGTCGACAACCACGACTCCTACACCTACAACGTCTTCCACCTGCTGGCGGGGGTCTCGGGCGAGGAGCCGATCGTGGTCGACAACGACGCCGTCTCCTGGCGGGCGCTGGAGCGCTGGGACTTCGACGCGATCGTGCTCTCGCCGGGCCCCGGCACGCCGGGGCGCTGGCACGACTTCTGCGTCTGCGACGACATCCTCCGCTTCAGCGAGATCCCGGTGCTCGGCATCTGCCTCGGCCATCAGGGCCTGGGCAAAATGCTCGACGGCGAAGTGCGCAGCGCGCCGGAGGCGATGCACGGCCGGCTCAGCAAGATCTTCCACGAAGGCGACGGCCTCTTCGAGGGCATCCCCCAGGGCTTCGGGGTCGTCCGCTACCACTCGCTGGCGATCACCGGCATGGGGCCGGAAGGCAACGTTTGCGCCTGGGCCGACGACGGCGTGGTGATGGGGATCGAACACCGCAAACGGCCGCTGTGGGGTGTCCAGTTCCACCCCGAGTCGATCGCCACCGACCACGGCGCCCGCCTGGTCGAGAACTTCTTCGAGCTCGCCCGCAAGCGCAAAGAGACGCCGCTGCGGGCGACCAAGCGCCCGGACGGCGCCCGCCCGCGCAACACGCCCCTGGCGAGGGCGCCGCAAGCCTCCGGCGAGCGCCTGCTGCTGCGCTCGATCCCCGGCGAGGCCCCGACCGAGGCGCTCTTCGAACGGCTCTTCGCCGCCGCGGAGCACGCCTTCTGGCTCGACAGCACCGACGCGCCGACCCGCCTGGCGCAGTGCTCCTACCTCGGCACCAGCGCCGGCCGCGACCGCTGCGTGCTCACCGCCGACGTCGAGGAGGGAATCGTGCGCGCCGAGCGCGCCGCGGGCACGGCGATCGAGCCCGGTTCGATCTTCGACCTGCTCGAGCGTGAGGTCGCCGCGCGGGCGATCGAGCGGCCGGGCGAGGCGGCGCCGAACCTGCTCGGCGGCTTCGTCGGTTACCTCGGCTACGAGCTCAAGGCCGACTGCGGAGCGACCAACGTGCACAGCTCCGACGTCCCCGACGCGGTGATGATGCTGGCCAACCGGGTTGTCGCCGTCGACCACGTCCACGGCCGCACCCACGTGCTCGCGGTCTGCGATGAGGCGGGGGTGGAGCAGGCGACCGCCTGGCTCGACGAGGCCGAGGCCACGGCTCGCGAGCTGATCGCCGACCCGCCGCCGCAGGCCGGCGCCGCCGACCCCGCCTTCGGCGAGCCCAGCGAGAGCCACGTGCGCTTCGAGTGCGGCCGCGGCCGCACCCAGTACCTCGCCGACATCGCCCGCTCGCAGGCCGAAATGGCCGCCGGCGAGTCCTACGAGGTCTGCCTCACCGACCAGATCTCGACCGACGCCAGTCCCGACCCCTTCGACCTCTACCGCAACCTGCGCCGCAGCAACCCGGCCCCCTTCGCCGCCTTCCTCAAGCTCGGCGACGTCGCCGTGGTCAGCTCCTCGCCGGAGCGCTTCCTCTCGGTCGATCGCGAGCGCCGGGTCGAGGCGCGGCCGATCAAGGGGACGACCAAGCGCTCCGCCGACCCGGCCGAGGACGCGGCGCTGAAAGCCGAGCTGACCAACGACGAAAAGACCTACGCCGAGCACCTGATGATCGTCGACCTGCTGCGCAACGACCTCGGCATCGTCTGCGAGGTCGGCAGCGTCGCCGTGCCCGAGCTGATGGTGGTCGAGGATTACGCCACGGTGCACCAGCTGATCTCCACGGTGGAGGGCCGGCTGCCGGCCGAGCGCAGCGCCGTCGAGTGCGCCCGCGCCTGTTTCCCCGGCGGCTCGATGACCGGCGCGCCGAAGCTGCGCACGATGGAGATCATCGATGACATCGAGGCCGAGGCGCGCGGCGTCTACTCCGGCGCGATCGGCTACTTCGGCCTCGACGGGGTGATGGACCTGAGCATCGTCATCCGCACCGTCGTCCTGCGCGAGGGGCGGACGACGATCGGCGCCGGTGGCGCGATCGTGATGCAGTCCGACCCGGTCGACGAGTTCGACGAGATCCTGCTCAAGGCAAACGCGCCGATGGCGGCAATCGCCCGCACTGTCACCGGCAGCGACGCAAGCGACTCCTGGAGCGTCGAGCTAGAGCCGGCGCGAACGAGGATCCGGGCCGCCTGATGAAAACAAACGCCGATCCGCCGCTGACTTCCTCTTTCTTCGCGGATAGCGCGAAGAAAGAGGAAGTCAGCCAAAGGGGGGGTTGTTGGGTGCGGCTGGCGGGTGAGGCTGACGCTGCGGCGGCGGCGGCGGCTATTGGGGGGCTCTTGGTTGAGCTCAGCGGTGGGGGGCCGGCGGCGGGGGAGCTTGAGCAAGCGACCATGGAACTGGTCAGGGACGGGGGGTTGGGTGCCCTGCTGGTGGCGGAGGCGGGGGGCGAGGACGGCATCGTCGGGGTCCTCGCCGCCAGCTGGCAGCACGCGATCCACGTTCCCGGGCGCTACGGCACGATCCAGGACCTCTGGGTGCACCCGGACTGGCGCAGCAAAGCGATCGGCCACGACCTGATCGAGGCCTTCTGCGAGCTCGCTCGCGAGGTCGGCGCCAAACGGATCGAAGTCGGCCTGCCGCGCGAGGACTTCGAGCGCATCGCCGCCACCGAGGCCTTCTACCGCGCCAACGGCTTCGAGCACCTCGGCCCGCGCATGCGGAGAAAGCTGTGAGTGAGCTGTTGCTGGTCGAGCAGCGTGTCGCCGAGGGGGACGACGGCGCCCACTGGATCCTCGAAGGCGGGCGGATCCTGCCGGGCGTCGACGACAACCGCCGCATGTCCGAGCTCGGCCGCGGCCTCCTGCGCCACCCGGGCGTGCGAGTGACCGCCGCCGACGCCGACAGCGAAGACGTCGAGCAGACGCTCAGCGTCCTGCACGAGCCCAACTACCTCGAGGCGCTGGCCGAGGTCTCGGCCAATCCGGTGGTGATACCGGAGCTGACCCCGCCCGGCCTGCCTCCCGACATCCCCGTCTGCTCCGGCCTGGTGGAGGCGGCCCGCGAGGGGGTGCGCACGGCGATGACCGCGGCCGAGCGCCTCGTCGAGGGCGCCCACTTCACCTACGCGCTCTGCCGCCCCCCCGGCCACCACGCCGGTCCGGCCTGGTTCGCCGGCTACTGCTACCTCAACACCGCCGCCGCGGCGGTCCAGGTATTGCGTCACGCCGGGATCAGCCCGGTCGGCATCCTCGACATCGACCTGCACTACCCCAACGGCACCGCGGCGATCGTGGCGACGATGGGGGACGCGAGCCTGCACTCGTTGCACGCCGCGCCGGTGACCAACGTCGCTGGCGGCACTGTCGAACCGGCCGGCGACCGCGAGGTCGCGGTCGAGTTCCCGGGGGTGCCCGATGCCGACAGCTACCTCGACCTGCTCGAGCGCTCGTTGGGCGAACTCGCCGCCGAGTCGGAGGCCCTCGTCGTCTCGCTCGGCTACGACATCGTCGCCGGTGACCCGCACGGCTCCTGGGAGTTCGAGCCCGCGATCTTCACCGAGATCGGCCGCCTGCTCGCCGCCACCGGCAAGCCCGTTTGCGTGATCCAGGAGGGCGGCTACGCCCTCGACTCCCTCGCCGCCTGCAGCGAGGCCTTCGCCACCGGCCTCCTAGGCCCCGAGCAAGACGAGGCTTCCGGTGCGCCTTTTGCACCGCAGGAGTACATAAGGCGCACCGGAACGGGGGAGGCGTGAGCGATAACGGGCTCAGCGGGTTTCGGGGGCGGCTCGACCCGATCGATGAGGAGATCGCGCGGCTGTTGGGGGAGCGGTTTGAGATCTGTCGCGAAGTCGCCGCTTATAAGAGCGAGAACGGGATCGCGATGATGCAGCCCGAGCGGGTCGCCGAGGTGCGGGCGCGCTACCTCGCCCGGGGGGCCGCGGTCAACCTGCCCGAGGACTTCACCGCGGCGCTTTTCGAGCTGCTGATCGGCGCCACCTGCAAGCTCGAGGACGAGCTGATGGATGGGGCGGCGGCAGCGCCGGAGAGGGGGGAGGCCTGATGGCTGCGCTGCCTCCGGGGCCCGATATCTCCGAGCGCGAGCAGTCGGCGCGCTGGGCGAGTGAGCCGCTGCCCTTCCTCGCGGAGTGTCGGGAGCGCTACGGCGACACCTTCACCCTGCGTCTGCGCCACCTCGGCACCTGGGTCGTCCTCGCCGACCCCGAGGACGTCAAACGGGTCTTCTCGACCGACACCAACGAGCTCGGCGTCGGCGTGCCCAACCTGGCATTGCGCCCGGTCCTCGGCGCCCACTCGGTGATGCTGAGCGAGGAGCCCGAGCACATGGCCCGCCGCAAGCTGATGCTGCCGCGCTTCCACGGCGAGCGGATGCGCGAGGACGCCGCGATGATGACCGAGCTGGCGCGGCGCGAAGTGCGAGCCTGGCCGGTCGGCGAGCCGTTCGCGCTCTGGCCGCGGATGCAGGCGCTGACCCAGGAGGTCGTGATGCGAGCGGTCTTCGGCGACGACGAGGGGCGACTGGACCGGCTGCGGGGGCTGCTCAACAACCTGACCGCGGTCTTCAACGACGACGAGCTGCTCGCCGAGTTGGCAGAGCGCGGCCCGGACTGGCTCGAAGAGAGCCCCGGCTGGCGGGCGGCGATGGAGCCGGTCGAAGAAGAGGTATTGGCGGAGGCCGCGCGGCGCCGCGCGGCAGGCGAGGGCGGGCGCCGCGACGCGGTCTCGATCCTGGTCGAGGCGCGCGACGAGGACGGCGCGCCGCTGAGCGAGAAAGAGCTGCGCGACGAACTGCTGACCCTGCTCACCGACGGCCCCACCTCGAGCTCGCTGGCCTGGGTCTTCGAGCGGCTGCTGCGCCACCCCGAGAAGCTGGAACGCCTGCAGTCCGAGCTGCTCGCCGGCGAGGGCGAGGCCTACCTCGACGCGGTGATCAAGGAGACATTGCGGCTGCGCCCGCCGGTCTCGGTCGTCGTCCGTCGCCTGCTGGGGCCGGCGAGGCTGGGCGGTTACGAGCTCCCCGCGGAGACCCTGATCGCGCCCTGCGTCTACTTGATCCACCACCGCGAGGACGTCTACGAGAAACCGGGCGAGTTCCTCCCAGAGCGCTTCCTCACCCGGCGCGCCGCGGTCCCCACCTGGATCCCCTTCGGCGGCGGTGCCCGCCGCTGCCTCGCCGCCAGCTACGCCGAACAGGAGATGAAGCGGGTGCTGCGCACGGTGCTGGAGGAGGTCGAGCTGGCGCCGGTCGAGTCCGAGGGCGAGCGTGTGACCCGTGGCGCGATCGCCTTCAGCCCCGCTCAGCACGGCCTCGTCGTCGCCAAACCACTTGCCCCCGTTCCGGTGTAACGCGTTATGGCTCTGGGAGAACCGCAAAACGTTGCACCTGGTGGGGGGAGGACGGTTACGACCTGATCGTCGTCGGCGCCGGGGCAAAGGCGGCGGGGATCGCGACCAAGGTCCACATCGCCAACAGCCTCGGGCTGGCCCGGATCTCGCTGCTGGTGATCGAGGGGACCGAGGTCGCCGCCTCCTGGAAGGGGCGCAACGGCATGACCTCCGGCGAGGAGCCGCTGGCGGTGACCCCGATCAAGGACGTCGGTTTCCCCTACCAGAGCCACATCGAGTTCGGCGAGGCCGGCGAGGCGATCGACGCGGCGCTGGCCCAGTTCACCTGGCAGCAGCACATGATCGCCGGCCGCCGATATGCCCGCTGGGTCGACGCCGGCTCGCCCCAGGTGCGCCACCGCGACTACGGCGAGTACCTGAGTTGGGTGCTCTCGCGGGCGAGCGAGGGGGTCGAGCACCTGGCGGCCCGGGTCACCGAGGTTACGCTCGATGATGAGAGCGAGCGCTGGCTGGTCGAGGCGGAGGCGCCTTCCGGCAAGCAGGTGCACGCAGGCGGCGCCCTGGTCCTGACCGGCCCCGGCATCCACCGCGCCTTCCCCCACGAGCCCGCCGCGGCCGAGCGGGTCTTCCACTGCGACAGCCGCCGCGAGGAGTTCGCCCGCATCCCCGCCGGTGAGCAGTGCGACGTGGCGATCGTCGGCGGCGGCGAGAGCGCCCTCAGCGCGACGATGTTCCTGCGCGGGATGCGGCCCGATTGCCGCTTCACGATCTACACCCCGATGCTGCCGATGAGCCGCGGCGAGAGCTTCCTCGAGAACCGCGTCTTCTCCAACCCCGACACGGTCGAATGGGAGTCGCTCGACCAGCAGACCAGGCGCGACTTCGTCAAGCACTCCGACCGCGGCGTCTTTGACCCGCCCAGCCTGGCGGCGATCGCCTACGACGAGCGCTGCCGCTTCGTCACCGGCCGCGTCACCGATGTCGGCGCGGGGGAGACGGGCGAGGGCGTGCGGCTCGAGTTCGAGGCGCCCGAAGGCGCCGGCCGGCGCGAGCACGACTTCGTCGCCAACTGCACCGGCTTCGACCTGCTGGCCCAGCTGCGCACGCTCTTCCCGGCGACGGTGCGCGAGCAGATCGAGCGCAGCTGCGGCCCGATCTGGGACCAGCCCGCCGGCAGCGAGGTGCCGATCGGCCGCAACCTCGAGCTCAGCGGCTTGCGCCCGTGGCTGCACATCCCCGGCCTGGCCGGGCTCAGCCAGGGCCCCGGCTTCGCCAACCTCGGCGCCCTCGGCCTGCTCTCCAACCGCGTGCTGCAGCCGCATATGGTCGCAAATACCGAACTACTTGACAGTTATAAACCGGTCGCATAGGGTCGCGCCGACGACGAAGGAGGCAGGGGTTAGATGGAGCAGTTGAGCAGGGCGAAGCGAGCCGCGCGAGCGGCGGTTGGAGTGCTGGCGATCGCGATCGTGGCGGCCGTGGTCCTGGCGGGTTGCGGCGGCTCCTCATCCGGCGGTGGCGAAGAAGTCAGCTTCACCGGCTCGGGTCACCCCAACGCCGACCTCGCCAACACCCGCTACGAGAGCAGCCAGATCGACAGCAGCAATGTCACCAACCTGAAGGTCGCCTGGAAACTGCCGCTCAACGGGGTCAGTTCCTTCGGCAGCTACGCCTCGGCGCCGATCATCAGCAAGGGCGTGATGTACTCGCAGGACCTGGTCTCCAACGTGCAGGCGATCGAAGTGCAAACCGGCAAAGTCCTCTGGACCGCCAGCTTCGAACAACCCGACCACGGACCCAACGGCGTCGTCGTCGAAAACGGGCTGGTCTACGGGGCGACCCCGACCGAAGCCTTCGCGCTCGACCAGAAAACCGGCCAGGAGGTCTGGTCGACCAAACTGACGCGCAACGCCCACGAGGGAATCGACATGGCCCCGGGCCTGCACAACGGCCTCGTCTACGTCTCGACCGTGCCGGTCAACGTCGAAGAATTCTACGGCGGCGGCGCGGGCGGGATCCTCTGGGCGCTCGACGCCAAAACGGGCAAGAAAGTCTGGAGCTTCAAAACCGTGCCGGACGACCTCTGGGCGACCAGCGCCGCCGCCAAAAAGGTCAACTCCGGCGGCGGCCTCTGGTACCCGCCGGCCTTCGACGAAGAAGGCTCGATGTACGCGGCGATCGGCAACCCCGGCCCGCTGCCCGGCACCGAACAGTTCCCCTGGGGTTCGAGCCGTCCCGGCCCGGACCTCTACACCGACTCGATCGTCAAGCTCGACGCCAAGACCGGCAAGCTGAAGTGGTACTTCCAGCTGACTCCGCACGACGTCAACGACTGGGACCTCAACGACCCGCCGATCCTGGTCAAAGCGGGCGGCAAGGACATGGTCGTCGGCGCCGGCAAGTCCGGCATCGTGATCGCCCTCGATCGCAAGAGCGGCAAGCTGCTCTGGAAGCGCCCGGTCGGTATCCACAACGGCCACGATGAGATCGGCGAGGAAGCGATGGAAGGCAAGACGCCGAAGCTGCCGGTGACGATCCTGCCCGGCTCGCTCGGCGGCGTGATCGCGCCGATGGCGACCGACGGCAAGTCCGTCTTCGCCCCCGTCGTCAACGCCTCGCTGACCCTCAGCGGCCAGGAAGAAAAGTCAGAAGGCGGGCCCGGCAACGGCGAACTGGTCGCGATCGACCTCGCCACCGGCAAGGTCAAGTGGAAGGAAGAAATGGCTTCACCCGCCTTCGGCTACGTGACCGCGGTCAACGACCTCGTCTTCGCCACCACCTACGACGGCACGATCAGCGCCTTCAACGCCAAGACCGGCACCGTCCTCTGGCGGGAAAAACTTCCCGCCGGCACCAACAGCGGCGTCACCGTCGCGGGCAACACGCTGATCGCCCCGGCCGGCGTCGCCGCGGCGGAAGGCCAGAAGCCCCAGATCATCGCCTTCCAGCTCTCCGAATAAGCGCGAGCCGGCCCGGCGCTCAGGTCCCCGCCCCCGCGGCGGGGACCTCGCGCAGGCGGTGGCTGTCGACGTCGTAGACGAAGCCGCGCACCGCGTCGCGGTGGGGGAGGAAGGCTGAGCGCCGCACCCGCAGGATCGACTGGCGCAGGTCGGCGTCGATGTCGCTGAAGGACTCGATCGCGAAGGCGGGGGCGAGGCCGGTGTCGGCGAGCAGCTCGGCGCGGAAGCCGTCGTCGCTGATCTTCTGCATGCCGCAGTCGGTGTGATGGATCAGCATCACCTCGCGGGTGTCGAGCAGCCGCTGGGAGATCGCCAGCGAGCGGATCACGTCGTCGGTGATCACGCCGCCGGCGTTGCGCAGCACGTGCGCCTCGCCATCGCCCAGGCCGAGCGCGGCGAAGACGTCGAGCCGCGAGTCCATGCAGGTGACGATCGCCAGGCGCCGGCTCGGCGCCACCTCGAGGTGGTTCTCGGCCAGCGAGGCGGCGAAGGCCTCGTTTTTCGCCATCAGCTCATCGATCGTGCTCGCCATGCGCGCAACCCTAGCTTCGATCGGCCCCGGCTTGCCCGAGTTGACATATTCAGAGATTGAGTACTAGCTTGTGTACGGGAGAGGGGGCATCAGGGTTGGAGGCGCTGCACGAGATTCGAGCCGAGCTTGTTGCCCGCTTGCGGGCCCGATCGGCCGAGATCGAAGACACGGTCTACAACCGGGTTCGCCAGATGGCGGATCCGGTTGAAAAGGACGACCCCGAGTACCGCGCCTACCTGCGCGCCACGGTCGCGGAGGCGATCGACTACGCCCTGCTGGGCATCGAGCGCGGCGAGGAGTGGGAAGGCCCGATCCCGGAAGCGGCAATGGTGCAGGCTCGCCGGGCGGCTCGCACCGGCGTCAAACTGGACGCGGTTCTGCGGCGCTACGCGGCGGGTGATCGCCTCGTCGGCGAGTTCGTCGTCGAGGAGGCGTCGCGGCTGCCCAACGAGGCGATGCGCCCGCTCGTGCGGGCCCAGGGCCCGCACGTCGACCGCATGATGGCCGCGGTGGCGACCGAGTACATGGAGGAGCTGGAGCGGATCAGGCGTTCGCCGGCGCAGCGCGTCGCCGAACGGGTGCAGCGCCTGCTCGCCGCCGATTCGCCCGCCGACGCGGCCGGCCTCGACTATGAACTCGACGCCTGGCACCTCGGCCTGGTCCTCACCGGCTCCCGTCCCGACGTCGCCGCCCGCACCCTCTCGGCCGGCCTCAATCGCCAACTGCTGGTGGTTCCGCAGGGCGGCGACAGCGCCTGGGCCTGGCTGGGCGGGCGCCAGCGCACGAGGATCGACGAAGTCGAGCGCTATCTCGGCGCCGGCGTGCTCGGCGACGTGAGGCTCGCGGTTGGCGAGCCGCACTGGGGCCTCGAGGGGTGGCGTCTCACCCTGCACGAGGCAAGGGCGGCCCAGCAGGTGATGATGCGCCGCCCGCAGCCCCTCACCCAAGCAAGCGACGTGATCCTGCTGGCGGCGGTGCTGCGCGACGAGATGCTGGCGCAGTCGCTGCGGGAGACCTATCTCGCGCCGCTCGATGACGGTGACTCGGGTTTGGGCCTGCGCGAGACTTTGCGCGCCTACTTCGACGCCGGCTTCAACGCCGCCACCGCGGCCGCGGCCCTGGGAGTCGATCGCCACACGGTTCAACGCCGCCTGCGCAAGGCCGAGGAGGCGCTGGGGCGGCTGCTGCATTCCTGCCACGCCGAGCTCGAGGTGGCGCTGGTTTTGGAGGAACTCGATAAGGACATGGCGCTACCCAATCTGAGCGCGGTCGGGAGTGGCTGAAATTGGGTTTTTTGGCTTCCAATGGGCCACTTTGGCGACTCCTTAATGCGCCGGCGCACCACATTGGTGCAGCGGGCATTGGCCCGGCGCGGTAGACATGTGGTGTCAGCAGGGAGGCGTGACACTCGGTGGTCGGGTGCTCGGCGCCCCATTGGGAAATTCAGTGAGGCAGGCAATGTCAGGGTCCCCAGGAGTCGTCCAAACACTTCCGCCATCTCCCATTGAGGCGTCCGGTACGCCGGGCGGCTTGGCGAGCGCGCCGCTTGAGCAACGCGAGGCCGGGCGCCGCCAGGCAACGGGGATCTCGAGGGTCGCCTGGGTGCCCCAGGGGGATCTCGACCAGGGTGAGTGGTTGGCCACCGGTCGTCGTTTGGGGGCGATCGGGCGTTGCAGCCAGTGGTGGATCGGCGACTGGATTCGCTACGGAAACTCGCGCTGGGGCGAGAAATACGTCGAGGCGGCGAGGGTCACCGGTTACGACGTCGCCAGCCTCCGGAACATGGCCTGGGTTGCGGCGCAGTTCGACTTGTCACTACGTAGTGACAAGCTCACCTGGAGTCATCACGTGCTCTTGGCGCCGCTGGAGGAAGACGAACAGCGCCACTGGATCGGGCGCGGGATCGAGGCGCGGCTCTCGGTTGCCGACCTGCGCCTCGAGCTGCGGGCCAGGGGACACGGCGCCCGCCGGGGAAAGGGTGCCGCAAGCGATCAGAGCGAGGGGCGGGGGGCAGACATATGTCCGCATTGCGGACACGAGCTGAGCGGGCCGGCGGACTAGCCGCGAGCGGCTGCCGCGAGCGGCTGGAGCTGCTCTGCGACGCCGGGTCGCTGGAAGCGATTCGCTCGAGCGCAACTTCGCGGCGACTGAGCGCCGATGCGGTGCCCGGTGACGGTGTCCTCGCCGCCTTCGGCCGTATCGCCGGCCGGCCGGTTGCCTGCTACGCGCAGGACGCCGGCTACCTGGGCGGCTCGCTCGGCGAGGTGCACTCCGAGACGATCGAGCGGCTGCTGGGACTGGCCGGCCGGGCGCGGATTCCAGTCGTCGGCATCGTCGAGTCGGGCGGGGCGCGGATCCAGGAGGGCACCGCGGCGCTCTGTGGCTACGGGCGCATCTTTCGCCACAACGCCTTGCTCTCCGGAGTGGTGCCGCAGATATCGATCATCGCCGGCCTCGCCGCGGGCGGCGGCTGTTACTCCCCGGCACTGACCGACTTCGTCGCGATGACCGAGGAGGCGACGATGTTCCTCACCGGGCCGGCCGTGGTCGGCGAGGTGACCGGCGAAGAGATCGGCCTGCGCGAGCTGGGTGGGCCGCGGGTGCACGAGCGCAACGGCGTCTGCGATTTCGTCGTCGCCGACGATCGCGCCGCGGCCGAGCTGGCCCGGCGCCTGCTCGGCTACCTGCCCCAGCACGCCGGGGCCGCGGTGGCGCAGACGATCGCTACCGGGCCGGCCCGAGACGACCCGGGCGCCGCGTGCCCCGCGCGCCACGCCGCGTCTATGACGTGCGCGGCGTCTGCGAGGGCGTCGTCGACGCCGGCTCGCTGCTCGAGGTCGCGCCGCGCTGGGCGCGCAGCATCTTCACCGCCTTTGCCCGCCTCGACGGCCGACCGGTCGGCGTGATCGCCAACCAGCCGCGCTACCTGGGCGGCATCCTCGATGCCGAGTCGGCGCAGAAGGGCGCCCGCTTCGTCGAGCGCTGCGACGCCTTCGGCCTGCCGCTCCTCGTCTTCGTCGATACGCCCGGCTTCATGCCCGGGCGCGACCAGGAGAGCGCCGGCGTGATCCGCTTCGGCGCGACGCTGGTGCGCGCCTTCGCCCGCGCCACGGTGCCGCGCCTGACCGTGGTCCTGCGCAAGGCCTACGGCGGCGCCTTTATCGCGATGAACTCACGCGACCTCGGCGCCGATCTCGTCCTCGCCTGGCCGGGGGCCGAGATCGGGGTGATGAGCGCCGAGTCGGCGACGACGATCGTGCGCCGCCGCGAGCTGGCGGCGGCATCGGATCCGGTCGCCCTGCGCCAAGCGCTGGCCGCGGCTTACGCCCGGGAGCACCTGGGCGCCGAGGTCGCCGCCGCCGAGGGCTTCGTCGACGAGGTGATCGAGCCGAGCCAGACGCGGGCCCGCCTCGCGGGGGCGCTGACCGCGCTCGGGGGCGAGCGGTGACGTCCTCGGAGCGCGAGTGAGCGGCGGCCTCTACGCGGTCAGCGATCTGCACGTCGATCAGGCTGAGAACCGCGAGCTGGTCCAGGCAATGCAGCCTCACTCAGAGCGCGACTGGCTGATCGTCGCCGGCGACGTCGCCGACGGTCGTGCCGGAGTCGAGTGGGCGCTGCGGCTGCTCGCCGGGCGCTTCGAGCGGGTGATCTGGGTGCCTGGCAACCACGAGCTGCTCACCTACAAAGACGATCCACTGCAATTGCGCGGCGAGCGGCGCTACCGCAACCTGGTCGAGCTCTGTCGCGAGATCGGCGTGCTCACCCCCGAGGATCCATACCCGCGCTGGGACGGCCCCGGCGGCCCCGTCCTGGTGGCGCCGCTCTTCCTTCTCTACGACTATTCCTTCGGCCTCAACGTGGCGCCGAGCAAGGTCGAAGCAATGCGGCTCGCCCACGAAGCCGGCGTCGTCTGCGTCGATGAGTACCTGCTCTACCCCGACCCGTATCCGAGCCGCGAGGCCTGGTGCGAAGCGCGGGTGGCGGCGACGGAGCGGCGGCTGGCTGCGTCCGACCCGGCGCTGCCGACGGTGCTGGTCAACCACTTTCCCCTGACCGCGGAACCGACCCGCTTGCTGCGCCACCCGGAGTTCGCCCAGTGGTGCGGCACGACCCTTACCGCCGATTGGCACCTGCGCTTCCGGGCGGCCGCGGTCGTCTACGGCCACCTCCACATCCCGCGCAGCTCCCGCCACGATGGCGTTCGCTTCGAGGAGGTCTCGATCGGCTACCCGCGCGAGCGGGCGCGCCGGCCGGCCTGGCGGGCCGAGCCGCGCCGGATCCTGCCCGAGGCCGGCCATGCTTGAGCGCCTTCTGCCCGACTCAGTGGCGGTCGTCGCCACCACTGGGGACCGCGTCGTCGAGCTCTTCCCGGTCGAGCGCGAGGCGCTTGGTCAGGCGGTGGAGAAGCGGCGGCGCGAGTTCGTCACCGCCCGCGCCTGCGCCCGCGAGGCGCTGGCGAAGCTCGGCATCGCGCCGCAGCCGATCCCGAGCGGGTCGAAGGGGGAGCCGGTCTGGCCCGACGGCGTCGTCGGCAGCATCACCCACTGCGCCGGCTACCGGGCCTGCGCGGTGGCCGCGTCGGGCGAGCTGAGCGCGATCGGGATCGACGCCGAGGTCGCCGAGCCGCTGCCGCCGAACCTGATCGGCGACATCGCCCTGCCCGAGGAGCGCCAGGCGATCGAGCGACTCGCCGCCGCGGACCCGAGCGTCAGCTGGGACCGGCTGCTCTTCAGCATCAAGGAGTCGATCTACAAGGCCTGGTTCCCCCTGACCAGGAGCTGGCTCGGCTTCGAAGACGCCGGCGTCAGCCTCGATCGGGAGCGCGGCACCTTCTCGGCCCAGTTGCTCGTCCCTGGCCCGACCCTGCACGGGCGGCAACTGGACGGCTTCCGCGGTCGCTGGCTGGTTGCCGACGGCTCGTGCTCAGCGCGATCGCCGTGCCTGCCGGCGACGATCGCTGAGGCATCTCTTTTTTGGGCCTTAGGGGGTATGCGGACTACGCTGTTTTTGCTGCACCTGTGAACAGCAATGGAGGGGAAAATTTGGCTGGGGCCTTGGGGAAGGGCTCGCTGGTCGCGGTAGTCGGCATCGGTTGCCGGTTGCCCGGCGCGCCCGATCCAGAGAGTTTCTGGACGCTGCTCAGCGAGGGACGTGACGCCGTCGGGGAGATCTCCTCGGAGCGTCTCGACCTGGCCGGCTGCGCCGAGGAGGAACGAGCGCTCTGGGGGTCCGAGTCGGGCGCGCGCTTCGGCGCCTTCCTTGACGACGTCGAGGGCTTCGACCCGGCCTTCTTCGGCATCTCGCCGCGCGAGGCCGCGGCGATGGACCCGCAGCAGCGGCTCGCCCTCGAGCTGGCCTGGGAGGCGCTCGAGGACGCCGGCACCCGCCGGTCGCTCGAGCGGCGCCGACGACCGGCGTCTTCCTCGGCGCGATTTCCGAGCGACTACGCGACGCTGCTCGATCGCTATGGCGCCGCCGCCGTCGACCGGCACTCGGTCACCGGCCTGCAGCGCGGCATCATCGCCAACCGGGTCTCCTACGTGCTCGGCCTCGCGGCCCGAGCTTCACCGTCGACGCCGCCAGTCCTCCTCGCTGGTCGCGGTCCACCTTGCCTGCGAGAGCCTGCGGCGGGGCGAGAGCGAGCTCGCGCTGGCCGGCGGGGTCCACCTCAACCTCGACCCCCGCGGAGCGCTGAGCGCCTCGCGCTTCGGCGGTCTCTCGCCGGACGGCCGCTGCTTCGCCTTCGACGACCGCGCCAACGGCTACGTTCGCGGCGAGGGCGGCGGGATCGTCGTGCTCAAGCCGCTGGCGGCGGCTCGGCGCGACTGGCGACCGCGTCTACTGCGCGATCCGCGGCAGCGCGGTCAACAACGACGGCGGCGGCGAGCGGCCTGACCGCGCCCAGCCGGGTGGCCCAGGAAGGCGTGCTGCAGCGGGCCTGGCGCGGGCCGGCGTCGACCCGGCCGACGCCCAGTACGTCGAGCTGCACGGCACCGGCACCGCGGTCGGCGACCCGGTCGAGGCAGCGGCGCTGGGCGCCGTGCTCGGCCAGGGACGCGAGGGCCGGTCGACGCCGCTGCGCGGTCGGCTCGGCGAAGACCAACATCGGCCACCTCGAGGGCGCGGCCGGGATCGCCGGCCTGATCAAGGCGGCGCTGGCGATCGAGCGGCGCCGGCTCCCGGCCAGCCTCAACTTCGAGCGCCCCAACCCGGAGATCCCGCTCGAGCGAGCTCGGCCTGCGGGTGCAGCGCGAGCTCGGGCCGTGGCCCGACGAGAACCGCCCGCTCCTCGCCGGGGTCAGCTCCTTCGGCATGGGCGGAACGAACTGCCACGCTCGTGCTCGCCGAGGTGCCCGAGCAGGTTGCCTCGCCGGCGGCCGTGGCCCGGCCACGAAGCGAGGCGACGCGACGCCCGGTCTTTCTCTTTGGTGGGCAGGGGTCGCAGTGGCCCGGTATGGCCCTGGGGCTGCTGGAGAGCTCGGATACGTTCGCGGCCGCGATCGACTCCTGCGAACGGGCGCTGGCGGCGCACGTCGATTGGTCTCTTGCGGGGGTCCTGCGTGACCCCGATCCTGCCTGGCTGCAACAGGTCGACGTGGTGCAACCCGCCCTCTTCGCCGTCATGGTCTCCCTGGCGCGGCTCTGGGAAGCGCACGGGGTCAGGCCGGCGGCGGTAGTTGGCCACTCGCAGGGCGAGATAGCCGCGGCTCACATAGCCGGTGCGCTCTCGCTGGAGGATGCGGCTCGGCTGGTCGCCCTGCGCTCACGAGCGATGACCAGGATCGCCGGCAAGGGTGGGATGCTCGCCGTCGCGGGGACGCTCGAGCGACTCTCTCCCTTGCTCGACCGTTGCGGCGGCAAGGTCTCGGTCGCCGCGGTCAACGGTCCCGAGACGGTGACGCTATCTGGCGCGGTTGCCGAGGTCCGCGCGGACCTCGAGCGCGAGGGGCTGCGGACCCACGAGGTCGCGGTCGATTATGCGGCTCACTCCGCCCAAATCGAGGCCCTGCGCCAGGAGCTTCTGGATGCCTTTGCTCCTGTCTCACCGCAAAGCACGTCGGTTCCCTTTTACTCGACGGTCACCGGCGCCGCGCTCGACACCGCCGAGCTCGGGCCCGAGTACTGGTACCGCAACCTGCGCCAGACGGTTCTCTTCGAGCCGGCGCTGAACTCGCTGCTCGGCGCCGGTCACCGCGCCTTCCTGGAGGTCTCGCCGCACCCGGTGCTCGCCTACGGCGCCGAGGAGACGATCGAGGACTGGGCCGTGAGCGAGGAGGGGGAGGAGGCGTTCGTGCTCACCACCCTGCAGCGCGGCGAGGGCACGGCGGAGCATTTCGCCGCGGCCGTGGCGCGGGCTCGGCTGCGCCTGGCCTCGCGTCCCACCCATCCCTTCCAGCGCGACGCTGCTGGTTCGACCTCGATCGCGAGCGGGTCGAGCCGGCGCCGCGGCTCGATCTGGACATCGAGGAGCTCCTCAGCAGGGAGGTCGCGGCGGTGCTCGGCCACGCCGACGCCGCCGAGGTGCCGCGCGAGCGGCCGTTCAAGGAGCTCGGCTTCGACTCGATCGCGGTGGTCGAGCTGCGCAACCGGCTGCGCGAGGCGACCGGCGAGCCGCTGAGGAGCGCGGAGATCTACAACCACCCGACCACGGCGCGGCTGGCCGCATATCTGCGCGAGCGCGATGGCGCCGTCGCGCTCTCCGGCGCGGGCGGCGGCGCCGCCGCCGAGGAGCCGATCGCGATCGTCGGCATGGCCTGCCGCTATCCCGGCGGCGCCGATCGGCCCGACCAGCTCTGGCAGCTGCTCGCCGAGGGGCGCGATTGCATCGGCGGCTTTCCCGCCGATCGGGGCTGGGACCTGGGGCGGCTGTACAACCCCGACCCCGCCCATCCGGGCACGAGCTATGCCCGCGAGGGTGGCTTCCTCGCCGACCCCGGCGCCTTCGACGCCGAGTTCTTCGGCATCTCGCCGCGCGAGGCGACGGCGATGGACCCCCAGCAGCGGCTCTCGCTGGAGCTGAGCTGGGAGGCGCTCGAGGACGCCGGCATCGACCCCCGCTCCCTGCGCGGCGGCCAGGCGGGGGTCTTCCTCGGGATCAGCTCTCAGGACTACACGGCCGGTCTGCGCGGCGGCGAGGAGGAGACCGAGGGCTACCGCCTGATCGGCAGCGCGACCAGCGTCGCCTCCGGCCGGATCGCCTACGCCCTGGCGCTCGAGGGGCCGGCGCTGACGGTCGACACCGCCTGCTCCTCCTCGCTCGTCGCCCTTCACCTCGCTGCCGGGGCGCTGCGCGGCGGCGAGTGCTCGCTTGCCCTGGCCGGCGGTGCCACCGTGCTCTCCAGCCCGGGCCTGTTCACCGAGTTCTCGCGCCAGCGCGGCCTCGCCCCCGACGGTCGCTGCAAGTCGTTCTCGGCGAGCGCCGACGGCGTCGGCTGGGCCGAGGGCGCCGGCCTGCTGGTGCTCGAGCGCCTCGCCGACGCGCAAGCCAACGGGCACCCGATCCACGCCGTGATCCGCGGCTCGGCGGTCAACCAGGACGGCGCCTCCAACGGCCTCACCGCTCCCAGCGGCCTCGCCCAGGAGCGGGTGATCCGCCGGGCCCTTGCCGGCGCCGGGCTGGAGCCGGGCGAGGTCGACGCGGTCGAGGCGCACGGGACCGGGACCAAGCTTGGCGACCCGATTGAGGCCGAAGCGCTGCTCGCCACCTACGGACAGGGGCGCGAGGCCCCGCTGCGCCTCGGCTCGGTCAAGTCGAACATCGGCCATACCCAGGCGGCGGCCGGGGTGGCCGGCGTGATCAAGGTGGTCCTGGCGATGCGGGCGGGGGTGCTGCCGCGGACGCTGCACCTCGACGCGCCCTCGCCGGAGGTCGAGTGGGAGGCCGGCGCGGTTGAGCTGCTGAGCGAGGCGGAGCCCTGGCAGCGCGGCGAGCGCCCGCGCCGCGCCGGGGTCTCCTCCTTCGGCATCAGCGGCACCAACGCGCACCTGATCTTGGAGGAGGCGCCGCAGTCCTCCGCTTGGGAGGACGAGCAGGGGAAGGGGGGCTCTGGTGCCTCCTCCAGGGAGGCGGCCCAGCCGGGGCCGCTTCCCTTCGCCCTCTCGGCCCGCTCGCAGCCCGCCCTCGGCGATGCGGCGCGGCGCCTGGCCGCCCACCTGCGTGCCTACCCCGAGCTCGAGCTCGGCGACGTCGCCTACTCGCTGGCGACGACGCGGGCGGCGCTGTCCGAGCGGGCGCTCACGCGCGCCTCTTCCCGCGAGCAGCTGCTCGCCGAGCTGGGGGCGCTCGCCGAGGGAGTGCCCACCGGCGCCACGGCGTTGGGAACCGCCGGCGGCGGCCGGCTCGCCTACCTCTTCAGCGGCCAGGGCTCCCAGCGGCTCGGCATGGGCCGGGAGCTGCACGCGAGCTACCCGGTCTACGCCGAGACCTTCGACCGGGTCTGTGCGCTCTTTGACGCCGAGCTCGAGCGTCCGCTGGCCGGGGTCGTCTTCGGCTCCGGGGTGCGGGCGGCGCGGCTGCTCGACAACACCGCCTACGCCCAGCCGGCCCTCTTCGCCACCGAGCTGGCGCTCTACCGGCTGCTCGAGTCCCTCGGCCTCGAGCCCGACCTCTTGCTCGGCCACTCGGTGGGCGAGATCGTCGCCGCCCATCTCGCCGGCGTCTTCTCGCTCGCCGACGCGGTCAGGCTGGTTGGCGCTCGGGGAGCGGCGATGGCGGCGCTGCCCGCGGGCGGAGCGATGCTGGCGGTGGAGGCCACCGAGGCAGAGGCGCTCGCCGCGATCGAGGGCAAGGAGGCGCTGCTTTCCCTCGCCGCGGTCAACTCGCCGAACGCCACCGTGATCTCGGGTGATGCCGGAGCGATCGAGGAGGTCGACTCCCAGCTCCGGGCGGAGGGGAGAAAGACCAAGCGCCTTGCGGTCTCCCACGCCTTCCACTCGCCGCTGATCGAGCCGATGCTGGAGCAGTTCTCGGCGGTCGTCTCCTCGCTCACTCTCGGTGAGCCGAAGCTGCCGGTGATCTCCAATGTCACGGGAGAGCCGTTGACCCCCGAACAGGCAACCGATCCTGCCTACTGGGCCTCACACGTGCGCCTGCCGGTCCGCTTCGCCGACGGCGTTCGCCGCTTGCGCGGGCAGGGCGCCGGGACCTTCCTCGAGCTCGGCCCCGATCCGGTCCTGAGCTCGATGGCGGCGGCCTGCCTCGATGGCGAGGAGGAGGAGCTGGCCTTCGTCTCCTCTCTGCGCCAGGGTCGCCCCGAGCAGGAGTCCCTGCTCGGGGCCCTCGCCGCCGCCCAGGTGGGCGGTGCGGGGCTCGACTGGCGGGCCTACTTCAAGGACACCGGCGCGAGGGCGGTGCCCCTGCCCACCTATCCCTTCCAGCGCAAGCGCTACTGGCTGGCGCGGGGCAGCGGCTCGCAAGACGCCGGCGCCGCCGGCCAGACGCGGCTCGACCACCCCCTGCTCGGCGCCGCGATCGAGGCCGCCGGCGACGGCGCCCTCACCCTCACCGGCCGGATCTCGCTCTCGAGCCATCCCTGGCTCGCCGACCACGCGGTTCTGGGCGCGGTGCTGTTCCCCGGGACCGGTTTTCTCGAGCTCGCCCTGCGTGCCGGCGAGGAGGTCGGGCTGCGCGGGGTCGAGGAGCTCACCCTGCAGGCGCCGCTGGTCCTGTCCGAGTCTGCCGGCGTACAGATTCAGGTCGTCGTCGGTGAAGCCGGCGACGACGGCTGCCGTGAGTTGGCGATCTACTCGCGCGCCGAGGAGCGCGGGGACGAGGGCCTTGCTCCCGACTGCGACTGGACCCGCCACGCCGCCGGGGTGCTCCATGAGCCGCCGCTGCCGGCCCAGCCCCAGGGGCCATGGCCGCCGCCGGGGGCCGAGCCGGTCGGCGTCGAGTTCCAGTACGACCGCTTGGCCGAGGCCGGCTTTGACTACGGCCCGGCCTTCCAGGGCCTCACCGCCGCCTGGCGCGACGGCGACGATCTCTACGCCGAGGTGACTCTGCCCGAGCCGCGGCATCCTCGCTCCGGGCGATTCGTCAGCGACCCGATCCTGCTCGATTCCGCCCTGCACGCGATCGGCCTCTCCGCCGCCGGCGACCCCGCCGGAGAAGGCCAGGTGCAGCTGCCCTTCGCCTGGAGCGAGGTGGCGTCGGCGGGAGAGGCCGGGTCGCGCTTGATCGCCCGCATCTCCCCCGACGGAGGCGAAGGGGTCACGCTCTCGCTGGCTGACCCGAGCGGGGCGCCCGTGCTGCGGGTTGGCTCGCTGGCGCGGCGGCCGCTGAGCCAGCAGCAGCTGAGTGAGCAGCGACCCCGCTCGGAGTCCCTCTTCGCGCTCGATTGGGAGCCGGGCGAGCTGGGCGAGAAGGGGATCGAGCCGGTGATGCTCTCCGGCACGGAGGAGTTGGACGCACTCTGCGAGGGCGACGGTGCCCCCCCCGAGCTGGCTGTCTGCGATCTGGGTCAGGCCGCGACCGCCGAGGCGGCGGGCCCGCGCTCTCTTCTGCTCGCCGAGCGCGCCCTCGACTTGGTTCAGCGTTGGCTCGCGGACGAGCGATTGGCGGAGAGCCGCCTCGTCTTCCTCACCCACGACGCGACGGTGGCGGGCGGTGCAGCGGTGACCGATCCCGCCGCCGCCGCCGCGTGGGGGCTGGTGCGCAGCGCCCAGACCGAGCACCCGGGCCGTTTCGCTCTGATCGACAGCGACTCGACCGCGGCCTCGGCGAGTGCCTTGCCCCGTGCGCTGGCAGCCACCGCGGAGCCGCTGCTGGCGCTGCGCGAGGGCCGTGCCTTCCTGCCGCGACTGGTGCGTGCGGCCGCCGGCGAGGCGGCGCCGGTGGGTCTCGACCCTGACAAGACCGTGCTGATCACCGGCGGCACCGGTGGTCTCGGGGCGCTCTTCGCGCATCATCTCGTCGCTGAGCACGGCGCCCGGCACGTGCTGCTGGTCAGCCGCGGCGGCGAGAACGCGCCGGGGGGTACCGATCTCGCCGCCCAGCTCGAGGAGCTGGGAGCGAGCGTGACCCTGGCGGCCTGCGACGTCGGCGATCGCGCTCAGCTCGAGCGCTTGCTCAGCTCGATCGACCTCAAGCGCCCGCTCGGCGCCGTGATCCACGCCGCCGGGGTGACCGCCGACGCCACGATCGAGGCGCTGGACAAGGAGGCGTTGCGCAGCGTCTTCGCCCCCAAGGCCGAGGCGGCCTGGCACCTGCACGAGCTGACCGCCGGCATGGAGCTCTCGGCCTTCGTGCTCTTCTCCTCGATCGCCGCGATTTTCGGCAACCCTGGCCAGGCCAACTACGCGGCCGCCAACGCCTTTCTCAACGGCCTTGCTTCCTACCGCCGCGGCCTGGGCCTGGCGGCGACCTCGATCGCTTGGGGGCTGTGGGGTGCGGAGCGGGGCATGGGCTCGGGCCTGGCCGGGGCCGACCTGGCGCGGCTGCGGCGCTCCGGCCTCGAGGCGCTGTCCGAGCGCCAGGGGCTGGCGCTCTTCGACTCGGCCCTCTGCTCGGAGCGGACGATTGCCGTGGCGGCAAGCCTCGACGCGAGCGCCCTGCATTCGCAGGCGCTGGCGGGCGCCCTGCCGCCGCTCCTCTCCGGCCTGGTCAAGGCCTCGCCCTCGCGCGGCGGCTCGCTCGCGGCGCGACTGACCGATCTCGATGAAGCGGCGAGGGAAGAGCATGTGCTCGCCCTGGTGCGGGCGGAGGTCGCCACCGTGCTCGGCCACCCCTCCCCGGAGGAGATTGACCTCGGCAAGGCCTTCAAGGAGCTGGGTTTCGACTCGCTTGCGGCAATCGAGCTGCGCAACCGGCTCAAGGTGGCGACCGGGCTGCGGCTGGCGGCGACCACCGTCTTTGACTATCCATCGCCGCTGGCGCTGACGCAGCGGCTGCTCGCCGAGGCCGGCGCGAGCGCGCCGGCGAGGAGACTCGCGGTCAGAGCGCAGGCGAGCGATGAGCCGATCGCGATCGTCGGGATGGGGTGCCGCTACCCGGGCGGGGTGGATTCCCCCGGGCAGCTCTGGCGGCTGCTGACAGAAGGCCGCGACGCGATCTCGGCCTTCCCCGATGACCGTGGCTGGGACCTGGGCCGCCTCTATGACCCAGACCCCGGGGTGCCGCGGACGAGCTATGCCAGGGGCGGCGGCTTCCTGGCCGACCCCGGGCATTTCGACGCCGATTTCTTCGGCGTTCCGCCGCGCGAGGCGATCGCGATGGATCCGCAACAGCGGCTGTTGCTCGAGACCTGCTGGGAGGCGCTCGAGGACGCCGGCATCGATCCGAGCAGCTTGCGCGGCGAGCCGGCCGGCGTTTTCGCCGGGGTCATGCACCACGATTACGGCGGCGGCTTGCCCCCGGTGGAGGTCGAGGGATACCTCGCCGCCGGCGTCGCCGGCAGCGTCGCCTCCGGGCGCGTCGCCTACCAGCTCGGGCTCGAGGGCCCCGCCCTCACCGTCGACACCGCCTGCTCCTCCTCGCTGGTGACGCTGCACCTGGCCGCCCAGGGGCTGCGCCAGGGCGAGTGCAACCTCGCCCTGGCCGGCGGCGCGACGGTGATCGCGACCCCCGGCCTCTTCGTCGAGTTCGCCCGCCAGCGCGGCCTCTCGCCCGACGGCCGCTGCAAGTCCTTCTCAGAGAGCGCCGACGGCGTCGGCTGGGCAGAGGGGGTGGGGATGCTCGCCCTCGAGCGCCTCTCCGACGCCGAGGCAAACGGCCACACGGTGCTCGCCACGATCCGCGGTTCGGCCGTCAACCAGGACGGCGCCTCCAACGGGCTGACGGCCCCCAACGGTCCCTCCCAGGAGCGGGTGATTCGCCAGGCCCTGGCCAACGCGAGCCTGGAGCCCGCCGACGTCGACGCGGTCGAGGCCCACGGCACCGGCACGACGCTGGGCGATCCGATCGAGGCCGGCGCCCTCTTGGCCACCTACGGCCAGGACAGGGAGGCCCCGCTGCGGCTCGGCTCGGTCAAGTCCAACATCGGCCACACCCAGGCCGCCGCCGGTGTGGCGGGCGTGATCAAGACCGTGATGTCGATGCGCGAAGGCGTCTTGCCGAAGACGCTTCACGTCGACGCCCCGTCCTCCAAGGTCGACTGGGAGGCGGGGGAGATCGAGCTGCTGGCCGAGGCGGTGGAGTGGAGGCCCAACGGGCGCCCGCGCCGCGCCGGGATCTCTTCCTTTGGCATCAGCGGCACCAACGCCCATCTGATCTTGGAGGAGGCGCCCGTGGCCGGCAGGGACCCCGGCCCGGGCGCCTCCGACAAGGACCAAGGCAAGGAGCGGGTCACTCTGTCCGGCCCGCTCCCCCTGGTCCTCTCGGCCAAATCGCCCGAGGCCCTGCGCGAGGCGGCGAGCCGCCTCGCCGCCCATATCGAGGAGCGCCCAGAGTTGGAGCTGACTGACCTCTCCTTCTCTCTCGCCACGACCAGAGCCCAGATGGAGATGCGAGCCGCGGTCATCGGGACAGAGCGCGAGCAGATCCTCGCCGCCCTCGCTGCCCTCGCCAAGGGCGAGCCCTCTTCAGACGCCTGTGAAGCAACCGCCGCCACCGGCCGCCTCGCCTTCCTCTTCACCGGCCAGGGCTCCCAGCGCCCGGGGATGGGAAGAGAGCTCCATGCGACCTACCCCGCTTACGCCAAGGCACTGGACGAGGCCTGCGCCGAGATCGACCCGCATCTGGACCGACCCCTGAAGGACCTCCTCTTCAGCGAGCCCGGCTCCAAGGAGGCAGCGCTCCTCGACAACACCACCTACGCCCAGCCCGCCCTCTTCGCCACCGAGCTGGCGATCTATCGACTCTTTGAGTCCTTCGGCCTCAAAGCGGACCTGCTGACCGGCCACTCGGTGGGGGAGATCGTCGCCGCCCATATAAGCGGCGTCTTCTCACTCCCCGACGCCGCCAAGCTGATCTGCGCCCGGGGCAAGCTGATGGGAGCGCTGCCGCAGTCCGGGGCGATGCTGGCGATCGAGGCCACCGAGGCCGAGGCCCTGGCCGCGATCGAGGGCAAGGAGCTGCTGCTCTCCCTGGCGGCGATCAACTCACCCAACGCCTCCGTGATCTCTGGCGATGAGAAGGCAATCGAAGCGCTCGACTCCCGCTTCCAAGGCGAAGGTCGAAAGACCAAGCGCCTCTCGGTCTCCCACGCCTTCCACTCGCCGCTGATCGAGCCGATGCTGGAGCCCTTCTCGGAGGTCGTCTCCTCCTTGACCCTCAACGAGCCGAAGCTGCCGGTGATCTCCAACCTCACGGGAGGAGCGCTAACCCCCGAGCAGGCAACCGACCCCGCCTACTGGGTCAGACACGCAAGGCAGCCGGTGCGCTTCGCCGACGCAGTCACGGCCCTCAAGGAAAAGGGAGCCACCACCTTCCTCGAGCTCGGCCCCGACGCGGTGCTGAGCGCGATGGCCGCCGCCACCCTCGGCGAGGAGGCCAAGGCCGCCCTGATCCCGACCCTGCGCGAGGGGCGCGAGGAGCCCAAGGCGATCGCCCTCTCCCTCGCCGCCGCCCACACGGCGGGCGCAAAGCTCGACTGGGGCCCCTACTTCAAGGGAACCGGGGCGAAGGCCGTGCCGCTGCCCACCTACCCCTTCCAGCGCAAGCGCTACTGGCTCAATGCCGGCGACGGCTCTGGCGGCGCCGAGGCCGCCGGCCAGACACGGCTCGAGCACCCGCTGCTCTCGGCCGCGATCGAGGCCGCCGGCGACGGCTCGCTCACCCTCACCGGCCGGATCTCGCTCTCGAGCCATCCCTGGCTCGCCGACCACGCGGTCCTGGGATCGGTGCTGTTCCCCGGCGCCGCCTTCCTCGAGCTCGCCCTGCGCGCCGGCGAGGAGGTCGCCCTACACGGGGTCGAGGAGCTCACCCTGCAGGCGCCGCTGGTCCTCTCCGAGCAGGCCGGGGTGCAGATCCAAGTCAGCGTCGGGGCGCCCGGCGACGACGCTCGCCGTGAGCTGGCGATCTACTCTCGCGCCGAGGAGCGCGGGGATCAGGGTCTTGCCCCCGACCGCGACTGGATCCGCCACGCCGCCGGGGTGCTCTATGAGCCACCGCCGCCGGCTCAGCCCGAGGGCCCCTGGCCGCCGCCGGGGGCCGAGCCGCTCGACGTCGAGTTCCAATACGACCGTCTGGCCGAGGCCGGCTTTGACTACGGTCCGGCCTTCCAGGGCCTTACCGCCGCCTGGCGCGACGGCGATGACCTCTACGCCGAGGTGGCGCTGCCCGAGGGCCGGCGACCTGGCTCGGGGCGATTCCTCAGCGACCCGGCCTTGCTCGACTCGGTCCTGCACGCGATCGGCCTCTCCGCCGCCGGCGATCGGGCCGGGGAAGGTCAGGTCCAACTCCCCTTCGCCTGGAGTGAGGTGGCGGCGGTGGGCGAGGCCGGCTCGCGCTTGATCGCCCGCATCGCCCCTGACGGAGCCGGCGGGGTCTCGCTCTCGCTGGCCGATCCGAGCGGCGCCCCCCTGCTCGAGGTCGGCTCACTGGCGAGGCGGCCGTTGAGCCCCGAGCAGCTGAGCGAGCAGCGCCCCCGCTCGGAGTCCCTCTTCGAGCTCGAGTGGCATGAGGTCGCGCTCGGCGAGGGCGAGGGCACTCTGCCCGAGACCACTGTCTGCGATCTGGCCCAGGTCACGACTGCCGGGGAGGCGGGCTCGCGCTCGCTGGCGCTCGCCGAACGCGTCCTCGGCCTGATCCAGGAGCGGCTCGAGCAGGAGCGGCTGAGCGAGAGCCGCCTCGCCTTCCTCACCCACGGCGCGACGTCGGCGGGCGGTGCCGAGGTGAGCGACCCGGCGGCAGCCGCTGTCTGGGGGCTGGTGCGCAGCGCTCAGACCGAGCACCCGGGCCGTTTCGCCCTGATCGACAGCGACTCGACCGCGGCCTCGGTGAGCGCCCTTCCCCTTGCCCTGGCGGCGACCGAGGAGCCCCAGCTCGCCCTGCGCGAGGGCCGTGCTCTGCGGCCGCGGTTGGCGCGCGTCGCCGCCGACCCGGAGGCGCCGCCGCTGAGCCTCGACCCGGATAAGACCGTGCTGATCACCGGCGGCACCGGCGGCCTCGGAGCCCTCTTCGCCCACCATCTCGTCGCCGAGCACGGTGCCCGCCACCTGCTGCTGGTCAGCCGCAGCGGCGAGAACGCGCCGGGGGGTACCGATCTCGCCGCCCAGCTCGAGGAGCTGGGAACGAGCGTGACCCTGGCGGCCTGCGACGTCGGCGACCGCACCCGGCTCGAGCGCCTGCTCGGCTCGATCGACGCCAGGCACCCGCTCGGCGCCGTGATCCACGCCGCCGGTGTGGTCGAGGACAGCACGATCGAGGGGCTGGGCGAGGAGGCGTTGCGCGGCGTCTTTGCCCCCAAGGCCGAGGCGGCCTGGCACCTGCACGAGCTGACCGCGGGCATGGAGCTCTCCGCCTTCGTCCTCTTCTCCTCGGTCGCCGCGACCCTCGGCAGCGCCGGCCAGGCCAATTACGCGGCTGCCAACGCCTTCCTCGACGGCCTTGCCTCCTGGCGCCGCGCAGAGGGGCTGGCGGGGACCTCGATCGCCTGGGGGCTGTGGGACGCCGAGCGGGGCATGGGCTCGGGCCTCGCCGGGGCCGACCTGGCGCGGCTGCGGCGCTCTGGCCTGGAGGCACTGTCCGAGCGCCAGGGGCTCGCGCTCTTTGACTCGGCGCTCCGCGCGGGACGCTCGCTCGCCGTGGCTGCGCGCCTCGACGCGGCCGCCCTGGGCTCCCAAGCACAGGCGGGGACCCTGCCGGCGATCCTCTCGGGCCTGGTCAAGGTCCCGCTCCGGCGCACCGGCGGCGGCTCGCTCTCCGCGCGGCTGGCCCACCTCGAGGGGGCAGCACGCGAGGAGCACGTGCTCGCCCTGGTGCGGGCGGAGGTCGCCGCCGTTCTCGGCCACGGGTCGGCGGAGGAGATCGACCTCGCCAAGGCCTTCAAGGAGCTCGGCTTTGACTCGCTGGCCGCGGTCGAGCTGCGCAACCGGCTCAAGGCGGCGAGCGCGTTGCCGCTGGCGGCGACCACCGTCTTCGATTACCCCTCGCCGGCGGCCCTGGCGCGCCACCTGCTCGAGCAGGCAGGCGCCGCCGCGCCGCAAAAGCGCATCGCGCTCAGGGCGCAGGCGAGCGATGAGCCGATCGCGATCGTCGGCATGGGCTGTCGCTATCCGGGCGGGGTGGAGTCTCCCCGCCGGCTCTGGCGCCTGCTCGCGGAGGGCGGCGACGCGATCTCGGCCTTCCCCGATGACCGGGGCTGGGACCTGGGCCGCCTCTATGACCCCGACCCCGAGGTGCCGCGGACGAGCTATGCCAGGGGCGGCGGCTTCCTGGCCGACCCCGGGCATTTCGACGCCGAGTTCTTCGGAGTGGCGCCGCGCGAGGCGATCGCGATGGACCCCCAGCAGCGGCTGCTGCTGGAGACCTGCTGGGAGGCGCTCGAGGACGCCGGCATCGATCCGAGCAGCTTGCGCGGCGAGCCGGCCGGCGTTTTCGCCGGGATCATGCATCACGATTACGCCAGCGGCGGCGCCCCGCCGGCCGAGGCCGAGGGCTACCTCGCCGCCGGGGTCGCCGGCAGCGTCGCCTCCGGGCGCGTCGCCTACCAGCTCGGCCTGGAGGGCCCGGCCCTCACCGTCGACACCGCCTGCTCCTCCTCGCTGGTGACGCTGCACCTGGCCGCCCAGGCGCTGCGCCAGGGTGAGTGCAGCCTCGCCCTGGCCGGCGGCGCGACGGTGATCTCGACCCCCGTCGTCTTTGTCGAGTTCGCCCGCCAGCGCGGCCTCTCGCCCGACGGGCGCTGCAAGTCCTTCGCCGAGGCCGCCGACGGCGTCGGCTGGGCAGAGGGGGTGGGGATGCTCGCCCTCGAGCGCCTCTCCGATGCCGAGCGAAACGGCCACGCAGTGCTTGCCACGATCCGCGGCTCGGCGGTCAACCAGGACGGCGCCTCCAACGGGCTGACCGCCCCGAACGGCCCCTCGCAGGAGCGGGTGATCCGCCAGGCCCTGGCCAACGCCAGGCTGGAGCCCAAGGACATCGACGCGGTCGAGGCCCACGGAACGGGCACAACGCTGGGTGACCCGATCGAGGCTGGAGCCCTGCTCGCCACCTACGGACAGGAGCGCGAGACACCACTGAAGCTCGGTTCGATCAAGTCCAACATCGGCCACACCCAGGCCGCCGCCGGTGTGGCGGGCGTGATCAAGACCGTGATGTCGATGCGCGAAGGCGTCTTGCCGAAGACGCTTCACGTCGACGCCCCGTCCTCCAAGGTCGACTGGGAGGCGGGGGAGATCGAGCTGCTGGCCGAGGCGGTGGAGTGGAGGCCCAACGGGCGCCCGCGCCGCGCCGGGATCTCTTCCTTTGGCATCAGCGGCACCAACGCCCATCTGATCTTGGAGGAGGCGCCCGTGGCCGGCAGGGACCCCGGCCCGGGCGCCTCCGACAAGGACCAAGGCAAGGAGCGGGTCACTCTGTCCGGCCCGCTCCCCCTGGTCCTCTCGGCCAAATCGCCCGAGGCCCTGCGCGAGGCGGCGAGCCGCCTCGCCGCCCATATCGAGGAGCGCCCAGAGTTGGAGCTGACCGACCTCTCCTTCTCTCTCGCCACGACCAGAGCCCAGATGGAGATGCGAGCCGCGGTCATCGGGACAGAGCGCGAGCAGATCCTCGCCGCCCTCGCTGCCCTCGCCAAGGGCGAGCCCTCTTCAGACGCCTGTGAAGCAACCGCCGCCACCGGCCGCCTCGCCTTCCTCTTCACCGGCCAGGGCTCCCAGCGCCCGGGGATGGGAAGAGAGCTCCATGCGACCTACCCCGCTTACGCCAAGGCACTGGACGAGGCCTGCGCCGAGATCGACCCGCATCTGGACCGACCCCTGAAGGACCTCCTCTTCAGCGAGCCCGGCTCCAAGGAGGCAGCGCTCCTCGACAACACCACCTACGCCCAGCCCGCCCTCTTCGCCACCGAGCTGGCGATCTATCGACTCTTTGAGTCCTTCGGCCTCAAAGCGGACCTGCTGACCGGCCACTCGGTCGGGGAGATCGTCGCCGCCCATATAAGCGGCGTCTTCTCACTCCCCGACGCCGCCAAGCTGATCTGCGCCCGGGGCAAGCTGATGGGAGCGCTGCCGCAGTCCGGGGCGATGCTGGCGATCGAGGCCACCGAGGCCGAGGCCCTGGCCGCGATCGAGGGCAAGGAGCTGCTGCTCTCCCTGGCGGCGATCAACTCACCCAACGCCTCCGTGATCTCTGGCGATGAGAAGGCAATCGAAGCGCTCGACTCCCGCTTCCAAGGCGAAGGTCGAAAGACCAAGCGCCTCTCGGTCTCCCACGCCTTCCACTCGCCGCTGATCGAGCCGATGCTGGAGCCGTTCGGAGAGGTCGTCTCCTCCTTGACCCTCAACGAGCCGAAGCTGCCGGTGATCTCCAACCTCACGGGAGGAGCGCTAACCCCCGAGCAGGCCACCGACCCCGCCTACTGGGTCAGACACGCAAGGCAGCCGGTGCGCTTCGCCGACGCGGTCACGGCCCTCAAGGAAAAGGGAGCCACCACCTTCCTCGAGCTCGGCCCCGACGCGGTGCTGAGCGCGATGGCCGCCGCCACCCTCGGCGAGGAGGCCAAGGCCGCCCTGATCCCGACCCTGCGCGAGGGGCGCGAGGAGCCCAAGGCGATCGCCCTCTCCCTCGCCGCCGCCCACACGGCGGGCGCAAAGCTCGACTGGGGCCCCTACTTCAAGGGAACCGGGGCGAAGGCCGTGCCGCTGCCCACCTACCCCTTCCAGCGCAAGCGCTACTGGCTCAATGCCTCCAGCGGTGCGGGTGACCTCGGTGCCGCAGGCCTCGTCGCTGCCGAGCACCCCTTGCTCAGCGCCACGATCGAGGACCCAGAGGGAGGCGTCACCCTCAGCGGGCGGATCTCGACTCAGACGCACCCCTGGTTGGCGGATCACGCTGTCTTCGGCAGGGTGATTCTGCCGGGCACCGGCTTCCTCGAGCTGGCCCTGAAGGCGGCGGAGCAAATGGGCTGCGAGGGCGTGATCGAGCTCACCCTCGAGGCGCCGCTGGCGCTGCCCGACGGCGCCGGGGTGCAGCTGCGGGTGGAGGTCGGGGCGGCCGACGGAAGCGGCGAGCGTGAGATCGCGATCCACTCCCGCCTCGAGCCGGGGCCGGGGCAGCCGGGTGCCTGGGAACGCCATGCCGTCGGCGTGCTGGGCGACGTCGCGGCCGCGACGTCGCCGCTGGAGCCCTGGCCGCCGCCGGGGGCGGAGGAGGTCGAGGTCGAGGCCCTCTACCAGCAGCTCGACTCGCACGGCTTCGAGTACGGCCCGGCCTTCCGGGCCGTGAGCGCCGCCTGGCGGCGCGGCGAGGAGGTCTTCGCCGAGGTCGAGCCCGACCACGCCCTTGGCTCAGCTGCTTTCGGGATCCACCCGGTCCTGCTCGACGCCGCGTTCCACGCCGCGCTCCAGGTCACGCTGGAGAACGAAGGCGAGCCGGACAAGCTGGGCCTGCCCTTCAGCTGGACCGGGGTCCGCGTCGACTCCCCCGGCGCGACCTCGCTGCGGGTCCGCGTAGAGGTCGGGGAGAAGCGCTTTTCCCTCAGCGGGTCCGACCCGGCGGGCTCTGCCGCGGTCGTCGTCGAGGCGGCGTTCACGCGCGAGCTCGCTCGCCGCCAGCTCGCCGGGGCCGGAGCCAGGAAGTCGCTGTACGGGCTGGAGTGGATCGAGGCGATGAGCGCGGCGGAGTCGCCGCAGCGGCTCGCCGTCCTCGGCGAAGCGATCGATGGGGTCGCCGCCGACAGACACCCTGACCTCGCGTCCCTGGAACGGGCGATCGGCGACGGCCCGGCGCCGGACCTGGTCCTCATAGCGCCCGCGATCGCGGCGGAAGAGGATGCGGATGGTCCGGTCGCACCGGCTCACGACGCCGCCCGGCGGGCGCTCGAGCTGGCCCGCGAGTGGATCGCCGCGCCGGCCCTCGAGGCAGCGCGGCTCGTCTTCCTCACCGAGAGCGCGATCGCCACCGGCCCCGAGGACCGGCCCCGGCTCGCCGCGGCGCCGCTGCCCGGCCTGTTGCGCTCCGCCGTCTCCGAGCACCCCGGCCGCTTTGCCCTGATCGATCTCGACGGCAGCGAGGAGTCACGGCGTGCCCTGGCCGCGGCGCTTGCGCTCTGCGCGAGTGAGCCTGAGCTTGCCCTGAGGCGCGGGCGGCCGCTCGCTCCCCGACTGGCCCCGAAGGCGATCGAGGCCGGCGCCGCGGCCCCGCTCGATCCATCTCGGACGGTGCTGATCACCGGCGGCGCCGGTGGGCTCGGGGCATTGGTCGCCCGCCGGCTCGTCAGCCATCACGGCGCCCGCCGGCTCCTCCTCGCCGGCCGTCGCGGCGGCGCGGCGACGGGGGCGGATGAGCTCAAGGCGGACTTGATCGAGCTCGGCGCCGAGCAGGTCACGATCGCCGCCTGCGACGTCTCTGAGCGACCGCAGCTGGCTCGACTGATCGACTCGGTCGCGGCCGAGCACCCGCTTGGCGCCGTGATCCACTGCGCCGGAGTGCTCGACGACGTCGTGATCGCCTCGCTCGACGCGCCGCGCCTGCAGCGCGTGATGCGCCCCAAGGTCGATGCCGCCTGGGACCTGCACGAGCTGACCGCCGACCTCGGCCTCTCGCACTTCCTGCTCTTCTCCTCGGCGGCCGGCCTGCTGGGCGGCTCCTCGCAGGCCAACTACGCTGCCGCCAACGCCTTCCTCGATGCGCTCGCCGCGCATCGCCAGGCCCGCGGCCTGCCCGCGACCTCGCTCGCCTGGGGCTTGTGGGAGCAGGAGAGCGGCATGTCCGGGGCGCTCAGCGCTGCCGAGCTGGACCTGCTCAAGAGCCGGGTGCGGGCGCGGCTCGGGTTCCTGGCGCTCGCCTCCGTCGCGGGGCTCGAGCTCTTCGATGCCGCGCTGGCGCGGGACGAGGCGCTGCTGGCGCCGGTCGAGTTCGACCGGGCCGCGCTGGCGGCGCGGGCCAGGGCGGGGTCCCTGCCGGCGGTTCTGCGCGGTCTCGTCCGCGCCCCGACCCACCCGCCTGCGCAATCGGGCGACCTCGCGACGAGGCTGGCCGGCTGCGAGGAGAGCGAGCGCGAGGAGATCGTCCTCGGCCTGGTGCGGCCGCACGTGGCGGCGACGTTGGGGCACGACTCGGCCGGCTCGATCCCGCCGGGCCGCTCCTTCAAGGACCTCGGCTTCGACTCGCTCGCGGCGGTCGAGCTGCGCAACCGGCTCGGCGCGGCGACCGGCCTGCGGCTACCCGCCACGGTGGTCTTCGACCACCCATCGAGCGAGGCGCTGGCGCGGTTCATCGGCGATCAGGTCGGCAGCGGGGCGCCCCGCCGGGCGGCGCCCGGCCGGCCCCGGCCACAGGCTCTGGAGGAGCCGATCGCGATCGTCGGCATGTCCTGCGGCTTCCCCGGCGGCGTCGCTTCGCCCGCGCAGCTTTGGCAGCTGCTCGAGTCCGGGGGCGACGCGATCGCCGGGTTCCCCACCGACCGGGGCTGGGACCTGGAGCGCCTCTATGACCCGGACCCCGACCGGGCCGGCAGCAGCTACGCCCGCGAGGGCGGCTTTCTCGCCGACGCGGCCGACTTCGACGCCGGCTTCTTCGAGATCGGCCCGCGCGAGGCGCTGGCGATCGACCCCCAGCAGCGCCTGCTGCTGGAAGCGAGCTGGGAGGCGCTGGAGGACGCCGGCATCGACCCACGGCGGCTGTGGGGAAGCCAAACCGGGGTCTTCGCCGGGGTGATGTACCACGACTACGGCGTCGCCCGGGCATCGAGGGGGCCGAGGGCTACCTGACCTCGGCAGCACCGGCAGCGCCGTCTCCGGTCGGGTCGCCTACGCGCTCGGGCTCGAGGGCCCGGCGATGTCGGTCGACACCGCCTGCTCCTCCTCGCTGGTGGCGATGCACCTGGCGGCCCAGGCATTGCGGGCGGGTGAGTGCGACCTGGCGCTGGCGGGCGGAGTGACGGTGCTGGCCACCCCCAGCACCTTCGTCGAGTTCAGCCGCCAGCGCGGCCTCTCGCCGGATGGCCGCTGCAAGTCGTTCGCGGAGAGCGCCGATGGCGTCGGTTTCGGCGGAGGGCGTCGGCGTGCTCGCCCTCGAGCGCCTCTCCGAGGCCGAGGCAAACGGCCACGCGGTGCTTGCCACGATCCGCGGCTCCGCGGTAAACCAGGACGGCGCCTCCAACGGGCTGACCGCCCCCAACGGTCCCTCCCAGGAGCGGGTGATCCGCCAGGCCCTGGCCAACGCGCGGCTGGAGCCCGCTGGACGTCGACGCGGTCGAGGCCCACGGCACCGGCACCACCCTGGGCGATCCGATCGAGGCCGGCGCCCTGCTCGCCACCTACGGCCAGGATCGGGAGACCCCGTTGAAGCTCGGCTCGATCAAGTCCAACATCGGCCACACCCAGGCGGCGGCCGGGGTGGCCGGGGTGATCAAGACCGTGATGTCGATGCGCGAAGGGGTGCTGCCGAAGACTCTTCACATCGACGCCCCCTCCTCCAAGGTCGACTGGGAGGCGGGGGAGATCGAGCTCTTGACCGAGGCGAGCCCATGGGAGCCCAACGGCCGGCCACGCCGCGCCGGCGTCTCCTCCTTCGGCGCCTCCGGCACCAACGCACATCTGATCTTGGAGGAGGCGCCCGTGGCCGGTCGGGACCCCGGCCCGGGCGCTCCGCCAAGGACCAAGACGAGGAGCGGGCCCCTCTGCCCGGCCCGATCCCCTTGGTCCTCTCGGCCAAATCGACAGAGGCCCTGCACGAGGCTGCAAGCCGCCTCGCCGCCCACCTCGAGCAGAACCCCGAACTGGAGCTGATCGACCTCTCCTTCTCTCTCGCCACGACCAGAGCCAGATGGAGCATGCGAGCCGCGGTCATCGGGACAGAGCGCGAGCAGATCCTCGCCGCCCTCGCTGCCCTCGCCAAGGGCGAGCCCTCTTCAGACGCCTGTGAAGCAACCGCCGCCACCGGCCGCCTCGCCTTCCTCTTCACCGGCCAGGGCTCCCAGCGCCCGGGGATGGGAAGAGAGCTCCATGCGACCTACCCCGCTTACGCCAAGGCACTGGACGAGGCCTGCGCCGAGATCGACCCGCATCTGGACCGACCCCTGAAGGACCTCCTCTTCAGCGAGCCCGGCTCCAAGGAGGCAGCGCTCGCTCGACAACACCACCTACGCCCAGCCCGCCCTCTTCGCCACCGAGCTGGCGCTCTCACCACTCTTCGAGTCCTTCGGCCTCAAAGCGGACCTGCTGACCGGCCACTCGGTCGGGGAGATCGTCGCCGCCCATATAAGCGGCGTCTTCTCACTCCCCGACGCCGCCAAGCTGATCTGCGCCCGGGGCAAGCTGATGGGCGCGCTGCCCGCAGGCCGGGGCGATGCTGGCGATCGAGGCCACCGAGGCCGAGGCCCTGGCCGCGATCGAGGGCAAGGAGCGCTGCTCTCGCTGGCGGCGATCAACTCACCCAACGCCTCCGTGATCTCTGGCGATGAGAAGGCAATCGAAGCGCTCGACTCCCGCTTCCAAGGCGAAGGTCGAAAGACCAAGCGCCTCTCGGTCTCCCACGCCTTCCACTCGCCGCTGATCGAGCCGATGCTGGAGCCCTTCTCGGAGGTCGTCTCCTCCTTGACCCTCAACGAGCCGAAGCTGCCGGTGATCTCCAACCTCACGGGAGGAGCGCTAACCCCCGAGCAGGCCACCGACCCCGCCTACTGGGTCAGACACGCAAGGCAGCCGGTGCGCTTCGCCGACGCGGTCACGGCCCTCAAGGAAAAGGGAGCCACCACCTTCCTCGAGCTCGGCCCCGACGCGGTGCTCAGCGCGATGGCCGCCGCCACCCTCGGCGAGGAGGCCAAGGCCGCCCTGATCCCGACCCTGCGCGAGGGGCGCGAGGAGCCCAAGGCGATCGCCCTCTCCCTCGCCGCCGCCCACACGGCGGGCGCAAAGCTCGACTGGGGCACCTACTTCAAGGGCACCGGCGCAAGCGCGGTGCCCTTGCCCACCTACCCCTTCCAGCGCAAGCGCTACTGGCTCAATGCCGCCAACGCGCAGCGGCGACCCCAGCGCGATCGGCCAGGCCGCCGGCCGATCACCCGTTGCTCGGCGCCACGCTCGAAGACCCCGAGAGCGGGGCCTCGATCCTCACCGGCCGCATCTCGCACCGCAGACCCACCCCTGGCTGGCCGACCACGCCGTCTCGGCGGCGTGGTCCTGCTTCCCGGCACCGCCTTCGTCGAGCTGGCGCTGTGGGCAGGCGAGGAGGTCGGCTGTGCACGCCTCGAGGAGCTCGTCCTGCAGGCGCCGCTCGTGATTCCCGAGACGGGCGGAGTCGCCCTGCAGGTCTCCCTCGCCCCCGAGGGAGGACGGCAAGCGTGATCTCTCGATCCACTCCCGCGTCGAGGGGGAGCGGGAGGAGCCGGGGGAGTGGACCCTGTACGCCAGGGGCTTCTCTCCGACTGCCGAACTTGACGCCGCGAGAGCCCTCGGGGCCTGGCCGCCGGAGCGGGCAGAGCCGCTCGAGCTCGACTGCTCTACGAGCGCCTCGCCGAGGCGCGGGCTCGAGTACGGCCCGGCCTTCCAGGGGCTGACGCCGCTTGGCGCGCTCGGCGAGGAGGTCTACGCCGAGATCTCGCTGGCCGAGGAGCAGGCGAGCGGAGCCGGGCGCTTCGGCGATGCACCCCGCCCTGCTCGACTCTGCCTTCCACGCCGCCCTGGATACTGTCGCTCGAGCCGAACCAGGGCAAAGCAATGCTGCCCTTCGCCTGGACGCGGGGTCCGGACGCGGTCCCCGGCGCCAGGCCGCCCTGCGGGTCCGCCTGGCGCATGGCGAGCGGCCGCCTGCGCCCTCACCGCCTTCGACTCCGCCGGACGCCCCGGTCCGCCTCGGTCACGCTCGGTGGCCGGGCGCGAGCTCGACCCGGCCCTGCTGCGCCGGCGCCGATCGCGCCGAGGAGCTCTTCGGCGTCGACTGGCGGCCCCGCCCGCCGGAGGCCGAGGAGCGAGACGGCGGGCAGGCACCGACCCGCCTGGCACCGCTGCGGATCTCGACCTGCCCCCGGTGCCGACCCCGCCGCCGACGCCCTCGCCGCGAGCGACGCCGCCCGGGCCTGGATCCAGACTGCCTCGCCGACGAGGAACGCGCCGAGGAGCGCCTGGTCTTGCTCACCGAGGGGCGGTGGCCACCGCCGATGGGGAGGTCCCGGACCTCGGCGGCGGCTGCCCTCTGGGGCCTGGTCCGCTCGGCTCGCTCGAGCACCCCGGCCGCTTCGCCCTGATCGACACGGACGAAGCGATGCTTCGCCGGAGGGCTCGAGCGGGCCCGGCGTTCAGCGCTGAAGAGCCCGAGATCGCCCTGCGCGATGGGCAGGCGCTGCTGGTGCCCCGGCTTCCCCGCGGTGAAGCCAGAAGAGGACGAGTCCGCGGCCACGCCCCTCGACCCTGACGCGCACCGTCCTGATCACCGGTGGGCACCGCGGTCTCGGCGCGCTTATCGCCAGGCACCTGGCCGAGCGCCACGGCGCCCGCCGCCTGCTCCTGGTCAGCCGCCGGGGCGCAGAGAGCGACGGGGGCAGCCGAGCTGATCGACGAGCTGGAGGCGCCTGGGGCCGAAGGTCGCGGTCCTCGCCTGCGATGTCTCCGACCGCGAGCAGCTGGAAGAGCTCCTGGCCGATCGACCCCGAGCACCCCCTCGGCGCGGTCGTCCACTCCGCCGGGGTGCTCGACGACGGTGTTTTCGAGACCCTCGACGCCGAGCGCTGGCGCGGTCTTCGCCCCCAAGGCAGACCGCCGCCTGGCACCTGCACGAGCTGACCAAGGACCCGGACCTCTCCGCCTTCATCGCTCTTCTCCTCGATCGCCGGCTCGCTGGGCGATCCCGCCCAGGCCAACTACGCCGCTGCCAACGCCTTTCTCGACGCCCTCGCCCAGAAGCGCCGCGCCGAGGGCTGCCCGGCACCTCGATCGCCTGGGGCCTTTTGCGCAGGCAGCGGCATCGCGGCGGCGACCTCGAGCGGCCGCCGACGCTGGCCCGCTCGCGCCGCGCCGGTCTCGCGCCGCCTGGCCACCGAGGAAGCGCTGGCGCTCTTCGACGCTGCTCTGCGGTCCGCGGAACCCGTCACTCGCTTCCGCCCGGCTCAACCGCCACGCCCTGCGCACCCAGGCCGCCGACGGCCGGCTCCTGCCGCCGATCCTCAGCGGACTGGTCCGCATCCCCGCCAGCCGCACCGCCGCCCGGCCGAACGCTGGACGACGCGAGCCTCGCCGCATGCCGGACGGTCGAGCAGACGAAGAGCTCCGCTCGCTGGACCGTGGTCCGCGGCAATGCCGCGGCGTGCTTGGCCACGCCTCTGGCGCGGCGGTCGAGGCCACCAGGCCTTCAAGGAGCTCGGCTTCGACTCGCTGGCCGCGCTCGAGCTGCGCAACGGTCTCAGTGGCGCCACCGGCCTACGGCTGCCGCGCCGACCGTCGTCTTCGACTACCCCACTCCCGCGGCCTTGGCCGAGCATCTCCGGGACCGGCTCGGCCCGGGGGAGGAGCCGCCGCGACCGCGCTGGATGCTCGAGACCGTGACGGTTCGCGAGGCACTGGCCGATCCGCGATGGCGCCGCGATTGCGCGGCGCCGGCCTCGCTCGGCGAGCCTGCCGCGCGCTCGCCGGAGCGCGACAGGCCGAGGAGGGCTCAAAGCGCCGAGGCGACCACGAGCTCTTCGACCTGATCGACATCGACGAACTGGTCCGCGAGAGGGCGAGACCCCCGCGGCCGCTCCTCACCGAGACTCACGCCTCACGACTCACGCGATACGGCCGAGCCCATGTCGAAGCGACAAGCTGCGCGACTACCTCAAGCGCGTGACGGCCGCCTCCAGCACACCCGCCGCCGACTTCGGTCGAGGCGCCGCACCGAGCCCATCGCGATCGTCGGCATGGCCTGCCGCTTCCCCGGCGGTGTCGCCTCCCCGGACGACCTTTGGCGCCTGGTCCCCGACGGCGCGACGCCATCGCCCCCTTCCCCCGCGACCGCGGCTGGGACGTGGACGCCTCCACGACCCGGATCCGGACCCACCGGGAAGACCTACGCGCGAGGGCGGCTTCCTTGCAGATGCGGGCGGTTTCGACGCGGCGCTCTTCGGCATCTCACCGCGCGAGGCCCTGGCGACGACCCGCAGCAGCGGTTGCTCCTGGAGTCCTCATGGGAGGCGCTGGAACCCGCGGGTATTGTGCCCGCCTCGCTGAAGGGCAGCCCGTCGGCGTCTACGCCGGCCTGATGTACCACGACTACGGCTGGG